>CP079955.1:0-1200000 GCA_019357535.2 Macrococcus sp. 19Msa1099
AAGAGGATATATTATGAGCGGAATAGATACCATTTGGGAAAAAGTACTCGCAAATATAAAGCATAGGCTTGCACCTGCAAGTTATGATACATGGTTTAAAGATACAAAAATTAAAGTGTTAAATAACCATCAAGTAGTGATTCAGGCACCTACTTCTTTTATTTCAGAATGGCTGCAAACAAATTATATTGATTTTATTCAAGAAGCATTTATCGAAGAGATCGGAGAAAAACTCAATATAAAAGTGATTTCTTCTGAAGATGAACTTACGAATAATGAAAAAGAAGTCCCTGTAAGAAAGATGCAGCAAACAAATCAGGAACTATTACCAAATCAGTTAAATACAGATAATACATTTGATACGTTCGTAATCGGCAGTGGAAATCGATTCAGCCATGCAGCAAGTTTAGCTGTCGCAGAAGCGCCCGCAAAAGCTTATAACCCCCTATTTATCTATGGTGGTGTAGGACTTGGTAAAACGCACCTCATGCATGCAATTGGACATTACGTGATGGAGCATAAAGAAAATGCGAAAGTTGTTTATATTTCTAGTGAAAAGTTTATGAATGAATTTATTAATTCGATTAAAGATAACAAGACTGAAGAATTCCGATCAAAATATCGAAATGTGGATGTTCTTTTAATTGATGATATTCAGTTTCTTGCTGGTAAAGAATCTACCCAAGAAGAATTCTTCCATACTTTCAATGAGTTACATCAGAACCATAAACAAATTGTTATTTCTAGTGACCGTGCACCGAAAGAAATCCCAACATTAGAAGAGCGCCTTCGTACCCGCTTCGAGTGGGGATTAATTACCGATGTAACGCCACCTGATCTGGAAACTAGAATTGCTATCTTAAGAAAGAAATCAGAAGAAGAAAATATTGATATCCCGAACGAAGCAATGCTTTATATCGCTACGCAAATTCAGTCCAATATTCGTGAATTAGAAGGTGCTTTAACACGTGTCTCTGCATATTCAAAACTTGTAAATCGTGAACTTAATTCCGATCTTGTCGCTGAAGCATTAAAAGATATTATTGCTACTAGTAAGCCTAAAAAAGTAACGATTAAGGATATTCAACTTGCAGTCGGAGAATATTATAATGTGCGTCTCGAAGATTTTAGTGCTAAGAAACGTACGAAATCGATTGCTTTTCCTAGACAAATAGCAATGTATCTTGCACGTGAACTAACAGACTTCTCTTTACCAAAGATTGGTGAAGAATTTGGTGGACGAGATCATACTACAGTGATACACGCACATGAAAAGATAAAAAATCAACTGGAAACAGACGAGAGCTTAAAGAACGAACTGAAAAATATCGAAAAAGATATCACCAGCTAATTGTGGATATTGTGGATAATAGTGCTGAGCTTACACACAAGTTATGCACATGTGGATACTTACAGACTCTAATCATTTATCCACTTATCCACCTATTCACAGCCCCTATTACTATTATTACTATTTTAAAAAAGATATTATATACTTATAAATATCAATTAAGGAGATTTATCTATGAAATTTACAATTCAAAGAGACTACTTTATAGCACAATTAAATGACACATTAAAAGCAATCTCACCAAGAACAACTTTACCTGTCTTAACCGGTATTAAATTAGATGTGTTTGATAACCGACTTGTCTTAACCGGTTCAGATTCTGAAGTATCTATCGAAATTACAATTCATTCAGAACTCAATCATGAAGAAATTCTTACAGTAGAAGATAAAGGATCAATCGTACTACCAGGTAGATTCTTTGTTGATATCATAAAAAAACTTCCTGCTGACACAGTAACCATTGAAACGAATGATCAATTCCAGGCAAAAATCACATCAGGGCAATCAGAGTTCAATGTTTCAGGAATTGATTCTGATCAATATCCACTTCTACCACAAGTAAGTGAAGAAGAAGCAATCACATTACCTGTAAAAGTTCTTAAAAACATTATAAAGCAAACAAATTTTGCAGTGTCCACGTCAGAAACACGTCCAGTATTAACAGGTGTTAACTGGCTGATAAGAGATAATATATTAAACTGTACTGCAACAGATTCACATCGCTTAGCTTTACGTAAACTAAAACTAGAAGATACGAATATCGACGAAATTAATGTCATTATTCCTGGTAAAGCTTTAAGCGAACTCAATAAAATTATTGGAGATAATGAAGATACGATTGATATTTTCTTTGCAGCGAACCAAGTTTTATTCAAATTTGGACATATTAACTTTATTTCTCGTTTACTTGAAGGAAATTATCCAGATACATCGAGATTATTCCCTGAAATCTCAGAAACAGCACTTTCAATTAATAATGGTGACTTTTTCCATGCTATAGATCGTGCATCGTTATTAGCGCGTGAAGGCGGAAATAATGTCATTAAGCTATCTGCAACTGACAATGCGGTAGAATTATCATCTACGTCTCCTGAAATAGGTACTGTAAAGGAAGATGTAAAGACATCTAAATTCGATGGAACTGGAATTAAAATCTCTTTTAACTCTAAGTACATGATGGATGCGTTGCGTGCAATCGATGTTGATGATGTACGTGTTGAATTCTTTGGAACGATGAGACCTTTCATTCTAAAACCTGACGAAGACGATAATTTAATCCAATTGATTTTACCGATTAGAACATATTAAAACTGAGCGATTGCTCAGTTTTTTTTATTATATTTTGAAATTTTTATACTAAAAATTGTATAATATTGTTAGTAAATACAATAAAGGAGATGTCTATGTTAAAACTTGAAAATGTATCAAAGCAGTTTGAAGAGTTTAAAGCTGTGGATAATGTCAATATTGAAGTTCCTCAAGGAGAAATGCTCGGATTTCTTGGTGGGAATGGTGCAGGTAAGACAACAACTTTCAGGATGATTCTTGGTTTGTTAGAAAAGTCATCAGGGACAATTACGTTTGATGGAAAACCGATTAATTATTCAATGACAGATAATATCGGATATTTACCTGAGGAGCGTGGTTTAAATCCGAAATTGAAAGTTTCGGAACAAATTCAATATTTGGCACGTTTAAAAGGTATGAAAAAGTCAGAAATTGATCAAGCGTTAGATTACTGGTTAGAGCGTTTCGAAGTACCGGAGAATAAACATAAAAAAATTGAAGAATTATCAAAAGGTAATCAGCAAAAAATTCAATTAATCGGAGCAATTATACATAATCCTAAATTATTAATACTAGATGAGCCATTCAGTGGATTAGATCCAGTAAACGTTGAAATTCTTAAATCAGCAGTAAAAGAGATGAACGACAATGGAGCAACGATTGTGTTTAGTTCACATCGTATGGAACACGTAGAAGAAATGTGTGATTATGTGTGCATATTAAATAAAGGCAAGACGGTTGTTTCGGGTAATATTAAGCAAGTGAAACACGATTTTGGAAAGAAAGAAATTATTATCGAAGGGGACCATGATTTTAGTCATCTCGCTGAAATTGAGGGTGTTATAAAGTTCAAACAAAATAAAAATGATGTAAGATTAACGATTAAAGATCAATCGATTGCACCCATTGTTTTTGAAGCGGTAAAAAACATAGGTTTTGTAACAAGATTTCAAGTTGATGAACCTTCTCTGAACGACATCTTTATTGAGAAAGTGGGTGGTGCGATTGGATAAATTTATACCGACATTCTGGCTGACATATTGGAAGAAAATATCAAGTAAATCCTTTATCTTCTCGACGCTATTCATGATTATTATATTCGTTGGATTAAGTAATGCTGATAAAATTTATGACTTCTTTGATAGGAGTGAAGATGAAATTACTGTAATTTCAAGCTCGGATAAAGCTTTGGCAACAGCTTTTAAAGAAAGTTATCATAATCTTGACAAGAAAAAGAAACTAAAAATTGTGGATTTTAAAAAAGGTGAAGAAGGGATTAAAGATGAAACTTATAAATATTTAATTGACATAAAGGAAAACGAAGATAAAACAATTGAAGCAAAAGTATATTCAACCGAATACGCAAGTGACAGTGTGATGGGTGCAGTGCGTTCAACTTTAACAGCATTTCAAAGTAACAATATTGCACAATCATTAAATTTATCACAAGATGATTTAAGCCGTGTGATGAGTGAAGCAAAAGTTACAGATAAAGTTATTAAGCCTAAAGATGCGAACAATAACGTATCAGAACAAAGTAAAGCGCTAAATACGGCACTAGTTTATGCAGGCTTATTTTTAATTTTTATTATTACGATTAATTACGGAAGTCAAATTGCTACAGAAATTGCTCAAGAAAAATCTTCGCGTGTGATCGAAATGATTATTACGAGCATCTCTCCGATTACCCACTTAATGGCTAAAATATTAGGTGTAATCGCTGTGGCAGTGACGCAGATGATGATATACGCCATTGCTATTATCATTTGTATATATGCATTTAGCCTGGAAGAAACCGTCAGTGAATTAGGGTTTACCTTTGGTCCAGAAAATATAAGGATATTAATATATACAATCATCTTTTTAATATTGGGATTACTTATCTATATAAGTTCTAGTGCGATTGTTGGATCTTTGACAAACCGTATCGAAGATATAGGACAGGCAATTATGCCCATAACGATGCTAAATATGATTGCTTTTTATATTGCGATGTTTAGTTTATCTAAACCAGATACATTACTTGTAAAAATTGCAAGTTATATTCCGTTCTTCACACCTCAAATCATGTTACTCAGAACGATTTCAACTAAAACGAGTGATATCGAGATTATGATAGGTATAATTGTTTGTATTGTTACAATCATTTTGCTACTCTTTATCGCCGCTAAAATATATAAAGGAAGTGTGTTCAGTACAGATAAAAGTATGCTTAAAAACTTCAAACGTGCACTTAAAACTAAATAATGTCACAAAATCTTAATGATTATTCACGTGCAAAATTTGGTTAATTAATATAAAATTTATACTATCAATTAATTTTATAGGAGATAGTTATGAAAAATAAAGGCTCACTGATTTTTACGATGATAATGACTCTGCTTGTTATTGGCGTCATTGCTGCATTGATCATTTTTAACCAGAATAAGAAAGAAAGTTCCGTAGATACGGAATCATTAGGTACTGCAGATACAAACAATCAGCAAGGATTAAAATTATTAGATCAAATCGATATTAAAGATCAACCAATGATTGGTAAAGATGATGCAAAGGTGACCATCATAGAATTTGGAGATTTTAAATGTCCTGCATGTAAGGTGTTTGAATTAGATATCAAACCAGATTTGAAAAAGAAATACATAGATAGCGGAAAAGCTAAGCTGTATTTCATTAATACACCATTTCATGGTGAAGGATCGATGCTTGGGAGTCTGGCCGCTGAAACATTGATTAAACAAGAACCTGACAAGTATAGTGCATTTCAACAGGCATTATTCGAAATGCAACCTGATACAGAAGAAGAATGGTTGACGATTGATGCTGTTAAGAAAGCAGCAAAAACTGCCGCTGTCAGTAATGTAGACCAACTTGTAAAAGATGTTGAAGCTTTAAAAGAAAAAGCAGCAGTTAAAAAGGATATCAATCTCGTTGAAAAACATAATGTGACAATGACACCGACGATCGTTGTAAACGGAAAAGAAGTTAAAAATCCAATGGATCCTGCTGAAGTGGACAAAGTAATCGATGAGGCAGTTAAACAATGAAAAATACTACATACTTCTATATTTCCTGGGTAATTGCACTTGTCGCCACATTGGGAAGTCTGTACTTTTCTCAAATACGTCATTTTATTCCTTGTGAGATGTGCTGGTATCAGAGGATACTTATGTATCCTATAGTGATTATTGCAGGGTTTGCAGTATTTAATCACACTTATCATTATAAATATTTAATAATGACTTTCTCTATCATAGGTTTCTGCTTCTCATGTTATCATTATATGGAGCAGAAGATACCAGGATTTGCAGAGGTTAAACCTTGTGTTGGAGGAGTGCCTTGTAGTGCTCAGTATATTAATTATTTTGGATTTGTCACGATTCCTTTTTTAGCGGGCATCGCATTTCTACTAATTACAATAACTATGTTGTGTGTAAAAAAAGAAAATTATGCAAATTAAACTTCAATAATTATGATTTATGTGTAAAAGCGTTGGAATATCTTATTCCAACGCTTTTTATTCTTTTAAAACACATGCATTTTTTGTGAATTAACGGTATAATTATATAATGACTGAATGATAGGAGTGAGCCGTGAAATGATAAATATTATCGAACTTGATAAAGAAATTACGCTAGGACAATTTCTGAAATCAGAAGGCATTATTTCTACAGGTGGACAAGCGAAATGGTATTTGCAGGATCATCCTGTAGTTTTAAACGGAGAACCGGAAAATAGACGTGGTAAGAAGTTGCTTCAGGATGATTTACTGGAAGTTGAAGGTGAAACATATCAGATCACGTATAAGACGACAGAATGAAATTAAAGACGTTAACGCTAACTCATTATCGAAATTATGAAACTGCGGAATTAAATTTTAGTGATGAAGTAAATATTTTCATAGGCATTAATGCACAAGGAAAAACAAACTTACTTGAAGCAATTTACTGTCTCGCAATGGCTAAAAGCCATCGCACTTCTAATGATAAAGAGCTGATAGGATGGGGACATGAATTTAGTCATATCGAAGGTATGTTGTCTTACAAACATGGCACTATGCCATTATCTTTATCCATCTCTAAAAAAGGAAAAAAAGCTAAAGTAAACTATTTAGAACAGAAACGATTAACGGAATATATTGGCCATATGAATGTTGTACTCTTTGCTCCTGAAGATTTGAATTTAGTCAAAGGGAACCCACAAATAAGAAGAAGATTTATCGATATGGAAATAGGTCAGATATCTGCCGTTTACTTAAATGACTTATCAAGTTATCAGCGATTATTAAAGCAGAAAAATCATTTGTTAAAGCAAATGAAATTATCGAGTAGTAATGATAAAACAATGCTTGAAGTTATCAATGAACAGTTTGCCCAATATGCAGTGAAGTTAACATTGAGACGAAAAAAGTTTATCGAACAGCTAGAAGCATTAGCAATACCGATTCATACAGGCATTACAAAAGATAAAGAACACCTCTCTTTACGATACAATGCAAGCTTGAACTATGAATTAGCTGAGCAGGAGATGTTTGAGGAAACGATTCGTATATTAAATGTGCATATGGACAAGGAGATTGAAAGAACTCAAAGCTTATATGGACCGCATCGTGATGACTTAAGCTTTAAAATAAATAATATTGATGTACAGACATATGGTTCGCAGGGCCAGCAGCGTACAACTGCATTATCTATCAAATTAGCAGAGATTGAACTTATTAACCAGGAAATTGGAGAGTATCCAATTTTATTGCTGGATGATGTACTAAGTGAGTTGGATGATGATAGACAGACGCACCTGTTAACGACAATACAACATAAAGTTCAAACATTTGTGACGACAACGTCAGTAGAAGGTATTGAACACGAAACAATCAATAGAGCGAAATTATTCAATGTATTAGAAGGACAGATTTCGACTAACTAAAGGATAGGTGAACATAGTGGAACAACAAAATTTAGATCAGTATGGTGCCGATCAGATACAGGTACTAGAAGGATTAGAAGCGGTAAGAAAACGTCCTGGTATGTATATTGGTTCTACGGCATCAAGGGGGTTACACCATCTTGTCTGGGAAATTGTTGATAATAGTATTGACGAAGCCCTTGCTGGATATGCAGATCATATTGAAGTGACGATAGAAGAAGATAACTGGATAAAAGTTACGGATAATGGTCGTGGTATTCCGGTAGATATTCAGAAAAAAATGGGTCGTCCTGCGGTTGAAGTCATTTTAACTGTACTGCATGCTGGTGGTAAATTTGGTGGTGGCGGATATAAAGTTTCAGGAGGACTGCATGGCGTTGGTTCATCAGTTGTTAATGCCTTATCGTCTACATTGGAAGTATATGTTCATAAAGATGGCAAGATTCATCATCAAGCATATCACCGTGGTGTACCAGCATTTGATTTAAAGGTAATCGGAGAAACCGATAAGACTGGAACTGTCATTCGTTTTAAAGCGGATTCAGAAATATTTTCTGAAACAACAGAATATGAATACGAAATTCTTCAAAAACGAACTAGAGAGCTTGCCTTCTTAAATAAAGGCATCAAGATTGAAGTTAAGGATGAACGAGATAAAGAAGAAATTCGTCATGATATATACCACTATGAGGGTGGAATTAAATCGTACGTTGAATTACTGAACAAATCTAAAGAAGTCCTATTCCCAGAACCGATTTATATTCATGATAATCGTGATGAGATTGAAGTAGAGATTTCAATTCAATATAACAATGGCTATTCAACAAATCTTCTGAGCTATGCAAATAATATTCATACTTATGAAGGTGGTACACATGAAGATGGATTTAAGCGTGCATTAACTCGTGTAATTAATAGTTATGGTGTAAAGAATAAATTGATTAAAGAAGCCGATGAGAAGTTATCTGGAGAAGATGTACGTGAAGGGATTACTGCAATCGTCTCCATTAAGCATGGAGACCCGCAGTTTGAAGGACAAACGAAAACAAAACTCGGTAATACAGAAGTACGTCAAATTACTGATAACTTGTTTGCAGAAAACTTTGAATGTTTCTTATTAGAAAATCCACCAATTGCACGTATTATCGTGGAAAAAGGGATTATGGCATCGCGTGCCCGACTTGCAGCGAAGAAAGCGCGTGAAGTGACACGTCGTAAGTCAGGACTTGAAATTTCCAGTCTTCCAGGAAAACTTGCGGATTGCTCAAGCAAAGATCCATCCCTTAGTGAATTATATATCGTAGAGGGAGATTCAGCGGGTGGTTCAGCGAAATCAGGAAGAGACTCTAAGACGCAGGCTATTTTACCGTTACGTGGTAAAATTTTAAATGTTGAAAAAGCAAGACTTGATCGAATTCTTGGAAATAATGAAATCCGTTCTATGATTACAGCAATGGGTACAGGTATTGGTGGAGAATTTGATATTTCTAAAGCTAGATATCATAAGATTGTTATTATGACAGATGCTGATGTGGACGGTGCACACATTAGAACATTATTGCTTACATTCTTCTACCGATTTATGAGACCTCTACTGGAAGCAGGATATGTTTATATCGCACAACCTCCATTATTTAAAGTGGAACAAGGTAAGAAAAAATATTATGTATATAACGAACGTGAACTTGATAAATTGAGAAAAGAATTGCCGACGACACCGAAATGGCAACTTGCCAGATATAAAGGTTTAGGAGAAATGAATGCGGATCAGTTATGGGAGACGACTATGAATCCAGAACACCGTTCAATGTTACAAGTGACATTAAACGATGCGATTGAAGCGGATGAAGTTTTCGAGATGCTGATGGGAGATGTTGTAGAACATCGTCGTACGTTCATTGAAGAGAATGCAGAATACGCAAACGTTGATGTATAAAGATAGTATTTTAAGGAGGCGCCATCTATGACTTTAGACCATGATTCAAAATTGAAGGAGCAAAATATCGTCAAAGAAATGAAAGATTCATTTCTAGATTATGCAATGAGTGTTATTGTTTCTCGTGCATTACCGGATGTACGTGACGGCATGAAACCTGTTCATCGTCGAATACTTTACGGTATGAACAACCAAGGAATGACACCAGACAAACCATACAAGAAATCTGCGCGTATTGTCGGAGATGTAATGGGGAAATATCATCCGCATGGAGATTCATCTATATACGAAGCAATGGTGCGTATGGCACAAGATTTCAGCTACCGTTACATGCTTGTCGATGGTCAAGGTAACTTCGGGTCTATGGATGGCGACGGAGCGGCTGCAATGCGATATACGGAAGCGCGTATGTCAAAAATTGCAATGGAACTTATGCGTGATATTAATAAGGACACAATTGACTTTACAGATAACTATGACGGAAATGAACGCGAACCTGTTGTATTACCATCGAGATTTCCTAACTTACTTGTAAATGGAGCTTCTGGTATTGCAGTAGGTATGGCAACAAATATTCCTCCACATAACTTAACAGAAGTCATCAATGGTGTATTAGAACTAAGTAAAAATCCTGATATTTCTATTCCTGAATTAATGGAGTTCATTCAAGGACCAGATTTTCCTACGGCTGGTCTTATATTGGGACGAAGCGGTATACGTCGAGCATATGAAACAGGACGTGGATCTGTAATTATGCGCGCAAAGACATTGATCGAGATGCGTCCGAATGGTAAAGAGACAATTATCATTTCAGAAATTCCCTACCAAGTAAATAAAGCGAGATTAGTCGAGAAAATTGCTGAATTAGCACGTGATAAAAAGGTGGACGGCATTACAGATCTTCGTGACGAAACAAGTTTGAAAGAAGGGGTACGTATTGTTATCGATGTACGTCGTGATGCAAATGCAAGTGTAATCCTTAACAATTTATACAAGCAGACACCACTTCAAACATCATTTGGTGTGAATATGCTTGCCCTTGTAAATGGTAAGCCACAAGTATTAAATATTAAACAGGCAATTTATCATTATCTCGAACATCAAAAGACTGTTGTTCGCCGACGAACTGCTTATAATTTAAAAAAAGCAGAAGATCGCGCACATATTCTGGAAGGATTAAGAATTGCACTAGATCATATCGATGAAATTATTGCTTTAATTAGAGCCTCTAGTAACGATGCTGAAGCATTACAAGGATTACAAGATCAATTTAAATTATCAGAGCGTCAAGCACAGGCAATCCTTGATATGCGTTTACGTCGATTAACAGGTCTGGAAAGAGATAAAATTGAGTCTGAGTATCAAGAACTGTTGAAGTATATCGACGAACTCCGCGCCATATTAGCAGATGAAGAGAAGTTACTGCAAATCATCCGCGATGAATTAATTGAAATTCGTGATAAATATGGAGATGAACGCCGTAGTGAAATAGTTGCTGGAGGATTTGAAGATCTTGAAGATGAAGATTTAATTGATGAAGAAAATATCGTGATTACATTAAGTAGTAATAACTATATTAAACGTCTTCCAGCTTCAACTTATCGTGCACAGCATCGTGGTGGAAGAGGAATTCAAGGTATGAATACTTTGGATGAAGACTTCGTCAGTCAAATGGTAACAACTTCTACACATGATAATGTCCTGTTCTTTACGAACAAAGGGCGTGTGTATAAAGTAAAAGGATACGAAATACCTGAACTTTCAAGACAGTCAAAAGGTATTCCAGTTGTTAACGTAATTGAATTGGACAAAGATGAATCCATCAGTACGATGATTGCAGTGAAAAATCTTGAGCGTGAAGATGCTTATATTATATTTGCGACGAAACATGGAGTGATTAAACGTTCTAATTTATCTCACTTCTCGCGTATTAACAAAAACGGTAAGATAGCTATTAACTTTAGAGAAGAAGATGAACTGATTGCTGTTAGACTAACAGATGGTAATAAGCAACTGATTATAGGAACAAAACACGCTTCACTTATTCGTTTCGAAGAGAATAAATTACGTCCTTTAGGTCGTACAGCTGCAGGAGTTAAAGGTATCAGTCTGCGTGAAGGTGACGAAGTTATCGGATTAGATGTAATAGAATCTAATGGCGAACATGAAGTGCTGGTGGTTACTGAGAATGGATACGGAAAACGTACGAAAGAAAGTGAATATCGAATTTCAAATCGTGGGGGTAAAGGAATTAAAACAGCCACGATCACTGAGAAGAACGGAAATCTTGTCTGTGTCACTACTGTGAATGGTAACGAAGATATTATGATTGTAACAGACCATGGTGTAATTATTCGACTTGATGTTACAGAATTCTCACAAAACGGTCGTTCTGCACAAGGAGTACGCTTGATTCGACTTGATGAAGGACAATTTGTTGCTACTGTCGCTAAAGTGGAAAAAGAAGAAGTGATGGATGCGGATAAAGAACCAGGAGAAGTTATTGCAGAACAAGGTGCAGATTTAACTGAAGTAGCCAAAGAATCGGTTGATGAAACTATAGAGGTTGAAGATGGTCATGTGATGGGAACCGTTGATGTGTCAGAGCAAGGTTCGTTAGAACGTTCTGAATTTCAATCAACATATAATGACAGTGAAGAATAAAGATTAAATTTATGAAATAAAATTTCTTAACCATTAAAATTTTAGAAAATTTTAATGGTTATTTTCTTACCATAAATAGCTTTAAAATAATGTTTTTTTATAAATAAATATCTCAGTTTAATTATTTGCCATTAAAAATGTTTAGTATTATTATAAAAATGTAATAAAAAAACGTAAAATTATATTTAGGAGAGATGATAATGAAAAAATCTGGTGGAGATTTATTTGTTGATACTCTAATTAATCATGGGGTCACTCATGTTTTTGGTATTCCAGGAGCTAAAATTGATAAAGCGTTTGATGTACTTGAAGATAGAGGACCGAAAGTCATTGTGACACGCCACGAACAAAATGCAGCTATGATTGCACAAGGTATAGGACGTATTACTGGTAAACCTGGTGTTGTGCTTGTGACAAGTGGACCAGGCGTAACGAACTTAACTACTGGACTGATTACTGCAAACTCAGAAAGTGATCCGATTGTAGCCATTGGCGGTAATGTAAGACGAGAAGATAGTTTAAAACGTACACATCAATCACTTGATAATGCTGGATTAATGAAGCACGTTACGAAATATTCTGTAGAAGCGCAAGATGCGAAAAGTATTTCTGAAGCAGTGACGAATGCATTTCGTGAAAGTGTGGAAGGTCGTAAAGGTGTAGCGTTTGTAAGTATTCCTCAAGATGTTATTTCTGCTGATAATGTAGAAGGAGAAGCTATTAAAGTAAAAGAAGCTCCAATACATGGACCTGCACCAGTTCACGAAATTGATGCATTAGTTGAACGTATTAAATCAGCAAAATTACCTGTGCTTCTTTTAGGGATGAGAGCTTCTTCTGAAGCATGTACAGCATCTATTCGCGAATTACTCTCAAAAACACCAATGCCAGTTGTAGAAACATTCCAGGGTTCTGGTATTCTATCTCGTGAATTAGAACATAATTTCTACGGCAGAATTGGTTTATTTCGTAATCAGCCTGGCGATGAGTTATTAAAACATGCTGATTTAGTTATCACTGTTGGATATGATCCTATTGAATATGATCCATTTATATGGAATGCAGAAAATGAAAAAACAATCATTCACATTGATGAAGTACAGAGTGATATCGATAACAACTATGCACCAGTTACTGAATTGATCGGTAACACACCTTTAACAATTCAACGTTTGAATGAAAAACTTCAAAAAGATGATGTGGAATTAGATGATACAACTAAAGAGATATTAGAAAAGATTCAAAAGTTAATTGAAAAAAAATATGAGCTTCCTGAAAACTATAAAGACAGTGAAAAAGTTAACCCTAGACACATTGTTAAAGCAGTACGCGACATAATAGATGATGAAACAACTGTTACTGTAGATGTAGGTTCACTCTATATCTATATGGCACGTTATTTTAGAAGTTATGCACCAAGACATCTGCTCTTTTCAAATGGAATGCAGACGTTAGGTGTTGCTCTACCTTGGGCGATTGCCGCGTCTATTGCACGTCCTGGTAAAAAAGTAGTTTCGATGGCAGGAGATGGTGGATTTTTATTCTCAGGACAAGAATTAATAACAGCTGTTGAAATGAAAGCACCAATCGTTCAATTAATCTGGAACGATGGCTACTATGATATGGTTAAATTCCAGCAAGAAGGTAAATATGGCAAAGGTGCAGCCGTGAGATTACACCCAGTGGATTATGTTAAATATGCTGAATCGATGGGTGCTAAAGGATATCGTGTGACTCATGCTAGTGAATTAGAAGAAATTCTAGAAAAAGCAATGAAAGAAGAAGGACCAGTTGTAGTAGATATTCCTGTAGATTACAGCAATAACTCTAAATTAATGGCAGAACTTTTACCTGATAGCACAAACTAAGGAGGAACTTATGAATCATTTATATCAATATTCAACTATGGGTGCGTTAGTTGGTGGTTTATTTGAAGGCACGTTCAAGATGTCAGAAGTACTGAAATCAGGTAACTATGGTATTGGAACGATGGACGGTCTAGATGGAGAATTGGTTATTATAGAAGGTAAGCCTTATCTCATCGAAAGTAATGGAAATATACGAGAGGTGGATGCTGAAGAGCGCACACCTTTTGCGAGCATGATTGAATTTAAACCTACACACACATTAAATTACAAAGAGATATTAAATAAAGAACAGATGGATGAGATTATCCTAGAAGAAATAGAGGGGATGAACTATTTCCATGCGGTTAAGATTACGGGTAAGTTTAAGCTTATCAAAGCACGTGCCGTGAAAAAGCAGAAGAAACCTTATCCAAAATTAGTGGAGGCAGTAAAAGAACAAGGATACTTTGACTATACTGACACTACCGGAACATTGTTTGGTTTCTACACACCACACTTCATTCAAGGCGTTGGTGTTGGTGGCTATCATGTCCATTATCTGAGTGATGATGGTAAAGAAGGCGGCCATGTATTTGATTATGAAATCGAAGATGTATCTGTAGAGATGGCATTAGCAGAAGATTTAATATTAAAGATGCCAGAAACAGAGACATATCGCCAGAATGACTTGAACAACCCTGACATGCTTAAAGATATAGAGGCAAGTGAATAATCGTTTTAGAAGAGGATGAGGCATTATGCCTCATCCTCTTCTAATTCTTTCATCATATAAGGTAGCTGATCTATAATAGCAGATGGTGGTACTACATACATATCACGAGCAAGTTTATCTCCTATAAGACTATGGATATAAACAGCCTGCTTTATCGCTTCCTCTGTATCGAATTGTCCAATAAAGCTTGCAATGATGCCTGCCAAGGCATCACCCATACCTCCTGAGGCCATGGCGGGATCTCCTACTGTAATCTTATAATCATCGCTTTTAAGGTATAGTTCTGTTTCATGTTGTTTCAATATAACATGTGCTCCAAATTCATTAGCTTTTATTCGATTGAGTTCTGGTGTCTGTTCATCGATGCTGATGCCGCTGATACGCTCCCACTCCATCTGGTGTGGCGTAAGTATTACATTACATTTAGGAAATGGATGTTTTAGTTTGCTTAAGATCGTTATTGCATCCCCATCAATAATCAAGCTCTGTTCTTCTTTAATGTGTTGAAATAGTAGCGTTAGAACATTATTTCCTTGGAAATCTAAACCGAGTCCTGGTCCGATGAGTATACAATCAGCATTTTCGATAAGTTTTGTTAAACGTTTAATATCATTAATATCTGAAACCATAGCTTCTGGGCAACGGGAATGCAGAGCAGTATGATTTGAATGATGGGTAGCTACTGTTGTTAAACCACCACCGCTATATACACATGCACGAGCAGCAATCATAATTGATCCGCCCATATTTTGATTACCACCGATGAGTAATATACGTCCGTAATCTCCTTTATGACTATAAGGTTTACGTCTAGGTATACGTATTTCATTGATTAACTGCATAACCATTCTCCTTTTATGTTTCAATGTCCATATAACTATAACAGATATAGTTGAAATTCTAAAATGAATTTGATAATATGAAATTAAATTTAAATATATTATTTGTCTGTTTGGGATAAGTAGTGAATACATTTTTATAAGAGACGTAACGGCTGGTGGAAGTTACGAAATGTATTGATGAATTTCTACCCATTGCATTGAGGATAAATCGGCTTAACCGTTATTTAATTGAGAGAATAGTCGTACTGACTATTAATTAGGGTGGCAACGCGTAAATACCACGTCCCTTTCAAGGGATGTGGTATTTTTTGTTACCCACATATAAAATATGAGGAGGCAATACAAATGTTAGACATTAAATTATTTAGAACAGAACCAGAATTCGTTAAGAAAAAATTAGAAATGCGTGCAATTGATACTTCCATCGTTGATGAAATTTTAGCGCTTGATACAGCAGCACGTGAACTTACAGCAAGAACTGAAGAATTAAAAGCAAAACGTAATAAAACCAGCGAAGAAATTGCACAGAAAAAACGTAATAAGGAAAATGCAGACGATGCAATTAAAGCAATGCGTGAAGTGGGTGAAGAAATAAAGCGTATTGATACTGAGTTGAACGAAGTATCTCAAACGTTGAAGGATAAACTTGTACGTTTGCCGAACTTAGTAAGCGATGAAACACCATTTGGCAAAGATGAGGATGAAAACGTTGAAGTAAAGAAATGGGGAACACCACGTACATTTGATTTCGACGCAAAAGCGCATTGGGATATCGTCGAAAATTTAAAAATGGCTGATTTTGAGCGTGCTGCTAAAGTTTCAGGTGCACGTTTCGCATTTTTAACGAAAGATGGTGCGCGTTTAGAACGAGCATTAATGAACTTTATGTTAGATACACATCGTGCAAACGGATACGAAGAAATGGTGACACCACAACTCGTAAATGCTGCTTCTATGTTTGGTACAGGACAACTTCCTAAGTTTGAAGAAGACTTATTCAAAGTTGAAAAAGAAGGTTTATATACAATTCCGACTTCAGAGGTACCACTAACGAACTTCTATCGTGACGAAATCTTAACAAATGATATGTTACCTACGAAATTTACTGCGATGACGGCATGTTTCAGAAGCGAAGCAGGATCAGCAGGCCGTGATACACGTGGATTAATTCGTATGCACCAATTTAACAAAGTCGAAATGGTGCGCTTTGAACGCCCTGAAGATTCTTACGCTGCGTTAGAAGATATGACACGTTCAGCTGAAAGTATTCTGGAGAAATTAAATATTCCTTATCGTACGATTGCTTTATGTTCTGGAGATATCGGATTTGGTGCTGCAAAAACTTATGATGTTGAAGTGTGGCTGCCAAGTTATGATGCCTATAAAGAAATTAGCTCATGTTCAAATATGACAGACTTCCAGGCACGACGTGCAAATATTCGCTTCAAGCGCGATAAAAATGCAAAAGCTGAACTTGTAAATACATTGAATGGTTCAGGACTAGCTGTAGGACGTACTTTTGCTGCAGTAGTCGAAAATTATCAAAATGAAGATGGATCTATCACAGTTCCAGAAGTACTCGTTCCATATATGGGTGGACAAACTGTAATTAAATAATAAGCAGAGGCGGTTCAATGTTATCATTTGAATCGTCTTTTAATATGATGTTATAATAAGACAGAATTATCGGAATATAAAAACTTTTGTTATATAATTTTTATAGTTGAATATATTTTTTATATTTGATATATTAATTATAACGAAAAGGAAGGTCATAATTATTTAACGATATGAACTGGCATTTCTGAATCGGTATAAAAAACTTAAAAGGTGGAACTTAATGATGACAAACTTTAAACTAGACCCAGTACACAGTAACGTAGAATTCTCTATCAAACATTTAATGGTATCAAAAGTGAAAGGTGAATTTACTGAATTTGATGGACAAGCTACAGGAGACATCAACGATTTAACATCTCTACAATTAACAGCTTCTGTAAAAGTAGATTCTATTAACACGAACAATGCAGACCGTGACGGGCATTTAAAATCTGCTGATTTCTTCGATGTAGAAAAATATCCGGAGATTAAATTTGTATCTAAGTCTATTACTCAAAACAAAGTAACAGGCGACTTAACAATTAAAGATCAAACGCATGAAGAAACATTTGATTTAGAATTTAACGGTGTTCATAAAAATCCAATGGATGGAAGCAGTGTAACTGGATTTATCGTAAATGGATCAGTTAACCGTGAAAAATATGGCATCAACTTTAATCAAGCCTTAGAAACAGGTGGCGTTATGATTGGTAAAGAAGCTAAATTCGAAGTTAACGCTGAATTTGCAATCGAAGAATAATAAATATAATTGTAGCTGGGGCAAAATTGCCTCAGTTTTTTATTTTGTTCTGAAAAATTGAGACTTGAGAAAGAAAGTTGTAAAATAGAGTAGTTATCGAAATTTTTGTTTTAAGAAAGTGAGATTTTAATTTGAATATTGATATAAGAAAAACAATTGTAACTTCTATTATTATGCTATTAGCAACAATAATCATTCATTTTGTACCAGGGCTATTCTTAATTATTGCACCTTTTTTGCTTATTCCTGCAGTGACTTTGTATTATCACTCTAAAGAAAGTTACTATGTGATGAGTTTTGTAATTCTTATCGCTGTTATATTTGCTTCGATATTCACAATGCAAATTATGTTAAGCGTTATTTTTGGAGGTTATATTGTAGGCCAATTATTAAAAGAGAAAGCTTCTAAGGAACGTATACTATACATTTTGACTGTGTTTTATGCCGTTTTTTCGTTAATCGCTATAATTATATTGCAAATGGCTGGTGTTATACCGAAAATGGCGGATATTTTTGCCCCTGCTACAGATGCTTACTATAACTTATTAATGGCAGAGGTTGAAAAAGGCACAGTTACTAAAACATACGCTGATTTATTTTTAACGAGTATGGATGCATTAGTGTTACAAATACCAGGGTTATTAATTTTATTTTTATTTATATTATCCCTTATTCAAATCAGCATTACTTTTCCATTTGTAAGAAAGTTTAAAGTATCGACACCAAATTTCCGACCGTTATATATGTGGCGTATTCCAAAAGTAGTGCTATATCTATACTTTCTTACGCTTTTTATTGCACTCTTCATTACAGATACGGATGTCGTGCTGTTAGGCATAGTCACAAACTTTAAGTATGTGTTAGAATGGGTTATATTCATCCAGGGACTCTCGCTGTTTAGCTTCTTTATAAAAGTAAAACGTACACATCCAGTATTAAACATTTTAATATACATATTTGCATTTATTTTCTCACCAGTGACACAAATCTTTGGAATGATAGATATGATATTGAATTTAAAATCTAATATTAAGCGCAAGTAAGATTATAAATTTAACGAAGAGGTGTCAACATGAACAGAAAGTATAACAGGCAGACATTGATCATACCCTTTATTGTGATGACGCTTGCTGCTATCATCGTGACAGGGATTTTGTATACTGAAGATGCGATGTTAGCTGGAGTGACCAGTGTGATTCTATTTATTATTATCTGCATTTCCTACTCTTACTTTAAACATAGTTTGAGACAAAATGAGCGTTATATTGAGAATTTGTCCACTGTAATTGGTAATGGAAAGAACTATGCGATAAGTGAGTTACCAATAGGAATTCTGCTGCTAGATGAAAATGAGCATATTGAATGGTATAACCATTTTATGAATGAAAAAATTAGTGAGCCTATTATTTCAGAATCTATTCATGATATTTTTCCGAACTTGCTGAACCAACTTAAGGTAAGCGCGGTTAATGAGGCGAATGCTCAATACAAAGACTACAAATTTAAAGTGATGTTTTCTGAAGAGAATAATGTACTATATTTCTTCGATATTACTGATAAGATTGAAACACATCAATTATTTGAAGATGCAAGGCCTGTAATTGGTATTATGTTTTTAGATAATTTTGACGAAGTCACTCAAAACATGACCGATGCCCAACGTACCGAGATTAATAGCTTAATGTCTATGGAAATCAATAAGTGGGCAGAACTTAATAATGTTTATATCAAAAGATATCAATCGGATCAGTTTATGATGTTCTTTAATCAAAAAATATTGCACTCAATCGAAGAAACAAAATTTAATTTACTTGATAATATTAGAGATAAAAGCCGTGAAATTAAGACACATGTCACTTTGAGTGTAGGGATTGGTGAAGGTGCTGATAACTTAATTGAATTAGGTACACTTGCGCAATCAAGTTTAGATTTAGCCCTTGGACGTGGTGGAGATCAAGTAGCGATTAAACATATAAATGGGAATGTGAGATTTTATGGCGGCAAGACAGATCCTATGGAAAAACGTACACGTGTCAGAGCTCGTGTAGTATCACATGCATTGAAGGATATTCTTGTTGAAGGAGATAATGTGATGATTATGGGGCATAAACGCCCTGATATGGACGCTATTGGTGCTGCAATCGGTGTGGCACGATTTGCGAAGATGAATAATCTAAAGGCAAATATAATACTCAATGATCATGATATCGATGATACGTTATCGCGTGTAATGACAGAGATTGCTGAAAAGCCAGAGCTAAACGAAATCTTTATTAGTTCAGAAGATGCTTGGAATCTAATGACGAAACGCACAACTTTAGTCATCGTGGATACACATAAACCAGAGATGGTTATAGATGAAAATATATTAAACAAAGCTTCCAGAAAGGTTGTTATTGACCATCATAGACGAGGAGAAGAATTTGTATCAAACCCATTACTTGTTTATATGGAACAATATGCTAGTTCGACAGCTGAACTGGTGACAGAGTTACTAGAATATCAACCGACCGATTATAAATTAACGCGACTGGAAGCGACTGTAATGCTTGCAGGTATTATTGTCGATACACGCAACTTCACATTACGCACAGGTTCCAGAACATTTGATGCAGCAAGTTTCTTAAGAAATCATGGTGCAGATACGATATTATGTCAGCATTTCCTAAAGGATGATATGGAGACTTACATTAAGCGCTCAGAAATTATTCAGACAGTGGTTCTTGAAGATAACGGTATTGCGATTGCGCATGGTCCTAGTGATGAAGTGATTCATCCTGTTATTGTTGCACAAGCAGCAGATCAGCTACTTAACATTGAAGGTGTTGAAGCTTCATTCGTAGTAGCCAAACGTAAAGATAATGTTGTCGGAATATCAGCGCGTTCATTAGGTGAAATCAACGTACAGCTTGTAATGGAAAAGATGGGTGGTGGTGGCCATTTATCTAATGCAGCAACCCAAATTGAAGACATGACTGTTGAAGAAGTTATCAGTCAGCTTAGAAATATTATTCATGATGAAGGAGAGGAATAAAATGAAAGTTATATTTACACAAGACGTTAGAGGAAAAGGTAAAAAAGGTGAAATTAAAGAAGTACCTGTAGGATATGCGAATAATTTCTTATTAAAGAATAAATTAGCTGTTGAAGCAACACCAGGTAATTTAAAACAGCTAGAAGCGCAGAAGAAAAGAGTAGAGGCAGATAAGCAGCAAGAACTTGAAGATGCACAAGCATTAAAAGAAAAATTAGAAGCATTAGAAGTTAAAGTGACTGCAAAGTCAGGTGAAGGTGGTCGTTTATTTGGTTCAGTCAGCTCTAAACAAGTTGCTGATGCATTAAATAAACAACATGGTATTAAAATTGATAAACGTAAAATGGATTTACATGATGGTATCAGAAGTTTAGGCTATACAAATGTGCCTGTTAAACTTCATAACAAGGTAAGCGGCACATTAAAAGTGCATGTAACTGAAGCGTAATAGATAAGGAGGATAATATGGCAGATTATCTTGAAGGTAAGAAACTCCCGTTTAATTTAGTTGCGGAACAGTCAGTTTTAGGCGCTATCTTTATCGATAATGAAGTATTATCTTCCGTTCTAGAAGTACTCGTTCCTGGGCATTTTTACAGACAGTCGCATCAACATATATTTGAAGCGATGATGACATTGTCTGAGAAAAATGAAATAGTAGATATTGTAACTGTAGCAGATCAGATGACATCAGACGGGACATTAGAAGCGGCTGGTGGAGAAATGTATCTTGTAGATTTAGCTGCAATTGTACCGAGTGCCCGTAATGTAGATTTTTACGCGGATATCGTCTATAAAGATGCTGTAAAGCGACGATTAATTCATACGGCAGACACTATTATGGCGGATGGTTATAATGAGACACTAGATCTCGAAACGTTACTTTCTGATGCCGAAAAGCGCATTATGGAAGTGTCTACTTCTAGAGGAACAGAAGGTTTTCAGGAAATCAAAGATGTATTGACGCAAGTCTTTAATAATGCTGAAGAACTTGATAAGAACCAAGGGCAGACCCCAGGTATCCCTACTGGATATAGAGATCTTGATCAAATGACGGCTGGGTTCAACAGAAATGATCTAATCATTATTGCAGCACGTCCTTCGGTAGGTAAGACCGCTTTCGCCTTAAATATTGCAACACAAGTAGCAACGCATGATCGAGGCGATGAGACGCCTTATAGTGTGGGGATATTTAGTCTTGAGATGGGTGCTGATCAGTTAGCAACACGTATGATTTGTAGTACAGGGAACGTAGATTCTAATAGATTACGTACAGGAACAATGGATGGAGAAGACTGGAATCGTTTCACAGTAGCAGTGGGTAAGCTATCTAAGACAAATATATATATAGATGATACACCAGGTATCCGTATTACAGATATCCGTTCTAAGTGTAGAAGACTAAAACAAGAACATGGATTAGATATGATACTGATTGATTATCTTCAACTTATTCAAGGTTCAGGAAGTCGTTCCAGTGACAACAGACAACAAGAAGTATCAGAAATCTCGCGTATGCTGAAAGCTTTAGCTAGAGAACTAGAATGTCCTGTAATTGCGTTATCACAGTTATCTCGTGGCGTGGAACAAAGACAGGATAAACGTCCAATGATGAGTGATATTCGTGAATCAGGTTCGATTGAGCAAGATGCAGATATCGTTGCATTCTTATATCGAGATGATTATTACAATCGTGGTAATGGTGAAGATGGTGAAGAAGAAGTAGATGCAGGGGCTCAAGAGGAAAACGGGGAAATAGAAATTATTATTGCGAAGCAACGTAATGGTCCGACAGGAACAGTTAAACTTCATTTCTTAAAGCAATATAACAAATTTACAGATATTGATTATGCACATTCAGATGTATATTAATGAGTAAAGTGTATAAAATGAATAAAAACCGTACATTAATTTTTGTTATTAATTAATTGTACGGTTTTTATATTATATATGACTAGGAAACTACAAGATAGTTTGTGAAAAAATAAAATAATAAATGATAAATTATTAAATTGTTATTTAATAAAATGCTGAAATATCAATGTTTTTTTAAAAGTCAGATGTTCATAATCTCTATTTCTATGTCTTTTAGTGAAATAAGTGAATATTTATTAATGTTCGTTTTTTAGTTGATTTTTCCCGATTTCATTGTTAAAATGTTTAAGGTTAGTGAACAAAATTTGGAGGTGCACTCATGTCATCAATCGTAGTTGTTGGGACTCAATGGGGAGACGAAGGTAAAGGTAAAATCACGGACTTTTTAGCAGAAGAAGCAAACGTTATTGCGCGTTTTTCAGGTGGTAATAACGCAGGGCATACAATTAAATTTGGTGGAGAAACATACAAATTGCATTTAGTACCATCAGGTATTTTCTATTCAGATAAACTATCTGTTATTGGAAATGGTGTAGTAGTAGATCCTGTTGCATTATTAAAAGAATTAGATGCACTGAATGAACGTGGTGTAAAAACTGATAACTTACGTATTTCAAACCGTGCACAAGTTATTTTACCGTATCATTTAAAACAAGATGAATTAGAAGAAGAAAAACGCGGTGATAATAAGATTGGTACAACGAAAAAAGGAATCGGACCATCTTATGTAGATAAAGTACAACGTATCGGTATTCGTATGGCGGATTTACTTGATAAAGAAACGTTCGAAACAAAGTTAAAAGAAAACTTAGCAATGAAAAACGAAATGTTTGAAAAATTATTCAATGCTGAAGGATTTAAATTTGAAGAAATCTTTGATGAGTATTATGCAGCTGGGCAACGCCTAAAAGAATATACAGTAGATACTGCAAAAGTATTAGACGATGCATTTATGTCAGAGGAAAAAGTGTTATTTGAAGGTGCTCAAGGAGTGATGCTTGATATCGATCACGGGACATACCCATTCGTTACTTCAAGTAACCCGATTGCAGGGAACGTAACAGTTGGTACAGGTGTAGGCCCAACGTTTATAGATAAAGTTGTCGGTGTATGTAAAGCTTACACATCACGTGTAGGGGATGGACCATTCCCAACTGAATTATTTGATGAAGATGGTCATCATATTCGTGAAGTGGGTCGTGAATACGGAACGACTACTGGACGTCCACGTCGTGTAGGTTGGTTTGACTCTGTTGTATTACGCCATTCTCGCCGTGCAAGTGGTATTACGGACTTATCAATTAACTCAATTGATGTATTAACAGGTTTAGAAACTGTTAAGATCTGTACAGCATATGAATTGGATGGTAAGGAAATTACAGAATACCCAGCGAATTTAAACGAATTAAATCGTTGTAAGCCGATTTTCGAAGAATTACCAGGATGGACTGAAGACGTGACTTCATGTAAATCATTGAACGAGCTACCTGATAACGCACGTCGTTACTTAGAACGTATCTCTGAGTTATGTAACGTTAAGATTTCTATCTTCTCAGTTGGACCAGATAGAAATCAAACGAACTTACTTGAAAACTTATGGAAAAAATAAGAGGCTATCACCTGAGCGATTAGCTTCGAGCAAAATCCCGTAAAGGTGCCAAAGAAGCGCTTTTTGTTTCGGCACCTTTTGGATTTTGTTGAAGAAGCTGCGAAGCTGATGCCATTTCAATAAGAGGCTATCACCTGAGCGATTAGCTTTAAATTAAAAGCCATAAAACATTTAATGTTTTATGGCTTTTAAAATTGTTTTAATGTATATCTTTCTTTTTAAATCTGCCGCCTTTAACTTCAGAGACGTTCCCAATGGCAACAAAGGCGCTGTCATCATAATGATTGACGATATCTTTAAGTTTAAATTCTTCTAATCGCGTAATGACACAGAAGATGACTTTCTTGTCATCACCAGTGTATGCTCCTTCCCCTTTCAAATAAGTAACACCACGACCGAGACGATCATTAATAGCATCTCCAATTTCTTCGTATTGATCGCTGATGATCCATACAGATTTCGATTCGTCGAGACCTTGCTGTACAATATCGATGGTTTTAGATGCGATAAAGTAAGCAATAACAGAATACATGGCAGATTCCCAAGTAAATACAAAGCCTGCAGCGGTGTAGATAAAGAAGTTAATGACCATAACAATTTCACCTACTGAAAAGGGAGTCTTATTGTTGATAAGTATCGCAAGAATCTCTGTACCATCAAGAGAGCCTCCGTAACGGATAACAAGTCCAACACCGAGTCCAAGAATGACACCACCAAAGATAGTGACCAAAAACTTTTCATCTGCAAATGCGGGTACTGGATGTAATAGTGCTGTACCGATGGATAGTATACCGATACCATAGAGCGTAGAGAGTGCGAATGTTTTACCAATCTGTTTATAACCAAGGTAGAAAAAAGGGATGTTTAATAAGAAAATAAAGAGTCCAATAGGCAATTTTAAGAAATGGCTTATCATGATCGATATACCAACAATACCACCATCTAATAGATTATTAGGTACGAGAAATAATTCAAGTGCAATGGCCATTAGAATCGCGCCAATTGTAATGATCATAAACCGTTTTAATTTTTCTTTTAACGGAAGTTTTTTATGGGTTTTAATAGGTTTTGCGGAAGTTATATCCATGTTGTGCACTCCAATCTAATATATATAAATAATTATACAGAAAAAATCAAAATTTATTTAAAAATATGCTTGATATTTATAAATTTATCATGCTATAATCAATCTTGTGTTAAAAAAATTCGGCCCCTTGGTCAAGCGGTTAAGACACCGCCCTTTCACGGCGGTAACACGGGTTCGAATCCCGTAGGGGTCACTATTTTTCAATTACATATTTATACATGGTCCCGTGGTGTAGCGGTTAACATGCCTGCCTGTCACGCAGGAGATCGCGGGTTCGATTCCCGTCGGGACCGCTCAAAAGAAGATACGTTTACGTATCTTCTTTTTTTGTACTTGTCAGCAGTATAGAAAAAGATGTTGAACAGTGGTAAATTATAAGATAGATACTTATAAAAATTTTTATGAGATGAGGGAAATGTATGTCGAGAAAAATCGTAGTTGTAGATGATGAAAAACCGATTGCAGATATATTAGAATTTAACTTAAAAAAAGAGGGTTATGAAGTTCATGTCGCTTATGATGGCGATGATGCAGTGGAACTAATCTATGATATTCAACCAGATATCGTATTGCTAGATATTATGCTTCCAGGTCGTGATGGTATGGAAGTCTGTCGTGAAGTGCGTAAGAAATACGATATGCCGATTATTATGCTGACAGCTAAAGATTCTGAGATTGATAAAGTGTTAGGCCTGGAACTTGGTGCTGATGATTATGTGACAAAGCCATTCTCTACACGTGAACTGATTGCGCGGGTTAAAGCCAATTTACGTCGTCATTACTCACAAACACAATCTGAAGAGAAGGAAGAATCCACAAATATTGTCATTAAAGATATTGTAGTCTACCCTGAAGCTTATTCAATAAAGAAACGTGGTATAGATATCGAACTGACACACCGTGAATTTGAACTTTTTCATTATTTAGCAAAGCATATCGGGCAGGTCATGACACGTGAACATTTACTGCAGACAGTATGGGGCTATGATTATTTTGGTGATGTAAGAACTGTAGATGTTACAATTAGACGTCTAAGAGAAAAGATTGAAGATGATGCAAGTCATCCAGAATATATTGTGACACGCCGTGGTGTAGGATATTTCTTGCAGACGCAGGAGTAATAGAATGAAAGCGATTTTTAAAAAACTTCAGTCGTTACATATAAAGCTCGTTGTTATTTACGTCTTATTAATTATTATTGGGATGCAAATTATCGGACTTTATTTTACAAATAATCTCGAAAAAGAGCTTACAAAGAATTTTAAAACAAATATTAATCAGCAAATAAAGTCTATCAACTATGATATTAGGACTGTATATAACGAAAATAAATCTTCACCAAATAAAATACAAAAAGAAGTCCAGAAAGTTGTAGATGAATATGCATTAAGAACAGAGATAGATACCATTCGTTTTATTAATGATTCCGAAGTTATCCTTGCGACAAGTAACGATACAACTAAAGAAAATATTAACCAGAAGATCAATGATAAACAGATACAAAATTCTTTATCACTTGGGAAAACGAATGATCGTATTAAGCTGCGTGATGATCCTAACGGTAAGGTGAGGGTCTGGGTAAAGAATTTTCCAATTAAAGATGACAATAAAATCCTTGGTGTTATTCATATTGAAGAATCTATTGAGCCGGTGTATGCGCAGTTGATGAAAATCAATAGCATCTTTATTATCGGTACAGGTCTGTCATTGTTAATTACAATTATTCTTGGGTTCTTTATCGCAAAAACTATTACTAAACCTATTGCAGATATGCGTAATCAAGCGCTAGAGATGTCTAAGGGGAACTACACAAATCGTGTTAAAGTATACGGTAACGATGAAATTGGTGAGCTCGCACTAACTTTTAATAACTTATCTAAGCGTGTGCAAGAAGCGCAGGCGAATACAGAGAGTGAAAAGCGTAGACTTGATTCAGTAATCACGCACATGTCAGATGGGGTTATTGCGACAGATAGACGTGGTCGTGTACGTATTGTTAATGAAATGGCACTAAAGATGCTTGATATGAATAAAGATGATGTAGAAGGACGTCATGTTCTAGACATCCTTGCAATCGAAGCGCATTATTCATTGGATGAACTGCAGGATATTGCAGGTGGTATTATCATCGATATTAATGAAAAAGAAAGGCTTATTGTAAGAGCATCGTTTAGTACCATTATTCAAGATACAGGGTTTATTACGGGTTATATCGCAGTGCTGCATGATGTTACCGAACAACATCACGTTGAGAATGAACGACGTGAGTTCGTTGCGAATGTTTCACATGAATTACGTACACCACTAACAAGTATGCGTAGTTATATTGAAGCATTGGAAGAGGGCGCCTGGAAAGATGAGAATTTAGCACCGCAATTCTTAAGTGTGACGAGAGAAGAAACGGATCGTATGATTCGATTAGTTAATGATCTGCTCCAATTATCTAAGATGGATAATACAGATGATAATTTAAATAAAGAGTTGATTGATTTTAATATGTTTATTCACAAAATTATCGATCGCTTTGAGATGTCAGAAGGAAAGAATGCGACATTCATACGTGATATCCCTAAAAATGGTATATTTGTTGAAATAGATCCAGATAAGATGACGCAAGTATTTGATAATGTAATTACGAATGCATTGAAGTACTCTAAAGGAAGAAAGAAAGTTGAATTCCACGTGAAACAAAATACGTTATTCAATCGTATGACAATACAAATTAAAGATAATGGTATCGGTATTCCTTTGAATAAAGTAGATAAAATCTTTGATCGTTTCTTCCGTGTAGATAAAGCACGAACACGTAAAATGGGCGGCACTGGATTAGGTCTCGCAATTAGTAAGGAAATTATCGAAGCCCATAATGGGAGAATCTGGGCTAATAGTAAGGAAGGGTACGGCACTTCGGTGTATATAACGTTACCTTGTGAAGTGCTAGATGACGGTGAATGGGATGTATAAAAGTATATTTAAAGGGCTAACACTTTTCATCCTTGTTTTGATGAGCGTTATATTGACATATAAAATATGGAACTTCAAACCTAATCTTGTGAATGTAGAAAATTCCATTACTAAAAGTTCAACGGCGTTAAGTCCTAAAAATTTAGATAATATTCACAGTGCTTTTTTGCCATATCAAGCGGTAAGTTATGCGAATAATAATATTTATGGTACGACAAACAAAGATATATTGCTGGAATATATTAATAGTCTATCTAATAAGAAAATAACTGCCATAAGTACAAAGCAACTCAATATTAATTATATGCCTAAAGGAATGAAAGAACGATTTCTAATATTAGATTTTGCAAGCGACTTTCCATTGTCTATGTATTTATCGGATATTTTAGATAGTACTTTTAAAGGTGATGTCGATGAAACATTTAATCGCCTCATTGTGGACAGTTATTCAAAAGATAATTTAGTCCTATATGTCATTACTGATCATCAGACAATGGTGGCAATTGAAATGGATGCTTCGAGCAATAATTTTAATGAATTCGTTAAACATAGTGAAAAATCGATGGAATCCTATACAGGAATAATAACAAATGAACAATCGACAGACGAAAAGACAAGTATCTATGTGCCGGAACATCCTTCAGAGACTAAGAGATATAGTTACCTTGCAGATATAATTAGTGTAGATGATATTAATAAAGCAGTGCTTGGTGATAAAAATAGTATTATCGAACGTAAAGATAAAAATGACTCAAAAACATACAACTCTAATACAGGTATTGTGAAAGTAAAAAATAAATCAACGTATAAATTCAATAATTTATCAGAAGTCAATCATGCTAAACCTCGACCGCTTGAACACTTAATCAGCAGTTTCAATTTTATTAGTGAACATGGCGGATTTACTGATGATTATCGTTATTTTGATATAAAATCATCTGATAATGCAATCAGCTATCAAATGTTCTTTAAAGGATATCCAGTATTTCATGAAAATCATCTTAGTGAAATTGATATTGTATGGGGAGATAAAGATGTTTATGAATATAAACGTGGTTTATATTCAACAAGCGTAGCAGTCCCTTCAACAAAAGATATTGCTAAACTTCCTTCGGCTGAAGAGGTCCGTTATAAACTCGCATCAAATCAGGAATATCATTTTGATCAAGTCAGTAATATGATGGTCGGCTTTAACATGGTCTATTCAGATCAGGATACAATTCAATCTACATTATCTTTCGAGCCGGAGTGGTATGTGAAATACAATAATGAGTGGAGATTGTATCAAGATGGGAGGCTCGTATAATGGATTGGAAGCACACAACGTCATTGTTTATATTTGTATTTCTCATCATTAATATAACATTAGGCTATATATACTATGAGAAAGTACAACGTGCGAATATTGTAGAGGATACGAGCAGTGAAAAATTAGATTTTAAAAAAGAAGGTATTAAATTAACGAAGCTTCCTTCTGCAGAGAATGTAAAGATGAATATCGTATCAGGTAAAAGTGCTGGGTTCACACAAAGCTCTTCTGATTTAGAAAAAAAAAGTGAAGAACTGAGCACAGTGACAAAAGTAGAAATTAAACCGGCAATTAAATTAACAGCAATTCAAGAAGATGATATTATAAAAGGTATTAAAAATTATTTACTTACTGAGATTGATAAAGGAAAAGAATATACTTTAAGCGGTATTGATCGTGCTAATAAAAAGTTATATTTCGATCAGATGTATGGAGAATATCCAATATTAAATAATGATAAAGCACAGATAAAGTTTTCATATAACGAAAAGAATGAAGTAACATCATTTGAACAAACATATTTGAAAGACATCCAAGAAGGATTAGGAAAAAATAATGAAAAGAAAAAAGTAATCCCAGCGATAGAAGCATTAGAGGTACTTTATTATCAAACAAAATTAGAACGCGGCGATGAAGTTATGAGCGTACGTTTAGGATATTATTCCATTGTGCGTGAAGTAAGAGGACAAGTATTAAAGCCGACCTGGCAAGTCGCAGTTCGTAAGGTGGATTCGTCTATTGAAACGTACTATGTAGACGCGGTGAATCCAGAACAACCAATATTGTAATTTAAGTGAGTGATAGAATGATTAATATGTCAGTATTAGCAAGTGGAAGTACAGGAAATGCAGTTTACGTAGAAAGTGAAAAGGGATCACTTTTAGTAGATGCAGGACTAACAGGTAAGAAGATAGAAGGATTATTCGATCAGATTGATCGTAAAGTAGAAAACTTAAACGGGATACTTGTAACACACGAACACATCGACCATATTAAAGGACTCGGCGTATTGGCACGTAAATATCAATTACCAATATACGCGAATGAGAAGACATGGGAAAGAATTGAACATGCAGATAAGAAAATACCGAGTGATCAGAAGTTTATCTTTAATCCATATGAAACAAAATCAATCGCAGGCATGGATATTGAGTCGTTCGGTGTGTCACACGATGCGGTAGATCCGCAATTTTATATCTTCAATAATAATTATAAGAAACTTACAGTTATTACGGATACGGGATACGTATCTGACCGTATGAAAGGTATGATTCACGGAAGTGATTGTTATGTGTTTGAAAGCAATCATGATGTAGATATGCTGCGTATGGGCCGTTACCCATGGAAAACGAAACAGCGTATATTAAGTGATATGGGACATGTTTCCAACGAAGATGCTGCGTATGCAATGCGTGATGTGATTACTGGTAGTACAAAGCGTATATATCTTTCACATCTCTCTCAAGATAATAATATGAAAGATATTGCACGTATGAGCGTACAACAAATATTAAATGCACACGATATTGATACTGAGAATGAAGTGGTGATCTGTGATACAGATAAAGCCGTGGCAACACCAATTTATGAGATTTAAGTATTCACATGTGTATAAGTATAGAAAATTCACAAAATATGTGCATAACTATGGATAACTTTGTGCATAAATAATAAGTTATACACAAAAAAGAAAAGATGTTCGGTAAAACGGGCATCTTTTTTATTTTTATGCATTGTAATTTTACAAAAATTATATGAATAACCTTTAAAATGTGATTATAATAGGATTGTGAAATGTGAATATGTGATTAACTTGTGGATAAGTAGGATAACTTTTATAAAAGGAATGAATAAACATGAAAATAACAATAATAACTGTGGGTAAGTTGAAAGAGAAGTACTGGAAGATGGCTGTAGATGAATATGTAAAAAGACTTGGTGCATATACTAAATTGGAACTCGTTGAGGTAGCTGACGAGAAAGACTCGGATAATATGAGTGAGAAAGATATCGAGATTGCGAAGAAGAAAGAAGCGGAAAGAATATTGAGCAAGGTGAAGGAGGACAGCTTTGTATATACGTTAGAAATTCTTGGCAAGCAGCTCGACTCTGTGCAGTTATCAAAAGAGATGGAGCAAAAGATGAACACCGGTAAAAGTCACTTAACCTTTATCATTGGAGGATCAAACGGTCTGCATCAAAGTGTTATGAATCGCTCTAACTACGCCCTATCATTTAGTAAGATGACATTTCCGCATCAGATGATGAAAGTGATACTGCTGGAGCAAGTGTATCGAGGGTTTAGAATAATTAGGAATGAATCGTATCACAAGTAATGAGGTTTATTTAGAACTGTGCCTAATCACTGAGGTAAAGACATGTCGATTTGATATGTCTTTTTTTATAATTAGTCAGTATTATTCAAAAGAAAATATTATTAATGTTATTTAAATTAGTTAACAGTGTAACAATGTTATGTTACGATATTTTCGAGGTGATGATATGGAGGATTTAATATCTAAAAAAGAGTTGCTGAAAGTATGTGATATTAGCTACGGGCAGTTGTATCGCTGGAAACGAAAGAAGCTGATTCCTGAAGATTGGTTTGTAAGAAAGTCTACTTATACAGGCCAAGAAGCATTTTTTCCTAGAAATAAGATGATTGAGCGCATAGAAATGATAAAAACTTTAAAAGATGATCATGCTTTAGATGATTTGTATCAAATTTTTAAAGAAGATTGTGAGGTAATTGAACAAAGAGACTATGATAGTAGTTTGTTTGAAGAACATTATTGGGAAATTGCAGACTCCATTTTTACGAAGCGTAATAGTGTTTCACATAATGAAGGTATGACATTGATGTTTATAGAGCTTGCTTTAAATTCAGGGTATTTTTCAAAAGAAGAAGTACTAGAAAGTGCAGTAATATATCACCAAAACGAGATGAAAGATGTAAATTATTATTTTGTGCGAGCTATGGGTGTGTTCATGCTTATTTGCGCAAAAGAGATATTAAAAATAAGTGAAAACGCAAAGATTATTTACGAATTAGATGATACAGAAATTCAATTAGCTATACAACAAAAATTGAAAAGAGGTAGTCATGATGACAACGAATCTAAATATTAATGCGATGACAACTATAGCTGCGGGAGAATATGATGAAATTAAAGTTACGGGTATAGGTTCAGTAACTGGAGATATTAAAGCTGACTTGATTAAAATAAGTGGAAAAATGGATGCTGAGGGTGATATTTCAGTTAGAGATTTCAAAGTATCAGGAATGACTAGCATCAAAGGTTCCTTAAAAGCTGATACTATGAAAACAAGTGGCAAGACAAATATTGAGGGAAGTATAGAAGGTAATGACGTCCATGTATCTGGTATGTTAGATGTTGAAGGAAATATTACGGGTGAAAGATTAAAAGTATCTGGTTATTTAACAGTTGAAGGTGATATCGAAGTTGATCATTTTGAATGTAGTGGAAAAATTGAAAGTGATGGTTTGATAAATGCCGAAACGATTAATATTACGCTTGGGAATAATTGTTCAGCACAAGAAATTGGTGGAAAAGAAATTACTATACTAGATGGAAAGGCGACTGAGAATAAAGGTTTATTTGCATCATTGTTTATAGAAAATAAAAGTGGAAAGTTGACTTGTGATTTAATCGAGGGTGATGAAATTCGTCTAGAAAACGTGCTATGTGATGTAGTAAGAGGAAAGAATATTATCATTGGTAAAGGTTGTATTATAGAAAAAGTTGAATATACAAATACAATAGAGGTTATTGAAAATGCGACTATCAATGAGCAGATAAAAATATAAATGAAGAAAGTCACTTCTCGAAATTTGAGAAATGATTATTATTATAATCTAATAGATTAAAGTACATTAATTTATTTAGTAATAAAATAATTGATGAATTATATCAGTTCGGGGTAAGGGTGGATATTAATGAGTGAGTTATTAAATGTTTATTATAAAAATAGAAAATTAAAAGGTGTTGATAGTAGACAGAAAGTACATCAACAAGGCGAGTGGCATGAAACGTTTCAATGTATATTTATACAAGGTGATAATATATTTCTTCAAAAAAGAAGTTCTAATGTGAAAGATTATAAAGGTATGATTGATGTAACGGTTGGAGGACACCTATTGAATGATGAAACAGTTGATAATGGTACGCGTGAAATCGAAGAGGAGATGGGTATTCAAGTAGGTTTTGAAAGTTTAAGTTTTTTATGTACACTTCCTGAGGAGATGACTTCAGATAATATAATCGATAGAGAATTTATTAATATATATACTCTAGAGGTGTCAGAAGAGGATGTAAATAGTATTCACCACGACACAGAAGTAGACTATTTATTAAAGATAAACTTGGAAGACTTCTATAATTTCTGTATAAATAACACTGAAAATTGCAAAGGATATACAGTTATTAGCGATGAAGAGATTACTTTTACAAATAATGATTTTCTACCATATAGCAATGCATACTTTATGTGTATTGGTGCATTGTTATACCATAAAAAGTAAGTGAGAATGAAATCCTTAAAGTTATCATAAATGATGTGATTTTTCTTAACAATAAAACGCCTCTCTATAATTATAGAGAGATGTTTTAATATTATTTCAAATTATTATTACTCTAAGTTTGCATGATTATTCTGCATTGTTTCTTCATCAACATTTAGGGATTCTTGAATCGTTAACACGATACTGTCTAAATAGATTTGACTGCTTTGCTCAAAGAGACTCCCTAAAGGTTGTTTTGAACCTTCTGCATCGTATTTTGTACCAGCAGGTAATACGATGGTTAAGTCTGCAATATCAGCAATTGGTGATTCGTCTTTTGTTGATAATAATAATACATATGCTTCATTATCTTTCGCTGTTTGTGCGAGCAATTTTAAATGAGCTGTAGATCCTGAACCTGATGCTATAACAAAGACATCATTTTTCTGGATTGATGGTGTAGTTGTTTCACCCACGACATAAGCTTTTTTGCCTAATTGATTTAATCTCATGGCAAAGCTCTTAATGACAAGACCTGAACGGCCTTTACCAGCTACAAATATTGATGATGCATCCATAAGATCTTTTGAAAATTTCTCTGATTCTGCTACATCAACATTTGACAATGTCTGCTTTATTTCATTTAAAATTAATTCAAAGTGATTATGCATGTGCATCAACGATTTCACGACATTTTTTAGCAGCAGCTTTTGGATCATCAGCATTTGCGATACCGCCACCTACGATAATTAGGTCAGGTTTTTCGGCTGCTACTGTTTCGATTGTATCAGGTTTAATACCTCCAGCTACAGCTACTTTAGAATTTGAAATCACTGATTTCACAGTACGTAAACTTTCTAAAGGTGATACACCTTCAGCTTGTAAATCATATCCAGTGTGAACTGCGATATAATCAGCACCCATTTTATCTAATTCAGCTGCGCGCTGTTCTAAATTTTGAACTGCGATCATATCAACTAATAGTTCTTTACCGTGTTTGTGTGCTTCTTCAATAGCGCTTTTGATTGAAGCATCTTCAGCCACTCCTAAGATTGTTACGATATCAGCACCAAACTTTATCGCTTGGCTTACTTCATATCCAGCAGCATCCATAATTTTTAAGTCTGCTAATACTTGTGTGTTATTAACTGATTTACTCATATGTTCAACGGCAGATAGCCCTTCGTTTATAACAATAGGTGTTCCAATTTCTACGATATCAATATATTCTTCTACTTCTTGTGCTAGCTTCGCTGCCTCTACTTGATCTAATAAATCGATTGCTAATTGTAATTTCATAATAATTTCCCCTCTCTATCTTTTATGTACCCATTATGGTATTATTTAAACAAAAAAACAATACTGACATTTTAGTCACTATAAATAAATGGAGGGTTTAAATTGTTAATTGAATATAATAATAAAGAATTTTATACATCGAAAGATTTGGCGTTATCTGTAATTGGAGGTAGATGGAAAATTGCAATCATCTATCATCTTTTGCATGAGGACAGATTAAGATTAAGTGAGTTACAAAATAAACTTCCTGATATCAATCAGCGTATGTTAATCAGACAACTTCGCGAGCTGGAACAAGACAAAATCATTGAAAGAACAGTGTACCCAGTAGTGCCTCCTAAGGTAGATTACAAATTGACAGAAATAGGGTTGAAACTTGATGGAGTAGTTTTTTCGATTTGTAATTGGGGAGATGAGTTTTTGCAGGTGATTAAAGGTGATAATCATAATAAGATAACATAGTGCTGCGTCGTTTAAAGATTTCTCGGAATTATAGTATAACTGGATAGGCATTAGGTATATATCGTATATGTATTTTTGAAATCAATTGTAGCAATCTATATAAGAAAAGAAGTAAGATGGAAAGATCGTAATATAAAACTAAAAAAACTGAAGCTAGGTTTTCAAAAAGAGTGAAATATATCAATTTATTGAACTCATATTCAAAATTTATTTTATAGCACAATTAAATAGTAGATAAAGTACGAATAGATTTATTTATTGCAGAAAAATATAATCAAACTAACATTAATTCAATAATAATTAAAAAGAGAATGAAGATGAAATTATTCATCTTCATTCTCTTTAAATATGTTTAGCAATGTCTATTATTTAAAACGTCTTGAGAATGCTAATAAGCTTAATCCGATAGCAGAGAAAAGTCCACCGAATAAAGTAGCGTTATTTGATTCTCCTGTATCAGGTAAGGTTTTAACATTTGTAGTTTGAGCAGCTTCAGTTTGAGCAGCTTCAGTTTGAGCAGCTTCAGTTTGAGCAGCTTCAGTTTGAGCAGCTTCAGTTTGAGCAGCTTCAGTTTGAGCAGCTTCAGTTTGAGCAGCTTCAGTTTGAACAGCTTCAGTTTGAACGGCTTCAGTTTGAACAGCTTCAGTTTGAACGGCTTCAGTTTGAACAGCTTCAGTTTGAACGGCTTCAGTTTGAACAGCTTCAGTTTGAACGGCTTCAGTTTGAACGGTTTCAGTTTGAACAGCTTCAGTTTGAGTGCCTTCAGTTTGAGTGCCTTCAGTTTGAGAATTTAAAGCTTCATTAGCAGCATTTTCCCAAGCATCAGCGTGAGCATCTTCAGCGTCTTTACCTTCTTGAGCAGTAGGTGTATCAGTTTGAGGACTTAAAGCTTCATTAGCAGCATTTTCCCAAGCATCAGCGTGAGCATCTTCAGCGTCTTTACCTTCTTGAGCAGTAGGTGTATCAGTTTGAGGACTTAAAGCTTCGTTAGCAGCATTTTCCCAAGCATCAGCGTGAGCATCTTCAGCGTCTTTACCTTCTTGAGCAGTAGGTGTATCAGTTTGAGGACTTAAAGCTTCGTTAGCAGCATTTTCCCAAGCATCAGCCTGAGCGTCTTCAGCGTCTTTACCTTCTTGAGCAGTAGGTGTATCAGTTTGAGGATTTAAAGCTTCGTTAGCAGCATTTTCCCAAGCATCAGCCTGAGCGTCTTCAGCGTCTTTACCTTCTTGAGCAGTAGGTGTATCAGTTTGAGGATTTAAAGCTTCGTTAGCAGCATTTTCCCAAGCATCAGCCTGAGCGTCTTCAGCGTCTTTACCTTCTTGAGCAGTAGGTGTATCAGTTTGAGGATTTAAAGCTTCGTTAGCAGCATTTTCCCAAGCATCAGCCTGAGCGTCTTCAGCGTCTTTACCTTCTTGAGCAGTAGGTGTATCAGTTTGAGGATTTAAAGCTTCGTTAGCAGCATTTTCCCAAGCATCAGCCTGAGCGTTTTCAGCAGCAGCACTCCATTGATCAGCTTGATAAGCTTCGACAGCGTCAGCTTGATAAGCACTTTGTGTAGAATCGTCAAGTCCTTGAGTTTCAGCAGCATCAGCTGGTGCGCCGAGCCCAAGCATTAAAGTAGCGGTTGTTGCAGCAACACCAAAAGCAAGTTTTTGATTGTAAGTCGTTTTTTTCATATTATTATCCTCCATTTAGTGAAATTTTAAATCTACAGAAATTATATATTAAGTAAAAAAAAAATCTACACATTTATGGAAATTATCAAAATATTATCAAATATATTATAAATGATAAAATAACCTTATATTTATTTACATATAAGGTCCAAAGCATAAGTGCATTATTCATTATTATTCTTTAAAACATGCTCGGTTCTGTTAATCATAGATATTATCAATATCTATAAATGACTTTAACTTAAATTAGCACCAACAGTTGTAAGATATTAATATCCTTTTCACTCAGTCATATACCAGAAGGCTTCAGAGCCTTTCGTCATTCGTGCACTAAATGGATAGATAAATAGATCAGACTTTCCAATCAAAGGTTCTATTTCTCTCTTCCAGCGTTCAGTATTACCAACTATTTCTTGATATGTACTGTTAGTAAAGTTGATATGACCATAGGAATGACTTACAAAGATCCATCCGTTACGTTTTAGGCATCTACAACCTTCGTTGCTTGTGCTCCGTATCTTTTCAACACCTTACTTTTTAGATTATTTGTTCGGTATCCTAATATTCTTTCGAACATACATCGAAAATTACGGATAGATATAGCTTAGTTCCATTTTAATGTTGAATTGTGTCACATCAGTAAGTATTTTTGATATGGTCGATTTGTTATGAATCTAAGATTCAATTTATTCTTGGCAGTTTTACCAACTTTCCCTTTGTATGAATTATATGTTCTATATTATTTTTCATATTTTCAGAGACACGACCTTTTTGTTTTGATTCTAAATCTAGAATAACATATTGATTATATTTCATCTGTTGAATATCTCTTTCTTGTCATACACGAAACTAGACCCTCAATAGGTATCAAATGATAAACCCGTGTTCTTAATAATGAATATTGACTATCATATATACTACTCAATGAATTATAGCCAATTTTTCTTTCTTTATATTCTTTGATAATTTTCAATTTAAAATCAAGTTCATGCTTTTTATTCAAAATAAACACCCCTAAAGTTAAATTTTAAGATTTAACTTTAAGGGTGCACTTCATTTCTATAAGTCTTTTGCATTTTTTCATACTTTCAGGGTATAAAATCTTGAATAAGAAAGATGGCTGTTTTCTTTTAGGATTGGTTACTTAACTTATAAAATTTAGTCAATAAATCCTTTAGTATAAATGTACTATATATAAGTACTAGAAAGATTAAAAGTAGATTACTATTATGATAGGAGTTTTGCTATGTTATTTAAAGGGATAGTTTCAGGATTAGCATTATACATTGTATTAGTGGCACTAGATATCCTATTTAAGACGAATACCGAGCGATTGCTATTGAATATCGATTTTATAACGGGTCAAGCGACCTCGCCGTTTTTACTGGAGGTCACATTACATCTGCTCGTAAGTATTATATTATATTTTAGTTTATCGCGATTGTTTCGTTATAAGGGTTTGTATATTGCAGCTTATATCGTTTTATTTGTAGTATTTATTGGATTATTCTTTATACTGTCACACCTATCGCTAACAATGCACTATGATCTTACTATAAAGCTGATGTTTGTATGGTTATTAGGTCATACCTTCTATTTATTCATAGTTCATCTAATGATTAAACATGCTTATAGTTAGAGTGAAATAGGGTATATTAACAAAAGTGAGGAGTGATTCAATGAAACCTATAAAGATTATTGGAGCAAAGCAGAATAATTTAAAAGATATATCACTGGAGATACCGAAACACCAGCTGACTGTCTTTACAGGGCGTTCGGGTTCTGGGAAGTCATCGCTAGTATTTAATACGATTGCCGCGGAGAGTGAGCGACTATTGAATGAAACATATAGTACTTATATACAGAACCAACTCAACCATTATGATAAGCCTGTTGTCGACCGTATTGAGAATTTGCCTGTATCAATGGTCATTGGACAAGATAGAATTGGTGGGAATTCAAGATCAACTGTAGGAACAATTTCAGATATCTATTCTGGTGTGAGATTATTGTGGTCACGTATTGGACAGCCATTTGTAGGATATTCTATGGACTTTTCTTTTAACAATACGAATGGCATGTGCAAAACGTGTGATGGATTAGGTTATGTAGAAGATATTGACTTAAATGAGTTATTACATTTCGATCGTTCATTAAATGAAGATGCGATCAAATTCCCCTCTTTTGCTCCAAATACTTGGCGTGGTAAACGGTATTTAAATACGGGATTATTTGACAATGATAAGAAATTGAAAGACTATTCTAAAGAAGAGATGGATACACTTTTGTATCAAGAACCTATTAAATTAAAAAATCCTCCATCAAACTGGCCGAAGACGGCTAAATATGAAGGGTTAATTTATCGATTTAGAAGATCTTTTCTAATCAACGATACATTTGAAAAGAAGAAGTTTATTAAAGACGTAAATCGTATCGTCACAAAACAAGTGTGCCCAGATTGCGAAGGTAAACGTCTGAATGACAAGATATTAAGTTGCAAAATAGATGGATTAAATATTGCTGAATTTTGTGATCTAACAGTAGATGATGAGATTAAGTTTTTGAATAAAATTAATGATGATAAAGCACAGTATATTATTGAACCTTTAGTCAAACAATTAGAAGCATTAAAACGAATTGGCTTAGGTTATTTGACATTAAGTCGAGAAACGACAACTTTATCAGGGGGAGAGTCTCAAAGGATCAAATTGATTCGTCATTTAAATAGTCCGCTTACGGATTTAGTCTATATTATTGATGAACCGAGTATTGGTCTACATCCTGAAGATATAGAAAATATTAATCAAATCATGCTTTCAATTCGCGATAAAGGTAATACAGTGCTTGTTGTTGAGCATGATCCTGATGTAATTAAGATTGCGGATTATTGTGTTGATATAGGTCCGGGAAGTGGTAAGCGTGGAGGAGAGATTATATTTACTGGGAAATATAATGAATTACTTAAGAGTAATAGTCCAACAGGTAAGGCGCTATCACAACCACATGCTTTTAAAGAGGAAGTAAGGGTATCAAATGATTATATAGCACTAAAAAATATTACGAAGAATAACTTAAAAGATGTATCGGTTAATATTCCTGAACATGTGTTAACTGCTGTAACAGGTGTTGCAGGTTCAGGTAAAAGTACGTTAATACAAACAGGACTTCGCGAAAGAGAAGATGTAGTTTATATCGATCAGAAACCTGTACATGCGACGAATCGTTCAAATCTACTGACCTACCTTGATATCTTTGATGATATTAGAGGATACTATAGCAAAGAGACAGGTCTTAAAAAAGGGATGTTCAGCTACAACTCAGAAGGTGCATGTCCAAACTGCAATGGAAAAGGCGTAATAAAAACGGAGCTTGCATTTATGTCTGACTTTGTTCAACAATGTGAAGTATGTCATGGTAAACGTTATCGACCAGAAGTATTGGAAGCAAAAGTAAAAGGATACTCTATCGCAGACATGCTTGAGCTTTCTGTAGAAGAAGCAATCGATTTCTTTCAGATAGACAACGTTAATCAAGTGTTGAAGAGTGTAAAGCGTACAGGACTTGACTATATGACCTTAGGACAGTCATTAGATACTTTATCAGGTGGGGAGAGTCAGCGAGTAAAACTTAGTCGATATATTAACGAGGGTGTGAAAGATAAGATATTTATCTTTGATGAACCTACGACAGGTTTACATGAAGCAGATATAGATAATTTAAAACGCATCTTTGATTATTTAATTGATGAAGATAATACGGTGATTGTGATAGAACATAATTTGACAATGATGACTTATGCAGATTGGATTATAGACATTGGACCTCGTGCAGGATTAGGCGGAGGTAAAGTACTCTATAGTGGGGTGCCGAAGGAAATTGTCCATGAAGAAACATCATTAACTGGCAAACATTTATTGAAATATATTGATGATAGCAATTAAAGCATATTGCACATAGACAGTAAATTTAAGATATAAAACAGGCATTGTATAAATAATACAATGCCTGTTTATTTTTTTATATTTTAAGCGTTTCTTATTATTCCTCAATCTAGTTGTCATTAAAACACATGAATATAGCACTATGAGATTAAATTAACTGTGTTACAAACACAATTATAATGACAATAGGCAGAATATATTTTATTAAGGTATACCATAAGGTAAATAATTTGCTGTGTTGATTATCACGCATAAATATAGAGAATAATAATTGTTTGTTTAGTACAAATCCACAAAATAACGTTGTAAATAATACACCAAGCGGCATCATAATATTTGATACTAGAAAGTCCATATTATCAAATATTGTTCCTGCACCAAACGTAAAATCTTTATAAATACCAAATGATAAAGCAGGAAAAATACTTGTGATAAATACAGCTAAACTCAGCAGTAATGCATATTTTTTGCGCTTATTTTCATTATTTTTAATTAAGTTAGAAAGATTCAGTTCTAATAGTGAAATAGAAGATGTCAAAGCAGCAAATAAAAAGAGTATTAAAAATAACATATAGAAGCCAAAACCGAAAGTCATTTTTTCAAACAATTTTGGTAATACTAAAAATAATAATCCAGGACCTGCTTCTACTTCAATATTTAATGCGCTTGCAGCTGGGAAAATTGCGAGACCAGCAAGAATAGAAATTAGTAAGTTCATTATTACAATCCATAATGCAGACCGAATAACGTTTGTATCATCTTTAGTGTAAGATGCATAAGTAATCATACCGGTTGTTCCGAGTGATAAAGCAAAGAAAGACTGACCCATAGCATAAAGAGTACCTTCTATAGATAAATCCTCAAATCTGGGAATTAAAAAATATTTTAGTCCTTCGATAGCTCCTTCTAACATCAGTGCACGTCCGACAATAATTAAAAATAATAAAAATAATAATGGCATCATTATTTTTGAAGCTCTCTCTATACCATTTTGAATACCGAAAGATACGATCACTTCTGTGAGCATTATAAATAGCAATGCACCGAGAATAGATAATAAAGGATTGGCGATCATTTGCTCAAAATAATCTAATTGAAGTTCAAAGATATTCAAAATAATCCCTAAATAGTAGCCTATAAATAAAATAATCCATCCACCGATAACGCTGTAGAATGCGTATAAAATGAAAGCAGCAATATTTCCCCAAAGACCAATTAAGTTCATGAATTTTGAACCTGATAGTTTGCTAAAGATTGTTAACGAAAAAGTCTTGCCGGCATGCCCAATATAAAATTCAACGATAAGTAATGGAAGTCCAATTAATAAAGTGAACAAAATGAATTGAATTAAAAATGCTCCGCCACCATATTGTCCTGCTATGTAAGGAAACTTCCAAATGGCACCAAGGCCGATTGCTGATCCTGCACTTGCAAGGATAAATCCAAGAGAAGAATTCCAATGTTTATTTTTGTGCATAATTACACCCCTTCGTTTTAACGCTGTAAAGTGACATTGTATCAAATATCCTTTTTTACTGCAATATAGTATTAATGAAAGGTGAATGCTTCTTTCGGTGTTTCATTATTTATATCCTTAATTTTGGGTATAAGTATTATAGAGGTGAACAAAATGATAAATACTAAGAAAATAACTAGAACACTTATACCACTCGCTGGAGGTTTAATCGTTGGAAGGCTAACAGCTAAGGCGCAAGATGATTATAAACATTATAGAAAACCACCATTTTCACCACCTGCAATTGCTTTTCCAATTATTTGGCCAATATTATATACGTCAATGGGTGTGGCGTATCAAAGAGCAATGGCTAACGCTAAAAATGAGACTGAAAGCAGTGAACTTAAGCGTGCGCATTATACCCAGCTTGGCTTGAATTATGTATGGTCTATGTTATATTTTAATCTAAAATTCAGAAAAGCATCATTACTAGAAAGTTATGCATTATTAGCTGCAGGGAGTATTACTGCTACGAAATTTTATAAGATGGACAGAACTGCAGGACATTTGATGGTTCCTTATGTTATGTGGTTGAGTTATGCGAGTTATTTAAACGGGGGCAACTGGATTTTAAATAAGGATAAAGAAGGTTACTCTAGAGACTAACAATGAAAATATATAATATGCAATTATTTGAAGGAGATATAATATCCGAGTATATTTGTATATTGCCTTGCTCAAAAGAAGTATAGTAGAGTGGTAACGAATGTTGATAAGATAAAGGAGGAAAGTATGAAATTTATTATTAGAATGATTCTTGGCACATTGTTTACAACAGCAGGAGTGTTACATTTTTTGCGTGAACCAAATTTCACGAAGATTATTCCTTCGTATATTCCATTAAAGAAAGAAATCACCTATATTACAGGTATTATGGAAGTGATGATGGGGATATATTTATGTTTGAAACGCCCAAGTGTTAGCGCGAAGAAATGGATCAACCGCTTCTTGCTGGCAGTATTTCCTGCAAATGTCTACATGGCGAGAAAGCAACTCTCGCTTGGTGACAAGCAGCTGTCTCAGTCTGCATTGTATGGCAGATTACCATTACAGTTTGTATTGATGAAATTGATAAAGTGGTTGTAGTAATATATTCAATAAAGGATAGCCGAAGTAAATATAAGCTTTGGCTATCCTTTATTATTACGTTGTAATTCAATTAATTGTTTATTTTGTTTAACGATTTCATCCGTATTACGTCTGATTTTATAGATATCCATAAATGATAAGAAAAACATGATCATTATTATAATTACAATAATAGTATTCCCCATTCAGTCCAACACCCCCTTTTGGTATATTATACCATAATAAGGAATCATTGAATAAATTATTCTCTTCTGATTATATTATTGTTTAATATAATTAGAGATTAATGAGAACATTAGAAATAATCAAGAAATTGGTTTAATATATCAAATAAATATTAGGTAAATTATTTTCTTAAACAGAGTAGATGTTATTTAAAGTAAGGCATATTAGAGGAGCGAACTAAAGATTATAAAGGAGAAGATTCTGTACTATGTAATCTGTCAATCTGGTATGCGTAGTAAACGTGCAGCTAAAGTAATGAAGAAAAACGGCATTGATGTGACAAATGTGCGTGGTAAAAGTGTTCAAGGTAAGAAATAATAATTCAAAGAAATCCAGATGATTGCTCATCTGGAAGTTTCTTTTTGTAGCTCTGTTTCGATTATATTGATATGGGAGCTAATAAGGTTTTTTTGCTCATTTAGAAACTCAAGATGCGCTTTTAATATCGTTTCAACATCTATTTTATTTTCATATAGCATATTTGTATTTGTCTGAATATCTTTTAATGGCATATTTAAGTTGCTTAAACACTTAATAAATTTGATCATTTCAATATCATCTTTTGTATACAATCTTTTATTATTACTGTCTCTTTCTATATATTTCAATATGTCTTTCTTTTCATAGTAACGTAACTTACTTTTAGGTATATCACAGTATTCTGCAACATGTTCTATATAATATTTTTCCATATGAGCATATCCCTTCTCTTAAACCAAGGTTTAACTGATATCGTATATATATAAACATTATAGAGGAGAAAATACAATGAAAAAGGCATTGATTGTTGTAACAAATATTGCGAAGTATGAAACTATAGAGAGAGCTACAGGAGCATGGTTTTCAGAAGTGACGCATTTTGCTAAGGATTTCTATGATGCAGGATATGAAGTAGATTTTGTTAGCCCTAATGGAGGATATGTTCCTTTAGATCCAGTAAGTTTAAATACTGAAATGATGTCTGAGGAAGACTGGGCATACTATACGGATCACGAGTATATGAATAAGTTTGGAAATTCATTATCGCCGTCAGAGATTAAAGCTGAGGATTATCAAGCAATCTATTTTGCTGGAGGGCATGGTGTCATATGGGATTTAAGAGATAATAAGCAGTTGAATGATATTGCATTAAGTATTTATAATAATAATGGGGTTTTATCATCAGTATGTCATGGTGCAGTTGGTTTACTTAATATTGAGCAAGATGGAGAATTTATTGTAAAAGGTAAATCAGTAACTGGATTTACAAATAGTGAAGAATCTGCAAATGGAACTATTGAGCATATGCCTTATTTATTGGAAGATGAATTTGTGAATATTGGTGCTAACTTTAAAAAGGAAGCAGACTGGAGTGCTTATGCAGTAGTAGATGGTCACGTCGTTACTGGACAAAATCCGCAGTCTGGCCATGCAGTTGCAGAGAAAGTATTAGCGATATTAGATAATCAATAATAAAATTTTAGGAGTGATGAAAATGAAATCTTTAATCATTGGAGCAAATGGTGGCGTTGGTAAACATCTCGTACGTAAATTGAATGAACGTAATATTGACTTTACTGCCGGTGTTAGAAAAGAAGAACAAGTAGAAGCTTTGAAGTCTGAAGGTATGGATGCAATATATGTTGATGTTGAAAAACAATCGATAGAGGAATTAGCAGCACTATTTAAATCATATGACCAAATTTTATTTTCTGTGGGCTCTGGTGGCAATACTGGTGCTGATATGACGATCATCGTGGACTTAGACGGTGCAGTAAAAGCGATAAAGGCAAGTGAAATTGCAGGAGACAAACATTTTATTATGGTATCAACTTATGACTCACGTAGAGAAGCTTTCGATGCATCAGGAGATTTAAAACCATATACAATAGCAAAACATTATGCTGATGAATATTTAAGAAGTACTCAATTAAAATATACGATTGTTCATCCAGGTGCATTAACCGATGATACAGCTATAGGTTTATTCGATATTAGTAGTCAGTTTACAGATGTTAAACACCCGTCGATTACAAGAGAAGATGTTGCAGAAGCCTTAGTTTCAGTACTAACAGATACTAGACTCAAAGGTCGAGAGTTCCAGATAATCAATGGTGAATTAAATCTAGATGATGCAGTCATCAAATACTTGGGGGAATAATGAATGAATAATGAACAAATTGTACTTGCTAAACGTCCTGAAGGACTACCACAAGCTGATGTATTTCGATATGAACCGATTGAGATAACAGCGCCTGAAGAGGGTGAAGTTCAAGTAGAATCTATCTATATCTCAGTTGATCCTTATATGAGAGGACGAATGAATGATACAAAGAGCTATGTTCAACCTTATGAAATCGATGCCCCGATTCATGGACATATCGTCGGAAAAATTATTCAGTCAAAGCATGCACAATATAAAAGTGGAGATTATATAACAGGGATATTACCTTGGAAGAAAGTGAATACGATTAGTGCAGACAAAGTAACCAAAGTTGCTTCTGAATCTGTACCTTTGTACTTATACTTAAGTGTATTAGGTATGCCTGGTATGACGGCGTATACAGGACTATTGCAAATAGGAAAGCCACAAGAAGGTGAAACCGTAGTGGTTTCTGCAGCTTCAGGTGCTGTGGGTTCAGTTGTGGGACAAATTGCCAAGATTAAAGGTGCACGAGTTGTGGGTATTGCAGGTGGGGAAAAGAAGACCTCATATTTAAAGGATGTGCTAGGTTTTGATGCTGTAATAGATTATAAAAGAGATGATTTCACGCAGCAGCTAAAATCTGCGGTACCAGACGGTATAGATGTGTATTTTGAAAATGTTGGTGGAGAAGTGTCAGACGAGGTTTTCAAATATTTAAATAAATTTGCTAGAATTCCTGTATGCGGTGCAATTTCAACGTACAATAGTAAAGAAGATATCGGACCAAGAATCCAAGGTACGTTAGTAAAAAGTCAGGCACTTATGCAAGGCTTTGTAGTAGCGCAGTTTGCTGAACACTTTAAAGAAGCGAGTGAACAATTAGCGCAATGGGTAGCAGAAGGTAAGGTTAAATCAGAAGTAACGATTGATGAAGGATTTGATCAGCTGCCATCAGCCTTCAGAAAGCTATTTACAGGAGAAAACTTTGGGAAACAAATTGTCAAGGTGGCAGAAGAATAAAGGAAAGACATGAGAATATTAATATCGAAATTATGCTCAGTACAAAGTATGTGCGTTAATCATGTAAAGATTACAGCAATTACTTTAACTGAATATATGGACTTATCGTTTTGTGGCTATCATCCACAAAACGATTTTTTTATGGATTTGATACAAATAAGGTATGATAAAGTAAATAAAAATTAAGGAGTATTATTATGCAGATCTTTAGAGTACATCCAGAGCATGAAATAAGTGCACGATATTTAGATAATAGACGGTTATCAAAGCAAGTGCTTGAACTATATCAAATTATTAGAGTGTGTCTCGCAGAGATGAAACTTATTGAAGGAAACACCAGATACTTGCATCATCCAATAGTAAAGCATGTCTATAATGAAGGACAACCATATATTATGGACACGTTCAAAATGCTTGAAGCAATGGATAAAGAGCATCTAAGAAGAGGTGGAAAACGTTCTCAAAACTTTAGGGAAGACTTGAAGGTTTTAGAAAACCAGATAGTGCAGTATGAAACTAAGTTTAGTCCATCACCACTACCGCCGATTTACGTATATGGGGATGATAAATTATATGGTGATGAAGTATATGAAGCTTATAAACGACTCCTTGAATTAAAATGGGAGAACGATACAATTGCACCTAGATGTAATATTATACAATATAAAAGGAAAAAGTAAATATACTTTTTTAATTAATCAGAAAATTCATATACTCAAACATATTTTAAAGTGATATAATTAAAAACTAAATTCACAATGAAGGAGTGTATGATTATTAACGCTAAAACGAAATTAACATTTAAAGAAAATATGTTTATCGGATCAATGCTGTTTGGACTGTTCTTCGGGGCTGGAAATTTAATTTTCCCGATTCATTTCGGTCAAACAGCAGGTAGCAATGTATGGCTTACAAACTTAGGATTTCTCATTACCGCGATTGGTTTACCATTCTTAGGTATAATCGCCATTGGTATATCTAAAACAAATGGTGTATTTGATATTTCAAGTCGAGTTAACCGTTCATATGCATACATATTCACGATCCTTCTATATTTAGTGATCGGACCGTTATTTGCATTGCCAAGACTTGCCACAACATCCTTTGAAATTGGTTTTTCTTCATACGTGACAGAACAAAACGGAAAATTGTTTTTATTTATTTTTAGTTTATTATTCTTTTTAGTTGCATGGATGTTCTCACGTAAACCTTCTAAAATATTGGATTATATCGGTAAATTCTTAAATCCTGTCTTTTTATTTCTTTTAGGGATTTTAATGTTACTTGCATTTATTAAACCGATGGGAAGCATTGGAAGCGCGCCTGTACAGGCCGACTATCAATCCAACGCCGTACTTAAAGGTTTTATCGATGGCTACAACACATTAGACGCGCTCGCTTCACTTGCGTTTGGTATTATTATTGTAACGACAATTAAGAAATTAGGGATTACAAACCCTGCGCATATCGCGAAAGAAACGGTGAAATCCGGATTTATCAGTATTATACTTATGGGACTAATCTATACATTGCTTGCCCTCATGGGAACGATGAGTTTAGGCCAGTTTAAAGTGAGTGAAAACGGTGGGATTGCATTAGCTCAAATTGCACATTACTACTTAGGTGATTACGGTATTATTTTATTATCATTAATCATTATTGTAGCTTGTTTAAAGACAGCAATTGGATTAATTACAGCATTCTCAGAAACATTTACAGAATTATTCCCGAAACGTAACTATTTAATGTTTGCAACAGTTGTGAGTATCGTTTCATTCGTCATTGCTAATGTGGGATTAACAAAGATAATTACATATTCTATACCAGTATTAATGTTTTTATATCCATTAGCGATCACGCTTATTTTACTGACGTTATTCAGTAAGTATTTTAATCATTCACGTACAGTTTATCAATTTACAACGTACTTTACGATGATTGCAGCGTTTGTGGATGGTTTAAAAGCAAGTCCTGAGTTTATTGCGAATACAGCATTCGCCAAAGGAATCGTGAACTTTGGAGATCACTATTTGCCCCTCTCCTCGATCGGGATGGGATGGGTATTGCCGGCAGTAATCGGATTTGTGATTGGATGTATCGTTTATTTAGCAAGAGGGAAGAAGTCCATCACAGAGGCTTAATATTTCACGTGAAACATCTTACAGGAAATCTGTAAGGTGTTTTAAAATTATGAAAGATAGAAATCATTCAATTCCGTATTTCTTTAATAATTGAAGATAAATAAAATATCTGACTTATTATCTTTTTTTCATTAACTCTTGTTTAAGAGGGTATGTGAAAGAAGAATATAAAGGAGGGTTTTTATGGTAGATAAACAGATAAAATCATATCGCTGGTCAGGTTTTATGTTCGGTATCGGGCTGGCTGGATTTATTGATGAGATTATTTTTCATCAGTTCTTGCAGTGGCATCATTTTTATGACAAGATGACAAATAAAGTTGGCTTGATTTCAGATGGAATACTTAATGCAATGTGCGGCTTCTTTATAATATTCGGTTTATTCTTACTGTCTGATGCACGCAGAAAAGTAAAGGTTAACTGGCGTTATTGGCTAGGTAGAGCATTAATGGGTATGGGATCATTTCAAGTATATGATGGAATTATTAATCATAAAGTATTAAGAATGCATCAAATAAGGTATGTAGATAATGTAATTACATATGACATTGTCTGGTTGATTACAGGGGGTCTCATGATTTTAATCGGATATTTACTTTCAAGAAAAAGAGACATCATACATGCAGCATAATAGTGCTACTTTTATTGTAATTGGATTAATCCTTGCGCTTTGGTATAGCAATATGTACTTAAAAGATCGAAGCTGGCCATTACACAGACTTTTATTATGGATAGCTGGTCTTATTTTTGGAGCGAGTGTTATGGTAGAACCATTTGCTTCAATGATGCACCATCGCTTTGATTATCATATGTACGGTCATTTATTGCTTGGGATGCTTTCACCACTATTACTTGTACTTAGCAGACCAGTTACGCTGTTATTAAAGACGAGTTCTGTTAACTTTAGTAGAAAAGTGTCGCGTTTGATGCAATCTAGATACGTTTCTTTTATATCACATCCAGTGACTGCGCTTATACTAAATATAGGCGGATTATGGGTGCTCTATCGTACCCCATTATTTTCTCTTATGCATGAATCGATGTTAGTTTATTATCTGGTACATCTTCATATATTTTTAGCAGGCTATCTTTTTACAAGTGTGATTCTTGCTTTCGAACCGATGATGCATAGATATTCATTTAAGTTGAGATCTATTGTACTCATCGTATCTATTGCATTACATCAGATATTATCTAAGTCGTTTTATCCTTATCCTCCCGTTGGCGTCGAGAAGATAGATGCAGAAAAAGGAGCGATGATTATGTACTATGGAGGAGATGTCATAGAACTTATTATCATCTATTTGTTATGTCGAAATTGGTATTACTCTGTGAGACCCAATAAACATTTAATAATACAAAGAAAACCTGAAGATAGATGAGAGCAGTCAATACTTTCTAGATTATTATTCTAATAAAGCGTAGCGGAGTTTAATCATCTCACTTTTAAATTTTTAAACATTAACAACCGCTAACTCACTATCGATGTTGTCGTTTTGCATTTGACTTATAAAATTGGGAATATCAAAAATTATGAACTAAATATTATCATAACTACATGGAAAGAGGTAATCGATATGCATAACGGAAATTTGTATTGGCCCCATACATATGTGAAAGAAGATTATAATGATAGTTTAGAAGCGGAATATGATGTTGTGATTATCGGTGGAGGGATGAGTGGTGCACTTTGTGCTTACCGTTTCTCGAAAGCAGGATATCGCACGCTTATTGTTGAACAACACGAAATAGGTAGCGGTAGTAGTGCTGCAAATACAGGATTAATGCAATATATGAGTGATAAACTGCTGCATGAATGTGTTGAGGATTTTGGAGTATTAGAAGCTTATCATTTTTATAAAGCGAGTAAAGAAGGTTTACAAGACATCGGAGAGATTTCAAAGTTACTGCATCCGGATGTTAATTTTATACAAAGGGATAGTTTATTCTATGCATCTAAGAAAAAACATCGACAAACGATTATAGATGAATACAATGCATTGAAACGCTATGGTTTTCCGGCGGAATATGTGGCAGATGAACGGTTGAAATCAGAATATGGAATAAATAAGCATAACGCACTGATAACTCGTGAAGATGCTGAGATTAATCCATATATATATGTTAATGAACTCGTTAAATATGCACATACACATTACAATCTCCATTGTATTGAGCATTGTGAACTTACTTCTTATAAAGCATATGATGATATTATTGAATGTAAACTTGCGGACCGAAAAGTATTGGCAAAACATCTAATAATGACAACTGGCTATGCTAAAAATAAGATAACAAAAAAATTTATTCATAGAGAAGCATTTGTAGCCAGTTATGCTGTAGTAACAAAACCGATTCATAATAATTTCTGGAAAGATAAAGTGATGATCTGGGAATCTGCCAGACCATATCTATATATAAGACATGTCCCAGGAAATAGAGTGTTGATTGGCGGTCTAGATGAGTCTACAGATAAAATTCCATCAAAGCGACATATTGACAAAAGAGGGAAACAATTAATAAAAGCATTTAATAAGTTGTTTTCTAATATAGAAGTAGAGATGGATTATGCATATGGAGCACGCTTTGGTGAAACAAAAGATGGGAAACCGTTTATCGGCAAGCTAGAAGATAATGCTGAAGTTTATGGTCTATATGGTTACGGAGGAAATGGGACTGTGTATTCATCTTTCGGCAGCAAGTTGCTACTGGATATGATAGACGGGAAGTACAATCCTCTAAGCGAGATATTTAAATTGAAAAGATAGATGGATTTTTGGTATCAGAACGAAGAATAAGAAGACATTTAAGGAGGAATTCATATGTATAAAATCGCAATCGCCGGAGCAGGTGCAATGGGTGGTAGAATTGGAACTTATTTAAAGCAAAACGGTGAAGACGTGGTGTTGATTGATCGTTGGCAAGATCACATCGATGAAATCAACAAAAATGGTATGGAAATTCAAACAGAAACAGAAACATATACGCTTCAAATACCAGCGATGCAACCGGAAGAAGTTAAAGAAAAATTTGATTTAATTATATTATTAACGAAAGCAATGTATGCAGATGATATGTTAAAAGCATTAAAAGACATTGGTGCAATTACTGAAAGCACGGCAATTCTTTCAATGATGAATGGATTAGGACATGCAGATTACTTGTCGAAGTATGTTCCAAAGTCTCAAATTTTCTTAGCGGTAACAATGTGGACAGCAGGTCTTAGAGGACCTGGTCAATTGTTACTTGAAGGGAAAGGTGGTATAGAATGTCAACGTTCAGATGGACAACCTGATGAACGTACTGAAAGGATTGTGCAAGTATTAGATAACGCAGGATTAAATGCTAAGATTAGTGACGATGTATTCTTCTCAATATGGTCTAAAGTAGCAGTGAATAGTGTGCTGAATCCTTTATGTACAATCCTTGATAAAACGATTGGAGAGTTTGGTGAATATGAAGATGCACGTGAAATGATAACGCCAATATTAAAAGAACTTGTTGCAGTGGCAAATGCACGTGGTACGAACGTTGTATTTGAAACGTTGCTAGCGAAGATTGAGGCTACTTATCCTAATGAAGCGCAGGGATTACATCATCCGTCGATGCACCAAGATTATACGAATAAACGTCTGACTGAAATTGATTATTTAAACGGACAGATTGCTAAATATGGTGATGAGCTCGGTATTGAAACACCTACAAATGACTTAATTACGCATTTGATTCATCAGTTGGAAATGAAATATGCATAAAAAAGAAGCTTCCTAAATTTAGGAAGCTTCTTTTTGTTTAGGATTAACTTTAGGATGAATAATATTATAACGTGTCACATCTTGTGGAGTTAATATTCTACTCGTAATTTTGAAAGGCTCTGAGTAATTCATTTCTGATATCTTAAAATTACCATTTTTATATACATGCTCAATATATGCAACATGGCCCAATGACCCTCTTGAAGATTGTAATATGGAACCTTCTTTAGGTGTTTTGTTGACGAGATAACCATCTTTTTGTGCTGCATCAGCCCAATATTTTGCGTCATGCCAGTCACGTTCAATCATTGTTTCATTCTCTTTCACTTTATCGAATGCATAGGCAGTACATTGTCCATCCGTGTAAGTATTTAAAGCCATTGGATCTGGCAAGAGGGAAAGAGTAATCTCGTCAAATTTATTAGCCAGTTCATGTTTGTTTAACAACGTATATAGACCAGCACTTAAAATTATGATTACAAATATCATTGTTATGAATCTTTTCATTACAATCTCCATTATGTGGATTTAAATTAATGATTATTTATCTTCAGCTTCTAAATCTACATCGTTAATATTAATGCCCATTGCTTGAGCAACACCTTGTCCGTATAACGGATCTGCTTTATAACAATGTCTGATGTGACGATGTTTAATATGTTCTGAAACTGGCGCCATTTCATTTGCAGTATTTTCGAATAAACGCTGTTGTTCTTCAGGTGATAATAGGTTGAACAGACGTCCTGGCTGTTCAAAATAATTATTATCATCTTCACGGAAGTTCCATTCGTAAGCTGCACCATCAAGTTCTAATGCAGGTTTTTTATAACGTGCATCATCTTGGTGATCACCATACTGATTTGGATAGTAGTTAGTATGACCTCCTAAATTACCATCGACACGCATTTGTCCATCACGAGAGAATGGGCATCCCCCTCCTGTTAGGCCTTTTGGCTGGTTCACTGGTATCTGGAAGTGATTAACCCCTAGACGATAACGTTGCGTATCTCCATATGAGAATAAACGCCCTTGTAACATCTTGTCAGGAGAGAAGTCAAGTCCAGGTATAATATTAGTAGGTGCAAATGCAGCTTGTTCCACTTCAGCAAAATAGTTTTCTGGATTACGATTTAATTCGAATTCTCCTACTGGAATTAATGGATACTCACCTTTGTACCATACTTTTGTTAAGTCGAATGGATTATCTTTATGGTTTTTTGCTTGTTCATCTGTCATGACTTGAATATACATTTTCCATTTTGGGAAATTACCTTCTTCAATTGCATTGAATAAGTCGCGCTGACTTGATTCTCTATCGCTTGCAATAATAGCATCTGCTTCATCTGAAGTTAAGTTCTCAATGCCTTGTTCAGTTCTAAAGTGGAATTTCACCCATACGCGTTCACCGGCGTCATTATACATGCTGTATGTATGAGAACCAAACCCGTGCATGTGTCGGAAGCCATTTGGAATACCACGGTCACTCATTAGAATTGTTACTTGATGTAACGCTTCAGGAAGTGAAGTCCAGAAATCCCAGTTACTTTCAGGGTTATGCATATTAGTCTTTGGATCGCGCTTCACAACGTGATTTAAACTTGCGAATAATTTAGGGTCACGGAAGAAGAATACAGGTGTATTGTTACCTACTAAATCCCAGTTTCCATCTTCTGTATAAAATTTAAGGGCAAATCCTCTGATATCGCGTTCAGCATCTGCTGCTCCACGTTCACCAGCTACAGTAGAAAAACGTGCAAACATTTCAGTTTGTTTACCGATTTCTGAGAAAATCTTAGCACTTGTATATTGTGTAATGTCATGTGTAACCGTAAAAGTCCCGAATGCACCGGAGCCTTTGGCATGCATTCTTCTTTCAGGAATGACTTCACGGTCAAAGTGCGCCATTTGTTCCAAGAAGTAGATATCTTGCATTAGTAATGGACCACGAGGACCTGCAGTCATTGAATTTTCTCTATCTCCAACAGGTGCACCAAATAAACCACGTAATTTTTTGTTGTTATTTTCCATAGTTACCTCCCAAATTATAATAATTATTTCTTAATAATTATTATAATGTACAAAAAAGATAAATGCAACTAGAACGATGAATTTATTATTAAATAGATAATAACAATTGGTAGAAAGTGTTGCCACTTATAATTATGAAAATTAAAGAACGTACAGTAAGTAAAGTTTTACTGAACTGCACGTTTTTAAGGTGTAATACGAATATTATAGGTCTGTTAGTTGATAATATATTCAGGTGTCTTGTCATTAAGCTTTTTAAAGATATTTTGTGTTACGATATCAGCCATCATATCACGTGCTTCAAATGTTGCATTGCCAATATGTGGTGTAATCACAACGTTATCTAATGTTTTGAGCTTGTCGTTAATTTCAGGTTCAAATTCAAAGACATCAAGTGCGGCACCTTCAATTACTTTGTCTTCTAAAGCATCTGCTAAAGCTGCTTCATGTACGACGGGACCACGAGAAGCATTAATTAAATATGCAGTAGGCTTCATCATTTCAAGCTGTTCTTTATCGATCATATGTTTCATAGAAGGATTGTATGCAGCGTTGATTGTAATAAAATCAGATTGCTTAAGTAGTTCTTCTAAAGAAACGTATGTTGCATCAATTCCTTTTTCGCGTTCTTCATGGCGATTTGGACCCGCATATAAAATGTTCATGTCAAAACCTTTCGCACGTCTTGCTACAGCTAGTCCGATTTCACCTAACCCGATAATTCCTAATGTTTTTCCGGATACTTCTCGGCCACGAAAGAACAGAGGTGCCCAGCCATTAAAACCAGTTGTACGGCATAAATTATCTCCTTCAACAACACGACGCGCACTTGCTAAGAGTAGAGCCATAGTTAAATCGGCTGTCGCATTTGTTGAAGCTTTTGGTGTATTGGTAACATCAATGCCTTTTTCACGTGCGTACTTATATTCAATATTATTAAATCCTGCACCGTAGTTAGCGATGATTTGAAGATTGGGTGCTGCATCAATTACTGTTTTATCAACATTTGTAGATAATAGGCTTACGAGTGCATCTTTATCTTTAATACGATCAATGAGCTCTTCTTTTGTGATGAGTTTTTCTCCTTCAAACAAATCAACTTCAAAATGCTCTTTTAAAAAGGCTAAGCCTTTTTCTGGAATTTCACCTGCTACTAATACTTTCATATATGATCCCCTCCGTAACTTTTATTTACCTTTATCTTAACAAATTAAAATGTAGTTTCATATTATATGGTATTCATTTCATAACTATGGTTATAACTGCAGATGGTTTATATAAAAAGAGAGATAAGGGGATTACGCATCACCCTTATCTCTTTTTTTCATAGTTTTTTTAACAAAGCTTTCTTCTCTATAACTAGGGTTAGGATATTTGTAAAATCCTTCTCCAGTTGAAGTACCTAAATTCCCTTTGTCGACGTAGTCTTTTTTTAGCATTTCAGCAACTGCATGCATAGCTGGATTTGCACTAGCAGAAGCAGTAGCAATATTATAAGCGGTATTTAAACCTACGACATCTAAAATAGCAAATGGTCCTAGAGGAGCGCCGGTTGCTGCCATCCAAGTACGATCAATCGTTTCGATATCTGCAATACCATGAGCGTATAATTGTTCAGCAGCCTGTAGTAATGGTACAAGCAGAGAATTTAATACGTATCCAGGCTGTTCTTTTTTTACATGTATTGGAATCATGCCTATTTCAGCAGCGAAAGTTAGGACATCCTGAACATACTGTTCATGAGTTCTATCATGTCCCATAACTTCACCCGTATTATTTTTCCACACTTCATTAGCGAAATGCAGCGCGAGGAATTTCTCTTCTCTTCCTGTATATTCTCTGAATTGACTTGGCATCATTGTAGATGAATTCGTTGCAAAAATAGTCTTTTCTGGTGCAAGATTAGCCACAGATTTGTAGAAATCTACTTTAATATTGAATAATTCAGGAATTGCTTCAATCATTAAATCTGAATCTTTAAGAGATGCCTCTAGGTCAGATGTAATTTTAATTTTATTCAAGGTCTCCTGTGCCAGTTTTTCATTATTGAAATAATCAGCATATATTGGTACTAATTTCTGTAATTTCTCTCGTCCTGCTTTAACAGCCTCATCATTTATATCATACAACGTGACCTTAAATCCAAAGAATGCAGCTTGAAAAGCAATTTGGCTACCTAAGACGCCTGCTCCGACGACGGTTACGTTTTTAATATCCATATCACCATCTCCTAAATATGTTATTGTTTTTAATATATCACAATATTCTGAATATAAAAGGACAGCTAATGGCTATCTGTATGATAAAAGACAAATGATGTGAATTTGACGTTTATTCTTTTTTTAGAATAAATTTATAGATTTCTTCAGCACTACTATACCATCTTGCTTCTAAAGGTGTGATAGAGTCATCTATAAAATAATTTTCAGGGATAGGGGTATCACTATTTATTTTTAAATCGCGTTCATATTCTTTAGCTAATGTATATTGATTGTATTCTAAATGTCCGGCAAAGTAATAATCAGTATGTTTTTTATTCGTTATTATGTCGATATCATTTCCTTTATACGATATTAAGCTCAGATCATTAATTGCTTTTATTTCGGGGTTAATTTGCATGTACCTAGACTGAGGTGAATAATAGTATGTTCTATCTTTATAAAGGGGATGGGATGGATTAATGTTATAAAGATATATTCCCGACAACTTTTTCTCATTTTTTATAGGTTTGATACCGTAGTTCTTATAGAGGGCATACTGTGTTGCCCAGCAAATGAAAATCCTTTTTTTAATATGTTCTTTGGACCATTCTATAATTTTATTGAGTTCATCAATATAGGTAACTTCATTAAATTCCAGATGCTCTAGCGCTGCACCAGTAATAATCATGGCGTCATAATCAGTATCCTTAATATCTTTCAAACACTTATAATGCTGCTTTAAGTAGGAGATGCTCGTATTTTTGTAATGGTGTGAAGTCAGATAGAGATATTCAGTCTTAATATCAAAACTTAATGCATCTGTTATTCTTTTAAAGTGTTGTTCTGTTGCTTGTTTATCTGGCATGAGATTGATGATGAGAAGACGTACTGTCATATTATATTGCAGAGAGTCCCTTCTCTAAATCAGCTATAATATCATCAACATGCTCAATCCCGATAGATAAACGGATGGTTTCTGGTCGAACACCAGCTTCAAGTTGCTCGCTGTCAGTCAATTGTGCATGCGTGGTACTTGCAGGGTGTATTACTAGTGATTTAGCATCGCCGACATTTGCAAGCAATGAAAATAATTCTAGTGATTCAATGAACTTCTTACCAGCTTCATAACCTCCAGTAACACCACATGTAAAAATAGATCCAGCACCATTAGGTAAATACTTTTGTTTTAAGTTAAAGTATTTGCTTGAAGATAATCCGGCATATTTCACCCATGCAACTTTTGGATGTGATTCAAGATACTCTGCTACTTTCTGAGCATTTTCTACATGTCTTTCTACGCGTAAGGAAAGTGTTTCAAGTCCTTGGATTAGTAAGAAAGCATTAAATGGTGAAAGTGATGCGCCAGTATCTCGTAATAATGTAGTACGAATCTTAGCAGCATATGCAGCGTCTTTAAAGGCTTCTGTAAATACTAAGTTATGATATGATGCATCAGGTACAGAAAGCCCTTCAAATTTGCCGTTATCCCAATTAAAGTTCCCACCATCTACTATAATTCCGCCGATAGAATTACCATGTCCACCAATAAATTTAGTGGCTGAATGCACAACGATATGAGCACCGTGTTCAATTGGACGGAATAAATAAGGGGAAGCAAATGTGTTATCTACAATCAGTGGAATATCTGCTGACTTTGCGATGGCTGACAGTTGTTCGAAGTCTTCGATATTACCTTCAGGATTACCAATCGTTTCAATAAAGACAGCTTTAGTATTACCTTTAATAGCATTTCTAATATTGTCGATATTTGAAGTGTCTACGATATCAACCTCAATACCATATTTCGGTAAAGTGTGACTGAATAATGTATGTGTCCCGCCATATAGTGATGCAGATGAAACGATATGATCTCCACTTGATGCAAGTGCTAAGATTGCATACGTAATTGCGGCCATGCCCGAAGATACTGCCACAGCAGCAACGCCTCCTTCAAGCTGGGCAACACGTTCTTCTAAGACTGCGTTTGTAGGATTAGTCAATCTTGAATAAATATTACCTGCTTCTTTCAAACCGAATAAATTAGCAGCATGCTCCGTGTCATCAAACACGAAAGAAGAAGTTTGGTAGATAGGCACAGCACGTGAATGAGATGCACTATCAACTGAATGGCCGGCGTGAACCTGAATGGTTTCAAAATGGAATGAATTTGTCATATGATGACCTCCTTGTAAATTAATATAAAAAAAGAGTCTACCTAAAAGATAGACTCATAAAATACCTTATCTTTCAGGATATACCTGCTGGAATTAGCACCTAAATTAATAGGTTGCCGGGTTTCATAGGGCCAGTCCCTCCACCGCTCTGGATAAGTATATGAAATTGTTAATTAGTATAATATAACGCATTTTAAAAATTGTCAAACTATAATTTGAATTTTTAAAATATTTTATTCTAAGGTTATGCCTTCTTCGTTTCTATGTTGATTTGATATTTTATACATCTCTGAACGTAAATTTAATATTTCGTCATAGACAGCATCCAGTGATCCAGTTTGCAACGGGTCGAACGTAGTATATGTTTCGCTTGCTTCGGATGTAAGTTCAATATGAGCAATTTCTTCAATAACAGCGTCTTTCCGTAATTCTGAAATCGGTTTAATCTCATCATAAATTTCGGCATATAATGTTATTTGATTGTACTTCTTACGTGCATGAAATCTTATAAATTGTTCATTGTATTTAAAATAATGTAAGTTATGAAATGTTTGATTCATAGTTGTCTTGATCGGTTGATTAAGAATAAACTTCATAAGATGTTTATTGAAATCTTCAATTTTTAATAAATGTCTTAATAAATTAATTTTCAATAATTTACTTTCACTTTTATGAATGGCATGTATGTATTGAGCGATTTTCACTATAGAGACCTCTTTTGTCCAGGGGAAGTACGGAAATGTTACCATCACAAGATTAATATGTGCCTGTTTAATATGCAACGCAAGTCCTTTAAGTGGTACTAGATTAGAAGGTACATTTCTATTGGGAGGTGCGTCTGAAAGTCTGACAATCACATCTAATTGTGTATCGTCTAAATTGAATATCCGTTTTCCCATCTCATTTAACTGTAGTTTCCCTATATATTGGTTTCCTTTAGCATGTGCTCTTTTAGCACCTCGTGTTGTAGTTGCATAGCGTTCAATTGTATCAACGATAAAAGTAGCGTTATCCATAAAGTCACCTGCTTGTTATTTTTAATATGTTTACCCATATTTTAAATATATAATACTACATACAAATTTTTATTCCTCAAACATATTTGAAAACGCTTACTTTATCTCTTGTTTTTCGATATAATGGTATTAAGAGATGTTAAATGTTAGGGGGAATCTATATGAATAACCACCAGAAAGTATTGGTGTTTGGATGTTTACTAGCAATTATTTTATTTTCACTGATTGTATGGCAGAAATTACCGCAGGATACAGCGCAACATGAAGTGAAGACGAAAGAAATTAAGGCGATAGAAAAAGGCACCTACAATTCTATGGAAGAAGCGCAAAAGGCATTGGTGAACGATGTGATTAAAAGTGATGATCTTGTATCCGCAATCTATACGCCGAATAAAAAATGGAAGACACCATTTTATGTTATACAAGTTTCATACAAAGAAAATAAGCAGACATACTCAGGGTTTGCTTTTGTTGTACCGGAAAATGGGAAGTATAAACTAGAGCTTGCTGATATTAGAATAAAAACATATGATGGGATGCAACCGATTAAGGACAGTATAAAAATAGGTGAGAATAAAGTGCATATTTATGTAGGCACACCACTTGATAACCCATTTGCAGATAGTATCAGACATTCTTTTGTAGACGATAGTATAGAAGTGGCGTTCCAGGTAGAATAGAGTACGATTATAAGAAGGGCATATCCGCTATTAAATAACCTGAGCGATGCAGAAAATATTATTTCTGCATCGTTCAGGTTCAATGATAGATGGAGTGAAGGTAATTAATATTCTTGAAGTAGTTGATTGATACGTAGCTTTAGCATATCAAAATCGATAATACGAGCTTGTCGATGGTACTCTTTCTCATGATTAAATAAAATGACGACAGGTGAAGAAAATAAACTGAGCTGGCCCGCAGCTTCTGGAACTTCGTCTGCGAGTAGATATACAGATGGTATATTTATATCTGTTGCAATAGCCTTAACTTTTGGATAATCTGCATGACATACTGAACAACCAGTAGTCATGACGTATACAAGTGCCTTTTCGTTGTTTTGTAAAAAGGATTGTAATTCATCATATGCATGGATTTGTTTCATGTGAAACTCCTTTATTATTTATTATTTATTTCAAGAGTAACTGATAGAAATCAAGATCAAGCCATTTATTAAACTTATAACCAACGTCCTTTAAAGTGCCTGTATATTTAAAATTAAATTTTTTGTGTAGATAAATGCTACCTTTATTTTCTGAATCGATACCTGCTACCATTGTCTTGTAACCTTCGCTGCGTGCACTATCGATAATATGACTCAGCAGTTTTTCTCCGATACCCATATGTCTGAAATAAGGTGAGACATATACAGAGTGTTCTACGGTAAATTGATAAGCTGCAAAGTTTCTGAAAGGACCATAAGTAGCAAAACCAGCTACACGACCATCAATTTCAAAGATAAACACTGGATACCCTTGCTTTTCTTTTTCCATTAACCATTGTTTACGTTCCAGCAAACTCGTTTTTTCATAAGTATATATTGCTGTTGTATTTAAAATGGCATGATTATAAATGTCCAATATTTTCGGTAAGTCATTCTGAGTTGCATGTCTAATCATTATAAACCTCCACAATTTTTTAATATTAAAAGCATAACGTATTTATAATATTACGTATAATAATATGATTTAAAATATATTTCTAAAATAAGGGAATGATAGTGTAAACTAATGTTAAAGGAGTGGATGCATATGAACAACCAAAAAAAGCTAATAAGTTTTATAACCCTAATTGTAATCACAGCAGCGATTATACTATTGTGGCAATGGAATTATCAATACCCTGAATTGAGTAAAGCAGATATTAAGAAAATTGAAGGTAAGCATTATAAAGATACCGATGAATTGACTCGTCATCTTGCTCAATTAGACAACAAACAAATTGCTTCCAGTGCTACTACAAGCATTGTTGTAGAGGAGAAGGAACTCCCACTCGTCATTTTAAGTTCATTTTCTGGTGAAAGAAGTGATGCGACTTATAGAACATTTATTTATTTAATACCAGAGGGTGAAGGGTATAAAGCAGATGTACGAAAAAATGGTATAAGATTTAGTCCGGATATGAAACCTGTACTTGATGAGTTTAAATTTAACAACCATATTATCAAATCATATTTAGGACCAAAGTCGGATAACTTGATTGGAGAAGGTCAGTTAATTATGGATGACGGAAAAGATTTAGAATTTGTCGTTTATCCTGAAAAGGTTATTGGCAAGTAATGGTGTAATATCGTGAATGAAGGGGAGAGTATCGTGCATACGCGTTTAATTGAGAAGCTCGAACATAAAGAACAAAGGATGATAGAAATCAGGAGATACTTGCACGAAAATCCAGAACTTTCATATAAAGAAGATAATACAGCGGAATATATTACGAATTTTTATGAAGATATGGATGTTTCAGTTGAAACAAATATTGGTGGTTTAGGTATAAAGGTAACGATTGATAGTGGAATTCCGGGACGAACGATTGGTATTCGGGCAGACTTTGATGCACTCGCCATTCAAGAAGAAACTGGGCTGCCTTTCGCTTCGAATAATCCCGGCGTAATGCATGCATGTGGCCACGATGCCCATACGGCATATTTATTAGTACTAGCAGAAACATTCTATGAACTTAAAGATACATTGAAAGGCAAGATTGTTATTATTCATCAACCAGCAGAAGAAGTTCCGCCTGGTGGTGCGTTAGCGATGATTAATGACAATATACTTGATGAGATAGACCATATGATTGGCCTACACGTCATTTCAGATTTAGAAGCGGGTAAAGTATATTATCGTCCAGGGTATACACAAACAGGCAGTGCAGCCTTTAAACTCACAATTCAAGGGCGTGGCGGCCATGGCTCTTCGCCACATACAGCGAATGATGCGATTGTTGCTGCAAGTTACTATGTTAATGCGTTACAAACAATTGTATCAAGAAGATTGAGTCCGTTTGAAACGGGGGTTGTGACCATTGGCTCGTTCGAAGGACAAGGACAGTTTAATGTCATCAAGGATAGTGTATTGATACAAGGCGATGTCAGAGGACTGACAGATAATACGAAGAAAAAAATAGAAGAAGAAATTAAAAGGATTACATATGGACTAGAAGTCATGTACGGTGTGCAGTGTCATTTAGATTACTTGGATGATTATCCTGCACTATACAATGATCCAGAACTCACTGAAGCGGTAGCCAGAAGTATTAGAACCCACTTGCAGGATATCCCTATAGAGTTAACAGAACCACAGCCTTCTAGTGAAGATTTTGCGTATTATGCAAAAGAACGGCCATCCGCATTTATTTATGTTGGAGCAGCACCCGTAAATGGTGAAGTTTATCCTCATCATCATCCCAAATTTAATATCGATGAAAGTGCACTACTGATAGCTGCAAAATCAGTCGGTGTAGCTGTGCTTGATTATTTAGAAGCTTAAAATGGAATAAATACCTTATAGGCAAAAAGTATTGTCATACTTGAAAAGGCAATTTATTAATATACTCCTTATAAAGTAGACACTTAAAAGTGAAAGCTTTATAAGGAGCATAATTAATAACTCTATAGATTAAAGAAGAAATGTGAAACGTTAAGCCGCTTCCTTAAGAATAGAACTTTGTAATAAGTATGAGACACGATACCGAGTTGCCAGTAACAATAAATAGCTTTTAATGTCTCTATCGTTACGTGAAACATCAGTGAGAAGGCTGAAAAAATATGCTTTTTCCTCTTCAACAGCAATCTTTTTAAAATACCCCCACATATGTTCAAAGCTATTACGCATTGAACCTTCACTCGGCTGCATAGTGTAAGTCTCGGCAATAATGTCCTCTAATACCTGAGGTTCATCTAATCCATTATTCAGTTCTTGACGAATCAATAGATATTGTCTTTGACTAAAATACATAACTTTATATTTCTCTTGCTTCCATAATTGTTCTACTTGTTTGCGTGTTTCCTTATTCATGACTGCCTCAATAGATCTGATAGTGCAATTTTGACATTCGGATATGAAAATTTAAAACCATGAGCTAATAATTTTTCTGGTAATACTCTTTGACCTTTTGTCACCATGATCGACTGTTCGCCTAATAGAAGCTCGATTAATTTAGTTGGGGTAACAAAATAATGTGGACGATGAATCGTCTCAGCAATCACTTTTCCAAGCTGCTGCTGCGTTACAGGGTAGGGTGCAGTTAAATTATATATACCTGTCAAACGATGTTTATATATATAAAGTATTGCATCGACTAAATCATCCAGGTGAATCCATGAGTAAGGTTGTGTACCTTTACCTATAGGTCCCCCTGCAAATAATTGATAAGGCTTAATCATAAGCGGTAGTGCACCGCCTTTGTCGGAGAATATTACGCCGAAACGTACATAAGCAACATCAGCTCCATTTTGCTCTATTTTTTTGGCCTCTTTTTCCCATAGATGCACGGTTTCAGATAAGAAATCAAAGGGTGAAATCGTATCTTGTTCAGAATATACTGCTTCAATTGAAGGTGGATAATAACCCACCGCACTTGCAGAAATGAGTAGAGGTACACTTTGCATGTTATCGATGATAGGCAACAATTTCTTTGTAGACTCGATTCTGCTGATTTGTATCGCTTCTTTGTGTTCTTTCGTCCATCGTTGATTAAGAGAAGCTCCTGCTAAGTTGATGACGAGATCGACATCAGGAATATCCTGCTCATAATTTTCTTTGTCCCAATTAATATATGTGATATTGTCATGATTTTCTTTATCCGAACGTGTAAGGATATACACTTCATCTTCAGAAGAAAACTTTTGTTGTAAAGCGTTTCCGACAAGGCCGGTTCCACCAGTCATTAATATTTTAGTCATAACGCCACTCCCTTTTAAAATTGTATTTTATATACTTATACCCTTTTATTAATATTTTAATGAATAAAAATTCGGTAGTACGTATAGAATTAAAATTTAATGGCGCTCTGTGTATGAGCTAATGACATTCTAGGGATACGCTTCCATTTAATTTACTCGATTATCACAGCTACCTGTTTCAATGACTTGTTTTGCAGAATCAAGACCACCTTCTACTAAGTTCATTACGGCAGTTTCTGTATAAAAAGCGATATGCTGAGAGATGAGAACATCTTCACGCTGTATGAGTTCTAGCAGTACGTCATCTTCTACTGATTTATCGCTAAAGTCTTTCGGGAAATAAGGTGCTTCATTTTCATAAGTATCTAAGGCAGCAGCAGCTACTTTTCCTGAATTTAATGCATCCAGCAAGTCTTTAGTGTTTACAATCTTTCCTCGTGCAGTATTGACAATGAATACACCATCTTTCATTTTTGCAAATAATGACTTATCAAACATATACGTATTTTCCTTTGTAAGTGGCATATGTATTGAAATTAAATCTGCATTTCCAATTGCTTCTTCAAGTGAGTCTGTATATGTTAAGAATGCTTCTGCTTTTTCATTTGGATCTAAATCATAGCCGATGACTTTGGCACCAAAGCCATTAAATATTTGAGCTGCAATCGTACCGATTCTTCCAGTCCCAATAATGACAACAGTCATTGAACGGATTTCTTTACTGATGATAGATTTGTTCCAGGTAAAATCATGTTGCTTTACTTTATTTTGAATCTTTTCAGTATTTCTAATAATGTTCATGGCTGCAGTTACAGCATATTCTGCAATTGCATTTGGAGAATAACTAGGAACGTTCGATATGATTAGGTTGTGTGCAGTTGCTTTCTCAAGATTGAACATGTCGAAGCCAGCAGAACGCTGGGCAACTTGCTTTATACCTTGAGCTGCAATTTGTTCATAAATATCATCTTCAAAAGGTGCTGTCTGACTTGTTGATAGTCCGTCGTATTCTTCTAATAAATGTACGTTCTCTAAAGTTAACGGACCAGGGTTAAAAGTAACTTCTACATTGTTCTTCTCGGCCCAGCTTAATGCCGCCTTTTTTTCGTCTTCTCTCGTCCCAAACATGATTAATTTCATTGCGCATCGCTCCTGTTCATATTGTTATGTATGTCATATGTGCATGAATAATTATATTGTACCTATATTGCTTTCATTACTCATGGCAAATGCTTAAATTGTTTGATTATTTAAATTATTTTTTAAAATTGATGATATGCAGTAATCTTTGCATTCAAGATAAGTCCGAAACCTGTAAGTGTGAAGACTGGTGCTGCAAAGTTCACCAACATGTGTGCAATATGGACAATGAGACTGAAAATTAATGGTTTCTTTCTGCCTGTTGTAGCGGATGCTATCGGAACTGCAATATTTATTACGATAATGAATTTGTCAGTACAATCGGGAATACAAATGAATATTACTTATATAAGCATGTTCATACTTTCATTATTTGGATTAGTATTATCTTTACGCTATCCCAAAAATGAAAAATCAGTCTAATGGACTATAGATATATTAAATATATTATAGTATATTTAATATATTAAATTTAGGAGGCAATAAAATGCATAAACATATTGTAAATGGATACGTAGCAAAAGACATTCTCAAAAGTAGTTTACCGAAAGTGAAAAATGATGAGGCGATGGCTCAGCAATTCAAAGAAGGATTCAACCTATCTCCGAGTATGATGAAAGTCGCAGGATACTTTGAATTAATCGGTTCAATCTTCTTGATGTTATCTGTATTTAATAAAAAATTTGCAAGAATCGGTGCAATGCTAATCAATGTTATTATGTTAGGTGCAATGTATAACCACCTAAAAGCAGGTCATGGAGTAAAATCATTAAGCGCGGCAGGTAAGTACTTTGGTTTAAATATGGTTACATTATTTGATTCTTTTAGAAAATAATGTTTAACGTTGATAGATGCCCTTAGATTAGTGTCTATCAATCAAAATAAGCATGGAATTACAGTTATTTTCACAAAGTGGATGAGTAGATATAGGACATCTTCACAGGTCAAATTGGTAATTGTCAAGTAAGCTTGCTGGTCAGAACAATATTGAACTAGGTAATATTGTCACATTTGAAACACCACAATAAATAAAGCCCGAATGATGCTAGTAAATGGTGAACATTTACATCGTCATTCGGGCTTGTTTTTCATATTGTTCCACTAATTTCTTTATATGTGATATGTTTATTATACTATTTATATGCTGGAAAATAGATGATCGATTTGATTTCTATTGTTCGCAGTTTCGTATGAATCGTTTAAAGATTATCTTGAATGATAAAGTTGTAAAATATTTGCAATAAACAATAGATAGGAGAATAATTATGAATATATATATAACGGACAAAGCTAATCAATGGTTCAAAGAAGAAGTAGGACTAGGATCAGGTGACAAAGTTAGATTTTACAGTAAAATCTATGGATCCAGTAAAGTTCAGGAGAATTACTCGCTAGCTTTTACTATAGATGCAGATGATGATAAAGCAGTGACAGCTATTACTGCAGATGGCATAGTATATTATGTGAATGAGCCAGATTTATGGTTTTTTGATGGTCATGATTTATATATTGAGTACGATGAACAACTTGAAGAAGTTGCATACGATTATAAAAAATAATGCACTTGAGGTGAAGTACATTGTATCTATTAGAAATAACGGAACAAAGTTATAGGCAAGTGGTTGGTGTGTTTGACAAGGAATCAGATATTGAGCAATGGATCGCCTCGGTTCCTTTCATAAAAATGGATAAATACGGGAACACGGTGTTATTATATGACGAAATTCCTGCCTATTACGAAGTTAAGTTTGGTGGAAGTATCTATCCATTTACTCGCTATGCTTTTACAGGGGAGGACACGATCTATGTTGTATGGAACGAAATTGCTCATATTAATACGACTCAAGGGCTTGTGAATGGAACATCAAAGGTTGGCGTTTACATTTATGAAAATACAGAAATTAGACAAGCAGTTAATTCACGTGAAACTTTGAAAAAGGAGTTAGCGACATATTATGATGCACGAGATACTTCTTACTATTTCGGAGGCATTGGATCAGAAGATGGAGAGTATATTAATATTGAAAATGGACCATTTATCCATTTTGCTCCAATGACAATAGAGCATTATGAAAGCTCAGAAAATATAGAGACATTTATTAAAGAGATTACAAATTAATTTATATCGATTAAAGAACTAGGAGAATACTTCCTAGTTCTTTATTTTACTTTTGAAATCTCATTTTGCTCCAGAATTGGTTTAACATTTCTTCTAGTGAACTAGACAGGTGATCGACATTGTTGCCGCCTGCTTGTAACCAGTTAAATATAATGCGCATTATACCCCCAGCGGAAAACTCTGCAAGCAGATTGATGTCTTGGTTAAAAACATAGCCGTTTTCCATCTCACGATTTAAATGAGATTCAATAATTAAATAAAGTTGTTTATAAATAATCATTGAGATGACACCATAGATTTCACTGCATATTACAGATTTTGCAAGCGATTTATTTTGGTCTAAAAATAATAATACATCGTGAATCATAGCAGCATAAAATTTTTCAGGATGATAGTGATTGTAATGTACATCATTTTTTTCATTATAAATGTTGAGGAGATGAATGATTGTACATTGATAAAAATCATATTTATCTTCGTAATGACGATAAAATGTAGAACGTCTGACTAATGCCTTTTCACAAATTTCGTTAATGGTGATGGAATCAAAATCTTTAGCATTTCCTAATTCAAGTAGTGCATTCCGTAACGCCTGTTCAGTCTTGATAACTCTTAAGTCTTTTTTATCCATATGTACACCTTCTTTTGAGACATATTTATACATAATGTCACATAAGTGACAAAACTATTTATAAAATTCTCTGAATATGAAAAATAATGCGATAGAGTAATGAATATAAAGCAAGCATGCAACTTTAAATTATATATATCGAATGGAGTGGTATTTATGTATTATAGTAATGGAAACTATGAAGCATTTGCAAGTCCGAAAAAGCCAGAAGGGGTAGATAATAAGTCTGCATACTTAGTTGGTTCTGGTATAGCGTCATTAGCAGCAGCGAGTTTTTTAATACGAGACGGGCGAATGAAAGGTGAAAATATCCATATATTAGAAGAGCTTGATCTTCCTGGAGGAAGTTTGGATGGAATATTGAATCCTGAACGTGGCTATATAATGCGTGGCGGTCGTGAAATGGAGAATCATTTTGAATGTTTATGGGATTTATTCCGTTCGGTGCCATCATTGGAAGTCGAAGATGCTTCTGTCCTTGATGAATTCTACTGGTTAAATAAAGAAGATCCAAACTATTCGAAGTGCCGCGTAATAGAAAATCGTGGACAACGCCTAGAATCAGATGGAAAAATGACTCTAACAAAAAAAGCGAATAAAGAAATCGTCGAGCTTTGCTTAATGAAAGAAGAACAGCTGAATGATGTGAAGATATCTGATGTCTTCAGTAAAGACTTCTTAGACTCAAATTTCTGGATTTACTGGAAAACGATGTTTGCATTCGAACCTTGGCATTCTGCTATGGAGATGCGTCGATATTTAATGCGTTTTATCCATCATATTGGTGGACTTGCAGACTTTTCAGCTCTAAAATTTACGAAGTTCAATCAATTTGAATCACTTGTTATGCCTTTGATCGAGCATCTTAAAGCGAACAATGTAACATTTGAATATGGTGTAACCGTTAAGAATATACAAGTTGAATGTTCAAAAGAGTCAAAAGTTGCAAAGGCAATAGACATCGTGCGTAAAGGTAATGAAGAATCAATTCCTTTAACAGAAAATGATTTAGTATTTGTAACAAATGGCAGCATCACTGAAAGTACTACTTATGGAGATAACGATACACCTGCCCCACCTACAACAAAACCTGGAGGTGCATGGCAATTATGGGAAAATTTAAGTGCACAATGTGATGAGTTCGGTAATCCGTCTAAATTCTATAAAGATTTACCAGAGAAAAGTTGGTTCGTTTCTGCTACAGCAACAACAAATAATAAAAAAGTTATAGATTATATTCAAAAAATTTGTAAACGTGATCCATTATCAGGCCGTACAGTAACTGGTGGTATCGTTACTGTAGATGATTCAAAGTGGCAGTTAAGCTTTACGTTAAACCGACAACAGCAGTTTAAAAATCAACCGGATGATCAAGTGAGTGTGTGGATTTACGCACTTTATTCAGATGAACGTGGAGAACGTACGAATAAAACAATTGTTGAGTGTTCTGGTAAAGAAATTTGTGAAGAATGGCTTTATCATATGGGTGTTCCTGAAGAAGAAATTTCAGCACTAGCAGCAGAATGTAATACAATTCCAAGCTATATGCCGTACATTACTGCTTACTTTATGCCACGTAAAGAAGGAGACCGTCCTTTAGTAGTACCACATGGTTCAAAGAATATTGCATTTATAGGTAACTTTGCAGAAACAGAAAGAGATACCGTATTTACAACAGAATATTCAGTAAGAACTGCTATGGAAGCGGTGTATAAACTTCTAGAAGTAGACCGTGGAGTGCCTGAAGTATTCGCTTCAGTATACGATGTGAGAATTTTATTACATGCGTTATCTGTACTGAATGATGGCAAGAAACTAGATGAAATTGATATGCCATTCTATGAAAGATTGGTAGAAAAACGCTTATTGAAGAAAGCATCTGGTACATTCATTGAAGAATTATTAGAAGAAGCTAAATTAATATAATAGATTTTTATCGTTTGATATCTCTAGTGAAAACTGGTTTCATTACAGTGATTATAAAAATGGGTAAGCATCTATGAGGGTTTCCTTGGTATGTTTGCTATTGAGATCATAATATGAAACTCTGTATAACATCTTTTAACGAGGCCTAAAGTAATAGGCCTCTATTTATTTTGTTTGGAGAACGCACTTTCATATTCCTATAAGTTTATAAATAATCTGTTGTGAAATTTATAATCATTTGTTGCTATTTGAATATAATCAATACCTGAAATAGAAGATATATTTCAATCGTATAGAATAGATGCCAATCTGTTCATTCAATCAATTGACGATGTATAGTTTACGAAGAAGAACGCAGATTATTTATTAGAAACTGTTAAAGTGCATGTTCAAGACTTTGAAATGCCGACACCAGCATAATTAAGTAAACTATTTAGTAAAATGAAGAAACAAAAAACTCTTGATATCAATGCGATTATGCTGAAGAAACATCTTGCCTTGAATGTAATGATGTATCGACGAATAGAAAATATATTGTATATAAAAATAAAACGGATCAGTTTGAAGATATTTATAGTGAAATTTCAACGAATAAAGTGAAAGGGTTCTGTAATATATGTAATGCGGAATTAGACGTTGTGCTAGTTTTAAATAAAACGAAACATAATAAGAGTGATGAGACTTACACGAAGAAAGGGGATTGTATTTGTCACAATACTGTGAAGTGTAACCAAAACTTAGACAATGTAGAAGATTTTATGAATTTGTTGCGCGTACGAAATAATTAGCTAATTAAAAATGGTTGAATTTATAGTCGGAGTACATAATGTATGCTTCGGTTATTGTTTGTCTTTGTTGTAGAGATTGAGGAGTTGTTCATTTTGTTTAATATTCTCATCTTTATTTCCGATTGTCTTATAAATATCCATGAATACCAGGTGAATTTAAGATAGGTTACATTAAAGGCGCAAAGAATGTGCCACTAAATTACATTGAGAATTACAAAGGCACAGAAAATATATATGATTTACCAATCAGGTATGAGAGGTAAGCGTGCAGTAACAAGGAGTAGATGTAATTAACGTAAGAGGTGGGCAAGTATCTTTATTTTTGAGTATTTTAATTTACTATTAAATAGTTTAGTGTTAAATTATTTAATAATAAATTAATGATATAGAGGTGTATATATGGAAGAATCTAACTTCTTCAGACTTGTTCATGATGGGAATCAACTTAGCTATAAGATGATATCGTTATTTTTAAAGCACTTTGACCATAAACTTAACATTTCCCAAGTAATATTACTCGAATATATTAAGCGAAATGGTCATGCAAAGCCTTCAGACATTGCAAAAGCATTAGGTTTTACATATGGTGCAATTACGACAATGACAAACAAGCTTGTAGAAATGGAATATGTCGTGCGTATTAATCATTCAGGTGACAGACGTGTCGTAATGCTCAATATAACTGAAACAGGTTTGAAAGTGTTGGAAGAAGCAGAAAGTGTTGGAAAGCAAGTACGTAATGCAGTATATGATATATTATCTGAAGAAGAACTTAAACAAATGAAACAGATTCAGGAAAAATTATTAAATCATGTAGCATCAATCAAAACATTGTAAGGAGGAAATAAAATGGAACGTTTAAAAGACAAAGTAATTATTATTACGGGTGCAGCTCAGGGTATGGGGAAAGTGCATGCAGAGCGTGCAATTGCAGAAGGCGCTAAAGTAGTGATTACAGATATAAATGAGGAAAAGGGGCAAGCTGTAGCAGTGACATTAGGCTCAGATGCATTGTTTATCAAACATAATGTTGTAAGTGAATCAGATTGGGAAAATGTTGTACAGACGACACTTGAATATTGGGGTAAGATTGATGTGCTTGTTAATAATGCTGGTATTACATATAATATGAAAATTGAAGAAATTACTTTAGATGACTATATGAAGATTGTAAATATTAATCAAGTTTCTGTGTTCTTAGGTATTAAGTCAGTAACCGCAACTATGAAAGCTCAAAATTCAGGTGCGATTATTAATATATCATCTATGAATGGTCTTGCCGGCGGCGCAATTGGATATACAGATACGAAGTTTGCGGTAAGAGGTATGACAAAGGCAGCAGCAAGAGAATTATCACCGTTTAATATTACAGTAAACTCTGTGCACCCTGGTGTTATTCATACACCGATGCTTGAACAACCTGGCGTAAAAGAAGCGGTGGATAAATTTAAACAAATGATTCCAATGCGTCGTGTAGCGCAAGCTGAAGAAGTTTCAAATATGATCATATTCTTGGCATCAGATGAAGCAAGATATTCAACAGGCTCAGAATTTGTCATTGACGGTGGTGTAACAGCCACTGTTTAGAAGAAATTTTGATAAAATTGTTTGATTTACTTCCATCTCAGGTGGCTAACTTGATTATAAATATCGCACAGAATTTTCAGAAAATAAATTGACATAAAAAATGAAATCTGATAATATTAAATCAATTCAACGCTAAAGGAGTTAGTATTATGACAAACACAAAGCTACAGTTAAATAATTGGTGGCAGCTGTCCTGATACTTATAACCGTCATAGGTATAAGTATCTATGACGGCTTCCTTAGCATTCGCTTAAGAGGCCGATGTATGAGCGGTCTCTATACTTAAGAGATCGTGTGTACACACGGTCTCTTTTTTATTTTTATATTTATTTTAGGAGGGATTTATATGGAGAGGCAATCAGGTTTCACATCAAAATTAGGTTTTATACTAGCAAGTGCAGGTTCAGCGATAGGGTTGGGGGCGATGTGGAAATTCCCTTATGTGATGGCTGATAATGGAGGAGCAGCATTCCTTATTTTGTTTATCATTTTCACTTTATTTATTGGATTACCAATATTAATGAGTGAATTTGTGATGGGCGTCGCTGGGGAGACTTATAGTACACGAGCATTTAGTAAGTTATCTGGTAAGAAGAAGTATGATTTAATCGGCTATCTTGGTAATATCGGGGTATTTTTATTAATGAGTTTTTACAGCGTTATCGGCGGCTTCATCTTAATATATATTATTCGTACGATAAAAGTGATTTTTACTGGAGATGCGACCAAAGATTATACAGTGTTATTTGGTAGTATCATATCAAATCCATTGAATACAATTGCAGGGGTTATTTTGTTCCTGGCATTAACGGGCATTATTGTTATTAAAGGGGTGCAAAATGGTATTGAACGTGTCTCTAAGTTTATGATGCCGATGTTATTTGTAATGTTTCTCATTATGATCATTCGATCAATAACATTACCAAATGCGATGGAAGGTGTATCATTCTTTTTAAATCCAGACTTTAATAAACTAGATCAAGAAGCCGTTTTATTTGCGTTAGGACAATCGTTCTTCTCTTTATCTGTAGGGTTTGGGGGGATGTTGACTTATGCTTCTTATATGAAAAAAGGAACTGATCTTGTGCAAGCAGGAGGATATATTGTATTACTTAACATTTTAGTAACGTTATTAGCGGGATTGGCGATATTTCCAGCCACGGCATCTTTGGGCATAGATAATGCACAAGGCCCAGGTTTACTCTTTATCGTGTTACCTTATGTCTTTAATCAGCTACCATTTGGTTCGATGTTCTATTTAATTTTTTTATTGCTATTTTTCTTTGCAACAATTACGTCATCCATCAATCTTGTAGAAATCAATGTTTCAAATATGACAAAGAATGATAATACGAAACGTCTGAAGTCTGTTCTTGTGATTATTTTAGGTATCTTCATTGTAAGTATTCCATGCGCACTATCATTTGGACCGATAAGTGACATGAAGTTCCTAAAAGGAACATTCTTTGATAATATGGACTTCCTTGTATCCAATATCATGTTACCAATTGGTGTATTATGCTATACGTTGTTCTCAGGTTACGTATTAGATAAAAAGATAATGAAAGCATACTTCGTCCAGAAGCCATATCAGAATAAACTGTTTAATGTATGGATCATATTACTGCGATATGTTATTCCACTGGTCATATTATTGGTGATTATCAATCAATTGGTGCAGTAAATGCTTAGCCATTTCTTTATGTAAGTTGAACGATGATATAACGTTTCGTTTCTTCTTGGCACGACCGCTAGACATAAGGTAACCAGCTTCTTAAATAGTTTTTTATTGGTTTATTCTCTGAAATTTCATTTCAGAGAATATTTTTGTGCATTATTTTGCTTAATATTAGTATTCCTTAATGTTTTGAATGCATTAAATAGGGAATTGTCAAATGTATAAAAACTTATAGGGGGAACGATAATGACTAATAAAAAAGATGAGCAATTAGAAGCATTTCGTAGAGACCACTCAGAAGATACTGCACTTACGACAAACCAAGGATTAAAGATGGCAGAAGATGAATTCTCGCTTAAAGCTGGAGAACGTGGACCAACCTTATTAGAGGACTTCCATTTCAGAGAAAAAATGACGCATTTTGACCATGAAAGAATTCCTGAAAGAATTGTACATGCTCGTGGCTATGGTGCACATGGAGAATTTGAAGTATATGAAGATTTAAGTAATTATACTAAAGCGAAATTTTTAACAGATACATCTAAAAAGACACCTGTATTTGTACGTTTTTCGACAGTGCAAGGTTCTAAAGGATCAAATGATACAGTACGTGATGCACGCGGATTTGCGACTAAATTCTATACTGAAGAAGGGAATTATGATTTAGTAGGTAACAATATTCCTGTATTCTTTATTCAGGATGCAATCAAATTCCCGGACTTAGTACACGCAATAAAACCAGAACCACATAATGAAATTCCTCAAGGTGGAACAGCTCACGACACGTTTTGGGATTTCTTTGCACAAAACCCCGAGTCAACACATATGACGATGTGGACGATGAGTGATAGAGGCCTTCCGAAGAGCTTCCGTACAATGGAAGGGTTCGGTGTGCATACATTCCGTTTAATCAATAAAGAAGAAAAGTCACACTTTGTGAAATTTCATTGGAAACCTCTACTCGGCACACATTCTTTAGTATGGGATGAAGCGCAAATTATCGCGGGGAAAAACTCTGACTTTAACCGTGAAGATTTATATGAATCAATCGAAAAAGGTGACTATCCAGAATGGGAATTAGGACTACAAATTATTTCAGAAGAAGATGAATTTAAGTTTGATTTCGATATATTAGATCCAACGAAATTATGGCCAGAAGAAGAAGTGCCAGTTAAACGTGTGGGTAAAATGACTTTAAATCGCAATGTAGATAATGTCTTTGCAGAAACAGAGCAAGTTGCATTCCATCCAGGACATCTTGTACCGGGAATTGACTTTAGTAACGATCCATTATTACAAGGGCGATTATTCTCATATACTGATACACAGTTATCTCGTTTAGGTGGACCAAACTTCCACCAAATTCCTATCAACAGACCTGTATGCCCATTTGCGAATAATCAACGTGATGGTATGCACCAATCATTTGTGCATAAAGGACAAACATCCTACCATAAGAATGCAATCAATAATAATAATCCCCATACGACACCCGTTGAAGAAGGTGGATTTGAATCTTACCATGAGAAGATTGATGCACATAAAGTGCGTGCCAGAAGTGAAAGTTTTAAAGATCACTACTCACAAGCAAAGTTATACTATAATAGCTTAACGCAGCCTGAAAAAGAGCATCTAAGAGATGGATTTGCTTTTGAATTAGGTAAATGTAAGCATGATTTCGTTAAAGAAAATGCAATTGCTAATATTAATAAAGTAGATAAAGACTTAGCGACTCAAATTGCAGATAAAATTGGCGTTCAAGCCCCTACAACAGATGAAGAAGTGAAATCAGATAAGAAATCACCGGCACTTAGCATGGAAAACACAATTAAGAAGTTAGACACATTATCTGTCGCTATTATAGTTACTGCAAGTTCAAAAGAAGCAGAGATTAAAGACATCGTGCAAAACTTAAGCGATAACAAGGTTAATTTTAAACTTGTTGCTGAGAAAGCAATGACAATTGGAGCATTTAAAGTATCTGAGACATTTGATACAGTGCACTCTACATTCTTTGACGGTATTATCGTACTGGATGCAAAAGTACCCCTCTTGCCACCAGCGAAAGACTATATTGAAGCAGCAAATCGCCACTTTAAGACAATTGGTTTTAGTAAACAAGCTGAAGCAGCAATCGATGCAACATCTGTGAAAAAAGATGAGCCAGGTATCATTGAAATTGATGCCTCTGCAAACAATTATCTTGATGCATTAGTAAAACAAAGACATTGGGATAGACAACCATAAATTAAAGACCTCTACGTGAGGTCTTTTTAATTTTGAATTTAAAAAACACAGTAGAGCAATCTACTGTGTTTACATATTATTTAAGATTAAGTGATTCATTCAATGAACTGTTTTCTCTACTACCTTTTTCTTTGGAAAAAAGTGATTTAATGCCTTCAACAACAGTTTTCACTGATTCATCTGTTGCCCAGTATTCAGCAGTTTCTGGAACTACTTTGATAAGCACGACATTTGGATCTTCAGGATTTGTTTTTAAGAAAGCTTCTATTCCTTTACTCCAGTATTCTTTAATCTTGTCGTTGTCATTTACGATAAAGGCATTTCCTGAGATTGATACATATCCTTTATTAGCGAATGATAAGTTCACACGATTATCTTGCTCAATTTCTTCAGTTTTTTCAGTGCGTGTTGACATAAACCAAATATCCCCATTCGCATCTACATCTTGATAACTCATTGGTCGTGAAACGAGTTTATTATCTTGAATGGTTGTCATCATTGCAATATCATTCTTTTCAATCAGTTCAAATAACTTATCATAGATTTCTTTTTGATTCATATTATCGCCTCCATTATCTTTATATATTATAATTACCCTTAAGATTAGTACTTTATGCATAGAAAGAGGTTAAATATGGAAAGGGAATTTGTAACGATTGACGACATTATTGAGATGGGAGTTCCTTATCCGTTGTTTTCGATGTGGATGACGAATAGTCTGATTGAGGTTGCTTACCAATCAAAGAAAGAACGATTTTTCTGGAAAAAGGATATAGAGAAGTTAAAAAGGGAATACATAAATTAAATTTTCAGAATAATCTATAAATACATTGCCATACGTCTTTAGTGAATATATAATTAATAAGTGTATCACTTCACTATTATATTTAAGGGGTTGGATGTATGGAAGGGATTATAAGCTTTTTAAACGAGATTGTATGGAGTAAACCATTAGTCTACGGCTTGTTAATTACAGGGATTTCATTTTCATTAATAATGAAGTTCTTTCAAGTCAGGCATTTAAAAGAGATGATCCGACTGATGTTTCAAGGGGAGAAGTCACCTACAGGAATTTCTAGTTTCCAGGCAATTGCTTTATCGCTTGCTGGACGTGTAGGGACGGGTAATATAGTCGGTGTTTCAACAGCAATTTATATCGGTGGCCCGGGAGCTGTATTCTGGATGTGGATGACTGCATTTTTGGGTGCGAGTTCAGCATTCATCGAATCTACACTAGCACAAATTTATAAGAGAGAGATTAACGGTGAGTATCGTGGGGGCCCCGCATATTATATTGAAGCAGGAATGAAAGGCGGATTTGCGAAAGGTTATGCGATATTATTCGCAATACTGGCAATAGTATCAACAGCATTATTATTACCTGGTATTCAATCTAACGCCATTGCAAGTTCTATGAAGAATGCTTTTGGATTCGAAGGATGGATTATCGGTATAGCGCTTGTAGTGGTTTTGGCATTAATTATTTTTGGAGGAGTTCGCTGGATTGCATCTGTAGCGACTGCAGTAGTCCCTTTTATGGCAATCTTATATATTTTATTAGCGGTTGTTATTATTGTTCTTAATATTGATAAAGTCCCTGGTTTATTTGCATTAATATTCAAGTCAGCATTCAATATGGAATCAGCGTTTGGTGGGATACTTGGTGCAATGATTGAAATCGGTGTTAAACGTGGACTTTATTCTAATGAAGCTGGTCAAGGTACAGGGCCTCATCCGGCGGCAGCAGCAGAAGTATCACACCCTGCTAAACAAGGTTTAGTTCAAGCTTTCTCGGTATATGTTGATACGCTGTTTGTGTGTACAGCAACAGCATTAATTATTCTATTATCAGGTACATTCAATACAACGGACGGCTCGATGAAGGGTGACATGCCGAACTTAATTAAAGATGGCGGTGTATATGCACTAAATGCTGATGGAGAGAAGGACTACTCTGGAACAGCAATGTATGTTCAAGCGGGTATTGATAAAGCATTCCATGGAAGTGGTTATCAATTTGATCCGGCATATTCGGGTATTGGTTCATATTTTGTTGCTATTGCACTGTTCTTCTTTGCATTTACGACCATATTAGCATATGCATATATAGCAGAAACCAATGTATCTTATTTGACGAAAAATGGTAGTGTATCTTTAAATAAGTTTTTAATTAACGTCACACGTTTAATTATTGTTGGTGCAACATTCTATGGTGCAATAAAAACAGCAGACGTTGCCTGGGCGATGGGTGATTTAGGTGTAGGACTTATGGCATGGTGTAACATTATTGCGATCTGGATTTTACACAAACCTGCAATACGTGCGCTAAAAGACTTTGAGATGCAGAAGAAAGAGAAAGGTTCTGGTAAATATGCGATTTATAAACCGAATCCAAATGAGTTACCGAATGCGAAATTCTGGTTAGAAGATTATCCGAAACGTTTAAAAGAAGAGAAGATTGAAGAGTAGTTAGAGAAGGGAAGGAGTATTTATACTCCTTTCTTTTTATGCATAAATTTATTAATTAAATATTGACAATATTCTGACAAATCAATAGAATGAAATAGGGTGCATAATTACACAATGTATAAGGGGATGAGTAGATGGAACAACATGAGTATAATATGATTGCACAAAGTGAAAGTTTCAAGAAATTGCAGAAAGAACGTAAATCTTTTATATTTCCAATCTCATTATTTTTTATTGTAGCGACAATTTTATTTCCAATTCTTACAGGCTATACGAAATTTCTGAATAAAGAAGCATTCTGGAATATTTCCTGGGCATGGATCTATGCATTTATGCTATTTATTATGGTGTGGACGCTTGTAACACTCTACATGTCTAGAGCGAAACACTTTGATATTCAATCAGAAGCAATTATCAATGAATATCGAAAGGGGAATGAGCTATGAATACAACTGTAATTATTATGTTTTTGTTTTTTGTGAGTTTAACATTAATTATTACTTACTTTGCTTCAAAAAGAACAAATTCTGCTGAAGATTTCTACACAGCAGGAGGAGGACTGACAGGCTGGCAAAATGGGCTGGCCATTGCAGGAGATTATCTTTCAGCAGCCTCATTTTTAGGGATCGCTGGAGCTATTGCATTATGGGGATTTGATGGATTTTTCTATAGTATCGGATATTTAACGGCATATTTAATCGTATTATATATCGTTGCAGAACCTTTAAGAAACTTAGGGAAGTATACACTAGCAGACATGATTGCTGCTCGATTTGAACTGAAGAAAGTACGTGCAACGGCTGCAATATCATCGATTACGATTGTTATTTTCTATATGCTTGCACAGCTTGTAGGTGCTGGTGCACTGATTCAGCTCTTATTCAATATACCTTATACATGGGCGGTTATTATCGTTGGAATTATGATGACAATTTATGTACTATTTGGTGGCATGACAGCAACGAGCTGGGTTCAAATGGTCAAAGCAGTTTTATTAATGATTGGAACGATTATTATTTCTTTCCTTGTATTAAAGCACTTTAACTTTAGTATCGCCAACATGTTTGGTGCGATGAAGTCCATTGATGCACCTGAACTTAAGAGTGACTATATTAATCCGGGGTCACAAGGGAAATCGCCATTAGATAATATCTCTTTAATCGTTGCTTTATTATTTGGTACAGCAGGATTACCGCATATTCTCATGCGTTTCTTCACGGTAAATGACGCAAAGACCGCACGATCTTCGGTTATGTGGGCAACATGGCTTATTGGTATTTTTTATATCCTTACAATATTTTTAGGGTTTGGCGCAGCAAGCTTACTAACACGTGAAGAAATCATATCAGCAAACCCTGCAGGAAATATGGCGGCACCCCTTCTTGCGGATAAGCTAGGTGGAGATATCTTGATGTCATTTGTATGTGCTGTTGCGTTTGCTACAATTCTTGCAGTAGTTGCAGGACTTGTATTATCAGGTGCTTCTGCTTTTGCACATGATATTTATGGCGAAATTATTAAGAAAGGTAATATATCAGAACGTGAACAGATGAAAGCAGCAAAAATTGCTTCTTTAGCTGTATCCGTATTATCGATATTACTTGCCTTGTTTGCTCAAAATATGAATGTTGCCTTTCTAGTATCACTTGCTTTTTGTGTGGCAGCAAGTGCAAACTTACCGGTAATTGTATTTACGATTTTCTGGAAGAGGTTTAATACTCAAGGTGCGATTGCAGGATTACTGACAGGATTGATTACTTCTTTGATTTTAGTAATATTGAGCCCGAATGTTATGAATCCTGATGGAACAGCATTTATTACAGCGAATCCTATATTTCCGTTAGCAAACCCTGCAATCATATCTGTACCTGCAGGATTTATCGGAGCGTTCTTAGGAACGTATTTAGGTAAAGCGGAATCTGAAGATAAGTTTAGAGAAGTTGAAGTAAAGTCTGTGACAGGTATTGCTCATTCTGAAGTGACACATTAAGCGTAAATTTGGCACCGTGCCAATTTCGAGCAAGAAAAAGAGGGTGAATTTGGCGCCATGCCAATTTCACCCTTATACTTTATCTTTCTTTTACTAATTTTCCGCCTTCTAATCTTAATATATGATCTGCATATTTAAAGATACGTTCGTCATGTGTAATAATAATACATGAACTGTTATTCTCTTTCACACGTTCTCTGATGACTTCAACAACTTGTACAGCACGTTCAAAATCTAAACTCGCTGTCGGTTCATCTGCTAAGATGAGAGAAGGATGGTTCATAAACGCACGTGCAATCGCGACACGTTGTTTCTCTCCGCCTGATAAGCTCTTAGGGTAAACTTTCGCACGATGTGATAACCCAAATGTTTCGAGCAAATCATCTGCTTTTTTCATCGCTTCTTTTTTATCCATACCATTTTCTAATGCCACATGTAAGAGTTGTTCTTTCACAGTAAGGAAGGGGACAAGATGAGAGGCCTGAAAGATAAATCCAATATCATCAAGGCGCATCTTTGTAATTTCGGTTTTTGATAAGTGTGATAACGATTTATCATTGATAATTACTTCACCGCTCGTGGGTTGAAGGAGTGCACCGATAATCGTAAGTAGTGTACTTTTACCAGAACCAGAGGGTCCGTACAAGCATACAACTTCCCCATCATTTACTGTAAAGTTAATATCTTTTAGTACTTCAGTTGTAGTATCTCCTTGTTTAAAGGATTTAGATATATGTTTTACGTCTATCATAATTATTCTCCTCCGATTGCTTGAATTGGATCAATTTTTAGTACTTTATATATTGAAAGCATTACACCGATTAATGCGACCACTAAGAATAAACCGATAAGTAAGAAAATAAGGTTAGGATTCAGGAAAAACGGCATTGTTGCCGGTAAATTCATGTTGATGATATAAATAACGCCGATGCTTATGAGCACACTAACCATTACAACAACGATAACTTCCTGCATAAGTTTGAAGATAAGCTTTCTATTACTTGTGCCAATGGCTTTTAAGATACCGTACTCTGTTGTTTTTTGAATTGTGATGACATAGAAGAATACAGTAATCACGATTGCTGAGATTAAGAATAAGAAGATAACCATTAAGTTTAACGGCATTTGTTCTGCTTCATAACTTGGTATTCCTTTCATCGCTGTATCAGGTGTAATCAGTTTTGCATCTTTTAAGTCATCATTAAGCTGATTCATATCAGACTTTGACATTGATTTGATAATACCGGCATTTACGGGGGCCTCTTTGAAGTAGTTGTTATAAGTTTCCTGTGAAACGAGTCCGACAGGCATATGTGCAAACATTTGGTGACGTGTGAATTCTGAAATTTTTAGTTGTTTGTCTTGATCTTTAAGTTTTAAAGTATCGTTTTCTTTAAATGTCTTTGAAGCATGTGAATCAAGATTAACTGTGTTGTCAGCAGGTAGCTTCATATAGTCTTCAGTTACTGTTGCTAATAGAAACTTTTCGTTTTTTTGTGCCTTTACCGGTTGTAACTTAAGTAACGGTATATTTTTATCTTCTAATACTTTTTGGTCATGTTTAGACAAAGGTGTATTCATTAGATTGTTATCTGCATCTTTAGATATTACATAATGACTTGCATCGATTTGTTCGATGAATGATACGTTATCTTTTCCAAGTCCTTGTGCTAAACTAGATACAAATAATACTAAGAATGAGAGTAAGAAGATAATTGCTGCAATCAGCAAGTATTTCACTTTATAATATTTAATTTCTTTTAGTGCTAAGTTCATAATGATCAACCTTTCGCTTTGTTTGTAATACATATATTAAAGGTTGAATATGAACGGAATATGAACGGAGGACATATTGTGCAAAATAATATATTAGTTGTAGATGATGAAATGGCTATTCGTCGCGAAGTTAAAGAAGGTTTTTTGCACCATGATTTTCAAGTGTATGAGGCTAGGAACAGTGATGAAGCGATTAATCTGCTGGATAATGAAAGTATCGATTTATGTATCGTCGATATTATGATGCCAGGTATTGACGGATTCCAGCTGTGCGAGCAAATTAAACAGCTCTATCAACTGCCTGTTATAATGCTTACTGCACGAGATGCATTGGGGGATAAGAGGATTGCGTTTCAAGCAGGAAGTGATGATTATGTTACTAAGCCGTTTGAGATAGAGGAAGTTATCTTTAGAGCACAAGCAATATTAAAGCGTTATGAGAAGGCGGTAGAGAAGATTGAATTCGGCGAGCTGATAATCGATGCAGAAAGTTATGAAGTGATGATGGAAGACGAGTCTTTATATCTTCCAAGAAAAGAATTTGAACTTCTATATTATTTAGTCAGACATTATCCGAAAGTTGCAACGAGAGAACAGCTTATAGAAGAGATATGGGGATATGACTTTGATGGAGATGAACGAACAGTAGATGTACATGTGAAACGTATTCGTAAAAGGTTAGGTGCATTTGACAGTGGTGTAGAAATTCAGACTGTACGCGGTGTAGGGTATAAGGTGCATCATGTTTAAAAGACTGTCTACCCGATTTATAATTGGTACATTCCATGTCATTCTCGTAAGCTCATTACTTTCGTTTATCATCGCAAACATTTATTATCACTTAACGCTAAAAGAACAGAACGACACACGTATAACGAACACTTTAATAACACAGAAGAAATATATCGAATCACATCCAGAAATAAAACCGGAAGCATTTTTCACACAACTCGCAAATTTAAATTTTCAAGTAGTAACAGTCAAGGATGGTAAGAAAGCTTTCTATGGTACACCGTTTAGAGTGAAAAATTTACCGGATAATAGCCCGTTAACGGAAACGTATCATGGAATTAAAGAACGGCCATTTAATGTATTTATTACGGGATTCTTTGATAATGAGACTAGAAATACAGTCGGTATGCCGATGAAAGTTAATAATGAAATATATGATGTTTACATTAGACCAGATGTCGGAGCGAGTATGCATGAATTTAGAATTTTTCTTGCAATACTGTTTCTATGTATTATTGTATTTTCCATCTTATTTGTATTTATTTCATCTAAATATATCGTGCGTCCTGTTGTTCAGCTAAAGGAAGCAGCCCGCAAAATTGGAGATCAGAGTGGTTATCAGACGCAAGTAAAACGTAAGGATGAAATCGGTGTATTAGCACATGAGATGAACATAATGAGTGCTAAAATACTGCATCACGAAGAAATGAATCAACGTTTTGTTGCAAATGTCAGTCATGAAATTCAATCACCTATAACTAATTTACTTGGACAAATTAAACAACTCAGACAAACGAAAGACTTTAGTTTGTTAGATGACATTGAACACCAGTCACAACGTTTAAGTGGACTAACGAAACAATTGCTGATGCTCGCTTCTCTTGAGAAGACTGATACTATAATCGACAAAGAACATTTCAATGGAAAAACACTCATTCAGGAAGTTATACGTAATCATATGTATGCTCTTGATCAAAAAGAAATTTTTGTTACAACGAAACTTAAAGATATTGAAATACTTGGTCATCGAGATTTATGTTATCAAATGATAAGCAACCTACTTTCTAATGCGATTAAATACAGCCCTGAAGATACTCAAATTAAGTTTGAATTAGGAGAGGGAACGTACAAATACATAAAGATTTCAGATGAAGGTTACGGTATGTCTGATAAAACTAAGGAATTATTGTTTGAAAGATTTTATAAAGCTGAAGTACATGAAGATAAAGCACCGTCTAATGGTCTTGGGATGGCAATTGTAAAAGAAATTGCTGATCTACATGACTTTGAAATAGAAGTGGAGAGTGAATTAGATAAAGGGACAATAATTACTATTAAGCTCTCATAAAGAGTACCAGATTGATAAATAATCTGGTACTTTCTCTATCTCTTTGATGTATAGTTTTATACCCTGGATAATTAAACAAGCAACGATAGGGTATAGGTAATTATACAAATCAAGGAGGTCATACTATGTCAAATCCATTAAATAAATATTATAATACGTCTTATGAAAAGCAACCACAAGCATACCCAGGTATTCAGAGTGAAATGAAGCCGGTACCAGATTGTGGCGAACATTCATATAAAGGGACAGATAAGCTTACTGACAAGAAAGCATTCGTTACCGGAGGAGACTCAGGTATTGGTAGAGCAGCTGCAATTGCTTATGCTAAAGAAGGTGCAGATGTCGCAATCAACTATCATCCAGATGAACAAAAAGACGCAGAAGATGTAAAGCGTGTCATTGAAGCTGTAGGCAGAAAGTGTGTGTTATTGCCCGGTGACTTACGCGAGGCAACATTTGCGCGTGAAGTAGCAATTAAAGCATATGAAGCATTAGGCGGATTAGATATACTAGTATTAAATGCAGGTATGCAGCAGTTCGAATATGATATTGAGCAATTAGATGAACAGCAAGTACGAGATACGTTTGAAGTGAACGTTTTCTCAAATATATTTACAATTCAAAGTGTATTAAAACATTTAAGACCTGGTGCCAGCATTATCATGACAAGCTCAATTCAAGGTGTAAAACCAAGTGCACATCTTGTTGATTATGCTATGACGAAAAGCTGTAGCATATCTATGACAAAGAGTTTGGCAGCGCAACTTGGACCTAAAGGCATTCGAGTGAACAGTGTAGCGCCTGGGCCAGTGTGGACACCACTTCAAATAAGTGGAGGTCAACCACAGGATAATATCCCAGAATTCGGTAAAAAAGAACCGCTTGGTAGAGCAGGGCAACCCGTAGAGCTCGCAGATGTTTATGTTTTACTTGCAAGTGACAATGCAAGCTATATTACCGGACAAGTTTATGGTATTACCGGTGGCTCACCAATCAACTAAAATCTCCCGTTAAGGGAGATTTTTTTGTCAAATATACTTATATAGTATCAGTTTTGATTTTTTGCGATATACTGTATTATCAAACCATTATTGATTTGAAAGGAACACCCTATGGTCTTAATGAAAAATATGTTGAAACGCTCAGGATTACAGTGGTTTTCATACAGTTTGACTTTAATCATATGTATTGGAGTAATTGTATTCACGCTTAATAATGATGCACTTTACAAGCTAACAATTGCGAAGGTGACTCATGTGGAAGTTATATCGAAAGAAAGTACAATTGATGCGAATCACCGCAAAGATATTGTATATAAGCAAGTTGTAGAAATGATAGGTACGAATCATAACCATAAAGGTGAAAGGTTCATTGTTACGAATACATATACTAAAAGTAGTGCTTATGATGAGCAATATAAAAAAGGTCAGAAAGTATTTATAAAAGCCGGAGATAAATCGCAAATTATAGGTGAGAAGAGGGATACAGTTTTAGTGACTGCGCTTTCTGTGTTTACGCTACTGCTTATCATTATGGTCGGTAAGAAAGGATTCTATTCATTAATCAGTTTAATTTTAAATTTCTGTATTACGTTATTTGTATTTAATTTCTATTTATCACATAAACATATTCCGATGATACTAATAGCGAGTGTTGCAGTTGTATTATGTACAATACTCACACTCACATTCATTAATGGATTTACGAGGAAAACATGGATTGCGATTGTCAGCACACTCGCAGCCACTTTAGTAACATTGCTCGTTGTGCAAAGCGTGATATATTTAACCTCAGCTGAAGGAATTCGCTATGAAACAATGTCTTACTTGACGATTCCGCCAAAGAAAGTATTTTTGACGACCATCCTTATCGGAACCCTTGGAGCTGTTATGGATATAGCGATCACAATTACGTCATCATTACACGAGATAAAAGTAACGCAGCCTTTATCGAATACCAAGTCACTACGTGCATCGGGGTATGAAATTGGAAAGGATATCATCGGTCCGATGACAAATATTTTATTATTCGCATATTTAAGTAGTGCGATGCCAATTATTATATTGTATTTAGCAAATCATTCACCGATATGGCAGACGTTTAGTTTACATTGGTCGCTTGAACTTGCTCGTGCAGTATCCGGCAGTATCGGTATCGTACTTTCAATACCAATTACGATATGGATCGCGAGCGTGATGCTTGGAGGCGAGGTGAGGCGATGAAGACATTAACATTACTTATTATTATATTATTCATTCTCATGGCAATCGTTGGAGGTAAAAATGGAATAAAAGCTTTTCTTGCAATATTTATGAATATATTCATGTTGGCAGTCGCGATACTTTGTGTTGTGCTTAATGCAAATGTCATATTGGTGGCACTATGTTTCAGCATAATAATGGGATTATTTAATATATTAATCATTAATAAATATGACAATGTGAGTATCTCTGCTTTGATTTCAACATTTATTACGTTTATTATTTCTCTTATCTTTATATATGGAGCAACAAAATTCGGTATGATTCAAGGGTTCCCGATGGAAGATGGGGAAGAGATTGCGACATATTCATTACGTATAGGCGTATCGTTCTTCAATGTCATGCTCTTTGTTATTATGATCAGTGTGTTAGGTGCAATCATTGATTTGTCTGTTTCAATTGCATCAAGTATGGAGTATATTTATCTGAATGAGCCACATTTAACGCGTAGCGAACTGTATCGTTCCGGATTGAATGTTGCAAAAGACATATTATGTACGACAACGAATACATTATACTTTGCCTACTTAGGTACAGGGATGACACTGATAATATGGTTTAAAAATGTAGGTTATACATTTGAACAAATTATTAACTCTAAAGTATTTTCCCAGGAAATATTAATGATTATTTCTGGAGGAGTTGCGGTTGCAATCGCAATTCCTGTGACGTGTGTAACAGCAAGTTATATTATTTATCATCAATTAATAGAGCACAGCGTGTAATTACGCTGCGCTCTACTATTTCAATCCATTATGAATTGTTTTTATATTATGTTCCATCATTTTATAATAACTATCTCCGTCAGTGCCCTTTTGACCGATAGAATCTGTATAGACTTCGCCATAAATCGGTGTTTTAGTCATTTCGCTGAGTGACTGCATACTACGTTTATCGACACTCGTTTCGACGAATAAAGATTTAACCTGATGTTTTTTGACAAAGTTTATTGCTTGTTTCATCTGTTCTGGTGTACCTTGTTTTTCCGTATTAATCTCCCATATATAAGCGTGGCTCAAATCATAGTCTCTACTGAAGTATTTGAACGCGCCTTCACTCGTAATTAAATGACGCTCTGACTTTGAAATATCATTGAATTTATCTTTATACTGCGCGCTTAATGTAGTTAAGCTTTTCGTGTATTGCTCCATATTATTATGGTACACTTTTGAATGATTTTTATCTGCTTTCTCAACTGCTTCAGCGATATTTTTGCTATAAATAATCCCATTATCAATACTTAACCAGGCATGTGGATCAATTGCATTATCGTCATGACGCTCATTTAAGAAAATTTTCTTAACGCCATCACTCACAGCGATAACATTGTCATCGTCTAATTTCTTATCACCTTGTTGTAATGCTTTTTGAAACCACCCGCTTGAAGTTTCTAGGTTTAAGCCATTAAATAACACTAAATCAGCATCAGTAATTGCTTTAATATCTTTCGGTTTAACTTCATAGTCGTGCGGATCTTGTCCAATAGGTACGATATTAGTAATGATTGCATGATCACCCGCAATCGTTTTAGTCATATCATAGATAATAGAGTTTGATGTTACAATTTTTAATTTTCCTTCTTTTTTATCTTGTGAACATGCGCTTAATAAAATTGTTGCCAGCGCAAAGAAGACAATTATTTTAGAAAAATGTTTTGTGTTCATAAATTTCATCCTTTCGTAATAAATATTTTCGTTGTTTTATTGAGTGTAAATATAATGAGATAGATTATAGTTGCAATAATAACAATACATGCGCCACTTGGGACGTTCAATATATAGCTGATATAAATGCCGGTAACTGCACTGAATAATCCAAATGCAGCAGATAAAAGCATCATCTTGTGTAAGCTTTTAGAAATTAAATAGGCGCTTGATGCGGGTGTAATCAACATTGCAACGACGAGTATGATGCCTATTGTTTGTAAGCTAACGACTGTAATAAGTGCTAACAGTATCATTACAGTATAATGCCAGAAGGATGGATTAATACCATTCATTCTGCTGAAGATTGGATCGAACGTCGTTAATTTAAGTTGTCTATAGCAGACAATAATAACGAGGAGCACAGCGAGACTGACAAAGAGCGTTGTGTACATTGCTTCTTTCGTTACCGTAAGTATATCTCCGAACAATATGTGATATAAATTTGTCGTCGTCTCCATCATGCTGATCATTACGACACCAACAGAGAAGAATAGAGTGAACGCAATACCAATAGCAGCATCTTTTTTCGTTTTAGAGTGGTCAGTTATTGCGCCGATAAACAAGCTTGTTAATAGACCGGTGAATAATGCTCCAATAAACATTGGTATATGCAATAGAAAACTTAGAGCAACGCCTGGCAATACAGCGTGACTCATCGCGTCACCCATTAAACTTAATCCACGTAATATAATGAGACATCCGACTACTCCTGCTGCGATTCCGACAATCGCTGCTGTAATTAATGCACGTGATAAGAAAGGATAGTTTGAGATTTCAGTAATAAAACTCATTTAAACACCTCCTTGTACAAAATATGTTTGTTTAATATTATCTTCAGTAAGTATGCTTTTAGTGGGTCCTTCAGCAATAATCCCTTTATTCAGTAGAATACATTCATCAAACAAATCAGAAGCTGATCTTAAATCATGATGAACGATAAAGATAAGTTTATGATTTGATTTTAATTTAAATATGCAATCTTTAATGATTTCATAACTTTTGAAATCAATACCAACAAAAGGCTCATCCAGAAAGTAAATATCTTTCTCCTGCATAAGGCTTCGTGCAATCAATACACGTTGTAATTGTCCGCCACTTAAATCGCTGATCAGTTTATGCTGAATATCATTTAATTCCATCAAAGTCATTAATTCATTTACCTTTTTATTATCAGAACGATGTTTCATTAAAGATGAAGCGTATAAACCAGAATGTATTGTATCAATAACAGTGATAGGAAATTCGATATCAATAGATGATTTCTGAGGGATATATGCACAACGTGTGAGTTGCTTAATTAATGACTTATTATTGAGACTTACTGCTCCGGTCGAGCGAATAAAACCAAGCATACCTTTAAATAATGTAGATTTTCCGGCGCCATTCGGGCCTAAAACTCCTATAAGCTTTCCTGTTAATTGTTGTGTATAATTAATGTCATGAAGAATATGACGTCCATCTATAGAAACGTTTAAATTATGAATTGAAAGCATAGAGACCATCCCCTTTTATAAATTTTAAAAATAAGTTTAGGCAAACCTAAACTATATTTAATATAATACTTAAAAAATAATAAAGCAATGGGAAATTTTTCATAAAATTTAAATTTTGGAGGAAGAAGTATGTTAACTGAAGAAAAAGAAGATTATTTAAAGTGTATTTATCATAACAATGGTTTAAATGACTATGTTTCGAATAAAAAAATTGCGACACATCTTGGAATCAAGCCACCGTCTGTAACTGAGATGACGAATCGATTAGAAAAAGAGGGGTATATTACTACTAAACCTTATAAAGGTGCAATGCTGACAGAAGTTGGAGAAAAAGAAGTAGCCCGAGTTGTAAAACGTCATCGTTTAATTGAATGTTTTCTGATTGAAACATTAGGCTATCGTTGGGATGAAGTACATATTGAAGCAGAAGTTCTCGAACACCGTGTATCAGACTTATTTATAGAACGTCTCGATGAAATGTTAAGCTATCCTAAATATTGTCCTCATGGGGCATTAATCCCAAGAGGCAGTTTACAGGAAGAGACACTCCATGCTATTACAGAACTGAATACTGGTGATTCATTCACACTGTCAAAAGTTCGTGATGAAGTGAGGTTGTTATCATACCTATACGAAAATGACATAAAGATCAATGATACATTAGTAATTCAATCTATAGACGAAGCGAATCATATTATGTATTTGAATAAAAATGATCAGCTTGTAAGCTTGAGTATGGAAAATGCGAAAAAACTATACTATAAATAATAAAAACGCCGAACTCTAGTTCGGCGTTCATTATTATCCTTCTATTTCATTTCTACTTCCGTTTAAATATGCATAAACAAGTCCTACAAAGATGCCGCCTCCGATGTAGTTACCGATATAAGCGAAAACAATATTTTTTATAACATCAATCCATGATAATGCATCGATGTTATAGAACATCATTCCTGCAAACAACCCTGCATTGTAAACAACGTGTTCGTATGCCATAAATACGAATATTACAACACCGACACCGATAAAGAATACTTTTGCCAACATTTCTTTGCATTGAAGTGAGATATAAATTCCGATATTGATAAAGAAGTTTGCGAAAATCCCTTTTATTAAAATTGTAAGCCACGTAGAATCAATCGTTTTTGCGTTAACGGTTTTTGTAAGTGCAGCGACCATCTCCGGCGTCATTACTTTAGTTCCTGTCATCATACCGAATAGTATGAAGCCCCCAATGATGTTACCTATAAAACAGTATGTAAAAATCTTCATCACCTTAGGCATTGAAATAACTTTATAATAAAGACCAACAGTCATGAACATAAAGTTACTCGTTAGTAGTTCCGAGTTTGTCAGCACAATCATAACGAGTGCGATACTAAATGAAATTGCACCAAGTAAATTAATTAAACCTGGATTCGCCCCTGCAAACTGTGTTTTGACTGCGAGCATTAACACCGTCATAATTGCAAGTAAAAATCCAGACATGACAGACTTCAGTACGTATCTGCCCGGTGCACGGTCAACCATGATTTCTTTTGTAGCTACTTGACCAACAATATTTTCGATATTAGGTTTTGAAGCGTGTGTATCTTCAAGTGTTTTTACAGGTCGTTCCAGTGTCATAATACCCCTCCATATGTATGTGCATCATTTCACAATAATTTTAACACAATCAATCAATTTTATATATAGTAATAATACAATTATTATACAATATATTTAAGGATTAATAATGACAAAAAAATTAGGATAATTATTACTATCTCTAAATGAGAATTATAGGAATTAAATGATAAAATTTAATAGGATAAAACAATTCAATAACGCTAGTGACAACTTTAATTAAAATAATTATAAAATTAAATGTCTTTAGTTGACTTGTATTACCCATCATGTATAATAAGAAATGTAGAAATTAGAATTATTCTAAATAAGAATTTTATTAGAATTTCAGGAGGAATTTATTTATGTCATTAATCAACAAAGAAATTTTACCGTTTACAGCACAAGCGTATGATCCAAAAAGTGATGAATTTGTAGAAGTATCAAATGAGTCAATGAAAGGTTCTTGGAGCATCGTATGTTTCTATCCAGCGGACTTCACTTTTGTATGTCCAACTGAATTAGAAGATTTACAAGATCAATATGCAACATTACAAGATTTAGGTGTGAACGTATACTCTGTATCATGTGATACACACTTCACGCACAAAGCTTGGCATGATCACTCAGAAGCAATCTCTAAAATACAGTACACTATGATTGGTGACCCATCACATGTGATTGCACGTAACTTCGATGTGTTAGATGAAGAAGCTGGTCTTGCACAACGTGCTACATTCTTAATCGATCCAGACGGCGTTATTCAAACGATGGAAATTAACAACGATGGTATCGGTCGTGAAGCAAGCGTGTTAATTGATAAAGTGAAAGCTGCTCAATACGTAGCATCACATGATGGTGAAGTATGTCCGGCGAAATGGAAAGAAGGATCTGAAACTTTAACACCTGGTTTAGACTTGGTAGGTAAAATTTAATTATTTAACTTAGCGTTAATATCTATAGTGCCACAACGTATATATTGCGTTGTGGTCTCTATTATCTTTAAGGTGTATAAATATACAATAAAAGGAGCATAAGTAAATGTTAGACAGTAGTTTAAAACAACAATTAAGTCAATACCTTGAGTTACTTGAAGGTGAGATTATTTTAACAGCAAGTAAAGGTGAAGATAAAACTTCACAGGATATGATGGCATTATTAAATGAAATTAGTGAAATGTCGGACAAAATATCTATTAAAGAAGCAGTGCTTAAGAGAACACCTAGCTTCACAGTTGCGCGTCCTGAAGAGGAGGCACGTGTTACTTTTGCAGGTGTACCGTTAGGTCATGAATTTACATCGTTAGTGCTTGCTTTACTGCAAGTGAGCGGCAGAGCTCCAAAACTTGATGAAGCGGTAATCAATCAAATTAAAAAGATTAATCAGCCCTTAAATTTTGAAACGTTTGTAAGTCTAACTTGTACAAAGTGTCCTGATGTTGTCCAAGCATTGAACGTAATGTCGGTGCTTAATCCAAACATTACGCATACAATGATTGATGGTGCAGTATTCAGAGAAGAATCGAAAGATATTATGGCAGTACCTAGTATTTTCTTAGATGGTGAAGAGTTTGGCAGCGGCAAAATGACGGTTGAAGAGATCGTTAATCAAGTTGGTGGAGGCGCTGATGCATCAGAATTTGATGCAAGAGAGCCTTTCGATGTCCTTGTTATTGGTGGAGGACCTGCAAGTGCAGCAGCTTCAATCTATGCTGCGCGTAAAGGTTTAAGAACTGGTATTGTTGCAGAACGTATCGGGGGACAAGTAAATGATACTGCTGCAATTGAAAACTTTATTTCTGTAAAAGAAACGACAGGTCCGGAGTTTGCTCAGAACTTAGTTGATCATATTAAGAGCTATGATATTGATGTGATGAATGCAGTGCGTGTAGAATCGATTGAGAAAATTGATGATATGAGTTATGTCACACTTGAGAACGGTGGAAAGCTTTCAAGTAAAACATTGATTATTAGTACAGGTGCAAAATGGCGTAATATGAACGTGCCAGGTGAAGCTGAATATAAAAATAAAGGTGTAGCTTATTGCCCGCATTGTGACGGTCCTTTATTTGAAGGTAAACGTGTTGCAGTTGTCGGTGGCGGAAACTCTGGTGTAGAGGCTGCGATTGATCTTGCTGGTATTGTAGAGCATGTCACTTTACTTGAATTTGGTGAAGAACTAAGAGCTGATAAAGTATTGCAGGACCGTCTTGCTTCGTTAAAAAATGCAGAGATAATTAAATCTGCAGCTACGAAAGAGCTAACAGGTACAGATAAGCTTCAAGCCTTAACTTATATAGATCGTACTACAAATGAAGAACATACAGTTGATTTAGAAGGTGTCTTTGTGCAAATTGGTTTAGTGCCAAGCACTGAATTTGTTGGAGATTTAGTAGAGCGCAATAACCGTGGTGAAATCATCGTTGATCGCAATGGTGCTACAAATGTTCCGGGTATATTTGCAGCAGGGGATTGCACGGATCAAACATATAAACAAATTATTATTTCTATGGGTGCAGGTGCAACGGCAGCATTAAGTGCCTTCGACTATTTAATTAGAAATTAAGATTATCATCAATACCACTTAAGTAATAACTTACATTAAGTGGTATTTTTATTTTGTTTGTGCTTATAATAAAATGAGGAGGAATATTATGAAAAAATTATTTATCATTCTATCAGCAGTTTTATTATTAAGTGCGTGCAATCAAACAGAAGAAATTAAGCAGCAAAAAGATAAGAAGATCATTACGGTATCTGCAGCAGCAAGCTTGAAAGATGCGCTGAATGAAATTGAACAAAAATATGAAAAAAAATATCAGGCGATTGATTTAAAATTTAACTATGGTGCCTCAGGAACACTTGCTCAGCAAATAAAATCAGGTGCGCCTGTGGATATATTTATTTCTGCTGCTGAGGATAAAGTAGACATGCTCGTTGAAGATAATAAAATAAATAAAGATGAGAAAAAATCACTACTTAAAAATCATCTCGTACTTATCTCTAACAGTCCAATCAATAATGTACATGATTTAACATCTAATAAAATAGATAAAATTGCACTGGGCAACCCTGAATTAGTTCCTGCAGGAGCATATGGTAAGCAAATGCTTGAAAATGCTAATCTTTATCAGAAACTAGAAAATAAATACATATTAACTAAAGACGTGAGACAAGTTTTGACTTATGTTGAGACAGGGAATGTAGAAGCTGGCATTGTATATGCCTCAGATTTGAAATCTAGCGAGAAGATAAAGTATTCATTTACAATTAAAGATACATTGCATGACAAAATTATATATCCAGTAGCGATTATAAAAGATACGCATCACAAAGAAGAGGCACAAAAATTCTTTAACTATGTAGCACAGCCAGATACACTTAAAATATTTGAGAAATATGGCTTTGATCCAATAATATAAGGGATGAAATAGAGAAATTAAAATTAATCGTATAAAAAGTACCGAGATAAAATTATGATCGGTAAAGGAATCATGGAGTCAATTTAAAAGCTTGATAGAACTATCTATCGAGCTTTTTATTATTGATATGCATCGAATCACAAAATTAAAGATTCGAGAAGCGAAATGTTCAAACTATATTTAAATCTTTCTAATGTAAAGATGACGTATTCAAATGAATACGGTGAATTTTCAGATAATAAACAGGTGTTAAAATATTATTATTTAATAATATTTTTAAAAGAACAAATCACATTTTTATTAAACAGACAATTAAGGGATGGACATACAAGATGTATAGATGACGAAGTACTAGGTCATTATTTACTAGCATTTGAAAGGGTGGCGCAACAGCTAGAAAAAGGTATTTTGTTTCCTTCAGTAACACTAGAACCAATTGAGGGTTCGCATCAATTACAACAATTATTAAGTGAACTCCAACAAATAAAATTATTGAAATAAAAAGAAATTTACACTTGTTACAGAATTTATAATAAATTAATGTTATCATCCTAGAATATATATATTATTATATATATAAAATAATTTTAGGAGAAACTATGAAAAAAGATATTAAATTAATGCTATCATTACCAATTTTAAGCTGGGCACTTTATGACTTTAGCAACACTATTTTCAGCGCCAATATCATTACATTATTCTTTCCTCAATTTGTAACAGAACACTTTGGTCAAAATCCGGTAACTGAGCAATTAGCATCTACTTGGATTGCATATTCAGCAAGTATCTCGGCTTTATTGCTTATTATATTGAGCCCGATATACGGTATATATATTGATCGGACGAATCATAAGAAGAAGTGGGTTATTATATTTACTTTGATAGTATTTTTATGCACATTTGGTATGGGTTATGTCTATAAGCATCCTTTAGAAGGCAGCTTTTTAGATGTACCCTTAACTTTTTTAATCATTATAATCTTGTTCACTATTGCTAAGTTTATGTATAACTCAAGTCTTGTATTTTATGACGCAATGATGCCGAGTTTAACAAGTAAAGAAAATCACTCTGTCATTTCTGGTTACGGTGTAGCATTGGGGTATATGGGAACATTATTTGGTGTAATTTCAATCATGACGTTTGTAGGGACGAAAGAAGCTGGAGAGACTTTTATCCCAACCGCGATAATGTTTCTTGTATTTAGTCTGCCGATTTTTATGTTCGGTAAAGACGGAAAAAGACAAAAAGAAGTGCATCACACTTCATTGAAATCTGGATATAAAGAAGTGGTAGAAACATTTAAATTAGCGAAATCAAAGCCAGCAATTTATATCTTTTTGATTGTCTACTTCTTCTTAAACGATGCGCTAGCAACAGCAATTAGTATGATGCAACCTTATGCTACAACGGTTGTCGGTTTTACGAGCCAGCAGTTTATAGTTGTATTCATGGCAGCAACAGTATTCAGTATCATCGGGGCATTTGTGTTTGGATATATCGCAAAACATATAGGATCATTAAAGGCGCTGCATTACGTCGGACTCATATTGATGATTGCATTAATACTAGCGAGCCTACCTCTGCCTAAAGAAGTCTTCTATATATGTGCAGTGCTGTTCGGGATTGCGATGGGTTCGATATGGGTAATTTCCAGAACGTTAATTATTGAATTAGCACCGGAAGAACACGTCGGACAATTTTTCGGTTTGTTTTCGATGAGCGGGAAGTTGTCAGCAGTAATCGGGCCGTTTATATATGGAACCATCACACTGTTGTTAAAAGACTATGGCCCGCTTGCGAGTAGAATAGCGATATTATCTTTATTTATTATGGCGTTATTTGCATACATTCTTCATTTCAAAGTTATTAAAACGTCAAAAGTTCAATAAGATAATTATTATTTAAATAAAATATAATATTACATGTCTATAGTTAGTTAAATATAGCGCTTATGAATTTTTGTATTAAATTCAAGGGATTATATATAGAGTAACAAAATAATATAAATGGATTTATTTTGAAGATAACTATTTAAGATAAAAATAAAGTCTGATATGATTGAGTTAACAAACCAAGGAGGATTATCATTTATGAAGAAATCTAAAGGCTTGATCATCGGACTTATCGCGGCACTCGTATTGATTGGTGGAGGCGCAGCTGCATACTTTTTTATGACAAATACACCAAAAAATGCTTACCTATTAAGCGAGAAAAAATCGATGGATAACATGTCGAAGTATGTAGAAATGAGGTTTCCAGAAGAATCTAAATTTCAGCAAAAACTAAAAGATGAAAGTTATGCATCTAATTTAAAATTAGGTGTAGATGTTCCTGAGAATTTAACGGATGGATTAGGTGTTTCTAAATCCATGATTGATTCATCGAACATTATTTTAGATTTAGCGCATAATGGTAAAGAGAAAAAATCGAAGATAAGTCTTACTCCGACAATTGCGGATAACGATATAGGAGCATTTACGTGGAGTGCAGATAAAGATAATCAATATTTGGATGCACCTGTACTAGATAAACCTTTAAATGTTCCTAATAATAAGATTGTTGATACGCTTGAAAAATTAAATCCAACATTGGTAGAAGAAGGCATGACGAATGAATCGTTGAATTTAAACAATATATTAAGTGGTGCAACGATTTCTGAGGAAGATGTTAACAAAATTGCTGAGCGTTACATTAAGATCGTTGTCGATAGCGTCAAAGATGAAAATTTTAAGAAAGACAAAGAAAAAGTAAGTGTCTTTGGTAAAAATATGGATCTAGACAAGCTTACAATGCATCTTAAAAGAGAGGATGTTAAGAAAGTTGTTCTCGCAGTGCTTGAAGAAGCAAAAGATGATAAAGAGTTACAAGAATTATTAAAGTCTCAGAATCAAGGTAAGGATGTAAAGCAAGAGATAGAGAAATTAATTAAAGATGCTAAGAAAGAAGAAGTGAAGAACTATCCTGAAATCAATTCAATTATTTATGTTGATGGAAAGGATATATTGAAACGTGATCTAACAATCAAAGGCCAAGATGATAAAGATGTAAGGATTCTAGGGTCTTCTCAAATCAATGATAATCTTAAATTAGACTATCATCTTTCAGCAGGTGATGAGGAGATTTTAATTGTAAAAGGTGAATCTAAAAAATCAGACAAGAAATTTGAAGATTCATATCAGCTGTTATTTAATGACAGTGAAGAAAAGGAAGTATCGTTTACAAATGTGTCTACAGCAGATGGCGGAAAGCGAAATGATAAAGGGACAGTCGACCTTACGCAATTGGCAGGTAGCGATATGGTACTGAATTTCAATAATGAGATGAATACAGATATAGGTAATAATGAACAAAAACAAAAAGCGGAAGTATCATTTGATGTTGAAGGAGAGGCAGTAAAAATCCTGCTTGATAGCAATACAAAGCTGAAACAAGATTTTAAAGTGGCTAAGAAGGATGCGCGTAATTTAAATACGATGTCAGATAGCGAATTATCTGATTTGCAAACAGAAGTAGAAGATAAATTTGATGAGATTTTCTCAGATGTTACGCAAGACTTTGAATAAATGATAAAGGAGTGATAAATGTGAACTATAAGTTGTTTAACATTTATCACTCTTTTTTATATAAAAAATGGTATTTGCTGCTCTATCTATTGTTACTGTTTGCTACGATTGTCGGTGTCATGATGGTTATAACGTATACTCAAATGAAAGATGAGCGATTTCGTATTGGACTTGTCGATAATGATCAGTCTTCTGAGACACGATTAATCTTAAAGTCTATTGGAGATGGCAAGAGTATCGGCAATAATCTGGAACTTAAACAAATGCCGGAGCATAAAGCAGAAAGATTATTAAAACAAAATAAGCTGGATGGTTATTTTGTGTTAGATAAAGGAATGACAGATTCTTTCTATAAATATGGAACATTGCCGATATCCGTCTATACTTATGATAAGTCATCTGTAAGAAGTGTCGTGATTTATCAGCTTACAGATTCAGTATATAGTAGGCTGATGTTATCTATGGGTGGCATTAAAAGTTACAAAGTGCTGTATCCTGAAGCCTCAAGGGAAGAAATGCTTGAAATGATGACAGATATGCTTTTTACAGGATTGAATCGCAATGGTGCATTTGATGAACAACCTGTGAAACTATATAATTCATACGCATACTATACAGTGAGTGCAATATTTATTTCAATTTATTTATTCTATTTATCATTATTTTCAGTGCTTAAGATGAATCAAGAGCATGCACTGCTTGATCGTTTAAGTCTTTTAAGATTTTCAATCGAAAAATTAACATTTGCACGAAGTATCGTAACATTATTTTATACAATAAGTTTTACGGTTTTTATGTTACTTATTTCTAATATGATGATGAACTATAAGTTTGAATACTATAATTTACAAACGTTGATAATGATAATGGTCATATATTTAATATTAATTTCGGGACTGCTATTTTTCATAGACTGCTGCTTTACAGGGATGTTAAACATTTTATTTAAGGCAATACTGACAATAGTTATTATATTGTTCTCTGGTGCTACGATACCTTCTGTTTATTTTAAGGGGCACAATGATTTCTTGTACGAACAGCCATTCAGCTATATATTCAATCAACTCGTTGAACTGCTTCTCAATAATTATTTAATTGATCAACCAGGTTACTTATGGCTTTATTTAGTCCTTAGTGTACTTACTGCCTTTATCATCTGGGTATGGAGGTATAGAAGATGAAACCTCTTATTAATTTAATATTTTTAAAGCAATGGAAAGCGTATATAGTACTTCTGACAATCCTGATATCTGTAATATGCACTACACAAGTAGTGCAACAAGCTGTGAATCAAGTATTTAGTATGCCGATTGCAATACAAGATATGGATGAGACCCCAGAGTCTCGTAAGTTGATTGATAAAGTTAAGGATGCTCCTTTCATTAATACGCAATTAATCGAGAAAGATGAAGCCTATATTGATGATGTAATTAAAAGAAAAGAAGCGATTGTTGCTTTTACAATACCAGAAGGATTTTCAAAGCGATTATCAGAACATGACATGAGGGATGCGCTTCCGTTATTTTATAGAGATGACTTTGCGGGATCTATTGCCCAGGAAATTGTAAGTAAGGCACTATATGATGTGCAGATTCCATACATCGTTAAGAAGTATGTCGATAAAGATCACGAAGTCAATAGAGATAATGTAGTGCAAACATATAAAAAAGAAACACCAAAGAGCAAAATTAAACAGTTTGCAGTCAATCGAGTTGAATCACATTCAGTATCGATGAATTTTATAGTCAGTCTATTATTACTCTGTGCATCATTACAAATTGTATTACATCGAAATATTGCACAACACGCAGCATTATCGAGAATATTCATGTTTCCTCATACACGCATACAGTACCATTTATTATATGTGTTAATCCACACATTGCTTATTATGTTTTGTGTCAGGGCTGCGAGTATTATTCTTGATGCTCAGATGAGCTTATATTTTTATATTGTTGTACTCTTTACAGTGATCATTTATGAATATGTATTATCTGCACTGCTGATTTATATTAAGACGATAAGTCATAAGATGTTTATGACGGTAACTTTTTCTTTAACAATTATTACGGTATTAAATCTCTTACTGTTTGGGTGATATTATGATAACAATAGACAATTTATACAAGAAATATAAACGTAAAGTTATATTCGAAGGATTGAATACAACGTTTCGTGATAAATCATTGACCATGTTACTTGGTGAGAATGGTGCTGGAAAATCAACATTACTTCGCATGATTGCAGGGCTTGAAAACCAAGATGAAGGATACATCTTTTATAATGAACAACCATTAGATAAAAAACACATACATAAAATCCTTGGTTATATTCCACAAGATATTGCATTGTTTGAACATATGTCTGTAGATGACAACATTCATTTATTCAAAGGATTGAGTCAACAAGTATTAGATGAAGATACAATTAATCGATACAAGAAGCTACTTAATCTTAATGAAACGACAGCATTAATCAATACGTTATCAGGTGGGACGAAACGTAAAGTGAACTTACTGATCGGGCTCTTAGGGAAGCCAGAAATAATTATTTTAGATGAGCCGACAGTCGGCATAGATATGAAATCTAGATATGATATCCATCGCCTGCTTAATGAATTAAAGCAACACACTTTAATGATTATGACGACGCATCATATGGATGAGGTAGAGGCCATAGCAGACGAAATTAAATTAATTGGTAAAGATCCTTTCTACAAAGAGGTACTCGCAGACTCAAACTTGCATTTTGAAAATATGTTGAAAACAGAGGATGACAATGGAACAATTTAGTGAATATCTGGAAAGTATTCAAGATGCACAAAAAATCGAAAAGATTATTCGTTTCAATATTGAAGCCAAAAAGATGTCGATACGTTCTGGAGAAAATAATAAATTTTACACTTTGAAATTAATCGGTTGATTTTATTATATTATATGGTATATTAAATATACCGAGTATATTAATTAAATCAAAGGGAGTAATTTATTATGACAAAAGTATTATATATTACAGGTCATCCAAATGACGAAACAGTTTCAAATTCTATGGCAGCAGGTAAATCATTTATCGAAAGCTATAAACAATCAAATCCAGATCACGAAGTTGTGCATATCGATCTTTATGACACATTCATTCCATTAATCGATAAAGAAGTATTTGATGGTTGGGGTAAATTACAATCAGGTAAAGGATTCGAAGTGTTATCTGAAACAGAACAACAAAAAGTTGCTCGTTTAAATGAATTAAGTGACGAATTTGCAGCAGCAGATAAATACGTATTCGTTACGCCGATGTGGAACCTGTCATTCCCAGCAGTAGTTAAAGCATATATCGATGCTGTCGCTGTAGCGGGAAAAGCTTTCAAATACACAGCAGAAGGTGCTGTAGGATTATTAACAGACAAAAAAGCATTACTTATTCAATCACGTGGTGGTATTTATTCAGAAGGACCAGCAGCAGACTTGGAATTAGGTAACCGTTACTTACAAACAATTCTTGGATTCTTCGGTGTGCCAAGTGTTGAAGAATTAGTTATCGAAGGCCATAATCAAATGCCAGAGAAAGCAGAAGAAATTAAAGCAGACGGTGTACGTCGTGCAGAAGCATTAGGAAAAACATTTTAATATAAACGAATGAAGCGGAGAGACTGTAACAATCTCTCCGCTTTTTTATGTTCCGCAATATGTTTGATAGGGTCTATCTTTCGGCCCGGGCTGCTTATATCTATCAGCATGATCTGGATTAAAGGGCTGTGATAGTACTTGCAGTAAAGCTTTTACAGCAGATAAATCGCCGTGAATGGCATCATCTAAAGCTTCTTCTACAATATGATTTCTAGGAATCACAACTGGATTAACCTTACGCATCAATTGAATTGGATCTTTTTCGGTTTTGAGTCTATCTTGCCATTTCGTTATCCATGATGATAAAGATTCAAGTGAAGATGTTTCTTCATTTTGTAAAGCTAGAAAAGTATTTGTATAGTCCATTTCATGTTGCTCCATAAGCGATAACAGCTCATCAATCAGCACCATATCTTCTTCGCTCGGTGACTTAATACCGATTTTCTGTCCCATCATTGTTCTGTAATATACCGTATAGCTATGCTGAAACTTCTCAAGTGCGGACTCGGCTAGATGAATCGCTTCATGTTCATCAGTATGAATTAAAGGTAATAAAGTCTCGGCAAATCGAGTTAAATTCCATAACCCAATTGCAGGCTGATTGATATAAGCATAACGTCCTTGCATATCGATAGAACTAAATACAGTATGTGTATGATAATAGTCCATAAATGCACATGGCCCATAATCTATCGTTTCCCCGCTGATTGTCATATTATCAGTATTCATTACACCATGTATAAAACCAACAGACTGCCACTGTGCAATCAACTGCGCTTGTTTGTCGATTACAGTATCTAATAACTTCAAATACTTATTATTAGTGTGTATTAAATCAGGAAAGTGTCTGTCGATTGTATAATCTGCAAGTTCTTTTAAGTGTTCATATGCTGTACGGGCAGCATATTCAAATGTTCCTACTCGGATATTACTGTTAGCAGTTCTTGTAAGGACCGCACCAGGCAGCATGTTTTCGCGTAAAACTTTTTCTCCTGTTGAACAAATTGCAAGACTTCTTGTTGTAGGTATATTTAAGTGATGCATGGCTTCACTGATGATATATTCACGCAGCATCGGTCCGAGCGTAGCTTTTCCATCTCCAGAACGAGAGAAGCGCGTGGGACCAGATCCTTTAAGTTGAATATCGTATCGTTTATTTTGAGGTGTAATGTGTTCACCTAATATATGCTGTCTGCCATCTCCAAGCATCGTAAAGTTCCCGAATTGATGTCCTGCGTAGGCAGTAGAAAATGGACGTGTTCCATCAATAACAGTGCTTCCTGTTAATATTTCAGGGTGTGCCTTTAGTTGGAGAGATATATTTAGTTCACGAGCTAATCCATCATTAAATAGCACATATTCAGGATGAGAAAAAGAGTGTGGATTATTAATCACATAAAAAATCTCATTTAAATTCGTATAGGTTGTATCGAAGTTAAAAAAATTCATGAAGTACTCCTTTCATGGAATATTTAACAATATTTTCAATGAAATTTAACATTTTAATATTGTTGTTAATTGATAAAGCGTGTATTATTAAGAATGTGTAACAAATATATTACAGAATTGTTAAAAGGATGGCTAGACATATGAATCGAAAATATCTTCCTGGATTAGATGGGATTAGAGCAATTGCAGTTATTGCGATTATAATATTTCACTTAAATCCAAAATGGCTGCCCGGGGGGTTTCTTGGCGTTGACACTTTCTTTGTCATATCTGGTTATTTAATTGCAATGTTATTGATAAACGAATATGAAAAAACTGGAACAATCAATATTCTCCAATTCTGGATACGCCGAATGAAACGACTTTTCCCACCGGTATTATTTATGATACTTATCGTGATTCAATATATCATATTTTTTGATCAATCGTTATTATATCAACTTAAGAAAGATGTTATTGCAGCATTATTATATATTTCGAACTGGTGGTATATATTTGATGGACTTAGTTATTTTGAAAGTTTTGAAGCTAGACCACTTGAACATTTATGGTCGCTTGCCATCGAAGAACAGTTCTATTTGTTATTTCCGTTAACATTGATGCTACTCCTTAACAAATGGTCTAAAAAGAAAATACTGCTATTATTTTTTGTTGTTTCTATATTGTCAGCGATATTGATGTTAACACTCTATGACCCTGCTGCAAATGTGTCGCGTATATACTTTGGTACGGACACGCGTCTTCAGACATTGCTGTTAGGAGTAATGTGTGCATTTATATGGCCGGCATTTAAATTGAAGCAAGATGCACCGAGAATTTTAGTAGTCATCATTGATTTTCTAGGCTTCATAGGTTTAATAGTCTTAATGTATAGTATCTATAAGCTAAATGAGCACAGTGCATTTTTATTTAATGGTGGATTCTATATACTTGGGATCTTTACATTATTGATTATTATGGCAGCAGTTCATCCATCATCTATAATGAGCAAGCTACTTGGTATAAAGCCGCTGACGGTGATTGGGAAATATTCATATAGCTTATATTTATGGCATTATCCGGTGATAGTATTGATGCAAAAACATTTTGTTCAAGGGCAAATTCCTATTTATATCCATATTTCATCTGTGATGCTCACAATCGTGCTGGCAGTATTGAGCTATAAGTTAATTGAACGTCCATATCGATTAAATGGTTTTAAAGTATTTACAATAATGTCTATTAAATATTTTATTACAGTTATTGTAACTTTGTATTTATGTATTTCTACACCTTACTTATTATCTGTCGTTAAAGCCGAACAACCGCAAATGCATCATGAAATTACGAAGACACTATCTAATATTCCTGACATAAAACGTATTAGCCCATTGACACCGGATGAAACGACCGAACAATTAGTGAAGAATGCTACGCCGTTACTTATCGGTGATTCTGTACTTGTTGATATAAATAATCAATTGAAAGAAGTATTGCCGAATGCTACTGTAGACGGCGAAGTAGGGCGAAATATATATAAAGCATTGAATGTTGCCGATAAATATCACTCATTTAATCATAAGGATGGAGTCGTCATCCTATTTATCGGAACAAATGGAGATTTTGAGGATGTTCAGATGAACATTTTGTTATCTAAATTTGATAAAGCGCAAGTATTTCTTGTGACTTCCAGAGTTCCAAAAGATTATGAAGCACACGTTAATGAAGAGATGTATAAAGCTGCTCGTTTATATAAGAACGTCCATATTATTGATTGGTATGAAGCTTCACAGGGCCATACAGAATACTTTGCACCTGATGGTATACATCTTGAGTATCCAGGGAGTAAACGTATGGTGTCGCTAATATATGAAGCACTTATTAACTTCGAAGAAAATAGGGAATAATATTTCTTTTTCTGACAAGCGCTAATTGTTCACGTTATAATGATGGTGGAGGTATATTATGTTTAGTTTGTTTATTCTATTGTTAGAGCGTGTTGGATTGATTATTATTGTCGCATATTTATTGATGAACGTCCCTTACTTTAAGAAGATGATGTCTGAACGCTCAAAGTTATCTTCTCAAATACAATTATTAATCGTATTTGGTTTATTTGCAGCTGTATCCAACTTTACAGGTGTTGAAATACGTAATAATGAAATATTATCAAGCCAGATATTCAGTAGGATATCAGACGATGCAGTTATTGCGAATACACGCGTACTTACAATAAGTGTTGCGGGCTTAATAGGTGGACCTATTGTCGGTATCGGAGTTGGGATTGTATCAGGAATTACTCGTTATCTAATTGGTGGGATAGATGCATATACATATGTTGTATCATCGGCACTTATTGGTCTTGCTTCGGGGTATTTCGGTTATCGTGCGATGAAAAATAATCGTTATCCTAATGTCTTTACTGGAGTAATACTCGGTGCAATTATGGAAGTTATTCAGATGATCTGTATCATTGTTTTTGCTTCGAATACAGAATATGCCTTAGATATTGTGAAACTCATTGCTTTACCGATGATACTGATTAATAGTTTGGGTGTTGCTATATTCTTGTCCATTATTATTTCTACAATTCAGCAGGAACAACGTATGCGTGCTGTACAGACGCATGATGTATTGAACCTGGCGAATCAAACATTACCTTATTTCAGAGCTGGATTGAATGAAGTATCTGCGACACAGGCAGCGCAAATTATAAAAGACTTAATGAAAGTATCGGCTGTATCAATCACTAATAAGACGGATATATTAGCGCACGTCGGAGCAGCAAGTGATCATCATGTGCCGCGCAAGAAAATTATTACTGACCTGTCGAAACAAGTTATTAAATCCGGTGAAATTAAAGAAGCACATAATAGGCATGAAATTGGTTGTACGCATCCTGGATGCCCGCTTGAAGGTGCGATTGTTATCCCTTTATACGTACATAACGAAGTAACAGGCACATTAAAACTGTACTTTACCGATAGCAATAAATTAACTTATGTCGAACGACGCCTTGCTGAAGGATTAGCGAATATATTCTCAAGTCAGATTGAACTCGGTGAAATAGAAACGCAATCTAAATTATTGAAAGACGCGGAAATTAAATCATTACAAGCACAAGTGAATCCACATTTTTTCTTTAATGCGATGAATACAATATCAGCGCTTATCCGTGTAGATAGCGAGAAAGCAAGAGAACTTCTGCTTAATTTAAGTAACTTTTTCCGTTCGAATTTACAAGGCGCAAAAAGCACGAGCATCACAATTGAAAAAGAAATTCAACAAGTAGAAGCTTATTTATCGCTGGAACAAGCACGATTTCCCGAACGTTTTAACATTCATTTTGATATAGATGAAGGGTTAAAGTATGCAAAAGTGCCGCCATTTATCATTCAAATATTAGTTGAAAACGCATTTAAACATGCGTTTCATAATAGAAAGTCTGGTAACGATGTTTACGTAAAGGTGAAAGAAGGACATCAGACAATTGAAATATCAGTAGAAGATAATGGATTTGGTATTCCGGAAGAAAAACGCGTGCATATCGGACACAATGAAGTTGCGTCTACTTCCGGGACCGGGAGCGCACTTGAGAACTTAAATAAACGTCTTATTGGATTGTATAATAGCAATGCGCGACTGAATTTCACGACAAGTGATACAGGTACTAAATTTTATACATCTATACCTTTAGAGAGGGAGGAAGATGCATGAGAATATTAGTTGTAGATGATGAACCCCTGGCAAGAAATGAATTGCGTTACTTACTCAATAACATTGATGGTACATTAGTTATTGATGAAGCGGATTCTATAGAAGAAACATTGACCTCATTATTATCAGAAACGTATGAATTGTTGTTTTTGGATATCAATTTGATTGATGAAAGTGGCCTTGAACTTGCTGAAAAGATTAACAAGATGAAGCATCCGCCTAAGATTGTCTTTGCTACAGCACATGATAGTTTTGCTGTGAAGGCGTTTGAATTGAATGCATTAGATTATATATTAAAACCATTCGAACAAAAGCGTATTGAGGCAGCACTTAATAAAGCAAAAGTCTCATCTATAAACACAAATCAAGAGTCGAAATTGCCAACCTTATCGATACAGATCGATGACAAAATCTATGTCATTAATATACAGGATATTATCGCCTTGTATGTAGAAGAAGGGCAATTAAATATCGTCACTGTAAACTCAGAATATGCGATTCATGAACCATTAAGTGCATTTGAAAAGAAGCTTCCAGAGAATGTATTTATGCGCATACATCGATCTAGTATTATTAACAAGCATCATATTAAGTCAGCAGAACAATGGTTTAATTACACCTATCAAGTGAAGTTGACGAAAGACATAAAATTACAGGTTTCAAGATCATATATAAAGCAATTTAAGCACGAAATAGGACTCGAATAATTTGAGTCCTATTTTTTTGCATTTCAGCATATGATTTTTGCATTTCATCGTGAAAGCTCTCACAAATCAATGTTTAAGCGGTATGATGTACTCAAGATAAAACACGGGAGGTCATTTAAAATGACAAAAGAAAAAACATATAATTTCTTTCATCAAGTATCAGTAATCTCAGTTGTGTTACTTATTTCCAAGATGATTGAAAGCTTCATGCCAATTCCAATGCCTGCATCAGTTATCGGACTTATACTGCTCTTCATCTGTTTATGTACTGGAATTATAAAGCTCGGGCAAGTAGAAACCGTTGGAACCGCACTTACAGATAATATCGGACTGTTGTTCGTACCAGCAGGAATCTCAGTAGTAAAATCATTAGGACTAATAGCTGAAAATCCAATATTAATATTAGGTCTGATCTTTATCTCAACCTTATTATTACTATTATGTACAGGATTCTTCTCTCAGATAATCGTGAAGATGACAGAATCAAAAGTAGAAGAGCCAAAAGAAACAAAAAACTTAAAAGGAATAGAGGTGCGCTAATATGACATTACTTGACCATTTAGGTATTAACTCTGTATACTTCGGAATATTATTAACGATATTACCTTTTATGTTAGGTCAATATTTATTCAAGAAAACAAATGGCTTTTTCTTATTTGCACCACTCTTTGTCGGAATGGTGTTCGGGATTGCATTCTTATCTATAACAGGTATCAGCTATGACACCTATAGTAAAGGTGGAAGTATTATTAGCTTCTTCTTAGAACCTGCAACGATTTGCTTCGCGATTCCTCTTTATAAAAAGCGCGACGTATTACAAAAGTATTGGTTACATATCATCGGTGGTTTGTCACTTGGTACAGCGGCTGCGATGTTAGGTATATATGGAGTAGCAAAACTATTTGGATTTGGTACACAGATTATTGCATCAATGTTACCTCAAGCAGCAACAACAGCGATCGCTTTACCAGTATCTGCTGGTATTGGTGGGGTGCCAGAACTGACATCATTGGCAGTTATTCTAAATGCAGTGATTATTTATGCCCTAGGAAATAAAATGCTGCGTTTCTTCAAAATCTCTAATCCAATTGCAAGAGGTCTTGCACTTGGTACGAGCGGACACGCACTAGGGGTGTCAGCAGCAACAGAACTAGGAGAAACGGAAACGTCTATGGCAAGTATCGCACTCGTTCTTGTAGGTGTTGTAGTGGTTGTTATCGTTCCGATATTAACAAGTATTCTCCTTTAACAATTAGATATAAAAATTAAAAATATATCATCAATTCACACACCGAGACAAATATGTCTCGGTTTTTTTAGGTGGAAATTCTTATGCAAAATTAAAATAAGTAGTATGATATGAATAGACATATATCAGGAGGTAGGCAATGTTTTTAGCGTGGAAAGAAGTGATACATAACAAATTGAAATTTAGTCTGATTATCGGTGTACTCGTGCTTGTGTCCTATTTGCTGTTTTTAATTTCTGGTCTTTCTAATGGACTTATGGGAATGAACCGTGAAGCTATTGACACATGGAATCCTGACGCGGTGATTGTGACAAAAGAATCAAATCAGAACGTTGCGCAGTCGATTATGGATGAAGATGCTATAGAGGGTAAATTTGATAAAGTCGCAGGTGTAAAAAATTTACCTGTCATTATTGCTAAAGGCAATAATAAACAGAATACATTGCTATTTGGAATAAAGAAAAATGAGTTTTTAAAACCAAAAGTGACAGAAGGAAAACTGTTTAATAAAAACTTTGAAGTCGTTGCCAATGATTCCCTTAAAACGAAAGGATTTAAGCTTGGTGACACGCTAGATATCGCAGGGAGCGATGAAGATTTAAAGATTGTCGGTTTTACTCAAAACTCAAAGTATAATGCTGCAGCAGTATTATATGCGAATGATGCTACATTAGACCAGTTATCTATGAATAAATTAAAAGGTAAAGAAAATGCATTCTTTGTTAAAGATAAAGCGTTTAAAGATAAAGTGATCGATAACGATCTACAAATGATTGAGAAAGAAAATTTTATCAAAAAGCTTCCTGGATACACAGAACAAAAGTTGACACTGGATATTATGAGTTATTTCTTATTTGCGATATCAGCATTTATTATCGGTATATTCTTATATGTCATTACAATCCAGAAAGAGCCTGTCTTTGGTTTGCTTAAAGCGCAAGGCATTAGCAACAGTTTTCTCGCAAAATCATTAATGATTCAAACACTTATTCTATCAATTATCGCAGTATTGATTGCCTTATTGCTGACGATAGGTACAGCTATGATTATACCTGACGTGGTGCCGATCAAGTTTGAATGGGATAAAATCGCAATCTTTGGATTAACAATTATGATTACAGCAATCATCGGTGGACTCTTCTCGATTCGCTCGATTCGAAAAGTAGATCCCCTTAAGACGATAGAGTAGGAGGGATAATATGATTCTTGAAATGAAACAAGTGCGTAAAAGCTTTGGTAAAGAGCAAACATATGTTGAGGCGTTGAAACCAGTAGATTTTAGTATAGATAAAGGGAAGCTCGTTGCAATTATCGGACCATCAGGTTCTGGAAAGAGCACATTATTGACGATTGCAGGTTTGCTTCAAGGTCCTACAGAAGGTGAGATAATCATCAACGGAAAAGATGTTTCAAGCTTTAGTGAAAAGAAGCGCTCCAAAGTAAGATTGAACGAAATTGGATTTATTCTTCAAGCTTCTAACTTAGTACCTTTCTTAAAAGTAAAAGATCAATTTAAATTGCTGGATAAAGTAAAGAAAGATCATATGTCTGAGGGAGAGTTAAAGCATGAGCTTGAACATCTTGGTTTAAGTAAAGTGTTGAATCAATTACCAAATGAACTCTCAGGCGGTCAGAGACAGCGCGTGGCAATCTTAAAAGCATTATATACAAACCCTTCAATTATACTAGCAGATGAACCGACAGCAAGTTTGGACGGCGAGAAAGCCATAGAAGTAATCAAGTTATTAAGAGAAGAAGTGAAATCAAAAGATAAAGCAGGTATCGTTGTAACACATGACCATCGTTTATTAGAATATTTCGATGAAATTTATGAAATGAATGATGGAAAACTGACAAGGAAATAACCATAAAAATAATCCATAAGCGATTTAAGCTTATGGATTATTTTATTTAACTATTTCTCGCAAAATTGCCATGGACTTCTGTCGTTTGGTATACATTAATAAAGCATTTAGGATCATTCTCTTTTGCGATACGAATCACTTCAGGCAACTCATAACGAGTGAGCACCATCGTAATCATATGCTGCTTATTGTTAGAGTAACCCCCTATTACTTCAGTGATGGTGATACCGCGATAAATTTCGTCGATTAGTCCTTGTTTAACAGCATTGACGTTAGACGTTACAATTGTAGCAGTCAGCTTGATATGAGAAGTGAAAATCATATCAACGGTCTTACCCGTTATATAAATAGATAATAGGGTTAATAGAGCAATATTCCAGTTAAAGAAGAAACCAGAGCAAAGAATGATGATACCATTTAATATTGTCATGACTAGCCCTATAGACATATTACTATGCTGGCTAATAATCATGGCAACAATATCCATGCCGCCAGTAGTACCAGAATGCTTTAATATGATACCAACCCCGATGCCGACTAAGACGCCGCCGAATATAACATTCACAAAAAGTTCATGAGAGACTTTAGTGATAGGTATAAATGTCATAAAGAGAGAGATAAATATTACGCTGAGTACAGTATTAGCAATAATAGAACGATTTAATTTCCATATCCCAAGAAATATCAGGGGTATGTTGAGCAGTAAATTTAAGACTCCTGCATCAAAATTTGTTAATATATGCAGCAACAATGCAATACCACTGACACCACTACTAAGCACTCCGTGAGGTAATAAGAACAAATTGAATGCTACTGCAATTAGAAATGAACCTATTATTGTAATGATTAATTTAAATAGAATATGATTTTGATACTTCATTAAAAAACCCTTTCCTACATAATAATTACTATTATAACAAAGTACATATAGCTATAAAAGCTCGAACAGCAGTTCACTGTCCGAGCTTTAATATAATTTATTCAACAAGATTACTTGCTTTACTTCTTGCATAAAACTCTTTTTTAATCGGTTCAAATCTAGGTTTGAGTGCTAAGCCAAATGCAAACGTTAAGCCAGCAATTAAATAGAGCATACCGAGTTTAGTGAATGCAATTTCAGGAACAATTCCTCCGACCGCTTCACGTAGCAAATCTACAGCATAGGTGAATGGTAAGAATGGATGGATTGTCTGGAAGAATTTAGGTGTGACTTGAATCGGAAATGTACCCCCGCCTCCTGCAATTTGCAATACCATAATAACGATTGCGATAGCTTTACCGATATTTCCTAATAAACTCACAAGAGTATAGACCATTATTGTAAATGCAAGTCCCACAAGTATTGCGAATAGAACATTGTATACCGGATGCTTAGCATAAGCATCCAGAATAAAGAGATTACCTAAGACTACAATTGTAGATTGAGCAACGCTCAGTAATAAGAATAAGATCATACGCCCTAAATATAATTCTCTAAGTGAGAATTTACCGATGAGAGATTTATCTTTAAGTTCAGTCGTCAATAAGTTACCACTTAAGAGCGCACCTACCCATAAAGCGAGTGCTGTATAGAATGGAGCACTTGCAGACCCATAGTTTGGAATAGGGAATACTTGTGTTTCATCTAGTTGTATCGGTTCAGCAAAGTAATCAGATTGATCTTCAAGGTCATTGCGTAATAATTTGATTAATTTGTTGAACGTATCATTTTTATCAAGCTCTCTAAACTTATCAGCAGCTTGTTTAATTTCTTTTTCGATACCTGGTAGTTCTTCATTCGAGAATACCGCAAGTTCATGAATCTTATCTTGTGCACCTGGTAAGTTGTTCTGTAATAACTTTGAAGCTTCATTGTACTTAGCCATTACACTTGGCAAATCTTTTGCAGCAAAGTTACTTAGACGATTTAGATCTCCTAGTACAGACGGGAGCTCGCTTTCTACAAAATTTGATGCTTCTCCGACTTTAGATTTAAAGGTAGGGAAGTTAGCCTGAGCTGTCTGGTTAATACGGCTGAATTTTTGTTCTAATGCCGGAAGTTCAGCATTAATCGTTAACAGTGTCTCGTGTGCATTACTTGTTATTTGAACAGCATCAGCCAGTATTCGATCTACATCATTCGCAAATTGGCTAGCGTTTGATAGCTTCCCAGCTATCGTATCCAGGTTGCTGTCAATAGAGGCTAATCCATCTGTAAGAATTTGCTTCATATCAGCACTTGCAAATGCTTCAAGTGACGAGAGTGCTTTTAAAGCGTTTTGGATAGCACTATTGTCAAAACTTACTTTACCATTACCTCGTGCACCATTTAAAGTTGTGTCTAGTGATGCATTAAGTTTTGTCAAAGCATCGATAGATTGATTTAACTGTGCATTAATCTTTGATGTATCCCCAAGTCCAAGCTTTTCAGCCTGATTCATCAGTTTGATCACTTCATTATAGTAAGCGATAGATTGTTCTAAATTATGTTTATACACTTCAATATTTTTGGCAAGAACCTCAGAACTTCCTGGGCTTTGTTTGCTCAGTTCATCAAGCTGATTGATAGTATCTTGCGTCGCTGCAGCTTCTTCTTTCGTTAACTCACTGATGGCAAGCAACCCATCATTTAATGCTTGTTTAGCAGGTAATAGATCTGGTTTTTTTAAAGCTTCTGTCTGTTTTGCTTCCTCTTTAACATTTTTTTCGCTTGAGGGTTGTTCTATTGTTGCATTTTCTGAAGATGCTTGTTCAGAAGAAGGTTCTTCACCTGAAGGTAGAGATGTCTCTGTGCTATTTTTAGTCTTAGATTCGGTACTATTTTCTAGTAATCGTTCGGCTTCACCTGCTGCACCTTGTACACCTTGTGTTACGTTTTGAGCATTACTAATTTTTTCATGTACTCCGGGCATTGCACCTTGTGCACCAGTGATTGCACTTTGAGCTGTGCTCGTAGCCTGAATGCCTTTAGCGACAGCATCATTGATTTGTGGGAACTTTTGCTCAATAGTATTTGCTTTTTGTAGCGCATTTTCAATTTGGGGCATATTGTTATTAATATTGATGATCATTTGCCCAGCAGCGTTAATATCTGCGGCATGCTCATTTGCTTTAATTAATTTTCCCGCACCATCATTGATTTTGCCTTCAAACTCACTGAGTTGATAGAACTCATCAGCGTATTTTGTAATATCACCTTGATGGCTATCAATTTTATTGACTGTTTTTTTAAATTTTTGCATCTCAGGAATTGCTTTTTCTGCTTCATATACTGAGTTTTCAATTTTATGGTAAAGTGGTAATTTATCTTCTATCTTAATTCCAACACGATTACTTTCATCGAGTAGCGCTTTTGTTGCACTATCTACAAATTTTTCGTTCAGTGATTGTGTGATGGCTGTTGCCCCTGCGTTAGTCATTTTAGGTGCAATGGCATTAATTTTTTGATTCACTTTATAATCGATATGTGCACGTTTTGGCTTTTTGCGAAGTATACTCGTAACGTCATCTGAGAAATGCTTTGGAATATGAATGATAGCATAGTAATTCCCATATTCTAGCTGTTTATTCGCTTCTTTTAAATCTTCTGTAAATACCCATCCGAACTTTTTATTTTCTTTTAAGTTGGTGACGAGTTGATTACCGACATTTACTTTCTTGCCTTGGACCTCTGCGCCAGTATCGTGGTTAATGACAGCAACCTTTAAATATTCTGTATTGGAGTATGGATCCCAAGAAGACTTCAAATTAAACCACGCATAAAACGACGGTAAGATTGATAATCCAAGTAATAGTATGATAAACGAAGGTGTACGTTTAATGTTTTTTAAATCATGTAAAAAGATTTGAAAGGCGTTTTTCATCTAATCTCCTTCTTTATATTAGTATAGTAAAAAAAATCATTCATTTGGCATTGTCAAATTTTGAAATAGCATATACTAATATAACAAATGACACTGTAAAATACAATTGATTTGTAATTATGTGACCATTCTTATTATAAATTTAAAAAACATTGAATCTACTTAAGGAGGAGGAGTATAATTTTACCTATTAAATTATACTGATATAGTGAAAAGGCTAGAAATGATTGACTTTGCTTCTGCTTTACTATATACATCATAAATGATAATACGTCCATCTTTCAACAAATGTACAGTTACATGATCTACTTTAATTATTTTAAATAAAGGTGTTGATTTTACAGTGTTTGGTATTTCTTTATGGAAGATATTACTAGGCAACTTGATAGAGTATTTACCGTAACACATCTTAGTCATATAGTGAGTATTGCTCGTAGTAGCTGGATAATCATGCGTTCCACATGTTTTACAGTTGTTATTGCGGAAAAATGTTGCCTCTGTTGATTTAAATTTCATATTAAAACTGTCGAATGTAATGAAGTGATTAGAGAAGCGACCCTTTGCAATATATTTCATTACTTCTGAAACTTGTAAGCTAGCAGTAAGATGTGCTGTTTGAGGGAGTATTCCCTCTAATGAACAGTTCTGACCTGTATCCGGTGGGTCGGGTAGTAGGCAACGTAGACATGCAACTGAATAATCTATGGCATAGACTGTTCCCTTAGACCCGAGACAAGCACCGTATATCCAAGGTATTCTAAGTTGGTGACAAATATCATTGATGACATAACGTGTATTAAAATTATCTGTACCATCAATCACAATCTTTGGTTGAAACTTTTCAAGCAGTTGCTTCAAGTTATCACTTGTAATCTCTTCGGGGATAGCGGTGACTGTTACTTCACTATTAATACGGGAAAGGTGACGTTTTACAGCATCCACCTTTAATTCATATTGGTGAACATCTGTTTCATCATATAAACTTTGTCGATGAAGATTAGACAAACTTACAATATCCATATCACATATAATGATTTCTGCGGCTCCGCTTCGTGCAAGCATTTCACTGACTGTACTTCCGAGCGCACCTGCACCAATGATAAGAAATTTAGACTTTGAAAGATTGTCCTGACCTTGTTCACCAAACTGTGATGCTTTTATTTGTCTGTCATAGCGACTCATAGAAATTCCAGGCCTTCCGTAGGGCTCGATGCTTGTGCTGTATATTTCTTAGGGATTCTCCCGGCAGCAGCGCCAAGGAAACCGGCATGAACTGCGAGTTTCATCGCTTCAGCCATCTTCACAGGGTCTTTCGCGTGACTCACGGCAGTATTTAATAGCACGGCATCTGCACCAAGCTCCATCGCATATGCAGCATCGCTTGGTGAACCGATACCTGCGTCTACAATAACAGGTACACTGATGGCATCAATAATATAGCTTAAGTTCAAGGCATCATTAACACCTAGACCTGTCCCGATAGGTGAGCCGAGTGGCATTATTGCATGTGCACCAAGCGTTTCAAGTTTCTTCGCAAGTACAACATCACATTGAATGTAAGGACAGACAATAAATCCTCTCTCTAGCAGAATTTCACACGCTTTATACGTCTCAATCGCATCGGGTAATAATGTTTTACCGTCCCCGATAATTTCAACTTTGATCATATCGCACATCCCTGCAGCTCGGGCGATCTCAGCAATTTTTACAGCCTCTTCTGCAGTCTTAGCGCCGGCTGTATTAGGGAATGTAATATATTTATCTAAATCAACAGATTCTAATGGATTCGGTAAGTCTTTATCATAGAGGTTCATGCGTCGCACAGCGAACGTTAATGCATTCGTTTCGCTTGCATCTACCGCTTCACGCTGTATATCACCATTTTCAAATTTTCCTGTACCAAGGATGAGTCTCGATTCAAGTTCTATTGGTCCAATCTTTAGCATATTAACCGCCTCCTACAAATTCTAATAATTCTAATCGTTGTTCTGGTCTAATTTCAGTCTCATCCCACTTGTCTTTTTGTACGGGCATATCATCGATTACGATAACCGCACGCTTTAAATCGATATTCAAAGTTTCTAAAAATGGAACAAGCATCGTTTCTTGTGTTTCGTACAATTCATCATTTAAGTATAGTTTCATGTATATCCTCCAGTTTAAAATGATCTTTATATTTCATTGCAAGCGGATGCTGTTTATCGAACATAAGTTTATGCATCAGTGCTCCGGTAATCTTCGATAAGAGGATGCCATTACGATAATGACCGGTTGCGACAAATAGATTATCACGGACCTCATCGATTACTGGTCGCTGCAGTGGGTTATCGGGACGAAAGCCGCATCTGCTATCGACAATTTCACCATTCATGAGTTCTGGTAATAGGTCCAGCGTCATTTCTTTTAGCCAGTCGATACCTTCTTCACTTACTGTGTTGTCACCATTCATCGATGTCGTTGCACCTATCACATATAAATCATCTGACTTCGGTACGATATAATGCCCATTTGTCTGGAACAATGTCTCTTTCATATCTAATGTATGGTGATGTATCGTCATCACTTCACCTTTTACACCGTGCATTTCAAGATGGATACCAAGAGATTTAAGGATGTCGCCTGAATACATACCTGCTGCAACGACGATTTGCTGTGCTTCATATGTTTGCGAGCTGGTACGCACATTAAATCCATCATTTGCTTTCACGTCTATTACGCGATCGTGAATAAACGTAACATCTTCATTTAATGTCATGAGTGCCTGATGGTATTTAACAGCATTGACTTGTCCATCTGTCGGAATCCACATCGCAAGGTCATGATTGCGGATATAACCATGTGCAAACTCATCCAAACGATTTTTAACTAACTCTGTTGTCTTAAACTGTGCATTAAGAAAATCATACTGTTGAAGTAAAGATTCATGCTCGCCATGTGAAGCAATCTTTAATAAACCATGCTGCTGATAATCGATTACATAACCTAAATGTGCCAATTCATCAGCAAAATCTTTCATCATACGTTGCCCTTCCATAGAAAACTGGAAGAGAGGGGAATCAGAATAAAATTCATTTTGTGCACCAAGCATACCGCCAGCAGCATGCGTCGCTCTGCATCTACTAAAATCATCAATAATGGCAATCGAAATACCTTCTTGTTTTAAGTGATAGTATATACTCTGGCCAATAATGCCGCCACCGATAATTAAGACATCGAATTTCGTAATAACCACTCCTTTCGAACGTGCTCAAGATGTGCCTTATGCTGAAACAAACGAATACCACTGAATCCACTAAATCGAGTATCAAGCTGATGTATCGTATGTTCATCGATACCACCGATTGCAACAATCGGGATATCATATGAAAGTACTGTGCCAATTACAGACGCACTTTGAGGTGTGAGACCTGGCTTTGAAGGCGTAGGGAAGACGTGACCGAATATACAGTAATCAAGCACGCCATCAATCAGGCGCACGCTGTCCTCACTGTGCACACTCATACCGACACGAAATTCAGGATGTTGTTGCTTGAATACTATCGCATCACCAGCACGCTCCTTAAAATGGATGCGTGTCAGACCATGCTTTATCATCAAATGAGGTGTATTATGCACAATAATCTTAGAAGGATCTATGTGCCGTTTCAACTGCATAATAAATACATCCAGCGCATCATCACACGCATCTAGACGTAGAATCACACCATCAATCAAAGCTTCTACATCCACAATCGACTGTATAACAGCATCACTCGGTTCCACGAATGGTGTAATCATATAAAACATAAGCAACCTCCAAAAAAAGACCACCCGCAAACAAACTACGGGTGGTCAAAATATATAAAAAATATATAAATATTTATAATTATATAAATGATAACTGCTTCCCTACGTTGGAATTATCCAAATCAGGTTATGAGAGTCAGACAAAGTCTTCTCAGCTCTAAGAGCACCCCTAGCCATATTCGATTATGTAATTAAGAATAGCACTCAATGGCTGATAATTCAAACTTCTAAATTTAAATGATAAAATAGAAAAAGAAAGGGGATGTAAAAATGAATGAAATAAATGAAAAACAATTAGCAGCATTGCTAGATGAACACGCTGAACTGCGTGAAAATATGAGTAACGGTGAACGAGATGATATAGATGAAGCACAATTAAAACAAGTAACGATGGGTAGATTACAAGAAGAACGCATGACATCTGAAGAAATATTAAGAGAAATCGATGAACAGGAATCACTAGATATAGAGAACGAAATCGCACATAAAGAAGTGCATATCTTCAAATATGTAATGTATACGATTGAAATCTATAAAGACGTCGAACTTACACTAGACAGACTTAGAAATTTAATGGCACATGAATATGCAGAGATGACAGAAGAAAGTCTGATGCATTATCTTAAAGACTATGAATCAGCAGGATATATCCGACTGAACGAAACAGAAACAGGTGTTACAGTATCTAAAACATTTCTCGGGGAATGTGCTTTAGCGTTAGTGAAATAAAGAAGCGGCTTGATTAGTGGCTTTTATTTGCTTACAAAAATATAAATATTAATAATTTATAATATCAAATACTTAGAAGAAAGATTAAGAGATGCCTGTCATTCCAACAACTCAATATGTATAGATTAACCATAAAATAAACTTTTATAAATAATTATAAAGATATAAGGAAGGATAGCATGAATTCTAAAATAAGAAGTATGACTGAAGATGATATTCCAAAGATACAACACATTGCAAAACTCAGCTGGCATGATACATATGAAGGAATAATACCGCTTCATATACAAGATAATTTTTTAGAGATGGCCTACAGTTCATCTATGTTAGAAAAAAGGTTAGCGTTGACGAAAATGTATGTAGCAGAATTCGAAGATCAAGTTGTAGGCTTTGCAAATTTCAGCAAACCAGATGAGAATGGTATAGCTGAACTGGCTGCTATTTACTTACTCCCGGACTACCAAAATTTAAGGATAGGTAGCACGCTTATAAAGCATGGAATTTCACAGATGGAAGGAATAAAGTTTATAGACGTTGTAGTAGAGAAAGAAAATAAGGTTGGCTATAATTTTTATAAAAAATTTGGTTTTTTAGTACAGGACGAATTTGAAGATGATTTTGACAGTCACATATTGAAGTCGGTAAAAATGAGGTTAACATTATGAATACATTCCATATAGCTCTTAAACGTTTACCTGAAGAAGTGCAGGAGATGATTATGGACAAAAAGTTAAATGATGTACTTATGTATTTTATGGAACATGAAGTACAAGATTATTATTTGATGAAATACTTATCAAATATTGCACATCTTAAAGATGAAGTAGAATATCATGAAATGGTCGCAAGTATTTACCATTTTCATTTCAACTATGAAGTTGATGCATATGATGCAGCTTATTATCATTACTGGCGTTCGTTAGAGCTTACATCTTTTAACGATATAGAATTATTAGAAGAGTTTCTTCAAATTCTGGATGAACCTGATTTTGATATTATAGAAGAGGAAAATATTGAATATGTAAAAAATCAGATAAGACTATTAGAAAAGGAGTCTATTATCAGAATTTGATGATACGATAAAACCCCAACATATAAATGTTGGGGTTTTATCATAGTCTTTATAGAGTACGATTCTCTCATATCATTTGTTGCCTATAGAATATCATATTTCATTATGAATGACTTCTCTTGTTCTGTCTTGCGCTCGTAATAAAGCCGATTGCTAATATTGAAAGTAGTACACCCCAGAAGATTAACTGCCATGGTAATGAATGTGGGAAATCATGTGGTAATACGTGTATCGAATCATGTGCGAGCACCAGTACAACAAGTTTCACACCGATCCATCCTACAATAGCGAATGCTGCTGCTTCAAGTCCTGGATATTTCTCAAGCAACTTGATGAAGTATGTTGCAGCGAATCGCATTAAGATAACACCTAACATTCCTCCCGTAAACATTACTGCAAATTGTCCTGCATTAAGTCCCATAAAATCCGGACCAACGTGAGGTAGTGTAACAGCAATTGCGATTGCTGCAAGCATTGAGTCGATTGCAAAAGCTATGTCTGCGAACTCAACTTTCAGTACAGTCATCCAGAAACCGCTGCCTTTCGATTCGTTACCTTCTTCTTCAGCAATATTCGGTACGGATGGATCATCTGTGTGATCTTTCTTTTTAAAGTATGTGTGTAAACTCTTCGCGGACATAAATAGCAAGTATGCTGCACCAGCTGCTTGTATCCACCAGTACTTCGCAAGTACTGTAATAAAGAATAGTGCAATTAATCTAAACACAAATGCACCGACTAAACCATAGAATAAAGCTTTCTTTCTTTGTTCTTCAGGTAGGTGCTTTACCATTACTGCCATTACGATGGCATTATCTGCTGCTAGCAACCCCTCTAATAATACTAATACGACAATTACCCATGCATATGCTAATAAAATACTTGGATCCATATGTTCACTCCTTAAATTTTGAATATAAAAAGACCCATGCCAAAAAGTATTGGCAAAGGTCTCGCTGAATGTACATTCTTATAATGCCGGAAGTGTGTACTCCGTAATGACGACATTATAATCGGGTTACCCCTTAGCTACTCCCCTTCGACATAAGTCTTAGGATATTCGATTGATTTGATATAACTATAGCACATATTTTTTTAATTTACCATGTTAATGAAATGGTAATTATTTTTTGCGTTTATACAGATAGATAACGACTGCAATTATCAGTATTGCCATTACGATATAAAGTACATTAGAGTACATATCAAAATATTGCAGTACTTTCTCCCAGTTCTGTCCAAGCGCCATACCTAAGTATATGAGAACGGCATTCCAGATAATTGTTCCGACTGTTGTGTAGAGTATGAAAGGAACGATGGACATCTGACTGAGTCCTGCCGGGATAGAGATTAAGCTTCTGATAAGGGGAACAAAGCGACATAAGAATACTGCTGTATAACCATATTTATTGAACCATTTGTTTGCTTTATGAATATCTTCGATGTCGAGTCTTAAGATGAAACCATATTTATCGATAATCTTTTCTATTCTTCTGAGGCCTAGGATATGACCTAAATAATAGAGGATGACTGCACCTCCAACTGCGCCGAGCGTAGAAGCGATGAGCATTCCAGCAAATGATAGTTTTGGGGACTGATCAACCATAAATCCGCCAAACGTTAATATAACTTCTGATGGAATCGGGGGGAACACATTTTCAAGTAGGATGAGTAAGAACACACCAAAGTAACCGAACTGTTCCATGACATCCATAATCCATTGCTGCATAATAGCCTCCATATAATTCTGTATAAAAGTAATATAACCCAAATGTTTAGGTTTATAAAACGAAAACAAATAGGTATGGCAACGATTTTAAGTGATTTAAAACAAATCGATATCATAAATAGGATAGAAAAGGGTATATTTAAAACAAATAAAAATTATTTTAGGAGGATATTATGGCACAATTTAGAAAAATATCAGAAGAAGAGTTATTTCCAACGGAACAATTAGGACCAGAAATCGAAGGGACGGTATTATTCCCGACACCTAATGGTATGAGTGAATTGCAGGGTGCGTACATTGCAACAAGTGAACGTTTATTTATGAATGTTGATATGGGAGAGCGTGTTTATGAACGAGTGGTTGGCATGCATGAAATTCACGGAGTTGCAAGTGAAGAGGATACATTGACTATAACGTTCGATATTGGACCGATTAAGATGGTGAATTTAAATGCTGAAGAATTGCGAGTTTTTACTGACTTTCTACAAAGTTATATTAAATAAATGATTTCAAAGCAGAGTATATGGTATCTCTGTCGTTTTCATGTAGTGAATGTTATATTAATAATAAACAGTTAAATAGAGAGGGAGTACAAGATGAAGTTTTGCGAGTTACAACCAGATGAATTTGAATCCTTTGTGAATGAGCATTTCAGTCATTACACACAATCAAGAATTCATTACGATTATAAAGTTGAGCATAATGAACCTGTACATATTGTTGGGGTTAAAGAGGGAGATGAAGTACTTGCTGCATGTCTATTAACGAGTGCACGCGCTTTTAAGTACTTTAACTATTTCTACTCGCATCGTGGTCCTGTGATGGATTATTCAAATAAGGTGCTTGTTGATTTATTCTACACAGAGCTAAGAAAGTATTTAAAATCACATAATGGTTTATTTGCATTGATAGATCCACATATTATTATGAACTATAGAGATCACGACGGTAATATTACGGAGTCAAATGATGTGGAAGGCTTTATTGGACAGATGGAAGGTTTAGGGTACCACCATCGTGGATTCCCAGTTGGGTATTCTAATGATTCACAAGCCAGATTCTTATCAGTGCTTAATCTTGAAGGTAAATCTGAAGATGAATTATTAAAGGAAATGGAATATAAAACGAGACGTAATATTAAGAAAACGTATGAGATGGGTGTTCGTTTAAGAGATTTATCGGTTGAAGAAACAGATAAATTCTTTGAATTATTTCAGATGGCTGAAGATAAACATGGTTTCTCGTTCAGAGACTTTGATTACTTCGTTAAGATGCAAAAGATATACAAAGATCAATGTAGGCTTGTATTAAGTTACATTGATTTAGATGAGCATCTTGATATTCTGCATAAAGATTTAAAACAGAAAGAAAACGAATATAATAAAGAGAAATTGAAGTTGGATGAAAACCCTGGCTTCAGAAAATTACGTAATAAAGTTGATCAGCTTTCCAAAGCAGTTGATAAAGAGAAGAAGAAAGTTGCAGAAATTGAATCTTTAAAGCAGACAGATGGCAGAATTCTTCACTTAGCAAGTGCATTGTATATTCATAATGAACATGAATTATATTATTTATCAAGTGGTTCTAATCCTAAGTATAATCAATTTATGGGGCCCTATAATATGATGTTTGAAATGATTAAGTATGCCAAGAGCCTGAATTTAAAAACTTATAATTTTTATGGTGTAACGGGTGTATTCACTGAAGATGCTGAAGATTATGGTGTACTTAAATTTAAGAAAGGCTTCAATGCACATATTGAAGAATATATTGGAGACTTTATTTTACCCCTTAGCCCGTTTTATAAATTATACGAACTAAAACAGAAACTCTAATTAATAAGCCGATACTTCTTAGAAGTATCGGCTTATTGATCTATTGTATTACTCTACGATTTCTAATGCGATTTCCATCATATTAGTGAATGATGTTTGACGCTCTTCAGGTGTCGTTTCTTCGTGTGTTAGTAAGTGGTCGCTTACTGTGAAGATTCCAAGTGCACGAACGTCTCCACCAGCATAAGCAGCATTCATGTATAATCCTGCAGATTCCATTTCAACAGCTAAGATGCCCATTGAACGCCATTTATCAGTTGCGTCTTCATTCGCATTGTAGAAGATATCTGATGATAATACGTTACCAACGTGACTGACAGCACCTTTTTCATCAGCTAATTGTTTCGCACGTGCAAGTAAATCGAAGTTAGCGATTGGTGCGAAGTGACCAGGTAGTCCGTATTGCGCCACGTAGTTAGAGTCCGTTGATGCACCTTGAGCAATGATAATATCGTATACGTTAATATCTTCTTGCATTGCGCCACAAGAACCTACACGAATTAAATTTTTCACACCAAAGGTATGAATCAATTCATAAGAATAGATGCCGATAGACGGAATCCCCATACCAGTACCCATAACTGAGATACGCTTTCCTTTATAAGTTCCAGTGTATCCGAACATATTACGTACTTCATTAAATTGAACAACGTCTTCTAAATATGTGTCTGCAATAAACTTAGCGCGAAGTGGATCTCCAGGTAAGAGAATTGTTTCTGCGATTGGATTGTTTTCTGGTTTAATGTGTGGTGTTGATTTAGACATTATATTTTCTCCTTTAATAAATATATTTGAACACTTTCAGTCTACCTTACAATGCTATCTTCTTTCAAGCAAAGGTATTATAAAGTGTAGGTTTATAGAGATTTATTATTTTCTTAATAGTTGTGTGGCGATCATCATGAAGAATGACATCACAATCATTATGAAAACCCAGGCGTATGCAAGATGCAAATCATTATTTTCAATTGCTACATATATTGCTGTCGGCATCGTCTCGGTAACACCAGGTATATTGCCGGCGAATATAAGTGTTGCACCGAACTCTCCGATTGCGCGTGCAAAGGCTAACAAAGTTCCAGTTAGCAAGGCCGCTCTCGATAAAGGTAAAGTAATATGTGTAAACATGCGAAACTTTGAAGCGCCATCAAGCTGGGCAACATGATATAAATTTTCCGGAATCTGTTCTATACCTATTTTTATTGATTGATACATTAATGGTAAAGCGACAAGAGTAGATGCGGTAATAGCGGCATAAATTGTAAAGATAATTGGCTGGTGAAAGAGTAGGTCTATAAATCTCCCCATTACGCTTTGTTTACCAAATAAGATGAGCAGTAAAAATCCTACAACGGTTGGAGGAAGTACCATTGGCATCATAATGATAGCTTCTAAAATCGTCTTTCCTTTAAAATATTTCCTGGATAATAAATAATGTAATAAAAGTGCCAATACGAAACTTAATATTGTTGCACTCACTGCGACTTTGAGCGAGATGATTATGGGTGATATAAAGTTTTCGTCATTTAATAAACTGGATAAAGTCATATTTTTCGTCCTAATTGTTAATTTGTTAATATCATTATATATGATTATATGAATACACGCTTATCGAAAATGATAGTTGTAAATAAAAGTGTTACAATTTCAATGAGAGGAGAATGACAGCAATGGAAAATGAATTATTTCTTGAAAGCAGCATCGAATTAAAATGGAAAGCATTATTCGAAGCAAACAGAGAGTGGTTAGAACGAACGGCCGCAGAAGCTGATAAAAAAGGAGTGCTTAACAATCAGCTTATCGATTGGTTGATTAAACATGAGTATCACATGCTAACTTTGCCTGTTGAACATGGTGGTGCTGGGTGTAATATTAAAGAACTTATCGTGATTCAGTCTTTACTTGGATATTATGATGAATCAACAGCCTTATCCATTGGTTGGCATCTTGGTGTTGTGGGAGAAGTATTTGAGTTAAACCTCTGGTCGGAAGAGATGATGTTGCAATTTGCTGAAGACGTAAAAAAGGGTGCGATCACGAATCGCGTTGTATCTGAAAGCGAGATGGGAAGCCCGACGCGAGGAGGTCGTCCTTCTACGAACGCGGTACATGCTGGAGATAAGTATGTAATTAATGGCACTAAGACCTTTGCATCCATGAGTCATCGTCTGACGCACATGCTTGTAGGAGCTTACGATACTGAAGCGTCTGCTATGGGGTTCTATTATGTTCCAGCTGACAGTGCAGGTATTGAAATCGTTGAAACATGGGATACGTTAGGGATGCGTGCAACGGCTAGCCATGATGTCATTTTTAATGATGTGAACATCAATGAACGCAACAGAGTTGAAATTAATAAAGAAAAGCTTGCGAATCCATGGTTGATGCATATTCCGGCAGTTTATCTCGGTCTTGCACAACGTGCGCTAGATGAAGCAGTACAATTCAGTAAAACGTATCAACCAAACTCTTTGCAGACGACCATCAGTGAACTTCCTCATATTCAGGATAAACTCGCTAAAATGGAGATGCTGATGATGCAGTCTCGTCATTTCATTTATCATGCATGCGATATGCACTTGGAAGGTAAGACAGAACATCTCGGACTTACATTCCAGCTGTCAAAACATATCATTGTCAATAATGGACTTGAAATTATTGATTTAGCAATGCGCGTATTAGGGGCAAAGAGCCTGGAACGTACAAGAATATTAGAAAGAATATTAAGGTCGATGAGAGCAGGCCTGCATAATCCACCGATGGATGATGCTGTTGAACGCAATATTGTGACTCAATTATTAAAAACACATGAAATCAATGCGCATTAACGCATTGATTTCATGTGTTTTTTTGTACTTTTTTTTCTTTAGAATTAATGATGGATATAAAGAGGACGACACCTAATATAATAATCATTCCAATAATCTGAATAAAATTAAATGGCTGTTTCAGCCAAAGGATACTCACGATAATAGCGGTAAGTGGTTCTATACATCCAAGTAATGCAGTAAGTTGTGGATCGATATATTTCACGCTTAATAAATATAAGAAGAATGCAAGTGCAGTTCCTACGATAATCACAAAGATTAAATATCCGATGGCCACACTTCCCATCGCAAAAGGGTTAATATACCAATGTCTATTGAAAAGACTGATAAATATTCCTGCAAAGAGCATTGCCCATCCAATAATAACTAATGGTTTATTATGAACAAATAGTCGTCCAGCATACATTGTGTAGAATGCAGCTGCCACTGCGCTGAGCAATCCCCAGATGATGGCTTTGGGTGGGACGACAACGTTATTAATATTACCACTTGTAAGAAGTAGAAAAGTCCCGAATGTAGATACAGCGATGACGATAAAATCAATCAACCTAAAATTAATTTTACGTGTGCTAAGCAAATAAATTAAAATGACAATAGGTGCTAAATACTGTAGTAAAGTAGCGACAGCAGCATTTCCGGCTTCTATTGAGGCAAGAAAAGTATACTGTACTGCAAGCATTCCGAATATTGAATATATAATGAGATGTATCATAGTATAGCGATCTTTAAAGAGGTTGAAAATATTTTGTTTTCTAATAACAGCAAGTAGCAATAAGAATAATCCACTGAATATTAATCTTACAGTAATAAACCAATCAAGAGGAAGTTTAAAAGTCTGGAACATTTGTTGTGATACTGTCCCGCCTACACCCCAGAATATTGCCCCTAATGTAACAAGAATGATGCCTTTTGTCGTATTATTCATGATAGCCCTCCTTAAATTGCATATTACCTCGATTATAGAGATAGAATATATGAAATTCAATGTAATAAAAGATATAAAAAAGATATTGCTTTTGTCAATGATTGTTCATATAATTAATTGGTAATGATAATCAATATCAATTGGAGGGAAAGTAATGAAAAAAATATTAGTATTATTCATCGTATGTATTATCATGCTCGCAGCATGCGGGAATAAAGATAGCAAGAAAGAGCAAAAAGAAACAACAGTAGAATTTAAAACAGATAGCGGCAAAACAATAAAAATTCCAAAAGAACCAAAACGTATCGTTGTTATGGGTGCAAGCTATGTTGGGAATTTAATTGATTTAGGTGTTACTCCGGTTGGAGCAGATCAATATGCATTTCAATCTGATATATTAAAGCCGAAGCTTAAGGGTGTAGAACAGTTAAATCCAGGTGATGTTGAGAAAGTCGCTAAACTAAAACCAGATTTAATTATTTCATTTGATACTGATAAAGATAATAAGAAGTATGAAAAAATTGCACCAACAATTCCTTTTACATATACAAAGCATGATTATTTAGAAGTACACGAATTATTAGGAAAAATTGTTGGTAAAGAAAAAGAAGCAAAAGCATTTGTGGATAAATGGAATAAAGAGACGAAAAAAGATGGTAAAGAAATTAAAAAACATCTTGGTGAAGATAAAACTTATTCTATCTTCCAGTTCTTCCAAAAAGAAATCTATGTGTATGGCGATAACTGGGGCCGTGGATCAGAAATTATTTATCAAGCGTTTGACTTGAAGATGCAGGATAAAATTGTTAAAGATGTTAAACCGACAGGATGGAAGAAAGTTTCTTCTGAAAGTTTGAGTAGTTATGCAGGAGATATTGTACTCGTGTCAAGTGATGCAGGGTCTGCTACAAATACAGTAACTGAATCTAATTTGTGGAAGAACATGGATGCAGTTAAAAATAACCGCCTCGTTGAATATGATTCTGAAGATTTCTGGTTTAATGATCCAATTTCTTTAGAACATCAAAGAAAAGTTCTGAAAGACAAGTTAATGAATTTGAAATGATGAATAGCTGGATATTCCAGCTATTTTTTTATATCCATTGTTAACTTTTTGTACTAAAAGGTTAACGAATAGTGTAGAATAAGTTTATTCTGTTGAAATGAGGTTTAAGAAATGAAATTGAAAGATTTAGTGATTATCGCAATGTTTGCAGCTTTAATCTCTGCGATGGGTATTATCCCTCCGATTCCTGTGCCTGGTTTGCCTGTTCCGATTGTTCTTCAAAATTTAAGCATAATGCTGGCAGGCTGTTTGTTAGGACGTAAGAAAGGTACGTTTGCTGTATTATTATTCTTGTTGCTTGCAGCAGTGGGTGCACCTGTATTATCTGGTGGCCGCGGAGGATTCGCATTATTTTTCGGTCCGACAGGTGGCTATTTATTATCATATATTATTGTTGCCTATTTAATCGGCTTATTTACAGATAAGATGAGACACTTTTCAGTGTGGAAAGTATTTATTGTTAATGCGTTTATCGGTGCAATTTTATGTAATTTAATTGGTGGGGCATTCATGGCGCAAAACTTAAAAATAGATCTAATGAAAGCTTATACTTCTGTATTGGTTTTCTTGCCAGGAGATTTTATTAAAGCATTACTTGCAGCACTACTTGCTGTATCTTTAAGAAAGAACCCACAAATAAAAAGAAGTTTAAATATATAATAAAAAGCGCTTAATCGGCGCTTTTTATTATGCAGAAATTTATATAATTAAGCGTTCGGGGTGACTGTATACATTAAAGCTATCCTCTCTTATAAATCCAATTGCGGTAATGTTTAAATCATCGGCAAGCTTAATTGCAAGATCTGTCGGAGCAGATTTACTTAATATTATCCCTACACCAATTTTAGAGGCTTTTATCAGTATCTCAGAAGAGATTCTACCCGAGAATATTAATATTTTATCTTTAATTGGGATGCGATTTAATATGCAATGCCCATATAGTTTATCCATTGCATTATGTCGACCGATATCTGTGCGGTGTAAGTGGAAGGCATCGCCATCGCTGATTGCTGCGTTATGTAGGCCTCCCGTTACTTGAAATGCTTTACTTTCACTTTGAAGATGCTGCATCATACGAATGACTTCACTTGGCGTAATCGTCTTCTCAGTTGTAGATACTTTAGACGTTTGCATATCATTAACAAAATAAAACTGTCTGCTTTTCCCACAGCAAGAACTGATCATACGTTTTGAGTGATTTGCATGAATTGAATGTATCTCGCGCGTGAGTGTAATATGACATAGTCCTTTAGAATCATCAAGATGGAATTTCTCGATATCGCTAAACTTTCTTATTATACCTTCTGAGGCTAGAAACCCTATGATAAGTTCTTTCATATAATCAGGTGTACACACTATTGTTGCGAATTCTTCGTTATTGATATAAATCGTTAATGGGAATTCAGTTGCAATCTGATCATGCTCCTCACGTAATCCGTCACGATTATACTTCAATATATTATTTGTAACATAAACTTCAGGCGTCATTATGATTCCCCCTTTAGTTATATCATATCAAATTAAGCACATAACGTATTTGACAATTGCTTCAAAATAAAAATTTTGAATATATTATTAAACGGTTATCTATAGGGATTCCCCTACACACTTTAGGACATTCCCCAATGGCTCTAACTTGTGAAAAGTTTCATAATCTAAAGTAAGAGGGCGAATGTCTAAAAGGAGTGTTATAAATGGCAATTGGAACAGGATTACGTTTCTTTAAACCAACAGAAAAATTCAATGGAAATTGGTCAGTATTAGAAGAGAAAAGTCGCGAATGGGAAAAGATGTACCGTCAGCGCTGGAGTCACGATAAAGTTGTAAGAACAACGCATGGCGTAAACTGTACAGGTTCATGTTCATGGAAAGTCTTCGTTAAAAACGGCATTATCACATGGGAAAATCAACAAATCGACTATCCATCATGTGGTCCGGACATGCCTGAATTCGAGCCTCGTGGCTGTCCACGTGGTGCTTCATTTTCATGGTATGAGTATAGTCCGTTACGTATTAAGTTTCCTTATGTTCGCGGGGTGTTATGGCGCATGTGGCAAGAAGCTTTAGAAACGATTGGAGATCCCGTACGTGCCTGGCAGTCAATTGTAGAAGACGAAGCAAAGGCGAAGGCATATAAACAAGCACGTGGTATGGGTGGTCATGTCCGTGTGAACTGGCGTGAAGTAACACAGCTTATTGCAGCACAATTAATTTATACGATCAAGAAATACGGTCCAGACCGTATCGCAGGTTTTACGCCAATCCCTGCGATGAGTATGATTTCATATGCATCAGGTGCGCGTTTCATCTCGTTACTGGGTGGGGAAATGTTATCGTTTTATGACTGGTACGCAGATTTACCGCCAGCATCTCCGCAAATTTGGGGTGAGCAGACAGATGTTCCAGAATCGAGTGACTGGTATAATGCCGGATATATTATTATGTGGGGTTCTAACGTACCACTAACACGTACACCAGATGCTCACTTTATGACAGAAGTTAGATATAAAGGTGCGAAAGTTGTATCAGTAGCACCAGACTATGCTGAAAATGTTAAGTTTGCAGATAACTGGTTAGCACCGAATCCTGGTACCGACGCAGCACTTGCACAGGGTATGACACATGTAATACTTGATGAGTTTTATGAAAAACGTCAGGAACCGATGTTTATTGAGTATGCAAAACAATATACAGACATGCCGTTCTTAATTATGTTAGATAAACATGAAGATACATTGAAAGCAGGACGTTTCTTACGTTCGAGTGATTTAGGAGATACTTCTGAGCATAGTGAGTGGAAACCAGTCGTATATGATGATTTATCGGAATCAATCGTTGTGCCTAACGGTACGATGGGACAACGCTGGGAAAAAGATGTGAAATGGAATATTAAATTAGAAACAGCAGACGGTACAAAAATTGATCCTGCAATGACTATTAAAGATAAAGGTCATGAAGTTGTTGAGGTTGTGTTCCCGTTCTTTGATAACGCAGGTAATGGAACATTCAAACGTCCGATTGCAGCGAAGAAAGTCACGCTTGATGATGGTACAGAACAATATGTTGCTACAATTTATGATTTAATGTTGTCTCAATATGGTGTAAACCGTTTTAACACAGATTTAGAAGCAAAAGATTATGATGATGAAAGTTCTATCTATACACCAGCTTGGCAAGAGAAGATTACAGGTGTAAAACCATCCATCGTTGTTCAAGTTGGACGTGAATTTGCACAAAATGCAATCGACACTGGTGGACGTTCAATGATTATTATGGGCGCGGGTATAAACCACTGGTTTAACTCAGATACAATTTACCGTTCAGTATTAAACTTAGTTACATTATGTGCAACACAAGGTGTAAATGGCGGAGGCTGGGCACATTATGTCGGTCAGGAGAAATGTCGTCCGATTGAAGGATGGTCCACAATTGCATTCGCAAAAGATTGGCAAGGACCACCAAGATTACAAAACGCAACGAGCTGGTTCTACTTTGCTACTGATCAATGGAAATACGAAGAATCTGGTGTAGATGCATTAACATCACCACTTGCAGAGAATGTAAAACATCAGCATCCAGCAGATTATAACGTGCTTGCTGCACGTCTGGGATGGTTACCATCATATCCGCAGTTTGATACGAACAGTTTACTGTTCGGAGAAGATGCGCGTGAAGCCGGCAACTTTACGAATGAAGAAATATTAAAACGTGCAGTTGAAAGCGTGAAATCACGTGAAACGAAATTTGCAGTAGAAGATCCCGATAATAAGAAGAACCATCCGAAAACATTATTCGTATGGCGTTCTAACTTAATTTCTTCTTCAGCAAAAGGACAGGAATACTTTATGAAACATCTATTAGGTACAAAGCATGGATTACTTGCTGAACCTAATGAAACAGAAAAGCCTGAAGAAGTCGTATGGCGTGAAGATACTGAAGGTAAGCTGGACCTACTAATAGCACTTGATTTCCGTATGACGACAACGCCACTTTACGCAGATATTGTATTACCAGCTGCGACTTGGTATGAGAAACATGATATATCTTCTACAGATATGCATCCGTTCGTTCATCCATTTAATCCAGCCGTAGATCCACTTTGGGAATCAAGAAGTGACTGGGATATCTATAAATCTATCGCGAAGACGTTCTCTGAAATGTCAGAACGTCACTTAAAAGGTACATTCAAAGACGTTGTCACTGCACCACTTGCACATGACTCACAGCAAGAAATTTCTACACCTATGGGCATTGTTCGTGACTGGACTAAAGGTGAAGTAGAAGCAGTTCCGGGTAAAACGATGCCAGGATTTGCGATTGTAGATCGTACGTATACGGAAGTGTACGACAAATATATATCAGTAGGACCTTTGCTGGAGAATGGTAAAGTAGGCGCGCACGGCGTAAGTTTCAGCGTTAAAGAAGAATACGATGAATTACGCTCGATGGTGGGTACGTATGAAGATGATACAGTGAAAAATGGATTGCCAAGAATTGATACAGCAAAACGCGTTGCAGATGTTATTCTGAACGTTTCATCGGCAACAAACGGCCATGTATCACAAAAATCATATGAAGATCTTGAACGACAAACAGGTATGGAATTAAAGGATATTTCAGCAGAACGTGCAGCTGAGAAAATTACATTCCAGAACATTACAGCACAGCCACGTGAAGTGATACCAACTGCGGTATTCCCAGGTTCGAACAAATTAGGTCGTCGTTATTCACCATTTACGACGAACATTGAACGACTCGTTCCATTTAGAACGTTAACAGGGCGTCAAAGTTACTATATTGACCATGAAGTATTCCAGCAATTTGGTGAATCACTGCCTGTATACAAACCGACATTACCACCAATGGTATTTGGCACGAAAGATAAGAAGATTAAAGGTGGCGTAGATAGTTTGGTTTTACGTTACTTAACACCACACGGTAAATGGAATATTCACTCAACATACCAGGATAATCAACACATGTTAACATTATTCCGCGGTGGTCCAACAGTATGGATCAACAATGAAGATGCAGCACAGCATAACATTAACGATAACGACTGGTTGGAAGTATATAACCGTAATGGACTTGTTACAGCTCGTGCTGTGGTTTCTCACCGTATGCCACGCGGTACGATGTTCATGTATCATGCACAAGATAAACATATTCAAACACCAGGGTCTGAAATTACAGATACGCGTGGTGGTTCACATAATGCGCCAACACGTATTCACTTGAAGCCAACGCAACTTGTTGGGGGTTATGCACAAATTAGTTACGGATTTAACTATTATGGTCCAATTGGTAACCAACGTGATGTTTACGTTGCTGTACGTAAGATGAAGGAGGTTGATTGGCTTGAAGATTAAAGCACAAGTCGCAATGGTAATGAATTTAGATAAATGTATCGGGTGTCATACATGTAGTATTACATGTAAAAGTACCTGGACGAATCGTCCAGGTGCTGAATACATGTGGTTTAACAACGTAGAGACAAAACCAGGTATCGGCTATCCGAAGCGCTGGGAAGACCAGGAAGTATATAAAGGTGGCTGGCAGTTAAACAGCAAAGGAAAATTAGAGCTTAAATCAGGTTCTAAACTTTCTAAAATTGCTTTAGGGAAAATCTTCTATAACCCAGATATGCCTGAAATGAAAGACTATTATGAGCCATGGACTTACAATTATGCTAATCTTACGAACGCGAAAGAACAAAAGCATTCACCAGTCGCAACGGCTGAATCATTAGTATCAGGTAAAAAAATGGACTTACAGTGGGGCCCGAACTGGGAAGATGACTTAGCTGGTGCGCACATCACAGGACCAACAGATCCAAACATTCAAAAGATTGAAGAAGAAATTAAGTTCAATTTTGAACAGTCGTTTATGATGTACTTACCACGTCTATGTGAACATTGTTTAAATCCATCTTGTGTGGCAAGTTGTCCGAGCGGTGCAATGTATAAACGTGATGAAGATGGTATCGTACTTGTAGACCAAGATGCTTGTCGTGGGTGGCGTTATTGTATGACTGGCTGTCCTTATAAAAAAGTTTACTTCAACTGGAAAACGAACAAAGCTGAGAAATGTACCTTCTGTTTCCCGCGTGTTGAAGCAGGACTTCCGACAGTATGTTCTGAAACATGTACGGGACGTATGCGTTATTTAGGTGTATTACTGTATGATGCTGACCGTGTATTAGAAGCAGCGACTGTAAAGGATCCGCAAGATCTATATCAAGCACAACTCGATTTATTCTTAGATCCTCATGACCCAGAAGTGATTGCTCAGGCAGAGCGTGATGGTATTGCACAAGACTGGATTGAAGCAGCACAAAACTCACCAGTATATAAACTTGCAATTGAATACAAACTCGCATTTCCATTACACCCTGAATATCGTACATTACCAATGGTATGGTACTGCCCGCCACTTAGTCCGATTATGAACTACTTTGAAGGTAAAGATTCTATCAAGAACCCAGATATGATCTTCCCTGCAATTGAAGAGATGCGTTTACCAATTCAATACTTAGCAAACATGTTAACCGCAGGAGATGCACAAACTGTAAAAGAAGCGTTGCAACGTATGGCGATGATGCGTAGTTACATGAGAGCCGTTTCAAGTGGTAAAGACTTCGACGCGTCACGTTTAGACCGTATCGGCATGACAGCGCATCAAGTGAAACAAATGTATCGATTACTTGCAATTGCAAAGCATGAAGACCGCTTTGTCATCCCGACATCACATAAAGAAGGATACATGAATACGTATAGCGCTCAAGGTGGCGAGGGTTATACAAGCGATAACTTCGGCGCAGATTGTGACGGTTGTGGTCCAGTACCTGCTGGTAAGTCTGGTAAAGAAGTTTATGAAGATAACTTCTATGGAGGTATTTGGCGTGATTGATTTAAATAAACTTTATGATTATAAACGTGCATTTGGATTCTTTAGTCACCAGCTCATTTACCCAGAAAAATTAAATTTTCATCCAAGAGAATTCGACGGGGTGTTTGCAGAGGATCATCCTGCTTATGAAGCAATCAATCAGTACTGGAATAATATGCATGAAATTAGCTTGTCTGAAATTCAGGAAGTGTATACGTCGACATTTGACTTTGAAAAGAAGACGACGTTATACATGACATATGTTAAATTCCAGGATAAGAAAGAACGCGGACAAATGCTTGCACGACTTAAAGTATTGTATGAAATGTTTGGACTTGAAATGCCTTCATCAGAACTGTCAGACTTCTTGCCATTAATGTGTGAATTTATTTATGCAGCGGATTGGCGCGGAGATGAACGTGCAGAGGAAAGCATGGGGTTGTTATTAATGGTCATTGAAGATGGTACGTATAATCTGCTGCAAGCATTAGAACATATTAAGAGCCCATATTATCATTTAATCTTGGCGATAAGAGAAACATGTAAGGCATGTTTGATTAAAGATGAGAATGAGGTGACGTTAAATGGGTAATCAATTATTGTGGGTAATATTCCCCTATGCGTGTATTGCGATTTTTATTATTGGTCATATTTTTAGGTTTAAATATGATCAGTTTTCATGGACGGCAAAGTCAAGTGAGTTTGTAGAGAAGAAGTCGTTGATGTGGGGGAGTATTTTATTCCACTTAGGAATTATCCCGGTTATATTAGGGCATGTCGTAGGTCTAGGTATTCCTGCAAGCTGGTTGCGTGCAATTGGTGTGAGTGATCATTTATATCATATCGGTGCCGTATATATCGGAAGCATCTTCGGAATCGTCACGCTTATTGGTATGTTATTGTTGACAGCACGTCGTGTAACAAATGAAAACGTAAGAAAGCTAAGCTCGTTATCAGACATTCTTGTTAACTTTCTATTACTATTCATCGTATTTATCGGCTGTTATTCAACAATCGTAACGAATGCTACATTACCAGACTTTGATTATCGTAATACAATCTCTGAATGGTTCCGCGGATTATTAATATTAAGACCTGAAGCAGGATATATGGAAGGTGTTCCATTATCTTTCAAGATTCACGTAATCACAGGATTCTTAATTACAGCATTGTGGCCATTTACTCGTCTTGTCCATGTATGGAGTGTACCTGTAAACTATGTCGGACGCAGTCACATTATATATCGTAAACATAAATAATAAGTTATAATCAGAAGGCAAAGGAGTGTAAATGATGCATGATTATCAAGCGATGATAGACCAGCTTAGAGAATCACTGAATGTAGATTTTATCGGACTCGCGATGCCTTCTGATTTAATTTTACAGACAGATATTCACTGGCGCCATGTTTCGGGTGAAACAAATGAACGTTACAAGAAGATTGAACTAAAAAAAGGTAAGGGTGTCGCCGGTATCGTAATTAAAACAGGGCGAGACTGGATTGAGCTTGATATTGAATCCAGTAGTTTGAATGCACACCTATTTGATTTTCCAATTATTCGTTTTGAAAAGTTAACGAGTTTTATCGCTGTACCATTATGGAAATACAATAAAGTTGCAGCTGTACTTCTTATTGGGAATAGAAGTAAACGTCCGTTTACTTTAACGATGCATGAACAGCTCAAAAAAAGTCTTGAGCAAGGACTCGGTACTTTTTATTGTAAGGATGTGATCAATAGTGTCGAAACTTGAGCGTGAAATAAATGATGATGGATTGGTTGATGCCTTTTATAACGATACCGATGAACTCATCATATTTATAGATGAAAAGAACAATATACTCACAATGAATCAAGCCGCTCAAAAAGTGATTGATTTACATGACAATATTGATGGTCTGACAAGAAATCTTTGTCGCACATGTTTAGGAGTTACAAGTGAAAATGCAATAATGGAGTGCAGAGACTGTTTTATTAAACGTGAACAAAATAATCAGTCGTTTCAATTATTTCTAAAAGATGAAAATGGGGAGCCTAAACCGTATTCAGCATCTTACGTCGTGCTAAAAGAAAATAACGGCACTAAAGTACTGACATTGCAAAATATTTCCCAGCAAATAAAAACGCAGGAAATTCTTCATCAGAAAACAATTACACAAAAAATTATTAGTGCGCAGGAAAATGAAAGAAAAAGAATCTCACGAGAATTGCACGATAGTGTGATTCAAGAGTTGCTTAATGTATCAGTTGACATTCGTTTGATGAAATATAAGACTGAAGAAGAGAAAGAGAAGCATCTTCAGATGATGGAAGGTTCAATCGCACGACTAATGGATGATATACGCAATCTATCCTTAGAGTTGAGGCCTTCTTCTTTAGATGATCTTGGTTTAGTAGCAGCATTTAACTCTCATTTTAAGCAACTTGAAAAGAGCTATGGTCTTGAAGTTAATATGGATGAGAATATAGGCAACATTCGTTTTTCTAATGAGATAGAAACAGCAGTATACAGAATTACACAAGAAGCAATACTGAATGCCTTAAAATATGCGAATGTCGATGAAGTAAATGTATTTATACAAAAAGATGAAACCGAATTAACAGTAGAAATTAGCGACAGTGGAGATGGGTTTACACCAGGAGATACACCAAAAGGATCCGGACTCGGATTCTTTGGTATGCAAGAACGTGCGGCTATCGTCAATGGGTATGTTGAGATTAATAGCGAAACAGGAAAAGGTACGTTTGTAACGTTAACCATCCCACTCTAGGGGGATAAATATGAAGATTGTAATTGCAGATGATCATGCAGTTGTGCGTACGGGATTCTCGATGATTTTGAACTATCAAGACAATATGGAAGTTGTTGCAACAGCAGCAGATGGTATGGAAGCTTTCCAAATGGTCTCGCAATATAAACCAGATGTACTGATTATGGACTTAAGTATGCCGCCAGGAGAATCAGGATTAATTGCTACAGGTAAAATAAAAGAGGCATTTCCTGAGACAAAGATACTGATATTGACGATGTATGATGATGAAGAGTATTTGTTTCATGTTCTCAAAAATGGTGCAAACGGCTATATTCTGAAAAATGCTCCAGACGAAGAATTGATTAAAGCAGTGCGAACGGTCTATTAAGAGGGAACTTATATCGATCCTAAGATGGCAACGTCACTCGTGCATGAATTAATACACCATGATACAGAGTACTCAGCGAAAAATGATCATTTAAAAATATTAACAAAACGAGAATTAGAGATATTACCTTTAATTGCGAAAGGCTATGGTAATAAAGAAATAGCTGAAATGTTATATGTTTCAGTAAAAACTGTAGAAGCACATAAAGCAAGAATCATGGATAAGCTAGAGCTTAAAAGTAAACCGGAACTTGTAGAATACGCACTTAAGAAAAAATTACTTGAATTTTAAAAAAGGTAGTGACACGATGCAATTTCAAACAAAGATGAAAGCACTGCGTATTTTAGAGAATGAACACATATTGATGCGTTCACTATTACATGAATGGTATCAAATCATGATGGATGTGAAAGCTACAGAAGCGATGCTTTCAAAATATCATAAACTAAAGTTATTAAAAGAAAAAGTGTCGGAGTTTTTACCGGTACTTGATAAGCACCAGGCAAAAGAAGAGCAGTTTTTCTTTCCTGTTCTAGGAAGTTATATTGGAACAGATCAAGGTCCAATACTGACAATTGAAGCTGAGCATGATGAGATGGCACAATATTTTAATCACTTTAACGGTGTTACAAATATGATGGAACTGAGTGTAGAAGATATTAATCTCCTGTTGAATGATTTGAACGAAGGTTACGAAATTTGTATGGTGCACATGTATAAGGAAGAGAGTGTACTGTTCACAATGGCGGAAAAGGTATTTAAGATAAAAGATGAAGAAACGCTTCTAGAGGTATTGAATACAAAGATTATATAAAGAGAGAACTAAAACTTGAAAGAGTTCTAGTTCTCTCTTTATATAGGGAAATGACTCAGTTATAGGGGGAATTCCCCAATGTTAAATGTATCACAATCGCCTTACAATAGTTTTGTATAGTAAATCACAAACTAATGAAAAAGGTGAAAGAAATGGACAAATCAACAAGTAAAGTACAGTTACCCTTACAGACGTTAAGTTTAGTTGCAGGGTTTATGGCATGGACAATCATTGCACCGCTTATGCCATTTATGTCACAAGAATTTACCATTCCAGAAAGTCAGAAAGCAATTATTTTAGCGATACCAGTTATTCTTGGCTCAGTTTTGCGTATCCCACTTGGTTATTATGCCAACTTAATCGGTGCAAGAAAGGTATTCTTATTCTCGTTTATATTCTTATTGATTCCAGTATTTTTACTTAGTTTAGCACAGTCTACTACGATGCTGATGATTTCAGGCCTTTTCTTAGGTGTTGGGGGCGCAATCTTCTCTGTAGGTGTTACGAGTGTACCGAAATACTTCCCGAAAGAAAAACATGGTTTAGCGAATGGTATTTATGGAATGGGGAATATCGGAACTGCTGTATCAGCGTTCGCAGCACCACCGCTTGCGAATGCAATTGGCTGGAGCAACACTGTTAAATCTTATTTAGTAGTTATGGCATTATTTGCGCTACTGAACTTCTTATTAGGAGATAAAGATGAGCCGAAAGTAAAACAACCATTAATGGATCAAATTAAAGGTGTATTACCAGAGTATAAACTGTATTTACTGAGCTTCTGGTACTTCATTACATTCGGTTCATTTGTAGCATTTGGATTGTTCTTGCCGAACTTCTTGGTTAATAACTTTGGATTAGATAAAGTTGATGCAGGAATACGTACAGGTATATTTATCGCGATTGCCACATTACTACGCCCAATTGGTGGCGTGCTGGGTGACAAGTTACGTGCTATGGATGTCCTTAAAGTTGTGTTTGTTGGTCTTATTATTGGTGCAGCAATGCTTTCGATTAACCATCAAATCTCTTTCTTTACTGCCGGATGTTTAGTTATTTCAGCATGTGCGGGGTTAGGAAATGGCTTAATCTTTAAATTGGCTCCGACATATTACTCTAAACAAGCAGGTATTGTTAACGGTATTGTTTCGATGATGGGTGGATTAGGTGGATTCTTTCCGCCACTAGTTATTGCCGCTTGTGCAGCAAACTTCGGTACAAACAAGCCAGCTTTTGCCTTCCTTGCAGTGTTTGGTATAATTGCATTAATAACAATGTTCTGGATGGACAAAAAAGAAGGCAGAAATTAGGGGATGACATATGCGGTATGACAGACAAATAAAATTTTATGGTATCGGCCAGGAGGGTCAGGAGAGATTATCTCAAAAGACTGTCGGGATTGTAGGGTGCGGTGCACTTGGTACACATCTTGCAGAATCCATGGCGAGGTGCGGTGTAAATAAAATTGTGATTGTTGATCGCGACTATGTTGAGCTTTCTAATTTACAACGACAATCACTATTTAAGGAACAAGATGCAGTTGATTCGACACCTAAAGTGATTGCTTGTGAAAGAGAATTAAAAGCAATCCGAAGTGATATACAAATCGAAACTTACATCGATCATCTTGATGCGCCGCTTCTAGAAGCGGCGTTTTTGCAATGTGATTGTATATTAGATGCAACAGATAACTTTGAAACGCGATTGTTAATTAACGATTTCGCTTATAAATATAATATCCCATGGATTTATGGTGCGTGTGTAGAGTCGACTTATGTGGCATGTCCGTTCATTCCAGGTGAAACACCGTGTTTTAATTGTGTGATGGGTATGTTACCAATCATGAATAGAACCTGTGATACAGTAGGTGTTATAGAACCTGCAGTAAGTATGGCAACGAGCTTTCAGATGGCGTATGCGTTAAAGTTATTAACAGGGACACCGTTTGATGCGAAATTAGTGTTTGGTGATGTATGGCAGATGGATCATACAGCCCTTAAATTTTCTCGTATGTATGATGATGAGTGTATGACGTGCGGAGGACAAGCAACATATCCAGAACTGCATAAACGTACACATGAAACGATGTTATGCGGGAGAGATACTGTTCAAATTACCACACAGTTTAGTGATGAAGAATTGTTAAAACATTTAGAATCATTGTCTATTACCGTCCAGGAAACACCTTATTTTATTCGGTTTAACTTTAACGGCTATCCGATTGTACGGTTTAAAGGTGGTCGTATGCTTATTCATGAAGTTCAATCGATGGCGGAAGGCAAGACAGTTTATCATCAACTATTTGGTTAGGAGCGATTAGTATGGAACATTCAAATGATGTGCGTAAACAATTAAATGTAGGTGTCATTACAGTAAGTGATACGAGAGATTATGCTACGGATAAGGGCGGAAAGGCAATTGTTGAACATTTAAAAAGTATTGAAATCGATGTTTCACGTGAACATTACTTGATCGCTAAAGACGACCAGGCTGATATTCGAGCGAGCATTATGAAATTACTGCATGATAAAGTGGATGTCATTATTACGACAGGTGGAACAGGTATTGCAAAACGTGATGTTACGATTGAAGTAGTGAAGTCTGTTATCGATAAAGAACTGGAAGGTTTCGGTGAAATATTTCGTTATTTAAGCTATACAGAAGATGTAGGTACACGAGCGATGCTCTCACGTGCGTTATGTGGTACGAAAGATAATACCGTAATTTTCTCGATACCAGGATCAGTTGGTGCTGTAAATCTCGCAATGAAAAAGCTCATTACACAAGAGATTCATCACATTGTGCATGAGCTTAATAAGTAATTAACGGTTAAAATCGCCGTTTTTGCCACCAGATTTATGTTCGAGATAAGTTGGACCGATAATCATACCTTTATCAACTGCTTTGGTCATATCATATATTGTAAGTGCCGTCGCGCTTGCACCCGTTAAAGCTTCCATTTCAACACCTGTTTGTCCGGTCGTTTTAACGGTGCAAGTGATTAATATTTCATAACCGTCAATCGTATCCCATTCAAAGGCAATATCGATACCACTTAAATTTAGTGGGTGACACATCGGGATAATTTGTGCGGTGTTCTTTGCAGCCATAATACCTGCCACCTGTGCCACGCCAAGCACATCGCCCTTTTTATTCTTGTGGTTGATGATTTGCTCATAAATGACTGCGTTTACTTTAATCGAAGTTTTAGCAACAGCAGTGCGTGTTGAGGTAGGTTTATCTGATACATCTACCATCTTAGCGCGTCCTTGTTCATTAAAGTGTGTTAAATTGTTCATCATTTCACTTCCTTTTTGTATACTATAACTATCATACTACATTTAGAGAAAGTAGGATAACGATGCTTGAAAAACGTACACCCATTCCAGTTACAGAAGCGATAGATAAATGTTTACAGCATGCTAAATATAAAATAGTAACGAATAAGTATTACACCGATAGTTTAGGCTATACATTAGCTGAAGATATTATTGCAACATATGATATACCGATGTTTGATAAGTCGCCATATGACGGCTTTGCGATTGTAAGTGAAGCGTCAGAAGGTGCAAGTGGTGATGCGCGTAAGGCATTTAAAGTTATCGATCATATCGGTGCCGGACATGTAAGTGACGCACAACTAAAAGACAACGAAGCAGTACGTATCATGACTGGTGCGCCAATTCCAGAGGGTGCAGATGCTGTCGTTATGCTTGAACAAACGTCGCTCATAGAAAAGGGTTTTACGCTTAGAAAACCATTTACACCTGGTGAAAATATTTCAAGGCAGGGTGAAGAATGTAAGCAAGGTGAAGTTGTTATTCCGAAAGGAACGCAAATTACTGCAGGTGTAATCGCAGTATTGGCGACCTTCTCGTATGAGTACGTGAACGTTTACCATAAGCCGACTGTTGCACTAATTGCTACTGGATCAGAACTTGTAGAAATGAATGAATCACTTGCACCAGGGAAAATTAGAAATTCAAATGGACCGATGATTGCATCACTTTGTAAAGCGATGGGTATTAAAGTGAAAGACTATCGTGTTCATGGTGACAACTTCGATGCGCTATACGAAGTAGTGCGTGATGCCCTGGATGCACATGACATCGTAATTACTACGGGTGGTGTGAGTGTCGGTGACTTCGATTTCATGCCTGAAATATATAACAAACTTTCAGCAGAAGTGTTATTCAACAAAGTTGCGATGCGACCAGGCAGTGTAACAACTGTAGCGGTAAGTCATGACAAATTTCTTTTTGGATTATCAGGTAACCCGAGCGCTTGTTACACGGGGTTTGAGCTATATACGAAGCCTGTACTGCGTAAAATGATGGGTCAGAGCGAAGTATATCCGACTGTGGTTAAAGCAACGCTTGCAGAAGACTTCACGAAAGCAAATCCATTTACAAGATTTATAAGAGCGGATTTAGATTACCGTAATATGACGGTAGCGCCGAGTGGATTTAATAAGAGTAATGCAGTGATCGGCATCGCAAAAAGCAATAGCATGATTGTTTTACCTGGGGGAACGAGAGGGTTTAAACAAGGTGACACTGTAGATGTCCTGTTAACAGAACTTTCTTGTGAGGATTCATCATGGTAAAAGTATTGCAAGTCGTTGGATTTAAAAAGTCTGGAAAAACAACAACGATGAATCGTATTATTAAGCAATTGAAAACACTCGATTATGAAGTGTCTGTTATTAAACATCACGGTGAAATTGGTGGACAGGAAATAGATATTCCAAGAACTCGTGATCATATAACATATATAGAGAACGGAGCAGATGAAAGCATCGTCCAGGGATATGCGTATATTCATAAGCTAAGAAAGAATGAATCGATTGAACTCCAGACTATTATCGATGAAGAAGTAACGTGTAAGGATATTGTGCTAGTAGAAGGTTATAAGCAGGCACATTACGATAAAATTGTGCTTTACAACAATGCTGAAGATAAAGAGATGCTATCTCAGTTACAAAATATTAAACTGATGGTAGATACATCCGTTGATAGTGAACAAGTGATAAAGAAATTCATACAAAGTTGGGTAGGTGATACACGTGAAACAATTTGAGGTCGTAACGATGCCGATTGATGTTGAACATTATAGAAAGATGACGGTAACGCCACATCAAGGTGCAGTATGTGTGTTTACCGGTATCGTAAGAGAATGGACACAAGGTGTTAAAACAGAGTATCTGGAATATGAAGCATACATTCCAATGGCAGAGAAAAAATTAGAACAGATCGGTCAGGAAATAAACGTGAAATGGCCGGAGACGATAGTAAGTATTGCTCACCGTATCGGTAATCTTGAAGTATCAGAGATAGCAGTGGTGATTTGTGTATCGAGTCCGCATCGCAAAGATAGTTATGCAGCAAATGAATATGCGATTGAACGCATTAAAGAGATTGTTCCGATATGGAAAAAAGAAATATGGGAAGACGGAGAACAGTGGATTGGTGGCCAAAGAGGTTACCATCCGAATTATAAGGGGTGATATGATGAAAGTATTATATTTTGCACATATTAAAGCAAAACTGGATCGCACAGAAGATCAGTTTTCGTTTGCTGAGCCTGTTAAAGTAAGTCAGTTTAGAAAGCATTTATATGAAACGTATCCGGTAATACGTGATGAGCAATTTCAAATCGCTGTTAATGAAGAGTTTGTACGCGACGAAGATGTAATTCATAATGATGATGTTGTCGCATTAATTCCACCTGTTAGTGGTGGCTAAATGATCGGTGTTATATTAGCAGGAGGTGCTTCTACACGCTTTGGCAGCAATAAAGCCCTTCACAAAATCGATGGTAAGCCATTTTACGAGCATGTATATGAAGCATTTAAAGAAAGTACCGTATCGTGCATTGTTCTGAGCACGAATAAACAGAGGACTTCATACTTTGAAGAGGAAATTAAAGAGAAGCAACTCGATATGCACGTAGTAACGGATATCGAAGCGGATTGTGGCCCGATGTCAGGCATATACACTGTAATGGAAACGTGTATTTCAGAAAGTTACTTCGTCGTCTCTGTTGATACACCGTTTATAACAACAGAAGCAATAGACTATCTTATTAGTTGTTTTAATACACGAAATGTAAATGCGCTGTGTTATAAGGATGACTTACAAGTACATCGCACAATTGCGATTTATCATCGTTCGTTACTACCTGTTATACAAGAGAGTATGAAACAAAAGCGTTATGCATTAAAACAATTGACGGTTGAGGCACAGTTTGTTCCTGTTTCAGAAGTAAGCGACGAAAGCGAATGGTATGCTAATATTAATACAAAGACTGATTTACAGAACGTAAGGAGGGTGACAAATGAAACAAATAACAGATAAATTAGGGCGCCCGATTAGAGATCTGCGTATTTCTGTAACAGATCGCTGTAACTTCCGTTGTACATATTGCATGCCGAAAGAAATATTTGGTGATGACTATGTTTTTCTGCCGAAAGATGAATTACTGTCCTTTGAAGAGTTGACGCGTATTGCAAAAGTATATGCACAGCTCGGTGTCAAGAAAGTAAGGATTACAGGTGGGGAGCCGCTATTGCGTAGAGATTTACCGGACTTAATACGCGAAATCCAAGCGATAGAAGGTATAGAAGATATCGGTTTAACGACGAATGGTTTGTTGCTGAAAAAGCACGGACAAGCATTATATGATGCTGGATTACGTCGCATAAATGTCAGTTTAGACGCGCTTGATGAAACATTTGAAGCGGTAAATGGACGTGGTATCAGTGCGGATCAAATATTAGAACAAATTGATCACGCTGTATCTATTGGTTTACAAGTTAAAGTGAACATGGTGATACAAAAAGGTATGAATGACCATCAGATGATTCCGATGGTCAAGTATTTCAAAGATAAAAAAATAACATTGCGCTTTATTGAATTTATGGATGTTGGTAATGACAATGGCTGGAATTTTGATAAAGTAATTACGAAACAGGAAATGATAACGCATATTTCAGAGCATTTTAATATTAAGCATGAACCACCGAAATACTTTGGCGAAGTTGCGAAATATTATGTTCATGATAATGGCGCAAAACTCGGATTTATTACAAGCGTGTCAGAATCATTTTGTTCAACGTGTACAAGAACACGCTTAAGTTCAGATGGTAAGATATTTGGTTGTTTATTTGCAACAGATGGTTATGACTTGAAAGAATTTATTAGAAGCGGTGCGACAGATCAGGAGTTGAAGGACAAGCTTATTGCACTATGGTCTGTGCGTCAGGATCGTTATTCTGATGAACGTACTGCCGAAACTGTGAGGCAAAGAAAGAAAAAGAAAATAAATATGAATTATATTGGTGGCTAAAATTATTATTTTAATATAATAATTTTATTAGATATAAACTATGTGTAAGTATATATATATTCATATAACAATTTTAATATAGCATATCATCGAAAAAATCGATGATATGCTATTTTTTACTTTTATTATTCAAAATAAACGTTATAATAGAGTAGTAATAAAATTAGTACTAGGTAATAATATTAACTGACAATCCTTTTCGGTATCGTGGTTTCATTATTATTTTATTTAGAGGTGACTTATGGAAAGAGACAAAAAGTTAATGTTAAGAAAGATGGTTAAGCCTTATGAGAAATCCGCACTACAAATAAGTTTAGTCCAGGTGCTAAATACACTGGTTCCTTATTTAGTACTTGTAGCGATAAGTATGTTAAGTTACAGTGTTTCTCCATGGATATCAGTAGCTGTTAGTATTGTGGCAGCATTCTTCCTAGTTCGAACGTTTATTATATTTCATGACTGTTGTCATGGTTCGTTCTTTAAGAATAAGAAGTGGAACGATGCAATGGGAAATTTTACTGGATTTTTGACGATGTTTCCGTATCAGCAATGGCGCAGAGAACACAATATTCATCATGCAACAAGCGGCAACCTTGATAAGAAGGGGATCGGTGATATATGGATGATGACCATTGATGAATATGAAGCGGCAAGTAAGTGGAAGCAACGTGGTTATCGTATGTATCGTAATCCATTTGTTATGTTTGTTTTAGGGCCGATATATTTATTGTTCGTTACAAACAGAATTAATAGTAAAGGTGCTAAGCAGAAAGAAAAATTAAATACGTATTTTCATAATATTGCAATCTTGGTCGTGTATGGATCTATTATCTGGTACTTTGGATTTGCATTCTTTGCAGCGGTATTTCTACCGATTATGTTTATCGGGTCAATGCTTGGTATATGGATGTTCTATATTCAGCATACATTTGAAGAATCGTACTTCGAAGAGAATTCAGAGTGGGATTATGTTAAAGCTGCAGTTGAAGGGAGTTCGTATTACAAATTACCAAAATTATTGCAGTGGTTAACAGGGAACATTGGGTTCCACCATGTGCATCATTTAAGTCCGAGAATTCCAAATTACTATCTCGAAACTGCACACGAAGAAGTTAAACCACTGCAGTATGCAACGACAATCACATTTAAACAAAGTCTGGAGACAATTAAATATAAACTTTACGATGAGAAAAGAAAGGTATTTATCACATTTAAAGATTATTATCGTAATTATGCAAAGAAAAGAACAATTTAAAAAACAAGAATGGAAACTAATTCCATTCTTGTTTTTATTTGAAGAAAACTTCGATAATGTAATCTAGATTCTCGTCTGTAAGTTGTAGTGTCGTTTCATTTACTTCGCTTAACAACATTTTTGTATTATTTTCTTCAAATACGATAGATTTCTTGAAATATGGTTCAAATACATGGATGAAGCCATTAAGCACAGCTTCCTCAGCATTCATGGTAGAACGTGCTGATGTTGGTGCGACAGTCAATGTGTCAAATTCTAAATGATTTTTAATCATTGCAAGCACCTTTAAATTTTCTGGGGGATTATTATTCGTTATGTGATAAATTGTTTCATGCTGTGCATGTAAGATAGCATGCGCCAGTACCTTAACGACATAATCAACTGGAACTAAGTTCGATGTACAATTATCATCTGCGAATAAGCGAAATGGCTGTTTGCCAATTAATCCTTTACGGTCCATCTTACGTTTAAATACTTTCAAAGCTTTCATAAAGCCATAAAGCGTGAACTTAGAGTCCGCTTCACCAGTCACAGAATCTCCGATAATAATCGCAGGTCGTAAAATTGAATATGTCAATCCGCTTTCAGCGACTGCGTGTTCAGCTTTAATCTTACTCTCTTCATATGGGTTATTTACTGGTGTACCAATTGGATGTAGTATTTCCTTAGCATACTCGTTTGTGCCGACAGTATATGCTGTCGATACGTATAAGAAATGCTTTGTATTTAAATCCTTTGCCAAGTTAAGTGCGTGTAATGTTCCATGATAATTGATATTAAATAGATCGTTGCGCAGTTCTTCATCAAATTTCACTAATGCTGCAAGATGATAAAAGTAATCCATTTCTGGAAGAAGCTTTATAACATCCTTGTCAAGACCACAATTAGGCGAGGTGATATCACCTTGAACAAAGTGGAGGCGACTTTCATTTTCCTTAGTAATTAATTTATTCTTACGTGCTTCATCACGATATAGAATATACAAATGATGATTATTATTCTGTAGCAGCTTATTGATTAGTTGTGCTCCGACAAAACCGGTTGCACCCGTTAAAAATATATTCAAATTGTTCACATCCATAAATTTAATCCTAAATTATATTGTGCAGTAATTTGCAACTAGAGTAAAGAGATATGAAAAAACTTAAGAATAAAGATGTGCCTTCCTGCCATGCAGCATATAATATGCAACCATTCCGATAATTACTAGGATGCTCATGTAACGATACAAGCCATGCAACCCAAGCATCGGGATAAATAGTCCTAATATATAAGGGCCGAATCCAAGCGCAAAGTCTAAAAAGATAAAGTATGTACTCGTTGCAAGACCCATCTTTTCATGATCTGTAACTTTAACTGCTGTTGCTTGTGCAATAGACTGAAAGTTGCCGTATCCAAATCCTAGCAATGCAGCGCTTAATATTAAAGTCCAGGAAGCATGCGTGATACTTAAACACAATAATCCAAGGAAAAAGGAGATGAGTGATGGATACATCACGATATTCGTACCCTTTCTATCCATAAGTTTACCTGTGATTGGACGGGATATCAGTACAACTAGTGCATAAGTAAGGAAGAAGAAACTTCCTGCAGTAATCAAATTGTTCTCTTTTGTGAAAAATGAAATAAAGCTGAGTACACTTGAATATGCTGTACAGCAAATAAGAACAACAATTGAAATAGGGATTGCATTACGATCGATATAATCTGAAACATGGAAGCCTTTCGGCGCATGTGAGTTCATAGATTTTACTTCGTGGTTCACTTTAACTTGAGGCACCATTAATAGTCCGATAACTGCAAGGACTAAACAGAAAATAAAGAGTTGTCTAAAGGAAATAACCTGAAGTAATGATAATCCCAAAAACGGTCCAATAGCAGTTGCCATCACTGTACTCATACTAAAGTAACTGATACCTTCGCCACGGCGCTTTATTGGCGTGATAAATGCAGCAATGGTCCCTGTAGCTGTAGAGGCAATGCCATTGCCCATCCCATTTAAAAAACGTATTGCAAGAAGTAATGGTAAGTTGAACGATGCGAAGTAGAGGGCAGTTGTAATCGTAAATATGAGTACGCCAATTACGAGCACTTTCTTTTGACCTAAAATGTCAATATTTTTCCCAGCCCAGAATCTTCCGAATAAGCTCCCGACAATAAAGATTCCAGATACGAGGCCGGCAGTACTCGTAGAGACATGATACTCGTCAACTGCGTATCCACCGATTGTAACAAGTAATAAAAACATTGATAACATTAATATAAAATTGATCAAAGAAACCATGATAAATGGTTTAGTCCATAATTTTTCTTCCAATATAACAAATCCTTTCTATTCTTCAGTAATTTCAATTGACGAGAGTGCCTCGTTAATAATGAGTAATGTGTCAGAATCGATATTCTTTAAATAATTGGTTTGAACAGTCTCTATCATTATCATGACCTCTTCATAAGTTGTGTGTCCTTTAGCGGTAGGGGTAAGTAATCTGGACCTCTTATCTTGTCCAACTGTACTCTCAATAAATTCGTATTGAATAAGAAACTGAATTATTTTTGTTGCTGTGGGCTTTTCTATATTACGTAGCTTAGCGATTTCTACTAGTGTCGTAGATTGTTTGAGCACAATAATTTTTAGGACAAGCCATTGAGCGGAGGACAGACCGAACTGAATTAACGATTTGTTCATATGATCAACATATGCTTTCCTTAGAGCAAGGATGTGATCAAATAATTGCATTTGCTGTAGTGCTCTTGTCATAGGAAGTCACCACCTCTTTTATATAGTTAGCCTAACTAACTATATAAGTATAAAAGAATACAGAGCTTTTGTAAATAAAAAAAGATGGCATAGAAGCCATCTTTTTTTTATAGAAATTGTGTATTTACAAATTTTGCTGTTACATACTCTTTAATACCGAGATGAGAATTCTCTCGACCAAATCCTGAATGTTTTACACCACCGAATGGCGTTTCTGGATTTGAGATTGCAACTTCATTAATTCCGACCATACCATATTCTAGAGTTCTAGAAATTTGCTGAATAATAGAACTATCACTTGCATATGCATAGCTTGCAAGACCATACTCTGTATCATTAGCCATAGCGAGAGCCTCTTCGATCGTATCGAATGTAATGATAGGAATTACAGGTCCAAAAGTCTCTTCATAGAAAATATCCATTGTTTTATTAACATGATCTAATATAGTAGGTTGTATAAAGAAACCGTTTGAATACTCACCCTCAGTAAGTCTATGACCACCTGTGACAAGTGTTGCCCCTTTATCTGTAGCATTCACGATCTGCTGCTTGATTTTATCAATAGCATCTTCACGAATTAATGGCCCGATATCACTTTCCTCATTTAAGCCATTGCCAACTTTAAGTGCTTCCACTTCAGGAACAAGCTTATCCATAAATTTATCTTTAATAGAACTATGAACAAATATTCGGTTAGGTGCAATACAAACTTGTCCATTATTACGGAATTTTGCAGCTATTAGACCTTTTACAGCTGCCTCGATATCAGCATCTTCATGAACGATAAATGGAGCATGGCCTCCAAGCTCAAGAGACATTTTCTTTAAAGTCTGGCCTGACTGCTCGTATAATGCTTTACCAATAGGTGTAGAACCGGTAAAAGTAATCTTATTTACTTTATCAGAATCAGTAAATGCCTGACCGATTTCTTTAGAACTGCCCATAACAATATTTGCTACACCTTTAGGAAGCTCTGCTTGTTCGAATAATTCAAATATCGCGAGCGCTGATAAAGGAGTATCTCCTGAAGGTTTAAGAACAATTGTATTTCCTGCTGCAAGTGCTGGTGCAATTTTACGTGTAATCATACCAGATGGGAAATTCCATGGTGTAATCGCCGCAACGACTCCAATTGGTTCATAAATAATTTCATATTTATGATTGTTTGGTGCAGGGATAAGCTCACCGTAGAGACGACGTGACTCTTCGGCATTCCATCTAAAGCTTTCAGCTCCTGAAAGTACTTCTAATTTAGATTCTTTCAAAGGTTTTCCTTGTTCTAACGTCATAATTTCAGCAAGACGATCTACATTTTCTTCTAATAAGTCAGCAATTTTATGCAGATAAGTAACACGTTCTTTAAGTTCAAGTGCTTTCCAGCCAGAGAAAGCTTCATGAGCTGTTTGAATCGCTTCTTCTACTTGTGCTTCGTTAGCTTGTGCGATTTGTGCGATTGTTTCACCAGTTGCCGGATTTATGACATCTTTCTTGTCCTGGGTTGTTACCCATTCTCCATTTATATATAAATCTGTGTGTAATTCATTGATTACATTCGTCATAATATACCTTCTTTCAATAGATTGGTTATATCTATATTTACCCTTTTTATGGATGATTAAACAAATCATATGCTTACTGTAGGAAATCTAGTATAGTAATTTATATTAAACATTGGAGGAAGTATATGAAGAAAGATAATAAGCTCATACTCATATTAACATTAGGATTACTAGCAGCTTTTGGACCATTATCATTAGATATGTATTTGCCTGCTTTACCACGTGTAGCAGATGATCTTAGCACAAGCGCTTCCTATGCTCAGCTCAGTCTGACTGCATGTATGATAGGTTTAGCAGTAGGTCAGATTATAGTAGGACCCATCAGTGATGTTACAGGGAGAAAGAAACCGTTGTTTATCGCACTTATTGGATATGCTTTATTTTCTTACTTTGCTGCGCGTGCAGCTACGATAGAATGGCTTATTTTCTTTAGATTTATTCAAGGATTTTGTGGTGGTGCAGGAGCTGTACTGTCACGAGCGATATCAAGTGATCTATATAAAGGGAAAGATTTAACGAAGTTTTTAGCAGTGCTGATGCTTGTTAATGGACTTGCACCTGTTCTTGCTCCCGTACTTGGCGGCGTTATATTGAGCATATCTACATGGCATACTGTTTTTTATATTTTAGCAATTTATGGTGTATTGATGGTACTCTTAGCACTTACTTTAGAGGAGAGCTTACCGAAATATAACAGAAATGAAGGCGCATTGAAATCAATTTGGAAAGACTTTAAATTATTGCTGACAAATAAAGCATTTGTGACGATGTTGATGCTCCAATCACTAACATATGGTGTATTGTTCAGCTATATTTCTGGGTCTCCATTTATTACCCAGAAAATATATGATATGAATGCACAGCAATTTAGTTATCTATTTGCATTGAATGGCATAGGCTTAATTGTATTCAGTCAGTTAACCGCTAAACTTGTAAATAAAATGGATGAACTGAAGATATTGAAGCTAGGACAAAATATTCAGTTCGTTGGCATGATACTTACAGTAATAGTGTTGGTGCTCCATCTTCCGGTATGGATGCTATGTGCTGCATTCTTCCTGATGATTACTCCGGTTAGTATGATAGGAACGACTGGATTTTCTATCGCAATGCAAGTACAGAATCAGGGTGCTGGCAGTGCATCGGCAATATTGGGACTAATGCAGTTCTTAATTGGTGGTATACTATCACCCCTAGTTGGTGTGATGGGGGAAAGTTCGATTATTCCATTTATCGTTATCATTATTACATGTACCGTTCTTGCGCAAAGTATTAGAGCTATTTGGGTGAAAAATATTGAAATTTAATGCAATATACGACAAATAAAAGAAACTTCTTTTTATTATACTTAGAGCTGCCTCGTTATAAATCTCCCTTTTCAAAAGAATATCATGAAAAAGATGCATCTCATCATACTTGAGATGCATCTTTTAGATACGGATTATAATGCTTTCTTATTTAAGTTGACAGTGTCCTATTACTCATCTCATAAATTTCTAAAGAGATGTGGCTTGTAATAATACAACAGTAACAATAATCCAGTAATAATGGATACAGTACTTACTAAAACAATCCACCACATATTTTCCTGGAAGAATAGACGTTGTTCATACTTCTTGTTATCCTCAGCTTTAACAGTTGGAGCATGGTATTCATTTGAGACAAATGCACGTTTGTAGTGATAAGAAAGTTTGCCATCCTTAAACTGGAATGATCCTTTTATATCGTTCTTAACAATGTCATATAAGTCTGAGTGCACATATAATTCTTGACCGTTAATTGTATGTACGCCTTTAGCGAGTACTTTCTTATATGCATATTCATTATATACTTTGTCCATTATTGCATTGGCCATAATATTTCTATTAAATTCTGCTGGTGGGTCGTACCAGCTTTCGACACCCATCATCACTTGTATGATACGCATATCATTTTTCGTACCTGTTATTGCGGTATTGAAGCCGGCCGTATCACTCGAACCTGTTTTAAGACCGTCAACCCCTTTATACCCAAGTTTAGCGCCTTCTAATGAATGATTGTATGTATGAAAGGTTTCTTCATCGATGGTACCTTTTTTTACAGTAACATTGACGCTCTTCGTATATTTCAGTATTTCTGGATATTCACTCACGAGGTGCTGGCATAGTATCGCATAATCTTTAGCACTCGATATATTATCTTCATTTTGCGGATATTTCTTTGCTTTATATTCATTCAGCAAGTTATTAGGTGCACCTACAGGATTATAGAACTTCGTACTGTTCATACCGAGTCTTTTAGCTTCTTGATTCATCATATCAATGAATTCAGAATCATTTTCTGTTACGAGACTGGATAACATATATGTAGCTGCGTTACTTGAATTTGTCAGCATGATTGGCATAAGTTCATCAACGGTATAAACTGCATTTAATCTCAGTTTGTTATTACTTAATGCGGGTAACTTTGAAATATTATAAAATTTATCCGTTACTTTAACTTTAGTACTGTAAGTGATCTCACCCTTATCCATTTCCTGCAATAATAGATATAGTGTCATCAATTTGGACATTGAAGCAAGGGGCCATTTCGTATCGATATCATCTGAATAGAGTACTTGACCATTTTTTTGTGCTATTACAATAGTTCCTTTAGGGTTATATGATGCATCAATATAATTTCCAGCATCATTTGCAATTTCATAAGGTTCTTTAGCGAGTGCTGGGTATGAAAATAAAAATAAAAAAATTATTAAAAATGATAAGACACGGTTTAAAACTTTCATTCTTTGACCTCGATTTATTTATTAAAAATATAGATTTATTCTATCATAATTATTGAAGACTATAAATTTTATATTATAAAAATAAAAAAGCAAATGTTACTTATACTATCGCTAGCCAAAATGCCTCAATATTCGATTTTTAGACTAAAAAGCTTATATAAACGAACAAAAGTTCGTTTTTTATTGTGAAAAAGTGTGCTTAAATCAAAAAAACAATGTTATAATCATGAAAGTAAAATTAAATTAAAGGTGGAAAAGATGAATACTTATTTAATATTGAACATTGTTGGTATCTTAGTTTTTATTCTTGTTGCATTCTTGTTCTCTCGTGATAAAAAGAACATCGACTGGAAATCAATCATAATCATGTTAGTGCTTAATTTATTTTTAGCGTGGTTCTTTACACAATTCCCATACGGCAGAATCGGTGTTCAAAAAGTAGCAGATGCGTTTAGTTGGATGTTACAAGCAGCGTATTTTGGTATCGGAATGCCATTTGCAAGCTTTACTGCACCTGGTCCTGGTAAGATGGATATGGCTGTTTCAGCTTTGCTGCCTATTCTTTTCGTAGTACCGCTTTTTGATATTTTAATGTATATCGGGGTATTACCATTTATCATTAAATGGATGGGTTGGGTAATCGGTAAGGTTACAGGGCAACCGAGATTTGAATCATTTTATTCTATTGAGATGATGGTTTTAGGAAATACAGAAGCTTTAGCGGTATCTAATACACAATTAAGACAAATGAACGAAGCACGTGTCCTTACCATTGCATTGATGTCTATGAGCTGTATTTCAGGTTCTATCGTTGGTGCATATATCTCTATGGTGCCTGGAGAATTAGTATTAACTGCAATTCCTTTAAATATAATCAATGCAATCATCATAGCGACAATCTTAAATCCAGTTAAATTAACTCCTGAAGAAGATTATGTTGTTGAAATTAAAGCTGAAAAACGTCAGCCGTTCTTCTCCTTCTTAGGGGATTCAGTACTTGGAGCAGGAAAATTAATCTTAATTATTATCGCATTCTTAATCGCATTTGTATCATTAGCGCATTTTATTGATATGCTATTAGGATTATTCCCAGGTAATTTAACATTAAGTATTATTTTAGGATGGATTATGGCGCCGTTTGCGATGCTTTTAGGTCTACCTTGGGCAGAAGCGAAAGTTGTCGGTGGTCATATGGCCACAAAGATTATCACTAATGAATTTGTTGTTATGTTAGGGGTTAAAGATCAACTAAAATCTTTTTCACCGCATATGACAGCAGTACTTGTAACATTCTTGATTTCATTCGCTAACTTCTCAACTATTGGTATGATCATTGGAACCTTAAAAGGTATTGTTAATGAGAAAACTTCTGATTTCGTAAGTAAATATGTACCGATGATGTTACTATCAGGTATTTTAGTATCATTACTGTCTGCAGCATTTGTTGGATTATTTACTTGGTAAGAAAATTTAGGACTGAGACATTAAGTCTCAGTCCTCTTTATTTATTTCTTTATGTTTAAGTAGCTGATTATCGTAAATATATAAAGTAAAATCTCTAATCTGATTGGAATCGCTTTCTCTGTATTATTTGTGAAAATAATCACAAAACTATTGCAATCCCTCTATACAGGTAGTATTATAAAACTGTGATAAAAAATATTTAAATAAAATACAACAGTTCATTTCATGATATTATGATTATTTTATATTAAAGGAAGAGGAGAATGTCTTATGTTTGTCAGTTCGTTTGATCCATTCGGTAACTTAGCAATATCAGCTATCGTTGCAGCAGTACCGATTATCTTGTTTTTGTTATGTTTAACCGTCTTTAAAATGAAGGGGATAAATGCAGCATTGATTACGCTTGTAGTAACAGCAGTTATTGCTTTATTCGTTTTTAAATTGCCTGGAGCAGTCGCTGCAGGAGGCGTAACTGAAGGTGTTGTTCAAGGATTGTTCCCGATTGGTTACATCATTATTATGGCAGTATGGCTTTATAAAGTGTCAGTAGAAAGTGGTAAGTTTAAGATTATTCAAGATTCTATTTCTGGAATTTCACCTGACCAGCGCATTCAGTTATTGCTTATTGGATTTTGTTTTAATTCTTTCCTTGAAGGTGCAGCTGGGTTTGGAGTACCTATCGCAATTTGTGCAGTGTTACTTGTACAACTTGGATTTAAGCCACTTCAAGCTGCGATGTTCTGTTTGATTGCTAATGCCGCTTCTGGAGCTTTTGGAGCAATCGGTATCCCGGTAGGAATAGTGAATACACTAGGCTTAAAAGGTGGCGTTACGGCAATGGACGTGTCACAGATGACCGTGTATACACTCCCTATAACAAATATTGCTATTCCATTTATCCTCGTATTTGTATTAAATGGTATGAAAGGAATTAAAGAAACTTTACCGGCAATTTTAGTTTCAGGTTTAACTTATGCAGTTACACAAGTGTTGATTACAATCTTTATGGGACCTGAACTTGCAGATATTATTCCATCTTTACTTGCGATGGCAGCATTGGCGATATTCTGTAACAAATGGCAGCCGAAGAATATATTCCGATTATCAGATGATCAAGTTGAAACAGTACATCATCCTATTAAGGAGATTATCTCAGCCTGGAGCCCCTTCATCTTCTTGACAGGACTTGTACTTTTATGGAGCTTACCTGCATTTAAAGCACTGTTTGCAGAAGGTGGCATATTACAGAAATCGATTCTGACATTCCAGATGCCAGGAACGTTCAATGAAACATTGCAAAAAGGTGTAATGCTAAAACTAGATTTAATCGGAGCGACAGGGACAGCAATCTTGCTTGCAGTTCTAATTACCATCGTCACTTCACCTAAAATCAATTTTGGTAAAGCATTTGAATTACTTGGATTAACAATTAAAGAACTATGGATACCAGTTATTACAATTTGTGCAATTTTAGCGATTGCGAAGTTAACAACTTATGGTGGTTTAACTGTAGCGATGGGTCAGGCCATTGCCAAAACAGGTTCAATATTCCCGCTACTTTCACCTGTACTCGGTTGGATTGGGGTATTTATGACAGGCTCTGTTGTAAATAACAATGTTCTATTTGCTTCTATCCAGGCAACAGCAGGTCATACGATTGGCACAAATCCAGCGTTGCTTGTTGCAGCGAATACAGCAGGTGGTGTTATGGCGAAGTTGATTTCTCCTCAATCTATAGCGATTGCTACTGCAGCTGTTGGTGAAGTTGGTCAAGAATCGAAGCTATTAAGTATGACATTGAAATATAGTATTGCATTACTTGTATTTGTTTGTATTTGGACATTCGCACTTAGTTTAGTACTTTAATCAATTATTATTAAAGGAGAGATAAAGATGGAAAAATTTAAAGGCAATAAAGTAGTTCTTGTCGGTAATGGTGCAGTAGGATCTAGTTATGCATTTGCGATGTTAAACCAAGGTGCTTGTGATGAATTTGTGATCATCGATCTTAATGAAGATAAAGCTAAAGGTGATGCGATGGACTTGAATCACGGTGTCGTTTATGCACCGAGTCCAATGCAAGTTAAATATGGTACGTATGAAGATTGTCATGATGCATCTTTAATTGTTATTTGTGCGGGAGCAGCACAAAAACCTGGAGAAACACGACTAGATTTAGTTGGTAAGAATATGAAAATCTTTAAATCCATTGTCGATGAGATTATGAAAAGTGGATTTGACGGTATCTTCTTAATTGCAACGAATCCTGTAGATGTATTAACATATGCTGTCCAAAAGTTCTCTGGATTACCAGAAAATCAAGTTATAGGATCTGGTACAATACTTGATACTGCACGTTTTAGACATTTATTAAGTCAAGAGTTTAACGTTTCTCCTAACAGTGTTCACGGTTATATTATCGGTGAACATGGAGATTCAGAATTAGCGGTATGGAGCGGTACAAATATTGCAGGTAATTCACTTTATGATATTTTAAATGAAAATCCTGAAAAACAGAAACTGATAGAAGAAATATTTGTCAATACGCGTGATGCGGCTTACGAAATTATTAAAGCTAAAGGTGCCACTTATTACGGTGTTGCAATGGGCTTAATGCGTATTTCTAAAGCAATCTTAAATAATGAGAACGTTGTACTGACAGTATCTGCGAAATTAAATGGTGAGTATGGCCATGACGATGTATATATCGGTGTCCCTGCGATTATTAACAGAAACGGCATCAGAGAAGTATTAGAAACACCATTAAATACAGAAGAAAAAGAAAAGTTTGCAAAATCAGTAGAAACTTTAAAAGCGATTCAAACACCATTTTTCAGCTAAATAATTTAATCAATGATTAATTGAATGCAATGGATAAACCCTGGACGGTATGAGGAAATTTCTCCTTCTATTACTGTTTGGGGTTTTTATAAGGAGAGAATTATTGTATCACTGTTGAAAGTGACTTAAATTTTAGTTAAGCTTATTAACAATGATTATGACAAAAAGGAGGATATATATGAAAATCTCAGCAAAATCGATTTTCTTCGTTATATTAGGTTCATTAATTTTCTCACTTGCAGTGAATGTATTTATTATTCCTGCAAATTTGGGTGAAGGCGGCGTAACTGGGATGTCATTGATTTTCCTTTACAAGTTTGGTTGGTCACCCGCAATTACGACGTTAATTATGAATGTAGTCTTGCTTATTGTGGGATTTAAATTTTTATCTAAACGTTCGATGATTTTAACGATTATTTCTATTATTTCGCTTTCTGTATTTTTGAAGCTTACAGAGCCGTTACAACTTCATCTTAAAGAAGTGCTTGTAAGTACCATCTTTGGAGGGTTTCTCATTGGTGTAGGTATTGGAATGATTGTTCTCGTTGGTGGTACAACTGCAGGAACTACGATTTTAGCGAGAATTGCACATAAATATCTGGATGTAAACACTTCATATGCGCTACTGTTCTTTGATTTGATTGTTGTAGCTTTATCACTAACTGTTATTTCGGTAGAACGTGCGTTACTAACTGTGCTAAGTTTATATATCGGCACAAAGGCGATGGATGTAATGATCGAAGGATTGAACCCTAAGAAAGCCATTACAATCATCTCTCAAAACCCAGATCCGATAGCGAAGATGCTGGATGAAGATATCGGGCGAGGTGTTACAATTTTGAATGGCCGTGGTTATTATTCTAAAAGAGAAACAGATGTACTTTATTGTGTAATCAATAAGCTGCAGTTAACACGTACGAAACGTATGATTAAAAAAATTGATGAGCAGGCATTCGTAGTCGTACATGATGTACGTGATGTACTTGGTAACGGATTTATGACAGAAGACTAATGCGCTAAATATAAAACCCGGCTGATGTGTTAATAACACAACAGTCGGGTTTTACTGTGATTATGATCTATTTTGACAGAAGAGATATTTCTTAGCCTAAGGATGTATCGGAATGAATGAAAGCATCTCTGATATTTTTATTTTCTTCTTCAAATAAGGGGTTGTGGCTTGAAACGACACCATACTGTTCAGCAGATGGATCGATATATGATTTAATTTTGTTGACTGCTATTGCAGCATCGTGAAAGCAACCGGCGATTAAATTCACTTTTGCATCGTGTTTCAATATATCACCGATAGCATAAATACCATCGATATTTGTACTGCCATCTGCATTACCTGCAATATAAAAATTATCTGCACGATGAAGATTGATATCGCTTTTATCAAGGAGTTCGGAATCCATGTGAAAACCATGATTAATAATGACTTCATCTACAGCTAAAGTATAAATAGTATTATCTTGTTTTTTGATGACTGCAGAAGTGATATAGTCATCTTGAGCATTAAAAGAATGTATCCATTGGTTATTGAGCTTAATGACACCTAGCTGATCTAATTGATTGACCATTTCTTCATGGCCTTTGAAATCTTCTTTGCGACAAATGATGTGTACACTATTAGCATAAGGTGCTATGTCTCTCGCCCAGTCAATTGCAGTATTTCCTCCGCCAGATATCAAGATGTCCTTATCTTTAAATCTTGTGAGGGAAGGGACGACATAATGAAGATTATTGATTTCAAATCTTTCCGCATCTTGAATATCTAATTTTATCGGATTAATAATACCTGAGCCAATTGCAATAATAACACTACGAGAAAAATAAGAGTGCTTATTAGTGATCACTTCAAATGAATGACTGTGGTGTTTTTTTATATTGATTACCTTTTCGTTGAGATTCACTTCGGGACGAAAGGTTTTACCTTGAGTTACTAAGTCTGTCATTAGTAATGCTGCGGGTTTAGGTGTTGTGGCACCGATATCCCATACAATCTTTTCTGGATAGAGATTGAGTTTGCCTCCAAGCTTATCATTATATTCAATTATTCGGGCATCTAGACCTCTTAATCCTGCATAGAAACTTGCATATAATCCAGCTGGGCCTCCGCCGATGATTGTTACATCTTTCATATTCTCAGTTCCTTTCTGCTCAATCTTGCTATAATAAATATTATACATTAAAATATCAATATTGATAATCATTATCAATTAATGATAAGAGAGAAAGTTGGGTATCATGAGCAGATTACAAGGGAATAAAGTAACAATCAGTTACGGAGATAAAGAAATTGTAAAATCATTGGACATTTCCATTCCAGATCATAAGATCACATCAATCATCGGTCCAAATGGATGTGGTAAATCTACATTACTTAAAGGCTTATCGCGTATATTATCCGTGAAGACAGGTGAAATTATACTTGATGGAAAAAGTATTCACGAGCAATCAACTAAAGAAGTTGCTAAGAAAATTGCAGTACTTCCTCAGTCACCCGATGTAACAGATGGTCTAAGTGTAGAGGAACTTGTAAGTTATGGTAGGTTCCCATATCAAAAAGGATTCGGACGTCTATCAGCTGAAGATAAGATGGAAATTGACTGGGCACTTCGTGTGACTGGAACATGGGACTATAAAACACGTAATGTAAATGATTTGTCAGGGGGGCAGAGACAACGCGTATGGATTGCTATGGCGCTTGCACAAAAGACGGATATTATCTTTCTTGATGAACCTACAACGTATCTGGATATTTCACATCAACTTGAAATACTGGAGCTTATACAAACATTGAATCGAGAAGAAGGATGCACAATCGTTATGGTGCTTCACGATATTAATCAGGCAATTCGCTTTTCTGATCATTTAATTGCAATGAGAGAAGGTGAGATTATTAAAGAGGGTAAGCCAGAAGAAGTTCTGACGAAAGATATATTGGCGAAAGTATTTAATATTGATGCGGAGATATCTAATGACCCGCGTAACGGTAAACCGATGCTTGTGACTTATGATTTACTATGCAGACATTATATGAAAGACGTAGCTCGAAATCATGAATAGAACTTACCTCTTCAAAAATTATTTTTACTCAGGGCTTTTATTATCAATGATTTTTTTAGTTATTACGTTGTTACTTTCTTTTATGTTAGGTTCAGAAAATTATAGCCTCTACGAAGTCGTTCAAGCTGTGTTTCATTATAATAATAGTGAGGTCCATAACATCATCCGCGAAATTCGAATGCCACGTGAAGTTGCAGCGATGCTTGTTGGAATGAGCCTTGCTTGTAGTGGTGCAGTAATGCAAGGAATAACGAGAAACCCACTTGCAGATCCAGCACTTATCGGTCTGAATGCGGGGGCATTGTTATTTATCAGTATTATGTTTGCGATAGTACCAGGTGCAAACTTTATAATGATTATGTTATCAGGATTTATAGGTGCGATTATCGGTGGGACAATTGTACTTATGCTGGGAAATTCAAAGCGTGGAGGATTTAACGCGATGAAAATTATTTTAGCGGGAGCAGCGGTAAGTACATTGATGACCGCACTTGCACAGGGAGTTTCGATATATTTTAAGACGAACCAAAGCAATTTATTATGGTCAAGCGGAGGTGTAACAGGAACAACGTGGCAACATATATTTTATGCAGCACCGGTGATTCTGATTACGCTGTTGCTATTATTTATCTTCAGTAGACAGCTTACAATTTTAAGTGTAGGAGATGAAATGGCTGCAGGATTAGGCGTAAATACATCAAAGACGAGAGTGTTATTCTCAGTGCTCACGATGATACTTGCAGGTGTGGCCGTTGCTTTAGTCGGATCCCTTGCTTTTGTAGGGTTAATGGTTCCCCATATTGCTAGAATGCTTGTAGGTATTGATTATAGAAAGTTATTGCCATTTACAACGATACTCGGTGGAATCTTCGTAGTTTGGGCGGATATTATTGCACGTCAGACAGGTGAGGCACCTATTGGAGCGATTGTCTCGATTATCGGTGTTCCATTCTTTATATATCTTGTCAGAAGGGATGGGACGATGTGAACATAAATAAGATAACAAGACAGTGGTTCGTGATGATTGCACTTATAATATTATTGTTTATTGTGATTATCATCAGTATGACAACAGGCGACTTTAAAATGGCCCCCAATACTTTTTTACGCACATTATTTGGAGCTGGTGATGAAACAGAAACTATGATTCTTTATGAGTTTCGATTGCCGAGATTACTCATTACGATAATGGGAGGCGTCGCACTTGCTCTAAGCGGTGCCATTTTGCAAAGTATTACGAAGAATCCTCTTGCGGACCCTGGGATAATGGGAATCAATGCAGGGAGTGGCTTCTTCATTGCGCTGTTGATGATATTTATACCTGTAGATAGTAGCAACTTTATCTATGTGTTACCTCTTTTTAGCATGATGGGCGCTTTGATTACAATCGGTGTCGTGCTTAAATTAAGCTATGATAAAGAAACAGGTATTAATCCGGTAAAGATGATACTTATAGGAATCGGTCTTTCTACTGCTCTTAGCGGTGCGATGATGATGCTGACTTCAACTTTTAATAAAGAAGATGTAGAGTTTATATCGAAATGGCTTGGCGGGGAAATCTGGGGAGACAGTTGGTCATTTGTAATCATGCTAGGGGTAATATTGTTAATCTGTCTGCCATATATTATGCAAAAATTAACGGTACTGAATATATTGAATACTCATGATCATGTAGCGACAGGTGTTGGTGTTAATTTATCAGTAGAACGTCGTAATGCGGTGATTATTTCAGTCTTATTATGTGCAGGTGCTGTATCTGTATGTGGAAGTATCGCATTTGTAGGCTTGATAAGCCCGCACATCGCACGACAACTTGTTGGTGCAAGACATGAACGTTTTATCCCGGTGACAATCGTGATTGGTGCAATATTACTCAGTTTTGCAGATATGGTGGGACGCCTTCTCATATCTCCTGCAGGTATCCCGGCGGGTATTCTCGTAAGCATTATAGGAGCACCATATTTTCTTTATTTGATGAGAAAAAATCTATAGCCCCCACATTAATTCAATAGTATAAAATATTATATTGATGCATAATATATTATGCAAAAGGGAATGTATATTAAAAGAATGAAGTGGAGTGGGTATGATGGATAAGCATCCATTAATAAGTGCGTATACGTCTTTTGTGAGAAATAGGTCAAACGATAAGATAGGAGTTATTGGACAGCCTGATGCAGGAAAAAGTGCGCTTATCAACTTGCTTTGTGAGAGTAAAGCATATATATCTGTTCAAACGGATGCAACGCTTGATACTAAAGCTTATGCTTATAATGATTATGGTTATCTTGTTGATTTTCCAGGTGTTGGAACGGAAGTTATGACGGTAAAAAAATATAAAAAAATTATTCAGAATGTAAATATAAAGCATTATCTATATGTATTTTCGAGTAAGATAAAAGCAGTAGATATAGAAATAATTAAATATTTAGCGAAGCAAGACAAAGACATTACTTTTATATACAATAAAGTGGATACATTAATCGATGTGCAAGGTGAAGATAATAAAGAAGCGTTAATTCGTGATAAAGATGTAGAACTTAATGTGATGATGAAAGAAATAATCCATAAAAAACAATCTTATACATTTACAAGCGTAGTAGATCATACGGGTATTGATTCGTTAAAATACGTGCTGGACGAAATCTTTGTGACTGAAGAAACGTTATTTATTAGTCGATATCAAGACAATAAATATAAAGAAAGTTATTTAAATTATAAGACCCAATCCGCCTTTCCTAAATTGTTTACGCCAAGCTTTAAAACTATCCTTTTGAAAGCGAACTATAAATCATTAGAGCGCACTATAATGGAGCACTTTAAAATACAGGAAGAAGACATTATTGAACATGCACAAAAATGCATTACAATTCAGGAATTAATTGATGAATTTGAACAACAAAACTCGGATAAAAAGGTGAGCAAAGCGATGGCGCTTACTAAAATCGTGCAGCTTTTAAGAAGTTCCTTTAAAATAAAAAGTGTGAATCCGATTTCGATGGTTGTTACATCTATGCTTGAAGTTGGAATTAGCAATGCATTTCCGGTATTACAAGCTATCAGTAAGTATATGAATGAAATTCGTCAGATTGCGGATGACATGATTGTTGAAGAACAGAAAATTTATAAACAACAATAGGAGGTTATCATTTTGTGCACTAGAAAATGGTGGAAAGAAGCGGTCTGTTATCAAATCTATCCAAGAAGCTTTAAGGATTCTAATGGTGATGGAATTGGTGATATCAATGGTATCACGGAGAAGCTCGATTATTTAAAGGATCTAGGTATCGATGTCATATGGGTGAGCCCGATATTTGAGTCTCCTAATGATGATAATGGATATGATATTAGTGATTATCAAGAGATTATGCGAGATTTCGGGACAATGGAAGACTTTGATCGCTTGCTTTATGAAGTACATGCAAGAGGCATGAAATTGATTCTAGACCTTGTCATTAATCATACAAGTGACGAACACAGCTGGTTTGTAGAAGCGAAGAAGAGTAAAGATAATGAATTTCGTGACTGGTACATATGGAAAGATGGCAAAGATGATAAAGAGCCTAACAACTGGGCTAGTATATTTGAAGGATCAGCATGGGAGTACGATGCAACGACAAATCAATATTACATGCACGTATTCAGCAGAAAGCAACCAGATTTAAACTGGGAAAATGAAAACATGCGCCAAGCGATATATAATATGGTGAACTGGTGGCTGGACAAAGGTATCGATGGATTCAGGGTGGATGCGATTAGTCATATTAAGAAAAGTTTTGATAAGGGAGATTTGCCTGGAGCAGATAAGCTGGGCTACGCAGAATCTTTCGAAGGACATATGAATCAACCAGGTATTCAAGAGTACTTGCAGGAACTTAAAGAAAATACATTTGATAAATATGACATTATGACAGTGGGTGAAGCCAATGGTGTAACGATTGAAGACTCAGAAGAATGGGTCGGTGAAGAGAACGGCAAATTCAATATGGTCTTTCAATTTGAACATTTAAATCTATGGGATCATAACGTAGGTAAGAGCTTTGATATTAAAGGGTATAAAGATGTTCTGAATAGCTGGCAAAAAGGACTTGAGGATAAAGGATGGAATGCGCTATTTATTGAGAACCATGATCGTCAACGGGTGTCATCTACATGGGGAGATGATGAAGAATATTGGTATGAAAGTTCTACAAGTCATGCTGTTGTATATTTCTTGCAGCAAGGAACACCATTTATATATCAAGGGCAAGAAATAGGTATGACGAACTACCCATTTGAAGATATTATAGATTTCGATGATGTACATGCAAAGAATATTTATAATCAAGAACTCAAAAAAGGTGTACCTAAAGAAGAAGTGATTGAGATGCTAAGACGTATCTCAAGAGACAATACGAGAACTCCGATGCAGTGGGATGATACGAAAAATGCGGGATTCACGAAAGGAACACCATGGCTTAAAGTAAATCCAAATTTTGAAGATATCAATGTATTTAAACAAGAGAAAGATGAAAATTCCATCTTAAATTTCTATAAGCAGTTAATCCAGCTTAAGAAAAAACATCTTACATTAACATATGGGACATTTGATTTAATCTACCCTGAAGATACTAAAGTATTTGCATATACGAGAACGTATGAAGGTGATCAGTTTATAATCATTGGAAATTTGAGTCACGACAAAGTGACGTTGAAAAAAGATGAATCGCTTAAAATGAGTGATGAATCCCTTGTACTCTATAACTATCAGAAAGAAGAAAGATCTGAGGACATATTTACTTTTCAGCCTTTTGAGGCGCGTATATACCATATCGAAAACAGGTGACGCATTGCGTTACCTGTTATTTTTTATATTCTATAGTTTGGTATAATAAAGGTATTAAAATAGCGAGGGATATATATGGGGAAATTAGAACGCAAGAAATTATACGAAGAGATTGCCGAAGTAATTACTGAGAAGATAAAAAACGGAGAATATAGTAGGGGAGACAAGCTGCCTTCAATTCAAGCTTTGTCTAAAGAATACGGTGTTGGACAGGCCTCTATTCGTGAGGCGCTAAATGCATTACGTGTGATTGGGCTGTTGGAAATAAAGCATGGTGAGGGTACATTTGTTAAAGCGATTGAAACCTCTGCATTTACACCTGAAATAGCGCTATATGACAAGGAAGATATCAAGGATCTCCTTGAAGTGCGTAAAGTGCTTGAAATTGGATCTGTCAGAGCAGCTGCGATGCATAGATCCGAACAGCAATTGGAAGCGATACACTATACATTAAAACAAATGGAACAGGCAATGCATGACAGGGAAATAGGCGAAGAAAGCGACTTAAACTTTCATCTTTCTATTGCAGAAGCTTCTAATAATAAATTGTTAAAGCATATGTTAGTAGAAGTATCAGATAAAATTAAGACAGTGATGAAAGAAACGAGACAGATTTGGTTATTTAATGAAGAAAAATCAATTGAAAAGCTTTTTAATGAGCATACAGAGATTTTTCTGGCTATAAAAAATAGAAATATAAAACTTTCTGAGAAAAAAATGCTTAAACACCTGGAAGATGTGGAAGAAGTATTAATAGCGCATTATAAAATATAATTTTGTCACTTGCTTTTAGAAAAACGTTGCAATAGAATAGAACTATTGGTCACCGAGTCATATGATGACTGGTTAATTTCAGCTGTGGGCACACTGAAAAAAATTTGGGGGTATAACTATGAAAGTAAGCTTATTCAGTACATGTTTAGTAGATGTATTCGAAAAACGTGTGGGTATTGCAACAGTAGAATTATTAGAGAAACTGGGATGTGAAGTAGATTTCCCGGCAGCACAAGTATGTTGTGGACAACCTGCTTATAACTCAGGGTATCACGAGGAAACGAAGAAAGCTGCGAAGAATATGATTAAAGCTTTCGAGCAATCAGAAGTTGTCGTTGCACCTTCAGGATCATGTGTAACGATGTTTAAACATTATCCGGATCTATTCAAAAACGATGCAAAGTGGCAAGCACGTGCACAGGAACTTGCAGATAAAACGTATGAAGTTACGCAGTTCATTGTAGAAGTGCTAGGTATTACAAATGTAGGCGCAAAGCTTGATGGTGTAGCTACAATTCATCCATCATGCCATATGACACGCCTGTTAGGGAATGTGACTGCGCCTGCTAAACTTCTGAATGAAGTAGAAGGACTAGAAGTTGTTGAATTACCTAACTACTATAACTGTTGTGGTTTCGGTGGAACATTTGCTGTTAAAATGAGCGATGTTTCAGGTGAAATGGTAGATGAAAAAGTAGATTGCATCGTTGAAAGTGGTGCGGATTATTTAGTTGGTGGAGACTGCAGTTGTTTGATGAATATTGATGGTAGATTAAGACGTCGTGGTGTTGATGTGAAAGCTGTACATATCATTGAAATCTTAAATAACCAAGTGGAGGCGGTGACTACACGATGAGTATGAGAATAGGTAACGAAACGTTTAAGCAAGCAGTTAAAACTGAACTTAAAGATGAATTTATGCGTGGTGCTGTCAGTAGTGCGCAAGATAGATTAAGAGAACGCAAGCTTAAAACACAAGAGGACCTTGGAAACTGGGAAGAGTGGAGAGACCATTCTGAAGAGATTCGTCAACATACGCTTGCAAACCTTGACTATTACTTAAACATGCTTTCTGAGAATGTCGCTGCTAAAGGTGGTCATGTATTCTTCGCTGAAACAGCAGAAGAAGCCAATCAATATGTTCAAAAAGTACTACGTGACAAAAATGCTAAAAAAGTAGCAAAATCAAAATCAATGGTAACTGAAGAAATTGGTCTGAATGAAGCGATGGAAGCGGTAGGATGTGAAGTCATCGAGACAGACTTAGGAGAATATATTCTTCAAGTCGATGATCATAATCCACCTTCACATATCGTTGTACCTGCACTTCATCTTAATAAAGAGCAAATCGAAAAGGTCTTCAAAGAAAAACTTGGATATGATAAATCAAGTCAGCCGGAAGAACTTGCGTTATTTGCGCGTCAAAAGTTACGTGAAGAGTTTCTTTCTGCTGATGTCGGGATTACAGGATGTAACTTCGGTGTTGCAGAAAGTGGTTCATTCAGCCTAGTTACAAATGAAGGTAACGCACGTATGGTAACAACATTACCTAAAACTCAGATTACAGTTATGGGTATGGAACGTTTAGTTCCTACACATGAAGAACTGGAAGTATTAGTATCAATGCTTACGCGTTCGGCTGTAGGACAAAAATTAACAAGTTATGTGACAACTTTAACAGGCCCACGTGCGGAAGATGAAATTGATGGTCCGGAAGAGTTTCATTTAATTATTGTTGATAATGGACGCTCTAAAATTTTAGGAACGCAATTCCAATCTATTCTACAATGTATTCGTTGTGCTGCTTGTGTAAATGTTTGTCCTGTTTATCGTCAAACAGGTGGTCATTCATATGGTTCGATTTATCCAGGACCAGTTGGAGCGGTATTATCGCCATTACTTGGTGGATATGACACGTACAAAGAATTACCATATGCTTCTACATTATGTGGTGCTTGTACTGAAGCATGTCCTGTTAAGATCCCGTTACATGACTTATTGCTTGAACACAGACGTGTTATTGTTGAGGAAGAACATATGTCACCAGTTGCAGAACGTCTTGTCATGAAAGGTTTTGCACAAGGAGCTAGTCATTCAACTTTATTTAAATACGGTACTAAAGCAGCACCAGCATTAATGTCTCCGTTTGAAAACAAAGATAAAGGTATGATTACTAAAGGTCCTAAGCCTTTACAAGCATGGACAAATTCTCGTGATTTCCCAATGCCGGATGATGAAAACTTCCGCGATTGGATGCAAAAAAGATTGAAAAGAGGTGCGAAATAATGGAAAGAGGCACAATTCATAATAAAGGTTCATTCTTAAGTAACATCTCTAAAAATCTACAGCGTGAAATGCCGCAGCATGTAGAACGTCCAGAATGGCAATATCGTCCTCAAGATAAGACGCTTACAGGTCTTACGCAAGACGAACTATTAGAAGTTTTAAGACAGCAATGTAACTTCATTCATACTGATCTCGTTGAAACGACGACAGATAATATTAATGAAACATTGAAACAAGTTATTGATAAATACGGCAACGGGGAAGTTATTGCATGGAACGACAAACGTTTCGCTGATTTTGGAATCGATTTAGAAGCGCATGATGCCTTTATCTGGGATGAAGCAAAAGGTGCTGAGAACTTACAAGTCGCAGAACGTGCGAATGTCGGGATTACTTTCAGTGATGCAACACTTGCAGAGAGTGGAACGGTTGTATTATATGCGGATAAAGGTAAAGGGCGTAGTGTAAGTTTACTTCCTGCGACTTATATAGCCATTGTTCCTAAATCTACAATTGTGCCAAGGTTTACACAAGCTGCGCAACAGATGAATGCTATGATGGAAGACCAAGAAAACTTCCCTACATGCATTAATTTGATCACGGGACCATCAAATTCAGCAGATATCGAAATGAAACTTGTTGTTGGTGTTCACGGACCTATTAAAGCAACGTATATCGTTGTAGATGATAAATAGTTTAACAAAAACCAGCTATTGTATAACACAATGGCTGGTTTTTATTTATTAAATTAATAAATGATGATTGCTTTAGTTTTTATAGTATTTAACTTAAAATAGTATCAAGAGGTGAGGACAGTGGAATTAAAGTTTGATCATATTATTCATCATGTGCAGAATTTAAATGATGCTAAAATTGATTTTTTAAAGGTGATTAATGGTGGAAAGCATGAGCAGTTAGGGACATACAATAAATTATCTTATACTGATTTATCATATATTGAATTTATCGATGCGTATGATCGTGCACTCGTTCATAAAGCAGCACAAAGTGCAGAAGAGCGTTTAAGTTTTGCAGCATCACTTGAACGTACAGATTATGTTGAAGGATTTAAGCGATTATGTTTTAGAACGGATGATATCGATGCACTTAAGCAGCACTTTAATCAATTAGGTGTAAAGACGGTTGGGCCGTCATGTATGCAGCGCGTGACACCAGAAGGGCAAGTTATTGAATGGCAGTTGCTCTATATTGATGAAGAGAGAAATTATGAATTACCATTCTTTATACAGTGGGGAGCGTCAGATGACGAACGCATGCAGTCACTCTCTCCATATTTCCAGGGAAATCTCAGGATTGAAGGAATCGATATAGAAACGACAGATTTTAATGAGATGGCAGAGGTATATGTAGAATGGTTAGGTTACGAAGTCACAAGTGGTGTGATCAATAGTTATTTTAAACTAGAGAAACTAGGGTGTCCTGCGATCTACTTAATTCCTGGCAATACAGATACAATTAGAAGTTTAAAAATAAAAAGTGATGCACCTGCAGTACATCACTTTAGAAATGCGATTTATCAATTTAACTAGCATAAACGTTATTATAAACTGTCATAACGATAAGATAAATATGGTATGCAGCAACAATCAGCGAAATCAATGCTATATACATTGTTGATTTTGATACTCTTGTAATCAAATAGAGTAGTGAAATGATTGTAGTAAAACTTGCTACAATAATATGTAAGCTTAACATATCGATAGAATCCTGCTGGAATAATGAAACGAGTATACTATTAATAATGATTAAGATAATAAGCAGTAAATTTTTAAACATATGCCACCTCTTTACTTTAATAATAAAAGTATAACAATAATAATTAAATATTTGTTGTAAAACGAAAGGAAAGAATAAAATGACAGTGATGAGAAAGAATGTATCCAATGAAGTACACGATAACTTTGTAAAAACACATGCAAATGGTGATATGCTGCAGCTATCAACGTGGGCAGATACAAAACGATTGACAGGATGGTATAGTAGACGTATCGCTGTAGGAAGAGATGACGAACTCGCTGGGGTGGGACAGCTGCTATTTAAGAAAGTACCGAAGACGCCATTCACCATGTGCTACGTATCGCGAGGCTTTGTGTGTGACTATCATGACAAAGAAGTCGTGACAGCACTTGTTGATGCGGCAATTGAAGTTGCACGTCGTGAGAAAAGTTATTCTATTAAAATTGATCCGGATGTTGAAGTAGATACGGTTCCAGGATTAATTGAATTTATGAATACATTAGGCTTTGTTCATAAAGGATTTAAAGATGGACTTCATCCAGACTACATACAACCACGTATGACGATGATTACGGACATTGATATGGATGAAGCTGCACTTATACAGTCATTTGAAAAACGCAATCGTTCAACGGTAAAGCAAAGCCTGAAAAAAGGCGTACAGTGTGAAATCGGAACACGTGAAGACCTTAAGATTTTTGCACAGCTTATGAAAGAAACTGGAGAACGGGATGGCTTTCTAGTCAGAGATATCTCCTACTTCGAAACGATATACGATGCGCTTAATCCAGCTGGAGACGCAGTACTTTTTCTTACTAAATTAGTTCCAGATACTGTGTTAGAGAATTTAAATACAACATTAAAGAGAAATCATGAGGAGAAAGAGAAAGTTTTATCAAAAAAACAGACGAAGAAAACTGAAAACCAATTAAAAGACATAGATATCATCATTGAAAAGGTACAAAAGCAGATTAATGAAATAGAAGAACTTAAAGAAACACATCCGGATGGTAAATATTTGTCAGGCGCAATTCTGACATTTTGTGGTAAGAAAGCTTATTATTTATACGGTGCATCTAGTAATGATTATCGTAGCTATCTACCAAATCATAAAATGCAAATCGAAATGATGAAATATTCGCGTAGTAAAGGCGCAGTATCTTATGATTTCGGAGGGACAGATAATAATCCCGACAAAGATTCTGAACACTACGGTTTATGGCAGTTTAAGAAGAGCTGGGGGACACATTTGAGTGAAAAAATCGGCGAATTTGACTACATACTTAATAAACCTGTTTATACATTAATTGAAGTTGCGAAGCCAAAAGTAAAAGCGTTGACGAAGAAGATTAATAAGAGAAGATAGCAGTATTTTGAGGTAATGTTGAAAATGCTGTAACGAAGCAATTGGATGCAGTACAGAAAAGAGTGATGACAAGTAAACACCACTCTTTTTTATTCACTAAAAAATTTAAAGACACTCACCTTCGTTTCCATATAAAGATATGGATCAATAAAGGTGATATATAGAATAAAAAAGAAGTTGAATAAACTAAATGCTGTTAAAAGTATAGAAAGAATTCTATAAGTGAAGTTGTTCATCAAGTTCTGATCGGTTGTAAAGTGATATTGTATACCTGAGAAAAACGTAATGATGCAAAAAGCCATCCAGAAATATGTTGTTAAAAATACGATACCGCTATGAACAAAATAGCTGCTTATAAACACAGTTTGCATAATGATAAGTAAAAACATAATTACTTTTTGCATTCTTTTCACTCCTTTACCTATAATTGTAATATATAACTGTAAATTATCAATACAATATGACAAGAGAGGTTTTCAAAATGAAAATTGGTTTTATTGGAACAGGTGTAATGGGAAAAAGTATGGCTGAGCATATAGGGGACAAACTATATATTTATAACCGTACGAAAGAAAAAGCAATGGCACTAATCGAACAAGGACATATATGGTGCGATACGCCTACTGAAGTTGTAGCACAATCCGATATTGTCTTTACGATGCTTGGCTATCCGGTTGATGTAGAAGCTATCTATCTTGCACCAGATGGATTGATTAATAATGGTAAACAAGGTCAAATATTTATTGACTGTACAACGAGTAGTCCTGCACTTGCCCAAAAGATTAATCAAGAAGCAAATAAGAAAGGAATATATGTGTTAGATGCACCTGTAAGTGGTGGAGATATTGGTGCCAGGAATGGAACCTTGAGTGTAATGGTTGGTGGAGATGAAGCGATATTTGATAGAGTAAAACCTTTAATCGATAAATTCAGTAGTTCGGTGACATACTTTGGTGATGCAGGAAAGGGTCAACATACAAAGATGGCGAATCAAATTGCTATCGCTACAAATATGATCGGTATGGCTGAAAGTCTGTATTATGCACATAAAGCAGGGTTAGATGTTGAAAAAGTGCTAGAAACAATCAGTAAAGGAGCGGCAGGAAGTTGGTCATTATCTCACTTGGCTCCAAGAATTTTAAAAGAAGACTATACTCCTGGATTTTATACGCATCACTTCCTGAAAGATATGAGCATCGCGCTTGAAGAAACAAAGAAGATGGGTATCGAACTTCCCGGTCTCGAATTGAGTTATAAGTTATATCGTAGTCTTTCCGATGAACTAAAAGAAACGACAGGGACACATGCGATATATCAATATTATACACAAACAAGATAAGGATATTGGTAAATTTTAAATAATAAAGCTACAATAAATACATAAAATTCGTATAAATGGAGGAAAGACTTTGATAAAGAAAATTATTGATTTTTCTTTGCATAATAAACTTGCAGTATGGTTAATGACACTCATTATCCTAAGTGCCGGCGTATATAGTGCAATGAAGATGAAGATGGAAATGCTGCCGAGTATGTCGACACCTGTAATTTCTATTACAACACCTTACCCAGGTGCTACACCTGAAGACGTGTTAAATGGTGTTACAGATCCAATAGAGAAGAAGGTTAAAAATTTATCGAGCGTAGATAAAGTAACGAGTCAATCGTTAGAGAATGCATCTGCAGTCACTGTTCAATATAAGTTTGGAACAGATATGGACAAAGCGCAATCAGAATTAGAGAAACAAATTGAGAAGGTTGATCTTCCAGAAGGTGCGCAAGAGAAACAGATTTCACAAATGTCGATGTACACTTTCCCAATCATTAGCTATTCACTTTCAAGCGATAAGGCAGATATTAAAGATCTGACAAAGCGTATTAAAGAAGATTTAGTTCCAGAAATTGAAGGTGTAGAAGGTGTTACAAATGTAACGTTTTCTGGACAAGAAGTTGAACAAGTTGAGCTACAATTTGATGATAAGAAGTTAAAGAAAAATAATTTAACAGAAGAGTCTGTACTTCAATTCATTAAAGGTGCTACAACCGATGCACCACTTGGATTATATACGTTTGGTAGCGATTTAAAGAGTATCATCGTAAATGGTCAATTTACTAGTGTGGATGCTCTTAAAGATTTAAAGATCCCATTATCAGGCGGAGATAATCAAGCTGATACTGCTAAAGCCTCACCTGAAGAACAGGCGGCGCTTGCGAAGATGATGCAGGCCGGTAAAGTACCAACAGTAATGCTTTCTGACATTGCTACGATTAAAAATGTAGAGAGTCGTGAATCTATTTCTAAGACAAATGGTAAAGATTCACTAAGCATACAAGTCATTAAGTCAGATGATGCGAATACTGTAGCGTTAGCAAACGATGTAAAAGATAAAGTAAAGGAATTTAAGAAGAATAATAAAGATATTAATGCCGTACTGATGATGGATCAGGCAAAACCGATTGAAGACTCTGTAAAAACGATGGCAGAAAAAGCAATTATTGGAGCATTGTTTGCAGTGATCATGATACTCGTGTTCCTAAGAAATATCCGTTCAACGATGATTGCGGTCGTATCCATTCCGATGTCTATATTAATGGCAATGTTAATCCTTAAACAGATGGATATTTCACTTAATATTATGACACTTGGAGCGATGACAGTTGCAATTGGCCGTGTTATTGATGACTCTATCGTCGTTATCGAGAATATATTCCGACGTATGTCTGACCCTAAAGAGAAATTGAGTGGTTCTGAGTTAATTAGCAGCGCGACTAAAGAGATGTTTATACCGATTATGAGTTCGACGATGGTCACAATTGCAGTATTCTTACCACTTGGACTGGTGTCGGGTTCTATCGGTGAAATCTTTAGACCTTTTGCTTATACAGTCGTATTTGCATTGTTGGCCTCATTATTAATTGCAATTACGATTGTACCGATGCTTGGACATACATTCTTTAAGAATGGTATTAAAGGGCATCATGATGATGAAGCAAAGGTAGGGCGTATTGCAAGTTTCTATCATAAAGTATTAGAATGGTCTTTAAAACATAAGCTTATCGTCTCACTATTAAGTATCGGTCTCCTCCTTGGTAGCTTGTTCTTAACGCCATTTCTAGGGACGTCATTCATTTCAACAGGGGAAGATAAGTTTCTTGCATTAACTTACAAGCCTAAACCTGGTGAAACTGAAGAAGAGGTTGTAAAAAAAGGTGAGCAAGTTCAGAAAACTTTAGCTGAGAATAACGATGTAGTAAATATTCAGTACTCAGTTGGAGGAGAAAATCCATTTAACCCGGTTGCTACTAACGATATGGCAATGATGGTTGAATATAAGAAGGATACACCAAAGTGGGAAAGTGAAGCGGAACGTGTATTGAACAAAATCGCTTCTTTCAAACATGAAGGAACTTGGAAGAACCAGGATTTTGCAACGGGTGGTTCGACCAATACAGTAACGGTTACTGTTAACGGTCCATCGATGAATGAAATAAGACCGGTTACAGAGCAGCTTGAGAAAGAAATGAAAGACGTTAATACTGTTACGAATGTAAGTTCATCATTAACGGATAGTTATGATGCATATACATTAAAGGTAGATCATAACAAGTTATCTGAACGCGGACTAACTGCAGGTCAGATTGCAATGGCATTAAATCAACGTAGTGATAATAAAGTTGTCACTAAAATAGGTGATAATGGCAAGTCGACAGATGTTGTTCTGACAAAAGAAAAAGAATCAAAATGGACAAAAGATAAATTAGAGAATACAAAGATTACTTCACCACTCGGTAAAGAGATTAAGTTGAGCGATGTCGTAACGATTGAAGAAGGAAAGACGTCAGATACAATTAAACGTGAAGACGGTAATATATCGGCTACAGTAGAAGGTAAGATTAAAGGAAAAGATGTTAGCCAGGCTACACAAGATGTTGCAAAGAAAGTAAACGCATTAAAACACCCTTCAAATGTTGATGTACATATTGGAGGAACGAGTGAAGATATCGGCGAGAGCTTCTCTCAACTCGGACTTGCGATGCTTGCCGCTATCGGAATCGTTTACCTGATACTTGTACTGACATTTAAAGGAGGACTTGCGCCACTTGCCATATTATTCTCGTTACCGTTTACGATTATCGGGGTAATATTAGGACTTCTCGCGTTTGGAGAGACGCTTTCTGTACCATCGATGATTGGTATGCTCATGCTCATTGGTATCGTTGTTACGAATGCGATTGTGCTGATTGATCGCGTTATCAATAAAGAAGCAGAAGGATTATCAACACGTGATGCATTGCTTGAAGCAGCGATGACTCGTGTGCGTCCAATCTTGATGACTGCACTTGCTACAGTAGGCGCATTGTTACCATTACTGTTTGGAGGAGACGGCTCTGTGCTTATTTCTAAGGCACTCGCTGTAACAGTAATCGGTGGATTGACTTCTTCAACATTATTAACATTAATCGTTGTCCCTGTAGTGTATGAAATATTAATGAACTTGAAGCAGAGATTTACGAAAGATGAAAAAAAGATTAATCCATTTATACCAACGCATGATGCGTCAACACGTGTGCATATTAAAGATAATAGATAAAATATTCTGAATACAGTTGACGTATTGTTTGAACTATACTATAGTGATATCACCAATTAAATATTTCTTATCCAGAGAAGTGGAGGGAACTGGCCCTATGATACTTCAGCAACAGGCTTTAAGTACTGTGCTAAATCCAGCAAGCATATGCTTGGTAGATAAGTGCCACATCGGCGTCATTGCTACTGAAGCAATGACGCTTTTCTATTTTAAAAGGAGCGAATGTCTGTGAGTTCTAAATTATTAAGTTCAATACCTGAAAGTTATTTTGGTAAGACGATGGGTAGGAAGCTTGAAGTCGGGGATAAACCATTGATTAATACAGCAGTTGGTATCCCTGACCAACAAGTGGATCGTACGGTGCTGAAAGCTTTACAAGATGCCATTGTCAATCCTGATAACCATAGATACGGCGTATTCCGTGGCAAGGAGGCATTGAAGAAAGAGATTCAGAAGTTTTATAAAGATGTCTATGATGTTTCATTGGAGGATGATGAAATTTGTATTCTTTATGGTACGAAAAATGGTCTTGTTCATATCCCTACATGTGTCATTGAACCTGGTGAAGGTGTATTACTCCCTAATCCTGGATATACGGATTATCTTGCTGGTGTAAAGCTTGCTCGAGGATTACATTATGAATTGCCATTACACCCTGAAAATCATTACTTACCTGACTTTGATAATATAGATAAAGCGCAACTTAATAATACAAAGCTGATTTATCTTAACTATCCATCTAATCCAACTGGGGCAGTAGCGACTCAAGCATTCTTTGATGATACAATTATGCGTTTTAAAGATACTGAAACAAAGATCGTCCATGACTTTGCCTATGCAGCTTTTGGATTTAATGGTAAGAATCCAAGCATTCTTGCTTCACCTCATGCGAAAGAAGTTGCTGTAGAAATATATTCGTTATCTAAAGGCTTTAATATGTCCGGTGTACGTGTCGGATTTGCTGTAGGGAATAAAGAGATTGTGAGTGCTCTGAACTATTTTCAGGATCATACTCAAGTTGGTATGTGGGGCGTTGTACAAGATGCAGCGATAGCAGCACTTGAGCTAGGAGAACGATATCTAGAAAGTCAAAACAATATATTTAAAGCACGACGCGATAAAGTGACAGCGTATTTAAAACAACTTCAAATTCCATTTGAGCCGATGGACGGCGGTATATTTTTATGGGTACGAGTGCCAGACGGTTTTGACGGGGAAGCGTATACAGATTATTTATTAAAGCAAGAATCAATATTAGTAACTCCAGGAATCCCGTTTGGATCACGCGGTAAGAATTACATTAGAATCTCACTTGCGATTGATGATCTGTTGATAGATGAACTGCTTGAGCGCTTAAAAAATACAAAAGAATTATATATAAAATAAGAACTTACAAAGCATTACTTTGTAAGTTCTTATTTTATAGGTATATCGCACAAAGTACGATAATCATTAGCGCCATAACGATAGAGAAGAGATTAAGAATTAGCTTTGCTTTCTGGTCATTAAACTTAAATTTATAGTTAGAAATCTCTATATTTAAAAATAAACAAAGTGCAAGTAATGTAATCCAGAACTTTATCGTTCCAAGATGCATCAGTGCAACGAAGATGAAGACAACGAACACAGCACCAAGTATGATTCTTAAAAAATCCAGCAGACGCATGTTAATCATATAGATGCTTGTATAACTTACGATCAGATACATCATCATAAGTAAAATAATTAATATAATCATACGACTCTTCCTTTCTTATAATAAATAAATAGTAGGATTAAACCAAGTACGGAAGTGAGTGCACCGAAATAAAATGGCATTTCTAAATTTCTGGAAAGCAGTGCAGTAAATAACAAAGGACCGAGAATACGACCTAAACTATCCATACTGTAACTGATAGAAGTAAGTTTTCCCATTTTATTATTCGAAGTTTCTTTCGTCAATTGACTCGTCAGTAATGTTCTTACAAGGGCATTCCCAGACATAAGGAGCACAAGACAGAGTCCGGCATAAAATAAATTCATGGAAAAAGGCAGCATAATAAATGCAACAATTGTAATCAATTGTCCTGTTATGATCACTGGTTTTTCTTGACCGTGCTTCACTTTACGTAAGTACCCACCTTGTAATCCAGCATTAACAAGCCCGCCAATCATAAAGAGCATTCCCATTTGTGTTGCAGTAATATTAATCTTCTCTATTTCAAAGAGCTGAAATGAGCTCTCCATCCCACTCATCGTAAACGTCACAATAAATGTTGATAATAAGAGCATATAGATTGCCGGAGTTAACAGTTTAGTGTTCACAGTAGTCTGTTCTGTATCACTAGAACGCTGTAATGTTTCCTTAATAGTGAATAGACAGAACAAAGCAATAACGGTTAATATTGCAGCAGTTGCGAAATACGGAATCTGATAGCTGATTCCAGATAGTAGTCCTCCAACTGCTGGACCGAATATAAATCCAAGTCCAATCATCATCCCCATGAGTCCCATATATTTGTTGCGCTCTTCATGTGTGGTCATATCACTGACCATGCTCGTCGTAGTAGAGAAGCATGCCCCTGAGAATAGCCCTCCAAGAATTCGAGAGGTATAAAGCATAGGTAAGTTATCGATAAATAATCCGAATAATACGAAGCTTAAAGTAAAACCGATAAGTCCGATGATCAATATTTTCTTACGACCATATTTATCGGATAGATACCCCCAGACTGGTGCTACAATAAATGAAACGATGGAATAAGAGGCAAGCAGTAACCCCATATGAAATGCATTTAAATTTAAACTATGTACTAGAGCAGGTATTACAGGTATTACAATACTGAATCCAAAGTATATAAAGAACTGAATCATCATCAGCAGTTTAAATTGTTGTTTCATTGAATGCCCTCCTTAAAGCTATAGTACTATTGTAGCGAAAGTTAAGCTTAAATCCTATATTTTTATAATAAAAAAGAGCACTTACAGTTGTGCCCTTACTTGTGCAATCTGATTTTCGATTTCAACAAGTTTCTCTTCCAGTCGTGGAGAAGCCTGACCAGTAGACTCTACTTTTTCTAAATCGTTTTGAATACGCATATATTCTTCTTTTAGCTCTAAAAGTTGCTGGTTAAGATCCATAATATCCTTCCTTTCGCTCACTTTATATATGAAATATACCTTAAAATGATAATATAATAAAGAAACAAAGATTTGGAGGTATACATCATGACAAAGAAAATTAAGACAAATGCGTTGAGAAAGCTTGACCAAAAGAAGATAACATATGAAACATATACATATGAAGTGACGGATGAGTTAGACGGTGTTACAGTCGCAAATAAAATTGGAAAACCTTATGCTCAAGTATTTAAAACATTAGTATTGCACGGGAAATTAAATTATTATGTTGCAGTTATTCCTGTTGCAGCAACGTTAGACCTTAAATCAATGAGTAAAGTTGTCGAGGAGAAGAAACTTGAGCTCTTGCCTGTGAATAATCTTGAGAAATTAACGGGTTACATTCGTGGGGGGTGTTCACCTGTGGGGATGAAGAAGCTGTTTCCGACAGTTATCGATAGTAGTGCAGAGCAGTTTGAAGAGATTATTGTGAGTGCAGGACAACGAGGAATACAGATGCAAGTACCGCTTCAATCATTAGTCAATCTTATTCATGCGAAAGTGAGCCCGATTACACATGAGGATTAAAGACAATTATCTAAAATTAAATATAAGAAATAAACGTACGATTGTCACGAGTGATGTACATGGAAGGCCAGATTTATTAGAACAATTATTGAAGAAGGTGGATTTTTCACACGAAGATATTCTTATAATTAATGGTGATATTATAGATAAGGGACCCGACAGTATACAAATGATTACATATGTAGAACGTCTAATGGCGCAGGGCAATGTATATATGACATTAGGTAATTGCGATAAAATATTCGATGAACTGGAAGAAGCATTTCTATATGACTATATGGAGTATCGCTATACGATTGTTCATGAGATGCTGAAGCAGTTAGGAAAGACACGAGACGACTATTCATCACAAGGTGAACTGGCGAAAGAGCTTAGAACGAAATTTGAACATCTTCATAATGTAGTGAAAGATTTGCCGTTGATGATAGAAACTGAAGATTATATATTTGTGCACGCAGGAGTCGATGAAGATTATATGGAGACGACAGAGCGCGATGCGCTGAATATGCCATTTTTCTATAACCAACCACATCAACTTGAGAAGACAGTAGTAGTGGGTCATTTCCCTGCTTGTAACTTTGTCGAACAAGGGGTATACCACCATAATATTAAAATCCATCCGAATCACAATACAATTGCCATTGATGGGGGTAATCAGGTCAAGACAAGTGGTCAGCTGAATGGACTCGTCATCGAATCAGATGGGACATTGCACACAACGTTTGTTGATGATTATGAACAATGTATGGTTATCCAGTCATTTGATCCAGGACTTCAAATGCCGCATAGCTTTACCTATCCTGATTACAATATTACAGCTTTTGAAGGGGATGAATATTTTACTTATTGTGAGTGTGGTGAACACGATGGTTGTATGGTGAAAACTGAATTCATCGATTTCGAAGCACAACGATTAAAAGATGATTATACAGATTATTTCCACACGGTAAAAGCTGGAGCGTTCGTCAGGGTGATTCAGCGTTATACAGGTTATGTTCTGATTAAGAAAAATGGTATTGTTGGGTTTGTTCCGGAAGAAGTACTGGAATAGATACGTACATCAATACAGAAAGAAGGCTGATTTGTGACACAGACATTTATAATGATTATCGCTTTAATATTAACAGGATATTTAATGAAGCGCCTAAACTATATAAAAGAAGAAGAAGGCGGTGTTATTGCTAAACTTATCTTCAATTTAACATTGCCCTCATTGGTCATCGTAACATTAAGCAGCGTTAAGATTGAACCTTCTTTAATGCTCTTGCCTGTAATTATGGTAATCTATGTTGTTATCGCTAAACTGATTGTTATCATTCTATTTCTCAAGTACAATAATCAGATTAGAGGTTCTGTAGGAATGATGGCTGCGGCATTTAATATCGGCTTGTTCGCCTATCCTCTAGTTGGTGAGATGTTCGGTGCAGAGGGATTATTATATTTTGGGATGTTTGATATCGGTGGTTCCATCGGTATGTTTGGTATTACGTATTTTGTAGGAAATTATTTCAGTGAAGGTGGAGACACGTTTGACATCCGATATTTACTTATGAGCTTAATGAAGACAGTACCACTTATGACATATATCATCATGCTCACGATAAACTTACTAGATATACATATACCAGGTGAAATCATTGAATTCTTTAAAATAATTTCACAGGCGAACATGCCTTTATCCATGATATTGCTCGGCGTATATTTAAACTTTAAGGTGGATACATATTATTTACCATTAGCAATTAAATATTTATGTTTCCATTATGGATTTGGACTTATTGCGGGGTTGATATGTTATTATACGTTACCATTTAATGAAATGTTCAGAACAACATTGCTTATTGGATGGCTACTTCCTATAGGAGTGGCAATCATTCCTTATGCAATACAATTTAAGTATAAAACATTACCGCTCATAGCGATGATCTCTAATATTACAATCGTTATTTCTATTATTATTTTATATATCTTTCAAAAGGTAATCTTATAAAAAAATATATAAAAGGATAAAGTGGCATTTGCGCCGCTTTATCCTTTTCCTCCCATAAACGAAGGATATTTTGTCATTCCGCCGTCGACATAGAGCGTTGTACCCGTAATATAGGCTGCCTGTGCGCTTGCTAAAAAGAGTGCCGCGTTGGCAACGTGTTCAGGTTCCCCAATAAAGCCCATAGGTATCATTCTTTCGGTTTCTTCGCGTGTAGCAGGATCTGCAAATTTTTCTTTCGTATGTTCTGTAACGATAGCGCCTGGTGAGATATTATTTACTCTTATCCCTTGCGGGGCAAATTCCATGCTTAACGTTTCCATCATTAGCTTTAATCCGCCTTTACTTGCAGCATAGTTAACATAATTTGGCCATGGGATAACATCGTGCACACTTGACATATTAATGATGACACCTTTTTTATTTGATTCAGTGAAATGTTTAGCAGCTTCTCGGCTGCCGATAAACGCACCGGTTAAGTTAATATTCATGACATGATTAAAATCTTCTGCTGACATTTCAAGAGAAGGTGTTGCCTTTTCAAATCCAGCATTATTAATCATAATATCTATCGTACCAAAGTGTTTTACTGCTTCTGATACCAGTGCAGTGACTTCGTCTTCTTTAGAAACATCGGCTTGAATTGTAATCGCATCACCACCAGACTTTTTAATCGTTTTAGCAATTTCTAATGCTTCACTTTCACTTGAATTATAATTCACCACAACTTTACAGCCTTCCGTGCCGAACTTTTCTGCCATTGCTTTACCAATACCGCTTGAAGCGCCAGTAATAACGACAACTTTATCTTTTAAATCTTTATACATAAATCTCACTCCTTTATTGTTTTGCATATCCTAGTAGGAATGCTGCGATGATAATTAACATAATTCCTGCGGCAATGCCGATATATTGTTTCTTTGTTTTCTTTTCTCTTAACAGGAAGATCCCGCCGAGTGTCGAAACTACGACAAGCATCTGTGAGAATGAAAAGCTTGTTGCTACACCCACTTTAGGCTGAGAATAAAACATTGCCATATTACCTAAAGCCCATAACACACCAGGGAACATGTTTTTTGCAATTGCTTTTTTCTTCGGATGATGCTTTAAAGTAAGCAGTAATCCACCGAGAACCATACCGATTGACTGAGGGAATAGTGCGCTCCAGCCTTCGACACCGAAGAACTGACCGATAACGACATAAGTTACATACCCTAAAGTAGAGATTAACAATATGGGGAGGGCTTTTTTAAGATTTCCTTTCGTCTGGTCATCTTCTTTACCTTTTAGTGAGGTTAACATGACCCCGATAATTAAAAGTGTTAATGCTATAACTCCGAGAATAATTGAAGTCATGGTCTTCCATTCGTTGAAGAATATGACTGAAATCAACGTTGTACCTACGAGTTGTAAGCCTGTTGAAATTGGCATTGTCTTAGAAACACCGATAAGCTCAACACTTTTAAGCTGATTTCCTTGACCAAACGCCCAGAATGCACCAGAAACCATACCGACTAATAGAATTTTTGTATTTAGTTCTGGCTGAACCATGATATAAGTAATCGAGCCGATGATAAAGGCACCGATGACAGTCCCCATAATTTGTTCATAAGGGGTTCCGCCTACTTTAACATTAATTAAGACGACACTTCCCCATAGTAATGCTGGTAACAAAGCAATTAATATATCCATAAATTCTCCTTTATCCTTTTATTATTAATTACCCTGTTGATGTTTCAGAAAACATATGCTTTTGAAACTTGATTTGTAGATATACACAAAGAGACCCTTAAATAATGGCGGAACATTATTTAAGGGTCTTTAATTATTCTATAGTATATTTAAAATGATTCATTTCATTTATTTTTTTGAATCCAAGTTTCTCGTAGAATGCTATATCTTTTTCCCGCTTACTTTTCACGGAAAGCTGTACACTCGTCGCGTGATGTTTTTTAAATGCATGGTCTACAGCGAAAGTTACAAGGTCGTGGCCAATGCCTTTATGACGGTATTGTAAATGCGTATAGACGAATCGAATGTCGCAGCTATCGTCATCATTGATCTGCATCCAGATGAAGCCTTTAGCAATACCTTCATTCAAATAGAGGTACAGTTCATGACTATTCCCGATAGAATTCAATATTTTATCACGCATTGGTTTATAGTCTATATACATATCTTTCATAATTTCTGTAAAGCTCTTTTTATATACAGGTTTATATTTAATAACTTGAGGTACGAGAGATGTCGTTTTATTTTGATGGGTTGTCATGGTATATGTCGTTCCAAGATATTGCGTTCGTAAATTTTTCATAACAGTCTGGCCAAAACGATGATCTTCATGCAGGCTGAAGTAATAGGTCTTCAAGCTAGGGTGTGTTATAAGGAAATCTTGCCACATCACTTTGATCATATTCAATGTTATTTTGTCTGTATGTTTCGTAATTGGACCAAGAATGTGCGCCTCTTTATCGTTAATAGGCTCTATACCAAATGCAGCGATGATTTCCTCTTCATCTTTAATGAGCAGCATATCTTCTTTTTTGATGTGATGAAGTTGTTCTTCTATACCTTGTAATGTCAAAAGTATATATCCGACGTGATGTTCGTTATGCTGATTGAGGTCATATAAGAACTTTGCTGTCTTGTGTATATCTTCCATTTGTGTGATTTTCAAGTGATCACTCCTTAAAGTGTGCTGACAATACTTCATGTGTTATATTGATTTGATGTTATATGTGGATGTAAACTTTTTGCGTCTTCAAGTGCATGAATATTATCTGGGAAATGTAACGATTTAATACGCCATCCTCCTTAAGTAAAGCATACAAGATAGTACCTAAAATCTCAATTTAATCATATGAAATATATTCTGTTATAATAAAGATTATTAAAGAATAGAGGACGGATATTATGAAATCAGTAGTGTTAGCAGAGAAACCTTCAGTCGCACGTGATATTGCACGTGTACTTAAATGTAATCAAAAGAAAAATGGATATATGGAAAATGACAAATATATCGTCACTTGGGCATTAGGACATTTAGTTACAAATGCTGATCCCGAGCAGTATGATGCAAAGTTTAAACAGTGGGATTTAAATATGCTGCCCATTATACCAGAGCGTATGAAGACGGTTGTTATTGGTAAGACCCGTAAACAATTTAATACAGTGAAAGCACAGATTGAACGTCAAGATGTGAATGAGATTATTATTGCGACTGACGCAGGACGTGAAGGAGAACTTGTTGCGCGCCTTATTATCGAGAAATGTAAAGGAAACAAACCGATGAAACGTCTCTGGATATCCTCAGTTACAGACAAAGCAATACTGGACGGCTTTAAACATTTGAAACCAGCGCAGGCGTATCAAGGATTATATGAAGCAGCTATGGCACGAAGCGAGGCGGATTGGATTGTTGGGATTAATGCAACAAGAGCACTAACAACGAAATATGATGCACAACTTTCTACAGGTCGTGTACAGACGCCGACGCTTCAGATGGTCAAAATACGCCAAGATGCAGTGCAGAAATTTCAGCCGAAAACATATTATAGTATTGAGCTTATAAGTAGAAGTGATAAGTTCAAGTGGCAAAGCGGGAATCAAATCTTTGATGAATCAAAAGTAGATGGACTATTGAAAGACATACAAGGAAAGCAAGCCATTGTTCAAGATGTAGTCTCTAAAGAAAAGAAACGCTATCCTGGAAAACTCTATGATTTAACGAGTTTGCAGCAGGACGCTTATAAGCGCTTCAAATATTCAGCGAAAGAAACATTGAACGCGATGCAAAGTCTATACGAGACCCATAAATATGTAACATATCCAAGAACAGATTCAAATTACTTAACGACAGATATGGAAAGCTCACTTAAAGAACGTGTCGCATCCCTTGGTGCTACGCCGTATAAAGAGCAAGTCGTGAAATTACTAAAGACACAAATTAAAGGTGCCAGTCACTTTGTTAATAATGCGAAAGTATCAGATCACCATGCCATTGTTCCGACTGAGATTAGAGCGAATTTAGAGACACTTGGAGCAAGAGAAAAGAATATATATTTACTTATTGCGGAACGTTTCTTAAGCAATTTAATGGAACCCCATATATATAAAGAAGAAACCATTACTGTACAGATTGGAAAAGAAATATTTACGCTTAAAACCGAGACGACTGTGAAAGCTGGATTTAAAGCATTGTATGAACAGTCATCCCTTGAGCGTTATAACGCGTACCGTAAAGGAGAAACATTAAGTTCTGTCAGCCTGAAGAAGACAACCGGTGAAACACAGCCCCCAGCTTATTTAAATGAGGGGACATTACTTAAAGCGATGGAGAACCCGGCATCTATCTTTAATATCGATAAGGAGAGTACGTCGACATTAAAGTCTGCAGGTGGTATTGGAACAGTAGCGACACGAGCAGATATTATTGAGAAGCTTTATAACTTAAATGCGATAGAAAACAATAACGGCAATATTAAAGTGACGAACAAAGGACGTCAGTTATTAGAACTTGCACCTGATGCACTCAAGTCACCCGAACTTACAGCAGACTGGGAATATAAATTAACACGCATTGAAAAAAATAAGTATGGAAGAAAACAATTTATGCATGAGATGATAGATTTCACAAAAGAAATCATTGCTGAAATTAAATCGAGTGATGAGAAATTTAAACACGATAACTTAACGAGTACAGAATGCCCGACTTGCGGTAAGTTTATGTTAGAGAAAAAAACGCGTAACGGCAAGATGCTTGTCTGCCAAGATCCAACGTGCGGCACGAAGAAGAATGTTCAGCGTAAAACGAATGCGCGTTGCCCAGAATGTAAGAAGAAGCTGACGCTACATGGTAAAGGGCCAAAAGCAATGTACAGTTGTGTATGTGGATTTAGAGAAACGCAAGAACAGATGGATAAACGCTTCAATTCAAAGAAGACAGGAAAAGTATCGAAAAAAGAAATCAATAAATATATGAAGAAAGAAGAGCCAATCAATAATCCTTTTGCCGATGCACTCAAAAACTTAAATTTATAAGTAAATTAAATACTTATTGTTCAACACTTCACAAATTGTTAAAATAGAAGTGAATAAAATAGGGGGTGTATCTATGGAAAACGTAAAACAAAAGAAGAATCTTAAACCAATTTGGATTGTCTTGAGCTTTCTTGTATTGATTACGATCGTATTACTACCGACACCTGCTTCTTTACCAGTGATGGGTAAGATGGCACTTGCAATCCTTGCTTTCGCTGTTATTATGTGGGTGACTGAAGCGGTGAGTTATCCTGTTTCAAGTACGATGATCGTTGCTTTAATCCTCCTGCTAATTGGATTTAGTCCGATTGAGAAACTTGGGCCATCGATGGGTAATCCGATGGCTGCAGGTAAACCGTTAACTGAGGATGCCTTGTTCGGTACACAGAATGCATTAAAGATTGCATTTAGTGGATTTTCAAGTTCAGCAGTAGCGCTCGTTGCAGCTGCACTGTTCTTAGCGACAGCCATGCAAGTGACAAACTTGCATAAACGTCTTGCGCTTTTAGTGCTCTCAGTAGTAGGGAATAAAACGAATGCAGTTGTCGCAGGTTCTATCATTGTTTCCATCATTCTTGCATTTTTCGTTCCTTCAGCAACTGCACGTGCAGGTGCTGTCGTACCGATTCTGCTTGGTATGGTTACAGCGTTTGGTGCTAAGAAAGAATCCCGCCTGGCAGCATTGCTTGTGATTACCGCTGTTCAAGCTGTGTCTATATGGAATATCGGTATTAAGACGGGAGCCGCTCAAAATATGGTTGCTATGGGCTTTATCAATAAAACCTTTAACGAAGATATCTCTTGGGGTCAGTGGTTTATGTATGCGGCACCGTGGTCCATTATTATGTCGATTGTCTTATACTTTGTTATGATCAATTTGATTAAACCTGAAACGAAAGAAATTGAAGGTGGAAAGGAACTTGTAAAGGCACAGCTAGCGGAACTTGGACCGGTAACTCCGAAAGAATGGCGATTAATTGCAATCTCAGTAGCATTGCTCTTGTTCTGGGCAACTGAAGGTAAGTTTCATCCAATTGATTCTTCATCGATTACTTTAATTGCGTTAGCTATTATGCTCACTCCGAAGATTGGTATCTTCTCGTGGAGCGATGTAGAAAAATTGATTCCATGGGGAACAATTATAGTATTTGCGATTGGGATATCCTTAGGGAATTTATTACTGCAAACGACTGGGGCGCAGTGGCTCAGTGATAAGACTTTTGGATTGATGGGGTTAGAGCATTTGCCATTACTTGCTACAATTGCTTTAATTACGATATTTAATATTCTGATTCATTTAGGATTCGCAAGTGCAACAAGCTTATCAAGTGCACTTATACCAGTGTTTATTGCACTTACAAGTACATTAGGATTAAAGGATAATGCGGTTGGATTCGTATTAATACAACAATTTGTTATTAGTTTTGGGTTCCTGTTACCGGTATCAGCGCCACAGAATATGCTTGCATACGGTACAGGTACATTCACGGTTAAAGATTTCTTGAAGTCAGGGATACCTTTAACCATTATTGGCTATTTACTTATCCTGCTCTTTAGCGCAACTTATTGGAAATGGATTGGATTAATATAATCAATGAAAAGAAAGATGCTGAGACGAATGTCTCAGCATCTTTTTTATGCATCTTGAGATAAGATTTTCATATCTTTAGCATCAAGTTCAAACTCTTTCGTTTTGCCATCTTGTCCTTTTAACTCAACATTATATTTAAATTTTCCATCATCATGATCAAGTGACCATTCTTTAATCTCACCATTGTAAACTTTTTGTGCTGCTTTAATAATTTTATCAGCAGGCACAAACTCACCGTAATCAAATGTTTTTTCGTTATCTTTATCATCTTCTACTTCAGAAGAGATAATTTTGTTTTGTTCAGCGTTTACTTTGATTTCATGAGTCTTTTTGTTTGTATCGATTAAGGAAATTTTGTAAACCCATTGGCCCATATCATGGTCGAATGAAATGCTTTCTAAATCACCATCAACTTTCTTCTGTGCTGTTTTAATTGCTTCTTCTGGTGAAAGTTTAATGTCATCTAGTTTAATAGAAGCTTCATCTTTGTCATTATCATCATCTGCTTCAGTCGCTTCATCTTTATTATCCACGTCATCTGAATCTTCTGTACTGCTTTCGCCTTCTTGTTTTGCATCATTATCTTCATCGTTGTTATCATCTTTATCATTTGTATCTGTCGCTTTAGTATCAGTAGTTTCTGATTGCTGTTCCTGTTTAGTTTCATCCTTTGGAGATTTTTCAACATCATTTGTGTCATTATTACATGCAGCAAGTGCTAAAGCTGAAGATAGGATTAAACTTAATATTTTAAATTTCATAATTATAATTCCTCCTTTAATTATTTATATAATTTATTCCCTGAATATATACCGAAAAAACATTCTAATGATCTATATGCAATTTTTATATGATTAAGACATAATAACTATAAAAAGTTTAAAGGATAGGACTTTACGATAAGAAAAATGATTAAAATACGAATATTAAAATTAATATTCGTAAAAATGTATTGATTTTTCCGAACATTGAGATTAGACTATACAAGTATAAAAATTAAAAAAGGGAAGTGCACAATGAGAAATTATTTTAAGTTTGATGAATTAGGCACAAACTATAAGAGAGAGATACTTGGTGGATTAACGACATTTCTATCAATGGCATATATATTAGCGGTCAATCCTGCAATGCTATCGCTTGCTGGTATTGAAGGTATTCCGGATAGTATGCGTATGGATGCTGGTGCGGTCTTTGTTGCGACAATCCTTGCATCAATAGTAGGTTGTTTATTTATGGGACTGATTGCAAAGTATCCGATTGCGTTAGCCCCTGGTATGGGATTGAATGCGTTCTTTGCATTCACAGTCGTATTACAGTACAACATTCCGTGGCAGACAGGTTTAACGGGTGTACTATTCTCAGGATTATTCTTTGCATTACTGACGATGACAGGTTTACGTGAAACGATTATCAACGCAATTCCTTTCGAACTGAAGATGGCGGTATCAGCGGGGATAGGTCTTTTTATTACCTTTGTAGGTTTAAAAGGTGCAGGCATTGTAAAAGGGAATGAAGCGACTTTAGTATCATTAGGTAATGTCCATGACCCGCATGTATTATTAGCGGTTGGTGGCATTGCATTGACAATTATTCTTATGGCAAAGCGCGTTCCGGGAAGCATCTTTATCGGGATGGTATTAACAGCGATATTTGGTATGCTCTTCGGACTTATTGATGCACCAAAGCAAATTGTCGGTTCAGTACCAAGTATCGAACCAACGTTCGGAAAAGCATTCGATGCATTTGCACATCCAGAACAAATCTTTAACCTGCAATTTCTAGTGATCGTATTAACATTCTTATTTATTGACTTCTTTGATACAGCGGGTACACTCGTTGCTGTTGCAACGCAGGCGAATCTAGTGAAGGATAACAAATTGCCGCGCGCAGGACGTTCTTTATTTGCTGATTCATTAGCGACAATCGTAGGTGCCATTTTCGGTACGTCTACGACAACTTCATATATCGAATCTTCAGCAGGGGTTGCAGTAGGTGCCAGAACCGGATTTGCAAGTGTGATTACGGCATTGTGTTTCGCGTTAGCACTTTTCTTCTCGCCTCTTATGTCGGTTGTAACGAGTGCTGTGACTGCACCTGCTCTAGTAATCGTAGGTGTATTAATGGTAGCGAACTTAAATAAAATAGAGTGGCACAAGTTTGAAATTGCAGTTCCTGCATTTCTAACGATTATTATGATGCCACTTACGTATTCGATTGCTACGGGTATTGCATGTGGATTTATTTTCTATCCGATAACGATGCTGATGGCAAATCGCAGAAAAGAGATTCACCCAATAATGTATTTCATGGCAGCAGTATTTATTTTATACTTTATGTTTATACAGCATTAAAAATAAGGCGCTCAGACATATGTCTGAGCGCCTTATTTTAATTTTCTTTATTATAATCTCTCACAGTCTCACCACTGCGGTATGGATCATAGTGAGTCGTATTTCCGCGATATTCTCTCGTATTAATGACGATAAAGATATACGCAATCATTAAGAACGCCATTAACCAATGCATGAACATTCCGAGTATCGGGAAGAATGCGAAAGCGTTCGCTAACAACCCTGTAAGTGCAATAACGGATAATGAAAATCTAGCTTCATTAGAGCGGTCGAGTGCAGATAACAAAAACATAATAAAGTACAGCGTAATATTCGTACCAAGTGGTGCCCATGCCAAGCTTAAAATATATGCACCCCCAATACCAGGGATTCCTAGAAATATTTCTTTCAATAACATAATGATGCCGAGCGTTAACAAAGTCATTTTCATCATTCGCTTCATATATATGAGCCTCCATTAGTAATATACTTGTAACAAAAATACTTTTGTTACATTAATTATATCATGTTATAATAAACTATTGAATTGTACTGCTTAGTGTATTAGAAGTTACCTAAAGATATAATATCTTCTATATAATATGTAGAATTCTTTTTTTAATAGTTGATAGAATTCCCCCAGACGAACTTATTTTAACACTCTCCAAAAAACTTTTTATAAATATCTAGTTATCTATTGCTAAATGACTAATATTCGTGTATTATATCTACTGTTGGACTTTAAAAAGCGATGAAGCGAGAGGTTACTGACACACCCGGCCGCTTTGCCATGGCGATGTGTGAGACAATTTTCGTGGAGAAGTCTATCAAACTAAAATAGACGTACAAGAGGAGGTAAAATTATGGCAAAACAAAAAATTCGTATTCGTTTGAAAGCGTATGATCACCGCATTATCGATCAATCAGCTGAAAAAATCGTAGAAACTGCAAAACGTTCAGGTGCAGAAGTATCAGGACCGATTCCGTTACCAACGGAAAAAACAGTTTACACAATTATCCGTGCCGTTCATAAGTACAAAGATTCTCGTGAACAGTTCGAGCAACGCACGCACAAACGTTTAATCGACATCGTTAACCCAACACCTAAAACAGTTGATGCTCTTATGGGCTTAAACTTACCATCAGGTGTAGACATCGAAATCAAATTATAATAAAAAGTAGGAGGTGCGACTTTCGATGACCAAAGGAATCTTAGGAAGAAAAGTAGGAATGACTCAAGTTTTCGGTGAAAACGGAGAATTAATTCCAGTAACAGTAGTAGAAGCAGCACAAAACGTAGTATTACAAAAGAAAACTGAAGAAGTTGATGGTTATTCATCAATCCAAATCGGTTTTGAAGACAAACAAGCTTATAAAGCAGACCGCAAATCAAACAAATTTGCAACGAAACCAGCTGAAGGCCATGCTAAAAAAGCAGGCACAGCACCTAAGCGCTTCATTCGTGAATTCAGAAACGTAGATACTGAAGCTTACGAAGTAGGTCAAGAAGTCACTGTGGATACATTCCAAATTGGTGACATTGTTGACGTGACAGGAGTTTCTAAAGGTAAAGGTTTCCAAGGTGCAATTAAGCGCCACGGACAGTCACGTGGACCAATGAGTCACGGTTCTCGTTACCACAGACGCCCAGGTTCAATGGGTATGGCATCTGACGCTTCTAAAGTATTTAAAGGTAAAGCATTACCAGGCCGTATGGGTGGTAATACTGTTACTATGCAAAACTTAGAAATCGTTAAAGTAGACGCTGAAAACAACGTTGTCTTAGTAAAAGGTAATGTTCCTGGACCTAAAAAAGGTTTAGTTAAAATTCAAACTTCAATTAAAAAAGGTAATAAATAGTATCTGCGAAAGGAGGAAATAACATAATGGCTAATTATGATGTATTAAAAGTAGATGGAACAAAAGCGGGTTCAATCGAATTAAACGATAACGTATTCGGAATCGAACCTAATCAACATGTATTATTCGAAGCGATCAACTTACAAAGAGCTTCAATGCGTCAAGGTACTCACGCAGTCAAAAATCGTTCAGCAGTGAGCGGTGGTGGACGTAAACCTTGGAAACAAAAAGGTACAGGTCGTGCACGTCAAGGTACAATCCGTGCGCCACAATGGCGTGGTGGTGGTATCGTATTCGGACCAACACCAAGAAGTTATTCATACAAAATGCCTAAGAAAATGCGTCGTTTAGCTTTACGTTCTGCTTTATCAGCGAAAGTACAAGAAAACGCATTTACAGTTTTAGAATCATTAACATTTGATGCTCCTAAAACAAAAGAATTCAAAAACATGACAACAACTTTAGAATTACCTAAAAAGGTATTGTTTGTCGTTGAAGCTGAAGATGTAAACGTAGCTTTATCAGCACGTAACATTCCTGGCGTAACTGTTATTACTACTACTGGCTTAAACGTATTAGATATCGTTCATGCGAACCAAGTAGTAATGACTAAAGGTGCAGTTGAAAAAGTAGAGGAGGTGCTTGGTTAATGGAAAATCGCGATATTATTAAGCGCCCCGTTATCACTGAACGTTCATCTGAACAAATGGCACAAGATAAATACACTTTTGATGTAGATACACGTGCTAACAAAACACAAATCAAAATTGCAATTGAAGATATCTTCAATGTAAAAGTTGATAAAGTAAACGTTATGAACTACAAAGCTAAGAAAAAACGTGTTGGCCGTTACAACGGTTACACAAACAAAAGAAGAAAAGCGATCGTAACTTTAAAAGAAGGTTCAATCGACTTCTTCAACTAAAATAAACATTTACCATTAAGGAGGTAAAACGACAATGGCAATTAAACATTATAAGCCAATAACAAACGGTCGTCGTAATATGACAGGTTCAGATTTCGCTGAAATTACGTCAACGTCACCTGAAAAGTCATTACTTGCTCCCCTTCCGAGAAAAGCGGGACGTAATAACCAAGGTAAGTTAACTGTACGTCACAGAGGTGGCGGTCATAAGCGTCAATACCGTATTATTGATTTCAAACGTAATAAAGATGGTATCCCTGCGAAAGTGGCAACGATCGAGTACGATCCAAACCGTTCAGCAAATATCGCATTATTACATTACTTAGATGGTGAGAAACGTTACATCATCGCACCTAAAGGTTTAACTGTAGGAACTCAAGTAGTTAACGGACCAGAAGCAGATATTAAAGTAGGTAACTGTTTACCACTTCAAAATATCCCAGTTGGTACAGTTATCCACAATATCGAGTTAAAACCTGGTAAAGGTGGACAATTAGTACGTTCTGCTGGAGCAAGTGCTCAAGTACTTGGTAAAGAAGGTAAATACGTATTAGTTCGCTTAAAATCTGGTGAAGTTCGTATGATTCTATCAAGTTGCCGTGCTACAATCGGTCAAGTTGGTAATGAACAACATGAATTAATCAACATCGGTAAAGCCGGACGTTCAAGATGGAAAGGTATCCGTCCTACAGTTCGTGGTTCTGTAATGAACCCTAACGATCACCCACACGGTGGTGGTGAAGGTCGTACTTCAATCGGTCGTCCATCTCCAATGTCACCATGGGGTAAACCAACTCTTGGTAAGAAAACTCGTAAGAAGAAAAACCGTTCTAACAAACTTATCGTTCGTGGACGTAAAAAATAATAATAACTTACTCAAGTTAGCGGCCTAGCCGCTAACGTAGCAGTAAGAATGAGGGAGGCGCCATAATGGCTCGTAGTCTTAAAAAAGGACCTTTCATCGATGATCACTTAATGAAAAAAGTTGAAGCATTAGAGGAAGGCGGCAAAAAAACAGTAATCAAAACTTGGTCACGTCGCTCTACAATTTTCCCAAACTTTATTGGACACACTATCGCAGTATACGATGGTCGTAAACACGTACCTGTATACGTAACTGAAGATATGGTTGGACATAAATTAGGAGAATTCGCACCTACACGTACTTACAAAGGTCACGGTGCAGACGACAAGAAAACTAAACGCTAATTTCAGATAAGGAGGAATAACCATGGAAGCAAAAGCGGTTGCAAGAACAATCAGAATCGCACCTCGTAAAGTGAGATTAGTTTTAGATCTTATCAGAGGTAAAGAAGTAGCGGAAGCTATTGCTATTTTAAAATTAACAAATAAAGCATCATCACCAGTAGTTGAAAAGTTATTAATGTCAGCATTAGCAAATGCAGAACATAACTATGATATGAATATCGATACTTTAGTTGTTAAAGAAGCTTATGCAAACGAAGGACCAACTTTAAAACGTTTCCGTCCACGTGCACAAGGTCGTGCAAGTGCCATCAATAAACGTACAAGCCACATCACTATCGTTGTAGCTGATAAAGAAGTTAAAACTTCAAACACTGAAGCTCAAGAAGAAGCAAAATAATATATCTCATTAAGGAGGGAATACAGTGGGTCAAAAAATTAATCCAATCGGACTTCGTGTCGGAATTATTCGTGACTGGGATGCGAAATGGTTTGCAGAAAAAGATTTCGCAACTTTATTACATGAAGACTTAAAAGTTCGTAAATATATCGAAGAAAACTTAAAAGACGCTTCTGTTTCTCGTGTAGAAATCGAACGCGCAGCAAATCGCGTAAACATCGCTATCCACACTGGTAAACCTGGTATGGTTATCGGTAAAGGCGGTTCAGAAATTGAAAAATTACGTAACAACTTAAACAGCTTAACTGGTAAACGTGTTCACATTAACGTTGTAGAAGTTAAGAAAGTTGATATGGATGCAAGATTAGTAGCGGAAAACATTGCACGTCAATTAGAAAACCGTGTATCATTCCGTCGTGCTCAAAAACAAGCGATCCAACGTGCTATGAAGTTAGGTGCTAAAGGTATCAAGACTCAAGTATCAGGACGTTTAGGCGGCGCAGACATCGCGCGTGCTGAACAATATTCAGAAGGAACTGTTCCACTTCATACATTACGTGCTGACATCGATTATGCACATGCTGAAGCAGACACTACTTACGGTAAACTTGGTGTTAAAGTATGGATCTATCGTGGAGAAGTTCTTCCTACAAAGAAGTCTAGTGAAGGAGGAAAATAATAATGTTATTACCAAAACGTGTAAAATACCGTCGTCAACATAGACCTAAAACAACTGGTCGTTCAAAAGGCGGAAACGAAGTAACATTTGGTGAATATGGTTTACAAGCAACAACAGCTGCTTGGATCACTTCTCGTCAAATTGAATCAGCTCGTATTGCAATGACTCGTTACATGAAACGTGGCGGAAAAGTCTGGATTAAAATTTTCCCTCACACACCTTACACTAAAAAACCTTTAGAAGTACGTATGGGTTCTGGTAAAGGTGCAGTTGAAGGATGGGTAGCAGTAGTAAAACCTGGACGTATTATGTTTGAAATCGCGGGTGTACCTGAAGAAGTAGCACGCGAAGCATTGCGTTTAGCATCTCACAAACTACCAGTGAAAACTAAGTTTGTAAAACGTGAAGAATTGGGTGGTGACACAAATGAAAGCTAAGGAAATTAGAGATTTAACCACTTCAGAAATTGAAACTAAAGTAAAGTCGCTTAAAGAGGAACTTTTCAACCTACGCTTTCAGTTAGCTACAGGTCAACTTGAAAATACAGCACGTATTCGCGAAGTTAAAAAATCAATCGCGCGTATGAAAACTGTTGTACGTGAAAGAGAAATCGAGCAACAAAAAACTGAACAAAAATAATTTTTGATAGGAGGGTACTCTTGTGAGCGAAAGAAACAATCGTAAAGTCTACACAGGTAAAGTTGTATCTGACAAAATGGATAAAACAATCACAGTTGTAGTAGAAACTTACAAAACACATTCTTTATACGGCAAACGTGTAAAGTATTCTAAAAAATACAAAGCACATGATGAAAACAATACAGCTAAAATGGGCGATATCGTTAAGATTATGGAAACACGTCCTTTATCAGCTACAAAACGCTTCCGTTTAGTAGAAGTTGTTGAAGAATCAGTAATCATTTAATAAGAAATTAGATAAAGGAGGTAACTCGAATGATCCAACAAGAATCACGCTTAAAAGTAGCAGATAACTCTGGTGCTCGTGAAGTATTAACTATTAAAGTATTAGGCGGATCTGGCCGTAAAACAGCTAACATTGGTGACGTAATCGTATGTACAGTTAAAAATGCTACACCAGGTGGCGTTGTTAAAAAGGGTGACGTTGTTAAAGCTGTTATCGTTCGTACTAAATCTGGTGTTCGTCGTAATGACGGTTCATACATCAAATTTGATGAGAACGCTTGTGTTATCATCCGTGATGACAAAGGACCTCGTGGAACACGTATCTTCGGACCTGTTGCACGTGAATTACGTGAAGGTAACTTCATGAAAATCGTATCATTAGCACCTGAAGTATTATAATAAACACTAATTAAGAGGAGGTGTCTACGACATGCATATTAAAAAAGGCGACAAAGTTATCGTTATCACAGGTAAAGATAAAGGTAAAACAGGAACTGTAATTGAAGCACTTCCTAAAAGAGATCGCGTAGTTGTTGAAGGTGTTAACATCGTAAAAAAACACCAAAAACCTACTCAAATGAATCCTGAAGGCGGCATCACAGAATTCGAAGCTGCAATTCATGTTTCAAATGTTATGTTATTAGATCCAAAGACAAACAAACCAACACGTGTTGGTACAAAGATAGAAGACGGTAAAAAAGTACGTGTAGCAAAGAAATCTGGAGAAATCATTAAATAATTATCTGGAAGGAGGTTCTCACATTGACACGTTTAAAAGAAAAATTCTTAAATGAAATCACTCCTGAAATGATGAAAAAGTTTGAATACTCATCAATCATGGAAGTGCCAAAAATTGAAAAAATCGTAGTAAACATGGGTATCGGTGATGCAGTTCAAAACTCTAAAGTTTTAGACTCAGCAGTTGAAGAACTACAAGCAATCACAGGTCAAAAACCAATGGTTACTAAAGCAAAAAAATCAATCGCAACATTCCGTTTACGTGAAGGTATGCCTATCGGGGCTAAAGTTACTTTACGTGGCGAAAGAATGTATGAATTCTTTGATAAATTAGTTAACGTTTCATTACCTCGTGTACGTGACTTCCGTGGTATTTCAAACAAAGCGTTTGATGGTCGCGGTAACTACACATTAGGTGTAAAAGAACAATTAATTTTCCCTGAAATCGATTATGATAAAGTAAGTAAAACACGTGGAATGGATATTGTTATCGTAACGACTGCTAACACTGACGAGGAAGCTCGTGAATTGTTAACACAATTCGGTATGCCATTTCAAAAGTAATCTCTAATATAAAAGGAGGCTAAATTTAGTGGCTAAAAAATCAATGATCGCTAAACAACAGCGTAAACAAAAGTTTAAAGTACAAGAATATACTCGTTGTGAACGTTGCGGACGTCCGCACTCAGTAATACGCAAATTCAAACTTTGCCGTATTTGTTTCCGTGAATTAGCTTATAAAGGTCAGATACCTGGCGTTAAAAAAGCAAGCTGGTAAAATTCAAACCTGAAAGGAGGATATTTTAAATGACTATGTCAGATCCAATCGCAGATATGCTAACTCGCGTACGTAACGCAAACATGGTACGTCACGAGAAATTAGAATTACCTGCATCAAACATCAAAAAAGAAATTGCTGAAATCCTTAAACGTGAAGGATTCGTAAAAAGTGTTGAATATATCGAAGATGACAAACAAGGTGTTATCCGTATGTTCTTAAAATACGGTGCTAACAACGAACGTGTTATCACTGGTTTAAAACGTATTTCAAAACCTGGTTTACGTGTTTACGCTAAAGCTGATGAATTACCAAAAGTCTTAAATGGTTTAGGTATTGCATTAGTTTCAACTTCTGAAGGTGTATTAACTGATAAAGAAGCGCGTCAACGTAATATTGGTGGAGAAGTATTAGCTTACATCTGGTAAGAATTAATTAAAGAAGGAGGTGCCGACAAATGAGTCGTGTTGGTAAAAAGATTATTGACATCCCAAGTGGTGTTGAAATTAAAATCGACGGTAATACTGTTACAGTTAAAGGACCTAAAGGTGAATTAACGCGTACATTTAACGAAGAAATGACATATAAATTAGAAGACAATACTTTAGAAGTAGTTCGTCCATCTGATTCTAAAGCTCATAAAACAATCCACGGAACTACTCGTGCTTTAATCGCAAACATGGTTGAAGGTGTTTCTAAAGGATTCGAAAAGAACTTAGAATTAATCGGGGTTGGTTACCGTGCACAAATGCAAGGTAAAAACTTAATCCTTAACGTTGGATACTCTCATCCTATCGAAATCGTGGCTGAAGAAGGCATTACTTTATCAGTAGATAAAAACACGAAAGTAAAAGTTGAAGGTATTTCTAAAGAGCGTGTTGGAGCAATTGCTTCAAACATCCGTGCTACTCGTCCACCAGAGCCTTACAAAGGTAAAGGGGTTCGTTACGAAGGCGAATATGTTCGTCGTAAAGAAGGTAAAACTGGTAAGTAATCTCTAAAATAGGAAAGGAGAATATTCATGATCACTAAAATCGATAAGAATAAAGTGCGTATGAAAAGACACGCTCGTGTACGTAGCAGATTAGCTGGAACTACTGAGCGTCCACGTTTAAACGTATATCGTTCAAACAAACACATTTATGCACAAGTGATTGATGACGTTAAAGGTGTAACTTTAGCTCAAGCATCAACACAAGATAAAAACTTAGGACTTGAAACAACTTCTAACGTAGAAGCTGCAGCTAAAGTTGGCGAAGCAGTAGCAAAGTTAGCAGTTGAAAAAGGCGTTAAAGCAGTTGTATTTGACCGTGGAGGATACTTATTCCATGGACGTGTGAAAGCATTAGCTGATGCAGCTCGTGAAAACGGTCTAGAATTTTAATAAAAGGAGGAACTCTTAATGCGTCGTGAAAAAGAAGTTAAAGAATTTGAAGAACGCGTAGTAACGATCAACCGTGTATCTAAAGTTGTTAAGGGTGGACGTCGTATGCGTTTCACTGCTTTAGTTGTTGTCGGTGACAAAAATGGTCGCGTTGGTTTCGGTACTGGTAAAGCTCAAGAAGTACCAGAAGCAATTAAGAAAGCAATTGAAGATGCTAAGAAAAACTTAATCACTGTTCCTCGTGTGAAAGGTACTACACCTCACGAAGTTACAGGAAGATTTGGTGCAGGAAGCGTATTAATTAAGCCGGCAGCACCTGGTACAGGAGTTATCGCTGGTGGACCAGTCCGTGCCGTGTTAGAATTAGCAGGTATTACTGACATTCTTTCTAAATCTTTAGGATCTAACACACCAATCAACATGGTTCGCGCTACTGTTGAAGGTTTAAAAGAACTTAAAGTTGCTGAAGATGTTGCAAAATTACGTGGTAAATCAGTCGAAGAATTATACAATTAAGGAGGGCATTCAAAATGGCTAAAATTCAAATCACCCTCACTCGTAGTATCATCGGTCGTCCTGAGACACAACGTAAAACTGTTAAAGCTCTTGGTTTAACTAAGATGCATTCATCAGTAGAAGTTGAAGACAACCCTGCGATTCGTGGGCAAATTAACAAAGTAAGTCACTTAGTGACAGTTAAAGAATTATAATATAATTATCAATAAAAGGAGGTGCCGAAATGAAATTACATGAAATGAAACCAGTTGAAGGTGCTCGTAAAGAACGCAACCGCGTTGGTCGTGGTATGGCTTCAGGTAATGGTAAAACAAGTGGTCGTGGACACAAAGGGCAAAAGGCTCGTTCAGGTGGAGGCGTACGCTTAGGTTTCGAAGGTGGACAATTACCTTTATTCCGTCGTTTACCAAAACGTGGATTTACTAACATCAACCGTAAAGACTATGCGATTGTTAACTTAGATCAATTAAATCGTTTCGAAGATGGTACAGAGATTACTCCAGCATTATTAATTGAAACAGGTGTTGTTTCTAACGAAAAATCTGGAATCAAAGTATTAGGAAACGGTGAATTATCTAAGAAATTAACAGTAAAAGCTCACAAATTCTCAGCTTCTGCTAAAGAAGCAATCGAAGGTAAGGGCGGAACAACTGAGGTGATCTAATGTTCAGAACATTTATCAATTTCTTTAGAACTAAAGAAATTCGTAGCAAGATCATGTTTACACTCGCAATGTTAATTATCTTTAAAATCGGAACTTATATTCCGGTGCCTGGTGTTAATCCATCAGCATTTGAAAGTCAAACCAACAAAGGTATCACTGACTTGTTCAATACCTTTGGTGGTGGTGCACTTAAAAACTTCTCAATACTCGCGATGGGGATTATGCCTTATATCACTGCATCAATCGTAGTTCAGTTATTACAGATGGATGTCGTCCCGAAATTTACTGAATGGTCAAAGCAAGGTGAAGTGGGTCGTAAAAAGCTAACACAGTTTACACGTTACTTCACGATTATACTGGCTTTCATTCAAGGGTTTGGTATGAGCTATAGTTTCAACAATATGCTTGGAGGTCAATTGATCACCAACTCAAACGTATGGAACTTCCTACTTATCGCTATTGTATTAACAGCTGGTACCGCATTCTTAATGTGGTTAGGAGAACAAATTACAGTCCGTGGTGTAGGTAATGGTATTTCAATTATTATCTTCGGTGGTATACTATCATCTATTCCATCATCATTAACTCAGTATTATCAACAACGTTTTGTAGGTGCTGATGACACGACGATGGCGATTATAGAAGCAATCGGAATATTGGTTGGTATGATTATCTTAACTGCAATCGCTGTATTCTTCTTACAAGCTATACGTAAGATTCCTATTCAATATGCAAAAAGAACAACGACAAATCGTTTAGCACCACAAGCTACTTTTTTACCTTTAAAAGTAAATTCAGCAGGTGTTATTCCAGTTATCTTCGCGATGGCATTCTTTATGCTACCTAAGACGTTACAGTTATTGTTCCCTAAAGCTGAGTGGGCGAAGACGTTAGCGACACATTCTGATCCGGCACAACCAATTGGTATGGTTGTTTATGTGATACTAATTATTTTATTTGCTTATTTTTATGCATTTGTGCAGGTTAATCCTGAACAAATGGCAGATAATTTAAGAAAGCAAGGTAGTTACGTACCAGGTATTCGTCCTGGTAAGAACACACAAAACTATATTACGAGAGTTCTTTATCGCTTAACTTTCGTTGGGTCAATTTTCTTAGCTGCAATTGCAGTATTACCTTTACTCGTTTCTGATTTCTTAAATCTACCACAGGCACTACGCATTGGTGGTACAAGTTTATTAATCGTAATCGGGGTAGCGTTAGAAACAATTGCACAATTAAAAGCTCAACTTGGTCAGCGTGAATATAGAGGATTCAAAAGACGTTAATGTCTGGAGGGCATTTTATGAATATCATTTTAATGGGCTTACCTGGAGCAGGTAAAGGAACTCAAGCGAGTGAAATTATTAAGAAATACCCGATTCCCCATATTTCTACTGGAGATATGTTTAGAGCTGCTATCAAGAACAACACCGAACTTGGACAAAAGGCAAAAAGCTTTATGGACAACGGTGAACTTGTTCCTGATGAAGTGACAATTGGTATCGTTCGTGAAAGATTATTAGAAGAAGATGCTAAGCGCGGATTTTTACTTGATGGTTTTCCAAGAACAGTTGAACAAGCTGTTGCATTGAATGACATGTTAGCAGAAGCTGATCGCAAGATTGAAGCAGTTGTTAATATTGACGTTCAAGAAGAAGAGCTGATGAATCGTCTGACAGGACGACGCATTTGTGAAACTTGTGGAACAACTTATCATTTAGTATTTAATCCACCTAAAGTAGAAGGTATCTGTGATATCGACGGTGGTAAATTATATCAACGTGCAGATGACAATCCTGAAACAGTTCGAAATCGTTTAGATGTTAATATCAAACAAACGAAACCACTTGTTGATTTTTACACTGAACAAGGTGTATTATTTAATATTGACGGTTCGAAAGATATTAAGGATGTTACTGCTGAAGTTGAAGCTGTTTTACAAAAGCTTTAATCGTTTACCTAGAATTCACCTCTTTGGTGAGATACAAGCGTGGATGTGATCAGTTTGAATCAAGCGAACATTGGTCAAATTGTCACGATAACTCGTGGCAAAGATAAAGGACTATATGGAGTAATTATTTCTATTATTGATCAACGATTTGTACTTGTTGCAGATGGAGATAAACGGAAGATGAAACATCCTAAGAAAAAGAACCTGTCGCATTTAATACTAAGTGATGTTATCTCACCTGAAATTAAATCGAGTATTTCTGAAACAGGTTTTGTAACAGACGCTAAATTACGTTACGTTTTGCAAAAATATACCGCTCGAATTTCGGAATCTTGATAAAAAGGGGGAATTTGATAATGGCTAAACAAGATGTAATTGAATTAGAAGGTACTGTACTTGATACTTTACCAAATGCAATGTTTAAAGTAGAATTAGAAAATGGTCATGAGATCTTAGCGCATGTTAGCGGTAAAATTCGTATGAACTATATCCGTATTCTACCTGGCGACAAAGTAACAGTAGAAATGAGTCCCTACGATTTAACTCGTGGACGCATTACGTATCGTTATAAATAATAAGAACTCCAATATTAAATTAGGAGGTAAGAAACATGAAAGTAAGACCATCAGTTAAACCCATTTGTGAAAAATGTAAAGTTATTCGCAGAAAAGGTAAAGTAATGGTAATTTGTGAAAATCCGAAACACAAACAAAAACAAGGATAAGAAAATGGAGGTGTAATAAATGGCACGTATCGCAGGTGTAGACGTACCACGTGAGAAACGCGTAGTTATCGCATTAACTTACATTTATGGTATTGGTAGAACTTCGGCACAAAAAATTCTAGCAGAAGCTAACGTTTCTGAAGATACTCGTGTGCGCGATTTAACAGAAGACGAGTTAGGTAGAATCCGTGAAAGCGTTGATGGATACAAAGTAGAAGGGGATCTTCGTCGTGAAGTGAACTTAAACATCAAACGTTTAATGGAGATTGCATCATATAGAGGTATTCGTCACCGTCGTGGTTTACCAACACGTGGACAAAATACTAAAAACAATGCACGTACTCGTAAAGGTCCAGTTAAGACTGTGGCTAACAAGAAGAAATAAAAAGTAAAGGAGTGAGCTAAATGGCACGTAAACAAGTATCACGTAAGCGTAGAGTGAAAAAGAATATTGAAAACGGTGTTGCACACATCCGTTCAACATTCAACAATACAATCGTAACAATTACTGATGAATTCGGTAATGCTTTATCATGGTCATCTGCTGGTGCATTAGGTTTCAGAGGTTCTCGTAAATCTACACCATTCGCAGCTCAAATGGCTTCAGAAACTGCTTCTAAAGCAGCAATGGAACATGGCTTAAAAACTGTAGAAGTAACTGTTAAAGGACCTGGTCAAGGTCGTGAAGCAGCAATTCGTGCGTTACAATCAGCTGGTTTAGAAATTACAGCAATTAAAGACGTTACTCCAGTTCCACATAACGGTTGTCGTCCACCGAAACGTCGTCGCGTATAATTTTCAATTAGTATCAAGGACACTTATAATAGTATATAGGACTAAAAAAATTATTCGACGTTGTTGAAGGAGGATATATAATGATTGAAATCGAAAAGCCTAGAATTGAGACAGTAGAAATTAGTGAAGATTCTAAATTCGGTAAATTCGTAGTTGAACCGTTAGAACGTGGTTATGGTACAACATTAGGAAACTCCTTACGTCGTATCTTATTATCTTCATTACCAGGTGCGGCTGTTAAGAACATTGAAATCGAAGGCGTATTACATGAATTTTCAGCGGTTGAAAACGTTGTTGAAGATGTTACATCAATTATCATGAACATTAAGAAGCTAGCGCTTAAAATCTATTCTGATGAAGATAAAACGTTAGAAATCGATGTTAAAGATGAAGGTGTCGTTACTGCTAAAGATATCATGCACGACAGCGATGTTGAAATTTTAAATCCAGATTTAAAAATCGCAACAGTATCTAAAGGTGGACACTTAAAAATGCGTTTAATTGCAAATGCAGGACGCGGTTACACTTTAGCTGAAGAAAATAACACAAGTGATTTACCAATTGGGGTTATTCCAGTTGATTCAATCTACACACCAGTTGAACGTGTAAACTACCAGGTAGAGAATACACGTGTGGGTCAAAGTACGAACTTTGACAAATTAACATTAGATGTATGGACTGACGGATCAATCACACCACAAGAAGCAATTTCTTTAGGTGCCAAGATTATGACAGAACATTTAAATATCTTCGTTGATTTAACTGATGAAGCACAAAATGCTGAAATCATGATTGAAAAAGAAGAAGATCACAAAGAAAAAGTTCTAGAGATGTCTATAGAAGAACTTGATTTATCAGTTCGTTCTTATAACTGTCTGAAACGTGCAGGTATTAATTCTGTTCAGGAATTAGCTGACAAATCAGAAGCTGATATGATGAAAGTTCGTAACTTAGGACGCAAGTCTTTAGAAGAAGTTAAGTTCAAATTAGAAGACTTAGGTCTTGGATTAAGAAAAGAAGACTGATAAAGGAGGTTACGATTCATGGGTTACAGAAAATTAGGACGTACGTCTGATCAACGTAAAGCAATGTTACGCGACTTAGCAACTTCTTTAATCGTTAACGAGCGTATCGAAACGACTGAAGCGCGTGCAAAAGAATTACGTAAAATCGTAGAAAAATTAATTACTTTAGGTAAACGTGGAGATTTACATGCGCGTCGTCAAGCAGCTACTGTATTACGTCGTGTTGAAATTTTAAACGAAGATGAAACTACGCAATTCGCAATTCAAAAATTATTCACTGATATCGCGCCACGTTACACTGAGCGTCAAGGTGGATACACTAGAACTATGAAAGTTGGACCACGTCGTGGAGACGGTTCAGAGATGGTAATCATCGAATTAGTTTAATCAGTAAATTATCAAGAATATGGATTCACTTATCTTACACATACACACACTTTAAGCAAATGAGTGCAACGATAATGTTTGCCACACACAGATATTGTCTAGCTCAGAGTAGCCTGCCAAATTGAATAACCACTTGCGTGAACTCAACTGGCAGGGTGCGCGCTTTTTTTCATTAAACCTGGCATCCCGGGTTTTTTGTTTTATATAGCTATTTTTTGTGTTAAATGTCTGATGGATGTTTAACAGAGAATATAGCATGTTATACTAATGAAAAAGATTCGAGGTGATAATATGCAGTCTGCTGTCGTAGTAAATCATTTATCTTATCGTTATGAAGATGGCCCATATGTACTGAACGATGTGTCCTTTACAATTGAACATGGAGAATGGATATCCATCGTAGGACATAATGGATCTGGAAAGTCGACGTTACTTAAACTTATGGGTGCAATCATGCCAATCACTGAAGGTGAAGTCTATATAAATGGTATCAATGTGACTGAAGATACATTTAGCGATGTTCATGAAAAGGTTGGAATCGTGTTTCAAAATCCAGATAATCAATTCGTTGGTGCAACTGTTGAAGATGACGTTGCGTTTGGACTGGAGAACTATGGTATTCCTTACGATGAAATGCATAAAAGCGTTTTGAATGCACTGAATGATGTCGATATGGGTGCATATTTAACACACGAACCCCATCACTTATCTGGCGGGCAGAAACAACGTGTTGCAATTGCAGGTGTCATTGCATTGAGTCCAAATATTATTATATTAGATGAAGCGACAAGTATGCTAGATCCTGAAGGCAGAATAGAAATATTAGAAGTGATTCGTAAATTACAACGTGAGAAGAACTTAACAGTTATACATATTACGCATCACCTAGAAGAAACGCTTCAGAGTGATCGTATATTGGTGATGAATAAAGGTTCACTTGTTTTATGTGGGACACCTGAAGAAATATATACCCATAGTGAGGCTTTAATCGATATAGGGCTTGACCTGCCATTTGAGATGAAACTGAATCGGTTGATTTTTAACGAAGATGCGTTTGTTACAGAAATGGAGCTGCTGAACAAATTATGACGATTACATTAAATAACTTAGGCTATTATTATTCAAAAGGGACTCCATTTGAAGTGCGTGCCCTCTATAATATCGATATGCATATTGAAGCACATATGTTTTATGGCATAATCGGCCACACAGGCTCTGGAAAGTCGACTGTTATTCAGCATTTCAATGCGCTCGTTAAGCCAACTGAAGGTAGTATTGCGATAGATGGACTAACCATTACAGGTAAGACAAAGAATAAATACTTAAAACCAATCCGTAAGAAAGTTGGCATGGTCTTTCAATTTGCTGAACAGCAATTATTTGAAGAAACTGTGCTAAAGGATATTATGTTCGGACCGCTCAATTACGGAGTAGCACCAGAAGACGCTAAAGCACGTGCATACGAGCTTGTAAAACAATTTGGTATGGAAGAGTCCATATTAAATAAGAGTCCGTTTGAGCTCTCAGGAGGGCAAATGAGACGTATTGCGATAATGGGCGTACTTGCAATGAATCCGGACGTGCTGATTCTTGATGAACCTACTGCGGGGCTCGACCCGAAAGGACAGCAGGAAATTATGGAGATGTTTCATCAATTACAGCGTGAATTAAACATTACTGTTATCCTTGTGACCCACCAGATGGAGCAGGCAGCCCGCTGTGATTATCTTTATGTTATGCATCAAGGCACTGTTGTTGAGGAAGGGACACCTGAAGCAATATTCAGCAAAGATCTATCATATTATGATATCCATCCACCACATATTGTTACTTTGCAACGACAAGTTGAAGCGAAACACAATATAAAGTTTCCGAAGCTTGCACTCAATATAGAAACGTTTGCAGATATGTATAAGGACTGGAGGGAATCCAATGCTTGATAAGATGATTCTCGGACGCTTTGTGCCTTTGCAGAGCTTTGTGCATCGTTTGGACCCGCGCATGAAGATGATCTTCGTCTTTATAATGATGATCTTAATTTTCTTGATGAATAACTGGCAGTCCTATGCAGTAGGCATTATCCTGATATTCATCATACTGAAGGCATCTAACTTATCGTTTATGTTTTTGTTCAACGGATTAAAACCAATACTATTCTTACTCATCTTTACATTGCTCATGCACGTCTTCTTAACAAAAGGAGGTGCGACACTCGTTGATTACGGCATCATTAACATTCAGTCACAAGGGGTAATAATGGGGATTATGATCAGTTTACGCTTTATACTCATTGTCTTCTTAACGACGATTATGACACTGACAACGAGCCCGATTGCACTCACAGATGCAATAGAATCTATACTTAAACCGTTTAAGAAGCTGAAACTCCCGGTTCATGAACTGGCACTGATGATGAGTATTGCGCTGCGTTTTATACCGACACTTATGGATGAAACACAAAAAGTGATGAAAGCACAAATGTCACGTGGTAGTGATATGACAGCAGGAACGCTTAAAGAGCGTATCAAAGCGGTAATACCATTACTTGTACCACTCTTCGTGTCCGCATTCAAACGCGCAGAAGATTTAGCCATCGCAATGGAAGTGAGAGGGTATAAAGGGGATGTCGGTCGTACGAAATATCGTAAACTCGACTGGCATACATATGACACCTTGTCACTCTTAACACTCATACCGATAACATTACTCATCCTTTATTTAAAAAATTAGGAGCATATTATGGAACGCATATTATTACAACTACAATATAATGGTGCGAACTTTCAAGGATTTCAGATACAAAACGAAGGACGCACCGTACAATATGAGTTAGAACGCATATTAAAACGCATGCACAAACAATTTGTACGAATACACCCGTCATCACGTACGGACAAAGGTGTGCATGCGCGCATGCAATACGTCCACTTTGATACACCACTCTCAATCCCAGAACCAAAGTGGCAGCATGCCTTTAATTCCGCATTACCTGACGACATATACATTACACAAGTAACGAAGATCAGTGAACATTTCCATTCACGATACGACTGTATCGGCAAAGCATACCGCTATAAAGTATACGTATCAGAACACCGTAACGTGATGTATACAGGACAGATGACATACATTAAAACAAAGCTGGACGTTAACAAAATGAACGACGCAGCACAACATTTTCTTGGGACACATGACTTTACCTCATTCTGTTCAGCAAAGACAGAAATAGAGAATAAAGAACGCACACTTTACCGCTTTGAAGTAACTGAAACACATGAAGGCTATGATTTCTTAGTTATCGGAAGCGGCTTCCTCTACAACATGGTACGCATCATGGTGCAGTATTTAATCGACGTCGGCACAGGACAAAAAGATGGCGATAGTATACCTGCAATCATTCAGGCACAAGACCGAACAAAAGCAGGCAAGACCGCACCGGCAGAAGGGCTCTACCTGGAGAAAATCTATCTCGACACTGAAACATTAAAGCAAGATATACCACAAGGCACAGCCACTATCTTTAAAAACCAGAAACATACGATGAACGACGAACAACTTTAACGAAAAATGAAAAATAAACACATAAATTATAGGAATACCATTGACAAACACTACCAAAATGTTATAAGATAAACAACGGTATTGTTTAATATCAACCACGACAATAAGCCCCGGAAACTTATTGTGTTACAGATATATAGACAGGATTTAGAGGGAACTTTTTTTATTTTAGGAGGAAAATATTATGCGTCAAACATTCATGGCAAACGAATCAAACATTGACCGCAAATGGTACGTAATTGATGCTGAAGGTAAGACTATGGGTCGCCTTTCATCTGAAGTTGCATCAATCTTACGCGGTAAACATAAACCAACATTCACACCACACGTTGACTGTGGAGATCACGTGATCTTAATCAACGCTGAGAAAATTTACTTATCAGGTAACAAACCAGAAGACAAAATTTACTACCGTCACTCAAATCACCCAGGCGGAATTAAATCAATCTCTGCTGGTGAATTACGCGAGAAAAACCCAGTGCGTTTAATGGAAACTTCAATCAAAGGTATGTTACCTAAAGGTTCTTTAGGAGACAAAATGTTCAAGAAGTTACACGTATATGCTGGAGCTGAGCATCCACATACAGCACAACAACCTGAAAACTACGAGTTACGTGGTTAATTAAGAGGAGGACAATACATTGGCACAAGTTGAATATAAAGGCACAGGCCGTCGTAAACATTCAGTAGCACGTGTTCGTTTAATTCCTGGTGAAGGAAACATCACTATCAATGGACGTGACGTACGTGACTACCTACCATTTGAATCATTAATTTTAGACTTAAACCAACCATTCGATATCACTGAAACTAAAGGTAACTACGATGTTTTAGTAAACGTTAATGGTGGAGGATTAACTGGTCAAGCACAAGCTATCCGTCATGGTATCTCACGTGCTTTATTAGAAGCAGATCCAGAATACCGTGGTTCATTAAAACGTGCGGGTATGTTAACACGTGACCCACGTATGAAAGAACGTAAAAAGCCAGGTCTTAAAGGCGCTCGTCGTTCACCACAGTTCTCAAAACGTTAGTATCTTTTCAGATATATTACTATTTAAAACATATTTATGGAGCTAATTGGTGTAGACTGTATCTTTAGATCACTATAATATGTAAAAACATCAGCTATAACGCTGGTGTTTTTTTATATAAATTTTAATAAAGGAGTAGTGTAATTGAAAATATGAACAAGGTTAAAAATCCATTTCAGAGTATTAAAAATATATTTAAGAATGAAATATCTTGGAAAAAAGTAAGACTAAATGCACTATTTACTCTAATCTTTCCTTTAATAATTTTTACAATACCTATAACAATAGGTAATAATATCAGTATGAGAGAAAGTATATGTGAAAAGCTAAGTAAAGGTATTTTGTTTACTACATCGTTCAGTATACTTGCAACTATATTTTCAACATACTTAGATAATAGTAGAAAGAAGATAGACGAAAATTCTTATACAATTAAAAATTTAGAAAAAGCTAATAATGGAATATTTATTTGTGTTGTTTTTGTAATTATTAGTGCTTCTTATTATGGACAGTCTCTTACAGATAACTTAAACAAAATAGGTATTATAATAGAACTAATTCTTTATGTAGCCGTGTTATTATTATATGGATATTTAGATATACAAATTTCAAATGCTGAAGAAATAACATTTAATGATGCAGACAATTATAACATTAATGAAAATACAGAAATTAACGACCAATCAACTAAAATTGAGAATGAAAATATTCAAGACGATATTAATGATAAAGATATTTAATATATAAGAAAGGATGAAAGTTTTGGAATTAAAGAATGTATTTCGTATAAACCAAACAACAAATGAAAATTATGTTTCTTATTATACAAAAATAAATGTAAAAGACTTAATTAAAATATCAGAAACACTCAGACTTTCTGACTCACGAAAAGGTATACAAAGACATTTAGATTTAGATAGAGTAAATAATATAGCTTTGTATTGTGAAAGAGAAGATGCTATATTTCCGACACCAATAGTACTAACGCTAAATAAAGATTTTGTAACTAATGATTTAGAACGCGACAGTTTTATTGAACTAGATCTAAATATGATTGATTTGTTAGGTAAACCATTTTCTATAATTGATGGTCAACATAGAATAGAGGGTATTAAAAAATATATTGAAAGAAATTATGAATCTAAAGATTTTGAATTACCTATAATTATATTTATGGATGCCGATTTAACTATGTCTGCCAATATTTTTGTAACGATTAATTCTAATCAAAAACCAGTAGATAAATCTATTATTTACGAGTTATTTGGAATAATGTATGAAAATAATGAGGTATACACTGTAGAGTCTTTTGCGAATAGAGTAGTAAAAATATTAAATGAAACTAAATCATCACCATTTTACAATTCAATAAGAATTTTAGGTAGGAAGACAAACTCTAAACAGTTCATCTCACAAGGAACAGTAGCAAAAAAAATTGTGGAGAGAGTCAGTAGTCCACAAAATATTATTATTGACAATAATAATATAAAAAAGGGTTTAAAAATAGAAGAAGATCAAAGAAGAATTTATAGACACTATTTTGCTAACAACCGTCCAGAAATTGTTGCTAAAATCATGATTAATTTCTTTAAAGCATTTTCGGAAGTATTTGATGAATTTTGGAAAAATACATATATTACGAAGAAAGCAGTAGGATTTAGTGGTCTAATGAAATTACTTGATACTATATATAAAAATGAAAAAAATTTAAAATATGAAAATTTCTTGGAAATTTTTAGTGAAATGAAAGCAGAACATTATGAAGATATAGAGAAAACATTATTAATTAGTGGATCGAGTGAGAGTGTAGCAAATTCCATTGGCAATAAACTTTCAGATATTTACTTAACTACAAGTAAAAGCACCAAAAATTAGTTTGGTGCTTCTTACTTTCCATATAAATGGGATTATTAAAAATAGTCTATCATGTATTAATCTATTCAGTAGAATTTTTTATTGCTTAGTTAAATAAAAGTTATTTCGAACTAATTCAATTTGTGGCAAGGTCAGTGGTGTAATATACAATATATTATTTTCTAATTCTCTAAAGTTAAAGAAAAAAATATACATTCCTTTGAACTCAATAACTTGTTCATTAATAATTAAAGATTTGTTCCAAGACCGATTGGGCTCTAGTTTTGTTGCAGGAACAATCAAAATATTATCTTGAAAGTAATAGTCAAATTTACTTAAAAAATATTCATCAATTAAAATTTTGAAGCTTTCTTGTGAAATTGACATCTGTTCAAATTTCATTTTATCAGCATTAATGCAATTGATAATCTTATTTATACCAAAAGCAAATATTTTAATATTCATATATAACCTCACAAAAATTTGATATGATTACTTTAGTGAATTGAGTAAATCTAAAGCATCAGCATCTTGCTGGTGTTTTTTTTCGGGCATTAGTTCCAAGTAATAATTCTGTGTGGTTAATATTGAACTATGACCTAAACGTTTTGAAATATAATCTAACCTTAAATTATCATTTGAAAATAAGAATGAGGCATGTGTATCTCGTAATCCATGAAAGGTAGTTCGTTCAATTTCAAGTTCATCCAACATTTTAGCTAATATTTCAGATTGCTTGAAACCATCTCTTCCAAATATATAGCCATTACTTTTCTCTTTAACAGTTACTAAAAGATCATAGACTTCTTTATTGATACTAACATCACGTTTAGAGTGCTTTGTTTTTAATAGTATATCATCACTATGAGGACTAATTGAACGTTTTATACGAATACCATATTCGTAAATATCCTCTTTTTTAATTCCTAGTAATTCGCCTCGACGTGCACCTGTTGTCAATAGCGGTTTAAAAATGTTGTTTTATGGCGGTTTGAAAATGTCGTTTTTTAGCGGTTTAAGTTTGTCGCATGCTTAAGGATTTTTCATTTTTATAATCTTTTAATCGATATGATTCTCCAGTAATTTTAAATACTTTAGAATGGTGAATTAACCTATCTATTATAGCTGCTGATGCAATTGTATTACTAAATGACTCTCCCCAATTAGAAAATGGAATGTTAGTTGTAATTATTGTTGATTTCATTTCATATCTTAGTGACATTAACTGATAGAATAAATCGGCTTGTTCTTTAGTGATGGGAGTATAACCAATTTCATCAATGATAAGTAATTCTATTCTGCTTAATTGTCTTAATGTTTTATTGATGATTCCTTTGGAATCTGAGTCAGTTAGTAAGTCTATTAAATCTTTGAAGGTGTAGAATTTGGTCTTTATATTTTGTTTACAAGCTTCTATTCCTAATGAGATTGCCAAGTGTGTTTTACCAACACCACTGTTACCCAGGAAACAAATATTAATACTATCTTCTAAGAAATGCATAGATTTTAAAGTAAGTATTTCTTGTTGATTTATACTTGGTTGAAACATAAAATCAAAATCATGTAAATATTTTATTTTAGGGAAACGTGCTGAATTCACAGCACGTTTAAATTTTAATTCTGATTGATATTCTATCTCTTTTTCGGTTAAATCAATTAATATTTCAGTTAAAGATTTCTCATTTTTAGAAAGTAATTCAATGTAATTTGGATAGTAAGCTTTGAATTTTTTAAGTTTTAATATTTCAAAATTATTGAGCAATTTTTGATGATTCGTATTCATCTTAAGTCCTCCTCGCTATATTTCGTCATACAGTAATAATGAATTTTCTATATATGTAAGTATCTCTTCATCATCCTTGTGTTTAAATACATCTGATTTTAATATCTCACTCATATCTTCAACGAAATAATTAAATTTTCTTTCAGATAGATTATGTCGTCTTATTAACTCACCATCAAAATAAATAAGCAATTCATCTGTTGAGTCATTGAATATCACCTGTACTTCTTCACCAATGTATTTAGTAGGAACAGAGTATTTACCTTTTCTAAAGTTAACCATCGATTCTTTAGAAACGATTCTAATACATTCATCTTCGATGTAAGTATTTAATAAACTGTCATTAAAAGAATTTAAATGCTCTTTTTCTTCGTAATTGAAAACATCTATAGGTCGTTGATCTGTTGCCTGCGAAATTTCTTCATAATTTAATTCCTGGCATAGATTATTAACCAGCCCAATAAGTTCGACAGCATCATAAAATTCATAATCATAAGGTCTTAAACGTTGTTCAACAAATTTAGCCAATGATTCGACGGATCCTTTGGTTTGAGGACGATAAGGCCTACAAGCAATAGGTTCAAAGTTGGCATCCTTACTAAATTGATAAAACAAATTATTGAAGACGACTTTTTTATATTGTGTTCTCGGTCTATCAACTACGGTTCTCATATTATCGAACCATATTTCTCTTGGAACACCTTCGGTGTATTCAAAAGCATCTTTCAGACATTCAAATAACGTATCTTGTTTTTTATCCCAAGTTAATGTGATATACTTCATTTTTGAATAGTGTAGAACGTAAAGAAAGATATTGAATTGATAAGTTCTGCCAAACTTATCATGCATTATCATATCTTCTTTCCAGTCTACTTGAGCAGCTATACCGGGATTTGTTTCTACGCGTATAGTTGCTTTTTTAGTCTCGTTTAGTTTTTTGTTTTTACAGTATTCTCGCAAAATTGTATAGCGACCTTTATATCCTTTCTTCTCAATGTATTTGAATATTGCCATGGCAGTACATCCTAATTCAATTTTTTCATCAATTATTTCTTTAAACGGATCTAGTTTTGATGTTTTCTTAGTTTGTTTTCTTTTCTTCAGTCCTTCTAATTCATTTTCTTTACCGGCTTCATAATATTTTTTAACTGTTCTTGGATCACAATTATACTGTCGACCCAGCTCGGCATAATTTGGTTTAATACCTTTCATAATATAAAATAGCACTCCTTCATAAATGTCATGTCTCAATCAAATAACCTCCAATCGAAGATTGAGTTAAGACATGATTATATAATTTTGAAAAGAAAAAATGTAGGAAAAACAGCATTTTCATTCCGCCATTTTCCTACATTTTATAACCGCCATTTACACCTGTTTCCAGTGCTAGAAGTACTAAAATATGAAAATCATTTTTCGGATTGTTAAGTAAGTAAGATCTTAGCTTCTTGAAATCTGTTATAGATAATGCTTTATTTCTTTTATCTAATTCTTTTCCTCTAGTTTTAACAAGTCCGGCAAAATCAGAGGATAGCAATCCACGACCATAGGCATAACGTAAGGAGGTTCTAATTTTTAATAATACTTCTGTAGTAGTTTTTCTGGAATGCGTTTTACCATATTCATCTATCTTCATTTGTACAACAATATCATTTAAATCGCTTAGCTTCGTATCTCCAAACAGTTGCTTAACGATAGGTATTGTCCTTGTATAGTTGATAAATGTGGCAGGTCTAACATCATTTTTTTTAACTAAATGAACCCAGTTTTCAAAAAATATAGAGAATGATTCATTTCTACTAGCAAGATCTACACCGTTTCCCTTAGCAATTTCATTCTGCATTGCCCAACGTTTAGCTTCTGTAAGTGTTTTAAATGTCTTTGAAATACGGTTATTAACACCATTCTTATAATTAGATATTTGTACTCTGTATGATTTGCCACGTTTTGTTATTGTCGCCATAATAATACCTCTATTCTCAATTTATTGACTGTTCAAGAATGAAGTTCTCCAATTCTTTTATCGTGTAACGTTCATGTTTACCAACCATAAATCTTTTAAGTTTATCAGAACTTCTTATATATCTATCAAATGATTTTGGATCTACTCCTAAGAATTTTGATGCTTGCTCTCTTGTTAATAAAAAAGGTAATTTTAAATCTTCCATAAAAAATCACTCCTTTAATTTTATCAATACTATATTTTGATTTTTTTATATCGAACTTTGTTATTAATTAGCTTACCGTTTTTATATACTTTAGAATTGTAACTTGATTCATATACAACTTGCTGATCTTTAAAAAGTTTTTCATCAGATAATACTTTAATTTCTTCAGCTTTTTTTAAATTTCTAGAAGAATAGTATGATTTTTTCCCCATACTTTCTAATAACTCTTGTGACATACCTTTTTTCATATATTTTGCTACGTATCTACCAGCATTTGAAGCATCATCTAAGTCATGAATTTTATTAATTCTAACACCACCATGTCCCCATATTTTTAATAATTTACTGTGAGGAACATAAGGAAAACTAAATAATATCAGATGCACATGCCATGCACCTCGTTTTTGTTTTTCTAAAACTGCCACATATTTTATTAATCTTTTTTTGGTGCCTAATACATGATAATTTAAGCGTGTTACAAATTTATCAAACATATTATTAAATAATAATCGGTCTCTTATATTTTCTTTAGTAGTAAGTGTTAAAAAACTAGTTTTATTATCAAAATTTACGTCTACCAAGCGAATAAGATCCCATTTAGCTTGTTCACGTGTTCTTGCTAATCTTTTTAACTTTAATTCTTTTTCATCTTTATCTAAGTCATCAAATTCTTTAACACGTTCTTTCTTTACACGATTAGTTATTTCAAAATCTGAAACAATAGGAAATTCATACTCGTAAACTTCAATATATGAATCTGTACGGATTATTTTTTGATTATATGTCATAAAAATAACCCTCCAATTTTCTAGAAACGTTTGCCTATATAATAAATAAACTAGGAGGGCAAAGCCCTCCATACTTCTAAATCATGTTTACCTATGCAACGCTCCGCTAACACGCTTCCAGCTTGCCGGCTGGAGCCGTCAGTTTGCATAGGGTTACATGATAAGAAGTATTTATTTTGTTTTAGGTAATACATCAGTACAACTAAACCACAAATTTCCATTGAATTGACCGATTTGAAGATCTCTTAATACAACTGGGGTAGTCTTGTTATTTTTTAAATCGTTAAAAGATAGGGTAGGGTTTAAGTTTTTTACTTTAACTTGTATTTTTTCCAAAAAGAATGGACTATCATCATCTTGGATAGATATATCTAACTTATACGCGTCAAGTTCTCCAGTTTCATGATGAAGTGCTTCGGTGTAACTTTTTACTGCGACAAAGTTATTACCTAATATTTCTGCATTTAAAAAGTCATTTAGTTTAATCATAATATTCCTCTTTTCTTAGTCAATTTGTATTTTTCAGCTTTTCAAGCTGACTGCCCTTGTCACTCGGCAGACTCCGTGAAGATCTACTTTTTTATTCATTCGATAAACCGTTGAATGAATAAAAAGAGTAGATTTAATTGTTTTGTACCTCTGGAATATATTTCTTCAATTCCTCTATAAAATCATATTGCGTTGTATCAATATATGGGCTTTCATAATATTGTGCTTGTTCTTTGCCACTGCCATGTAAATATAGGAGTCCAGCACCTTTTACCTCAATAGGGATGGAAACATCTGGAGTAGCAGAACCAAACATCATACGCAATCCTTCTGAACTGTTAAAACCAAGTGAAACTCTTAGCGAAAAATTATCTCGTAATTCTGTACTTAGATTATTAGCATTGATTTGTTGTCCAGCTATAAGAATGAAACATCCAGCTTGGCGACCTAATAAAATGATTTGCTTGATTCCGTCCATAACTTCGCTGATAAGCTCTTTAGATTTTTTATCAGTACCATAAGCTTGAAATGCTCCGATTTCGTCAAATAATATCCATACTGGTTTAAATCCATGGGTTTCAAAATTAGCACCATATATAAAGTTTTCATTCATGTAGTCATATCTACTTTTCATTTCATCTACTGCTAGTCTTATAACACGAGCAATATTATTTGGAGTGGTTGCTACATATTTTTCGCCGAGATAGTTTGATAAAGATCCAAGGTCACTGTTCTTACAATCACATAAGAAAATAGTAGATTTTTGCTTTAAGAACTCGATTAACAAGAAACTCATAAACATGCTCTTACCACTACCAGTGCCACCCGAAATTAGTATGTGAGGTGATTTAGTGGGATTATATGTCACACCATAACCAAGATTGATATCATTAGAGTTATTGTATGAAGTATCTTGAGTAGGTATGTTTAATCTTTGTGGCTTATTAATTCTAAAGTGATATTCAGTTGCATTATGACGTATTATTTTTTCGTATATTGGTAAATCTAATAAACCTTGTAATTGAATGTCTAAATTTAGTATTTTGTTATCAAAATAATTTCCTGACATTAAAGCGTAAATAACTATTTCATCATTTGTAATAGAATAAGAAAATCTTGATGAAGTAATAATCCCATTAGCATCCTCATTAAATAACTTATTGTTTATAATGAACTCTAATAATTCATGATGCATAAAATACTTGTCATTATACTTATCTTTGATAGAACTAATAAATTTAAATTGTTTTACAAATAAAATAATTCCTATAATCCATATTGCAAAAGTAAATATAGCTTTATCTACCATAAATGAAAAAATAAATATGCCAAGAATGAGATATAGAATTATTAACCTAAGGTATTTGATAAATTTAGGTAGAGATAAAAATATGAGATCATTTTCATACATACTGATTATTGGCAATTCATCTTTTTTAAAAAAATAAATTAATTTATTCATAGTGATTACCTAGTAAATCGATTTTTAATTTTTATTAATTCGATTTTAAAGAAGTAATATAAAGTCACTATTAATGAAATTGATGTAACAGTATAGATAAATATATTATTTGTAATAACTGATGCTGATACATAGCAGAGTAGTGTAGTAATTACTAATGAAATCCAAAATTTAATATTTATATTCATAATATTTTATCCTCTTTAGTTTTTATTTTATTGCCTGACTTGTGATGGGGAACCTCTAACAGTGATCAAATTAAATTACCTATCCTATACTTCAAACTCTACTAATAGAGCTTTATGATCACTTATGTTATTCGATAATGGATCTGATTTTTCATATTTTAAATTTTTTGTAACAAAAATATGATCTAACTTTTGATTATTCCAAGTAGGAATATCATTTGTTGCTGAATCAAGATGATTCTCTAAAATATCTAAATTGTGAGAGAGAACTGTTTCATTCCCAATTTTAGATTCGTTGAAATCACCTGCTAAAATTAAATAGTCATACTTACGGAAATTTTTCCCTAGCCTTAGTGTTAGATCCCACATATTAATTTTGTCTTGTCTATTATCTTGATTTTGGCTTTGATAGAGAGGAAAGTGTAAGGAAAAGATACACATTTTTTTACCATTTATCTCAAAAATTGCACCAGTTTGTCTATTAACGAAAGAATGTACGTAATATGCTGGCATCATTTTTTTATAATTCACTTTTTCTTTTAAATAAAGTATGCGTGTATTAATAGGTTTGATACCATCTTTTAAGGGTTCTACAACTGCATATCCATATTGATTTAATTTATTTAACAATTCCAAACCATCAATATCACCAGTTATAGATTTTTCACCAAATTCTTGTAAGGTAACAAAAGTTGGATGATTATTTATGATGAATTCTGCCACATCTTCTGTAGTACGTTTAATATTTGATTCAGGGTTGTAAAAGTTTAAGTTTAAACTCATTAAGCTATATTTGGTCATATCCTTTTCTCCTTTGTTATAATGGGGAATTCCTATCTATATTTATACTCTGTTTGCAAAATAGCAGTAGTACGAACCACGCACTGGAACTCTGTGTTTATAAATTACTTTGTCCAAGGTTTCTTTAGGTGTTAATCCATTAGGAAGTAGCTTGTTGTAGAAATCATTTCTATCACTAACATATGGTTTTAAAGATTGAATAATTGTGTTTATCATAGTAATCACCTCCTTTTATATGTTGTTTTTTTGTCGTTCTTAATGCGACAATCTATTTAAAAAATATTGAGAGTTTAACTCTCAATATGAAAAATATATTTATAATAAGCAAAAACAACAATGCTTATTACATATGATAATCTTACAACTCTAATCATGGATTCTTTCATAAAGTCTTTTTGATATTGATTTAATCCAGAAATTACATCTTTTTCTAAATATAATTTAGGTGTGAGTGATCCAACTTCAATATTTTTATCAATTCTAAAAGCATTCATTTCATTTTCTATTTTTATCCATTCATCTAATGAAAAGTTTTTAGAGTATTTAAATGCTCCTTCTATGACACTGGAAGACGAAACCTTTAAAATAGTAGTAATTGAAATAGCATCAATAGTTTTTGGATCAAATCCTTTTAGTTCATTATTTATAAAAGATTTTATGCTTTTTTCAATTAATGGCATTTCGCTTTCGGATATGGATTTTTGTAATGATTCTTGAAGTTGGGTTTGAATAGATTCTATAAAATATTTTGCTTCATAAGATAATCTAATATTTAAATAATCTCTCATAATTAAATCCTTCCTGTTGTCGTTTTGAGTACGACAATTTATATTAGTAATATATCACATTGATTTTAATGAAACAAGTATTTTGTGTGAAATGGTGTAAATAATATGAATTAACATCCATTTATATCATTTTATATCACTGAGAAAATATAAACATTATTCATAAATCTGCATTTCGTATGATATGATTTTGTTAAATTTTTAGAGGTTATTTCTCAAAACGTTAATATTGCCAGAGCTGTTGCGAACTTGTTCGCTTACAGATTTGGTACGCAAATTGCGTCAGCAATTTGTGTTCAATTGAATCAACGTTTAAAACACTTTCCAACATAAGTTGGGAAGTGCTTTTTTATTTCAATATAAATTTAGCGTTACCATTGAATAAACAATAAAATAATCTAATCTATTAAGAGATAAGTAAAGAAGATGCATAGTTAAGAGACTGACAATATTGAAGATGAAAATATCGGTTTCTTATTTAATATTTAAAACTTTTTTGATGATGATTAACGAGTAAATGGGGATATTTATTTTTAATTAACTTATAGACAGCTTTATCGAATGATTCATCACGATTACCTTCACTTGAATCGATTGTAATAAATTCAAAAAGTTGAGTAGATCCTTTCTCTACAACAAGATGGTGTGCAAGTCTTTCGATATCTGAAATTAAGTCTTCATTTTTAAAAAATGCCTTTTCAAGTATATCAGTAATCGTTAATATATATATCATATCTTCTTCCCAAATAAAGACTTCAAGCGACGTATTGTCGTATGCAGGTTCTGGATATATTGATCCTGGGAACATATACCAATGCTCAAGGTTAGGTAATCTTAAGTTTCTAGTTAATGTCATTGGAATCTCCTTGTGGTAGTCGTTAATGGTAATTATATATGAAAGAGGTGAAAATATGAACTTATCTTATAATCCTGAAGGTTTAAGACCGTACTTTCAAGTTGATGATAGTAAAAGAATTAGGTTCTTGATTGAAAGCTTATCTATCTTAGAACTTAAAGATATCATATCTCGTAGTTTCAAAAATCATTCTACAGTGCAATGTAAGGTTTTGATTGGGTATCGTTATAAAGGGATTCGTCGGAAGGAGAAAACAAATATCGGTAAGTTCTTTACCATAAATAACTGGTATGAAGAACAATTAATAGGTGAGGATGGCACTGCATATACATTTGCAAATATTAAGAGTATTGATGTTGATGAATTAGTAAGGTACTGCGTTAAATTAAAGAATGGCTTTAGAAGTGCATATATATTCTTTTATAAAGAAGATAAAACGTTATATGTTAATAACGATGTATTTGATATTGTGTCTAGTGATGAAAAATTTATAAATCATATAAAAAGAAATTATATTAATAAGTATGATCGTTTGCATGAGAAATAGAAGTCTATTTATTTCAAGTTGAGATGACGTTATGACTTTAGGTGTTATTATCAAGAAAGTAATGTTAACTGAATATCAATAATCATGGGTAAAATGAGTTAGTAAAGTTAAAGAAGGAATGTAAGGTGTTACTTCTCTTAGTCCTGACAGTATTTAGCATATTGGCGGTTTATGAATTTAAGGATTGATAATAAAGCCTATTATTGATGTCGAGATTAGTGCCAGAGGCTTGAAGATAGAACTAATTATACAGTTGCGAAAGAAGCATTCGTGAGATCGATTATTAATATTAGATAATGTTTTGCCAGTAATGCGTTAAGATATCATTGCTTGTAATTAAATGAGAGAGGTGCGGTGTATATGAAGGTGGATATTGATGGTTTCAAGAATGAGGATGCCAAGGAGATAGTAGCACTTATTCATCGTGCCATGTTTGAGACGAATATCACAGATTACTCAAAAGAGGATTTAATTGAAGATGCAAAAGCGATTACTGAGGTTTCCATCACGGAGCGTGCATCATGGACACACTTTTATGTATTTAGAGCCGATGATAAGATTGTCGGTACTGGTGCAATTGGTCCATATTGGGGTAGCGAAATAGAAAGCAGTTTTTTTACGATTTTTGTGTTGCCTGAATATCAGGGACAGGGTATAGGACATCTTATTATACACACACTAGAGAGCGATGAATACTACAAGCGTGCTCATCGTATAGAAATTCCTGCTTCCATAACAGCTTTTCCTTTTTATGAGCGTTACGGTTATGTATGTAAATGTGATAATAAGCAACCCGACGATGAGGGGATTGTTAGAATGGAGAAATATAGAAGTGGTAATGTATAGATCTTGAGGTGGGTACTACTTTGTATAGTATTATAATGTCCTCTATATTTATTGCTTAAAAGAGTGGGGACTTAGATTGTTTAATAATGATTTTAGTTATATAGGGGTTTTATAGATGGTTAGCTATCGAGTGTTAATAGAGCCGTGATAGTTATTATGAGACATATAAATGTTTTTAAACGTGAATAATTGGATATAGTAATAATAATAACTTAAAGGAGAGGTTTAGTATGTTTAACTATATGAACAACTTGTATATTGCCAAGGAAATGTATAATGCAGGTAAAGGGAAACTTCAAGGGAACGAAGATTTAGCTAAATTATTTGATGAGTTCGGTTATTCGGAAGAAATGATGAAAGTTGTCGGTGGTGTTGAGACAGCCGGTGCAGCGTTACTTGCGCTATCTATCTTCAGCAAGAAGTTTAATCAGGCGGGGGCATTACTTGTAGAAGGTGTAATGCTTGGTGCAATCTATTCCCATCTAAAGGCGGGACATGGTTATGATGCAACAAAGAATGCACGTAACATTCTAGCTTTAAATACAACTTCATTGCTTACAAGCTTCAAAAAAGATAAATAAGCTTCAACTGACACCTCCTGAATCATTCAGGAGGTGTTTCTTTATGATTAATATGGTGCATTGAGGGAAAATACAAAGTATGAAATGTTTTAAATTTGAAGTGAAGGAGTAAATGATATGACAGTAGAGAAATTATTTGAACCGCTTGAATTAAGCAATGGTGTAACAATAAAGAATAGATTATATAAAGGGGCGATGAGTGAAGGTATGGCAGACGATAACCATCGCCCGACAGAAGCACTCGTTAATGCCTATCAGCATTGGGCAGATGGAGGTATCGGTATGGCGCTTACCGGCAATGTTATGGTCGATCGTCGTTATCTTGGTGAGCCGGGGAATGTGGTTGTAGAAGATGAGCGAGATCTAGATATACTTAAGCGCTGGGCTGAAGCGGGTAAACGTAATAACAGCCATATCTGGATGCAGATTAATCATCCCGGTAAACAAAGTCCAAAGTCGGTATCTCAACAGCCTGTAGCTCCTAGTGCCATTCCCATTAATGGGGATGCCGGCAGTGGATTTAACCCACCACGTGAGATGACATTGAATGAGATTAAAGAGACGATAGAACGCTTTGTAACTACTGCAGTAATCGCTAAGAAAGCAGGATTTACAGGTGTTCAGATACATGGGGCTCACGGTTATTTAGTGAGTCAGTTCTTATCAGCAAGGGATAACCGTCGCTTTGATGAATACGGGGGGACACTAGATAAACGAATGAAGTTCTTAGTGGAAATCTATACGGGTATGCGCAAGGCGTTAGGTGAAGAGTTTCCGATCAGCTTAAAGATCAATTCAACGGACTTTAGTGACAAAGGGTTCTCCCTAGAAGATTCTATCACTGTAATCAAGAAGATGGATGAACTCGGAATCGATCATATCGAAATTTCAGGTGGAGATTATGAGAAGCCGGAAATGATGGGTGACGGAGAAGTATACTTCCTGGACTATGCAAAGAAAGTAAGTGATATGGTAGAGGTGCCGATTTCTGTGATTGGAGGGTTCCGTAAGCAGCAAAGCATGATCGATGCCATCACAGAGACGAACGTATCAATGATCGGTATTGGACGTCCGCTTGTACTGAATCCTGAGCTTCCAAATCAGCTGCGTGAAGGAACGTATGAGGATGTTACTTTACCAAGACTGACGACCAAGGTTAAAGCCCTGGATAAAATGATTGGAGGCTTTGTTGGCTTAGCGTACTACGAACAGCAGATCAGAAGATTAGGCAATAACCAGGCGCCTGTAGTGCATACGAATGCATGGAGTCCACTATTTGAGCTCGCTAAGACACATGGTGCGAAGGCGTTTTCGAAAAGAAGAAGATAGATAAAGAAGATTAAATTCATTATACCGGTTATAGATGGATCAGATGGGGTATGGACTAATACTATAGAATAGGAGGACGTTTAATGAAGGTACTATTAACAGGCGCTTCAGGTTATATCGGCGGAAATTTATTGGAACAATTGAAAGAAGACTATGACATTGTAGCTGCTTCAAGAAGTACAGATAATAAAGAAGATGAAAAGAACGTAACATGGAAGAAAGTGGATCTCTATGCACTTGAGGATATTGAAGAAGCTATGGAAGGCGTGCATACAGCAATTTATCTCGTGCACTCTATGATACCCTCTGCGAAATTAACTCAAGGTTCATTTATGGATATGGATGCAATATTAGCAGATAACTTTGGCCGTGCGGCGAAGAACAAAGGTGTGAAACATATCATCTTTATGAGTGGAATTATGCCGGACGAAGAGGATGAGAACTTATCAAATCACTTACATAGTCGTAAAGAATGTGAGAAGATTCTGGGCTCTTACGGTGTTCCTGTATCGACATTACGTGCAGGGCTGATTATTGGACCAAAGGGTTCTTCATTCCCGATTCTGAAGAAATTGACAAAACGATTGCCTGCGCTCGTGCTTCCGAAGTGGGCATATAGTAAAACAGCACCTGTTGCCTTAAAAGATGTAGTTAAAGGATTAGCAACATTAGTTAAGCGCGAACCGAAACAAAATGAACAGATTGATATCTATCATGAAGTAACGGATTACAAAGGAATGTTTGAAGCCACTGCATCAGCTATGAAGAAGAAATTACCTATGCTTGATGTACCGTTCATTCCAGTATGGATTACAAAGTTACCTGTCGCATTAATCGCTGGTGAATCTAAGGAACTTGTTTATCCATTAATTGATAGTCTCGTGCATGATATGACACCTTCTAAGAAGAATTATGTAGAAGGCATATCCAATGCACCGACACCGTTAAAAGAAAGTATTGAGACTGCTTTAAAAGATAGTGATGATGAGAAGAAAGGTAAGAAAAAAGCACCTTCTATTGCGAAACAGCTTCAAAAGAATGACGTTAAGTCTGTTCAACGTATTACGATCCCTTCAAGCTGGACGATTGAGCAAACGGCAAACTATTATGTTAACTGGTTATCACGTATCGGTTACTCATTTATCAATACTTCGATTGAAAATGAAGTATTGAATATTTCATTACCAATTTTCAAAGACCCTATCCTTATCCTGGAAAAATCACAAAAGAAATCATCAGAAGATAGGGTGTTGTTCTATATAAAAGGCGGTAAGTTTGCTAAGGTAAACGAAAGCAGCAGAGCACGACTTGAATTCAGACGTATCCTTGATACGAATGAGTGTATAATTGCAATCCACGAATATGAACCATCGCTACCTTGGTTTGTATACACAATTACTCAAGCACGTGTGCATTTGTTAGTGATGAAACTCTTTGGGCTTGAGACTAAGATTTTAGCGAAAACCTTGGATTCTAAGTATCTCGAAGATAAAACAATGACATTACAAGATAACTAAGATTTACACTCACCTTAAAGGTGAGTGTTTTTTTATTCTTTTTTATTCATATCGTTAATTTAATAGGGTATATAATAACTAATAAACTTACTAGGAGGGAAACAATGAAGAAATATCAAGTAGTGATTCTCGGAGCAGGTGCAGGTGGGTTATCAAGTGCAAGCAGATTATTGAAGTCTGGTATAAAGGATATCGCTATCATCGATCATGCAGATCAACATGCTTATCAGCCAGCTTGGCCTCTCGTTGGTTCAGGTGAAGAGAAGAAGACACGTACAGTAAAAAGCATGTCACGTGTAATCCCTAAAACAATTGACCACATCCAGCAACGTGTTACTCGTATTCAGCCTGTAGAGCGTAAAGTGTATTTAGATAATGATGATTTTATTATGTACGAATATCTCGTCGTCGCACTTGGCATACAATTAGACTTTCAGGAGATAGAGGGACTTGAAGCGACGCTAGGCAGAAATGGTGTTACGACAAACTACCTCTATGATTATACAGATTATACCTATGAATTATTAAAGCAGACCAAGACAGGTAATGTAATAATAACGAAACCGAAATCAGTAATTAAAGGCGGAGTTGCTCCTGAAAATACATTGTTTACCTTTGATGAATTTATTCGTGATCAGAAAGATAATAAGGCACATCTTATTTTTAAATCAGGGAAAGACACATTATTTCCTGTGGAAAAATATAGACGATATATGGAGGAACATTTAAATAATAAGCATATTGAATATCAACTCAATCAAGAATTGATTAAGGTAGACGGTGACAAGAAAGAAGCGACATTTAAAGAATGGGCTACAGGAGAAACATATACATTACCTTTCTCTATGATTGTTGTAACACCACCTATGAGTGCGCCAGATGTTGTGAAAAATTCGACCTTAAGCGATGAACAAGGGTGGCTGGATGTTAATCCATTTACGCTACAACATGTTCGTCATCAAAATGTATTCGGTATCGGAGACTGTACGAATTTACCAACCATAAAGATGGGAGCGGCAGTAAGAAAACAGATGCCCGTACTTGTCAGTAATCTACTTTCACAGATAAAAGGCAAACAGTTAAAAGCGCATTATGATGGCTCTACAGCTTGTCCAATAGCAACAGAATATGGTCAGGCGTTTATGGCGGAATTTGGATATGATATGAAACCGAAGGAGTCTATGCCGATAGATCAAGGGAAGACGAATCCGTTATTATATCAAGTGAAGAAACGTGGGATACCATTGATGTACTGGAATGCCCTGTTGAAAGGCAAAGCATAGTATTGAACCGAAAGATGACATTGAGAACCGATTCTGCGAGACAGAGTTGGTTTTTAATTTTGTATATAATTGTAAATTGATATTCATTGTTATCAGAAAATTAAGTATAATATGTATAAGAAGTGGCTACGAGACTATTAGAAATTATTAAAACGAATGAACCAGAGTTTTTTAATAATCTCGTGCATATGTTTTAGATGTGATTTAGAAAATTAACGGAGGTTCAGCATGCAGAGTTTCTGGGTTTATGTATTAATAACAATCGTGTTAATTGGTATAGGTATTGGTTATAGTGTCTATGACAGTATTCAACTGAAGCGTAAAATAAAAACATTGTTTAACAAGCAGGCGACACTTTTCAAACAAAAAGGTAATCATATTATGTTTGATCATTATTATAAGCATATTAGTAAAGAAGAGGCGCGATGTATTGATGATATTACATGGAATGATCTAAGTATGGATCAGTTATTTCATCGTATAAACTATCACTTTACATCTGTTGGTGAGGAATATACATATACGTTACTGCGTAATTTCCCGGGACATCATGTTGATGAAACAATGTTGAATAGGATTACTGAGGATGTAAGATATCGTGAGAAATTGTCATTTATATTAGCGAAGCTTGGTAGAAATGCGAATAATGATGCAAGCCGGTTTACAGTGCATTATCAGAAAAAAGAGCACTACAACAAGCTGATGATACTCGTAAGTTTCTTACCTATACTGAGTTTAGCTATGTTCTACTTCGGTGTTTCTATTGGTATATTCAGTGTAATCCTTGCAATGGGTGTCGTTATGGGGCTATCAGTAAAGTTTCAGTCGCAAAGTGATCTCGTTTATAACGATTTATTCTATGCAATTAAGATTATTGATACGGCAAACGAAATAATGAAGTTGAACGGCCGTAAATTAAATGATAGTAAGATGAAGTCCGTTAAGTGGATGAGCTATTTTATGTTAAATGATAATAAGAATGAAGGGAACATTGCGCTTACAATGATTAATGCGATTAAGCAGATGTTTTTAATTGATTATCATTTGTATCATCGCGCGCTTGCGATACTTCATAAGCATCAAGAAGATTTCGCTTCATATTTCAAAGTAGTAGGACAAGCAGATGCAAGTTATAGTACTGCTTTATGGCGAACAACATTACCATATTACGCTATTCCTGAAGCGGCTGAAGAAAAAGTGCTTGAAGCGGAGGAAGTGTATCACCCGTTACTTGATCGTGCTGTAGCGAATGATTTTAAGTATAAGCATTCTGTACTGTTAACAGGATCTAATGCCTCGGGGAAATCTACGTTTATGAAAACGATGGCGATAAATTTAGTAATGGCTCAAGGTCTGAATACATCGACAAGTGAAAGATTTGTGTATCAACCAGGAATCATAGCCACTTCAATGAATTTAGAAGATAGTTTAGCGAAAGGTGATAGTTACTTTATCGCAGAAATTAAATCTGTGAAGCGCCTCTTAGAAGTGCTTAAATTGACATTACCGACGTATATATTCATTGATGAAATATTGCGCGGAACGAATACGAAAGAACGCATTGCTTCAGCAACTGCAATACTAGACTATTTGAATTTACATCAAAACAGTTTGCTATTTGCAGCAACACATGATATTGAATTAACTGAAATATTGACACACTTTGATTTTTATTACTTTAAAGAAACACTGACTGAAGATAATGATATAACATTTGATTATACAATCAGAAAAGGTGTTACAACGACTTCGAATGCAATAGAACTCATGCGTATTCACAATTATCCGGAAAGTATATATGATCACGCAAAAACGCAGCTCAAGCAATTAGAACAACTGAATGTGGGGAAATAAGCACCGGATACGCGGTGCTTTTTATTATATATGTTAAAAATACTTTACATAATGTTAAGTATATTGTACATTTATGATGAGGTGAACAACATGCTAAAGTCTCATTTAAAGGAGTACCGTGCTAAATTTAATATGAATCAAAGTGAGTTAGCGAAAAGAGTTGGTGTCACAAGACAGACGATTGGTTTTATCGAAAAAGGTACGATTTCACCGTCTATCACGTTAGTGTTAAAGATTTGTCGTGTATTTCAATGTAAAGTTGAAGATCTTTTTGAATTGGAGGATATTGAAGATGAATGAACAACAATTTAAAAGAATTTATCCGTTATTTAATCTAGTCTGTATTGTGTGTATTGGATTACTGATCATCCCACTGAGTATGGTTATGCGTTATACGATTAATGAAGGTGATGTATTGTTTTCTGTTCATATCAACCCATACAAGTATGGTGATATGTTTTTGTACTTTATCATTGCGACAGTGATAATTAATATGATATTGATGGCTGTAAGTACAATATTTCTCGTATGGGCAAAGAAAAAGTTTAGAAAAATTAATTTAGTTCCTGAGATTAATGATCACGATGAAGGAATGAGTTTTGTAACATATGAATCGATGAAACGTTCTTATACTTGGTTGAGCGTGCTGTTACCGTTATTTACAGCTGTTATATTTTTAGTTCCAGATAATTTTGTGACCAAACCCACTGTACTAGGTATATTACTGTTTATGTCTGTAATTATGTATTTAACGTATTATGTTGAAAATAGAAAGTTATTAAAGGATTAAAATAGAATTTTCAAAATATTCATTGACATCATTAAGATGTTTAATTATGATAGTAATCAATAAATAAAACAAAATATTTTAACTCTTATCCAGAGAGGTGGAGGGACAGGCCCTATGAAACCTCGGCAGCAGATTCTTAATGAACACTGTGCCAATTCCTGCAACGTAAGTTGTAAAGATGAGACGAGACTATACAGCGATTTATCCTGTGGACTTGTTCTTGTCCACGGGATTTTTTATTTGAGTTAAAAAATTAGGAGGAAACTATGTATGAGAAAAGTATTAGGTTTAATTAGTGCAGTCATATTATCTGCATCTTTAGCAGGCTGTAGTTCAACTGAAAAAGAAGAGGATAAGAAGATTGTTGTTGCAGCTTCCCCTGCACCGCATGGAGAAGTTGTTAAACATGCAGCGGTTGCGATGAAGAAAAAAGGATATGACGTAGAAGTTAAGATTGTCAATGACTATAAAGTACCGAATAAGTTACTGCAAGAAGGCGATGTTGATGCTAACTTATTCCAGCATGTGCCATACTTGAAAGCTGAGAAAAAGACGCATCATTATGATATTGAAGAAGTAGGGAAAGTGTTCACTACGCCTATGGGGGTTTATAGTAAGAAGTATAAGAACTTAGATGAAATTCCATCTGGCTCTGAAATCTTCGTATCAAGTAATCCGGCTGAAGAAGGGCGTTTCTTATCATTCTTTGTCAATAAAGGTGTGATTAAGCTGAAAAAAGGCGTAAAGATTGAAGATGCATACTTTACTGATATCGTTGAAAATAAAAAGAATCTAAAGTTTAATAACAAACAAAGCGCAGAATTCTTACCGAAGACGTATCGTAATGGTGAAGGGGCTGCAGTAATTATGAATTCTAACTACGCAATTGATAATGGGATTACACCGCATAAAGATGCCATCGCGTTAGAGGATGAATCTTCACCATTTGCAAATATTCTTGCTGTTAAAAAAGGCCATAAGAATGACAAGAAGTTTCAGGATTTGATTGAAGTACTTCAGTCTCAAGATATGAAAGATTATATTAATAAGGAATTCAACAAAGACGTCATTCCATATGGAGGGAAGTAGATGAAGCTAGGAATCATTGGTGTTGGACGTGTGGGCAGTCAAGTGCTGACTGACGTACAGTATTTGAACGTATTTAACGAGATTGTCTTGATTGATAGTGACGAAAATGTTGCGACTGGAGAGGCAATGGATCATTTGCACAGTCAAGGTATTGGTGTCACGAATCATATCAATATTTATGCGGGAACATATAAGGATTTAAAGGATGCGGATGTTATCGTTATAGCGGCCAGTACAAAGACAGATACATCAATTCCAGATCGCACTGCGCTAGCAAAGGCGAATACAGTGATTATTAAAGAAATCACTACACGTATCGGTGAAGTAACGACCGATGCCTTGCTTGTTATTATTTCCAATCCTGTCGATGCGATGACGTACATCGCTTCAAAGTATTATCCGGAGAGTAAAGTGATAGGTACTGGTACGTTATTAGAAACTTCACGTTTTAAAACTTTAATTGCAAATCATTACAACATTGACCCTAAAAGTGTTGAAGGGTTTGTGATAGGAGAGCATGGAGCACATGCTGTACCGCTCTGGAGTAAAACGCGTATTCATGGTATAGCGTTGGAGGAATATGAACAGCTTAGTGGTAACCATAAGATAGATAAAAAGGAGATAACTGAGGCGATTGATAGCGTGTCATTTGATGTATTCCATCAAAAAGGCTGGACCAATGCAGCGATATCAAAAATCACTGTATTGCTTATCAAATCGCTTGTGCTCAATGAGCGTTCAATTTTCCCATTATCAACGAGAAATGAGGATATAGCATATAGCTTACCAGTACTTGTAGGAAAGGAAGGCATCATCCAGAGATTAGATATTTCAATAGATAATCAAGAAGCACAGGATTTAACAACAGCTAAACAATTTATTAGAAATACAATAGAACAGCATTATAATTAAGACCTTGTAAAATTACAGGGTCTTTTTGTATGCATGTGGCTTCTAAGGATATTGGAAAAGGGATACGTAGTCATGATGCTAAACTGCTGATGAGAGCTGGCTTTATGTGAACGGCATAAAAGGTTAAAAGAATATTACATCTAATTAAAGAAAGAATTCCCAAGTCATTAGTCCATCAGAATGAAAGGATTTTTATTTTATTTAGTTTTAACTAATGATTAAAAATGTTTTGTGAGCACCATTCAGGGTAAATAATTAATGTAGAAAATGATGAGAATAATGAAATTATATTTTAGGAGTGGTGGAAATGAAATTTGTAAAAGTACTAGGCGCAACAACTTTAGCGGCTGCCATATCGTTAGGTGCAGTGCAGGGCGAAGATGCCCTTGCTAAGCATTCAACAGCTGAAGTTCAGAAGCCTTACTATAAGTACTCTGGTTATACGAGCGGAAATGCCAAGTTTGTGCTGGATAAAGATTTCGTGCGTGCAGTTAAAGTAAATAACGTAACTGTAAGTGGTTATAAAGTAGATCTTAAGCGTATGACTTCAGGAGTTTCAGGCACAGGTTATACTAAGAAAGTTTATGATCAGAACTATACATTTTTTAAAGGGACTGATAAAAACCCATATACAGCGACTTTAGATGTGAATAACAATGAACTTAAATTCGATGATGTGAAGAAAGTGTACGGCAATGAATACCTTTTCAAAGGTAAGATGATATCTGGTAGTAATAAAGCGGTGCCTTCTAAAGTTGAGGGTGTTTACATTTACAACTTGAATGGTAACAGTATACAGTTCCTCGTGGAAAAAGGTTATGTGCAAAAAGTAATATTGGGACATGTTGGCATGGCATAAAAAATTTGCGCTTCAGTTATGAAGCGCAAATTTTTTATGCCATGAATTGGTTCTACAGTTGTGTAAAAATAATTATGTTATACTGTCAAAGTATCTTTTTTGTAGGAGGAATTTATGATAGACACATTAAAACGTGAATGGCTTACACAGCCTTTACAAAATATATTAGCGGGTATCGTAGTTTCACTCGCACTGATACCTGAAGTGATTGCATTTAGCGTCATTGCAGGAGTAAATCCAATGGTGGGACTGTATGCTTCATTTGTTATAGCGGTAGTCATCGCCTTTACAGGTGGAAGAAGTGCGATGATTTCTGCAGCAGCAGGTGCAATTGCACTGCTCGTGTTCTCTTTAGTGAAAGAACATGGCGTAGATTATTTATTTGCAGCGACCATCCTGATGGGAATATTACAAGTCATCTTTGGAATATTTAAAGTAGGTAACTTACTCAAATACATACCGAATACAGTGATGATTGGATTCGTAGATTCCCTTGCAATACTCATCTTTACATCACAATTACAGCACATCTTTAATATTAGTGGTGTGACTTATATATTTACTGTGGCAACAATTGTGATTGTATACGTCCTACCCAAATTTTTTACGAAAGTACCAGCACCACTCATTGCAGTCGTACTACTTACAGCAATTTCAATTATGATGCATGCTGATGTTAGGACAGTAGGTGATATCGGAGAAATTAAACGTACATTACCGCATTTGTTTATACCTGATGTGCCCTTCAATTTCGAAACGTTTAAGATTATCTTTCCGTACAGTTTATCGATGGCGGTCGTAGGTCTTGTAGAAAGTCTGCTAACGGCACGTATTGTAGATGATACATTGAAGAGTGACAGTGATAAGAATAAGGAATCACGTGGACAGGGCGTTGCTAACATCATTACAGGATTCTTCGGTGGTATCGGTGGATGTGCAATGATTGCACAAACTGTATTGAATTTGAAATCGGGTGGAACGACGAGATTATCATCGATTGCAGCGGGATCATCTCTTATGTTTTTAATAATTGTTCTTGGTGATTACGTCGTTCAGATCCCAATGAGTATTCTTGCAGGGATTATGGTTGTGGCTGCAATAAGTACATTTGATTTTGGGACATTCAAATTTTTGAAAAATGCAAGATGGATTGACATAATAGTAGTGTTAGTGACTATTACTTTAGTACTTATGACCCACAATTTAGCCATTGGTGTTATTGCCGGCAGTGTGCTGAACTTTGTATTTAACAGAAAAGAGGTGGCTTAAATGTATCAATCCGTTCTTATTGCGGTAGATGGATCACATAATAGTATGCGTGCAGCAGAAGAAGCGATAAAGCTCGATTCTAAGCATTATACGATTCTTTCCGTTATTACAGCAGAAGACTCAAAAGAAAGTGTATTGCATGGTACAGGAGATAGTGAATCAGATTGTAAAGAGGAACTGGAGGATATTATTGCAAAATTCTCTGGACATCACTTTAATGTGCTATTTGAACATGGTTATCCGAAAGAGAAGATTGTGGAGGTTGCGAATCATCATAATCATGATTTACTCGTTATCGGAACGCGAGGATTAAGTGGATTAAAAGAAGTCGTTATGGGTAGCGTAAGTCGTCATGTTGTTAAACATTCTGATATTAATGTACTTGTCGTAAAATAAAACAGGCGATTCCACTTGGAATCGCCTGTTTTATTTTAGTCTTTCAAGTTAAAGTGTTTAAACCCTTTATAAATTACAGGGAAAAATAAGAGTAAACCGACGATTCCCATAATAGGGAAGACTGTTGCGACAAGTTTTGAGAAACTGATAAACGTCATTAAAAATGTAATTATTGCAATAACAACAATTATGATATAGTAATTTCTGCTGTAGGGTTTCGTGATTCTCGAGATAAATGCATAGTTTAAACCAACGACCGTATTATAGATTACAGCAATCATTATTACCGAGAAGACAATTCCGATGGCTGGATGAATTTCCTGTGCAAGCAGTAAAGTGGGTAAGTCAACTTTTACGATATGTTGATACTCTGTAATAAGCCCTAAGTTAATTAACATTAATAATGCCATGATGATACTTCCACCCAATAAACCGCCATAGATTGCATGCGTTCCTTTTTTTAGCTGACCACCCATGACTGATAAGAAACTGAATGCTGCAGCAATCTGTAAACTAGAATAGTTAATTGCGTCAAACCACCATGGGTAGAGTCCTTTATTATCGGGGATGCTAATAATACCGTCAGAGATATTGAAGTCATGTTTCATCATATAAAAAATTGAAATAATCAATACAATCGCAATTAAGAATGGGGTTACCATACTGAGGACACGAATAATTTTATTGAACTGCATACATAACGTTAAGCTCACAAGTGCTATAAAGATTAAACCACTTAACCAAAATGGAATATTGAAACTTTCATTGATTGTACTTGCACCCCCGACACTCATTACGAGTGCCAGACCGAGCAAGAAGGCAGTAAGAATAAAATCAAAGATCAACGAAATTTGTTTTGGTAAAAAATATTTAATACTTGTAGCATGATTTTCACTTTTAACAACATGACCACCCTTCATGACAAACATACCACCTAAAGTAACAAGAAGGCCTGTCAATAGAATGCCCCATATACTATTGCTGCCATGTGACGTAAAAAATTGCAGTACTTCTTGTCCGGTAGCAAATCCTGCACCCACGACAACCCCTACAAATGCAAAAGCAACGACCAGTATTTCTTTAAAATCTTTCATAATAACCCCTTCCAGGATAAAAGCAAAATTTATCTATATAAAATTTTATGATAGCGTTCTTAAAAGGCGATATCCATGAGTTCATATTGTTTAAAGCGATTCCTTTAAACAGGAATCGCTTTAAATATTATTGATTTTCATATAATTTATTTAATGTGACATAGTTTATAACGACACATAGAATATCCATCGCTTCTTTCAGCTCTTCCACATTTAAAAATGATGGTGCAATACGGATAACGCTATCGTTAGGGTCTTTGCCATAAGGATGTGTCGCACCGGCTGGTGTAACTTTTAAACCGAGTACACTACACTTCTCTACAATTTCACTTGCACAATGATCCAATACCTCTATCGTGATAAAATAACCACCTTGAGGTTTGTTCCATTTACAAATTTCTGGTGAATACAGTTTCTCAGATAAGTATGTATCCACAACATCGAATTTCGGAGCCATAATTTCTTTATGTTTACGCATATGTTCAATCAAACCATCTTTGTCTCCGAAAAACTTGACATGACGCAGCTGATTTAACTTATCATGTCCGATTGTTTGAACACCGAATAACGATAATAAGTACTTAATGTTTGTTTCACTTGTAGCAAGTGCTGAAATACCTGCACCAGGGAAAGTCATCTTAGAAGTAGACATAACCATTAAAGCACGCTCAGGATTACCGGCACTTTGACACGCATGAAGTAAGTTTTTCACTTTGATTACTTCTTCACCTAAGTGATGGTATCCGTAAGCATTGTCCCATATAATTCTAAAGTCATCAGCAGCTGTGTGCATGTTTGCCAGGCGCTCTACAGTTTCGTCAGAATAGTTATACCCTTGGGGGTTCGAATAGAGCGGGACACACCACATACCTTTTATTGCAGGATCATCTTTTACTAGAGATTCAACCTGATCCATATCAGGGCCGTGATCTGTCATTGTTACAGGTATCATTTCGATGCCATATGACTCACAAATTGTAAAGTGACGATCATATCCTGGCACTGGACACAAAAATTTTACCTGTTGATCCTTCCAAGGTAGCGCATCTTCAGAAACTCCGTAGAACATGAACTTATTAACCATATCATGCATGAGATTCAAACTTGAATTGCCGCCAATATAAATCTCATTTTGAGACACATCGAATAAATCTGCAAATAATGCCTTTGCTTCTGGGATACCACCGGGAATACCATAGTTGAAGTATGATAAGTACGTATCAGCATCCTTGCTCTTTAATACATCGAGCATCTCGAATGATAAAGCCAGCTGTTCTCCTGATGGTTTTCCGCGCGTCATATCAATGTTGATATCCTCTTTCATCAATTGATCATATTGCGCACTATAACTTTGTAATGCTTCTTGAATGTTCGTCATGAATTAAACACTTCCAATCTGTATTATTACTGTCATTATAGAATATTTGACTGTTGATTTACAGTAAGATAAAAATAAAAATCCACCCCCAACAGATAGGGTGGATTTTTATCAAAAATTAACTCCAACAGAAAAAGTTAATTTTCTCTTTATATCAAAAGGAAATATGAAGAGCAATCGTCTTAGATTGCTTCTTTATATTAACATATTTTTAAATGTGTTTTATACATAAATACAAAGTGAGAAAATAAATTTTTATTAAATTAATGAAATATTCAGAAAAATAGTTGACAACATAAATAGTGATGTGTATAATTTCTAGTAATTCAATATTACAAAGCGATAAAAAGGAAAAGTAGATATCATCGGAATTTACACAGAGAGCTTCAGTTTGGTGAAATGAAGTTAAAGGAAAGTATTGAAAAATGGCCTTTTTTGCTACATGCTGAACGATAATTCTAGTAGGTTCTGTCGAGAGTAGGCACTCGTTATCATTGCCTGAGTATTACACATAATTAATGAAAATTTCTATAAATGTGCGTACTTGCTGAGGTATAGTTAGCGATAGCTATACGAATAAAGGTGGTACCGTGGGAGACCCCTCACCCTTTACTAAATTGTAAAGGAGTGAGGGGTTTTTTGGATTCTGATATGTATGACATGATACATAAGCCTTGGCAAATACAATATATAAACCACACATTTAGGAGGAATTTATTATGACAACTTTAAATACAGTACAACAACCATTATTTGATCACGTAGGGAGCTTTTTAAGACCGCAAACATTAAAGAAGGCACGTGAGCAATACTTAAATCAAGAAATTACATATGATGCATTGAAACAATTAGAAGATCAAGAAATTAAAAAGCTGATCGATAAACTCGTATCATTAGGATATGAAACTGTAACAGATGGTGAATTTAGAAGAAGTTACTGGCATCTTGACTTTTTCTTTGGATTTAATGGAATAGAACAGCAATTACTCGGTCAAGGGTACGTCTTTAATAAATATGAAACAAGAAGTGATAGTGTGAAGTTTATCGGTAAGATTTCTGGAGAACACCATCCTTTTGTAGAACACTATAAATTTGTCAGGGACTATGCACCGAAACATGTGACGGTAAAACAGACAATCCCAGCTCCGGCACAGTTCTTAGTAGAACTGACACGCCCCGGTGTAAAAGAAACAGTAGATGAATATTATGTATCACGTGAAGCAGTCAAAGATGATATCGTTAAGGCATATACTACAGTAATACAAGAACTGTATGATGAAGGATTACGCGTGCTTCAACTAGATGACTGTTCTTGGGGCATTCATGTCTCTGAGGGCACATCAGAGAAGATACACGGTGACGGTAACAGCGAGAATCTGGATGTGGAAGCACTCAAAGAAGAGCTATTAGACATTAATAACCGTGTAATACACAATGCACCGAATGACCTTATCATCAATACACATGTATGCAGAGGGAATTACCGCTCAGACTTTGCGAGCGCTGGTCCATACGATAAAGTTGCAGATCAACTCTTTGCGAAAGAAGACGTTGATGCGTATTATCTTGAATATGATACGGAACGCGCCGGAGGATTTGAACCACTTGCGAAAGTTTCTGGAGAAAAACACGTCGTACTCGGTCTGATTACTTCTAAGTTCCCAGAGTTAGAAGATAAAGCGGAAGTAATTGCACGTATTAAAGAGGCAAGTAAATATATTCCTTTAGAGCGACTAAGTCTAAGTACACAATGTGGATTTGCTTCTACAGAAGAAGGCAATGAACTCACAGAAAGTGACCAGTGGGCGAAACTTGAACTTGTGAAAGAAATTGCGCTACAAGTTTGGGGCGATGGAGAAAATGAATTGCCAGCATAACATATAAAAATAAAATGTTTAAATAGGAAATATGTGGGTAAAATATAGTATTACATGAAAGAAAGGTGATAATAATGACTAATGAAGGTAAATTTGAACAATTAAAAGGCAACGTACAAGAAACAGTTGGTAATGCGACTGGGAATAGAGAACTAGAGCAAGAAGGTAAAGAGAGTAAGATTTCTGGTAAAGTGAAAGAAGTATCAGAGAACGTACAGGATAAAGTCAACGAAGCAGTAGATAAATTCAAAAAGTAATCTCTAGCATTGAGGTAAATGTAGTCATACATTTACCTCAATTTTTTTGTGTATAATGATAATTAATACGAATCAGAGAGGTGAACGAAATTGTATACAATATATTTGGCTGGAGGATGCCTCTGGGGTGTACAGGCATTTTTAAAGACGGTACCTGGTGTAGCTGGAACTGAAGCGGGTAGAGTGAACGGCGAGACAGCAACATTAGACGGACCCTATGATGGCTATGCTGAATGTGTGAAGACGATATGTGAAGATACACTGGCACTACATGAGCTGCTAGATGATTTCTTTCAGATTATGGATCCGTATAGCGTGAACAAGCAAGGGGTCGATGAAGGTCCGAAATATAGAACAGGAATCTATAGTGAAGATGAAGCGTTATTACAAGCAGTAAGACGCTATATAAATTCACGAGAAGATAAAGAGAAGGTTGTTGTAGAAGTGCTGTCACTAAATAATTATATCCGTAGTGCAGACGAACATCAGGATTATCTGGACAGACATCCAGGTGACTATTGTCATGTACCGCTTGAGATGATGAGGAAATATAGATAATATAAGGAAGTTTAAAAGCTTGTTTAATGTCCAGATTAAACAAGCTTTACCTATTACAATATTAAGTTGTTTGTATCTAATTATTCATAATCAAATTCTACTGTACCAGTACCAATAGTCATTTTAACAAGAGATTTAGCATTGCTTTGTGGTAGATTGATTAAATCATTCAATTCAATGTCACCATTTTTTGTAGAGACATCAAAGTGAGTACTTTGCGGCTCGGTTGTATATTCAAAAGTACCATCACCCATGCCGATGTGTCCGTTAATATTGATATCTGAATTTAGTCCATACAATTCAATTGTTCCAGTTTTAATATTGATATCTGCTTGTTGTGAGTTAAAATTATTAAAACTAATATCGCCCATGCCGACTTTTATATTAGATTGATCACTTTTAAGTATATCTCCTTCTATCAAACCGATATCTGCATTCAATTCCAAATTTTTAGTTGAAAGATAATCTACATCAATCGTGCCCGCAAATGTTTTTGCCTTAAACGATTTTAACTTTTCTTTTGGTATTAATAATTTAATTTCTATTTCATCGAGATTTTTGTGATTACCAAATACAAAATTTTTCTTTCGATTTTTAGAATCGTTTTTTGTACTAAAATATAGAGTATTGTTATCTATTTTATATTGGTAATCCTCTTTTTTGCTGATGTTTTTGATTTTTAGTGATGCACGATGGTTTTTAGATTGTTCGACGGCAACAGTACCTTGACCTATATCTAAATCAATTGAATTAAAAGGTTGATTCAATGTTATTTGCTCACTATAGCCGTTTTGTTTTTTGGTAACGATTTCATCTTTCGTTAAAAACATCCCGGTTATTCCTATTATCAAGAGAAATATACCTAAAATTATCAGAAATTTTTTCATGATTAAGCTCCTTTTACCGTATTGATATTCCATTTTGCGTACTTCACAATTAATCTATTAGCATAGTGTGCAAAATAGTAAAGCCCAAGCGATAACAGAATACCGCAACCAACCATAGTTATTGTCATGGATATATCAAACAAAGTTACAGCATCAGCACCATTGATTAAATAATCTGCAACTAAAAATAACGGAGAAATGAGAAAGATAAATGCAAGAACAATCATACTAATCAAAAATGATAAATAAGTGAATAACGGCACTGACATAAAAAATATATTTAAAATTCCTAGTCCAATCGTAGCCATTACTGCGTTCATAACATTTGAAGTTGATGGATTTTGGGTTGCACGATCAACAATATATGTGGATTTTAATTCCTTTGCGATACGTTTTGGATCACCGAGCTCAGATGATATTGACTGCTCATCCTTCCCATCTAATAAACCATCTTCAAAATGTGCTTCATATTCAAACATTATTGATTGTTTTTCATTTTCGTCCAAACCATTTAAGTTACGATACAACGTATTTAAAAATTCCCTTCTATTCATTGTTGTCAGCTCCTTCTAATAATTGATTAACAGATGATTTTAACTCCATCCATTCTTCTGTTAAATGTTGTAAATGTAATCTTCCTGTTGAGGTGATAGTGTAATATTTACGCGCAGGTCCAGCAGATGTTTTTCCCATATAAGTGTCTAGCATTCCTTCATTTACAAGCCTTCGAAGCATTGGGTAAAGCGTCCCGTCAGCAATAGATAGATGTTTAGAAATTGTTTGTGAAAGCTCATAGCCATATTGGTCACCCCTGCTAATTTCGTTCATAACAACGAGTTCTAACACACCTTTTTTTAGTTGAATATTCATATTCCAACTCCTAACTAATGAATATACCGATATAATTATTATAACTATATCGTATCATCTACTAGTGAATAATTCAATATAGTTCAGTGAAAAAAATCTAATATTATTATAAAATATATGAAAGGATAAAATATTAATTAATGTGGTGAATTATATGTGTATATTTTGTGAAGGTATAAGTGAAAATCAGAAACTATTGGAAACTCAATATTTTTATGTGGTTTATGATATTGATCCAATTCAGTATGGACATTTATTGATCATATCAAATAATCATTTTGAAGATATTCGTGATTTGGAAGAAGACGTTTGCTTAGAATTGTTTAAAATTGAGAAATACTTAATTTCAATTTTAGAAGATGTATTTAAAGTGGATGGTGTTACAATTGTAAGAAATAATGGAAATATTATGGATGAAGGATTACATTTTCATCAGCACATGATTCCTCGTTATGAGCGGGATGGATTTTGGGATAACGTTAAAACCAGTGGACGCAAGATTGACACAAGAAGTCTGAAAAATAAAATTCAAGAATATAAAAAGGTAATGAAATGATTGAATTTAGAAAGTTAACAATCAAAGATAAAATTGTTTTTGAAGAATATATGAGAGAGTGGAGCGATCTAGAAGAAATTATACCAACTGCTACAAACTATAAGCGTTATAATAGCTTTGAAGATATGATTGAAATATTTGAAATGAGAGAATCTGGTCAAGAATGGGTGAAGAATACTACATTTTTTTACTTTATAGATGGTGTTATTATTGGTGCTGCTAATATTAGACATACTCTTACAAAGGACTTATTGAACACCGGTGGACATATCGGGTATGGTGTAGGCCGAAGTTATAGAGGGCAAGGCTATGCCACTAAAATTCTTCAGAAATCCCTTGCTTTTGCACGTTCTATTGGAATTGAGAAAGCTTTAATTACTTGTGATGAAGACAATATTGCTTCAAGCAGAGTAATCATAAAGAACGGAGGGTTAGAGGATAAACCATATTATCAGTCTAATGGTGTTAAAAGTAGACGATTTTGGATTGACGTATAAGGTATCATGTTGACAATGCATGATACCTTTTTTAATGATTTGACATATACCATATAGGGGTATAAAATGAGGATGAAATGAAAGATACCCCCATACAGTATAGGAGATGATGATATGTCGGAGCACCAGCATATTGCGACACCGAGAGATCATGAAGAGAAAGAAAGGTTAATCAAGCGTTTAAAGCGTGTTGAAGGTCAAGTGCGCGGTATTCAGAAGATGATAGAAGAAGATCGTTATTGTATCGATATCCTCGTTCAGATAAGTGCGATTGAGTCAGCGATGAAACAGGTAGGTTATGCGATCACAGAGCGTCATATGAAGCATTGTGTGAGTGACGCGATTAAAGCAGGTGATGGGAACGATTCAATCGAAGAGTTGATGAAGGTATTGAAGCAGTTCAATAAATAAGGAGTGGATATGTATGGCGAAACAAGAAGTTACTTTACCGATAGAAGGGATGACGTGTGCAGCTTGTTCGAATCGTATTGAGAAAGTGCTGAATAAGATAGATGGTGTCGAAGCTCAGGTAAATTTAACGACAGAGCGAGCAACCGTTCATTATGATGAAGATAAATTGAGTTTGAGTGATATTTCTGAACGTATAGATAAGCTAGGATATCAAGTCCGTCCAGCACATGCAGAATTTGATATTACTGGTATGACGTGCGCGTCTTGTTCGAATCGTATTGAGAAGGTATTGAATAAACAGCCTGCTATACAGAATGCTACGGTGAACCTTTCTACTGAGGTTGCAACGGTCGATTATTATCCGGGAAATATGGATGAGTCTGATATTATTGAACGTATTAAGAAACTAGGATATGATGCAACGCTTAAGAGTGAGGAGCAGTCAGATCGTAAAGAAAATGAACTGCGACGTAAAAAGTATAAATTGATATTAGCAGCGGTACTGTCTCTGCCTCTACTACTTACGATGTTGACGCATCTGTTCGGAATTCATTTGCCGCATATCTTTATGAATCCGTGGTTTCAGTTTGCATTTGCGTTTCCAGTGCAATTTATTATTGGATGGCAGTTCTATACTGGTGCTTATAAAAGCTTGCGCAGTGGATCAGCAAATATGGATGTACTCGTGGCACTTGGAACAAGTGCAGCATTCTTCTATAGTTTATACGAGAGTATTAAATGGATGAGAGGTTTAACGAATGATCCGCACCTTTACTTCGAAACAAGTGCAGTATTGATTACATTAATATTGTTCGGTAAGTATCTGGAAGCACGTGCGAAATCACAGACAACAAATGCATTATCGAGTCTATTAAACTTACAGGCGAAAGATGCACGTGTTATGAGAGATGGCAAAGAGCAGATGGTAAGCATCGATGCATTGCAAGTAGGAGACCAAATCATTGTAAAGCCTGGCGAGAAAGTGCCGGTAGATGGTGTTATTATTAAAGGTAACTCTTCTGTTGATGAATCTATGTTAACTGGTGAATCGATTCCTGTTGAGAAGCATATGGGTGATAAGGTTATCGGTGCTACGATGAATAAGAATGGTAGTTTCACAATGGAAGCTACGAAAGTTGGTAAGGATACTGCTTTGCAGTCAATCGTCAAGATAGTAGAATCAGCACAAGGTTCTAAAGCACCGATACAACGTATGGCAGATATTATATCTGGATATTTCGTCCCGATTGTTGTAGGTATCGCGATACTCACGTTTATCGTATGGATGTTATTTGTTAAGCAAGGGTTTGAAGCATCACTTGTTGCCGCGATATCAGTACTTGTTATTGCTTGCCCATGTGCATTAGGGCTCGCAACGCCGACATCTATTATGGTAGGAACAGGTCGAGCAGCAGAACGCGGCATTCTCTTTAAAGGTGGAGAACATCTGGAACGTACACACGAAATCGATACTATTGTCTTGGATAAGACTGGAACGATAACAAAAGGTGAACCTGAAGTAACAGATTTCACAGGAGACGATCGTGCACTTCAATATTTAGCAAGTAGTGAGCAGTCTTCAGAACATCCGCTAGCAAGTGCGATTGTAAAGTATGCTGAAGAACAAGCAGTATCGTTGAAAGAAGTATCACACTTTGAAGCGGTGCCAGGACACGGAATTCATACACAAATTGATGATGAAGATATATATGTTGGTAACCGCAAGCTGATGCAGCAGTATAATATTGAAATAGCAACATTTGAGCCCAATATGCAATTATTTGAAGCGCAAGGTAAAACTGCGATGATGATAGCTTATGAAGGTAAAGTGCAAGGTGTCGTTGCAGTCCAGGACACGGTGAAACCAAGTGCGAAGGATGCCATTGATGAACTGAAAGTGATGGGCATAGAAGTGATTATGTTAACCGGTGACAATACACGTACTGCTCAAGCAATTGCAAGTGAAGTTGGCATTGATGAAGTAATCGCTGAAGTCTTGCCGGAAGATAAAGCAGAGAAAGTTAAAGCATTGCAGGCACAAGGCAGAAAAGTAGCCATGGTGGGAGACGGAGTAAACGATGCGCCAGCGCTTGCATTAAGTGATATCGGAATTGCTATCGGTACGGGGACAGAAGTCGCGATAGAAGCGGCTGATGTGACGATACTAGGCGGGGAACTGACACTGATTCCAGAAGCCATTAAACTTAGCCATGCAACAATTCGAAATGTAAAACAAAACTTAGGATTTGCGTTTGGTTATAATGTTATCGGTATTCCATTTGCAGCATTAGGCTTATTAGCACCGTGGATTGCTGGTCTTGCTATGGCATTATCATCAGTAAGTGTTGTCAGTAACGCTCTAAGACTCAAATCTGTTAAAATTAAATAAAATAGAAGTAAAGGGGAGTCTATTATGGAAACAGTATTAAAAGTAAGTGGTATGACATGTGGACATTGTAAATCGGCTGTAGAAGGTGCAGCGAAAGAAGTCGCAGGCGTAAGTGGCGCAGCAGCAGATATTGAACAAGGACTTGCAACAATTACGCATGACGAATCAGTAAATATTGCTGATGTAAAACAATCCATTGAAGATCAAGGTTATGATGTGAAATAGGATGAACGGGTATCGATTGATACCCGTTTTTTTAATTTTGATTTTTTGTGAAAGTGATATATAATTTTAATTAGATATAAAAAATATACTAGGAGTGAGAGGATGAAAATAGAATTAGGGTTAACGTCATTCGGAGATAACGGTTCAATTCATACGATAGAGGGGAAACTGCCGGCCATTCCTGCAGATGAACGTATCAGAAATCTCGTTGAAGAAATACAGCTTGCTGATCAGCTGGGTCTTGATATCTATGGTCTTGGTGAGCATCATCGTGAAGACTATGCAGTATCAGACCCAGTGACGGTGCTTGCTGCAGCTGCAGGTTTAACGAAAGATATTAAATTAAGTTCTGCAGTAACTGTTCTGTCAAGTGATGATCCTGTACGTGTGTATCAGCGTTTTGCGACATTAGATGCGATTAGTAATGGACGTGCAGAGATTATGGCGGGGCGTGGGTCATTTATTGAATCATTTCCTTTGTTTGGTTACGATTTAAATGATTACAACGAATTATTCGATGAGAAGCTTGCATTATTATTAGAAGTAAATAAAAATGAAGTTGTTAATTGGCAAGGGCATCATCGACCTTCAATTGATAATAAGATTGTGGTGCCAAGAGCAGTACAAAAAGAATTGCCGATTCATATTGCCACGGGTGGTACACCAGAGTCATCCGCTCGAGCTGGTATGCTGGGGTTACCAATTACATATGCGATAATTGGAGGTAATCCTGAACGTTTCAAACATAATGTAGATGTTTATCGTCATGCATTGAATGCATCTGGTTTTGATGCAGATCGAGCATTTATTGCAACGCATTCGTGGGGGTATGTTGCAGCGACTGATGAAGAAGCCTTTGAAGCATACTATCCTTCTACGAAAGCGAGTCATGATCGTTTAGCAAGAGAACGAGGCTGGGCAATGTATTCTGAAGCGCAGTTTATGAATGAAATCGAGCACGGTGCCTTATATGTAGGTAGTCCAGAACGAGTCGCTCAAAAAATTATTAAAACTGTAGAAGCACTGAGTTTAAATCGCTTTATGCTACATTTACCTATAGGATCGATGAAACATGAACTGACGATGAATTCAATTCGTTTATACGGTGAAAAAGTTAAACCGATCGTAGATGAATATTTCAAAGATAAATAAGGAGGATATAATGACAATTCAGGCAGTGGCAGAATTTGCTCGAGAAATTGAAAAACTAAAAACAGTGAAGCGCAGAAGCGATACGCTGGACGGGCGATTTGAAAACAGTGCAGAGCATTCATGGCAAGCCGCCCTTATCGCTAATGAATTTGCTCCATATTATCCAGAAAGTATTGATATTTCAATGGTCACTCGAATGTTACTCGTACATGATTTAGGAGAAATATATGCAGGGGACACCTGGGTATTTGATGACGAAGGAAAGGCTGATGCATTTGAAAGAGAGAGGGATTCTTTAAGTAAGGTGATTGCGAACCTGCCGCAAGCTTCTCAAACTTCCATTCTTTCTTTATGGGAAACATTTGAACGTGGAGAAAGTCATGAAGCGAAGTACGCGCGAATTATAGATGCCCTTATCGCACTTATCAATTTACATGAAGTTAGTGAAGTGAATTATAATCCATACAATCTGACAAAAAGCCAGGTCGTGCGTAAAAAACAGTTTATCGGCGAAGATGCACCTGAAATCTGGGCATACGCACAAGACTTGATTCATCAATGTGTACAAAAAGGATTGTTAATCGATGAATAAACCGTAACAATTTGAGATAATAAAGTATACATTGATAAAGGTGGAAGTGAAATGAGAATTATTGTATATTGCGGTGCAAGTGAAGGGAATGAAGCCAGCTATCTGGAAAATGCGAGAACATTAGGTAAGTGGATTGCTGATAATCATCATTCCCTTGTATATGGTGGAGGAAATGTAGGATTAATGGGAGAAGTTGCAAATACTGTGCTCGAACATGATGGACGTGTAGTTGGTGTCATTCCAAAGTTTCTAGCTGATAGAGAAATTGCACATAACGGTTTGACGGATTTAATCGTAGTAGATAACATGTCCGAACGAAAGAATAAAATTCTTGAAATAGGAGATGTTTGTATCGCATTACCAGGAGGACCCGGCACGCTAGAAGAAATTAGTGAAGTCGTTTCATGGTCACGTATTGGACAAAATGACAGACCTTGCATTTTATATAATGAGAGTGGGTATTATGACCTTTTAGAAGCATTTTATGACAATATGGTCGATAAAGGTTTTCTGACACAAGCAGATAGAGACAACGTATATTTTGTTAAAAGTATTGAAGTATTAAATGAAGTGATAGAAAACTATAGAGAACCTGAAATAAGAATATATAAAAAATAAGATCCAGAGCTGGATCTTATTTTTTATGCTTCAGTTTGTTCCACAACTGCGTGCTTGTCATTAAAGATATTACGGTTAAATGTTCCGAGCATACGAGAAGTTACCGTACCACTTAGCATACTGCCATTTACATTTAGTGCAGTACGTCCCATATCAATCAATGGTTCAACAGTAATTAATACACCCGCAAGTGCGATAGGTAATCCCATAGATGAAAGCACAATAATCGCTGCAAACGTTGCACCACCACCAACACCTGCAACACCGAATGAACTAATTGCGGTAATCACTGCGAGTTGAATGATAAATTCAGGTGACAGTGGGTTAATACCTACAGTTGGTGCAATCATCACTGCAAGCATCGCTGGATAAATTCCTGCACATCCATTTTGTCCCATCGTTGCACCGAATGATGCTGACATATTCGCAGTTGCATCATCCACTCCAAGTGCATTTTTCTGTGCAGAAATGTTAAGTGGAATTGCACCAGCACTAGAACGAGAAGTGAAGGCGAAGATTAAGGTCGGAATAACTTTTTTAAGATATGTAATTGGGTTTAATCCAAATACAGCTACAAGAACGAGATGAATAATGAACATCGTAATAAGTGCAGCATATGAAGCAAGCACAAATTTCCCAAGCTCCATAATGCCAGCAAAGTTTGTGCTGGCAATCATATTTGCCATAAGCGCAAGCACCCCGAATGGAGTTAAACGTAAGATGATTGTGACAAGGCGCATAACAACAGCAAATATAGCATCCACCATCTTTGTAAACATTTCCGCATGTTCAGGCTGTTTGCGACGTACGCCAAGCACAGCAACACCTACTAAGAATGAAAAGATAACAACAGAGATAACTGAAGTCGGACGTCCACCCGTCATATCCATAAAGATATTTGACGGAATGAAATTCACGATACGTTGAGGCATCGTTTTTTGTTCCATCGTATCAAATTTCTGCTGAATCTCTGTACCACGCATTTTTTGATCTTGTCCAATATGAATTTGATCTGCATTTAAATCAAAGAGTAGTGCGGATCCGATACCAATAAGTGCAGCGACTAATGTCGTCGTGATTAAAGTTCCGATAACCCATGCTGCCATCTTACCTAAACGGTCTGCGGCATCTAAGTTGATAATCGAGCGAATAATTGACACCATGACTAGCGGTACGACGATAACCATAAGTAGTTGAACATATCCGCTACCGATAATTGAATACCAGTCGAGCGTATTTTCAGTTATCTTGCTGCCAGATCCATAGGCAACTTGAAGAAAAATTCCGAGAAGAATCCCGAGTGCCATACCAGTAAACACACGCTTTGAAAATGAAATGTGTTTCTTATGCATTAGAATTAGTAATCCTATAAGAATACTAAGAATTAAGACGTTAAAAAAAGTTAACCAGTTTTCCATCTGATTAAATACCTCCGAAATATTATTTTGTAGACTTTACTACTTTACAATGGAAAGTAATATATTTCAAGAGTAGAATTGAAAATGAATATAATAAACAGAGGTGGCGAACAAAGATGAAGTCCGCCACCTAGGTAGTGAGAACTAGATGTTTATCGCTGTATGTGGCGAACAAAGGTAAAGTCCGCCACCTAGGTAGTGAGAACTAGATGTTTATCGCTGTATGTGGCGAACAAAGGCAAAGTCCGCCACCTAGGTAGTGGGAACAAGGTATTTATCGCTGTATGTGGCGAATAAAGGCAAAGTCCGCCACATAGGTAGTGAGAACTAGATGTTTATCGCTGTATGTGGCGAACAAAGGCAAAGTCCGCCACCTAGGTAGTGGGAACAAGGTATTTATCGCTGTATGTGGCGAACAAAGGCAAAGTCCGCCACCTACACCTCAGTCATTTACTCAGACAATTTTATAAGTATATTCATCATGCTTTTCTTTCAATATAAATGATGCATGTTCAGAAGCGATATAAGCTTTTCCACATGTTTTACCTATCGATGCATAGTTTTTGCTCATAATTTTCTTGATTGTCGTTTTTCCTATACCTGTGAAGTCAACAATTTCAGATGTTTTTACATGACTTTGTTTAAGAAGTGCTATGGTATCGAATGCGATGTGTACAGCTTCTTGCTTTGAAACACGTCTGCCACATTCACAAATAATACGTCGTTCTTTATTTTGAAACGATCTTAAAAAATTTTTACAAGAAGGACACTTTATTCCTTTCTTCATATCCTGGAAAGGATAGTAGTATATTCTTTCATGTTTGCTGTCTTTTTTATGGAATTTAGAAAGCGTCGTCAAAGCACTAATATCAACATCATTTGGTGGTTTAATGAGCGCATTTACAATACGGTCGATATCCTTATGAAAAATAATATGTGAATGACCATTAAATCCTGTAACAATAAAGTCCGGATTAATAAACACGGCATAGCTTAATATTTTATAGTCCAGATTATGTTTCATGCAAAACTGCTTCAATTTAATATGCGCTCCCTTAAATTGTGATATAGGATCCTTGATAACATAGTTCTGTTCACTGACAAAGTTGTTATCAATAAAAGCATAATGCCCGGAAAAATTTTTAATATCAAAATGAAATAAATAACCATCATGAATCACAAGAAAATCATATTGAACTTCACCGTGATAATTTAACCTCAGATCCCATAACTTTGTACCACCGCAATTTTTAATGCGTTCGTAAAACTGTTTTTCTCCTATATAGCCAGAATATAAACGCTTGTATTGTGCTTCATCGAAATCGTCTAAGGTTATTCGACCTTGCACTTCAAATAAATATTTGACATAAGAGCTTGGCTCATAAGTTTTTACAAACATTTCGTCACCTCTACTTTAATATATACCGATAAAACAAGGGTGACAAATTACAATTTTGAAAATATTATTTATTTTGTGTAATGCAAAATCGTTTCGCTTAAACGTTGGCAACTTCCTTCAACACGGTCGTTATAGTACTGTGCAAATCGCTCATCCTGCACGTAAAGTGATGCCATATTTCTATGATATTCAGTGCTATACATCCCGCTCATTATTTCAAGCCACGACTTATGATATTCAAAAATCTCTTTACCGATTGAATCACTAATGTCCAGATTTTCATTTATCATGACCTTTAATAATCCAAACATCTTACGTTCGGTATCCACCGCCTTATCATATGAATCTTGAGACAAATATTTATAATGCGCATGGCTTTTATTTAAAGACTTTTCATTATATTTGTCTCTCAGTTCTTTACCATATAATACTTCATTCTCTTTCAGTTTTTCTTCTTTAAATGCTTCAAACTTCTGTTGTTCTGTCATTTGAATCTCTCCTTTTTGATATGAAATTGTGCTATCGATGACTTTAATAAGTTTATCGATATGATTTGCCTGTTCGATTAAGCGCTCACGTTGCATGCTGAGGTGTGATAATGTATTCCCGTTTGTTAACATTCCCTTTATCTCTTCTAAAGAGAACTGCAATGATTTATAAAATAATATCAACTGCAGACGGTCCAGTTCTTTAGAAGAATACATGCGGTAACCTGATTCGGTATAATGATGTGGTTTAAGTAGATTAATCGTGTCATAATAGTGTAAAGTGCGTGCACTTATACCTGTAAGTTCGCTTACTGCTTTTACTGTATAATACATTGCATCACCTCCTTTAATTAAATTACACCTTTACGCAACGTTAAGGTCAACAGTTGTGGTAAAATTAATAAAAATTTACACGAGGTGGCATCTATGACAAACATACTCATGAGCACATTCCAGGCCAAATCAGGCTGGAATAATATATTACAGAAGTACTTAGAAAATAAGAAAGTGCTCGTCATTCCTTTCGCATTTGGTGATATCGTCAAAAATGAACGAGATTGGCTGAAAATATATGGACTCCGCAGCAAATATTATTTACAAATGGTGAATCCGCTCGTGAGTTTTGGAGTGAATAAAAAAGATATTTCCTGGGCAAAGTATTATTCCGATACATCTCGGACTTTAAAAGAGAAGATTAATAAAGCGGATGTACTGTTCTTCTCGGGAGGATACCCAGATTTAATGATGAAGCGTCTGAAGGATATGGATGTAATAAAATCGATTCAGAAGTTTAAAGGAACAGTTATTGGTTTCAGCGCAGGTGCGATGGTTCAGATTGAAAACTTCCACATTACGCCTGACAAGGATTATAATCACTTCTCCTATCATTATAGTTTAGAATTGTTACATGGATTTGATGTTGAAGTTCATTATGAGAAGTCCGACGACCATGATGCATATATTGATAAAGTAATCATGGAAAGAAATATTCCGGTATATGCAATAGGAGATAACGGTATCGTTATTGTTGAAGACAACCAATTTAAAAGCTATGGAGATGTGACGTTTTATCATGTATAATACGTCCCACTAGATAATTCTTTAAGTTTTATTTATGATAACTATATTGAAAGGAATGATTTTATGCCGATGATGAATGTTTATGTAACGCTTGAAGAGAAGAAGATGATTCAGGCAGTTGCTGAAGCTTTGGATATGAAAGTGTCAGATGTTTTTAAAACATATTCAATGAAAGAAATAGAAAGTAAAGCACGTGATCTTGATATTGATCAAGTGTCAGTAAAGCAGGATAAACAGCATAAAGCGATGATGCGTGAGCTTGGGTTATAGTGTTTACAACTCATTTTATGCGCTTTATAATATTTCTAAAGGTGGCTTTGTGCCGGTTTTCATTTATATGATGATTACAGCGCCTTCCGATATGGAAGGCGCTTTTTATTTTGGAGGTTATAATGAAGGTTAATTTGTTTTTACTTGCGATGATGGCATTTTTAGCAGGGTTAAATGAGCTTGTGCTAGCAGGTATTCTACCTTATTTTGCGTGTGTAGAGGAATGTTTAAGGGATTTATGTGCTACAGCATGATGAACGAGGCTGACAACTTTAGAAATTGTAAGCGCGCTCCCAAACCATGCGATAAATCCTGTAACTATACTCAGAGCATAGTTTGAAGTTGTGCTTAACATACTCCATGTAACGAGTATGCTGATCAAACCGCCAGTCATGCCGAATACAGCACCGCGACATACGTTCGTTGCAAATTTATTACCGTACTCCATACCTGCAATTATAAGGGAAAGGAGGAATACAGCGGGGAATGTTGCGAATATACCGCCAAAATCTTCCCATGGGATTACTTTTGAAATGATATAGCTGAAAGCAACAGTGCTTCCGCCGATGAGGAATTTTAATAATAGTATTTTTATTTTCATCTGAAAGACTTCCTTTAGATATTTTTGAATGCGAATAATACGCAAGAAATAACAAACCAGCAAAGCGTTGATAACACAGCGCCTTTCTTAAATCCTGTCTTAGGTACAAAGTATGATGCGAAGGTAACAGTTAAGATGCAGCTCGTAATACCGATGACGGCACCGCTGCTTAAATTCATCGAAGCATTTACTAAATCTTCGCCGTGGTGATCGACTGATAGTGCAAGTATTGCTGCTAGAAATACAGCAGGAAGTGTAGCAAAGATACCACCGATTTTACCACCTACTTTACTTGCAATGATAGATGCGCCAGCTACTGCAGCACCACCGATGATAAAGCGTAATATTAACCCGGACAATGATATTCCGAACATTCAGGTCATCTCTTTTCTTTATTCGTGATTAATTTCACAATTAAGAATAAGCGTGTTTTAATATATTGTAAAGTCATTTGAACATAATGCCACGTAATTGTCACAAGTATTACTTTACTAACTTGTTGGTAAAACATACTAAATTCCTATACTATTAAGATACGAAAAAATTGTAGGAGAATGCTTGTGAAATATTTTTTGATTGCTATAGGAATCATATCGACTGTACTTGGCTTCATCGGTGCAGCATTACCCCTTTTGCCGACAACGCCATTTTTACTGCTGGCAGTATTCTGTTTCGCACGCAGTTCTGATCGGTTTCATGAATGGCTCGTGCGAACAAGGCTATATAAAAGTTATGTGCAGGAGTTTTATGAACAAAAAGGATATACGATGAAGAAGAAATTTCAACTATTACTGTCAGTATATATCGTTGTTGGATTTTCAATGTATATGGTCGATCATTTATATATTAGGATTGGACTTGGAATAATGTTGTTCCTACAGACGGTGGTACTGTTTACGTTTGTGAAGACGATTAAAGAATGAAAGGCACGCATCATTTTGATGCGTGCCTTTTTGTGATTACTGTTTCTCTTTCAATCAGTTTATGTGGAATAACAAAACGCGTGCCCTCTATTCTGTCACCTTTTATTAGGCTTGCAAGTTTATGCATCGCTATTTGACCGAGTTTTTCAGTTTCTATATCCAGCGTTGTTAAATAAGGATGCGTGAGCGTTGAAAATATTGAATTGTTAAAGCTAATCACTGAAATATCATCTGGCACTCTATAACCATATAATTCAACCAGCTGAATAATACGCAAAGCAAAAATATCATCCAGCGCGATAATTGCTGTCGTATTTGTAGCCTGTATTTTATCTTCAAATTTGATGTAGTCATCTGGCGCATTTAGTGTCAGGCTTTGATGTGCATTTAACTGTGCCATCATCATCGATTTCTGATAGCCGAAGTATCGTTCATAGAAAATGTTCTCTGTTGTCGTATTTGTGATAAAGAGTATGTTTTGATGGCCATTTTTGATTAAATAATCGGTCGCTTGCTGACCGAGGAGCTGGTTATCATTATCTACATAAATTGTATTTGAAAGTGCGTCATAAGGTTGTCCGATTAATACGAAAGGAATACTATGTTTACGCAAATATTCAATGATAGGATCATCAATGACAGAGTATGTAATGATAAAGCCGCCAACTTGCTTTTCAGTATGCATCGCTTTAACATTCTCGAACAATGTATCGATGTCTTTCGCAATTGCAAGAGCTGTGGTTAAGTTATGAGTTCGTGCTTCCCCGTTTATCGCTTCAATAATTTCAAGGAAGAATGGATTAGCAAGACGCTCTTTGGAATCGAGTGGTGGCAAAATGATGCCTACAGCACTCGTCGTACGCTTCCCAAGATTTCTTGCAGAAATATTCGGAACGTAGCCGAGTTCATCCATTACTTTCTGAACTTTCTTCTTTGTCGCCTGTGAGATGCTCGGATGATCATTGATCACGCGTGACACTGTGCTTGTTGCAACACCTGCAGCGTGTGCAACGTCTTTAACGGTTATTGCCATGATTTTCCTCCACGTTACATGATTTATCTCTATGATGGAGCAAACGATTGCATTAGTCAATACACTTATAAAAGCTTATTAAAGTTACTATTTACAAAAATAAGTTACAGTGATATATTGAATTCAACGAAACCGGTTGCATAAAAATAAAAGGAGTTGAATGTAGTGAAAAAATTATTAAGTTTTGAATTCTGGCAAAAGTTCGGAAAAGCATTGATGGTCGTTGTTGCAGTAATGCCAGCTGCTGGGTTGATGATCAGTATCGGGAAATCGATTCCATTAATCAGTCCGGATATGCAGATGTTGATTACAATTGGTAGTGTCATAGAGAGTATAGGTTGGGCGATTATTGGAAATCTACATCTACTCTTTGCGTTAGCAATTGGTGGAAGCTGGGCGAAAGAGCGTGCAGGTGGGGCATTTGCAGCAGGAATCGCATTTATATTAATCAACCGTATTACAGGTGCGGTCTTTGGTGTAAACAGTGCAATGTTAGCAGATGACAAAGCGTTTACACACACGTTATTCGGCACTAAGATTATGGTGAAAGGGTTCTTTACGAGTGTGTTAGAGGCACCGGCTTTAAATATGGGTGTGTTCGTAGGGATTATCGCAGGTTTTGTTGGTGCCAATGCATATAACAAATATTATAACTACCGTAAGTTGCCAGATGCATTATCATTCTTCAATGGTAAACGTTTTGTACCGTTTGTCGTTATTTTATGGTCGACAATTGTAGCGATTGTACTATCAATCGTATGGCCTTATATACAGGCTGGTATTAACAACTTCGGTCTATGGATTGCAACATCTAAGGATACAGCGCCTATCTTAGCACCATTCTTATTTGGATTTTTAGAGCGTTTATTATTACCATTTGGATTACACCATATGCTTACAATTCCAATTAACTATACGCAACTTGGTGGAACATATGAAATTCTTTCTGGTGGACAAGCAGGGACGAAAGTGTATGGACAAGATCCTTTGTGGCTAGCATGGGCAACAGATTTAGTAAACTTAAATCACGCTGGAGATACAGCGCAATATCATCACGTATTAAATACATTCACACCTGCACGTTTTAAAGTAGGACAAATGATTGGTTCAAGCGGTATTTTAATGGGGCTTGCTTATGCGATGTACCGTAACGTTGATAAAGATAAGAAACCGAAATATAAATCAATGTATTTATCAGCTGCAATCGCAGTATTCTTAACTGGTGTAACAGAACCTTTAGAATTTATGTTCATGTTTGTAGCAGCACCACTTTATGCGGTATATGCAGTTATTCAAGGTGCAGCATTCGCGATGGCAGACGTTATCAACCTACGCGTTCATTCATTTGGGACAATCGAATTATTAACACGTACACCTCTTGCGCTTAAAGCGGGACTTGGCGGCGACTTGATTAACTTTGTGTTAACAACGATTGGATTTGCAATCGCAACATATTTCATTGCAAATCTCTTAATCAAAAAGTTCAATTTTGCAACACCAGGACGTAACGGAAATTATGAGATTGATGGAGAATCTAACGCAACAGAAGTTGTAGCAGCAGATAAGCAAGTGATTCAAGTCATCCACTTATTAGGTGGGAAAGAGAATATTAAAGATGTCGACGCTTGTATGACAAGACTGCGAGTAAGTGTTAATGATAAAGCTAAAGTTGCGACAGAAACGGAATGGAAGAAAGCTGGAGCAATGGGATTAATCGTGAAAGATAACGGTGTACAGGCTGTTTATGGTCCTAAAGCAGACGTATTAAAATCAGATATCGAAGATTTATTACAGTCAGGCGCTGATATTCCACAGCCAGAAGAAACAGTGGTTCAGCCAACTATACTGGACAACTCTGATGGTGCTGGATTTACAGGTCATGTACATCAACTACTTGCAGTTGCAGATGGAGAAGTCATCGATATTACTTCTGTGAACGACCCGGTATTCTCACAGAAGATGATGGGTGAAGGTTATGCAGTAAAGCCCGAATCAGAAGAAGTTGCATCGCCAGTAGATGGAGAAATCATCAGTATCTTCCCAACGAAACATGCAATCGGTATTAGAACGAATGATGGGATAGAAGTGCTCGTGCATATGGGTATTGAAACAGTTCAAATGAAACAACCAGCTTCACGCGTTGTTGTCAATGACGGTCAGAAGGTAAAAGCTGGAGATACATTAGCTTATATGGATCTCGCAGCAGTAAGAGCAGAAGGTAAGGATACGACAATTATTATCGTAATGACCAATAGCGATAAAGTTGATACATTACAATTAAATAAAACAGGAATCGTTCAAAAAGGTGAAACAGTTGGTACGATGACAGTTTAATCAAAAAGACAGTCTTTGGACTGTCTTTTCGTTATAATAGGGATAATTAATGATAAGGAGCGAATGCAGTGAAAGTACTAACATTAAATACCCACAGCTGGTTAGAAGACAATCAAGAAGAGAAACTAAATGTTATCGTGGCGCGTATACTGAAAGCAGACTATGACATTATTGCACTTCAGGAAGTAAATCAATTATCGGAGAATGACGTTATTGATGCACCGAATAATCTTTGCCCTCTATTGGATCAAACGCCTATTAAAGAAGGCAACTTCGCATACGAAATTGTAGAAAAACTACGTGCCCTCGGTGTAACCTATTACTGGAGTTACGCGATGAGTCATATCGGTTATGACATCTATGATGAAGGTAGTGCATTGCTATCTAAAGCACCGATTGATCCATATGCAGTATTTGTTTCGATAGAAGAAAGTCCTGATGACTATAAATCAAGAAAGATACTATTTGGAAAAACAAATGTAGGCGATAATGAAATGCTCGCAGTCAGCTGTCACTACTCGTGGTGGACGACATTTGCAGAAGGGTTCAGCTATGAATGGAATAATACAATTAATGCATTGTCACATTATGAGTTGCCGAAGCTTTTAATGGGAGACTTTAATAATCCAGAAGGTACAGAGGGATATGCATATGTATTAAAAAGTGACGCGAATATACAAGATACATATACAGTCGCAAAAAAGAGAACAGGCAGTCATACCATCGAGAAAAATATTGCAGGGTGGGAAGATAATGATGGTAAGCTAAGAATTGATTTTATCTTCAGTACCCCTGAATTTAAGGTATTACATCACGGTACAGTGTTTGATGGAAGAACAGAAGCAATTGTGAGCGATCACTTCGGAGTAGAAGCGGAAATAGAACTTTAAAAGTACCAGCCATGTGCTGGTACTTTTTTGTTTGTTGACTATTATGGCATAATAAAATTGAGGTGAGCATATGAAGATTATGATTGTTGAAGATGATCCGGTGATTCGTGAACATCTTGCTGAAGCACTTAAAAAATGGCAGTACGAAGTATACATTGCAAAAAACTTTAATGATATCATTGAAGAATTTAATGATTACAAGCCGCATATAGTACTACTAGATATTAATTTACCTGCTTATAATGGTTATCACTGGTGTCAGGAAATAAGAAAGATTTCTCAAATTCCGATTATATTTATCAGTAGTAGAAATGATAGTATGGATCAAGTGATGGCAATGCAGATGGGTGCTGACGACTATATCGAGAAACCATTTAATATGACGGTTACAGTATCCAAAGTTCAGGCGATGCTAAGAAGAAGTTATGACTTTTCCATTTTAGAAAAAGGGATGGAGATTAATGGTGTGGAACTGATTCCAGAACAGGCAAAATTGATGTTTCACGAGGAACATATAGATTTAACGTTGACAGAACTTCAGATTATGCAAAGTCTATTTAAAGCAAATGGAGGTTTTGTCAGTCGCAATGCACTCATCGAATCATGCTGGGAATCAGAGCATTTTATTGATGATAATACGCTTGCTGTCAACATGACACGATTACGTAAAAAGCTTCAGAAGATTGGGCTTGATAATTTTATTGAAACAAAGAAAAATGTCGGATATCGAGTGGTGAAGTAATGGGTTTTATTAAATATAAATTGAATGAAATCATTATTATTATCGTGCTTTCATTATTATTTGGACTAATTATGATGCTTTATAATACTCCTTTAGAAGGCATTGTATTAACTGCAGGTATTATTATATTTTTAGGAATTATTTATTTCAGTTACAGTATGATGATATATAAAAAAGTGTGTACGGTACAAGAAGAAAATTTACAATTGAAAGAAGAAATTCAGGACATAAGAAATGAAAAGATCGAGTATCAAAGTGAAATAGAGTCATACTTCCTGTTGTGGGTTCATCAAATGAAGACACCAATCACTGCTTCAAAATTGTTGCTAGAAGCTGAAGATATTCAAACAATTTCACAGATGCGTCACGAGATTCTGCAGATTGATAATTATACGAATCTCGCACTCAGTTATCTAAAGCTAATGAATGAAAAGACAGACATGGTTTTTATGGAGGTGCGAATGGATGACTTAATCACCCCTCTCATTAAACGTTACTCAATTCAATTTATTCATAACGATACAAAGCTGCATTACGAAAAAATATACGACAGTGTATTAACTGATGCGAAATGGACTAGTGTGATGATAGAACAAATTTTAAATAATGCACTGAAGTATGCACGTGGTAAAAATATATGGATCAAATATAGCGAAGCAGAAAATATCTTGTCGGTAAAAGATGATGGCATAGGGATTAATACTTCTGATTTGCCCAAGATATTTGAAAAAGGCTTCTCCGGATATAATGGTAGATTGAATGATAAATCTAGCGGTATAGGTTTATATATTGTTAAAACGATTGCGCGAAGAATGAATGTCTCTGTTTCAGTAGAATCTGAATTAGGCAAAGGGACAACTTTTCATATGAAATTCCCGAACCTTACAAATTTGTAAGGTTCATTTTTATCTTTGTAAGAATAGATGAAGGTCAGGAAGTTCACGACCGAGTACAATTTACATATAGATTAAAATTAAAGGAGTGACTTTCATGTTATTAGATATTAGAAATGTTAAAAAAGTGTATGGAAAAGGTGCCAATCAAACTGTTGCACTAAAAGATATGAACTTTTCAATTGAAAAAGGAGAGTTTGTTGCCATCATGGGTGAATCTGGTTCTGGGAAGTCGACTTTACTCAATATTATTGCAACATTTGATAAACCGACAGAAGGGAGTGTTTTCATAGCTGGACAGGATATTGGTAAACTTAAAAATAAAGCAGTTGCAAAATTTCGAAGAGATTCACTTGGTTTTGTGTTCCAGGATTTCAATGTATTACATACAATGTCGAACAAAGATAATATATTAATGCCGCTTGTACTAAGTAACAAGAAACCTTCCGAAATGAATGAACGTTTAGTCCCTTTGACAAATCAGCTCGGCATCAGTGAATTGTTAGATAAATATCCGCATCAAATCTCCGGAGGACAACAGCAGCGTGTTGCGATTGCGCGTGCGCTTATTTCAATGCCAGACATCTTGCTTGCTGATGAACCTACGGGTGCACTTGATTCTAGAACGTCGAGTGAAATCATGCATCTATTTCAAAATATAAATGCCGCTGAACAAACGATATTAATGGTGACACATTCGAGTATCGATGCAGCATATGCAAAGCGTGTCGTATTTATTAAAGATGGTATTCTTTATCATGAAATTTATCGTGGTGATGAAACGCAAGCAGAATTTCAAAAACGTATATCTGATAGTTTGGCAGTGTTATCAGAAAGAGGTGTATAAAATGACGTTTAAATTAATTTGGAAGCTCGTCGTTAAGAATTTCAATATGCTAAGAAGTATAATTGCTCCTTTTATTCTGGCTGCCGGCGTAATGTTTGGTCTGGAATATATTATGGTGTCACTCATTAATAATGATTATATACAAAAAAGACATGAGACCTTGCCGATGCTTATTTCTTATGCGAATATCATTGCTGGAATACTGACAGTTATATTCGTGATCTATGCAAATCATTTCGTGATGAAACAACGTAAGCAGGAATTTGCACTTCATATGATTTTAGGATTAGAGAAAAAACATATTCGATTGATGATCTGCTTAGAAATGATCATCCAGATGGTCTTAATTGGATTTATCAGTATCGTGGGCGGTTACTTGTTCGGGAATCTTGTATTTTTAATTCTGAACAAACTGGTAAAAGGTTCAGGTATTACGTTGATGAACTATCCATTCGATGTGAAAGCTGCAATTGTTATAAGTGTGATGATATTATGCGTATATATCCTTCTTTTTATACTGAATCATATAATGATTACAATACAAAGTCCAGTACAGTTGATGCGTTCTCAAAAAGCAGGAGAGGAGAAGACGCGAAAATGGTTTACCGTACTTTGTTTTATATTCGGAAGTATATTTTTGAGTTACGGATATTATCGAGCGATGACTGTTGAAGGTATATTGTCATCTTTTCAGACAATATTTTTTGCAGTACTCGCTGTCATGATAGGAACATATTTACTCTTTATGTCATTAACAATCATCATTTTACAATTATTAAAGAAAGAAGAGAGAATCTATTATCAACCGAAGCACTTCTTTTCTATTTCTGGGTTGATCTCTCGTATGAAAAAGAATGCGATTGGATTGGCAAGTATTACGATGCTTGTGACATTTTTGGTTGTAACGCTGGGTATGACACTGACCGCATATAGAGGGATGGAGAGTCAGGTGTCAGGAAGGTTGAATCAGGATTACCATATCGATATTTACAGTAATACAGATGTTCAGACAGTTAAAAATGAAATTAATCGTTATGCACAAGTTGATTATTACCGACAAGGGGACACTATATTTTTCCCGCTACAGAACATAGAAGGAAACTTGAAGAAGTTGCCTGATAATGCAAGAAGTGCAGATGCAAAAACGATGATCTACGCTGTAGTAACAACAGTGAAAGATCATAATCAATTGCATGATGATCATCTTCAAATCAAAGGTGATGAAGTCATATTAAGTGCAAACACAAGTCGATTTAAAGGGTATCAAGAAGTTAATCTTGCAGAAAAATCAACTAAAGTTGTGTATAGCGATAAAGATTATCTGGGTAACCAGCTAGCGATAGATGCACTTTACATTGTCGTTAAAGATAAATCTGTATTTGAACAAATAAGGCAACATTACAAATCTTATGATCCGAATAAAGAGAAAGCGATGCCTTCAGAAATCACTACAAGCATGGAGTTCAATATTATAAAGGGTGAGAAAGAGTTTAAGAAACATATTTCTGAAATACAGAAAAAGATTGGAACACAAATTGAAAGTAAGTCAGAGATTAAGAAGATGATTTTTGAGCTTAATGGAGGGCTTATATTTATTGGAATTGTAGTGTCAATTGTACTATTGACAGGTATTTTCTTAGTATTATATTATAAGCAGTTATCTGAAGGTTATGAAGATAAACGTAATTATAGTATTATGAAGAAAGTTGGATTGCCTGATGAATTGATTAGATCGACAATTCATAAACAAATATTCTGGGTGTTTGGACTTCCTATTATAGTGACATTAGTGCATACACTATTTGCATCAAAAATAATTTATAATCTGCTAGGGGTACTTGGTATTCGTGATAGATGGATGTTTATTACAAGTTATATCGGCGTGACCATGGTTATCATGCTAGTTTATGGCTTGATGTACTTAATTACGAGCAGAAAATATTATAATATTATTAACGAATAATGCCAGCCGCGTGCTGGTATTTTTGTTTGGAAAATTTCTGCACGCACGCGTCCTGGAACGTGCAGCACCTCATTATTATGAGCAAAAAAGAAACGTGCAGAAATTTGAAGTCATTTCGTCTGCACGTTCCTAAATTGTTATTTAACTGATACTTTTAATACTTCGTATCCAAGTTTTTCTATTGCTTGCTGAACCTCTTCGGGTTCAACGATTGCTGGATCAAATTGCATCTTCGCTTTACTTGCGTTAAATAATACTTTCGGTGCTTCAACACCTTTAATATTCTTCAGCAATCCTTCGATAGATGCTAAGCAAGATGGACAAGTTAATGTTTCGAGTTGTAATGTTAATTGTTTCATAATGATTTCCTCCTAAGATTATTTTTTTGATTTAAATTGAATTAATCTCATCGCGTTTAGTATAACAAGCAGCACACTTACTTCATGAGCGAACATACCTATCGCTAAGTTTACACCGCCCATGATTATACCGATGAGCAGTAAGATTACTGTAATAAGTGCGATTGCGATGTTTTGTTTTAATATGCGCATTGTTTTTCTTGCAAGATTAATTGCATGTGCATATTGTGTCAATGAGTCGTTCATCAGAACGAGATCTGCGGTCTCCATAGAGATATCTGTTCCGCCTTTCCCCATAGCCAGTCCTACATCTGCGATTGCAATTGCTGGCGCATCATTGATGCCATCACCGGCCATTGCAACTTTTTTACCTTGCTGCTGCAGTAATTGAATGTGTTTCAATTTATCATCCGGCATCATTTCAGCTTGATACGTATCCAGACTTAATTGCTGGCTTACAGTGTGCGCAGTTCTTGCGTTATCTCCTGTAAGCATGATGATTTCTTTAATTCCGTTATCGCGCATTGTTTGAAGTGCTTCTACTGCATCTGAGCGGATCGCGTCAGCAATCGCGATAATGCCAGTAAATGTCTTATCGATTGCGATAAATGTAACAGTATTACCTGACGTTTCTAATTGTTTCGCCTGTTGTTCGTATTGTTCTTGTATCGTAATATGATGGGTCTGCAATAGTTTACGATTTCCTATTAATACAGTGTGATGGTGGATTTTACCTTTAATCCCTTGTCCTTTAACTGTTTTTGTTGTAATCATTTCGGATTGGTCGAAAGCTACTCGTGCTTTTACGTATTCCACGACTGCCTTACCAAGATGATGTTCAGAGGTCATTTCGATTTGGCCGACGAGAGATAATATTTCTTGTTCTGTAAAGTGTGTCGTGTCAAATTTAACAGAAGTTACTTCTGGACGACCTTTCGTTAACGTACCAGTTTTATCGAAGACAAGTGTGTCTACTTTTGATAATGCATCGATCACTTCTCCACCTTTAATGAGCACACCATTTTTAGCGCCATTTCCAATTCCAGCGACATTTGCAACAGGGGCGCCAATAACGAGTGCTCCTGGACATGCAATGACTAGAAACGTAATAGCCAGGTGAAGATCGCGTGTGATAAGCCAGACGATTAATGATAGTATTGCAATACTTGGTGTGTACCATTTTGCAAATCTATTCAGAAACTTCTCTGCTGGTGATCTTGCATCTTGTGCTTCTTCTACGAGTTCTATAATTTTTGCGAACGTCGTGTCTTCATCTACTTTTTCAGTGAATACTTCAATATATCCAGTATCAATAATGGTACTGCTGTAAACTTTGTCATTTTCTTTCTTTGATACTGGGTGTGACTCTCCTGTTATGGATGCTTCAATAATATGAGCCTTTCCTTTAATGATATAACCATCCACTGGCACAGTCCCGCCAGAATATACGACGACTGTGTCACCAATATTAATATCGTCAATATCGACTTTTTCAATTTCTCCGTCTCTTAATCGGTTTGCATCTTGTGGTGCCATATCAACAAGTTTGCTAATTGAATTACGTGTAATCTTAAGCGTTCTTGCTTCAAGATAACTTCCGAATAAGAATAGGAATGTTACAACAGCTGATTCAGTATATTCATGAATATATAGTGCGCCGATAACTGCAAGCGTTACAAGTAGTTCAATGGAGAAGACTTTCAGCATAAGTGATTGCCATGCTTTTAATGCGATTGGCATCATGGCGATTAATGTTGCGATAATAAGGAAAGCGTTGCTAAAGCTTTGTACATCTGTCCATTTTAATAATAATCCAGATATAAGAAATATAAATGTAATCAGTGTCAATGTGTTTACGTTCTGATAAATCCACTTCTTCATTGTCTCTGCTCCTTTCGTAATATGTGTTGTCCTTTCACATATTATGATAAGGGAGATTCCACTTTAATAAATTGACTTAGATCAATTTATTGAGGTTTTCCTGAAGAATTCGATATGTTTTATGATTAATCTTCTTTATAATCTGTTCTTCTTCTAATTTATTGAAAGTACGATTTAATGTTTCAGGCTGCATACTTAAATAAGACGCAATATGCTTTTTCGTTAAAGATAAGTTCAGCATATTCTCCTCACGATAGTTTTCGATATACATCATTAGTTTAGAACGGCTATCCAGTAATGAAATATTCGTTGTCTGCGTTTCAGATTCTGACAGACGTTTTGCAAATGTTTCGATAAAGGTAATGCTGATGCTAGGATATGTGTGCATTAATTGATATATATCCTCTCTTTTTATAATACAGATTTCAGCATCTTCTAAGACTTCAGCGTAAGATGTGTTGTTCAAAGAAGGATTGAATAATGATATTTCTCCCGTATAGTCACCGTGAGAAAGTATTCTAATCAGCTGTTCTTCACCGTTTTCATTGAGTTTATAAATTCTGACACGCCCTTTATGCACAACATAGAGAGAATCGATTGTATCTCCAGCTAAATAGAGATGTTCTTTTTTAGCAAAAGATCGTTGCATAATCTTGTTGAAAATAAGCTGCATCGTCTCTTCGTCAAGATGATTGAATATAGGTACTCTCTGCACGCATAATTCATAATTATGATGACATTCCATAATGAAGCCTCCGGTATCTTTTAATCTCATCCTAACATATATAATTGATGAGTTATCAATTTATGATTGTCATTTTCTTTTTAATGTGACATACTAATTATTGTATTAGTATGACCTATTAAAGCGAATGGTATAACACATTAATTATATGAGGTGAATGATTTGAATAAAAAGATCTATGCTTTTGAAGAAGGTACACAAGATATGAAGGACTTATTAGGTGGTAAGGGTGCGAATCTTTCTGAGATGATGCGCCTCGGTTTACCTGTTCCTAATGGTTTCACGATTACGACTGAAGCCTGTATTGAATATCTTGCACAAGGTGAGCAGTTAACAGATGGTTTATCAAATGAATTAAAGACATATATTAAAGGTTTAGAAGATAAGACAGGTAAGGCTTTCTCTTCTAAAGAAAATTTATTACTCGTATCTGTACGTAGTGGTGCGAAGATTTCGATGCCAGGTATGATGGATACAATTTTAAATTTAGGGTTAAACGACGAAAATGTTGAAAGTTTAGCTCAAGTGACGAACGATGCACGCTTTGCGTATGATTGCTACCGTCGTTTGCTACAGATGTTCGGTAGTGTTGTATACAATATCCCGATGGAGGCCTTTGAAGGTTTCTTTGAATCATTCAAAAAAGAAAAAGGCCATCAGATCGATGCAGATATTCCTGCTGAAGATTTAAAGGTGATTGTCGAGAAATATAAAGAAATTTACGTTGAAGAAGCGTATAAGCCTTTCCCACAAGAGCCGTTTAAACAGTTGACAGAAGCGATTGAAGCGGTATTCAAGTCATGGAATAATGATCGTGCGCGTATTTATCGTGACTTAAATGAAATTCCTCATGATATCGGTACAGCGGTAAACGTTCAGGAAATGGTCTTCGGAAACAGTGGAGACCGTTCAGGTACAGGTGTAGCCTTTACTCGTAATCCAGCGACAGGTGAACATAAGCTATACGGTGAGTACTTACTCAATGCACAAGGTGAAGACGTTGTTGCGGGAATCCGTACACCGAAAGAGATTGAAACATTAAACGAGCAGATGCCACAAGTGTATCAGGCATTTGTTGATGTCACGAAGAAATTAGAAGCGCATTACAAAGATATGCAGGATATTGAGTTTACCATTGAAAACGAAAGATTATTCATTTTACAGACGAGAAATGGTAAACGTACAGCAAAAGCTGCGATTAACATCGCTGTAGACATGGTACATGAAGGTGTCATTTCTAAAGAAGATGCCGTTGCAATGGTAGATGTGAAATCAATAGACCAGCTGTTACATCCTAACTTTAATGAAGATGCATTAAAAGATGCAGAATTAGTATCAGATAAAGGTTTGCCAGCTTCTCCTGGTGCTGCAACAGGTATTATCGTCTTCTCAGCATTAGATGCAAAAGCGAAAGCTGAGGCTGGTGAAAAAGTTATATTAGTTCGTCCTGAAACTTCTCCAGAGGATATTGAAGGTATGATTGCAGCTGAAGCGATTGTAACGACACATGGAGGTATGACAAGTCACGCTGCTGTAGTTGCCCGTGGAATGGGGAAATGCTGTGTAACTGGATGTTCAGATCTTGAAATTAATACGAAAGAAAAATACGTAAAATATGCTGGTAAAACGCTATCTGAAGGTGATGTGATCTCAGTTAACGGGTCAACGGGTGCTGTATATATCGGTGAAATTGAAACGACGAAAGCTGAAGCAAGTGATGTCTTTGAAGAATTTATGAGCTGGGCAGAAGAAATCGCACGTTTATCTGTACGTATGAATGCTGAAACTGAAGGCGATATTAAAGCGGGCTATTCATTTAACGCTAAAGGTATCGGTTTAGTACGTACTGAACATATGTTCTTTGGTGAAGAGCGCTTAGTCGAAATGAGACGTTTCATCTTAGCATCTACATACGAAGAGCGTGTAGAAGCATTAAATAAAATTAAAGTGTATCAAACAGAAGACTTTGAAGGCATCTTCAATTTATCTGGGGACCGTCCGTCAATCGTCCGTCTATTAGATCCACCATTACATGAGTTCTTACCGAAAGGTGGAGAGGAAGTTAAAGCAGTTGCAGATCAGTTAGGTGTAACGACAGACTTCCTGGAAAAACGAATCAGTGAATTACATGAATTCAACCCAATGCTCGGTCACCGAGGTTGTAGATTAGCAATTACTTATCCTGAGTTATATGAAATGCAGACTGAAGCAATTATTACAGCTGTGCTTAATCTAAAACAAAAAGGGATTGAAACGAAACCGGAAATCATGATTCCGTTAGTTTCAACATCACAAGAATTTGTTATCCTAAAAGATGTCGTAAAGAATAAAGCTCAGGAAATCATGGATGCAAAAGGTGTACAAGTTGACTACCTAATTGGTACAATGATTGAAACACCACGTGCATGTTTAGTTGCAGGCGAACTTGCTGAGCACTCAGAATTCTTTAGTTTTGGTACAAACGATCTAGCACAATTAACATATGGTTTCTCTCGTGATGATGCAGGTAAGTTTATTAATGAATATATCAACCGTGAAATTCTTAGCGTCGATCCTTTCCAAACATTAGATGTAGAAGGTATGGGACAATTAATCAAGATTGCAGTTGAAAGTGCGAAATCAGCAAATCCATCGATTAAGATTGGTGTCTGTGGTGAGCTAGGTGGAGATCCTAAATCAATCCATTTCTTTAATGGCTTGGATATTGATTATGTATCATGTTCACCATTCCGTGTGCCAGGTGCAATTCTTGCAACAGCTCAAAGTCAGGTGGAATAATATCGGGAGGCAGTACATTTGAGTAAGTATGAAGAAGACGATCTATTGATTTATATTGTTTCTGATTCTATCGGTGAAACAGCGGATAGAATGCTCCATGCAACATTGTCCCAATTTCCTAAATTAACTTCTGTCACAGTCAAGAAGTTCTCGTTTGTAAAGGATGAAGAAGCGTTTAGAAATATATTGGAACTCGCGCATGATAAAAATGCAATTGTTGTTACAACACTTGTTAATCCGGGCTTTAATGAAATAGGTAAAGCGTATGCTGAAGAAGTTGGATTATCATATATTGATTATATGACAGGTATGATTAAGGTGATTGAGCATCATACGGATATGGAAGCAAGACATGAAAGTGGTGCATTACGTAAGTTGGATAGCGATTACTTTAAGCGTATTGAAGCGATTGAGTATTCGGTGAAATATGATGATGGTAAGAACTTTAATAATTTAAGTGAAGCGGATGCATTGATTATAGGGGTATCAAGAACATCAAAGACACCACTCAGTATGTACTTAGCAAATAAAGGGTACAAAATTGCCAACATCCCGCTCGTGCCGGAATCACCAATCCCAGAATCAGTATTTCAAGAGAAAAACTTAAAAGTGATTGGTCTTACCGCAAGTCCCGAATATATTATGAACATCCGTACTGAACGCGTGAAAATTCTTGGGCTGACAGGTCAAGCAGAATACAATAATCTGCGTCGTATTAAAGAGGAGTTAAGTTACGCAGAAGAAGTGTTTAATCGTCTGAATGCAACGGTAATTAATACGGAATTTAAGTCGATTGAAGAATCTGCGTTTTATATCGAGAAATATTTAAATAAAAAATAAACCGCTATTGTTAAGCGCAGCAAATTTATTGCTGCGCTTTTAACAATTTAAAGCAAGAATATGCTATCATGATAAATGCTCAAAAAGGAGGATGTTATGGAAAATAAAAATATAATTCAAAAAAATATTGGATTCTTTCCGGCACTTGCACTCGTTATGGGAACTGTTATCGGTTCAGGTGTTTTCTTTAAAGTATCCAATATAACAGAAGTGACAGGAACACCAGGAATGACTTTGCTTGTATGGCTGCTAGGAGGATTGATTACAATCTGCGCTGGCCTTACAGTCGCAGAGCTTGCAGCTGCAATTCCAAGGAACGGTGGATTGACAACATATATAGAATATACTTATGGCAAATTTTCAGGGTTTTTGGCAGGATGGGCACAAAGTTTTATCTACTTTCCAGCGATGATTGCAGCACAGGCAATTGTATTTTCAGAACAAGTACTCAACTTATTACATCTTAAAGACGGGTGGATTGTGCCAGTTGCATTTATTGCAGTGGCTTCGATTTACCTGATCAATATTATCGGATCTAAGGCAGGTGGTATTCTGCAGTCTGTAACGCTAGTGGTTAAACTTATTCCCTTGATCGTTATCATTATATTCGGTTTGATGAATACTGGAGACGTTGAAGTATCGCTTGCACCGAACACCGGAGATACGGGAATTAACTTCTTTACAGCGATTGGTGCAGGGTTACTTGCAACGATGTTTGCGTATGATGGCTGGATTCATGTCGGTAATATTGCCGGGGAAATGAAGAATCCAAAGCGTGACTTGCCGCTTGCAATTGTTCTAGGGTTAGGATTAGTTACTGTAATTTATTTATTAATTAACGCAACGTTCTTATATACATTGCCGATTGATGAACTTAAAGGGAATTTAAGTGCAGCTACAGATGCATCAGAAATTTTATTAGGAGATATGGGTGGAAAACTCGTTACGATTGGTATATTAATTTCAGTTTACGGTGCATTAAATGGCTATACAATGACAGGAATGCGTCTACCTTATGCTATGGCAGAGAAGAACATCCTGCCATTTAAAGAATCATTTATGAAAGTGACAACGGCAGGCATTCCTTGGTTCAGTGGACTGGTACAAGTTATTATTGGAGCAATCATGATTACTTCACGCTCGTTTGATGCAATTACTAATATGCTTGTATTCGTTATCTGGGCATTCTACGTGATGGCGTTCTATGCAGTGTTTGTACTAAGAAAGCGTGAAAGTGAGCTGGAACGACCATACAAAGTTCCGTTATATCCATTGATACCAGCCGTTGCAATTATTGCAGGTTTATTTGTAATGGTGAATACATTATTCACACAACCAGTGTTAGCGATTGTTGGGATCATTATAACGTTACTGGGAATACCAATTTATAAGATGAAGATTAGAGTGAGATAATAAAATGTATCAGTCTATCAATAGGCTGATACATTTTTTATTATTTCACTAAATATTTCTTTAGCAGTATTATTCTTTGCAAGTCTAGGAGCCTGTCCACACCATAAATGGAGATCCTCTACTTGATAATGCAAGGCTGCTTGTTTTCTTAATGAGCTTGTTAAATCATTTTGATACGGATATGGTAGAATGTCATCGTTAAATTTTTCTAATTGAGAGATCAGGAGATTCTTGATACCACGGGCTTCTTTGCCGCTTATTGCTTTCGTCAGTACAGTATCAGTTTCTGATGCATTGAATATTGCTTCTTTATGAATAACAGGCGCCTTGCTTTCTTTACTTGTTAAAAAGGCGGTACCCATCTGAACACCGGATGCACCGAGTGCGAGAGCAGCATTTATTCCACGATGATCCATTATGCCACCAGCTGCTATGATGGGGATGTTAATTACGTCAGCAACTTGTGGGATTAAGGCAAACAGACCGATATTGTTTGTCGTTTTGAAATTTGCACGATGTCCACCTGCTTCGTAACCTTGAATGACGACTGCATCCATTTTTGCTTGTTCACAAAGGAATGCTTCTTCGACTGAAGCTGCGCTGCCAATAACTTTAATATCATTGGATTGTAACTTAGAAATCATCTTGTTGTCTGGAATACCGAACGTGAAGCTTACAATAGGGACGTGCTTTTCAATAATGATATCAATCATCTGCTCAAATGATTCATATGTGTGTGATTTTATGTCTGGCACATTGAGATTATATTTAGAGTAATACGGCTCTAAAATCGACTGCATTAATTTAATAGCACTTTCATCTACATCAGGATGTTCGGGAACGAATAAATTAACAGCAAAAGAATTTTGTGTTAGTTGATGTACTTCATTAATTTCAGTTAACAGTTGTTCATGGTTCATATAGCCCGCACCAATCGTACCAAGGCCGCCTTCGTTGCTGATCGCTGCTACAAGCTCAGGTGTGGTCGAGCCTGCCATACCTGCTTGAATGATTGGATAATCTATATTTAATAAGTTGCATATCGGATTTTGATTAGACATCTCAGGACTCCTTTCTATATGAGTAAAGATATCATAATTACAAATGTGCGAAAAAGAATTTGATTATATATTGTGTTACATTAAATGGAATTACACTATACACTTAGAAGTCTATCATGACACGATTAATTCCATACTTAGTATTTGAAAGTACAAAAGAAGCTTTAGCATATTATGAAGACGTATTTGGTGCAACAGAAGTAAATCGTTTACCAGTAGGAAAAGAACAAGCTGAGCAATTCTTGTGTGGTGTTATGGGTGCGCTGGATGTTTAACGGTAACTAAAATTATTTTAGAGCAGATAATCAGCTCTTCTTTTGTGCTATATTATCATTAAAGGGGGAGAGAGATGACGCTAACAATAATGTATCAGAACAAAGAACATTTACTTAAAAAAGTAGAACATGACGAAGATATCCCACAGGATGCATCTTTTATATGGTATGACTTTGAAGGTGCGAATGAAGAAGAACGCCTGATATTTGAAAAGCATTTTGAATTGAATGAGCTGACGATTGAAGAAGTAATCAATAAAAAATCACGACCAAAATATAAGAAGTTTCCAACATATGAATATCTCGTATTCCAGAAAATAGAAAAGTCAACGTTTGAAGCAGAGACAATCAATATCCTCATGAAAGATAATGTTCTTATTACATATCACGACGAAGATAATGAGCCGTTAGATGAATTGGATGCAGTTGCACAGGAGCTAGAAGAGAATGCACCAGACACTTTAACGCCACATACGGCAACGCTGATGTTGCTTGATAAGATTGTAGACTTTTATACAGAGATTGTTGAAGAGATAGAGACGAAAGTGCTTGAATTTGAAAAAGGACATGCGAATGATCGCATGAAGAACTATATTATGAATGATATATTTGAGCTACGCTCGGAAATGATAAAGACAAAGGGCATTATTGTTCCGATGAGCGAACTCATAGATGAGATAGAAACTGATGATACGTTGATTCAGACGAAACATGATCATTATTACATCCACCATATTAGAGATCATGTGATTAAGCAGCAGAATATGATAAAGAATGCACATGAACTGACCGATGAAATCAGAAGTAACTATGAGTCATTTAATAACTATCGGATGAATCGTGTGATGCAAATTCTTACCTTGGTTTCTACAGTATTTCTACCACTTACTCTGATCGCAGGGATATATGGTATGAACTTTGAATATATGCCGGAGTTAAAGTGGCATTATGGGTATTTCACTGTGTTATTCATCATGTTTTCCATCATGATTGGGTGCATGATTTATTTTAAGAAGAAAAAATGGTATTAAAAAAACAAGCACTCACAATTGTGAGTGCTTGTTTCCAACATTAAATATTATAATTTAACGATGTTAGCAGCTTGAGGTCCACGTTGACCTTCTTCGATATTGAATTCAACTGCTTGACCTTCTTCTAAAGATTTGTAACCTTCACCTTCGATAGCGCTGAAGTGAGCGAATACGTCGTCTCCGCCTTCAACTTCGATGAATCCAAAACCTTTTTCTGCGTTAAACCATTTAACTGTACCTTGTGTCATAATAATGACCTCCAAAAAATTATTAAATAATATCTAATGTTTTACAAAGAAAACTTCACACATTACAAAAAGTTTCGACTAAACACGATTACTCTTTGTAATATGTGAAGTTCTTTGTTTCTTGCATATGTTCGATATATTTGTACTAAGTATATAACGGATATTCTATGTTGTCAATTAAAGATTACTTTTAAATATTGAATAGAAGCGATAAAGGGCTTACGTATCATGTTTAGATACATAAAATAAAAAAAAACGAGTACTCTTATGAGTACTCGTTTCCAACATTAAATATTATAATTTAACGATGTTAGCAGCTTGAGGTCCACGTTGACCTTCTTCGATATTGAATTCAACTGCTTGACCTTCTTCTAAAGTTTTGTAACCGTCTCCTTCGATAGCACTGAAGTGAGCGAATACGTCGTCTCCACCTTCAACTTCGATGAATCCAAAACCTTTTTCTGCGTTAAACCATTTAACTGTACCTTGTGTCATAATAATGACCTCCAAAAAATTATTAAATAATATCTAATGTTTTAAGAAAAAACACTTCACATATTACAAAAATAGTCGGCTTACATGATTACTTAGGTAATATGTGAAGATCCTTTGTTTCTTGCATATGTACGATATATTTGTACTAAGTATATAACGTATATCTAGATTTGTCTACAAAAAGTAGTCATAAAAATCCAAAATGAGTAAATTTATATTATAAAATTCATATAAAATGGATGCCCATTACAGTAGGTATAAGCTTTCGTGAAATTTTCATTCATCAAAAATAATTTTTCTAATTCATACGAATTAATACGATAGCTAAGAAGATAAAGGCTAATCCTAGATATTGGACCCCCGTTACTTTCTTCTGTTTAGCACCGATCCATCCAAATGAATCAAGCAGGATGCTACAAATGATTTGTCCGGATAAACAAATAATTACAACGAGGCCTGTGCCCATGATTGGGACTAGATATGACATACCGAATACGAAGAAAGAGCCGAGTATTCCACCTATCCAGATCCATTTCGGTTTATCTTTGCCGATAGCAAAGCGAATCTGAGTGATTTCCTTTCTTATAATAGTTACGATGATGAATAAAAATATGGTACCAACTAAAAATGAAACGAATGCTGCATGTACGGGTGATGCTAATATACTGCCGAGTTTTCCATTAATTGCAGATTGAGTGGCCATGAGCATGCCGCCTGCAATCCCGGTAATCTGAAATGGCAACTTTGATTTAGTATCTTCTTCGAAATCCATATAGGCCTGTTGTTTGCGTTTTCTTAACCATTCGGGTAGTGCGATAACCATTACAACACCAGCGACTAAGATTAAAAGTCCAGCACACCTTAGCAATGTCAAGTGGTGCATCGGTGCCTGGAATAGCCCGAAGTGATCAATCATGATACTCATGATAATTTGGCCCATAATCGGTAATACGACAGTCTGCACGCCCCCAAGCACAGGAAACAGTAGAATATTTGCAGTAAGGCCAATTAACCCTAATAATCCCCCAAGCCATATCCATCCGGGTTCCTCTATGAATATTGAAGGATGAATAAGTACAGTATGTTTAGTAAATAAAGTGATAAAGAATAAAAATATTGTACCCACACTAAAAGATACAAACGATGCAACAAACGGTGACAGCACATAGCTTCTTAATCGTGAATTAACAGCTGTCTGAATCGGTACGACGATACCTGCGGCAAGCGCAAATAGAAAATAAAACATATTAGTCTCTCCTTTTATATATATAGTACTTAAAAACAACGATAAACGCCATATCTGAAAAAACGAGAGCGTAGGTACAGTTCTTGAAAGAATCTTTTTTTACTTTTCTGAAAATATTTCAATACCTTGATTTCAAGTATTGACGGGTTTATAATAAAATATAAATTCATTTATTATAAAAAAATATAAAATATTATTTTATTTACAATTTGTTCATCATTTAATGAATGCTGAACAAATTGTAAATAATGATGGAGGTTAGAAATTGGAAAAGCTATATCATTATTTATACTGGACATTGCGTGTTGTGCTGCAGGTAAGTTTGCTCACTTTGTTTTATCTGGCGGGAGAATTTGTTAACGCACATACATTAATCACAATTCCAGGTAGTCTGATCGGATTGATTCTTTTATTTATTGCCTTGGAAATAAAGGTTGTTCGTCCCGAATGGCTCGGTTTAGGTGTCAATGCACTGCTTAAGATTATGCCGATATTGTTTGTACCAACATTAGTAGCGCTTATGAACTATGGTCCACTTTTTATGAAGAGTGGTTTATTTCTAATGTTTGATCTGGTACTTTCTTCGCTTATTATCTTCTTTATGACAGGATGGTTTACACAAATGGCGGTTAACTATAAGAAGAAAAGAGGAGAATCTCTATGATAGAAACATTAAGTTTATTATTTCTTACTATAATATTATTTACAGGAGCGGTTGCACTGAACAAACGTTATCCTAAAGTATGGACATTGCCTATCTTCACAGTAAGCGGGTTGATGATAATCATACTTATTGGTTTTCATATTCCTTATAAAGAGTATCAACATGCGACTGCGATTTTCAATTTTCTATTAGGACCTGCAATTGTAGCTTTCGCATTGCCGCTCTATCAAATGAGAAAAGTAGTAGTAAAATATCTCCACTTCATTGTAGCAGGCTTCACTATGGGGCTTATGGTATCGCTTTTAGCAACGTATTTGCTTGCTATGGTATTGCCACTAGATAAGACACTTGTGCATTCACTATGGGAAAAAAATGTGACATTGCCTGTTGCGATGAATATTGCATCTTCTACTAATGGTAGCGTAGCGTTAACATCCATTGCTGTGATTATTAGTGGCTGCATTGGATTTAGTTTCGGGCATAAGGTGATGAAGTGGATGAAAATTGATCACTTTGTAGCACGTGGTGTCGCCATGGCCGCGGTTGCACATGTATTTGGTACAAACACATCAATGGCACTTAGCAAAGAAGAAGGTGGTATCGCACTTGTAACGATGATTGGGACCGCAATACTTGCGAGTATTGTTATACCGATGTTAATTGTGTGAGTAATATCACGAAATATAATGATATAAGATGGATTTCTCAAAGAACGCCGTTATAAGGCGTTCTTTTTTATTCACAAAAATTTAACTAAATATTCTGAACAATTAATTGAAAACGCTTACTTTTAGGTGTAGAATTGAACTGTATAAAATAATGTATCGGAAAGAGGGTGTTAAGGTTGAAGGAAAAATACGATGTTGCAGTAATCGGTGGTGGCCCTGGTGGATATGTCGCAGCGATTCGTTTAGCTCAGTACGGTAAGAAAGTTGTGCTCTTTGAAGCAAACAATCTCGGTGGTACATGCTTAAACGTTGGCTGTATACCATCAAAATCATTACTTAGATCTGCTGAAATCGTCGAAACTATAAAGCATTCGGAAGAATTTGGCGTAATGAGTAAGGGATTTAATATTGATTACAAAGTAATTAAGTCACGTAAAGATGAAATCGTTAATCAACTTGTTACCGGTGTAGGTTACTTACTCAAGAAAAATAATATTACAATAAAAAATGAGTATGTTGAATCTATTGAGCAGTCAGAAGTTTTAACGAAAGAAAATCGTTATGATGTATCGCAAATTATTTTAGCAACAGGTTCAAAACCATTTGTTCCTAAAATAGCAGGTATTGATGAAATAGAGTTTGATACGACAGATACAATATTCCAATGGACTGAACTACCGGACAAAATGGTTATCATTGGTGGTGGTGTCATTGGTGTTGAAATGGCACAAGCTTTTGCATCATTTGATGTTGAAGTTACAGTGGTTGAAGTGGCTGAAGAAATTTTGTTAACGGAAGATAAAGCGGCGCGTGATCTTGTGAGAAATCACTTAAAAGACCAAGGCGTCCATATCATTGAGCATGCTTCGATTAAAAAAATCGAAAAAGGAATGCTTAAACTTCAAGATAAGACGATACCTTTTGACAAAGTATTAATTGCAACAGGTAGAAAGAATAATTTAGAACTCGCAAAGAAATTAAACGTAGCTTTAAGTGAAAATCAAAAGTTTGTTGAAGTTAATGAAAACATGCAAACAAGTATAAAACATATATATGCAATTGGAGATATCGTACTAGGATTGCAGTTAGCACATGTAGCTAGCCATGAAGGTACCATTGCAGCAGCCCATATCTGTAAAGAACCATTTAAATCTGGTGATAGTAACGCAGTACCGCGATGTGTCTATACGACACCAGAAATAGCTTCATTTGGTATGGATTTAGAAACAGCACTTAACCAAGGCTTTGATGCACATGTTTATCAATATGATCTCTCAGGAAATGGTAAAGCAATGGCTTATGGCGATACGCAGGGCTTTGTAAAGATTATCAGTGAGCAAAAGTATGGAGAAATTCTAGGGGCTGTCATCTGTGGTCCGCATGCGACCGAATTAATCAGTACCATACTCGCAGTGAAAGAATCAGAAGGTACGGTATTTGAAATGAAAGATCAAATATTTGCACATCCAACAGTTTCAGAATCTATTGGAGAAGCGAGTCTAGATTATTTTGATTTAGCAATTCATAAACCTTAAGTAGGAGGAGTTAATTATGGAAAAAGAAAAAGCATTATGGGTTTATCGTAAAATGAATGAAATCCGTGAATTTGAGGATGAAGTGCATAGAATATTCTTAACAGGGGAAATCCCTGGATTTGTTCACTTGTATGCCGGTGAAGAAGCAGTAGCAGTAGGCGCTTGTGCAGAATTAACGGATGATGACTACATCACGAGTACACACAGAGGACATGGTCATGCGATTGCAAAAGACTGTGATATTCTCGGAATGATGGCGGAAATATATGGACGCAAAGATGGCCTGAACAAAGGGAAAGGGGGGTCTATGCATATTGCTGAAGTTGAAAAAGGAATACTTGGTGCAAATGGTATTGTAGGTGCAGGATTCCCATTAGCAAATGGCGCAGCATTATCGATAAAAACGTTAAAGCAAGATGCTGTTGCAGTATGTTTCTTTGGAGATGGTGCATCTAACGAAGGTACTTTCCATGAAGGGCTTAACTTCGCATCGATTTTAAACTTACCTGTTATCTTTATCTGTGAAAATAATGGATTTGGCGAAGCAACCCCTCATAGTTATGCTTCTGCTTCAGAAACAATTGCGGAAAGAGCGTCAGCATATAATATGCCGGGTCATCTAGTGGATGGTAAAGATGTAACTGCTGTCAATGAAAAAATGATAGAAGCGGTGAAAAGAGCAAAAGCAGGTGAAGGCCCAACATTGATTGAATGTAAAACATATAGAAATTATGGACATTTTGAAGGGGATAACCAAAGTTATAAATCGGATAAAGATGAATTACGTGAAGTAGATCCGATTACGATTTTTAAAGATAAGGCACTTGAAGCGCAGTGGTTTACTGAAGAGGAAGCCAAAAAAATTGAAGACGAAGCAAAAGCGTTAATAAAAGAAGCGGTTGAATTTGCAGAAAATAGTCCATTACCAGATGAAGCATCTTTACTTGAAGATGTTTATGCAGATTAAGGAGGAATAATAATGAGTAGAGAAATTACTTATATGGCTGCAGTAACTGAAGCTATTGATCAAGCGATGGAGAAAGATGAAACAGTCATTCTGTTAGGTGAAGACGTTGCCGGTGGGAATACGATTGAACATCTTGAAGGCGATGAAGCTTGGGGAGGTGTATTCGGTTTAACGAAAGGTATTGTCGGTAAGTATGGACGTGAGAGGGTTATTGATACACCAATTGCAGAACAGAACTATGTGGGTGCAGGAGTTGGTGCAGCAGCTACAGGGCTGAGACCGATTGTTGAACTGATGTTTAATGATTTCATCGGATATGCGTTAGATGCACTTCTGAACCAAGGGTCAAAGATGCGTTATATGTTTGGTGGCAAAGCTAAGATTCCGATGACTTTGAGAACCGTTCATGGTGCAGGCGCTTCTGCTGCTGCTCAACACAGTCAATCATTATACGGAATGTTTGGTGCGATACCTGGAATAAAAGTTGTGGTGCCATCAAATCCTTATGATGCGAAAGGCTTACTTTTAGCTGCAGTAGAAGATGATAACCTCGTCGTATTTTCTGAAGATAAAACTTTATATGGCATGAAAGGTGATGTGCCTGAAGAATATTATACAGTGGAAATTGGTAAAGCGAAGATTATTAGAGAAGGAGAAGACTTGTCGATTGTTGCAATCGGTAAGATGGTCCAAATTGCTCTAGAAGTTGCAGATGAACTGGAAGCTGCAGATATTTCAGTCGAAGTTATTGATTTAGTTACTGTTTCTCCATGGGATCAAGAAACAGTACTTAACTCCGTGAAGAAAACGAACCGCCTTATCGTGATTGATGAAGCAAATCCTCAGAGTAGTACAGGGCACAGTATTTCAGCTGTCGTCGGCGATAAAGCTTTTGATTATTTAGACGGACCTGTCAAAGTAATTACTGCACCTGCGACACCAGTGCCATTTGCATCAAATTTAGAGAAACTATATATTCCAAGTAAAGAACGTGTTCTAGAAGAAGCAGATGAAATAATTCAAGACTTAAGAAAGTGAGGTGTGATTCATGAGTTCAAGAATAAATATGCCGAAATTAGGAATGACAATGACAGAAGGTACTATAGATGAGTGGTACAAATCAGTCGGAGATGAAGTGAAAAAGGGTGAAGCGGTCTGTATGATTGCTTCTGAAAAACTAACTTTAGATGTTGAAGCACCTGAAGATGGGATTTTAACAGAAATTACAGTGGAAGCTGGAGGCAGAGCTAAAGTTGGAGAACAGATGGGATTGGTTGGAGACTCATTAGAGGATAACCAGTCTCCTGAACGTTCAAATCAATCGACTGATGATGAAGCGATAAGTGAATCAGGTGAAGAAACGAATGAAAGAGCCGCAATAAAGGATGCGGCCGAGAAATCTCCTAGCTTTAATAGAAGTCATGAGGATGAATTGAATAAGAAAGCACGCGATGAGGACACTCCTACATCACAAAGTAACTCTGAAAGCAACCGAATCTTTATTACCCCACTTGCCCGTAGAATAGCTGAAAGCAATGACATCTCAATTGAAGAGGTTACAGGGACTGGCGGTAATGGCAGAATCACAAAGAGAGATATAGAAAAAGCAATTGATCACGTAAAAGTAAGTTCGACGACTGAGTCTACTGAAGCTACTCAAGTAACGGCAGAAGGCAAGCCATTATCGAATATGAGACGTGCGATTGCTGATAACATGATGCATAGTTTACAGTCAACCGCACAATTAACGTTGCACCAAAAAGTAGAAGCAGATGCGTTGCTGAAATTTAATAAGAAGTTAAAAAAAGAGGTTAGCAACAATGAATTAGATATTAAAGTAACAGTTACTGCACTGATTACAAAAGCCGTTGCATTAGTACTTAAAGATGATGCAAGAATGAATGCAACTTACAGTGATGAGAAGTTATACCATCATAAAGATGTGAATATTGGAATTGCAACAAGTCTGGAAGATGGACTGATGGTTCCAGTGATCCATAACGCTGAAAGTAAATCTATAGGTGAAATTTCAAGTGCCATCGAAACTTTATCTGCTGCGGCGAGAAATGGAGAGTTGTCTCAAGGTGCAATGAAGGATGGAACATTTACCATCACAAATATCGGTGCAGGCGGTATAGAATACTTTACACCGGTACTTAACGCACCGGAAGTTGGGATACTAGGGGTTGGTTCATTACAAAGTGAAGTAGCATTAAAAGACGGCAAACCGTATGAGAAAAAGATGTTACCTCTGAGTCTCACTATTGATCATCAAGTTATAGATGGTGCAGATGGAGCGGAATTCTTGAGTCGTATTAAAACATTTATCGAGCATCCATATTTGCTGATATTGTAGATAGAGGGGGCATAGCCCTCTCTATATTATTTTGAACATGCACAAAAGATGTATAATTCAATGACTTAACGTATAATAAAGGTAATTGACTTAATGGAGGAATTACGATGAACAAATGGATTAAACGTGGAATCGTTGTCGGCGCGGTTGGTTTTGGTGCCGTTCAATCAGTGAAATATTTAAAGCAGAATGAACAAGTGAAACAACGTTTGAATGATCTTAAGAATATCAAAGAATATAATGATCTGCGTATTGCACTGATGGAGGTTATTGAGGCATTTAATAACCCTAAGCAATTAGAATCGAAATTTGCAGAAGATGTGCATACTGAAAGCAATGAACAGACAAGCAACGCGCAAGCTACACATACAGAAGAGCCTTTCATTGCAGATGCAGTGAAACGTGTATTGGATACAAAAGCCGTTGAAGATCTTCTTGGTGATAAAGCTGATATCGATATGATGAAATCATTGATCGATGAAACGAAAGAAGTAGAGAAGCTCGTGCGTAGCTGGTTTAATTAATATTTGCAACATGAACAAATCAGTGGTATTGTTTATGTGTACAACTTAATAAGACGATTGCTAGGGGAGCTCTTATGAGCTGAGAAAGGAATATCCTTGACTCTTTGAACCTGTTTGGTTAATACCAGCGTAGGGAAGCGAGCGTGTATACTTATGATATTTTTTTGTCGTGAAACTTCACCTCCTAGTAATGAATCTAACTAGGAGGTTTTTTTGTATGGTAAATTTGAAGAAGTCATTTCCAGCAAGTAAGAGAATCTTTAGAGCGGGTAAGGGCGAGGATACGGATATTAAAGTACCTTTCCGTGAAATTACATTAACGGATACTGTGACAGATCAAGGCACTACTTCCAATGCACCAGTTGTTGTCTACGATACGGGTGGTGTATATCACGATGATGCATATAATATTGATGTTGAGCGCGGTATTCCTAAATTACGTGAACGATGGATTGATAGCCGTGACGATGTAGAACAATATACAGGACGCAGAGTACTTGCGGTTGATAATGGTTTTAAAGATATCACGCATAATAAGTTTGTAGAGACGCCATTTAAGTATGATCCAAAACGTGCGCGTGATGGCAAAAACGTGACACAGATGCATTATGCAAAGCAAGGAATCATTACGAAAGAGATGAAATTTGTCGCGATTCGTGAGAACGTCGACCCTGAATTTGTACGTAGTGAGATTGCAAGAGGGCGAGCAATTATTCCGAACAATATTAATCATCCAGAATCTGAACCGATGATTATTGGTAAGAACTTTAAAGTGAAGGTTAATGCGAATATCGGAAACTCTGCAGTATCATCATCTATCGAAGATGAGATTGAAAAGATGGTGTGGGCGACACATTGGGGAGCCGATACGATTATGGATTTATCTACAGGTAAGAATATTCATGCGACACGTGAATATTTACTCAGAAATTCACCGGTACCTGTTGGAACAGTACCTATTTATCAAGCATTAGAAAAAGTGGATGGCATTGCTGAAGATTTAACGTGGGAAGTGTATCGAGATACGTTGATTGAACAAGCTGAACAAGGCGTAGACTACTTTACAATTCATGCGGGTGTATTGTTAAGGTATGTGCCGATGACAGTAAATCGTCTGACTGGTATCGTGTCACGTGGAGGTTCGATTATGGCACAGTGGTGTTTAGCTCATCATGAAGAAAGCTTCTTATACACACACTTTGAAGAAATTTGTGAAATCTTAAAGAATTATGACATTGCTGTATCACTTGGTGATGGTTTAAGACCAGGTTCAATTTATGATGCGAACGATGAAAGTCAGTTGGCGGAACTGAAGACGCTTGGTGAACTAACAAAGGTTGCCTGGGCACATGACGTTCAAGTGATGATAGAAGGACCAGGACATGTGCCGCTTCATAAGATCAAAGAGAATCAGGAACTTGCAGATTTCTATTGTAATGAAGCACCATTCTATACGTTAGGACCATTGACGACAGATATTGCACCTGCATATGACCATATTACATCAGCGATTGGCGCTGCAAACATCGGTTCATACGGAACAGCGATGCTATGCTATGTTACACCGAAAGAACATCTCGGACTACCAAATAAAGATGATGTAAGAACAGGTGTTGTAACATATAAGATTGCTGCACATGCAGCGGATCTTGCGAAAGGCTTACCAGGTGCTGATGAACGAGATAATGCTATTAGTAAGGCACGCTTTGAATTTCGCTGGATCGATCAGTTTAATTTGTCACTAGATCCAGAACGTGCGAAGGAATATCATGATGAAACACTACCTGCTGAAGCGGCGAAAGTCGCACACTTCTGTAGTATGTGCGGACCTAAATTCTGTTCGATGCGTATTTCTCATGATTTACGTAAAGATAAAGGAATGCAGGAAATGGCTGATAAATTCAAAGCACAAGGTAGTGAAATTTACTCTTAGAATTTGCTGTGAATCGGAGCGCAGTTTATTCATATATAAAAGCACCACCCTTATACCAGACCGGGGGTGGTGCTTTATTTTATATAGTCATTGAAATTTTGTACATTGAAAGGAAATTTATCTGCTTCAATATTATTTTTCAGTTCTTGTAAAGAAACGAGTGCGAAATTTGTCAGTTGAAATGGATAGTTGAACTTTGCACTATTTTCCAGGAACATATCGTTATTTCTAAGGATCCATTCGTCACTATCTGTCTTCACATAGTCTAGATCTAAGTCTAGATAAACAATGTTCCCATCTGTATCGCGCTCACAAGGAGAAGAAATGTTACAAAATATCTTGACCGGCTGATAAGTCTTATCTAAAGCGATAGAAACAGAATATCCGTGGATTTTTGAAAGAAAATGGAGCGTTTCATATTGCAATGGAATATCAATATTTCTAATAAAGTGTCGGAGTATTGTCGTTTCATCACAGATGACAAGAAAGTATTCATCTGTTTCTTTTATCAGGGTACCTTCTACCTCGATGTGAGGTCGATGTGGATATTTGTGGGATTTAATCTTTAACTGTTCCAACAATGAACCTCCTTATCTTATTGTGAAGTACAAATCCAATTATAATATGAATTGTAAGCCTTTGCATAGTGAGAGGAAGAATATTTATAAAGTATTGGTAAACATTTACGAAACTTTAAATGAGCTGTAACACGATTCTGATAACTATCTAGTAATATTAGTGGAAATCGTAAGAATGATACGTAATCGTTTGAAAGTACGCAGTATAATGAGTAATGTACAGGTATTTATGGAAGTAAGGGAGCAGTATGGAACGTTCGATCGTTATATATGGGTACCTCGGTGCAATTGGTATCATTCAGGATAAACTGAAATAGAATAAATAAAAGTGCTGAACCTATGGGTTCAGCACTTTTTATCTTTTGATAGTATAGGCGAGTACGATACAAATCACTGCTAAACATATTGAAACATAAGGTGTAATCGCAACATCAAAATTATTGATAATGATGCCTCCAATAAGTGCACCAAATCCTATACCAGCATTGAGCGCACTCATATTCCACGCCATAATACTGCTGGAATCTCCTTTAACCTGTTTAATAATCCCGATTTGAATTGCAGGGTTCGTACTCCATTCAAATATATTCCAGATGAGCATCACGATAAGTAACAATGCAAATACAGGTAATGATAATTTAAATAGAAAGATAGACAACGTATACATCGTTAATGCGATCAATAACCATTTTCTGCTGCCCATTTTATCAGCCATTCTGCCGCCGAAGCTCGTGCCTGCGATACTTCCGATACCACAAACAAACAGTAGAATCGAAACTTGTTCTAACGTATATCCTTCATTTAACATCATCGGACTGATGTAAGTGAATACAATATAATTAGAGGCTAATATAAAGAAGGTGATACCGATATACTTTGCAGCTTCTTTCGGATAGAGCAGTTTTGAAGATTTATCTTCATCTTCTGATGTCTTAATTGTATTAGGAAGCTGGAACATTAAGAGGATTGTTGCAATAACACTTACGAGTACAATCATCCAGAATGTTGCACGCCATCCGAGCATTTCACCGAGCTTTGTCCCTATTGGAACACCGAAGACATTTGCACCGCTAAAACCGATATAGACAAGACCGAGCATCTTACCTCGCTCTCGGGGGTCACTCAAGATTACAGTAAGGGCAAGCAACTTCACGACAATGATACTGGATGCTGCTGATGCGATGATACGCCCAATTACAATAATCCAGAAATCGTTACCTACAGCATTGATTATATTACCTATAATAAATATGATCATGCTGACTAAGAGTACCCATTTTGGATTGTAGCGTTCAGTAAGTTTGACGAGTATTGGACCGCTAATTGCTACTGTAAATGCATAGATCGTGACAAGTTGGCCGGCAAGTGCGCGAGAGATATGCAGATCATCGCTAATCAAAGTGAGAATACCCGCAACGACGAGTTCTACCATTCCCACTACAAATACGCTAAGTATAAAAGTAAAGAGTTTGAATTTTGACATAATAGATCCTTTCAATGTTTGAATGCATTAAGATTATACCAATATTTGATAAATTAAACACGCATAAGAAATTAAAATAAAATATTCAGATAAACGGTATTGTTCATTGTCAATTGTACGAAAAAATTGCATAATGAAGATGAAAAGGTTTTCATAATTGGAAGGAGTGGTCAAGATGATTAGACAGATTACACAAGTAGACCTACAAGATGCCGTTGACCGCATAGCAGAAATTTATTTGACAAACTTTAACGACCGTAGACCGTTAAGGGCAATGAGCAATGATATTTTAAAACTGAGTGAGCATCCAGGATTTAGATGCTTTATTAGTACACAACTTGGGACAATCGATGGTTATTTATACGGTTATACGAGCGGACGCGATCAGTTTTATAGACAGTTACTGGACCAGTTTTTGTCACCTGCACAGCAAGGAATGCTTGATGGTGCATTTGAAGTCGTTTCTATCGCTGTAGATAAGCACTTCCATAAGAACGGGATCGGTACACAGTTATTAGATGCACTGCCACCAGGAAAGTACTATTTAACGAGTGATGTACATGATATCGGTGCCAATGCATTCTATTATAAGAACGACTGGATACTGCTCAAAGGAAATATGTATTTACATCCTAATATACCGCATAAGAATTTATATTATAAAGAAATAAAATAGCAGCTAGAAGTGTAAAAAAGCCCTTATAGAAGATACGCAGGAGTGTAAATTTTATGAGGACTTTTTTATGAGATAACGCTTATATGAATGTAAACAAGACACTTATGCGTATAAAATGAAGAAATGTTTTAAAAGATTAGAAGTATAAAAGATAAACGATCGGAAATTCTTCTTTTCGTACACTACCTTATATGCTAAAATGAATAAATATTAACTTTTGCGTATAAAAAATGGAGGGTATTATGATGCATTCTGATAACAAAACGGGTAAGATGGGGCAGTTTAAATTTATCATTCCTAGTCTTATCGGTATATTCTTATTTTTAACGCCACTCAATGTTGAAGGTAAGACGAGTTTGCCCGTTGCAGTTTTAGCAAAGTGGCTGTTATCGACTCTCGGTAATTTCACACCAACTTTAATCTTCATCGTTATTATTCTTTCTACGTTACTAACATTTTACTTTAGTTTTATTAACCATCCGAAGACGAGTTATTTCAAACAACTGTTCGAGGTGAACTGGATCTGGTTTATTATTCGTCTTATGGGTGCCATTTTTGCAATCATTGTCTATTTTAAAATGAAAGTCCCATTTGTTGATACTGAAAATACAGGTCAGCTCATATATAGTGGATTATTACCGACACTAATCGCTGTATTTTTCTTTGCGGGATTATTTCTGCCATTTTTAATGGACTATGGATTACTGGAATTTCTTGGACCGATGTTCTCTAAGGTAATGCGTCCCCTCTTTACATTACCGGGACGCTCTGCAGTGGATAATTTAGCTTCATTTATTGGAGATGGGACTGTAGGCGTTATGATTACATCTAAACAATATGATGGGAATTTCTATACGAGACGTGAAGCAACAGTCATTGCGACAAGCTTCTCCGTTGTGTCAATCACGTTTGCGATAGTTGTATGTGAACAGATTGGACTAATGAATCACTTCTTCTATTTCTATGGAACTGTTATTGTGTCATGTTTAGTTGCAGCGATGATTATGCCGCGTATTTGGCCGTTATCGAAGATTCCGGATCATTATGCTGATGGAACGACTGAAATTAAAGAGGAAGTGATTCCTGATAATCATAATGTCATCAGCTACGGGTACGAAAATGCGACTAAGACTGCAATTAAAGCACCTGGATTTAAAACATTCTGGTACCAAGGATTTAAAACAGTAGGAGATATGTGGTTTGCGGTACTACCTGTCGTAATGTGTATCGGTACAGCAGCAACAATCATTGCTGAGTATACACCGTTCTTCCAGTGGATTGGAATGCCGTTCGTACCTTTATTAGAGTTACTTCAGATCCCTGATGCAGTTGCAGCATCTCAGACAATATTGATTGGCTTTGCAGATATGTTCTTACCTTCAATACTTATTACAGATTCTGAATATGATCTTACACGTTTTGTTATCGGTGCGCTAAGTATCTCTCAGCTGATTTATTTATCAGAAGTGGGTGGTGTTATATTAGGCTCTAAAATACCGGTAAGCTTACCTAAGCTATTTGTCATCTTCTTGATGAGAACCATCATCTGTTTACCGATTATCGTGTTAATGGGACATTTACTATTTAGTATATAAAAAGGTCGTGACACGAGTGCTCAGACACGAGTAAAATCGCGAAAAGATTGCAAGAAACGTTCTTTGTTTCAAGCAATCTTTTTGATTTTGTCGAAGAGTCTGCTCGTGGAGCGCCGTCAAAAAAGGTCGTGACACGAGCGTTCAGACACGAGTAAAATCACGAAAAGAGGACAGGAAATGCTTTATTTCCTGTCCTCTTTTCTATATATAATGCTCTTAAATTTCTGTTTCCAGCTTTGCGATGACAATTTCTGAACCAAGCATTGGTGATTCTCCTTGAGGTTTATCGCCGCCATGTGAATGTGCCTGTTTGAAGGCATCGCTCGTTTTCCATGCTTCAAAGTCTTCTAACGTTTCCCACCATGTATTGACATAAAGTTCGTCATGATCTTCTAAGTTCTGAATAGACCATGTTTCAATTTTATGGAATCCTTTTAATTCTTGGATTGCGCCACCTTTTGTAAACATCGGTGCCATCTTTTCAGCGAATCCTTTTTTCATTTTAATTCTATTTGTTACGATATACATGAAATCACTCCTAAAGTTTTGTTGGGTTTGTTGCCCATATTTGATTCGTACGTACAAATGTTCTGCGGTTGATCTTAAGCTGCGAAACGATGACTTCAGCAATATCTTCTGGATGTGTCATCGATTCAGGGTCGAGCGATACTTCACCGATTAAGTCTGTTAATACGGCAGAAGGATGAATCAAGAACGTTCGAATGTTGTGCTGACGCATTTCTCTCATAACACCATCAGATAATCCTGATAATGCAAATTTACTTGCAGAGTATGCACTTGAAGTCGGGCCGGCATTTACAGCGGACATTGAGCTCATATTGACGATGTCACCTGACTGCTGATTGATCATATGTGGCAGAACCTCCTGCATAAAATGAAACGGGCCATACACATTTACAGCCATCATCTTATTTAAGTCTTCTTCAGTTGTTGTGAGAAATGAGCTGTTATGCATAATACCTGCATTATTGATCAATATATCGATACGTTCAAATGTTTCCAGTGTATGTGCAACAGCTGCTTTAATATCGTCTTTGTTTGCACTGTCACATACAATCGCAGTTACATCTACATCAAACTGTGAAAGTGAGTCCACCGCCGATTCTAGATGTTCGATGTTACGGCCTGTAATTGCAATATGTACACCTTCATGTGCGAGCGTCTTAGCAATCTGTAAACCGATACCTCTCGAACCGCCTGTAATAAGTGCTGTTTTGTTTTTTAAGCTTTCCATGATATTGCTCCTCTATAAGTAATGATAGGTTGATAGCTTGTAGTGAAAAAGAAGAGGGTGACAGATGTCAAACCCTCTTGATAGCATTATTTATTTAATTCGTTAATGATTTTTTTATCGTTATGTGTGTAGATAATGTATTTCTTGTCTTTTGTGTCTAAAAGCACTCGGTTTGTTTTACCGAAAGTAGAGCCGATACGTACGATCTTTTCGTCGCTCGCTTCTTCAGCAGTTGCGTAAATATTCGTATCTTCTTTAACACTTAAAATATCTTCGTTTGGAATAGTGATATCAGCAACACGCCATTTAATATTTACTTCTTTGTCGTCTTTAGTAATTCTCATTGCCATTTCTAAACACATCCTTATCGTTTTTATACCATAAATATAACGCTTTTTATCAGTATATTCAAATAAATTGATGTGATTAGATGAATTTAAACGAAATTCATCTTTAATGAAAGAAATTAGTGTTTATTTGTTGATTTATCTTAAAAAACTTGTAGGAATTGATTATCATATACAATGAAGGGATTTGATGAATTGAGATATAAGTCTATGTTTTTATTATTAGCGGCAGTGATTGTCGTTGCGGCGACATTGCGCGCACCATTAACAGTAATTGGTCCGATTATTTCTGAAATCGGAGATACCTTATCATTAAATCAAACGATGCTTGGAGGACTGACTACAATTCCACTCATTATGTTTGGTATCGTATCGCCTTTCGTCGCGAAAATAAGCGCAAAGGTTGGCATGAGTATGACGTTGTTTGCGGGAATGTTACTGCTGTTAAGTGGACTGATAATACGTATTATTCCAAACCTGCCATGGCTTGTCATAGGAACAATGCTCGTTGGTACAGGTATTGCCATAGGAAATGTGATACTACCAAGCTTTGTTAAATGGCGCTTTCCAGCACATGTCGGACTGATGACGGGTGTATTTGCCGCTACGATGAACTTAACAGCAGGAATTGGCGGCGGATTAAGTGTACCTCTATCACATTATAACGATTACGGTTATCAGTTCGCATTAGGATTCTGGATTATTCCCTCGGTAATTGGGCTTATCGTGTGGCTGCCACAGTTAAAGCATAATCCAAAGCCAGAATTTTCGGTAAGCAGACGTAAAATTTATCACTCTAAGTTAGCTGTTGCAATTGCACTGATGATGGGTTTTCAGTCGATGAACTTTTACAGTACTGTGACGTGGTTTCCTGAAATACTGATTCATTACGGTGTATCACAGGAAACAGCGGGATATATGCTGATGTTAAATCAATTTGCACAGCTTCCGATGACATTTATGATGCCTGTCATCGCAATGAAGATGAACAATCAACGTCCGTTAGTGATTGCTTTTACGATACTCTTCTTAATAGGTTTCACGGCCTTGCAGTTTAATCATATCGTATTAATTGTGATTGGAATGATTGCAACCGGTCTTGCTGGAGGAGCAGCATTTAGTCTATGTATGCTATTTTTCTCATTGCGTGCTCGTACAAATGAAGATGCAATCAAGCTGTCAGGTTTCAGCCAATCGGTTGGCTACCTTATTGCAGGGATTGGACCGGTCTTGATGGGATACTTAAATGATATGACAGGAACTTATATGACAAGTTTCATAATGTTTTATGTTATCGCAATCTGTATGTTTATCTTTGGTATGATTGCTAGTAAGAATGAATATGTATAATGCTTGTTCATAGCGATAATGATTTGATCATAAATTAAAACCTAGACGCAACAGCGTCTAGGTTTTTACAATTTTATTTTTCTGGATTTCTTGTATTGCACCCACTTGCTTAAACTATATATTATCAAGCCGCTCCAAATACAGCTGAATGTAATCGCATGTGTCAATGTAAAGGGTTCGCCGAACATAAAAACACCTTGGAGTAAGATAAGTGTTGGTGAGATATACTGTAGTAATCCAACAAGAGAAAGTGGAATACGCTTTGCACCGGCACTGAATAAAATAAGAGGAATCGCAGTTACGATACCGGAAAATAGAATTAGAAAACTTTCAAAGTTATTTCCGAAATATGTTTTTTGGTCTGTGGTTAATAATGCGATACCAAGAAAAGCGATAGGTAATATAAAGAATGTTTCTAGTGTAATGCTATAAAGCGCATTAATATTGACTACCTTCTTCATTAAGCCATATAACGCAAAGCTCAGTGCCAGCGTGACTGAAACAATAGGGAATGTTCCAACAGAGAATGTCATATAGAGCACACCAATTGCAGCGAGTAGAATGGCCAGTGTCTCTGTTCTGGTAAAGCGTTCTTTCAGAAAGAGAAATCCAAGAGCAATGCTCATCAATGGGTTGATATAGTAGCCCAGACTCGCTTGCAGCACATGATTATTATTAACAGCCCAGATAAATATACCCCAGTTGAAGGTTATCACGATGCTAGCGATAATAAGTGCGATAAATTCACGTTTTCTCTTAAATAAACTTTTCGTTTCTTTGACTAAAGGGGATAGCTTCTTTGTTACAGCAAGCACAATGATCATGAAGACAAATGACCAGATAATACGATGAAATAAAATCTCATAATCATTAAAACTACTCACTGCACGCCAATACGAAGGTAAGATTCCCCATAGAAGATATGCTAGTGCTGTATATAGAACGCCTTTTTGTGTATTGTCCATTATCTCACTCCTTTACATGATGATTATAGCAATCACAAAAATATGTAGCAATGTGCAAGTTCTTTACATTTTTTAAAATGTGTTATAATATTCTGAGCAATAGATTGCTATTAAGGAGAGACATAATGAATAGACTTATAATGCTGATATTGACGAGTGTGTTAGTACTAACAGCATGTAATGATGGACAAGAAAAAGAGCGCAAAGAATCAACGCCTAAAGTAGAAGTTAAAGTGAACCCTGAAAAAAAAGAAAGTAAGAAAACTACTGAACAAAACGATAATAAAACAAAAAGCAAAACAGAAAATGCTGCACCTGAATCATCTGAAGAACAAATAGTAACACACCCCTCTAATCAAGACTCCGTTGATCAGGATAATATTGATACCACAAAGTATAACGATTCTAGAAATTGTCTTATCGGTGGTGGAGAAAGTGCCGGGTGTGCAGTATTAGCTGAGACGAAGGAATATTCAAAAGCTTGGAATAATTTGACGAACGAAGGATATAACTGTAAAGATGGTGCATGTTATCAGTTGAATCCATCTACGCAAACACAGGACTCGACATATACAGCTACAAACAAAAGGCCAGAGACCGTACAGCCGTCGACGCAACCGACAACAGAAACACCGACAACAGAAATGCCGATAACGACAACGGAAACACCGACAACGGAAACGCCGACAACGGAAATCGTTACGACTGAGCTCCCTTCAACTGAACAATCACAAACAGTTCAGCCGAACCAATATGAAGACACGACAGATGAATAATATTAATGAGAGAAGCAATTTAAGCAGCGTATGAATCTTAAGAGCGGCGCTCAATCGGTTAAACAATAGACAAAAACTATGAACTCTTCGCGATGTCATAGTTTTTTATTTGTTATCTATACTATAATAAAGACCTATAAAATTTAATGGAGGTACATACGTGACAGGAAAGACTCATATCGCATGTGGTGTATTCATTGGGACGCACTATGCGGTTTCTCACGCATATAATATCAGTCAGTTTGCAGCAATCATCGGAACGTCTGCACTTTTTAGTATTGTTCCTGATATTTGTCATGCAGGCAGTAAAATAGGGAGAAAGATATGGCCCATCAGTACATTAATCCGTGTACTCTTCGGTCATAGAACGGTGACACATTCCATATTGTTTATGCTGCTCGTGTCGACAGTGTTATACTTACTTCAAGTACAGAATATTTATATTATCAGCGCTAATCTTGGGATTATGAGTCATTTAATATTAGATATGATGACACCATCAGGCGTGACACTATTCTTCCCGTGGACTAAAAAGATAAGATTTCCGTTTAAAATCAAGACAGGTGGTGTTATAGACCACTCGCTTGCAACGGCATTCAGTCTTGTGACAATGTATATTGTCTATAATGAGATCATCCATAGAACGATAAGTTGGATAAAATATTAAAGGAGCTTTATTATGGAAAAGAACTTAAAAAAATATCATCATCATCAACTATTAAATCAGATGGAGTTATTGTCTCAAGTTGAAAAACAAAAACTTGAAGAAACGTTATCCATTCAGGATTTTGAAAAGATAGATCAGTTATATCAAGATGTCTATGTTCATCGAAAGATTACGCTTCCGGAAGATGTTCAGGATATCGCAACAACCATTATTAGTGAACAATCAACAGAAGCGCTGGCACATATGAATGAATTAGGACGAAGTGCCATTAAAGCAGGCAAGTTTGCAGCAGTTCTAATGGCTGGTGGACAAGGCACACGTCTCGCGCATAATGGGCCGAAAGGTACATTTGAATTTGACGGTGTGAGTCTGTTTGAACTTCAGGCAAGACAAATAAAAGCATTGATTGAAAGCTTGAACGTTTCAATACCATGGATCATTATGACGAGTGATATTAACCATAAAGAAACCATCTCTTTTTTTGAAGCGCATGATTATTTCGGATTGAATAAACAGGATGTCTTCTTCTTCATTCAACCTAATATTGTAGCATTGAGTGAAGGTGGAGAGCTATTACTCAATGAGGACAAACAGCTGCTTACAACACCGAACGGTAACGGTGGAATCTTTGAAGCATTGAATGCATCAGGTACGAATAAGCTGTTACAAGAAAGAGGCGTTACACATATTTACATGAATAATATCGATAATGTACTAGTAAAAGTGCTGGACCCGATACTTTGTGGCTATGCAGTTGAAAGTGACGCAGATGTTACAACAAAGACGATTGCAGCAAGAGATAATGAAAGTGTCGGCCGTGTCGTGGAAGTGGATGGGAAAAAACAAGTCATTGAATATACTGAGCTTCCTAAAGGAGAAGAGAATCATTTCCGTAATGCGAATATCGGAATTCATATATTTAAGCTTGATTTTGTTGTGAATCATGCACAAAGTGAAATGCCTTATCACCTGGCGATTAAACAGCTGCCGCAGTTAGATGAGAATTTTACTGTTATTGAAGCTACAGCATTAAAGTTTGAGAAGTTCTACTTTGATATATTCAAATATGCGGATACCTTTAAGACGGTACAGTTTGATCGTAATGAAGAGTTCAGTCCTTTGAAGAATAAAGAAGGAAAAGATAGCATCGCAACAGCTTACGACGATTTGTTGCGCACACGTCGACTATAAGAGGTGACTAATTTGAAAAATAAAACAACAATCTATGTGATGTTGATGATGCTTTTGATTGCAGCCATAAACCTTGGACTCAGTTATCATTATATATTTAATGTCAAAGGTTTGATGTGGATGGGATTTGTATCACTATTTGCCGCATTGTTATTAATGATGCTCACCGTGCAATACTACAAGCATCAAAAAAAGCAGGATCATTCTAATATAAATGCCCATATTAAATCTGAAGATGATAGAATCTTAAAGTAATTTTTACAATATTTTTACGATAAATTCATATAAATTCCAGTACAATATAAGCATATCAATAGATAAGCGAGGGTTTATATGAAACGACGATGGTTATTACCTGTAGTACTCAGCAGTATCATTGTTGTATTACTTATCGCAACAGCTTATGCATTCTTGAGTAGACGGCAGGAAACATTATTTGTTGACGAGTATATGAAACGCTATCATCTCACAGTTAAAGGTACGATAGGGCAGACACGTACCCCTTACTTTCAGCGTGGTAATCAATCACGGCCAGCGATACTTCATGTAAGGCAAGGGGACAAAGTAACTAAAGGACAGGCGCTCTTTAGTTATGAGGATAGGTCCATCGCCGCAAATGAAAAGGAGTTAAGTCTGAAGATTGATAATCAATTAATTGCAATCAATCAGATTGAAGGACAACTCGCCGTAAAGCAAGAAGCATTTGAACAATCTGCGAGCCCCCGTATTAATGCAGAACTGAACTGGCTGATAAGTGAGTATGAGAAACATAAAAATGAACTTGAGATATTAAAAACGAAGGAAAGTGCGGCAAGTGAAGCGGTTGATCAGCTGACAATCACTTCCGAGACAACAGGAATAGTAAGTGAAATTAATAAAGAACAGCTGCAGCAATTTACAAATGCTAAACAGCAGTTTCCAATCGTAACAATTGCTGCAGCTGAAACTTTCGTTACAGGTGAAGTGGATCAAAAGCTATATAAGCAACTGGAAAAGGGGATGCAGTTCGACTTTGAAATAGATGGAAAATCTTATAAAAGTAAACTCACATCACTGACAAGAACAATCGAGCATAGCACTGCAAAATATTATTATAAAGCAGCGGTAGATATAGATGAAGCCTATGTCGGTGAAGTACTCACTTTTAAAATTTACCCAAACGTTAAAGATCATATATGGTTACATAAAGATTATGTGAATAGAAAAAAGCATACATATTATGTTCAAAAGTGTTATGGGAATCGCGTTAATGAAGAGATTATCCATGTAAAGAAACAGTCCGGACAATATTACCTTGTTACAAAAGGGTTATCGTCAGTCGATGAACTGAAAAAATATTGATATAGGAGATTGGGATATTCCCCAATCTCATTTTTTAATGTTTCCATAAATAAATGATTGTGCGCATTGAAATTTGGGTAATGATATTTAAGATAGTAACGGCCTATGAGGAGGAAGACGTATGAAATGGCAAGGTAGACAGGGGAGTTCTAATGTAGAAGATGCGAGAGGCTCTGGTGGCTTTTCTGGTGGCAGCCCGATGGTTATCGGTGGCGGTGGTATGGGATGTTTAGGAATCATCGTCATGATTGTTATCGTATTGTTGGGTGGTAACCCGATGGATTACATGGGTGGTGAAAGTCAACCTACGCAAACACAAAATCAGCAACAAGATAATGGCAACAATGATATTTTTGATACAGGAAACGTTAAGACGGATGCCGGGAACGATGGCGCTGCGACGGAACAATCTTTAGATGAACGTGGACAGTTTGCATCAGTTGTACTGAAAGATACGGAAGACGTTTGGCATAAGATATTCCAGGATTATGATAAATCTTATACTGAACCGAGAATGGTGTTATATTCAGATGCAGTACGTTCAGGATGTGGACAAGCAAGTGCTCAAATGGGACCATTCTATTGTCCGGTTGATCAGAAGATTTATATCGACCTATCTTTTATGGACGAACTGGATCAGAAGTTCGATGCGCCCGGAGATTTCGCAATGGCTTATGTTATTGCACATGAGGTTGGACATCACGTGCAGAATGAACTTGGAATCTTACCGAAATTCCATCAGTTAAGAAACCAATTATCTGAAACTGAGTACAATAAATATTCTGTTGCTGTTGAGTTGCAGGCAGACTATTTTGCAGGTGTCTATGCAAAGCATGCACAAGAAATGGGTTATACAGATGATGGAGATTTAGAAGAAGCGATTAAAGCTGCCCATGCAGTTGGAGACGACACAATTCAGAAGAATGCATTAGGACGTGCAAATCCAGATACTTTTACACATGGTTCTAGTGCCGAACGTATGGACTGGTTTAAGCGTGGTTATGAAGCAGGAGACTTTAGTCAGGGGAATACATTTAAAGCAAGGGGTTTAGACTTTTAAATAGTGAAAAATGAGATATACTCTTCTATAAGGGTATATCTCATTTTTGATAAGCGCCCATTAACGTAAAGGATTGATGGATTGTGAAACTAAAGAGACCGAATATTTCCTGGATGGCGCTCCTGTTTGTACTATCTGTAGTGTTAATTTCTGGAATAGCCTTTATATTGATGGTTTTCTTCGGAATGTATGGACTCAGTAGATTACTTATTTATTTCCATCTGGCAGAGTTTACATATAATGAAAGTGTGATAGATAACAGCTTTTATTACGGTTCATATTTAATCATCGGCTACGTACTATTGTTTATTATTGAATATATTATGGACGAATTAAAGCGTATGCTTCCAGAGAATAAGTTTTTTCATGGCTGGTATTTTCATATCATAGCAGTAAGTCTTTCGACACTGGTATTTTACTTCGGTGTGCATATTAATTATCAGCATATTAGAATACATTTTCTTGTCGTACTGGCGATTATTAGTGCACTATACTATTTAACAGAACTCTTCTATCCTGATAGCGTGGATTTGAATAATAAAGATGATAAATGATGAAATAAAGAAGGGTAGCTAGCAACAGATTGCTAGTTACCTTTTCGGTTTTATTCTTCTTCGCAGTAGACTGATACGCTGCCCGGGTTAACTTTGAAGAGGCCATTTCCTTCTTCATCAATCGTGATTGTATCTTCTCTTGTATTGGTGTAGTCATACCAGACTTCACCGGCGCGTTCTTTGCCAACGAACATCTGTTTTTCTGCTTCTTCTTCACTGGAATTGATAATTACAGCACAACCAGTCTTATTGCCATTGCCGCGTCTGACAAATCCGATAATATTTGGGTGATCGAAGTAATCATCTTGTTCCCCGTATGCTTTATTTTGTCTGATATAAAGTAATGGATCGATTGCAAGCTGCTTTCCTTCGACCGGATGATCTCCGCCAATGCCATAATAATCACCATAGAATATACATGGATAGCCATCTTTACGTAATAATATTAGCGCATAAGCACTTTGTTTGAACCAGTCTTTAACGAAAGATTCTAATGCTTCATCTGGCTGAGAGTCATGGTTATCAACAAAAGTGACTGCAAGTTCAGGGTGTTCTTCAACAATTGTATCATCAAATAATGTACGTAGATCATAGGCGCTGCCCTCTTCAGAAGCGGTTTTAAAGTTGAAGTGCAGCTTAACGTCGAATAAATCAGTGTTGTACTCTGCCTCTTCAAGAAACTTTTCATTCTTTCCAAGGTCTGCATTCCAATATTCACCGAGAAAATAGAAGTCTTCTCCAGCATGTTCGCGCATTGCGTCACTAAAGTCTTTAATAAAATAGCTTTCGATATGTTTCACAGCATCCATGCGCATGCCATCTATCCCTAATGTGTCAATCAGCCATTTTCCCCATTCGATTGTATGTTGTCGTACATCGGGATGTTTGTAATCGATATTCGTAAACATCAAGTAATCGAAGTTCCCTTTTTCGTTATCTACGAATGCATTCCAGTCTTTATTTTCCCCTATTATTTTAAAGATGCCCTTGCGACCTGTTTTGTGATCGTAGTCAGTACCGTTGAAGTGTGTGTGATTCCATTTGAAATCACTATATTTATTATTACGACCTGGAAAATCAAATTTTGTATAGGCATCGATTTCGAAAGGTTCTGAGATAACGTGGGTACGATCATTTGTATCGACTTCTACGACTTTAATTGTTTCTGTTTCATCTGCGCCAGCCTTATGATTGAGCACAATATCGGCATAAACTTTTATGCCGTTCTCATGACAAGCTTTAATGGCATCTAATAATTCTTCTTTCGTCCCATATTTAGTACGCACTTGTCCTTTTTGGTCGAATTCCCCAAGATCATATAGATCATAGATGCTATAACCTGTATTCATTACATGGTCTGCTTTGCATGCAGGTGGTAACCAAACCGTATCAATGCCTTTTTCCTTTAGTTTTGGGGCATCTTCTTTCAGGCGTTTCCAATGCGCACCATCTCCATTTGCATGCCATTCGAAATATTGCATCATCGTATAATTTTTTGTCATGTGATTCTCCTCATCCTTTCGGTAATCAATTATCTATGTTATACCCATAAAATGACGAATACATCACAACTATATCATTTATAGTAATTTCTTTTATACAAAGTCGATTCTTTTTGTTAAACTAAAACTATTAGAAGATGAAGGAGCGTTTAAATTGTTAACTAAAGAACAAGTCATAGAGATTATCGGGGAATTAGAAGATCCAGTAATTAATGTACCTCTCTCTGAAACAGAGGGGATTAAAGAAGTTAGTATTAAAGAAGAGAAAGAACATGTCTCTGTTAAAGTGATGATTGCAAAGCTTGGGGGTCAGCCTCAACTTGATCTTCAGATGCAAATTGTAGAGAAACTGAAGGAGAATGGCGCAAAAACTGTAGGGATACGTTTTGAAGAGATGGATGAGTCAATGCTCGAGCAGTTCCGTGGAGTTTCCACTTCGGAAATTGAAAAGTTAGTCGATCCAAATAATAAGGTAACATTCATCTCGATCGCTTCAGGAAAGGGTGGCGTCGGGAAATCAACGGTTTCTGTGAACCTTGCTGTCGCACTTGCCCGTTTAGGTAAACGTGTAGGACTAGTTGACGCTGATATTTATGGTTTCAGTGTTCCGGATATGATGGGAATTTCAGAACGACCTGAAATTGATGGCGAACGCATCGTCCCTGTATCACGTTTTGGAGTAAAGGTAATTTCGATGGCGTTTTTCGTAGAAGAGAATACACCTGTCATTTGGCGTGGGCCAATGCTTGGGAAGATGATCAATAACTTCTTTAACGAAGTGAATTGGGGAGATCTGGATTATATTCTCTTAGATTTACCACCAGGCACAGGAGATGTTGCACTAGATGTACATACAATGTTGCCGAAGAGTAAAGAAATCATCGTAACAACGCCACATCCAACAGCTGCATTTGTAGCTTCAAGAGCAGGAGCGATGGCATTGCATACGGAGCATGAAATTCTTGGTGTAGTAGAGAATATGAGCTACTTCGAAAGTAAAGAAACGGGAAATAAAGAGTATGTATTTGGTTCTGGTGGCGGTCAAAAGTTAGCTGAAGAGTTAAACACAGAGCTGCTCGGGCAACTTCCGTTAGCTCAACCGGACTGGAACAATGAAGATTTTGCACCTTCTGTCTATCAAGAAGACCATCCACTTGGTATCATCTATACGCAAATGGCTCAAAAGGTAATCGATAAAACAAAATAAATTAAAGAGGTACAATCGTGACTTTAAAAAATTTAGGTAAATTCTATGGCATCACGTTACTTATAGGACTTGTTGTCACAGTAATCGTCAGTCTTATATTCGGATATGATAAATTAACAGTTTATCTTGTCCAAGGTGAATTAGGAGAGTTCCTGGCAGCGCTAATCTGGTTTATGGGATATGGACTGTTAATTGCATCTATTAGTCAGCTTGCATTCTTCGCATACTTGTTTATCCATCAGATGGGACAAGGGATATTCAGAAGCGGCTGGAATGCGATTCAAGTTGTGATTATTTTATTTGCAATCGTCGATCTCGTGTATTTCAGATATTTACGTTTTGGGCAGAAGGATGGAGATATTCTTAAATTTATCTGGATTCCAATTTTAATTGTCATCTTTGGTATTGTTGTAAGTATCTATAAAAATAAGCTGACAGGTAAAAACGTCTTTATTCCTGCAATGTTCTTTATGGTTGTAATGACAACGGTAGAACTCATACCGTTTCTGAAGGTTAAAGATATGATGTGGCTGTATTGCACCATCTTTGCGCTGCTTTTATGTAATGCATTTCAGTTATTGTCATTGCCGAAATATAATAAGGCATCTTATGAAGAACGTAAGGCACGCAAGATTGCAAATGGCACTTGGGTAGAGGAAACACCAGAGTCACCTAGTAAGGTTGTAAAGAATACGCAAGTTGTCATACATAAGAAAAAACGAAAAAAGAGATAATGATATGACCTAGCTCATTGGAGTTAGGTCATTTGTCATTAAGAAATGAGGAGAAAATGAAAAGAGGATTAATTAGTGCGCTCGTGATTATTATGTTTATGAGTGCTATCGAAACATCAATCGTGTCACTCGCAACTCCTGCAATCGGCAAAGATCTAGGTGTTGAAGAGTCGCTTGCTTTAATATTTACCAGCTATATGATTGCTATTGTAGTGATCACACCGCTTGTCGGGGAAATTATGAAACGTATCGGATCTAAGTATACAATGATATTCGGTATTGTCGTATTTATAGTAGGAAGTATGTTATCAGGGGCGTCATTTACGTTTCCAATGCTTGTTGCATCACGTCTTATTCAAGGGCTTGGTGCAGGGATCATGATGACGATGGGGAGTATTATTCCGAAGATTGCGTTTGAAATTCCATATCGCTATAAAGTAATGGGTATCGTGGGAAGTGTCTGGGGCATTTCAAGTATCGTAGGCCCACTTTTAGGCGGATTAATATTAACCTACTTAAGATGGAGTTTTTTATTTTACATTAATGTTCCTGTAGCAATAGTTGCGATTGTTCTTGTGCTGAAGTTCTTTAAATTTGATGAACAGCCGTCTAAGGCGAAACTTGATGTTAAAGGGTTACTGCTTTTCTACGCATTTTTAATCTGTTTGATTACTGGCTTCACTGCTGGAGGGCTGCTAAGTATGGCAGCATATATAGTAGCAACTACATTACTCGTTATATTTGTTAAGTTTGAATTGAAAGTACAATCACCATTTATACCAGTACGCTCCTTTAATAAAAGGATAGGTATAACGATGGGAACAGATATGGTATACGCAATGCTGTTGATGGGAACGAACATATTCTTACCGTTTTATTTGCAGACAGAGAAAGGGTTGTCACCATTACTTAGTGGTTTAACCACCTTCTCGATATCAGTGTTCTGGCTGACATCTACCTTTATATTGAAACGTATTGAACAACGCTTTACCGTTAAGCAAGTCTATCAATTAAGTTTCTTCTATATGATTATCGGTGCAGCGATTATACTAGTTACAGAAAGTGTTATTGCAGTAACGATTGGATGTATATTTCTAGGATTGAGCTATGGTACTGTATTTACGAAAAATGTCGTAACCATTCAAGAAAGTGCGGCACCACATGAACTCGGCAGTATGATGAGTACTTATAGTTTACTTAAGTTTATCGGCTCAACTACTGGATCGATAGTCATGTCGTTTGTCTACTATAGCAATGTATTACACAATATTCATAACAATATGGCGGTAATGGTCATCATTGCGCTTATACTCATCATTATTTATCAGTTTTTATATAGAGAAAAGACGGCTTAGTGAAAGTGTTCTGCCGAAACGACAACCCGGATAATACAGGTAAGATTCTTATCTGTATTATCCGGGTTGTTATATATATGAAAAATATTAAATAAAGTATTGACTTTAATATAGCAACTTGTTAAGATATAAAAGTCGCAAAAACAAGCGACGCCAACGATTAAGCGTTTGAAAAACAAATTGAAAAAGTGTAAAAAAGACTATTGAAACTTTGTTCTCAAACATTTAATATTAATTGAGTAAGAACGGCGCACAAAACATTTCAAATAAGAAATCGTGAGTGTAAAACTTCTTCAAAATAAAGCTTGCAAACAAGAAAGAAACGTGTTAAAATTTTATCTTGTAGCAACAAAAAATGAACATTGAAAACTGAATGACAATATGTCAACGTTAATTCCAATAATTTGAGTGATTAAGTTCACTCCCAAGAGTGATTGCCTCAAGCAATCAAAGAGCTTTATCAAGCAATCTATTATGGAGAGTTTGATCCTGGCTCAGGATGAACGCTGGCGGCGTGCCTAATACATGCAAGTCGAGCGAACGGACGAGAGTGCTTGCACTCTCTGATGTTAGCGGCGGACGGGTGAGTAACACGTGGGTAACCTACCTATAAGACTGGGATAACTTCGGGAAACCGGAGCTAATACCGGATAATATCTAGCTTCGCATGAAGCGATAGTGAAAGACGGTTCTGCTGTCACTTATAGATGGACCCGCGGTGTATTAGCTAGTTGGTGAGGTAACGGCTCACCAAGGCAACGATACATAGCCGACCTGAGAGGGTGATCGGCCACACTGGGACTGAGACACGGCCCAGACTCCTACGGGAGGCAGCAGTAGGGAATCTTCCGCAATGGACGAAAGTCTGACGGAGCAACGCCGCGTGAGTGAAGAAGGTTTTCGGATCGTAAAACTCTGTTGTAAGGGAAGAACAAGTACGTTAGTAACTGAACGTACCTTGACGGTACCTTACCAGAAAGCCACGGCTAACTACGTGCCAGCAGCCGCGGTAATACGTAGGTGGCAAGCGTTATCCGGAATTATTGGGCGTAAAGCGCGCGTAGGCGGTCTCTTAAGTCTGATGTGAAAGCCCCCGGCTCAACCGGGGAGGGTCATTGGAAACTGGGAGACTTGAGTGCAGAAGAGGAGAGTGGAATTCCATGTGTAGCGGTGAAATGCGCAGAGATATGGAGGAACACCAGTGGCGAAGGCGGCTCTCTGGTCTGTAACTGACGCTGAGGTGCGAAAGCGTGGGGATCAAACAGGATTAGATACCCTGGTAGTCCACGCCGTAAACGATGAGTGCTAAGTGTTGGGGGGTTTCCGCCCCTCAGTGCTGCAGCTAACGCATTAAGCACTCCGCCTGGGGAGTACGGTCGCAAGACTGAAACTCAAAGGAATTGACGGGGACCCGCACAAGCGGTGGAGCATGTGGTTTAATTCGAAGCAACGCGAAGAACCTTACCAAATCTTGACATCCTTTGACAACTCTAGAGATAGAGCTTTCCCCTTCGGGGGACAAAGTGACAGGTGGTGCATGGTTGTCGTCAGCTCGTGTCGTGAGATGTTGGGTTAAGTCCCGCAACGAGCGCAACCCTTATCTTTAGTTGCCATCATTAAGTTGGGCACTCTAGAGAGACTGCCGGTGACAAACCGGAGGAAGGTGGGGATGACGTCAAATCATCATGCCCCTTATGATTTGGGCTACACACGTGCTACAATGGATGGTACAAAGGGCAGCAAAACCGCGAGGTCAAGCAAATCCCATAAAACCATTCTCAGTTCGGATTGTAGTCTGCAACTCGACTACATGAAGCTGGAATCGCTAGTAATCGTAGATCAGCATGCTACGGTGAATACGTTCCCGGGTCTTGTACACACCGCCCGTCACACCACGAGAGTTTGTAACACCCGAAGCCGGTGGAGTAACCTTTTAGGAGCTAGCCGTCGAAGGTGGGACAGATGATTGGGGTGAAGTCGTAACAAGGTAGCCGTATCGGAAGGTGCGGCTGGATCACCTCCTTTCTAAGGATAATTACGGAAACAGACCATCAGGTCTGTAGGAATTGACATTGACATATTGTATTCAGTTTTGAATGTTTATAGATTATAATGGGCCTATAGCTCAGCTGGTTAGAGCGCACGCCTGATAAGCGTGAGGTCGATGGTTCGAGTCCATTTAGGCCCACCATTATAAATATTCTGCAATTTAATTACCTTTATGGGGGCTTAGCTCAGCTGGGAGAGCGCCTGCTTTGCACGCAGGAGGTCAGCGGTTCGATCCCGCTAGTCTCCACCATTAAATATTGTACTTTGAAAACTAGATAAAGTAAGAAGATATAAAGATTTTACCAAGCAAAACCGAGTGAGTTCATATTTGAATTCTTGAAAAAATCGCGCGTCTGCATTTATGCAGACATCACAATATTAATAACAGATTAAGTTATTAAGGGCGCACGGTGGATGCCTTGGCACTAGAAGCCGAAGAAGGACGTTACTAACGACGATATGCTCTGGGGAGCTGTAAGTAAGCTTTGATCCAGAGATTTCCGAATGGGGAAACCCAGCATGAGTTATGTCATGTTATCCATATGTGAATACATAGCATATGAGAAGGCACACCCGGAGAACTGAAACATCTAAGTACCCGGAGGAAGAGAAAGAAAATTCGATTCCCTTAGTAGCGGCGAGCGAAACGGGAAGAGCCCAAACCAGAGTGCTTGCACTCTGGGGTTGTAGGACACTCAACACGGAGTTACAAAGGAATAGTTTAGACGAATGACTTTGGAAAAGTCAGCCATAGAAGGTAAAGGCCCTGTAGTCGAAAAGTTATTCTCTCCTGAGTGGATCCTGAGTACGGCGGAACACGTGGAATTCCGTCGGAATCCGGGAGGACCATCTCCCAAGGCTAAATACTCTCTAGTGACCGATAGTGAACCAGTACCGTGAGGGAAAGGTGAAAAGCACCCCGGAAGGGGAGTGAAATAGAACCTGAAACCGTGTGCTTACAAGTAGTCAGAGCCCGTTAATGGGTGATGGCGTGCCTTTTGTAGAATGAACCGGCGAGTTACGATTTGATGCAAGGTTAAGCAGTATATGTGGAGCCGTAGCGAAAGCGAGTCTGAATAGGGCGAATGAGTATCAGGTCGTAGACCCGAAACCAGGTGATCTACCCATGTCCAGGTTGAAGTTCAGGTAACACTGAATGGAGGACCGAACCGACTTACGTTGAAAAGTGAGCGGATGAGGTGTGGGTAGCGGAGAAATTCCAATCGAACCTGGAGATAGCTGGTTCTCTCCGAAATAGCTTTAGGGCTAGCCTCGCATGATGATTACTGGAGGTAGAGCACTGTTTGGACTAGGGGCCCCCCTCGGGTTACCGAATTCAGACAAACTCCGAATGCCAGATAATTTAATGCGGGAGTCAGACTGCGGGTGATAAGGTCCGTAGTCGAGAGGGAAACAGCCCAGACCACCAGCTAAGGTCCCAAAATATATGTTAAGTGGAAAAGGATGTGGCGTTGCCCAGACAACTAGGATGTTGGCTTAGAAGCAGCCATCATTTAAAGAGTGCGTAATAGCTCACTAGTCGAGTGACGCTGCGCCGAAAATGTACCGGGGCTAAACATATTACCGAAGCTGTGGATTGTCCGTAGGACAATGGTAGGAGAGCGTTCTAAGGGCGTCGAAGCATGATCGTAAGGACATGTGGAGCGCTTAGAAGTGAGAATGCCGGTGTGAGTAGCGAAAGACGGGTGAGAATCCCGTCCACCGATTGACTAAGGTTTCCAGAGGAAGGCTCGTCCGCTCTGGGTTAGTCGGGACCTAAGCCGAGGCCGAATGGCGTAGGCGATGGACAACAGGTAGATATTCCTGTACCACCTAAGATTGTTTGAACGATGGGGGGACGCAGTAGGATAGGCGAAGCGTACTGTTGGTTATGTACGTCCAAGCACTGAGATTGAGTATCAGGCAAATCCGGTACTCACCAAGATCAAGGTGTGATGGGGAGCGAAATTATAGTAGCGAAGTCGTTGATTTCACACTGCCAAGAAAAGCCTCTAGTTAGAAATTAGGTGCCCGTACCGCAAACCGACACAGGTAGTCAAGATGAGAATTCTAAGGTGAGCGAGCGAACTCTCGTTAAGGAACTCGGCAAAATGACCCCGTAACTTCGGGAGAAGGGGTGCTTTTTAGGGTGCAAGCCTTGAAGAGCCGCAGTGAATAGGCCCAAGCGACTGTTTATCAAAAACACAGGTCTCTGCAAAACCGTAAGGTGAAGTATAGGGGCTGACGCCTGCCCGGTGCTGGAAGGTTAAAAGGAGTGGTTAGCGTATGCGAAGCTACGAATTGAAGCCCCAGTAAACGGCGGCCGTAACTATAACGGTCCTAAGGTAGCGAAATTCCTTGTCGGGTAAGTTCCGACCCGCACGAAAGGCGTAACGATTTGGGCACTGTCTCAACGAGAGACTCGGTGAAATCATAGTACCTGTGAAGATGCAGGTTACCCGCGACAGGACGGAAAGACCCCGTGGAGCTTTACTGCAGCCTGATATTGAAATTCGGCACAGCTTGTACAGGATAGGTAGGAGCCTTTGAAGCGTGAGCGTCAGCTTACGTGGAGGCGCTGGTGGGATACTACCCTGGCTGTGTTGACTTTCTAACCCGCGCCACTTATCGTGGCGGGAGACAGTGTCAGGCGGGCAGTTTGACTGGGGCGGTCGCCTCCTAAAGAGTAACGGAGGCGCTCAAAGGTTCCCTCAGAATGGTTGGAAATCATTCGCAGAGTGTAAAGGCACAAGGGAGCTTGACTGCGAGACCTACAAGTCGAGCAGGGTCGAAAGACGGACTTAGTGATCCGGTGGTTCCGCATGGAAGGGCCATCGCTCAACGGATAAAAGCTACCCCGGGGATAACAGGCTTATCTCCCCCAAGAGTTCACATCGACGGGGAGGTTTGGCACCTCGATGTCGGCTCATCGCATCCTGGGGCTGTAGTCGGTCCCAAGGGTTGGGCTGTTCGCCCATTAAAGCGGTACGCGAGCTGGGTTCAGAACGTCGTGAGACAGTTCGGTCCCTATCCGTCGTGGGCGTAGGAAATTTGAGAGGAGCTGTCCTTAGTACGAGAGGACCGGGATGGACATACCTCTGGTGTACCAGTTGTCGCGCCAGCGGCATAGCTGGGTAGCTATGTATGGACGGGATAAGTGCTGAAAGCATCTAAGCATGAAGCCCCCCTCAAGATGAGATTTCCCAACTTCGGTTATAAGATCCCTCAAAGATGATGAGGTTAATAGGTTCGAGGTGGAAGTGCAGTGATGTATGGAGCTGACGAATACTAATCGATCGAAGACTTAATCAATTTTATAGATTTTTTATTCGGGATTGCCGGGTAGAACCTGATATATCTTACTTACTTTATCTAGTTTTGAAAGTATAAACTATTTATTCTTTCATTTGTCTGGTGACGATGGCAGAGAGGTCACACCTGTTCCCATACCGAACACAGAAGTTAAGCTCTCTAGCGCCGATGGTAGTTGGTCTTACGATCCGCGAGAGTAGGACGTTGCCGGGCAATATTTATTTATCCACAGTAGCTCAGTGGTAGAGCTATCGGCTGTTAACCGATCGGTCGTAGGTTCGAGTCCTACCTGTGGAGCCATTTAGGCCCCTTGGTCAAGCGGTTAAGACACCGCCCTTTCACGGCGGTAACACGGGTTCGAATCCCGTAGGGGTCACCATTTGGAGGATTAGCTCAGCTGGGAGAGCATCTGCCTTACAAGCAGAGGGTCGGCGGTTCGAGCCCGTCATCCTCCACCATTTATTCTAATAATGAACTTAATATAGCGGAGGGGTAGCGAAGTGGCTAAACGCGGCGGACTGTAAATCCGCTCCTTCGGGTTCGGCAGTTCGAATCTGCCCCCCTCCACCATCTATTGGGCTATAGCCAAGCGGTAAGGCAACGGACTTTGACTCCGTCACTCGTTGGTTCGAATCCAGCTAGCCCAGCCATTTTTAGAGCCATTAGCTCAGTTGGTAGAGCATTTGACTTTTAATCAAAGGGTCAGAGGTTCGAATCCTCTATGGCTCATCTGAAAGCATCCTGTGTAGGATGCTTTTTTTGTTGTGTTTTTAATTTTTAATAAGGTTTCTATTAATAGATTATTAATATTATACATAAATATCCATTTTATTCATTTATGCATAAAAATATTGAATATTCACTTTATAAACAGTAAAATATATTAGAGATAGATTTCTAAATAATCTGAAATTATTTCCACTATTTTTGTGCGTTTTAATTTCGTTGATTTAGATATATTGATATATGAATTTTTTAAAGGGGAATGAATGATGAATAAGACAATTGAAATTATTGGTGCGCCAAGTGCGTTCGGGCAACGTAAGTTAGGGGTAAATATGGGACCGGATGCAATGCAATATGCTGGTTTAGTAGAGCGCATAGAAGCAATTGGACATAAGGTAGTAGATAGTGGGAATATTGAATCACCTGTAATTGATATGAAAGTGTACAAAAGCGAACAGGACGGTGGTTTAAGAAATTTACCAGAAGTTACTACTTTTTGTGAGACTTTAAGTGAGGCTGTTGATACATCAGTGCAAAATGGACATTATCCATTAGTTATTGGTGGCGATCATTCTATTGCGATGGGTACGATATCAGGGATTGCAAAGCATTATGATAATCTAGGAGTAATCTGGTATGATGCCCATGGTGATCTGAATGTCGCGGACTCATCACCTTCTGGTAATATTCACGGAATGCCGTTACGTGCATTAATTGGCGACGGCCATGAAGATTTAGTGAATATCGGTGGTTATGACAAGAAAGTTAAAGTTGAAAATATTGTCCTTATTGGTATGCGTGATCTTGATGAGGGAGAAAAGGCGTATATTAAAGAGGTAGGTATAAAAACTTATACGATGGCAGATATCGATCAGCTCGGTATGAAGACAGTGATTGAACAGACATTAGAGCACTTATCAAATTGTGATGGTATCCATTTATCACTTGATGTAGATGCACTGGATCCAAGTGAAACACCAGGGACAGGTACTACAGTTCCAGGTGGTATTACGTATCGCGAAAGTCACCTTGCAATGGAAATGCTAAATGACAGTGACAGAGTGACTTCGTTTGAAATTGTAGAGGTGAATCCATTGATAGATATTAATAACCAAACAGCAGAACAAGCAGTAGGGCTAACGGGTTCATTTTTTGGAGAGAAGTTGCTTTAATATAATGAGAGATTGGGACAATTGTTTCAATCTCATTTTTTATTTGTTTAATTCGTGTACAATATAAGTAATAAACTATTGGAGAGAAAAGATGCGATTATTATTAGTCGAAGATGATTTAAAGCTTGGAAAATTTACAAAGCTGATGCTGCAATCACAAGGGTATGTCGTTACGTGGGTCAAGAGTGGTAGTGAAGCAATGGATTATATCGTACTTGAAACTTTTGAAGTAATAATCCTCGATTGGATGCTGCCTGATATTTCTGGTGTCGATGTTATAAAACGATGTCGATTGGCAGACGTAAATATACCTATAATTATGATGACAGCACGTGGCACAATAGATGATAAAGTTGAGGGATTTAATGCTGGTGCTGATGACTATATCGTAAAACCTTTTGAATTTGATGAGCTTCATATGCGCATATTAGCATTAGGTAGACGTAGTTTCGGTCGTATGACCAATGAACTTAAATATGAAATGTTTGAAATTGATTATCACGAGCATAATATCAAATTCAATGATATTGTTTTGGAACTCACGCGTAAAGAGTATTTATTAATGAAAGTATTGATTGAACATAAAGGTGGTATTGTTTCTAAAGATATGATTATGGAGCACGTTTATACAATTGATGAAATTGTCTCTGATAATGCCATAGAATCACTCATTAGAAGAATTAGAGCAAAGATTGGAAATGATATATCACCTTTTATGATTAAAGTAGTTCGTAATATGGGATATAGGTTAATTAAGCATGCATAATCAAATAAGAAGATTATTATTGTTATTTGCACTTTTATTATTTTTGCTTCTCATTTCATTTTCTTTTATTATATATTTTTCTACTAAAAATTCGGTAGATTATCAGCAGCAATTATTATCTGAATCTGTCATCAATCAGGAAGTTCAAGAACATATTACAAACAATAATGGTAATATTAAGATTAAGCAATCTGATCATACTGAACAAAAAAATATACCTACGCTTTATTTTATTACAGATGGAACTCGTATTATTAAGCAATCTGAATATGGTCATCGATTGATTCATTATATTCAATCTCATACGCATCGTAAAGAATATGTCCATCATTATATAGCATATGAAAATAGACATTATCATGTTTCAAGTAGACGTGTCAGTGCTGATAATACATATTATATTTACACTATAATAGATAGTACAGAATCTTACCATGCACTCAATAAACTTAAACATATGCTCATTGGTGTCACCTTTATATATTTATTCTTAATTATTATTCTTGCATATTTGTTATCAATATTTTCTATAAAACCATATAAAAAAGCAATAGAGTCACAAAAAGTATTTGTACAGAATGCTTCACATGAATTAAAGACACCTATTTCAGTTGTTAAAGCAGGATTGTCAGTTTTAACGGTGTATGAGAAAGATAATTTAACCTCAATAGGAAAAGAAACCATTACCGATTTAAATGATGAAATTGAGCATATGAAAGACTTGGTTAATCAACTCTTATTACTAGAAACAGTCCAAGGTTATGAGATGACTCGTATCAACTTAAAGCCGCTTTGTATTGAAGTTACACAAAGATATCAGAAGTTATTAAATAATAAAATCCAATTAAAACTCACAGATACTTATATCTCTGGCAATAAAGATGCAATTGTACAGGCATTAAATATATTATTTGATAATGCTATAAAATATAACGATTATAATGTTGGAATACAGATAAAGCTCAATCAAGGTAAATTGATATTTAAAGATAATGGTGCTGGCATCACTGATAATGAACTGAAAAATATCTTTGAAAGGTTTTATCGTGGCAAAGAAGTGGGTAGTATAGAAGGAACAGGTATTGGTCTTGCATTGTTTAAAGAAATTATGAATGCACACGATGCAGATGTAGAAGTATTTAATAAGAAGGGCCTACAATTTAATATTTTATTCAAAAAGTAATGTAATGTCAGTTTCATCTCAGTTTCATTGTTTATATTATGTTTATCAAAAGAACAGGAGATGATTAAAATGCCATTACATCCACTTATCGTACATTTTCCAATTGCATTATTAATTATGGGTACAATCATAGAAATATTAGCATTAAGATATAAAGAAAAATTAAGTCTAACCGGAACAATTTTATTAACAACAGGTTTGATAACAGGAATTATTTCTTATTTAACCGGAGATTCTGCTGAACATTTTGCAGAAATGCATTTTGGTGAAGTAGAATATCTTATCCATCAGCATGAAGAGATGGCACAGCTTTCACTTATTACATTCGGCATTGCGACTGTATTCAAATGGATTACAATGTTTACATCGAAATTCAATAAAGCGTTAATCTCACTTGTGATTTTATTTTCAATTGGAGGTAGTGTCGCTTTAGGCATTACTGGACACTTAGGTGGAAAGATTGTTTATGAAAACGATAAAGTGAAACAAGCACAAGTTCAAATACAAGACACAGATAAAGATTAAGAAAGAGGTAACGTAATGAGAAGAACAAATTCACCGGAGTATTTCCATCACGTAGAGCATTTAAAGAAACAGAATCAATCGAGAAGAACCTTATGGGCGTCATTGCTGATTACGTTATTCTTCACGGTTGTAGAGGTCGTAGGGGGAATCCTGTCAAATTCACTTGCATTGCTTTCTGATTCAATGCATATGTTAAGTGATGTTCTTGCTCTTGGGTTATCGATGATTGCGATATATTTTGCGAGTAAGAAACCAACTTCAAATCACACATTCGGCTTTTTAAGGCTGGAAATATTAGCTGCATTTCTAAATGGTCTTGCTTTAGTGGTCATTTCAATCGGCATCTGTTATGAAGGTATTATGCGTATGATTCATCCGCAAGCGGTAGATGTCAAGCTTATGCTTATCATCTCTACTATCGGTTTAATTGTCAATATCATCCTTACATTTATCTTGATGCGCTCACTTAAAGGTGAAGATAATATTAATGTGCAAAGCGCACTATGGCATTTTATTGGCGATCTACTGAATTCGGTAGGAGTAATTGTAGCTGTTGCAGTTATTTACTTTACAGGCTGGGTTTTGGTAGACCCAATTTTAAGTATACTGATTTCAATCATTATCTTCCGTGGAGGCTATAAGATTGTACGTAATGCTTGGATTATCTTAATGGAGCGCGTTCCAGAAGGGTATGATTCAGATGCGATTATTGCAGATATTAAAGCATTTGACGGTGTACTGGATGTGCACGAATTCCATCTATGGGCTATTACGACAGAACATTACTCGATTACAGCACACATTGTTGTAGATAATTTAGACGGTGTACGAAACTATGAACTGATCAATGCAATTAGTAACATGCTTAAAGACAAATACAAGCTTGGGCATAGTACATTACAAGTTGAACATTTACAGAAGAATCATCTCGATGATCCTTACTTTGATAATATTAAGAAGGAGATAGAATAAGCGTTGCTTATTCTACCTCCTTTTTAATTGTCACCCTATAAGTTGTATTGCCATTTTTATCTGATGCTTTCTTAATATATTTCTTAAGTTCTTTTTTAAATTCAGTGAAAGATTTGTCGTTAAGTTGTAGATTAAATGCGTGTTCTTTTGATTTCTTTAAAGCGCAGTCACTGAACTTAAGTAAATCTGGTGAGGGTATTAATGTCTTTGCTACCGGTGCATAGAACTTCTGAATGATGCTATGTTTTTGTTCTGTTTTAACGATTTCAATTATTCCGTTCTTTTCAAGTTCTGCGAGATGATAATGAATCTTTGCACGGGGAATGTCCAGTTCATCAGCTAATTGCTGTCCTGTCTTAGGTTTAGTCGCGATCAGTTCAAGGAGTTTAATACGGAATGGGTCGCTTACACATTTCAACTGAGGCAAATTATCAATCATTAAAGTTTCTAACATACGGTTGCTCCTTCATATGAATTCTTTTTTTGAGATGATATCTTTTATTACATCATGCTGAAATCCATTACAAATGATGGTAAAATAATTAACTTTATTTTACCATCATTTATTTAATAAATAGCAACTTTATAACAATCTTTACATATACTTAATAGATTGTTTACAATAAATAATTTATACTAATAAACGTAGCTCCAGGTAAGAAATTAAAGATTTATCAGCTAAAAGGAAAAGTTCAATAATTAAATGAATATTGAAAAAATGTATTAAACTATACGAGGAAATGCGCCTTAACATGATATAATATAGGTTAGTATGAATTATGGAGGAGATACAATGCAATTGACGCATGTTTTTGATAACTTGAGTACGATAAAAGTTATCACAGGCATCATTGACCTCTTAATTGTATGGTATGTTATCTACCTTATGATCAATGCAATCAAGGGTACGAAAGCAATACAATTATTAAAGGGTATCTTCTTTATTCTGATTGGTAAATTAATCAGTGACTCTTTAGGTTTAACAACCACTTCTAAGATATTTGATATGGTAATCGACTGGGGATTCCTGGCCATTATCGTTATTTTTCAGCCAGAATTAAGAAGAGCGCTCGAGCAGTTAGGTCGAGGAAGTTTGTTCAAACGTAATGCAGCAAATTTAAAGGTGAGTCAGGCTAAGCTGACAGATGCGATGGTGAAATCCATTCAGTATATGGCAAAGCGTCGTATAGGTGCTTTAATTGTCTTTGAAAAGGAAACAGGGTTGCAAGATTACATAGAAACAGGGATACCGATTTATGCAGATATCTCTACAGAATTAATGATTAATATCTTTATTCCAAATACGCCGCTCCATGATGGTGCGATGATTATTCGAGGCGATAAGATTGCAGTTGCTGCGAGTTACCTGCCGTTATCAGATAGCTCTAAGATACAAAAGAGCCTTGGAACGAGACATCGTGCAGCTGTTGGTATATCAGAAGTATCTGATGCATTTACAGTTGTTGTCTCGGAGGAGACAGGCGATATATCTGTTACTTACAATGGCAGACTGCGCAAAGATGTATCACTTGAAGTGCTGGAGGCACTGCTTACAGAACATTGGTTCAGCGCCCACTTATCTAAGAAAGGTGTGGTGAAATAATGTTAGAGAATAAATGGGGATTAAGACTCGTTGCATTTTTACTTGCACTCGGCATCTTTTTACAAGTGAATAATGTGTTTGAAGTTATCGGCAATGATCAATTCTCACAGACACAGCAGACGGTTATTACCGATGTTCCCGTGAAGACGGTCTATGACGATGAAAACTTATATTTATCCGGAGCACCGAAGACCGTCAACGTTAAAATAAGTGGCCCTCAATCTATCGTTAAGAAGACTCAGAGCTTAATGGACTTTACGGTTGAGCTGGATTTGTCCAATTCTAAAGTTGGGGATTACAAGAAATCATTTAAAGTGACAGGCATCTCTGATAAATTAAAATACGAAGTTATTCCGAAAGAAGCAAACGTATCCTTATCTGAAAAGATAAAAGATACGAGAAAAGTAGAAGCAGAAATTAGTTCTTCACGTATTGCCTCAGGGTATGAGCTTGTCGGACAGGAGGTTGACCCTTCACAAGTGACGATTATCGGAGGAGAAGATGAGATAAACAAGATTGCTTATGTAAAAGCAACGTTATCAGAATCTGAGAAATTAACAAAATCAACAACTTCTCAAGCTGAAGTTAACGTATTTGATGCAAGCTTGAATAAACTAGATGTTACTGTAAAACCTAGCAAGGTTAAAGTTAACACAAAAATTGTGCCGACATCAAAAGTAGTAGACATAGAAGCACAAGAGACAGGTAAGCTTTCTTCAGGACTTAAGTTAAAGTCGCTGAAGCTATCTGAAGATAAAGTAGAACTCTTTGGTAAACGTTCTGTGCTAGATGGGATAGGCAGTTTAACAATTGATGTAGACTTATCTAAAGTTACTGAAAGTACTACGATCAAGCAGAAATTAGCGTTACCTAAAGACGTTACAAGTTCTAATCCGGAAACTGTTGAAATTAATATTGAAGTAACTAAAAATTAAAGGAGATTTATTATGGGTAAATATTTTGGGACAGACGGTGTAAGAGGCGTTGCAAACAGCGAATTAACACCAGAGCTAGCATTTAAACTAGGACGTTTTGGGGGATATGTACTTGCGCATAACGATACAGAAAAACCGACTGTCGTTGTCGGTAGAGATACACGTATCTCAGGAGTGATGTTAGAGTCAGCACTTGTTGCAGGACTATTATCAACAGGAGCTGAAGTCATGCGTTTAGGCGTTATTACAACGCCTGGAGTTGCGTACTTAACACGTGAGATGAATGCACAAGCGGGGGTTATGATCTCAGCGAGTCATAACCCTGTACAAGATAATGGTATCAAGTTCTTTGGTGCAGATGGGTTTAAACTTAGTGATGCACAAGAAGCGGAGATTGAAGCATTGCTTGATACTGAAGAAGACACGTTACCACGACCTGTCGGTGTAGAACTTGGACATACTTCAGATTACTTTGAAGGTGGACACCGTTATTTAAGCTACTTGAAATCAACGATTGAAGGTGACCTTGAAGGATTGAAGATTGCACTTGATGGTGCACATGGTTCTACGTATTCACTTGCACCATACTTATTTGGTGACCTTGAAGCGGATACTGCAACAATCGGATGTAATCCAGATGGTAATAATATCAATGACGGCGTTGGCTCAACGCACCCAGAAAAACTTGCAGAATTAGTGTTAGATACTGATAGCGACTTTGGACTTGCATTCGATGGTGATGGCGACCGTATTATTGCAGTCGATGAGCAAGGTCAAATCGTCGATGGTGACCAGATTATGTTTATCTTAGCACAGGATATGGATGCTAGAGGAGAACTTAAAGACCGTATGGTCGTGTCTACAGTTATGAGTAACCTTGGATTCTATAAAGGATTAGAATCTTTAAATATTAAGTCTGATAAGACGAAAGTTGGCGACCGTTACGTAGTAGAAGAAATGCGTCGTAGTTCATACAACTTAGGTGGCGAGCAGTCAGGACATATCGTAATGATGGATCATAATACGACAGGAGATGGCCTGTTAACTGGAATTCATCTCGCAAGCATTGTGAAACGTTCTGGAAAGACTTTAAGTGAACTTGCAGGTCAAATGACAAAGTATCCACAACGACTTGTAAATATCAAAGTATCTGATAAGCATGCTGTTGAACAAAACGAACACGTAGCAGCAGTGATTAAGGAAGTTGAAGATGAAATGAACGGAGAAGGCCGTGTATTAGTACGTCCATCTGGAACTGAACCGTTAGTACGTGTAATGGTCGAAGCGAAGACAGATGAAGATGCAGAGCGCTTCGTTAATAAAATTAGTGATGTTGTAAGAGAACATATGGGGTTATAAAAGGTCGTGACACGAGCGTTAAGTCACGAATAAAATCATGAAAAGACGGTGAGAAATGGTTTTTGTTTCCATCCGTCTTTTGATTTTATTGAAGTGTCTGCTCGTGGAACGCCGTAAATAAAAGGTCGTGACACGAGCGTTAAGTCACGAATAAAATCATGAAAAGACGGTGAGAAACGGTTTTTGTTTCCATCCGTCTTTTGATTTTATTTATTGAATATTTGATAGAATATTCTTGTATGAACTGATACCTATATAGTACAATAGTTTAAGTTTAGTAAACTATTTCATTCGAAAAGGAGGATTGTAACAACTTAATATACAGCGCCAGAACAGGAAACTGTTGACGAGGACGGATGGTCATCGAATTTTCGGCGGATGCCATCCCGGATAAAGCGATTCGATAGCTGATGAACAAACCACCTGGGCAACTGGGTGAACAAAACGCATCAGCACCGCATAATAAGACTACTAAATAAAAATACAAAATTGAATTGGAACTAGCAGGAGGAAATTATTATGTGTGGTATCGTAGGTTATATTGGAACAGAGGATGCAAAAGAGATCCTTTTAAAAGGTTTAGAAAAATTAGAATATCGTGGGTATGATTCAGCAGGTATCGCTGTACGTAACGGAGAAGATGTACGTGTCTACAAAGAGAAAGGCCGTATCGCAGAACTTCGTAAAGTTGTAGATTCAAACTTTGATACAACGACTGGTATTGGACATACGCGTTGGGCAACACATGGTGTACCAAATCACGAAAACTCTCATCCGCATCAATCTGAAAGCGAGCGTTTCACATTAGTGCATAACGGTGTGATCGAGAACTACGAGCAATTAAAGAATGAATATTTATCAGGTGTGACATTTAAATCAGATACTGATACAGAAATTATCGTTCAACTTATAGAACACTTCTCTAAACAAGGTTTAGAAACAGAAGCAGCTTTCGTTCAAGTATTAAAATTATTACATGGTTCATATGCATTAGGTTTATTAGATACACAGAACCCAGACGTTATCTACGTTGCGAAGAACAAATCTCCTTTACTTGTAGGTTTAGGTGATGGATTCAACGTTATCGCATCAGACGCGATGGCGATGTTACAAGTAACAGATACTTATACAGAATTACACGATGGTGAAGTTGTTCTTGTAACGAAAGAAAGCATCGACATCAAAGACCTAGAAGGTAAGAAAGTGAAACGTAAACCTTACAAAGCTGAAATCGATGCATCAGATATCGAAAAAGGAACATATGCACACTACATGCTTAAAGAAATTAACGAGCAGCCTGCTGCGATGCGTAATATCATCCAGGAATATCAAGATGAAAAAGGAAACTTAAAGATCGATAAAGATATCGTTAAAGCAGTACGTAAAGCGGACCGTATCCATATCATTGCCTGTGGTACATCTTATAATGCAGGTCTTGTTGGTAAAGAATACTTAGAGAAATGGGCAGGTATTCCAACAGAGGTACATGTCGCTTCTGAATTCGTCTACAACATGCCATTACTGTCTAAGAAACCATTGTTCATCTTTATCTCACAATCAGGCGAGACAGCGGATAGCCGTGCAGTATTAGTGGCAACGAAGAAATTAGGACACCCTGCACTGACAATTACAAACGTAGCTGGTTCAACATTATCACGTGAAGCGGATCATACATTGATTCTTCATGCAGGACCTGAGATTGCAGTTGCGTCTACAAAGGCTTACACTGCACAGATCGCGGTATTATCAATCTTAGCGCAAGTCGCTGCAGCAGATGCAGGTATTGATACTGGTATTGATCTATTACCAGAACTTGCGAAAGTGACTTCAGCGATTACAACAGTGATCGATGATGCTGAATTAATGGAGAAAATTGCAAAGGACTTCTTAGCAACTACACGTAACTGTTTCTTCATCGGACGTACGATGGATTATTACGTAGGTGTTGAGGGTGCGTTAAAGCTTAAAGAAATCTCTTACATCCAGACAGAAGGATTTGCAGGTGGGGAGTTAAAGCACGGTACAATCGCATTAATTGAAGAAGGAACACCAGTTATTGCATTAGCAACTCAAGAACGCGTGAACTTATCAATCCGCGGTAACGTGAAAGAAGTTGTAGCTCGTGGTGCACATCCATGTATCATTTCAATGGATGGATTAAATCAAGAAGGCGACACTTATGTGATTCCTCATGTTCATGAAATGCTAGCGCCATTAGTATCGGTTGTAACAACACAGTTAATCGCATACTATGCAGCGTTACACCGTGGAGCAGACGTAGATAAACCACGTAACTTAGCAAAATCTGTAACAGTTGAATAATTTAGAAATAGATAAGCATCTCATTTAATGAGATGCTTATTTTTGTAGGTATGTGTTTGGTATAAGCATACTTGATAATACAATAGATATGTATTTAATCGTTGAGTCCATCTTCAAGGATTATGACTATTATGCACTGTCCGGATTTTATTGAAGAGATATTATTCATATGGATTAGAACGATCGATCTCTTCTCCTGTTTCATCGTATTCAACCACTGTTCCATCTTCATACACATCAAATGACATCACAGGGTCGCCATCATCATCAAAGATACCAAAACCATATCCGAATGACTTAACCTCAGGTGTACGGACATCACCGTAGTCACTTAAATCAGATACGCTAAGATGATCTTCAGCTGCCTGTATTGCATCATCAGCTGTTTCGACCATAATAATATCAGATCCGCTGTCAGACTCAGTATCAGAATCTTCATCATCATTTGAATTTCTTTTAGCACGTTCCTCGGCTGCTTTTGCGCGTGCCTCAGCAGCTTCTGCACGTTCTAATGCTGTCTTCGTTTCTTCTTTCTCTTGTTCTTTTTCTGCGATATAGGCATCGATATCATCTTCATCGAATGATAATGTCACGCTATTTGAACCTTCAGCTAAATCGATGTCTGTTAACGTTTCTGTAGGGGTCTTGAAATTCTTGCCATCAAGTTCACCTTCAGCATAGATGCTTAATGAATCACCTTTATATGGTCCGTAAGTTGTCTTATTACTATTGTAATCCACTTCGTTATCATTAACGAATACTTGTGTTTCTGAAGCATCAAGCTTACTATCACCTTCAACCTTAATATTGATGAAATGTTCATCGAATGCTAATTGGGCTTGTGGTTCTGACAAAACATCAATATCAAGCGTCCCGTCTGTAGACTTCCCGTCTATTATCTTCTTCGCATCTAATGCATATTTTCCAGCTACGAATGTACCGATTTCTGTTTCTTTGCCATCTGCTACAGCGATAGTGTGTTTCTTGCCATTGAACGTAAATTCGATCTCTGCATCTTCTTTACCGTCAATCGATACTTTATGGAGTACAGGTTCGAAGTTATACTTAGGGAACACACTGAAATATTTTCCGTTACGCTTTAAGTCTAAGACGTCATGCTCACCAATTTGAATCGTAGTTTCATTCTTACCCTGTGCAGCGCCATGAAGTTCATTCATAAACTCATCTTTCTTACCAGACTTTTCGATCACCGTTGCAAAGGCTTTCGCTTCTTCTTCAGCAATACCATCTTGACCGACTGTCAGCAAGTTGCTGAGTGATTGATAGTCTTTGTCATTGATGGCAGTTTCGATAGATTTAGCATGTGTTTCAGGGCTATATTTATGATTTAGGAAGAAGTATGCGCCGATGAGTGCAGTGAGTAACAGTCCGATGAGTAGAAATGGCCATACAGGTTTCTTTTTCTTCTTATTTTCCTGCACTTTCTCTTTCTGTCTGCTCTGAAGCGGTTCTGGTGTCGTACTGTTATGAGTAACTTCACTTTCTTGAGGAGGAAGTGGTGTACCACAGTTCGTGCATACTTTGTGTGATAGTGGTGCTTCCTGACCACAGTTTGTACAGAATTTCTTCATCGTCTGTCTCCTTTTATATAATGATATATTAATTCTAAAGTAAAAAAATACAATATACAATATAAATTAAACGAGAAGACAATATTTACAACTTATTAAAATAACCAACATTAGTATAGAATGATAAAGATGAAATTATGCATAAGAGCGATTATAATAATAATAAAAAGAAGGAGTTCGTTATGACTACAATAATGAAAGGTGCAGAAAGTTATTATCACCAGGGAAATAATATAGGGATATTGTTATCCCACGGTTTTACCGGGGCAACGTTCAGTATGATGCCACTTGCAGAAGCGTACAGTGAGGCAGGATATACGGTATGCTTACCTCGACTTGCCGGTCACGGTACAAACTTAGAGGATATGGCCGCTTCAACATATGAAGACTGGATTGAAAGCATTGAAGAAGGGCTAACAAAGCTTAAAGAAAAATGTGACACAATCATTATGTCAGGCTTATCCATGGGAGGGACGCTGACGCTTTATATGGCAGCAAAACATCCGGAGATTAAAGCGATTATTCCGATTAATGCAGCGGTTGTTATCCCGTATATGCACGCGGCAGCACATGTGGATCTCGATATTATACCGGGAAGCGGTAGCGATATTAAAAAGCAGGGTGTACTTGAAATCGGTTATAAAGATACACCGGTGAAAAGTATATTAGAGATTCGTAAGTTAATGCGTACTGTAGAAGAAAGTTTATTCCAGATTAAATGTCCTGCACTGATTTTCGTAAGCCCTGAAGATCATACTGTACCTGCATTTAATGCGGATCTAATCTATACGTCAATTCACAGTGAGTGTAAACACATCATTGAAACCCCGAATAGTTATCATATGTCTACACTTGATAACGACAAGGAATTCATTATAGAGCAATCACTTTCATTTGTAGAAACAATGATAAACGGTTGATTACTCAGCTGTTTTTTTGTCTGGAAGATTCATCTGACTGATTACCGGGTAATTTCAAATAGGAGGTAATATATGAAACTTACAGTACAGGAACTTTATGATTGTTTATATGATAATCTGGGGCCACAAGGATGGTGGCCGGCAGAAGATAATTTTGAAATTATCATTGGTGCGATTTTAGTTCAGAATACAAATTGGCGCAATGTAGAGCGCTCCTTATCGAATTTAAGAAACGCGACACAGTTCGATCCAGAACGCATATTAAATCTGCATCTTTCTGAATTACAAAGTCTGATCAGACCAAGCGGTTTCTATACGAATAAATCTGCTGCAATTATAGCAGTATTAACTTGGCTGAAAAGTCATGAATATGATTTCAGGGCGATTGATAAGCTATATACAACAGAGCTTCGTAACGAGCTGCTAAAACTTCGTGGTATTGGATTTGAAACGGCAGATGTGTTACTCGTATATGTATTCGAACGTGTCGTATTTATCGCTGACACATATACGAGACGCTTATTCAATGCGCTTGGTGTTCAAAGTAAAAGTTATATGGACCTATATAATAAGGTCACCTTACCTGACACATTTACACCGCTTCATGCGCAGGAATTTCACGGGCTACTGGATGAATTCGGTAAACGTTATTTAACCGCGAAAGGTGTGAAGGGTGCGACTTTTTTAGATGACTACTTCTTATGAGAATATCATCGTCTGCATATTACTTTGTGCAACAATCACGGGCCAGTAGAACGGTGCGTCTTTCCAGCCGGAGTCACTGTGACCGTTCTGTCTGAGCAGTATAACACTTGGATGTGTTTTACCGAGCTTATATGCCGTCTGCAATTCATCGTGACCTGTGTCTGGTCTGTCAGCAAACCTTTCGTCACTACGTAATCTGCTTATATTACGATTCGTTCTGACGATGACCCATACGAGGTCATCTTCTGATAAGTATTCAATCATCTCAACGTAGCGTTCCATCTGAAATGGTAAATGAGTATAAATAAGTGTCTCATTGATCGCCATCAATATATCACGTACGTGGTGGACAGGGACGAGTACATTTTGGCCGGTATGACGTACAGCATGTTTTTCTAATGCACTGACCATTTTATCGATGCGTTTCATCGCCTGGTTTAACTTCGTTTTGTTGACCGTTTCAAAGCCAACAGGTAAGAATCGTTTACGAGGTCTCACTGTAATCAGTTCAGACATTAATAATTTATTAGGATTACAAGGGACGATCTCTCCTTGTGCATCTTTCGTTAAGAACTTCACGGTATGATCCTGTTTCATAATCGCTTCGCGTAACCCTTCATCAAAGAAATGCATACGCTGCATCGCACTATAAATTCGGGGTGTCGTATAGAAACGAGTGACCTCCATATCTTCCATCGGACGAGCACCATACATACGTGAATGTTGCAGCACAGTGTCCTGCTGGAACTTACGTGGATCACGGCCATAATAGAAACCGATTAAGTTGCCGACAGTGATACCGCGATCTAATATTTGACCGCCGATAAAGAAGGTCATCGGCGTACGTAGTCTCAGCTCACCATTATTATCGAGCAGTTGAGTGACATCTTGTTCAGAATTGACGATTTCAATTAACAGCTCTTCATCAATTATTGATGTCTTCACAGATTCCAGAACATCAGTGAAATCTGGCATATGATTTACAGAATGCTTTAAATCTTCATAAGCGGTATGAACTAAATCACGAAATAATTGAGGATTTTCTGTAATGCTTTCCTTTAACTTCGACTCCATACGACTGACGACATCATATTGCCACACGTGTGCTTTTTTCGTCGTAATCGTATGCATAATAAAGCTGTATTTCGTAATGTGATCATTACTTAGATGTCTGACTTTCGCACCGACGATAAAGTTCATCAGTGCATGACGCAATCCTTCCAGGTTCTTAGACGTTAACAGATAATCATCTTTTACACGTCTATTATCAGACTTACGTAATATTTCAAGTTCACTTTCATCGATTGCATGATATAAACTGCGCGCTGCAGGTGATTGTTCCTCAAAGTAAAACTTGCCACCAACATACTTATCATGTGTCGGGACGAGGACTGTAAACACCGGACGCTTCGGCTGATAGCCACGTTCTGCAAGCACGTCAACATCCGGCTGTAAGTATAACGAGTAAGGCGTTGCTGTAACTTGTAAGTATGCAGCAGTCGGTAACATCGCTTTAATATCATCAAGCTTTGTGGCGATTTTCTTCAGCTCTATTAAATTACGATCCTTATCTTCACTATAAACAACCGACGCATAATCCGCTTCATCATCGATAAACATTACTTTACGCATCTTCATCTCAGGATAATCGATAAAAAACTGTTCAAGTCGCGCGACATTCTTAATTTCTTTCTTCACGATGATGATCTGTTTCTGCTTCAGTTCATACTTACGTAGCTTCGGCATACGGATAATATCATGCACAATGACCTTATCCTCATCCATTGCACGTCGAAACTCTGCTGCGACACGCGCATACGTCTGACGGGCAAGCGCATTTGAATTCTTCGTTAATATCACGATGCAGTCGAACACATCATCCAGCGCCAGCGCCATCGTACCGATATAACTACGCGTCTTACCTGACTGGATACGCCCGAGCAGCATACCCGGACGAAACGTCTCCGTAGAATGCACCTTTAACTGCGCTTTTGTTTGCTGCATAACTTCAATTTCTTCTTCGCTGTAATGATTCAGCTGATTTACACACCCAAAAAAATACCCATCTAATTTCAACTGCACTCAATCTCCTGTTTATTGTATAATTGTATATTCTACTATAAACTTAAACTAAAGACATGAAAGGAGTGTAATTATGAACAGAAAACCATTTTTCTATATTATGATATTCTTCCTGACATTCATATTTGCGAATGTCATTCGAAATATTATAAGCGGTGAACCGTTAGAAAACTATTTAATCTATGCACTCGTCGGACTGTTCATATTAGCTTCAATCATCTCAGACTTCATTAAGATCTTTATGGATGGAACAACGCGCACGCTTACAATGGGCAGCAGGATAACGGCACTTATGTATGCAGTTATCATCGCACTATCAATTAAAGGACTCACAATGTCTCACGAATCATTCGACCGTGCAATTTATATTGCATATATTATCTTCAGTGCGATCCTGCTCGTCTTAACACTTTATATGGACCGTGTGAGAAGAAAGTCAGAAACACTTAAATAAGGAGAGAGGCTTATGATCATCATCGTTATATTATTCTTATTAATCGGTATTTATATGTTAACCGGACGTGGAGGATTCCTGATTGCAGGCTATAATATGTTACCTAAAGAACAGAAACAGAAGTATGACGAAAAGCGATTATGTAGATTTGCAGGTGCTGTGTTCATTATAGCTACTATGTGCTTAGTACTTATCGAATATACAGAAGTCAATGAAGTGTTTGGTATCGCAGGATTTATCACTATAATATTGGCATTTGTTATCTTAGTGAATACATCTGATTATTTCAAAAAACGATAGTATGGTGGTTCAAATAAGATATTATTGGCACTGAAAATGGCACTCAAACTAGATTTGAGTGCCATTTTTTTAAGGATTCTTCGATTTGGCCATGAAATTGGCACTGAAACCTTAAGTCTTGAAATATTCTTTGGGCCATAATATTAACATTCATCTGCATCGTAGATTTCTTCGCTACTCATCTAGAGTGAGAAAACTCACTGTACATTAATTAAATACCATACCACCATCAATAATCAATGCTTGACCTGTCATATAATCACTGTCAGGCCCAGCTAAATATGAAACACAAGCAGCAACATCAGCTGATTCAGATAAACGTTTTAAAGCAATATTTTTCGCAAATTGTTCCATTCCCCATTCAAAAGGTTTTTCAGCTTCTTTAGCTGTTTGTTCAGCAATACCGTTCATCATCGGTGTTTTTACAATACCAGGGCAATACGCATTAACTGTTATCCCTTTATCAGCTAGTCTGCTTATCTTTATAAAGCAGTAGGAAAATTTCATAAAATATTTTTGTAGTAATACTCTAATAACAATTTATTACCGTTATAATAGAATTATATTATACAGACAGATGGTGAATGTGGATGAAGAAATTAATATTCGTAATAGTATTGATACTAATATTATCTGCGTGTAGTCATCCTGAGCAGAAAAAGAGCGATTTAATTGTCTATTCTCCATATCCGGAGCGTTTTATAAATCCAATTATTCAGGATTTCGAACATGCAACAGGTCAGCGCGTACAAGTGATTCATGACTCTACACGTAAATTAATAAAACGAATTGAACACACCCCTATGGAGAATCGGGGGCATGTGTTTGTTGGAGGCTCTTTAAGTGAACTTGAAGGCAGCAGAAGTATTATTCAAGGAGAAATACAGCCATTCATTTATATGCCATCCGTATTCATTGTAAATAAGGATTTGATAGGAGACATACAAGTCAACAAATATCATGATTTATTGAATCAAGATTTATATAAGCAGTTCAGTTATCCGAATCCGGAACTGACCAATACAGGCTATCAGCATAGAAGTGCTCTGGAGACAATCTATAATAAATCACAATCAGAGAGGGTATTAAAATGTGGTGTAAAGCTGGATAAGACTGCTGATGTAATGGAACATGTGATTTCCGGCAGAAGCTACGTAGGACTGACTTACGAATATACTGCGATGGATTATATTGATGCAGGGTATCCTTTAGAAATTGTCTATCCTTCAGACGGCACCATTATCAATACAGATGGAATTGTCAGAATCAATGGCACTACCCATCCAAAGCGTGATGATTTTATTCAGTATATGCTAAGTAAAGAAGTTCAGCGTCATATTTCAGATGTATTTCATGTCAAATCAGCACGTAAAGACATACCATTCAAAGCGTATAAAGTATTGAAACCTCTGGAAGAAATTAATGTCCTTCAAAGGGGGGAGTAAGATGAACCATCAGCTATATAAGCGCAAAATTCGGCGCACGCTTATTTTGTTTGCGATTCTTCCCGTGTTCTTGCTTACAATGATAGGGCTATTTGCTTATTATGCGATATACATTATGAAGACCGATCATGAGCTGAATCAGGTCAATAAAGCGATGGTCAGTATGATTGAGAACGATAGGAAGCACATCCAGGAGCGATACCGCGACTTTACTAAAAATATCCCGGGAAATACTACGGATATATATCGCACTTTATACGAACGGAGTAATGATAGAAAACAGCACTACATCTTTAAGTTTGAATACGATAAGCTCTATACAAACAACTATGGCAATATCGCGACGATACCTATGTATGAGCAAGATGGGGAGCAATCCCGACTTACTATAAGTGTCCCTGCAAATGTACTTAAAGATGTGATGCATTATCATGACTATCATTATGTAGTTACGGACTTGTATGACAACATATATTACAGTAGTGATGATCATCCTGTAGGTGACAAATATTCATACGATGAACGCATGCAGATTACAGCATTTCATAAAGATGATCAGTTAAAGCTCTATGTATATCAGGATCTGACACAGACAATTGACAGGGGCATCATTTTAATCAGCATTTTACTTGGCACATTCTTTCTTTTGATTATGATTACCATGTATTCTAGCAAACGTCTTGCACATCGACAAACACAGGATATCGACGAAATAATTGCACATATCAGGCAAGCTCAAGTCAGAGCGTTGACCACATACGAGCCTTTAACTGCGCAAAGCGAACTCGAAATCATCAATCGCTATGTATTCGAATTGTCTCAGCTCAATGAACGATTATTAAAGTCGACGAAAGAATCGAACGAAGCATTAAGACAATCACAGCTTAAATCATTGGAGAACCAGTTTCAGCCTCACTTTATCTTTAATACAATGCAGACAATTAACTATATGATAGATACAGATAAGAAAGCTGCTAAGAAGATGATGATCAAGCTCTCCTCAATATTACGTTATGCCTTACGTGTGAAAGAATCTGAAGTAACTTTCAAAAAAGAAATCGATTACCTGGAAGACTATGTGTTTATACAGAATATTCGCTTTGATCAGGCCATTCATTATACGATTGATATTGATGAATCTCTTATGAACCTGCAGACTGATAAGCTGTTGATTCAGCCGCTTATCGAAAATGCAATTAAATATGGAGGGATTGAGAATGGATTGAATATTAAAGTGCGTATTAAACCACTCCGTAATGGCGATATATATATAGCGGTATATGATGACGGTATAGGCATGACCAAAGAAAGGCTAAAAGAAGTAAGGAGCATGATCAAACATTATAAACTCCGAAATATTCATATCGGAATGCAGAACATACATCAGACGTTACGCGTTAAGTATGGTGAACATTATGGTATGAAGGTGTATTCAGCATATAATAATGGCACATTGGTAACGTTACGTGTGAAGAAGGGAGGTACATATGTATAAAGTACTGATTGTTGATGATGAGCGGATGATACGTGAAGGATTAAAGTCATCCATTGACTGGCAGAAACTGATGTTTAGTGATGTATATCTTGCAAAGGACGGCATAGAAGGTCAAGATATGATATTACAGTATGAACCAGATCTTGTCATTACAGATATTAAGATGCCGCGTATGAATGGTATTGAAATGATGGAAGCGACACGTCAAATTGATTATGAGAAGCTGATCCTATCAAGTTATGATGACTTTGAGTATGCTAAAGCAGCGATACAGTTCAAAGTCGTAGATTACCTGCTTAAACCGATCGATGAAGATGAGCTCAATACCTTGCTGCAAACCATCATAAAAACATTCAAAACAACAAAGCGTACAGTGCCTGAAATATTGAGGCCGGTATTAATGACAGACTTTGATAATTACTACATTAATCAGGCAGTTCACTTTATCAAGGCTAATATACAAGCTGAACTTGATAACGAGATTATCGCGAACGAACTCGACATTAGTACATCATACTTAATGCGTACTTTTAAGCAGTTTACCGGAATAACGATTAATGATTTTATAAACCGTTATCGTGTATATCGCTCGCTTGATCTGCTTGAAAAACATCTTAAAATCTATGAAGTCTCTGAACAAGTAGGCTATAACGAATATAAAGCATTCAACTATAACTTCCATAAATACTTGAAGATGACACCAAATCAATATATGAAATAATGAAAGTCGAGACGCTTGTCTCGACTTTCATTATTTCATCTTACTTTCTAACTTTCTAATCTTTTTTTCTTCCGCTACAGCAACGATACTTAGTAATATCATACCAAGAATCAGCGCCGCATAGAACACGATAAATACATCCGTCCAGCCATGTAATACATATCCAAAGACATTTAATCCCTTACTTTCTGGGTCAGCAATCATCGCTAAACCAATCTTAGCCATCGAGTCACCGAAGAGGTAACCGAATGTACCAGTCATACCGTTGGCTACACTGATCGCACGTTTCGGTACAAATCCTACGAGAGAGACACCGATCAACAGCTGAGGACCGAATATTAATGCACCAAGACCGAACAATGAGGCATTGACCATACCGACACTTGTCGCGTTCTTGTAGAACATTACAACAAACACAATGAGAAACATACACATAATTGCAACGAGTGCACGACGACCTTTCAATAAATCAGAAACGTAACCCCACATCAAGCTTGCAATTAAAGCGCCAATTTCAAAGTAAAAAATAGTATTCACTGCATCTCCTGCATTGAATCCAAGATGCTCAGTCACATATAATGGTGCCCAGTTATCAATACCGATACGCACAATATATACGAATATGTTTGATACACATAGAATCCAGATGATCGGATTCTTAAGGATATATGTCTTGAATATCTCCCACTTCGTCATATCCTGAGATGCAATATTCTCCTCGTCCACAGGTTCTTCGAAGATATCTTCACAGCGATTCCATCCTAACTCTTCAGGATCATCCTTACCGATGAAGAGTGTGACGATACCGATGATTAAAGCGATGATACTAGGGAAGATGAACATCCCGATAACATTACCGTGGAAGAACATGTTCGCACCCCATAATGCAAGACCCCCTGCAATGGCACCACCAATATTATGTGAAGCATTCCAGAAACCGAGATAACGCCCACGCTTTGTTCTTGGTGCCCATCTAGAAATTGTAGAATAACTTGCCGGACCACCGACAGATTGGAACATACCGTTTAATCCCCATAACACAATCAAGAAACCAATCGCTGAACCGAAGTAACTCAGCGTGAAGCCCATAATCAGTACAATGATAGACGACATAATCAATAAGAACGAAATAATACGTTTCGTATTTCTACCATCGATCATATAACCGATTAATGATTTACCAAGGCCATAAGTGATACTGAATGCAAGACCGATGTAACCGAGCTGTAAAGTTGTGATACCAAGCTCTTCTTTTAACATCGGTTGTGCAGCTTTGAAGTTGTTTCGGATTAAATACATTGACATGTAAGCAAAGAATACAACGAAGAAAGCCTTTAAAAATTGTTTACGCCATTCCTTTCTCTGAACAGGAATAGGGATACCTTTATTAGGAATCTTCTGGATATCAAAAAAGTTCATAAATACGCGCCTCCTTTTATTTGTCTTCAGTGTAATCAATTATGAAAACGTTTAATATACGATAAAATATTATTTTGTCTGAAGGAGTGAACGAAATGAGACTTCGATGACATAAAATCCTGTAAATATAAAGGATGCCCTCCCTATAATGAAGTTAAATTTATAGGAGAGGTTGAGAGTAATGACATTAATGATACAACCAGTATTCAAAGAACGCATCTGGGGTGGCAGACATTTGAAGGAATTCGGATATGAGATTCCGAATGATAAAACAGGGGAGTGCTGGGGTATTTCAGCACATGAGAATGGTCCGAATATGATTGTGAACGGAGAACATGAAGGCAAGACATTAAAAGAGTTGTGGGAAGAAAACACAGGACTATTTGGCGTTCAAACGACAGATAAGTTTCCGCTCCTTACAAAGATTCTTGATGCGAATGATGAATTATCGGTGCAGGTCCATCCAGATGATGCATATGCACAAGTACATGAGAACGGAGAACTCGGTAAGACAGAATGTTGGTATATCATCGACTGCGATGAAGACGCTGAAATCATCTATGGGCATAATGCGAAAGACAAAGCCGAGCTAGAGAACATGATACATGAGGACAAATGGAATCAACTTTTTAATTCTATTAAAGTCAAACCAGGGGACTTCTTCTATGTGCCTAGTGGAACAGTTCATGCAATCGGTAAAGGCATCCGTATATTAGAGACACAGCAGAATTCGGATACAACATACCGCATCTATGATTATGACCGTACGGATAAGGACGGTCATAAACGCGAGCTGCATATTGAGCAAAGTATTGATGTGATTTCTTTTAATGAAGATAACTCAAGCACAGAAGCGGAAGTTACTGAAGTACAGGGAAATGTCATTAGAACATATATCTCTAACAGTTTCTTTACAGTGAAACAGCTACTGATAGAAGACCATTATGAATATGCGAAACAACAAGACTACACATTGATGAGCGTGCTATCAGGTGAAGGAACGCTAACTGCTGACGGACAAGTCTATACAATCAGCAAAGGCGATCATTTTATTCTGACGACTGAAGATAAGGAAATTAAGCTCCAAGGTAAACTCGATATTATTGAGAGTTATGTATAGTATTTAGGCGTATAAATAATGCGTTGACCTTTTGAAAACACTAATGTATGATTAATATCAACTAAATAACTTATACAGAGAGATGGAGGGAATTGGCCCTGTGAAATCTCAGCAACCGGCATTTGCACGGTGCTAAATCCAACAGGTGATTCCTGAAATATGAGTGTAGACTTTATACCCTTCTTTTTCAGAAGGGTATTTTTTTATGGAGGGATAGATATGTCAAATGGTTTCAGAAGAGGAATGGAAGCACGTCATGTGATGATGCTGAGTTTCGGAGGTGTCATCGGCACAGGGTTATTCTTAAGTACGGGGTACACATTACAGCAGGCAGGGCCTATCGGAACAGTGGTGAGCTACGTCATTGGTGCACTGCTTGTTTATATCGTGATGAAATGCATGGGTGCTCTAGCAGTAGCACACCCCGATGTTGGAGGATTTCATACGTATGCGAATATTTATATTCATCAGTCGATAGGGCATGTCGTTGCCTGGAGCTACTGGCTATGCTGGACGATTGCGCTGGGATCCGAAATAACTGCGGGTGGTATCTTATTTCAGAAATGGTTTCCGGATTTTCCGGTATGGTTGTTCAGTCTGGTATTCATCCTCGTGATTGTCGGGATAAACTTTACGACAAGTAAGATGTATGGTGAAACAGAGTTCTGGCTATCACTGATTAAAGTAATTGCCATCATTGTGTTTATTATTATTGGCTTATTAATATTATTCAATGTCGTACCGTCTGACTTAAAGCCGGTCACTTCAAGTGAGAAGCTATTTGATGTACCGAATGGATTATTCGGCATCTTTATTACGATGCTTGCGGTAAACTATGCGTTCAGTGGGACGGAGCTCATTGCGATAGCAGCGGGAGAGACGAAGCATCCTGAGAACGTAATACCGAAAACCATTCGCTCGACAGTATGGAGACTCGGGTTACTATTTATCGGGACCATCGTGATCATGGTCTTACTCTTACCAACGGATCAAGCGAGCTTACTCGAAAGTCCATTTGTTTCGATATTGGATAGCGTCGGAATTCCTTATGCCGGAGATATTATGAACTTCGTTATATTGACGGCATTGCTGTCAGCAGCAAATTCAGGACTTTATGCATCCAGCAGAATGTTATGGAGCCTATCAGAGCAAGATAATGTATTACCAATCGCAAGAAAGCTGAATAAGAACGGTATGCCGGTTAACGCGACAATCATTAGTTTAGCTGGAGCATTACTCAGCCTGTTATCAAGTGTGATTGCACCGACGACTGTCTATTTGGTACTGGTCTCTGTTGCAGGATTTGCCGTAGTCGTTGTATGGATGAGCATCTGTGTGGCGAGGTTCAATCAATTAAGAAGAGAAGGTGTTACACAACGTACAGCATATATCCTACCGGTAGCAGGATTTGCATTATGTCTTATTTCTACAATCAGCGTACTCTTTGACCCGAACCAAAGACTTGCGACACTGATTGGATTACCATTCTGTATTATCGTCGGACTAATTCATTATTTCCTGAAGAAGAAAGGGGCACATATTCATGCAGCTACGAGATAAGTTACAGCAAGACATCGTAATATTAGACGGAGGCTTTGGAACGACTGTAGAACAATTCGGATACGATGTGAAACACGAACTATGGTCATCGAACTTAATCCAGTCCAATCCGGAAGCGGTGTATAAGGTCCATAAAGCATTCGTAGATAGCGGTGCAGAGATTATACTGACCAATACGTATCAGGCATCTGTACAATCATTCTTAAATATTGGCATTGATAGAGAAACAGCACGCACATATTTAGCGAAAGCGGTGGAACTCGCAACGCGCGCAGCAGGCAATCGAGCAATCGTTGCAGGATCACTTGGGCCGTATGGTGCAATGCTCGGTAATGGCTCAGAGTATACAGGGGATTATGAAGAAACTGAAGCTGATTATATTCAGTATCATAAAGAACGACTAGATATACTGATCGAAACAGGTATAAGTGTCTTTGGGTTTGAGACCATCCCTAACATAGAAGAAATTAAAGCAGTGAGAACACTGCTGCTTGATTATCCACATATTGAGGCATGGATTTCAGTGACACTGAAAGATCATGATCATCTGTCAGATGGCACACCACTTGAAGCAGTGATTGAAGTAGTGAATGAGATTGAAAATGTATTAGCATTTGGTGTGAACTGTACGAGCGTGAACGTCATCGATGCAGCAGTGGATAAGTTGATCACACTAAGTGACAAGTCGTTAATACTCTACCCTAATAGTGGACGTCAATATGATGCAGTTCACAAAGTATGGATTGATCGGGAGGATGCATCGCTTGTTGAAGCGGCACCACGCTGGAAAGAAAAAGGAGTGAAGATTATCGGCGGATGCTGTCAGGTAGGGCCGGGGGAGATAAAGGAACTCGGGACTGCTTTAAAATAGAAGTTAATATAAAAACAATTAAATATAATAAAGAAATAATAATAATGTATCTTGATAACCTTATTTTGTATATAATAATACAAAATATACAAAATAAGGAGAATGTCATGAAACGTTTGAGAAATTTATTCATTGCACTGATTGCTGTACTTTCAATAATCAGTATTTCAACACCGGCAAATGCAGCAGGATACTACTATAAGTACAATGGGTATAGTGGTAATAACTATCAATTTGTAAAGTCTAAGGCATTTATTAATGCGGTGAAGAAGGGTAAAGTCACTGTTAATGGAAAGACGGTTGTCAATAAGGTACCCATGGAATCAGTCGACAAATCATCAGAGACAATAATGACGTATAGTCTTGAGAACAAAAAGATTAAATCGAAATATATTCAAAGAAAGTATGATAGCGTATTCTTCCTGAATGATCATCTAAAGACGTACGCGATTATAATGCCCGTTAAAAAAGGTAAGATTACGAAACAACAATTTATCAAAATGTATGGTAAAAACTATGCTGAAGTGCAAGTAATCGATAATGAAATAAGTGTATATTATAAATTCAAAAATCATTACTTTGAAGGTGCTTTTAATAAAAAGAATCAACTGATTGCTGTCTCGATGAGTTCGCATATTGGCGGACAATTCGGCAAAGAATTTGACCACATGATATTTGGGAAATAATATGAAAATGCTGCAGTGTCTATGCTATAGATCTGCAGCATTTTCACTATATCATTTGCAGATACCATCCTAAAATTTGATAAGTAGTATAATGAAAGAAAAACTTATGAGGTGTGCTATGGACAAATGCTTAATTATTGGATCAACAGTCTGTGACGTAGTGATTAATGTAGATCAGCTACCGACGACAGCAGGTGACGTACATATATCAAATCAGACGATGGCACTTGGTGGATGTGCATACAATGTAGTGTCAGTATTACATCATCTAGGTGTGCCTTATACATTTGTATCCCCTGTGGGCACAGGAATGTACGGGGAGTTTGTCGCACGTGAGCTGGAGAAGCAAGGGATACAAACTGAAGTACGCGTCGAGGGAGAGAACGGATGCTGCTATTGTTTCGTTGAACATCATGGCGAACGTACATTTATGTCGCATCACGGTGTAGAGTATACGTTTAATCCACAATGGTTAGACGGTTTGAATTTAGATGATTACAAGTATGTTTATATATGCGGGCTAGAAATTGAAGAACGTGATGGAGAGCAGTTGATTGATACGTTAAGCAATGTTGATGCAACAATCATCTTCGCACCAGGACCACGCGGGAACTTGATTCCTCAAGAACGTATGGAACGCGTGTATCAACTCTCACCGATTGTACACTTGAATGAACAGGAGATTAAGGAGCAAACAGGTTGTGACACGGTTGAAGCGGCACTTGAAGTATTGTATGAGAAGACTCATAACAAGATTGTCGTAACACAAGGAGAGCAAGGTGCAATGACATATGACGGTATAATCACGCATGTGCCGGGAGAAAGCGTGAGAGTTAAAGATACGATTGGTGCTGGAGACAGCCATGCAGGTGCATTTATATCGAGCCTTGCTAAAGGAATGGATGACAAATCTGCACTGACATTCGCAAACAAAGTCGCAGCACAAGTAGTACAAGTGAGTGGGGTGGGATTGAGTGATGAGGTGTGGGGAAGAATGAAAAACTATAAAATTTACTAATGGGAAAATTATCAAATAGTAGTTGATCAAAGTAGTATTATATGATCCAATAAAGTAAATATATTTATTGAGGTGATTTAATATGCATGAAATAACTTCAGAAATGATTTCATTAGGTCAATTATTACTTGATGATAACAAATTGTTTTATATTCCAGAATTCCAAAGAGATTTTGTATGGAAAGATGAACAGGCAAGGGAATTAATTAATGATTTAAAAGAAGACACAGATGGATTTATAAAAGATAATGATGATTTACAAGGATATTTACTAGGAAATATTGTATTAATTGAAAATGATAAAAAACGTTATCTTGTAATTGATGGTCAACAAAGATTAACAACTTTGACATTACTTTTTAAAGTTTTATATGAAAGAATAGATAGCATAATTGAAAGATCAGAAGGTAAGGAAAGAGACAGGTGGTTAAAAAGAATTGGTCAAATAAGTAATGGTTATCAGGTTGTAGATGATGAAGATAACTTTAAAGGATTAAGAATTATTCATGATGAAGGATTGACATTTGGCGGATTTTACAGAGACTTAATAACTGACAAAATATCTGAAGATACTTTAATTATTAGTGATTCAGATAATAATATAAGGGAAGTGTATAATACGTTATCTGATGAATTATCTAATCTTAATGACGCACAAATGAGTAAATTTATCTCTTATATTAAAAATAAAGTGAAGTTAATAGTAACAACTGCACCTTCTGAAGGTAAGGCTTTTCAGTTATTTGAAGTATTAAATGATCGTGGTCGTTCATTAGAACCAATGGATTTAGTAAAAAATACATTTTTAAAAATCATAAGACAAAGTGGTTATAGTGATGAAGATGTTAAAATACTCAATATGAATTGGAAAGAGTTTATAGAGAACCTTCAAATAACGCCTAAAAAGAAAATAGCATCATCTATATTTATGAAACATTTTATAGGTTATGAATATAATAAAAATATAAAACAAGATCGATTATTCGATTTTTTTAAGAATCATTTAAAATTATCAGGAGATGACATTATCTCTCTAGTTAAAAAAATAAATAGATATTCTAAAATATATACATCAATAGAAAAAAATTCACTCGAGAATTATTATTTAAAAGATAATCAAGATATGTTTCTTATTTTTAAGCAATTTGGAATAAAACAATTTCATCCTATACTAATGAGTTTCTATGATGCTCCTGAAGATATAAAGACAGAAGTTGCTGATTTATGTTGTAGATATGGAGCATCGATTATCTTTTCATCTACACAAACAAATGTGATTGAAAAAGAAATGGTAAATATTATAGGGAAGATAAAGAGTAGAAAAACTTTTCAGGAAAAGTATGAATCTTTGAGGAGTCATATACAATCATTAATAAATAACAATTCTGAAAAATTAGTTACCAATATTGGAAAAAATAATTTTATTAATTCCACTGGAGGTACTCAAAAAAAGGTAAGAGATATGATGTATTTTATAGAATTGAAATTCAATAATAACACTCTTATTATTAGGCCTCCTAAGGGTAAAAGAATAACGATAGAACATATTTTGGCAAAGAAAACGGAAATAAACGATATGAATATTTATGGTTTTAATGATACTGATGAAATGAATAGGCACCTTAATCGAATTGGAAACCTAACTTTATTATATCATGATGAAAATACATCGATTGGAACAAGACAGTTTATAGAAAAATATGATACATACTTAAAATCTGACTTTATAGTTACTAAGTCAATTGTTACGAAACTTGAAACCACAATTAAAAATGGTGCAGAGACTGAAAGAATTAAGTTGTTGAATGAACACCAGCCGCAATATTTAAAAAATGAAAAATGGACGAAAGAATTAATTGAATTAAGAAGTAATAAAATTTCATGTTTAGTAGATTTAATAATTAAAGGCAGTATAACAAAATAGTTAATACATTTATTTTATGATTCCATGAAAATATTCCTAACTTCAAAAGTTGGGAATATTTTTATAAATTAATCAATAAATCATATTTGAATCATGAAATAATACATTCTTTGCTATAATTATATTAACTAATTGTAAGGAGTACATAGATGGAAAATATAAAGATAAACTATTACGACTTTAACAAAAATGTATTACCTGATATCAAGGATCCTGTATTAGACGGTTATCCAATTGTATATATTTTAAATAATGATTTATCACATCCTGAAGCATACATAGGCCAGACTGTACAAGTAAAAAGTAGAATGAAAAATCATTTAACAAATAAAGATAGAAAGAAATTAGATAAAATGATTTTAATTGGACATGATAAATTCAATCAATCTGCAACCTATGATATAGAGACAAACCTTATTAATCATTTTATCGCTGATGAAAAATATAAGTTACAAAACAAGAGTCAGACTGCTCAGCAAATGACACATAACTACTATGACAAGTCATATTATCATTCTGTAATTTTTGAAGACATATGGGATAAATTAAGAAAAGATGGCATTGTGAAGCACACAATAGAGGATATCCGTAATCGAGATGTGTTTAAACTTTCGCCGTTTAAAGAGCTTTCTGAAGCACAGATGGATTTAAAAACTAAAATTATTGAGTTTTGTAATAATCATATTAATGATGACAAAAAAGCTGTATTTTTAATAAAAGGTGATGCTGGGACTGGCAAAAGTGTTGTTTTAAGTTCGACATTTAATACGATTCAAGATTTATCAAAGAACAAAGATTTTATATATTTAGAAAACACAATAGAAAACAATCTATTTAACTCTAAAAATTACTTATTAGTAAATCATAATGAAATGTTGAAGACATATGTAACTATTTCTGAAAGCTTAACTAATTTAAAGAAAAACAACTTTTTAAAACCAACGTCATTTATAAATAAAAGTAAATCTGAGAAGATAAAAGCAGATATTACTTTAGTAGATGAGGCGCATTTGTTATTAACACGACCAGATAGTTTTAATTCATTTAAAGAAAATAATCAGTTAGAGGAAATCATCAAGCATAGTAAAGTAACGATAATCGTATATGACGAAAGACAATATTTAAAGATTAAATCTTCATGGTCTGAAAATATATTGAATAAAATTTTAAAAGGTACAAATAGTGAAGAGTTTATATTAGATAGCCAGTTTAGAATGCAAGCTGATCAAGACGTAATTAATTGGTTAGATGCATTTGTAAATAAAGAGATAAGAAAATTACCAAATTCAAATAGTGAAGAATTTGAATTTAAAGTTTTTGATAATGCATCCCGAATGCATGAAGCAATTATTGAGAAGAATGAAGAATTTAAATTATCTCGAGTTGTATCAACATTTGATTACATACATAAAAAAGATGGAAATGATTACTTTGTTGATGAGCCTGACTTTTCATTAGCTTGGAACAGGACTGATTATAAAAGCACTTGGGCTGAAGAACCTCAAACAATTAGAGAGGTTGGATCGATATATACAATTCAAGGGTTCGATTTAAACTATGTAGGAGTAATTCTTGGGCCTTCTATTGAATATGATAAAGAAAATCATTGTTTAAAGATTGATGTAACTAAGTATAGAGATACTGAAGCTTTTAGGCAGTCTTCTGAAGAGGTTAGAACAAAAGAAGAATTAATTAAAATGAAAGAACAAATCATTTTAAATTCAATGAATGTGTTATTAAAACGTGGTGTTAAAGGTTTATATATTTATGCAAGTAATGAAGAACTTAGAAAAGTATTATTGAATGGAGGTCTTCCACTTGAATCAAGAAATCATTGATTTAATTAATACGTTTAGAGAAGAAAGAAACTGGAATCAATATCACAATCCAAAAGATCTATCTCTATCATTAAGTTTAGAAGCGGCTGAACTTTTGGAAAACTTTCAATGGATATCAAGTGATGAAGCCGTTGAGAAAAATAGGGAAAATATCGCTGAAGAATTAGCGGATGTATTTATATATGGAATTCAGCTGGCAGAAGAAATGGGATTTGATATAGAGAAGATAATTAGGGAGAAAGTTAAGAAGAATGGAGAAAAATATAAAATATCTTAAACATAAGCAACACATATAAAAAATTGATGTTGACCTTTCTTCTTCACAAGCTTCTCAATAAATTCATTAGGAATTGATATTTGCATAATGTATCTCCTAAATACCATTACTAAGTCTCGTGAATACGACTTAATTTATAAAAAATAGAGATTGATTCCCTTTGTGTCAGTCTCAATAATTTTACAATAGTTTCAAGTTCACTTATCGTAAAATTATTACCATCATTCTTTCGTTTTTCTGTATAAAGAGAGCAACTTTTATCTAATTATCCAAAACTGACTATTGAAATATAAGGCAATCTGCCATCAAAACTAAGCGGATTATACGAAAGATATATTGATTGACCTCATGGAAACATCGTCTTATCAGGAAAAATAGGCTATTATATTCAGAATGGACATCTTGAAACTTCATACGGAGATATTACTAGTGTATATAGACGACAATATAATATTGATGCAACAAGACAAGAATTAAGAGCAAGAAGATATAGATATAGACATAAACTTATCCTACCTTTAGAAAAATTGATCAAGTGTTATGAACATGGTCATTGAGGAGATATATACGAAATGTGTCTTTGCTTAGAAATTGATCGTGGCCACTTTAATAATATTGTTGATGATTATAAAAGTAAGTTTGGCTATTATGTAAAATATGATGATCACAGAATACAATTTGAACCTTTAAAAATCGAAAAATATTAATTTGGATATTCAGCTTTTAGCGTTTATCATATAAATTTAAACAAGGAGATGGTTATCTTGGCAAAAAAGAAAGAAGAACAAATTTATTACGATGCCAATGGAAATCCCGTTGACATCAAAAAGAAACGCAATCCTTTCTTAATGGGTTGTCTTGGTCTACTCGCTTTATTTTTACTTTTAGGAGCATGTGGTGCAATATTCGGCAGTGAAGATGGTGGTAAAGAAACTAGTTCTACCGAAGAAGCTACTACAGAGGAAAAGACTGAAGAGAAAAAAACTGAAGAAGATGCTACTACTGAAGAAGTAACCACTGAGAAAGTAACGACCGAAGAAGCTACTACAGAGGAAAAGACCGAAGAAGTCACAACTGAGAAAGTAACAACGGAAGAAGCTACCACTGAAAAAAAGACTGAAGAAGAAAAAATCAGTTCGACTACACCAACAAGAGAAATGAAAAATGCTTTATCTGCAGCAGAAAACTATGTAGATTTAATGCCTTTTTCTAAAGCAGGTTTGTATCAACAACTTACTTCAAATGCTGGTGATAAATATCCACCTGAAGCTGCCCAATACGCTATAGATAATTTAAAAACTAATTATAAAGAAAATGCATTAAAAGCTGCTAAAAGTTACTTGGATTTAATGCCTATGTCAAATGATGAACTTTATCAACAACTTATTTCAAATGCTGGTGATAAATATACAGCAGAAGAAGCCCAATATGCTATTGATAATTTAGATTAATAAAACTCAATAATAAGGGTGCGTTTTACGTACCCTTATTTTTATACTCAAAATAAGGTATGGCGGTTGTATTACATTTAACCCCGCTGAATTTATTGAATAGAAAGTAAAAGACACAGTGAAAAAAGCCGAGTATATCACCCATAAAAACTCAAGTCATGGTAATGTGATTTGAGTTTTTTAATGTATAGCTTATTATATTAATTTTATCAATTATATATAATGGTGGAATGTAAATTGCATGGCTTAAAGTAAGATGATATATTTTGCGATAATACAAAAACGTAACTGGGGGATTGAAGGCCACCCAGACCAGATTATAAGTTGTATTTATGGCGTTTCTCTCTCTTCATATTAGGATTCAATGATTCCGAATTATTCTAGGTATCAAACAAAAACCAAACATCATTGTAATCGATTTCATTTCGTGATATATTTTATGTAATCGGTTACACAACGTGAGGAGAGTTAGGATGGCGACGATAAAAGATGTGGCGAAAGAAGCGGGTGTATCCGTTGCTACGGTATCTAGAGCGATGAATAGCTCAGGGTATGTGCACGAGGATACCTTGAAGAAGATTAATAGAGCGATTGAGACTTTAAAGTATAAGCCTAATGAAACGGCACGTACATTGTATAAGAAACAGTCGAAGATTATCGGTTTATTGTTGCCGGATATCAGCAATCCGTTTTTCACTGTCGTGGCGCGTGGGGTTGAGGATGCGGCGCTGGAGCGAGGGTTTCATGTTGTTATCGGCAACAGTGATCAGAATCGGGATAAGGAGCGTCAATATATTGATACGTTCCGGCTGCATAACTGTGTCGGTTTAATTTCTTCTGCGCTCGTATGGGAGGATGCGTTACAGTATATTCAATCTTCAAAGATGCTGCATGTGATGTTAGACCGTATCGGTGAGACAGAGTACTCTGTTGAAGCGGATCATTATAAAGGTGGCGTGTTACAGGCGGAATGTTTGCTGGATAATTGCTGTAAGAACATTTTAGTGATTACTGGTAATATGAAGTTTAGTTCTTTCAAGCATCGTCTAGAGGGTGCGATTCACACGCTTGAAGAGGGTGGTGCTGTCTTTGAGACTCTTGAGCTGAATGGTGAGGGTGTCGGTCATGCGTTGCTGGATCAAGTCCGATATAAGGCGTATGACGGAATCATCTGCTATAACGATTTAATCGCGATCCAGGTCATGGGGCTGCTACAGCATAATGGTGTCAACGTTCCGGGTGATGTTCAGGTGGTGGGTTATGACGACATACAAATCAGTGCGTCGTATTTCCCGAGTCTAACAACGGTAAGGCAGCCTTCGTATTTACTAGGGAGACTTGCGTGTGAGCAGTTAATTGATCTGCTGAATGGTAAGCAAGTGAGAAAAGAGATAAAGATAGATGTAAGCTTAGTTGAAAGAAAAAGTACAAGGAGTGAATAAAATGCGTGAGATTTATGTGATAGGTAGTGCTTCGATTGACTTAGTGGTTAAGAGTGACAGACGACCGCTGAAGGGTGAAACGATATTAGGTGAATCCTTCTTTATGACAACCGGCGGGAAGGGATCTAACCAGGCGGTGAGTGCGAGTCGTCTGGGTGGTAAGGTTAAGATGGTCGGTGCTGTAGGAGCGGATGACTTCGGGCAGCAAATCTTAGCGAACTTTAGAGAAAATAGCGTTGATGTATCCAATGTGGAATCGGTTACACATGTATCGAGTGGGACGGCACATATTACGTTATCAGAAGATGATAATTCGATTATCGTCGTGCCGGGTGCAAACTTTGCAGTGACAACTCATCAAGTCGCGCAAGTCCTGAGTGAGGCTGCAGAAGATGCGATAGTGGTACTTCAAAATGAGATTCCTAAAGACGTCATATTGTTCACTATTGATAAGTGTTATGAACTCGGATTAACGACAATCTATAATCCAGCACCATTTATAGAAATTGAACTAGATTATTTGAAGAAGGTGACTTACTTCACGCCTAATGAAACGGAAGTGAAAGAGTTGTTTGGTGAAGACTATGAAGAGGTCATCCAAGATTATCCGAACAAGATGATCGTAACACTAGGAGACAAAGGTGCTGTATTTTATAATGGTCAGCTTGTCAATGTGCCAGGTATTAAAGCAGATGTAGTGGATACAACAGGCGCCGGTGATACATTTAACGGTGCACTTGCAGTGGCATTAAGTGAAGGGATGGCACTTGATGATGCGATCTTATTTGCAAATAAGGCGGCGAGTATTTCTGTAACAGGCTTAGGTGCACAAGGCGGTATGCCCTATAGAGCGGTGATGACAGATGTATAAGACGGGGACGTTAAATAGTGAGATCTCTAAAGTGTTAAGTGACTTAGGACATACAGATACGATTGTCATCGCTGACTGTGGATTGCCTGTTCCAAAGGGTGTACAGAAGATTGATCTTGCAGTCAGACAAGGCTTACCTTCATTTATTGATGTCGTTGACGAGGTTGCACGGCACATGGTCATTGAACACGTCACTTTAGCTGAGGAGATAAAGGACAGCAACCCAGCAGTGTTGAAAGAGGTTGGCAGTATAGTGAAAGATATACCGAATGACTTTGTGACTCATGAACAATTTAAGACGCTGACAGAAAACTCGGAAGCCATCATAAGAACAGGAGAAGCCACGCCGTACGCAAATATTATTTTAAGAAGTGGTGTTAATTTCTAAGAGGAGGTGCTTTCATGATTAAAATGACGAATATCCATAAAGCATTTGGTGATAATAAAGTCTTACAAGGTGTAGATTTTGTGCTCAATGATCAGACCGTACATGCTTTGATGGGAGAGAATGGTGCCGGTAAATCAACATTGATGAATATCTTATCCGGTATTCATTCGAAAGATCAAGGAGAGGTCACTGTAGACGGCACGACAGTGAATTACAAGTCGCCGAAAGAATCTGAAGCAGCAGGGATTCAGTTTATTCACCAGGAACTTAATATATGGCCCGAGATGACGGTGCTTGAGAATTTATTTATCGGCAAAGAGATTACAAATAAGTTTGGCAAGATTGATGAAAAGAAAATGAAGCAAGAAGCATTACAAGTATTTGACCGTCTTGACTTCAGCTTGCCGCTCAATAAATTAGCAGGTGAATGTTCGATCGGTGAGCAGCAGATGATTGAAATCTCAAAAGCACTGATGACCGATGCTAAGGTCATCATTATGGATGAACCTACTGCAGCACTTACAGATAAAGAGATTGATAAATTATTCATCCTTATCGATAAATTAAAGTCTGAAGGCGTCAGCTTCGTCTATATTAGTCATCGTATGGATGAGATCTTTAAGATATCAGATGAGATTACCGTCATGCGTGATGGTGTAACAGTGATGCGTAAACGCACGGATGCAACGAGTTATAACGAACTTGTTCATGCGATGGTAGGACGTAGTCTAGATCAGCAGTTCCCAGACAGAACAGTGGAGCCAGGAGAAGTGATACTGGAAGTCGATCATTTATCCAATGATGCATTTGGAATGGATAATATTTCATTCAATCTAAGGGAAGGTGAAATACTAGGTTTCAGTGGATTGATGGGGGCAGGGCGAACAGAAATCATGCGTAGCTTATTCGGCATCGATAAAGGTGATAAAGCCGTTAAGATACTAGGGAAGAATGTTTCCATTAACAATCCGGGAGACGCAATAAGAAACGGTCTTGCCTTTATCACGGAAGACCGAAAAGATGAAGGCCTCGTACTCGATGCATCTATTAAAGACAATATGACCATGGCTAACATTAGAAGTTTTAGTCAATCTGGAGTTATTAAAAATGACCCTTTAGAATTATTTGTCAAACAAATGCAAGATAGATTGTCCATAAAATCTAACAAAGAATTACCGGTATCTTCGCTTTCAGGAGGGAACCAGCAGAAAGTCGTGATTGCAAAATGGGTGGGTAACGGACCGAAAGTATTAATATTAGATGAACCTACTCGCGGGATTGATGTTGGGGCTAAACGTGAGATATATAATCTCATGAATGAGCTTACTGAACGTGGCATTTCAATCATCATGGTATCTTCAGAAATGCCCGAGATCATCGGATTAAGTGATCGCGTATATGTACTACAAGAAGGCGTTATTCGTGGAGAATTAACTGGAGATAACATCACGCAAGAGAAAATAATGACACTCGCTACAGGAGGCGAATTAAATGAATAGTAAATCATTACAAAAGAGGGGTTTAATTGAACGCTTAGGACCATTATTAGGATTGCTTATTTTAGTAGTCATTATCACAATACTTAATAATGGCTTTATTGCACCGAATAATATTTTAAACTTATTAAGACAAGTTTCGATCAACGGATTAATTGCATTTGGGATGACATTTGTAATCTTAACAGGTGGGATTGATTTAAGCGTCGGTTCTATTCTTGCGCTATCCAGTGCACTGACTGCAATACTGATCACAAGCGGTGTAGATCCAGTGTTAGCATTGTGTCTTGGTGCATTGATCGGGACACTGTTAGGTGCCGTCAATGGAGTGCTTGTTACTTTTGGTAAGATGGCACCATTCATTGCAACGTTAGCGACGATGACAATTTTCAGAGGACTGACACTGGTTGTAACGAACGGTAACCCTATCACAAACTTGGGAGACAATTTCTGGTTCCAGGTATTCGGTAAAGGGTATTTCTTCGGGATCCCAGTACCTGCAGTAACAATGTTACTCGCATTTGGCGTGCTATATTTCTTGTTACATAAAACGGTATTTGGTAAAAACACATACGCAATCGGTGGTAATGAGAAAGCGGCATTTATTTCCGGTATTAAAGTCGATAAAGTCAAAATATTGATCTACTCTATTTCAGGATTAATGGCAGCGCTGGCAGGTGGCATACTGACATCACGTTTAAATTCTGCACAACCGACAGCGGGTACATCATATGAACTTGATGCCATTGCAGCAGTGGTGCTAGGTGGTACATCACTAACAGGAGGAAAGGGTCGAATATTCGGTACATTAATCGGCGTATTGATCATTGGTGTGCTGAACAACGGCTTAAACTTATTAGGAGTTTCTTCTTTCTACCAGCAAGTGATTAAAGGTATCGTAATTCTAATTGCCGTATTGATCGATCGCAAAAAATAAAACTAAAGAGGTGTAGCAATGAAAAGGATATTACCATTATTACTGATCGCTCTGTTAACTTTATCAGCATGCAGCCTAGAACCACCAGCATATCTAAAAGAAGATAAAGCAAATAAATCAAACAAAGATATTACGATTGGCGTAAGTTTATCAACATTGAATAATCCGTTCTTCGTCTCCATTAAAGAAGCGATCCAAAAAGAAGCCAAGAACAATAACTTCAAAATCAAGGTAGTCGATGCGCAAGATGATTCAGCGAAACAATCCAACGATATCGATGACTTGATTCAGCAGCAGGTAGACTATTTAATCATTAATCCAACTGACTCAGCAGCCATCTCTTCAGCAGTTCAAAATGCAAACGCTCAAGATATCCCTGTAATTACGTTAGACAGATCCGTTGAACAAGGAAAAGTAACGCAGTTTATAGCATCTGATAACGTCGCAGGGGGTAAGATGGCAGGGGAATATATCGTTAAACAAGTAGGAGAAAAAGCAAGTGTCGGCGAACTTGAAGGCGTGCCTGGTGCCAGTGCAACGCGTGAAAGAGGAAAGGGATTCCATATTGTTGCTGACAAACAATTAACAGTAGCATCAAAACAAACGGCTAAATTCAATAGAGCAGAAGGTTTGAATGTCACTCAAAATATGATCCAGTCACACCCTGACATTAAAGCAATATTTGCCCATAATGATGAAATGGCACTAGGTGCGATTGAGGCAATTGGTACAAAAGACATACTCGTCGTTGGCTTCGATGGCAATGACGATGCGATGAAATCTATCAAAAATAAAAAACTAGATGCAACCATTGCACAACAACCCGCATTGATGGGTGAAGATGCAGTTAAAGCAATATTAGATTTAAAAGATGGAAAGAAAATTAAATCAGAAGTAAAAGTACCACTGAAACTTGTGGAACAATAAAGAAGGAAAAAGACCTGCAAAATATAAATTTGCAGGTCTTTTTGAAGATTAAGGTATATAATTTAAGATTTTAAAATTTATATTTTATGAGTTATTAATCATTTTCTATAAATGTATCCGCTATTTCTAATCACATAAAATTTCTAAAACAATAAGAGAATAAAAAAATTTCTTTCATTTAAAACATCATACTCTTTTTGCAAAGAAATTTGATAAATCATACTTCAGCTTTTCATGATTAATCCTTCTTATAAGTACGTCGATTGTAAAATTAAGCTAGACAACAAAAAAGCCTTCTATGCTAAACTCAATATGTATTTCCGACCAAAGAAAACATAAGGAGTTAGTACAGAATGGCCTATAAAACATCTTAACACGGATGAACTCACGTTCATAGAAACATATTATGATCAAATCGAAGGTGAGAAATTGTCTAGCTTATTTTGACAAATGAAAGTATTAAATCAATATTAAATTTGTTCTTCTATCAAGTACATGTCATATTAATGCTTATAATCTCCGTTAATGATTTCAACCATTTCAATGTTTACGATATCTTTATTTGTTGTATAGTTCACCTCAACGTGATAATTATTAGTTTTAATGCTATCATATATCGTTTTATGAGTATTTTCATATTCTTCAAAAGGTACAGCCCAGTGGCCTTTTAGATTGATGATACTCACATTTTGATCTTCTACATCAATTGTAATGGAATGAATCGGATAATTATTGTCATCAATATTCGGACCTGTTCCATTCTTTAATTCAAAGCTAAAATTATCGTATACTGCAGTCCCATCTTTACTCTCAGCAGTATTAGTTTTTTAATCATTATATGGATCTTTGTCCGTTTCTTTTAACAATCCGAACCCTTCAATTTCAAAAGTATTTCGCTTAATAGATTCAGCGAAGCACTCTGATAATATATCTGGAACATTATAATGACTGAAACCATCTACCAATGTAATATTCTCTTCATCTTCATTCTCATTATCTTCATTCATCTAAGACTCATTCATTCTTATTTTCATGATGTCATAAGTTAGGTCGGCTATATCTTTATTAGCTACTATCTTTTTTTGTATATCTTCGCTAATATTTAAAATATTAATATCAATAGAATGCACCTTTTTCTGAGAGACATTAACTACGAAATTATCATATTCATAGGATGTAACCTCTAAGACATCTTTATACTTCTCAGAAAACTTATTAAAGTCTTTTATACCAATTTCATTTGCCATGTTTTCATCAATTTTGTCAGTAGAAACACTTATAGCTTTCCCTAGCTTTTTTTCAATAAGATTTTCGTCACTATTTATCTTAATGCTGTTTACATTAAACTGACCATTTTTAAGATAATTACCAAATATTTATCTCGAGGGTCTATATTTAATTCAAGTCTAGTTCCTTCTTTACCTTTAGTTATTTGAAATATTTCTTGTACACTATTTTGATTAATTACTGATGCAGTTGAATTTTTATCGTTTGATGCATTATTACATGCCCCTAATAATAATGATACTGAAGTAAAAGCTATCGCAAATTTTTTCATTTTAATCGTCTCCAAATTAATGTTTTTTCAATTGCTACGATAATATGTTGTTAATATTATAAAAACAATACATTTTTCCTTGAATTTACATCAGTAAATCTCTCGATAGCAGCAGCGCTGTCGACCATTTGTCATGCCATATTGATCAGTATCTTTGACTGATATCCAATTGAGATACAAGCTGGCATGGCGTGCTATAGCGCATCTTACTAAATAATTATAAGCTCAGTACTGATTAGGTGCTGAACTTTATTAGAGGAATGATTATTAGATAGGTTACACTCTATTTCACTTGATTCCAATAAAATAGTGTAAGACTTTATTTTTTATAATATTGATTGCTTGCGAAAAAAATGTAAAAATATAAAAAAGGACTAGTATTATATTGGGATGATGTATATAATAAAATTTGTTAAAACTTACGCTATGTTTTATGGTAATGATTGAAAGAATGGTTGTAGTTGCATGATAATATTGCACAATATAAAAAGAATAAGAAAGTGGTGATGAGCATTAACAAATTATTAAATTTGCTGACGAGCCTTATAATTGTAATTACTTTCTGCTTGAGCCCGAGCTTTGCTTCAGCACAAGATAATGATAGCGTTCCTGAAACTAGTAATCCGAATATGTTGTATGTGGAGCAGAAGGGTGAAAGTAATAATAAGGTACTGTGGCATCTGAAGGCGAATGAAGCGAATTCAAGATTGAAGGACGTAGTCATTAAAATGGAACTGCAAGGTGGGCATGATGTCAATCTTGTAGAATTAAATACTTTGCTCAATGCTAAAGGGATAACAGTGACGCAACCAGATCCGCAAAAGAAAGTATTTCTACTGAGCATCAAAGCATTAGAGGAACCATTAAATGTTGAGTTTTCTTCTGTAATTACAGATAATCAGCAGTCAAATTACAAGTTGTCGTTATCAGCAGACATAAATCAGCACGTTACAGCAAGCGATATCTACTTTGTTAAAACACAACTAAGTGGAAAGCTTCAATATAAGGATGTGCCTGATAAAGTAACACCTCCGGCACTAGAAGTTGAACTGATTGATAAGCAGCATCAGACTGTTGTCGACCGTACTGTTGTAAATCCTGATCATCTCGAATATACATTTGATCAACTCAACAAATTTAACATTGATAATCAGCTGATAGAGTATGAAGTGCGCCCTAAGGCAACTGGCAACTACAAAGTTGATGTAAAGTCAAACGATATCTTACTGCAGTATCTTTCCGCAAAGATAGAAGGGGATGTTCGTAACGAGTCGGGCAAACCGCTAAATATAAAGATTATCAATAAAGCAACAGGATCAATCGTAGATGAAGTGCTGGTAGACGGAGCACAATCTCGTTATACAAAAGACAACCTACCGCTTAACGATGACCAAGGAAATGGAATCGATTACGATATTAAAGTAGAGGACACAGAAGGATTTAAGGCTACAACGTCAAAATTTGATATTGAAGTCACTAAAGATAAATCAGCAGATACTCATCCTGAGAATAGTGTAGAAACAAAACAAGACGACCAGCCTAAAGCAGACGTTAAAGTAGCGGAGAAAGATGAAGCATCAGCCGAGCCTACAGCACGACCAAAGGTAGAGGATAAAGCAAAGGCAGAGGATAAAGCAAAGGCAGAGGATAAAGCAAATGAAATATCTGCAAAGCAAGATATAAATAAAAGTACTACGAATAATTCATTGAAAAGATCGTTAGTCTATGCAGCACCTAAAGAAATCCCGCTGCTTAGCACATTCAGCCTTGCAAACGTCAACTTACTGGGCTTTGCACCAATGAACAATGTAGCTGGAGTAGCTGACGATCCATATCCTACATATAAAGGGCAAATCAGCAACATGGCTTGGGATGAAAAAGGACTGTATCGCAATAGAACTCCACAGCCTGTTGAATATAATGAATCATTTCAGTGGAAAAAAGCACAACCGACTTCAACTGAAAATGAATATGCAATTGATTTAAAAACACAAGGCCGTGCATCTGTTACACAAGAAACGGTAGATATCGTTCTTGTGGTTGATAATTCAGCAAGTATGGGCACTATTATAGGAAATGGAAAGACACGCTGGCAGAGTATGAAAGATGATGTATTCCAATTCATAGATGAGGTAACGCGGGCTAATACAGCGGCTAATACTAAAATAAGAATCGATGTCGTTAACTTTGCTTCAGCATTGAGACCCGAGATTAATTCAGGATTTTCAGGAGATCCTGCAGTTATTAAATCTAAGTTCTACCCAAGTTATGTTCCAAGTGGTCAAGGGGGTGGAACATTTACTCAGCAAGGTTTAATAAGTGGCTCCAATAAACTTGGTACATCCAGGGCTTCAAAGAAAGTGATGGTTGTACTTACAGACGGTGCACCGACTTTAAGTTACTTGGGGACTCGTGCTACTGGTAGTGAGAACATCACATCGTTTAGCGACTATGTTAAAGGAAATGGAACGAACTTTCAGTTATATGGTTATTTCAGAGATTATGGTACACACAATCCTTATACTGTAAATGGTTATGATATTATCAATCATGGTCAGCCGACGATTTCAGAGGCGAAGTTAATTAAAAACTCAAGACCAGATTTTGATATCTTCTCTATTGGATTAGATACAACCGTAGCAAGCGGAGGTGCAACCGAAGATGATATGAACAATGTGCTCAATAACATTGCATCAAGACCGGAATATGCATTTATAACAAAGGACTCTGCTTCAGAACTGTCAAAAACATTATCAAAGATTTCACAAAGTGTATCGAATAGTATCTCTAATGGCGTTGTAACTGATCCGATGGGGCCTATGTATGATCTCAATTTAGGTAGTGACAATATATTGGATAAGTCCGACTACACGTTAACCGCCTCCAACCCAGATCTATTAAAGAGTGTAACGGTTAATTATGATTCAAACACAAAGACATTAAAGATGAATGGATTAAATTTAGGAAAAGGTGAATGGGTTAATCTTAACTATAAAGTTAAGTTGAGAGTAACAGACGACAATTTTGTGGAAAATCAGTGGTATCCAATGAATGGTACTACAACATTGAAACCATCTAGTACCTCTATCAATTTAAGAGAGTATCCAGTTCCTGAAGCTAAAGCGAAAAGTCCATCTTATAGCTTTGTATTTAATAAGGTGGATGATAATGAAAAACCATTACAAGGAGCAGTTTTTGAACTGAAAGACGCCAGTGGGAATATATTGAGCCGAACTTCTAGTTCTAGTGGACAAGTTCAATTTGATAACTTAAAAAAGGGACGATATACTCTGACAGAAAAAAGTGCACCTAATGGCTTCATAAAAGATTCTAAAGTTTACACTGTCGTTATTGCTAGTAACGGTGAAATTAGAATAGATAATGTACTTTATACCGATACAAATAAATTTAAGATAATTAATAAAAAGTTATTAGGTTCAATAGAGGTAATCAAACATAAGACTGGTAATGAAAATGAACTGTTACGTGGTGCAAAGTTTGAACTGAGAAATTCAGCAGGCGACCTAATTGGTACACTGACGACTGGACCAGATGGAAAGGTATTATTTAAAGCATTACCTCTAGGTAACTACACACTGAAAGAAGTTCAAGCGCCAAAGAATTATCAGTTAAATAGTGAGCCTATTAATATTACGGTTAAAAACGATGAAAAAGTAATCGTTAAAGTTCCTAACAAAAGCAACAGTGATATCTTACCGAATACAGGGGGAACAGGAACCATATTCTACACTTTATTAGGCCTACTTATCATGGTAATTGCCGTGTGGAGCAGAAAGCAAGTATCGAAACCTTAATAATTATCCTGTGTAAGCAGGTTATTATAAAAAAACATAAAATATCAGGAGGCAATTATGTCTAAATTTACACAGCGTTTGTCAATATTTTTAATAGTTACACTTGTATTAGGATTAGTATTACCTGTAAAAGCATCAGCAGCAACAGGGAAAGTAACAGATTTAACAATTCATAAAATAACAGGTTCTGAAGAAACAACAGCCACTTATGATCAGTTAGTAAATGGTACTGCGCCTGCAGGATCAAAGCCGATTTCTAATATTTCATTTACTTACTGGAAAGTAACATCAGAACAATTAAAGCAGTTGAAAGCGAATCCTCAGAATTATGATACGTTAGAAAAAGTACGTACTTTACTATCAGAACCGACAGGAACAACTCCGAAAACAGCAGCAGACGGAACAACTAAAGTACCAAATTTAGCAGAAGGTTACTACTGGTTCATCGAAGATAAATCAACAGCAATTAAAGATGCTAAAGCAGTACCATTTGGACTTGAGCTTCCGATCACTAATGAAGCAGGAACAGGTTACATTAATGATCTACATGTATTCCCGAAGAATACATTACAAGACTTACCGACAATCGATAAGGATGTTAAATCTGATGATACAAAGTCTGCATCATTTGCAGTAGGTGAATCATTCAACTGGATTATTCAGCCTTCTGTACCAAAGGGTATCGAAGAGTATGAAAAGTTTGAAGTTACTGATACAATCGATTCAAGATTGACATTTGAAGGTACGGAAAAAGTAAAAGTTACGATTAACGGTAACGCACTTACATCAGGAGTCGACTATACAGCAACTGAGAATAATAATAAATTAGTAGTAAGCTTTACAAAAGCAGGTCTAGGTAAATTAAATGTAGAAAATCCTAAACTAGAAATCTTTGTGCCAACAATGATCAATGACACAGCGGTTATGGGATTACCTATCAGTAATGATGCCACTTTAAACTTTGATAATGGTCACGGTGTCACAACTCAACCTGGTACAGACACACCACCACCTACTGTACCTGATACAGATATTCCGAAAGTCTATGCTGGCGGAAAGAAATTTGTTAAGACAAATGGTCAAGGTACTAATCTAGGTGAAGCAGAATTTGTTATCATGAATGGTGCAGGAGACTACCTTGTTCAAGACGGTAACCTTAAAGTTTCATGGACGAAATCTGAAAACGATGCGACGAAATTTATCTCATCAGCAGATGGTAAATTTGAAGTCAAAGGATTAGCGTATGGTGATGACAATACTAATAATACAGGTGCAACAACTTATAAAATTAAAGAGGTAAAAGCACCTAAAGGTTACTCATTACCAACAAATCCAGTTACAGAATTTACTGTAAACTCAACATCTTACCATGCTGACCCATCAGCTACAGTATTAGCAGATGCAACAGCACAAGAAATCATCAATAAGAAAACTGAAATACCAAACACTGGTGGAATCGGTACAGTTATCTTCACGGTGATAGGTGTTGGACTAATGGCGCTGGCTTTAGTATTCTTTAGAAGAAAGCAAGCATAACTTTGTAAAATGTGGTGGACACTGTCCACCTCATTTTTTTGATAAGGAAGGCGATTTTTTTGAAATCCGAAAAGAAAAAAAAGAAAAATATAATCTCTAATTTGATATTCGGCTTGATATTCTTCGCTGGATTCGGCATATTGATCTATCCTATGATCAGTGCGATATATTACGACTATGAAGCGAGTAACGAAGTTAATGATTTCAATAAAGAAGTTGAACTGCTGTCAGATCAGCAGATTAAAGCACGTATCGATAAGGCGAAAGCGTATAATCAGTCGTTAACAGGAAATGAAGCCTTACACGACGCCTATAGTAAAGCACAAGAACAAGAAGGTCAACGTGAATATGCAAAGATGCTGGAAGTACATGAGAAAATAGGTCATGTTGAGATACCTGCTATTCATCAGGATATCCCCTTATTTGCGGGAACAACGGAAAGAGTGCTTCAAAAAGGACTGGGACATCTTGAGAATACTTCCTTACCTGTAGGTGGAAAGAACACCCATAGTATCATCACAGGACACAGAGGGCTGCCTGATAAAAAGTTGTTTACCGATCTTGATAAAATGAAGATAGGGGACATGATATACGTTCATAATATTCAAGGGATACTAGCCTACAAAGTTGAACGTATCAAGGTGATAAAGCCAGACGATTTCAGTGATTTGAAAATAAAAAAAGATACAGACAGATTAACACTACTGACATGTACACCATACATGGTAAATTCACATCGGCTGATAGTGACTGGCCATCGCGTTCCATATGTGCCTGAAGCGACGGGCCATCAATCGACTCAGGAACCATGGTGGTATAAATTTTTATATGTCTATAAGAATTATTTGATAGGTATCGGATTATCTATTGTAATCTACCTGCTCTATCGATATTTCAAAAAATATAGAAAGAAAAAAGTAGATCGATGAGCAAGAAGACGGCAATTATTGTCTTTATTGCAGGTTTGCTTATCTGTTTGTATCCTTTGGTTGTAAAAGTCTATTACAATTACGATATGTCCTATCAATCAAAAGCATTGGATAGACAGTTTCAAGTGAACGATACACATCAGAAAGTGAAATATGCACAGTTTGAAGCCTATAACCGTGATATGCTATTATCTCAAAATATTGAAACACCTAAAGTTAAAGTCCAAACCAACAATCAATATAATGAACAACATGCCACAGATGATACAATAGCAACCATAAAAATTCCGAAACTCAATCTTCACTATCCAGTATATGATCAAGCTACTCCTGAGAACTTAAATAGAGGAGTATCTCGAGTAATAGGCACAAGTTTTCCGGTAGGTGGGCGTTCAACTAATAGTGTCTTAGCAGCACACAGCTACTCACCCTATCATGAATGGTTCACACATATCGATAAGCTTGATAATGGAGATAAGATTATTATCAATAACTTCAAGGAAACTCTTTACTATAAAGTATATGACAGAAAGGTAGTCAGTCCCGATCAGGTAGAGGCATTATCGATTATTAAAGGAAAAGATATTATTACGTTATTAACATGTACGCCTTCTGGAGCAGATAGAATATTAATCTATGCAGAGAGAACAACAAAGGATGGCAATAAGATAAAGCATCCTAAAACAAAGCCACTTTCTCAGGAGCAATCGTTGATGGAAAGATTGAAAGTGCTTTCGGATTCATGGTTTGTGATAGTCGTAATTCTCTTGTTGTCACTAGCTTTTATAAAAAAGATTATGAATCAATAATATAAATACAGTGACTGCATTTTTAATCGATGGAGAAAAAGTTTATCAAATAAAGTATCACCTTAAATCTTTAACGAAAGATAACCTACGTATTGATATATTCGATACGTAGGTTATTTTCATTGTGGTTATAGAGTACGGGTAGTTAAAGTGATAATCTAAGTTAACTTTACCACCGAAGGATTTCTCCATCCCTTCGACTTGGTTTTTAATGGCTGCGTATGCAATATCTTTTGATGGTTCGTCCAAGTATCGTGTCGTTCCTTTTAATACGACTTTGCCTTGAATGACGATATCGAAGGTTGAAGAACCTGCATATGTCTCTTCTTCATGAATTCCAATCTTCCCTTGGTCTACAAAAGGAGAGAAGTGAATACCATAGGCCTCGTCGAGATTATCTAGAATGCCTGACGCATGGATATGATGATGCTATGAAAGCGATATTTGAAACTTTATTACCAGAGCAGCCGATTCATCAACTTGTGCTTCAAATCGATACAGACGATGATGAAGGAGTAGAAATTGCATGGCACGATGATGGTATCAGCAATATTCTAATGAAATCAGAAGATTTAAAGGTAATGAATTTTGATAAGTACATTTATACATGAGATACATTATAAGGAATACTGAGGTTCGTTTAACCAAATTAAAAAGCAAGATTTCTATATATAGAAATCTTGCTTTAAAATACGTAACTTAACTAAAAGTTTCGACTTTTGTGTTCACTCTAGACAGGTGAACTTTTTTTATCACTAAAAGGTTTGGTTTTACAGAATATATTTTAATATTAATATTCTATGTTTGGCATTGCGTTTACTTGTTTTTGATAACGCTTAAGGGCATAAAAACCAGCACCACTAATAATTGTTATGATTAATAATTTTTTCAAGCTCACCATTCCTTTATTTTAGCTATTTATTATTTTGGTAATAATTTAGTTCTAAATCTTTTGATGTTTGTTGACGAATTTTTTTCATCAATTCTGTGTCATCAATAAGTGATTGACCATATGACGGTATCATTTCTTTAATTTTAGGTGTCCATTCAGATTCATATTCAGGGAAGTTTTTCTCAAGCACTTCTAATGCGACTGAAACTGAAGTTGATGCTCCTGGAGATTCTCCTAATAGTGCAATCACTGTATGATCTTTAGAGTTAACAACTTCTGTACCGAATTGAATAAATCCTTTACCATATTCAGGTGTGTCTTTAATGACCTGTACACGTTTACCTGCTGTATATAATTCCCAATCTTCATCACGTGCTTCTGGGTAGAATGTACGTAAATGATTCATACAACCTTCTTTAGTCATTAAGATTTGGTCGATAGAATACTTGATTAAAGGTAAATTCTTAACTGCAGAAGATAATAATGTTGCAATATTATATGGTTTAACAGATTTAAATAAATCTAAATTAGAACCATTTTTTAAGAATTTAGGGCCAATACTTGCGAATGGACCGAATAGTAATGTACGTTCACCATCAATATAACGTGTATCTAAGTGTGGTACAGTCATTGGTGGTGTCCCATGTGGCTCTTTACCATAGACTTTCGCGTCATGTTGCGCGATGATGTCTGGATTAGTACAAATTAAGAATTGACCTGTAATCGGGAAGCCGCCTAGATTTTTACTTTCAGGAATACCTGTTTTTTGTAAAAGTGGGATTGCACCGCCACCAGCACCGATAAATACATAATCAGCAATTTCAGTTTGAACGCCACCACTATTAAGTTGACGTACTTTTACTTCCCATTTGCCATCTTGTCTTTGATTAAAATCGATAACTTCGTGATTGTACTGAACATCTGCATTTGGGTGCTGTTCAATATTTTGAGCCATTTTACGTGTTAGCTCTCCAAAGTTCACATCCGTACCTTCATTGATTTTACTAGCGGCCATAATATCACTTGGACTGTGACCTTGCATCATTAATGGAATCCATTTTCTCATTTCTTCGATATCTTCTGTAAATTCGATATTATCGAACATTGGAGATTCTTTCATCACATGATAACGATCTTTTAAGAATTGGACGTTATTTTTACCTCTAACAAAACTGATGTGAGGTAATGGTTGAATGAAGTCTTTAGGGTCTGAAATATTTTTACTTTTAACTAAATGTCCCCAAAACTGTTTTGAAATTTCAAACTGTTCATTAATTTCTTTTGCTGTTTCAATGTTGATTGATCCATCAGGTTGTTTCACTGTATAGTTCAATTCACATAAAGCAGCGTGACCTGTTCCTGCGTTATGACGCTCATTTGAACTTTCGAGACCAGGGCGGTCTAAACGTTCATAAAGTTTTATATTCCAACTTGGTTCTAATTCTTTAAGCATAGAACTAAACGTTGTACTTAAAACCCCAGCGCCAATAACAATAACTGTTTTTGACTCTTGTTTATTCATATGAATCTCCTTCCTATTGCTTATAAATGATAGTATAGTACAATCATGTTGAAATTTAAAATACTTAGCTTGGAATAAAGAAATAAATTTTATTTCATAAAATTAGTACTTAATGATTGTAGTATAGATACCTTGTGATTAGTAACGATAAAAATTTTAACGAGATAGTGAGCTATTGTAACATTTGGAGAAAAAGGTGCAGTATTTTATAATGGTCAGCTTGTCAATGAGCCGGGTATTAAAGCTGATGTAGTAGATACAACAGGCGCCGGTGATACATGTAACGGTGCACTTGCTGTGGCATTAAGTGAAGGGATGGCACTTGATGACGCGATCTTATTTGCAAATAAGGCGGCGAGTATTTCTGTAACAGGCTTAGGTGCACAAGGCGGTATGCCCTATAGAACGGTGATGACAGATGTATAAGACAGGGACGTTAAACGAGTGTGTATTTGTTCTCGATGATCAGACCGTACATGCTTGATTGAAGAGAGTGGTGAAGGTAAATTAGTATGGATGAATATCTTAACCGGTTAAAGATAAGGATGAAAACTTTCCGTTCGTGATGTTCGGCCCTGGAAATCCATCTTTGGCACATCAGACTAATGAATATGTTGAACAAGAAAAATACATAAAATTTATAGAAATCTTTAAACAGACCGCATTAGATTATTTAAACGAAAAAAATTAAAGAATCTAGGGTATAAACACATTCTTTTCCTAGTGAAATTTGACTTCAAGTGCTGACACAATTCATTTTAACTAAATGGTTAGGGTGCTTAGCTAACTAGATTTTACACCCTTATATTGCATCGATTGTAAAATTAAGCTAGACAACAAAAAAAGCCTTCTGTGCTAAACTCAATATGTATTTCCGACCAAAGAAAACATAAGGAGTTAGTACAGAATGGCCTGTAAACATCTTAACACGGATGAACTCACGTTCATGGAATCAATTTATCATCAAATCGAAGGTGAGAAATTGTCTACCTTATTTTGACAAACGAAAGGATTTAATACTTGAAGACATTGAATTAAACGTAGCGATTCATCTCATTAGTAGAAAAGGGAGTTAAAAATAAAAACTGTAATTGCCAAGTGCAATTACAGTTTCTTTATTTCAACCTTTAGATCTGATAATAAAGCGATAAACTTATCTCTATTCGCTGGAGCAACATATTCTAATAAGATACTTTCATATTTTTCAAACTTGCTGTCGATACTTAATTTATCTTCTGCAATGTGAGGATTTATTCTCTTGAGTAATGCGCCTTTGAAGATAAATTTAAGCGTTATACCAATTGAGACGCTTCTCGTTTTTGTATATTCGGGCAATAGTAGTTTGTAGTTATTAATTGTATTCTTAAGTTGATCACTCAGCTGAACACGTAAGCGAAGTTCTTTCGTTTCCAGTTCTTCCTTATCTATATATCTTAGTTTGATAGAATTATCGTGAATCACCTTATCCCAGTTCGTGATTGCCGCAACATCATCAATCGCTTTAGCGATAACCATTGCTTGCGTCATATTAGCACTTGCTTCTTCTTCATATTTTTCTTTCAGTAGTCTGAAGTATTCAGAAGTTTCTATTGAAATTCTAGCTTGAAAGTAATCCATTTTTCTCATCTTTGTAACTGAATTCATATTATCAGTGTATATGATATTACGGGAATTTACAAAGAAGATTCTTCAACCAGCTTGCTTATGATGGTAATGACTAGGGCAATGGTAATACTATATGAAAATGGTAAAAATAGGAATGAATTGTACGCGAGTACGATTTAACACCTTTAGCGTTAGGGAAATAGATAAAGCAATATCAAACTACTGGTTATTCAATCATCAAGATAACTTGTCAGATGAGTAAAAAGGCCGATTAAATTGTGCAAAGAAGTTCAACAATTAAAGATGGAAAACGATATTTTAAAGCAAGCAGCCCTGATTAGCAGTAATGCGATGGTTTTGTGATTGTAAATGAAAAACAAGCTGAAGAAGAGTCCTAGTCACTATACAAGTGAGATGTACCTTCTCTAAGTTTGTAGCCAATCAAAACTACATATATGAATAATATCAGTCCCCGCGTTTCGATTGAAGCGCGGGGTTTTATTGTTGTGTAGATTACGCATGGGGTAACGACAGAGAATAAAAGAATATATTTTATTATTTAAAAATTTTTTTAGGTTAACCTAAAGTTATGGTATATTATTGTATAAGGAGATGATAATATGAATAAAAGTCTGGAAGAAATAAATGGTAAGGTGTCTTTTGATAGTGAGGCACATGGCATCAAGAAAATGATTATGTATCTGGGACCAGGGCTGTTGGTAGCCGTCGGTTATATGGATCCAGGAAACTGGATCACATCAATGGCAGGGGGTGCGCAGTTTGGGTATACGCTGCTCTTTGTCATACTGTTATCCAGTCTGTCAGCGATGCTCTTGCAAAGTATGTGCGCGCGTCTTGGGATTGCTAGTGGTATGGACCTCGCTCAGGTTACCAAGCATATGAGCAATAAGCCTGTGTCCATCGCTGCATGGGTTGTTACAGAGCTTGCAATTATGGCTACAGATATCGCGGAGATCATCGGTAGTGCCATTGCTTTAAATCTGCTGTTCAACATTCCTCTAGTTATCGGAGTAACGATTACTGTTGTAGATGTCTTACTGCTGCTTGTCATCATCAAGCTGGGTTTTAGGAAGATAGAAGCTATTGTTGGTGTTTTAGTGTTCACGGTCTTATTTATCTTTATGTTTGAAGTATATTTTTCTTCACCTGAATGGAGAGACGTGCTGGAAGGATTTCTGCCAAGTACAGCTATCGCTACAAACAGTAACCTGCTATATCTTGCTCTTGGAATCATCGGTGCAACCATCATGCCCCATAACCTTTATCTGCACTCATCTATCGTGCAGTCTCGGAACTATATACGTGATAATGTTGCTAAGAAGAAAGAGGCTATTAAGTATGCAGTGATCGACTCACATATTCAGTTGACGATTGCTTTTGTAATCAACTGTCTTATATTGATACTTGGGGCTTCGTTATTCTATGGCAATGGAGAAGAACTCGGCAGATTCTATGATCTATATAATGCGCTAAAGGCATCGACATTCACAGGTGCAGTAGGCGGCGCATTGATGAGTACATTATTCGCTATAGCATTGTTAGCTTCGGGTCAGAACTCGACAATTACAGGAACATTATCAGGTCAGATAGTTATGGAAGGGTTCCTTAACATAAAGATACCGCAGTGGGCAAGACGACTGATTACAAGGATGATTGCTGTAATTCCTGTTTTCCTATGCTTGTGGTTGTATGGTTCAAGTGCAACAAAGATTGAAGATTTGCTGATTTTTACACAAGTATTCTTAAGTCTTGCGCTACCATTCAGCATTATTCCGTTAACGTTAGCAACAAGCAACAAAAAGATCATGGGAGAAGCGTTCGTCAATAAAACATGGGTGAATGTCATCGCCTGGCTGTTAACAGTAATCCTTAGCGTACTGAATATGTATTTGATTGTAGAGACGGTAAAAGAATTTTTATAATAATGATGTAAAAATTATATAATTGAATATGGCACTGTTAAAAATGGATATAATATACTTAGTTAAAAACTACAAATTAAAATTTAGAGCGTAGTGGATAGTATGAGTTTCTCAATGAATTTCAGAGTATTAATTATCTAATAAAAGTAATGAAGTTGGTAATAATTTTATATTAAACATAAATTGAATCATTTAATATAAACAAGAAATAACCTAGGTATTGATATGTTCAATACCTAGATTATTTCTTGTGTTTTTTATTGTCTATCACTCCATCCTACCGAGCACTACTTCCCCAAGTGACTTCGCACAGATCATCATCGACTCTTCATTAATTTCAAACTTTGGATGATGGTTTGGATATGGATCTGCTATTCCTTCAGGTTTAGCACCGACGATGTAGAAGGTTCCTGGTGTTTGCTTTAAGTAATAAGCAAAATCTTCTGATCCGGACAGTGTATCTCCTTCAATGACTTCATCAAAGTAGCTGCCTTCACTTTGTTTAAGAATATCTCTAACTGCACGTGTTTGTTCAACGTGGTTATAGAGTACGGGGTAGTTAAAGTGATAATCTAAGTCAACTGTAACACCGAATGCTTTCTCCAGCCCTTCGACTTGGCTTTTAATGGCTGCGTACGCTATGTCTTTTGATGGTTCGTCCAAGTATCGTGTCGTTCCTTTTAATACGACTTTGCCTTGTATGACGTTGTGCGTTCCTGGTGCTTCGAATGCGCCGATGGTTACGACGACTGAATTTTTAGGGTCTGTACAACGTGATACGACGGTTTGTAGTTGTGTGACAAAGTAAGAAGCGGCAACGATGGCATCCTTTGTATTCTGAGGCATTGCAGCATGGCCGCCTTTGCCTTGAATGACGATATCAAAGGTTGAAGAACCTGCATATGTCTCTGCTTCATGTATTTCAATCTTCCCTTGATCAACGAAAGGAAAGACATGGATGCCATAAATTTCATCGAGATTATCCAGGATGCCTGATGCTACGATATCTCTTGCACCACCTGGTGGTTTCTCTTCAGCATGCTGATGGATGATGCGGATTGTCCCTGATAATTCATCTTTTAGTTCGATCAGTGCATCGGCAAGTGTTAATAAGTACGCCGTATGGGCATCATGACCACAAGCGTGCATTAATCCGTCACGTGTTGATTTATATGCTAAGTTCGTTTCCTCATGTACCGGAAGTGCATCAAAGTCTGCGCGTAACCCGATGTTCTTCCCTGGGTTCCCACTTTCGATATCAACAACGACTGCAGTGCCGCCACCAACATTAGTATGTACTGTGACATCCTTTTCTTTATAGAAGTTCTCGATAAATGCAGCAGTTTCATGTTCCTCGAATGATAATTCAGGATGTGCATGCAAATAACGTCTGATTTCAATCATTCGCTCCTGCTTTTCATCTAGTTTCTTGAATAATGTGTCTTTGAGTGTCATATTGTATCCCCCTCATTTTTCTATAATATATCAGATTTAAGTTATGAAATGTTGCTGGGCGAAGTATATCGGCATCTACTGCTGACAATATAAAATTAAAATGAAATATAATTTTCATTTTTTAAGATAAAGTGTGATAAAAGTTACAGCAAAATAGTATGCATCGTGTCATAATTTCTTTTCGATATTATAAGAAACGGGGTCAAGCCATGAAGCAACTTCTAAAAGTAACGTTCACATTAAGTTTATTATTCTCATCTATTGGAGTGATAGATGACCAGCAGGCATATGCAGCAGCTATTGATAACAAAGGAATAGCGCCACAGTATCAGGACGGGCGTTTTAATACAGACACATTAGATGCGGGGCATGGCTATAGCGTAGGGAAGAGAACGTATATTGGTGACAAAGTGACCAAAGTAACGCTCTCGGCAAAAGGGAATCTGCTGACTATGTATAAAGAACGGGACAATAATAAGTTTCAGAAGGCGAGTAATAAAACACTAGAGAATAAAGTATGGGTAAATAGGAATGGACAATTGTTTGTATTGAGCACTAGCGCAAACTATCGTGCGATTAAGGGATTTAATAATAACGAGTTCTTTAATACAAGAAAATTTAATGATGAAATCATTAAACTCATCAACAAGGATAGAAAAACAAAAGGATTGAGTCCCCTGCAATATCGTCCTCAATTGCAAAGCGGAGTAGATGTCCGTGCGAATGAACTTGCAAGCTACGGCAAGATAAGGGTTAACGGTGTAGCACACGTACGACTCAATGGAGAGCGCTACCTCACTGCCTTTCCGGTGAATGTTCGTAAGCAGGTCGCAGGAGAAAACTCACTGCTGAGTAGCTACATGGGCAATCCATATACACTGGTTTCAGAAAGATATCTAGCTAAAGTATGCTTTGAACAATGGAAGAAGAGTCCGAGCCACTATGCAAGTATGATGCACCCTAAATTTAAGGGTGTTACCTCTTCTGTTAAGCTCGGAAAGGGCGATGGTACATTCTCGAAGTTTGTAGCGAATCAGAACTTTACATACAAATAGATACGAGTCCACGATTGACGATAAACAGATTCACTGAATGATCAGTGGATCTGTTTTCATATTAAACTTAAATTTTTTGTAAAGGCTTTCTTTACGAATTATGTCTAGTTTGTTAAGATTGTAAAGATAATGTAAATATAGAAAACAGGAGGAAATTTATGTTAAAGTTTTTACAACCTGCGCCTAAAGCACAGCCTTTAGACAGCAAAGAAGTTGACGCAGAGTACAAGAAGTTACGTCTGCAGGTCTTTATCGGAATCTTTATTGGCTATGCAGCTTACTATCTATTAAGAAAGAATTTCTCGCTTGCGATGCCGGCACTTATTGAACAGGGATTCACAAAGACCGATCTCGGTTTCGCGTTATCGGCGGTATCTATTGCATACGGTATTAGTAAATTTGTGATGGGAACGGTATCAGACAGGAGCCACGCCAGAAACTTCATGGTGCTTGGTCTTGTACTGACGGCAATCGTCAACTTACTGCTTGGCTTTGTTCCGTTCTTTACCTCCTCAATTGCCATTATGTTTGTCTTATTATTCTTAAATGGTTGGTTCCAGGGCATGGGCTGGCCGCCTGCTGGAAGAACATTAGTCCATTGGTTCAGTGTATCTGAGCGTGGGAGTAAAACAGCACTATGGAACGTTGCACATAACGTAGGTGGTGGAGTGATGGCACCGCTTGCTGTATTTGGTATCACACTGTTTACAACATACAACTTCGGCTATCTAAAAGGTTTTGAAGGTGCGTTTATCTTCCCGGCACTGATTGCCTTAGTATGCGCTGCAATAACGTTCTATTTCATGAAGGATACACCTCAATCACAAGGATTACCACCGATTGAAGTATATAAGGATGATTATCCGAATAAAGCACATGAGACATTGGAAGAAGAATTAACGACGAAAGAGATTCTCTTCAAATATGTACTGAATAACAAGTGGGTCTGGATGATCGCAATCGCTAATATCTTTGTCTACTTCGTAAGATATGGTGTATTAGACTGGGCACCGACGTATCTTAATGAAGAAAAAGGTTTTCAGCTTAACGAATCCAGCTGGTCTTACTTCTTATATGAATGGGCAGGTATTCCGGGGACCTTATTGTGTGGCTGGTTATCAGATAAGGTATTCAAAGGGCGCCGTGGTCCGGCAGGATTTATCTTTATGATCGGCGTAACGATCGCAGTAATCGTTTACTGGCTGAACCCTGCAGGCAACCCGTGGATCGATAATATTGCACTGATTACTATCGGGTTCTTGATCTATGGACCGGTAATGCTGATTGGCTTACAAGCACTGGATTATGTACCGAAAAAAGCAGCAGGAACAGCAGCAGGACTTACTGGATTGTTCGGTTACCTGGCTGGTGCGGTGATGGCGAATATCCTGATGGGAGTAATCGTTGATAACTTTGGCTGGGATGCAGGATTTATGCTATTGGTCGGAGCCTCCGTACTTGCGACATTAAGCTTTACCTTCACGTGGAACGTGCGTGGACAAGAAGTAATTAAATAGGACAAAAAATGCATAGAGTATTCTATGCATTTTTTTTATAATACAGGTAAGGAGGTGTGGAGAATGCTGAAGCTAGAACATATCAGTAAACGTTATAGAGAAGGTTATGTGCTCAAGGATATCTCATGTGATGTGCAGCTTGGTGAGTTCTTCGTCCTTGTCGGCCCGAGTGGCTGTGGGAAGAGTACGCTGCTAAACATGATTGCGGGTCTTGAGGATATCACAGAGGGTGAACTCTATATTGACGGACAGCTTGCAAATCATCTGCATCCGAAAGCACGTTCATTGTCGATGGTGTTTCAGAACTATGCGTTATATCCGCATATGACGGTTGAGAAGAATATTCTATTTACGCTAGAGAATCGTAAGGTACCTAAAGCGGTGCGTTATGACAGGATGTTAGAAGCGGCGAAGCTTGTTGGGTTAGAAGATTATTTGAAGAAGAAACCCGGCGAACTCTCTGGTGGCCAGTGTCAGCGTGTGGCATTAGCGCGTGCCATCGCCAGTGAATCGAAGCTGTGCTTAATGGACGAACCGTTATCTAACCTGGATGCCAAGCTGCGCGGCCAGATGCGTGTCGAGTTACGACAGTTACAGCAGCGCCTCGGTATGACGATGATTTATGTAACGCATGACCAGGTTGAGGCGATGACGATGAGTGATCGTATTATGGTCTTGAATGAAGGGCAAGTACAGCAGATTGGCACCCCGCTTGAAATTTATAATGAGCCAAACAATAAGTTCGTTGCGAGTTTTATAGGGTCTCCTGCGATGAATATTGTACGTGGTGATGTAGTGGATGGTATAGTGCAGTTCGGTGACTTCAATCTACCAATTAACATGCCGGTTGCTGATGGTGCGATAGAGGTAGGGTTCAGACCCGAAGATGTGACACGTGATGCGTTAGGGGCGCCCGTTACTGTAACGGCGTGCGAGATGTTAGGAGATACGACGGTCGTCACCTTCATAGTCAATGGCGCGCAATGTATCGCTAAGTTTTCAGAGCAGGTGATGCTTGAGATTGGTGATGAGATTCGCATCTCGATCAATGATAAGAAAGTTCAATATTTCGATTCTGAAAGTGGAGTAGTGATTAAATAAACGGGCAATCGCCCGTTTATTTTTTTTGAATGATTGTTAACTTATTTTAAAAATTAGTTTACAATATAATGGTGCAGTTATATTGTAAAAGTATACAGGGGGGATTTTATGTTAGCGCAACGTATTATTAAAGGAGAAAGTATTTCAAAAGCAGAAGCATTATCGTTATTTGTCGATAATAATATAGATACATATGACTTACTACATGAAGCATATCAAGTGCGTAAATATTATTATGGTCGTAAGGTGAAACTGAATATGATTCTTAATGCGAAGAGTGGGATTTGTCCAGAAGACTGTGGTTATTGCGGACAATCGAAACTGATGAAGAATAAAGACAAATATTTACTGGTTGATAGTGAACAGATTAAATCAGGTGCAGATTTCTGTGCAACACATGACATCGGCACTTATTGTATTGTTATGAGTGGGCGAGGGCCAAGTGATAAAGAGGTTGATCATATTGCAGATACTGTTGAAACAATTAAACACGAACATCCGCAGCTTAAGATTTGCGCTTGTCTCGGTCTGACGAATGATGAACAAGCAAAGAAGCTGAAATCGGCTGGCGTAGATCGTTATAATCACAATATTAATACGAGTGAAAATTATCATGACGAAGTCGTAACGACACATACATATCAAGACCGTGTCGATACCATTGAAATCATGAAAGCCAATAACATCTCGCCATGTTCAGGTGTAATATGTGGGATGGGTGAGACAGATGAGGATATTATTGATATGGCATTAGCGCTTCGAGCGATAGACGCAGATAGTATCCCGGTAAACTTCCTTCATCCTGTAAAGGGGACGAAGTTCGGTAATGAAGATAACTTAACACCAGAACGCTGTTTAAGAATATTATCGATGTTCAGATTGATTAATCCGTCGAAAGAAATCCGCATTGCTGGGGGTAGAGAAGTGAATTTAAGAACATTACAACCCCTTGCGATGCAGGCAGCAAACTCCATCTTTGTAGGAGATTATCTGATTACCAATGGACAGCCGAATGAACTCGATTATAAGATGCTAGAAGATCTAGGTTTTGAGATTGATATAAATGAATCTGAAGTAAATAAAGCAGCACTCAAAATTTGAGTGCTGCTTTATTCACTACCGTTATTAATCAGCGCAAATGGATAGACTTTATCAGCGCTTTCTAGAAGCTGTGATGCAACAACGGTCATCGTCCATCTGGAATTTACGATGTCGTCTATAAGCAGTATGTTCTTACCTGTGAGTTGCTCATGATTGACGATATGAATCGTGTCTTTAATATTTTGTTCTTGCATCATAGAATTTTTCATATCTCTTTGTGATGCGCCAGGACGTATCTTTTCCACAGCTTCGATATATTCGATGTTAAAACTTTGAGCAAGCTGCTCGGCCAATGTTTTGACGAGTCCTGGATTCCTTAAACTTGGAACGGGAACAATCGCATCAATTTCATTCTGATATATCATATCTTTCAAGAAATGGCGGACTGTTGCTACTGTTTTTTCAGAAACCTGATCGTGTTCTTTTTCTAGCATAAATCGTCTGCCGATAGGAGAATATGCATCAGTTGTATATGTCCATCCGGGTTGCATCTGTAAGTGTTCTTCAATCTTTTTGTTATAAGCTGTACGTTTTCTTGGTGCTATTTCACCATGTAACTTATTTTTATATTGCGTCGCTGATTCAAGGTATGGATTATCATTTGTCATTGGGACAAATATACGATTTCTGCAATAAGTACACATGCCACAGACTTCTTTAATGTCTGGGGCATCAAGTTCTTCGGCAATGTATTTCATATAACAGCCATCATAGTTGATAAATCGTTTGAGGTTGTTTAATTCATTCATGCGCGTATCATTGAGTTTGTTCTGAAGCTTCGCATTTGCAGTCGCATCAAATGTATTTTGTTCGTTGATGACATACTTTCTTTTGTGCAGCTCAATATATTCATGGACATAGAGATACTTTAGAACACCTGCAAGCTTTGTCGTATTCAAGTTGAAGTGTGGGAGTATCTCATTACGTGATAAGCCTTCCGGATACTGTCTCAGCAGATCGAGAATCTGTGACAATAGCTCTGGGTCTTTGTAAGATGAATCTATAAATGATTTGATAATTTCTTCATCTTCATCACCATGCAGAAGGATAGCAAGGGCAGGTTTTCCGTTTCTGCCTGCACGACCGATTTGCTGGTAATACGATATTAAGTTTTGTGGCAGTTGAAAGTGCATTACGAATCCGATGTCTGATTTATCATAACCCATGCCAAGTTTAATTGTGGCAACGATGACACGTAGCGTACCTTCATGAAAGCGTGCGAGTACCGCTTCTTCTGTGTTATTACCGAATTCATCCTGCATACCGGAGTAATAAGCTTCAGCGTCGATATTATGCAGTTTTAAGAACTCGGCTACTGAATCACATTCTTTTTTTGTGAGACAGTAGATGATGCCTTGTGACTTGCTTATGAAAGAGTGATTCAGTAATGCGTCAGTCACAAAAGCAAGACGCTCAACTTTAGATTGTACCGGATTAATTTGAATAGAAATATTATCGCGCATTAAGTTGCCGCGAAAGACAGCTAAATCATCACCGAGCTGATCTTTAATATCATCGATGACACGATCATTGGCTGTAGCAGTCGTACCTAATACTGCGATAGAATCTGGTAATGTCTTGAGTAAGTTGACGATACGTTGATAATCCGGTCTGAAATCATGGCCCCAGTCTGAGATAGAATGTGCTTCATCCACAACAATCAGCTCGATATCATTGATTGCAGTCAGTGCTTCTATGAAACGTGGATCTGATAATTTCTCCGGTGAGACGATGATAGCATCTGCTGCATCGAGGTTGGAATAGATGCTATCCCATTCATCGCGATTATTACTGTTGATTGTTACAACATTCAACCCGAGCTTTGCAGCTGCATCAATCTGGTTGTGCATCAATGCAAGCAGTGGACTGATAATGATCGTTGGACCACTGCCGTCTTCTCTTAATAGCTTTGTAGCTATAAAGTAAACGATAGATTTTCCCCAACCGGTCTTCTGTATGACGAGCACTTTTCTTTTATTTGCTACTGCTTGTATTGCTTCAAGTTGCCCATCGCGGAACTGAGCGACGTTGCCATATGACGTCTGTAATAACTGAAGTGCGCGACTTTCAATATTCATTATGGAACCTCCCTTTGATATTATCATAACATGCTTTTTCTATGCGCTCAGCTTATAAAAAGCATACAGTTCAATATGCTTGATTATTGCGTCTTACAACATATCATACGTAATATATTTTAGAATATGTATAAGGAGAGGATTATAATGCATAAACGATTATTAGACAGACTGAAAGCAAAAGAAGAGAAGATGATTAAGATTCGCAGATATTTACATGAACATCCTGAACTATCTTTTAAGGAAGAAAATACATCTGACTATATCGCAGATTTTTATAGAGATTTGGATGTTTCAGTCGAACGTAATATTGGACCCCGTGGGATTAAAGTTACGATTGATTCAGGGAATCCTGGCAAAACATTAGCTATCCGTGCAGATTTCGATGCGTTGCCAATACAGGAAGAAACAGGCTTACCCTATGCGTCTAAGGTCGAAGGTGTGATGCATGCATGTGGTCATGATGCACATACAGCATATATGCTCGTCCTCGCTGAAACACTTGCAGAACTGAAGGATACGTTTAAAGGTAAAGTAGTGGTCATCCATCAGCCTGCAGAAGAAGTGCCGCCCGGTGGAGCGAAGGCAATGATACAAGAGGGTGTCTTAGAGGACGTGGATCACGTATTAGGTTTACATGTCATGAGCACGATGAAGACAGGGACCATCTATTATCGACCTGGTTATGTTCAGACTGGACGTGCTTTCTTTAGATTGAAGATTAAAGGAAGGGCGGGACACGGTTCAAGTCCGCATATGGCAAATGATGCAATTGTTGCATCGAGTATATTTGTCACGAGTGCACAAACGATTGTATCTAGACGGCTTAGTCCGTTTGATGCAGGGGTCGTGACGATAGGTTCGTTTGATGGGCAGGGGCAGTTTAACATCATACAGGATACCGTATCATTAGAAGGTGATGTCAGAGCGCTGACAGATCAGACGAAAGAAGTAATCGAAACAGAGATTCGACGCATTGTTAAAGGGATAGAAGTGATGTTTGACGTAGAGTGTGAACTTGATTATCAGGATGACTATCCTGCCCTTTATAACGATCCTGAATTTACGCAGTACGTTGCAGATACACTTCAAAGCGCAGATCTAGACTTTGATGTTGCACTGACCGAGCCACAACCCCCATCAGAGGATTTTGCCTATTATGCTAAGGAGAGACCTTCATCATTTATTTATGCAGGGGCGAGCCCAGAAGATGGACATATATACCCGCATCATCATCCGAAATTTAATATCAACGAAAGATCATTACTGATTGCAGCTCAAGCAGTTGGCACGGTCGTCATAGACTATTTAAATCAATAAAAAGGTGCACAAATAAAAAATGATTGCAAAACTTCTCGAATTTCGGTACTATAGTATTTATTTCTTACTAAAACTATCGGAATTATAGGAGGTTAGTTATGGGCTGGACTATTTTTAGCGGTTTAATTATTGGTTTACTACTTGGATTTGTGATGCAGCGTACACGTTTTTGCTTAACTGGAGGCTTCAGAGATATGTACGTTCAAAAGAACAATAAAATGTTCTATGCATTGCTTGTCGCAATTACAATACAAGCGATTGGATTAGCAATATTAACGTCTTTACATGTGCTCGAAATTCCTTATGATGCATATTCTGTAATCGGTACGATATTCGGTTCATTTATATTTGGTGTGGGTATCGTTCTTGCAGGTGGCTGTGCAACGGGAACGTGGTATCGCGCAGGTGAAGGATTGATTGGAAGCTGGATTGCATTATTTATGTATGCACTGTTTGCAGCGATTACGAAGAACGGTGCATTAAAACCAGCGCTTGATAAGGTTAATGGTATGACTGTTGTAGAATCAAAGATGAGTACAATGTTTGGTTTACCCTATTGGGTATTAGTTTTAATATTAAGTGCACTTACGTTATTCTTTGTCGTTAAAACATTAAGAAAACCTAAAGTTGCGGTACCGAAATTGAAGCAAAAATTTACTGGCGTACGTCATCTATTCTTTGAAAAGAAATATCATCCTTTCTTTGCGGCAGTACTTATTGGGCTTATCGCACTTGCTGCATGGCCGATGAGTTACTCGACAGGTCGTAACTATGGTTTAGGAATCACAACACCGTCAGCCAAGCTATTACAGTTCTTAGTCAATGGTGATGTTACGCTGCTTGACTGGGGTGTATACTTGGTACTTGGAATTCTTATCGGTTCATACATTGCGGCAAGAGGATCAAGAGAATTTAAATGGCGTCTTCCAGATAAGATTACGATTCGCAACAGCGCAATAGGCGGTGCATTGATGGGGATCGGTGCAGCATTTGCTGGAGGATGTTCTATCGGTAATGGCTTAGTATCCACTGCCACGATGAACACACAGGGCTGGCTGTCATTATTATTTATTATTCTTGGAACTTGGTTTATGAGTTATTTCTTATTCGTGAAGCCGATGAAACAAGCGAAATCTGAAATCGCGGCTACAAAGGTTAAAACACAGACAGTATAGGAGGATAAATATGTTATATGAACTTGGAACTGTAGGAATGGTATGTCCCTTTCCTTTAATAGAAGCGCAGAAGAAAATGGAAGCATTAAGTTCAGGTGATGAACTTAAAATAGATTTCGACTGTACACAAGCGACGGAAGCAATTCCGAACTGGGCAGCTGAACAAGGCTACCCTGTTACAAACTATGAACAGTTGGATGATGCTTCTTGGACGATTACCGTTCAGAAAAAATAAACTAAAGGATCCGGAAAATTTTCCGGATCCTTTTTTATGTGTCTTTATTATGCGTAATGACCTTCGTCCCTTTATTATCAGCGATTTCATGTGCACGTTTAACGGCTTCAGCTTTAGTGGAGAAACTATCGGAGGCGCGCTTTGCACCTTTCGACCTAACTTTCCAAGTATCTTCGAAGTACACTTCTACATCATTATCCATAAGTTCTGGATTGCTCGTACCCTCGTCATTATGAAGCGTAATTTTTTTATTCTTTAATTCCTTAAGTTCTTCTTGTGAAGCGGATTGATACCACTTCTTAGCTTGAGCTGTTGCAATTGGAATAAGATCTGATTCTTTATAACCTTCTTTCAGCATCGCGTTTGCAATATCAATCGCTTTCTTACGTTCGAGCTGTTCAAAGTGTTTCCATGTGTCCGGATAATCATCCATTGTCCACATAATATCATCTCCTTTTATATACTATAACCGATTATCTAGGTATTAATCATCTGTAATCAGCGATAATCGATTCATAGTTGAAAGAATGGCATTTCTTTTTATATTGAATTTTAATGTGTGTGTTGCATTTATACAACTGTTTATGTAAAATACACATATAATATTTGAAATACAATCGATGAGGAGGAGATGTGATGGTAGAACAAAAGATAAAGAAGAAAGGGTTTATCGATCGATCTTTAGATATCATCGAGAAATCAGGGAATAAATTGCCTGATCCAGTTGTTATTTTTATTTCACTATGTCTTATCATTTTGTTTGCTTCATTTGTTACTGGAACGATGGGTGTTTCTGCTAAGAATCCAGCTGACGGTAAAGTGATTGAAGCAGTGAACTTATTAACGCCTGAAGGTATTGCTAAGATTATTTCAGAAGCAGTTAATAACTTTGCAGCATTTCCACCACTTGGCCTCGTCCTTGTTGTGATGATTGGTGTAGGAGTTGCAGAGAAAACGGGGTACTTTGAGACGTTAATGAAGTATACCATCGAGAAGACACCGCGCAAGATTATTGTTCCAATGATTATATTGGTAGGAATCCTTGGAAATGCTGCGGGTGATGCGGCACCAATCGTACTTCCTCCAATCGCTGCGATGGTCTTTATTAAGCTTGGTTATCATCCGGTCGCAGGGCTTGTTATGGCTTATGCCTCAGCGCTCGGTGGGTATTCAGCAAGTTTGATGATTGGGATGAGTGATGCATTAATCGTGTCGTTTACAGAACCAGCGGCGAAACTTGTCGATGATAGTGTTCCAGTAAATGCGGTGATGAACTACTATTTCCTATGTGTGTCTACAGTAGTGTTACTCATTGCTGCTTGGTTCGTTACAGTCAAGATAACAATACCTAGATTTGGAGCATATAAAAGCGATGTGCATACTGCTGCTGAAGATGTCACTCCAATAGAACGTAAAGCAATGATCTATGCAAATATTGCATTGCTGATTGCGATGGTGATTGTGATGTTTTTAGCGGTTCCTGAGAATGGATTATTGAGAAATGCGAAAACAGGAAGCCTTATTCAGGACTCTCCACTTATGAATGGAATCGTTCCAATTATAACAGTGCTGTTCTTCGTGCCAGGACTGGTCTATGGCTTTGTAGCAGGGACGATGCGTTCTACGAAGAAGTTTGCAGAGATGCTAGGGGATGCGATGAGTACGATGGGACCATTTATCGTAATCGTATTCTTCGCTGCACAAATGCTTGCGTATTTTAAATGGAGTAATCTTGGAACGATCATCGCGATTAAAGGGGCGGAGGCTTTGCAAGGGCAAAACGGCGTTGTACTGATACTCGGCGTATTAGCTTTGTCTGCGTTTATCAATATGCTGATTGGTAGTGCATCAGCCAAGTGGGCAATCATGGCTCCTATCCTAGTTCCGATGTTGATGTTACTCGGATTCCATCCAGCATTTACACAAGTAATCTACCGTGTCGGAGATTCGATAACAAATCCGATTACACCGATGATGCCTTACTTACCACTATTATTGTCTTATGCACAACGCTATGTGAAGGATATCGGCCTTGGAACATTGATTGCAGCATTGATGCCGTTCTCTGTAGCATTCGGTATATTCTGGACAATATTATTAATTGTTTGGTATTTAACAGGACTTCCAGTGGGACCAGGAGGACCGATCCATTTGAAATAGGGTGTAGAATTTAAGAGTGAAATTGGCGCCGTGCCAAATTCGGACAGGAAAAGAAGAGTGAAATTGGCGCCATGCCAAATTCGGGCAGAAAAAGAAGAGCGAAATTGGCGCCATGCCAAATTCGGGCAGAAAAATAAAAGTGAAATTGGCGCCGTGCCAAATTCGGGCAAGAAAAGAAGAGCGAAATTGGCGCCGTGCCAAATTCGATATATGATTGACTTAAGGTCTTAAGAAAGATGTCAATAAAATGGCATCTTTTTTTATGTTAAAATGGAATAAACTAGAAAAAGAGGTGTGGCAATGAATTCATATTTATCATTTTGGAAGCGAGCATTTGATTTTAAAGGAAAGTCTTCTGTAAATGACTTTAAAATACCATTCAATTTTCATTTGTTATTAGCTTTCATTATTTTTCCTTTCGTACATAGTTTTGTTGGTGGAAAGCTGTGGACAATACAAGATATCAAGATAGGTAATTTAATGATACCAATTAAGATTTCAAGTTGGGTACTTTATTTATATGTCATTACATACATTCCTACACTTGCTTTAACAATGAGAAGATACCACGATTTAAATGAAGAAAAAGAAATGGGATTATTATTTGTAACATTTCCGCTTATTTATATCATTGGGACGTTTATGCTACTTATTGCTGGGCAGGGATTACCTGATACTTTGATGGTCTCAATCATTATCGTCATCCTCCTGATCCTACCTTTAATATGGTTTATTGCAGAATGGTTTAAATTATCATTTAAAAGTATAAAGTAATATAATTAGGGTGAAGGAGGCGTTAATTTTGAAAAAATTACTTAAAGAAAAGACATCGTTTGTATCAGATATGTTAAAAGGAATGGCTCTTACTGATGAATCTCATGAAGTGGTTGCAGATTCTATTATTGTACGTAAAGAAAAGAAGATAGGAAAAGTTGCACTTGTATCAGGCGGTGGTAGTGGCCATGAGCCGGCACATGCTGGTTATGTTGCTGAGGGCATGCTAGATGCAGCAGTTTGCGGTGAGGTATTTACTTCTCCAACACCGGATAAAGTTCTTGAAGCCATTAAATCAGTTGCAACAGATGCGGGTGTATTACTGATTATTAAAAATTATGCCGGAGATGTCATGAATTTTGAGATGGCGATGGAACTTGCTGAAATGGAAGGAATAAAGGTTGATCGCGTGATTGTACGTGATGATGTTGTAATTGAGAATAAAGAGCAACGCCGCGGTGTGGCAGGTACGGTCATCGTTCACAAAGTTGCAGGTTATTATGCTGAACAAGGGTTATCATTAGAAGAAATTAAATCAAAAGTTGAAGCATTACTTCCGAATATTGCAACCATCGGAATGGCGATTAAGCCTTGTATGGTCCCTACAACAGGTCGATATGGATTTGACCTGGCAGATGACGAAATGGAGATTGGTATTGGGATTCATGGTGAGAAAGGAATTTATCGTGAAAAGATTGAACCAATTGATAAGGTTATCGAAAGGCTGATGACTGAAATAGAAGCGAATTTAGAGTTTGATGACGCAGTAGTAATGCTTAATGGCATGGGAGGTACACCGCTAAGTGAGCTTTCGGTAGCCGCGCATTACTTAGATGAATATTTTAAATCAAAAAACAAATCAATTACTAAATTTCTTGTAGGTGACTATATGACAGCATTAGATATGCAAGGATTTTCGATTACAGTAGTCAAATCAGATGAAGCATTGATTGAAGCATTAAGTGCAAATACTAAAAGCAAATATTTTTTGTAGGAGTGGTTGGATGAATGCACAAGAACTTTCAGTAAATTTAAAGGCATTATATAAAGTATTTGAAGAAAATGAAATATTGCTTACAAACTTAGACCGTGAAATCGGTGATGGCGATCATGGTGTGAATATGCTCCGAGGATTTAAAGCAGTCGATGAAAAGTTGTCAGGTGATACGATCAGTGAAGTCTTGAAAAATTGTGGTATGACACTGATGAGTGTTGTCGGTGGGGCGTCAGGTCCGTTGTATGGTTTCTCATTTGTAAAGATGTCACAAGTTGCTGAAGAAGAAATTAGCCGTGACAATGTTAGTAAGCTTATTGAAGCTTTTAAAGATGCGGTTGCAAGCCGTGGTCAAGTTTCAGGTGGAGAAAAGACGATGTATGATGTGATCAGTAAAGTTAGTGATGCATTGAATCAAGGTAATATCCCATCGATTGAAGCATTACAGCAGTATGCAGAAGAAACGAAGGATATGATGGCGACAAAAGGTCGAGCAGCTTATTTTAAAGAACAGTCGGTAGGTACAATTGATCCTGGTGCACAGAGTAGTGTATGGGTGTTAGATGCCTTACTTTCGGGAGTGAGATAATGGAAATATTAATTGTAAGTCACAGTGAAGCTATTGCTAAAGGGGTTAAAGCTTTGCTTGAACAAATGGCACAAGATGTTGTTGTAAAGGTTACTGGAGGTATAGATGGAGAGATTGGTACGTCTATAGATGATATTATGCAAATGTTTGATAGTGTCGAAGGAGAAGCACTTTGCTTTTATGACATCGGATCTAGTAAGATGAATATAGAGATGGCCTTAGAAATGAATGACTATAGTAATATCCATATTGCACATTATCCGATTGTTGAAGGTGCATTTCTAGCAAGTGTAGAAAGTAAGATTGGTAAAGGCTATAAAGAAATACTGGAAAGCTTAAGTAACAACTTTAAAGAAAAATAAAAAAGCGCGAAATTGGTGGTGTGCCAATTTCACGCTTTTTTATATCATATTTATTATCATCTTAATTGCAGCAAGGGCAATCAATAGTGCGAGTATTACTCTTAATAATTGCTGGTTCGTCCTCTTTGATACTTTCGTTCCGATAGGCGCAAATAACAAACTTGCAATGACTAAAGGAATCATCATTACAAAATCAATTTGACCTGTCATCGACTTCATGAGAAATGTGCCAATGGATGAGATAAATGCAATCACAATGCTACTCGCAACTACACTTCTGAAAGGTGCTTTAAAAATTGCAAGCAATACAGGAACAATAATGAATGCGCCCCCTGCACCGACGATTCCAGAGAGTATCCCTATCGTAAGTGCTGTGATAAATAGTGCGATTTTATTGAAGTGTGTGCACTCATTCTCTGGCTTTACTTTGACAAACATTAAAAATACGGCAACTATTGCTAAAAATGTATAGACGATATTGATTAATGATTCATCAAATATTGAAGCACTATATGCGCCGATTAAACTTCCAAGGAATATACCAGCTCCCATTGGTACAATGATCCCTTTATTGAGGTCAGGGTTATGCCGCTGACTCATGCCGCCGCTCATCGTACTAAAGAATACTTGTGCTGCCGTGAGTCCGGATGCAATTTCTGGTGTTATCTTATATCCGAATATTGGTGGAATAAATAGCAGCATCGGATAAATTACAATAGCTCCCCCGATTCCGACAAGTCCTGATATAAATGCACCAAATGCTCCAATTAAAGAGAGAATTAAGATTAAAGACGTGCCCATTCGATCATGCCGCCTTGGACATTTGTCGTCTTAATATCAAACTGTTCCAAATAGTCACATGCCATACCACTTCGGTTACCTGAACGGCAAATAATAATGTAGTCATCGTCTTTATTAAAGTCACTTACATGCTGATCCAGTTCAGATAATGGAATATTTTTAGCATCTTCAATATGTCCTGCTTCAAATTCATCAATTTCTCTAACATCGATTAACAGTACTTCGGCATTTTGTTCTAATAGTTGTTTTAAACTTTTTACTGTAATTGTATTCATATGCATTACCTGCTTTTTATTAGTAGATTTACTGCTTCTTTTACAAAATTGTCAGTATCCGTATTATTTTTTACGTTCTCTTTTACACATTCTGCTAAATTCTCACTTACAATGACGCCGATTAATCGTTCAATCCCACTTCGGGAAGCACTAAGCTGTGTTACGACATCTTTGCAATCTTTGTTTTCTTCCATCATCTTCAGGACGCCATTTAATTGTCCTTGCAGACGCTTTAGACGATTGATCTGATTTTTATCGTATTTCATAATGATCCTTCTTTCTAATTTATTGATATCCATACTATATACCCCTCTAGGTATCTGTGTCAATTAAAAAAATACCCCCATAGGTATTTGACAAATGAATATTGTTCATTGTATGATACCCCCATAGGTATGAAACGAGGAGGAAACAATATGAGAAAGATTATGATTATAGGTGGTGTTGCAGGTGGCGCATCTGTAGCAGCACGTTTGAGACGATTAAATGAACAAGATGAAATAACGATTATTGAAAGAGGTCCGCATGTATCATTTGCAAACTGTGGATTGCCTTATTATATCGGTGATGAGATAAAAGATAGAGATAAATTATTAATTCAAACACCTGAACTGATGAATAACCGTATGAATATTAATGTCAGAACGAATACGGAAGCCACTCAGATTAATTCTGATAATAAAACAGTCGTACTTAAAACAGAGCATGGGGTTGAAGAAGCATCTTATGATGTCCTTATTCTATCGATGGGAGCGCGTGCGATTGAAGTACCGATTGAAGGTGCAAAACAAAGCCATGTCTTTACTCTAAGAAATATTCCGGATATGGATAAAATAAAATCTTACATAAATGAGCACAATGTTAAAACAGCGTCTGTCGTTGGTGGAGGATTTATTGGATTAGAGATGGCTGAGAATTTACATGCATTAGGAATTGATGTAACCCTGTTTGAGTTAGGTGATCAAGTGATGCCGGGCATGGATAAAGATATGACTAAATTATTAGAAACACATATGGTGCAGCGCGGTGTCCATTTAAAGTTAAAGACTTCTATTAAAGAAATTAATGAACATAATGTCATTGCAGAAAATGGGGAAGTCATTCAAAGTGATATGGTTATTATGGCTATAGGGGTCATTCCAGAGTCTGCAATTGCTCAAGAAGCAGGGATTGAGACGAGGGTTAAAGGTGCTATCAAGACAAATGATGTCTTTGAAACATCAATAAAAGATATATATGCTATTGGTGATGTTGCTGAGATTACACATAAGATTTCACAGCAGGATGTACATATCCCGCTTGCGTGGATTGCGAATCGTCAAGGACGTCTTCTTGCTGATCACCTTAATGGAAAGGTGATAGAAAAGATGAAACCAATCGGTACGGCAATTGCGAAAGTATTTGATCTCACTGCAGCAAGCACAGGACTTAATGAACGTACATTGAAGATGCAGGGACTTGATTATCATATTATTCATGTATCTGGACAATCAAATGCGACATATTATCCAGGTGCTGAGCCGATGACGATCAAGGCGCTGTTTAGTCCTGAAGGCGAAATTTATGGTACGCAGATTGTAGGACGAAAAGGTGTGGATAAACGTATCGATTTGATTGCGAGTGCAATGACATTTAACCAGGATATCAGAAGCCTCGCTCAAATTGAAATTGCATATGCACCACCATTTTCATCAGCAAAAGATCCGGTTAACATGGTGGGTTATATCGCACAAAACGTACTGGATGATGAGATGAAGATGGTTCAATACGATGAAATTGAAAATTTTAATCAATTGATAGATGTACGTGAACCGATTGAATACGACATGGGTACTATTGGCAGTGCGAAGAATATTCCACTTGGCACGCTGCGCGATCGTCTGGATGAACTTGATATAAATGAACCAGTAGCCATCTTCTGTCAAGTCGGTCAGCGTGGCTATAATGCAGCGCGTATATTACAGAATAATGGGTTCGATGTCGTCAATCTTGACGGTGGATTTAAACATTATAAAGCGATGCATGAAACGGTAAATACACCGGAAGTGAATGAAAAAGAGCAGATACACATTAAAGAACGTACTAAGAAGGAGCAGCCGATGAAAAAAGATGATAGACGTATTATTGAAGCAAGTGGACTACAGTGTCCTGGCCCTATTCTAAAAGTAAAAGAAAACATGGATGAAATGAAAGACGGAGAGCAGCTTGAGATTCATGTGACGGATTTCGGTTTCTGTACAGATATCGAAGCTTGGGCTAAGAATACAGGAAATACAATGATCAGTAATGAAATGAAGGATGGAAAAGTCGTTGCAGTAGTACAAAAAGGTGCTGACTTACCGATTAACGTGATGGACGACAGAGAAGGACATCAGCTTGTTGAGACGAAGAATGGTGCAACGATGGTTGTATTCAGTGGCGATCTTGATAAAGCGTTAGCATCATTTATTATTGCAACAGGTGCAGCATCATATGGTAAGGAAGTGACGATGTTCTTCACGTTCTGGGGCCTTAATGTGATTAAGAAACCTGGTGTGACTGTTGCAAAAGAAGGGCTCGATAAAATGTTCAGCAAGATGATGCCGAAACATGCGGGAAAACTCCCGATATCTAAGATGAATATGGGTGGAGCAGGTGCACGTATGATTCGTCACGTAATGAACAAGAAGAAAGTAGATTCTTTAGAAACAATGATCGAAAAAGCCCAATCTATGGGTATTAAGATGGTTGCATGTACGATGAGCATGGATATTATGGCAGTGACAAAAGAAGAGTTGATCGATGGCGTTGAATACGGCGGCGTTGCAACATATCTTGGTGATACAGAACAATCAAACTTAAACTTATTTATTTAGGAGGCATATTATGTATTTTAAACAATTTTTTAACGAACAACTTGCACAGTATTCTTATTTAGTAGGATGTCAAAAAACAGGAGAAGCAATTGTCATTGATCCGCTACGTGATGTTACACCTTATATAGAGACAGCAGAACAAGAAGGATTACGCATTACGCATGTGACTGAAACACATATCCATGCAGACTTTGCGTCAGGTATAAGAGAAGTCATCAATATGGGAGCACGAGGCTTTGTATCGGGGCATGGCGGTCTTGACTGGACGTATCAAGATATTGAAGCAGACATTATTCATGAAGGAGATGCCATTAAAGTAGGGAATGTGAAACTTGAAGTCATGCATACCCCAGGGCATACTCCTGAAAGTGTTAGTTTCTTACTCTATGATAATGGAATGGATGTACCGATGGGCTTATTTACAGGAGACTTCATCTTTGTCGGTGATGTTGGACGTCCCGACTTATTAGAAGAAGCGGCTGGTATTAAAGATACGACAGAAATAGGCGCAAGACAGATGTTTGAGTCACTGAAGAAGATGAATGACCTTCCAGATTTCATTCAAATATGGCCAGGTCATGGGGCAGGCAGTGCATGTGGTAAATCCTTAGGCGCTGTACCGATGACGACACTCGGCTATGAACGTGCAAATGGATGGGCGTTCCAGATTGAAGATGAGGATGCATTCGTCAAAGCATTAACGAGCGATCAGCCGGAACCACCGTATTACTTTGCTGAGATGAAGCGTATAAATCGTGATGGTGTAGCGCTTATGCATCACAATATTGTAACACCAGTAGAGACTATTACAGAACAAGCGATAGACCTAAGAGCAAAAGAAATCTATGCAAAGAATATGTCAGAAGGAATCAATGTACCATACAATAAGAAGTTTCTATCATTTGCAGGATGGTATTTAGATTACAGTCGCCCATTACAGCTTGTTGGAGAATTTGATGAAGTGCAACAAGCAGCGCATGATTTGAAGATGATAGGCTTTGACGATGTTCATACTTATGTTAATGTCGTTGATGGAACTGCATATCAAACAATCGAACCAGAAGCATTTAAACAGCTGAATAAGGATGATATCAATATACTGGACATGCGTACGAAAAAGGAATGGGATGAAGGACATTTCGACGGTGCTGCACATGTTCATTATGGCAAACTGCAGCAAGCATCTATTCCATTTGCAAAAGATGAAACAATATATGTGCATTGTCAGTCAGGTGTTAGAAGTGCGATTGCGATGAGTATTCTAGAAAATGAAGGATATACGAATATAATCAATGTGAGTGGCGGCTATGCTGCTGTAAAATAAAAAAGATGACAGGAGTTTCCTGTCATCTTTTTGTTGTATTCGTGTTAAACCGCTCGTGTCGCGACCTTATTTAATCCAAGGATCACTATCTTCCTCAGCTTTTTGAGTTAAATACTTGATTGTATCACTATTTTCCATAACGATGACTAATACGAATTTGTTTCCACGTGTACCATCCATATAGTAAACAGTATCCCCATCTTCGTTTTTAGTAGTATATTTAGGTGGTCCGAAGAATTCTTCAATATTATCAAGATCCCAATCTTCATAAGAATCTGGCACGATTAAGATACGCTTGACTTTGTCTTTATCATCATATTCGATGCCCATATTTCCATATGCTTTCATGTTTTCTTTATTAGAATCGATATATTCTGAATCATCACCTAATAAATCTTCGACTTCGTCTTTCGTCATTCCAACTTTAATATCCTGGAATTCGTCGATGTGAATTGCACGTGTATATCCATCGATAAATTCATCGCTTGTTAAGCTGATTGAACGACGCTCACTTTGTTCTTCTTCCTTTTTCGCCTGCTTTTCATAATTCTCTTCTTTGTATTTAGAAATAAGTGCTTCATCAAACGTTACTGTAACTTCTTGAGGCATAGTGTCTTCTGTCTTCTTGATTGTTACTTTTTCTTTAGTTGACTCAAATTCTTTATCGTCAGCTGTACCTTTTGCCTGAACTTCAACTTCTTTTCCAATCTCAAAAGGTCCAACAGTATATGAATCTTCTCCTGTTGTAGTTTCTTTACCATTGATGAATATTTTATAGTCGCTATCATCTAGAGAGTATGTACCTTCTGGAGAAATATGCAGGTAAGTGTATTCAAAGTCCTCTTTAGCTGTCAATCCTGTACCCATATCGATGATAAGGTTACCTTTGAACTTCTTACCTTCAATTTCTTTTGTTGCAGGAATCGTATAATTTCCGAGAGGTAAGCTACCGAGTTTGACGCTTTCATCACTTTTAAGATGAGCTGTTTTTTCTTTGCCATTTAATTTGTATGTTAATTTACTTATTTCATTGGCAGAGACAGAAACTTCATGTGATGGGATATTGAAGGCATATTTTTGGAATAGGCCCAATGCTTTTCCATCTTGCGCAACTTTCAGCACCTCATCTCCATCTTCATCTGATACTGAGGTGATCGGATACCCTGTCTGTTTCATTGAAGCCGTACTCGTTTTAATGTTTTCCATGAATGTGCGTGCTTCATCATTTGCATATAAGTAATCGATAAATGCTTTCGCTTCGCTTTTACCAATCTCTTCATCACCGCATGTTACAAGGGTGCTTAATTTTCCAGCGTCTTTATTTTTTACGGCATCTGATATTTTATTTGCAACTGACATAGAATCGTACTGACTTTGTATCAATTTATAGATTCCAAATAATAATACGAGTGCTGCTATTGCACCGATAATGAGTGATTTCGTCTTCTTATCCATAGGTTGGCGTGGTGCAGGAGCAGGTGTAGGGGCTGCGTGTTGATTATTCTGATTAATTTCTACAGGAGTCCCGCACTTTGTACAAACTTTCTGACCGGGCTTTATTTCGTTACCACATTTACTACAATACTTCATAATTCAATGCTCCTTCTATTAGTTATTAAATAATCCATTAAATAATTCGCTAAATTCTCCTAACTGGCTTTGAACGATACTTGTAATAATCGATTTAATAAGTTCCATAGCGATATCTTTAAAGATGATTAAAGCAATTAATGTGATGATTGCGTAGATTGTAATAATAAGGTAAGTAGGAATTTTGCTGGCAATGTGTGCTGAATACTTACTGATTAAATAAATGCCAGAGAAAATTAATAGAAAGACCCCAATAATTGTCATTGCAGATGCAATTTTATAAGAATCTACGACATAGAGAAGTAATCCTAGGGCGATAAAGATAATGCTATAGACATTGATGAGAACGAAATCTGATAGTACTTTAGCTAATGTTAATCCATTATTGATTAAGAATTTAGAAAGTAAGAATGTAGCCAGGAATAAAATTGCTAATAACAAAAAGCTGCTAAATAGTAATTTTGTAATGATATCACTTTTTGATGTTCCAAAATACCCAATATCATCAGGTATTGCAAGTGCTAATAAAATACCGACAATAATTAATCCTGCAAGTACAAGAATAGAACTGAGCGCTAGTGTGAAGTGGTGATTACTAGTAACTTCTTCGTCATGCGCACGAAATGCTTGTCTGAAGAATCCTTTTCCTTCATTGACTAATGCCTTAGATTGCTCATTTACCTGTTCTTTATTGATGATTGGCTGTGCAGGTGGCACTTGATGTGTCTGTTGAGTGGTCTGTTGCTGAGTTACTTGAGGTTGTTCTTGTTGGTCGTTATGTATTACGCTGTCATTCTGTGGTTCATATGTTACTGTATTGTCTGCTGTCGAATGACTTTCAGTTTGTGATGCCTTTTGCGCACGAAGATCATTTCCGCATTCGCCGCAAAAGGCATCATTAATGCCGACTTCATTATTACATTGATTACATCTCATATTATTCCCTCCAAATTTATGTTGTCTTTTCAATTATAGAATAAAAATACACTGTATACTATGTAAAAAGTAAAAATATATGAAAAATTATTAAAAATCAATGTCATTTTCAGTTATTTTAATGTTAGTTTTCATTAGTTTTATTATTAATGTATGTAGTAAAAAAGACATCCTGATAAGGATGTCTTAATGGATACGTCCAGTAGTGTACTGGATATCTTCTTGATATGTGAGTGCTGCTTCAATTGCAAGATGCAATGCTTCTGTAACTGTTGCAATTGGCATTGAGGGATGTGTATCTGTTTGTTCAGGTGCGAAAGGAACATGGATAAAGCCACCACGAATTGAAGGGAATTCGTTTTGTATCATGTATAACAATTGATACATGAGTTCATTGCATACAAACGTTCCTGCGCTATAAGAAACTTCAGCAGGGATCTCATGGTCCTGTATACTTTTAACAATCGCTTTAACAGGTAAATTTGAAAAATATGCATTGTCCCCGTCTTCATGAATAGGTATACCTGAAGGTTGAACACCCGCATTATCCGGTATACGCGCTTCGATCAGATTGATTGCGACTTGTTCTATAGTTATTTTATCACGTCCACCTGCTTGACCCACGCAGATGACAATATCAGGAAAGTTCTTCATGATGGTTGCCTTTAATTGTTCAGCACCTTGTTGGAATACTGTTGGCAATTGTTGTTTTATAATCTCTGCGCCCATTATAGTATCCGGGAGTCCTTGGACTGCTTCGAATGATGGATTGATGGTTGCATCACCGAATGCATCGAATCCTGTTACAATAACACGTCTCAATAGAATCATCCTCTCTTTTTGTTATTACTATTTTATACATAAATTGAACAGATGTATAATATAAGTAACGATAATGGGAGGTAATGAAATGACGACATTCAATGCTTATCAGGCTAATAAATATGACGCTTTCTTTGAAACTAAAAAAGGTAGATATATCTATGAAGTGGAAACAAGAGATCTACTCAACATGCTTGATCTAAAACCTGGCATGCGTATCCTGGAAATCGGCAGTGGTACAGGGCTATATATCACGAAGTTTGCAGAGCAAGGTATCAAGATGGTTGGAATTGATATTTCTGAACATATGACAGCGATAGCACAGCAGAAAATTGACCATCTAAAGCTTGACGCAGAAGTGCATGTAATGGATGCAAATCATATTGATTTCCCGGAAAATTATTTCGATGCTGCTTTTTCTATGGGGGTTTTTGATTTTATTGAACAACCTGAAAACGTCTATCAGTCAATCAGTAAAGTGGTAAAGCCGGGTGGTAAGATTGTGATAGCAACTGTAAATCGTGAAAGTCAATATGGTGAACTTTATATGAGTCCAGAATTTAATCAAGGTAAAGTATATGCACATGCACATTTTAAGTCGCTGGATGATTTAGTTGCGATGCGACCTGACCATGTATTTCAGAAATCAGCATGTTTATTTGTTGCTTATGATGCAGAGGAATCGATGTTTACATTAGAAAAGGAGGAGGAATTAAGAAATACAATTGCTGGTGGATGGATTACTGTAGGATTTATAAATAAAAAATAGAACTGTAGTATTATAATTTCTTGTATCCGGTTACATTTTTTTAGATTAAATGCGATGCGAGTATTACAAATGACAAAAAAAGGTCTATAATAGAGGTATTGTATTTTATCAAAAATGGGGGCAGAGATAATGAAACGTAAATTTAAAGAAACAGATGTAATCTTGATCGGTGGCGGCATTATGAGCGCGACACTCGGTGTATTGTTAAAAGAACTTGATCCATCAATTAATATTAAAGTGTTTGAAAAGCTAGGAGCTTCAGGACTCGAAAGCTCTAACGCCTGGAATAATGCGGGGACAGGACATTCAGCACTGTGTGAACTGAATTATACGACAGAAGATGAGGACGGTAATATTGATATTACAAAAGCGAGTGGTGTTAATGAACAGTTTCAGTTATCTAAACAGTTATGGGCGTACTTAGCACAGCAAGGCAAATTAAAGGATCCTGGCAACTTTATCATGCCCGTACCGCACTTAAGCTTTGTGGAAGGTGAGCAGAATGTAGATTTCTTGAAACGTCGTCTTAAAGCTTTATCTGATAATCCGTTATTTGAAGGGATGGAACTTACGGAAGACCATGACAAGATGCGTGAATGGGTTCCGTTGATGATGGAAGGCCGTAATCCGAATGAAAAGATTGCAATTACACGTATGGAAGCAGGTACGGACGTTAACTTCGGCGCATTAACAAATGACCTGTTCGATATTATGACAAGTTATGATGGTGCAGTTATTCATTATAATCATACAGTGAAAGATATTAAGAGAAATGACAATGACAGCTGGGATGTTAAAGTCTATGATCAAAATCATAAGACAACTGAAGTCCATAGTGCGAAATTCGTGTTTATTGGTGCTGGAGGATACGCTTTACCATTATTACAGAAGACAAAGATTCCTGAGGCTAAAGGGGTAGGCGGCTTCCCGGTGAGTGGATTATTCTTAGTATGTAAAGACCCATCAATTGTTGAACAGCATCTTGCAAAAGTTTACGGTAAAGCAAAAGTAGGTGCACCCCCAATGTCAGTGCCGCATCTAGACACACGTTATATAGACGGTGAACGTGCATTACTCTTTGGACCATATGCTGGATTCTCTCCAAAGTTCTTAAAAACAGGGCGTTATACAGATTTAATTGAATCTGTAACACCAGGCAATATTACGAATATGCTTTCAGCAGGTGCGAAAGAGATGAAATTAACGCAGTACTTAATTTCCCAAGTTATGCAGAATCATGAAGCACGTATGGAAGAATTACGTGAATTCGTACCGAATGCGAAATCTGAAGACTGGGAGATTGTTGTCGCAGGACAACGTGTTCAAGTTATTAAAGAAACTGAAGATGGCGGCAAAGGAACGCTCCAATTTGGTACGGAAGTGATTACAAGTGAGGATGGTAGTATCGCAGCCTTACTAGGAGCATCACCTGGGGCTTCAACTGCAGTCCATGTTATGCTACGTGTAATTAATGAATGTTTCGGTGAGCGTATGACAGAATTTGAACCAAAGATAAAAGAGATGATTCCATCATACGGTAAGAAGTTAGCAGAACACCCTGAACTGTTTAAAGAAATTAACAAACAGACAGCGAGTGCTTTAGGATTGAAAGAGAAGTAATGATAGATGACTTATAATTTAGTTTGATATATGACTCGAACGATGCTCATAAGCATTGTTCGGGTTTTATTGTACTTGCAGCATCATAATTCATGACTAGCTTAATCATTATGTCAATCGCATGCATTATGATATTTTAAATATAATATTAAGAAAAGAAGGATGGCCTATGCTTGAACGTATAAACATTGTATTACAGAAGTACATCGCTGTATTGACGCTATTGTCTTTATTATGTGGCGTTATCTTTGATGGATATTTGAAGCATCTTATATTTATTGTGCCCTATATTTTTGCCTTTATGACATTTAGTGGCAGCATCCGTATGAAATTCAGAGACCTTCGTATATTTCTGGAAGCGAAGGGTACAATTCTGTATTGTATGTTCATATTGCACGTTGTCATGCCCGCCATCAGTTATGTGATTGCATCGACATTGTTTGATGATCGACTGTTAGTGATTGGGTTTGTTATGCTTATGACCGTCCCGACAGGCGTTACAAGTCTGATCTGGATAAGTATTGGTAGAGGAGATGTCGCACTTGGCATCGCTGTGATATTGCTGGACACATTATTAGCACCAGTCATCATCCCTTTCGTGCTGCATCTGGTGTCCGGGACGACAGTTGAGATTGATACATTCAGTCTCGTTATTGGATTGATATTCATGATTGTTGTACCTACAATCATTGCGATACTCTTGAACGAACTCACAAAGGGTAAGTTTCCGGACTGGATCGGCAATCGTTTAAGTCCATTTTCTAAAATGGCACTTTTCCTTATTGTATTGATTAACGGAAGCGCGATTGGTCCTTATGTGAAAGATATGAATCTTGAGTTACTGAAGATTATTGCGGTTGTATTTGTTATCGTGGTTATAGGTTACATCATTGCAGTAGGATCTAGCTACTTTATGCAGCATAGCTATGCACGTCATGTGTCGATGACCTTTTTAGGGGGGATGAGAAATATCTCTACCGGTGTCATAGTTGCAACAACATACTTTCCACCAAAGGTTGCAATGCCAGTGGCTTTTGGTATGCTGTTTCAACAGTTATTTGCAAGTATCGTCAGCACACAGCTAGAAAAGAGACATCCTGGAGAAAACTAAAATTTAATTTTTCGACGGAATTATTAAAGAATTGCAGAAAATACTGTGATTCTTTTTATTTTTGCAGGAAATAATTGAAAAACTGCAGAAGCTTTGATTTTACTCGATTTGCGTTGAAAAAAATTACGTATTATATTGAATTTGAGGTGATATTTTTGATAAAAAAGGTTCACAAACCGAGTACAGTACAAGCGTATTTATATGAATTAGAAAATCGAGTACATATGGAGCTAGACGACTATTATAAATTTGTGAAATATAAGAAAGGCTTTGAAGGTGAACTCAGGTTCTTTGAAATGATTGAACATCTAGAAGGAGAATATATCATAATATGGGATATTAATATCGTGAAACCTGTACGCGTGCAATTCGATTTCATTATTATTACGGCAAATAACATATTGCACTTTGATATCAAAAATTATAGTGGTAATTATCGTTATCAGAACAACCGGTTAATGAGTGAACAAGGTAAGACGGATAAAGATATCTTTATACAGTTAGACAATGCAGATTCCTATTTAAAACAGCTCATTGCAAAGTACGAGATGCCTCAAAAACTGATCAGTAAAATTATATTTATCAATGAAGATTTCAATTTAACAGGCTTTAGTGGAAAAGACTATGTAATGTTCTCGCACGAACTTGAACCAGTGTTTAATTACTTAAAGTCATGTAAAGGAATCACACAGCAAATGATCAACCTCGCAGATGCACTTATAAAGCTTCATGACAATGAAGGTGTTGACAACCGAATTCATTATTACAATCTTGAAGATTTAAAGTTAGGCCTGCGCTGCCCGAAATGCAGGAAGATGGAGATGAGCAGAATTCGAAGGAAGACTTATTTTAAATGTAGTTGCGGAAATAAATTGAAAAACGAAAATGCAGTATTACAAGCTTACGAAGTATTAGCTTTGTTTGGTAAGGATAAAGTGAAAAGAAAAGATATTGTAGATTTTACTGGTTTATCAAATCGTACGGTAACGAGATTGATGAATCAGCATTTCTATAAACATTCACATTACAGAGGTACTTACTATAAGAAAGGTGAACAAATTAATATTTAGATAGATTTGATTGCAAGTTGGCCCGTAAATTAAAAACATGGGCCAAAATCAGGACCGAGGTGAGAGGAAGTGAAGCAAGATGGCTCATAAAAAATAAACATGAGCCAAGATGAAGACCGAGGTGAGAGAAAATTAAGCAAGTTGGCTCATAAAAAATAAACATGAGCCAAGATTAGGACCGAGGTGAGAGGAAATGAAGCAAGTTGGCTCATAAAAAATAAACATGGGCCAAGATGAGCAGCGAGACGAGGGAAAGTGAAGCAAGTTGGCTCATAAAAATAAAACATGAGCCAAGATGAGCAGCGAGACGAGAGGAAGTGAAGCAAGTTGGCTCATAAAAATAAAACATGAGCCAAGATGAAGACCGAGACGAGGGGAAGTGAAGCAAGTTGGCTCATAAAAATAAAACATGGGCCAAGATGAGGGGCGAGACGAGTGGAAGTGGATCAAGATGGCCCGTAAATTAAAAACACGAGCCATCTCGCTAGTAATCAGGCGAAAGTATATTACAAGACCTAAAAAACACCTCATCCACAATGGATGAGGTGTGCATCATATCATTCAGCGTATTACTGATAGATACCTTTGGCTTTATCTGAGTAATCGATATAAATATTTTTTACTTGTTGGTAGTGACGTAACGTATCTTTGTAAGTTTCGCGTCCGATACCTGATTTCTTGTAACCACCGAATGGAGATCCTGCTGGAATCTGGTTGTATGTGTTGATCCAGATTCGACCAGTGTCTATTGCATTAGCAACTTGCAATGCATCATTTAAGTTTGCTGTGAAGATACCGCCAGCTAAACCATATTCTGAATCATTCGCTTTCTCGATAACTTCTTCTTTTGTTTTAAATTTAGATACCAATACGACTGGCCCAAAGATTTCTTCTTGAACTAAACGTGATTTGTTATCTTCAAATTCAACGATTGTCGGTGGGAAGAAGAATCCTTTATCACGTCCATTATCCATTAAGCGTTTTCCGCCAGTAACGATATTAAGTCCTTCTTCTTTAGCAATTTCGATATATTCTTCAATCTTATCGATTTGTGCCTGTCCTGTTTGTGAACCATAATGATTATTTTCATCCATAGGGTCACCTACACGTACTTTTTCAAAAGCATCTTTAAGTTTGGCTACAAACTCATCATAGATACCTTCTTGAACGTATAGTCGGCTACCTGCTGAACAAACTTCTCCTTGGTTAAATAAAATACCGAGTTGTGCACCTTCAATTGCTTGCTCAATATTTGCATCATCGAAGATAATGTTCGCACTTTTACCTCCAAGCTCTAAAGTCGCTGGAACGATACGTTTTGCTGCAGCTTCTGCAACACCGTAACCGACTTCAGTAGAACCTGTAAATGATACTTTTGCTACATCTTCATGATTGAAGATTGCGTTACCTGACTCCGAACCTTTACCTGTTAAAACATTTAATACCCCTTTAGGTAAGATGTCCTGAACAATTTCAGCAAACTTCAGTAATGATAACGGTGTTGATGATGATGGTTGAATAACAACGGCATTACCAGCAGCAAGCGCAGGTGCTAACTTCCAAGAAGCCAGTAGCATTGGGAAGTTCCATGCAACAACTGCACCTACTACACCGATGGGTTCGTGTTTAATAATACTGATGACATCTGCATCTACTTCTTTATTTGTTCCTTCATCAGCAAGTATGACACCTGCAAAATATCGGAAATGTTCAATTGCCATTGGAATATCAATATTTAATGATTCACGTATGGCTTTACCACTATTTAATGATTCAATTTTAGCAAGTTCTTCACGATGTTCTTCCATTTTGTCTGCAATTTGATTTAATAGTTTTGCTTTTTCGTTGTGAGAAGTGTGGCGCCATGTTTTAAAAGCTTCCTCAGCTGATTTCACAGCTACATCTACATCTTCTTCTGTTGCTTTTGCAATCTTAGCTAATACTTCTCCTGTGGCTGGATTTGTTACATTTAAGGTTTCTCCTGCAGCACTATCTTTAAATTCACCATTAATAAATAATCCATATTGTTCTTTTAATAAGTTACTCATGATCTTCCTCCTAATAGTAAAATCGTATTGCTCCTATTTATTGTACATCTGTACGCTCTTCATAAGCAATAGAATTGCTTATATATTCAGAAGATTTTGCAAATACTCTGTATATACAACAAATAGATCGATTTTCTCAAATATTATATTTCAATGCTGTAATATTTTTGGATAATACTTACAATTACTATTTTCAAATATTAGTTGCAATCATTGATACGACAATATTTATTAAGGAGATGAATTTATTACAGCTATATATAAAATATATCACTTAAGTAACAAATCATTAACAATGCTCAAAATCATGTTTAAACGTGATATAGTATTTTCAGTGCTCAAGAGCGCAGTAAAAATTAAAAACTAATCTAAAACTATTTTAATATAACGATTATATTACACGGAGGAATTTTAAATATGAAAAAGACAGCATTAACTTTAACAACACTTGCAACATTATCGACATTAGGTACAACTCAAGCTGATGCATCGGCGTACGGTAGAACAGATGTTGCTCAAACTTCATCTTCAGTAAGTTCAATTGATTCAAGTGCATATAACTATACATATAATAATGATGGTTCTTACGCTTATACTTATAACTACGACGCACCTACTTCAGTAGTTGCACAAACAGCTACACAAACAGCTACACAAACAGTTGCACAAACAGCAGCACCTGTAGTGTCACAAACTTCTACAACTTCAGAAGTGAAGAAAGCTCCTGCAACAACGGCAGTTAGCGGAAATGTTGCATCAGTAGCATTAAGTGTTGCAGCTGGTAAATCTTATGTATATGGTGCGAACTCTGCTTCAGCAGTAGATTGTTCATCATTTGCACAACAAGTATTAGCAGCAATGGGGAAATCAATTCCTCGTACTACTTATGCACAAGCTGCAGTAGGTACACAAGTATCAGCACCACAACCAGGTGACTTAGTATTCTTCAACAACTACAGCCACGTTGGTGTATATATCGGTGGAGGACAAATGGTAGATGCATTAAACCCTTCTGAAGGTATCGGACAACGTTCAGTAAGCTATGTTAGTGGACATGTAGACGGATACTACCGTTTCTAAGATTAAACGTGTTATGGCACAGTGCAGTTGCACTGTGCCTTTTTTATATTTAACTTTATTAATTCTATGTCGTATATTACAATCAAATAAATATGGTGCGGGAGGCGATATAATTGTGGGAATATAAGAAATTTGAAGCATTAACACACGATGAAATTTTTCAGATCTTTAAACTTAGAATAGATACATTTGTAGTTGAACAGCAATGCTTTTATCCAGATATTGATGAAAGAGATTTAACTTGCATCCATTACTTCACTAAAGAAGATGATAAGATAGCGGCATATGCTAGAATTATCGTTGACGGACAAACGGTGAAACTGGGTAGAGTAATTGTGAATCCACAGTTTCGTGGTAGAGGATTAGCGAGAACACTTATCCAAAAAGGACTTGATTATATAAAAGATAATTATCCGGATAAAAATATTTCCTTAAGTGCACAAGCTCATCTAAAGGATTTCTATAGCAGTTTTAATCTATCACCAGTATCTGATATTTATTTTGAAGATCTAATCCCCCATATAGATATGGCGCGTAAACCTTATGCAATAGATACACAACTGGAAGGATGAATGATTTGAAAGTTTATATAAGTTGTTTTCTCGTGCAGGATATCGAATTTATTATAGCTTCTGATGAATGTGGTGTCATTTATTTAGCGAACGAAGATACACATGAATATGTCAATCGCCATATTGAACGATTCTTCAGTCAAGCGACAAAAGTTACTGGCTATGAAGCTGACCAGTACCATACGCATTATATTGAAGAGCTGAATCTTTATTTTGCGGGCAAGAAGCAGCAGTTAGAATGGCCGCTTAATCTTGCAGGGACAGACTTTCAAAAGTCTGTGTGGCAGACGCTGCTTACGATTCCATACGGTGAAACACGATCGTATAGCGATATTGCATTGCAATCGGGTAATATGAAAGCTGTCCGTGCGGTAGGAGGTGCTATTGGTGCAAATCCCGTGATGATCGTTGTGCCTTGTCACCGTGTTATCGGCAAGGATGGAACGTTGACAGGATTTAGTGGTGGCTTAGATTTGAAGGATAAATTATTAAATATAGAGAAAATACAATTATAAAAATTAAAGGAGTAAGCTAATGACAATACCAGCATGTCCCAAATGTAATTCAGAATATACTTATGAAGATGGTTTAAACTATGTATGTCCAATGTGTGCACATGAGTGGCCGCAGCAAGAAATCATTGAAGAGATAATCGTAAGAGATGCGAACGGTAATATTTTAAGTGATGGGGACAGTGTAACAGTAATTAAAGACTTAAAGGTTAAAGGAAGCTCCTCTGTGATTAAACAAGGAACGAAAGTAAAGAACATTAAACTAGTTGATCCTGATAATGGACATGACATTGACTGTAAGATAGATGGATTTGGTCAAATGAGCCTTAAAAGTGAGTTCGTAAAAAAATTATGACAAAACGTATAGAAAGTATCGATATTATGCGTGGAATCAGTGTCATGGGGATTTTATTTATGAATATCGTTGGTTTTCATATGAATGAAGTTTTTACGAATCCTCTAGATCACTTTCAGCTGCCTTTAGATAGAATGCTATATTACCTTGATATGTTATTCGTGCACAATTCATTCTATCCTATTTTTTCATTTTTATTTGGGTTTGGCCTCGCTATTATGGCAACGAATATTAAGCAGCGCGGTGGAAATTTTATTCCGGTATTGTATAGAAGGGTATTCGCACTACTTGCGTTTGGCTATATTCATGGATTACTGATCTTTTATGGGGATATATTAAATGTATATGCAGTGCTCGGCATGATTGCAATCCTCTTCTTACTTATGCCGAATATCGTCAGTCTGATTGTTGCGCTCATGATATCTGTCATTTTTCTGCTGATAAATTTGATGGTTATCATTACTGTAATACTCTCACCAGATGCAATTCCTTCTGCATCTTCCAACAATGCTGCACAGCGCTGGATACAAGTGATGCAAAGCGGAGACTTCAGTCAAATACTCGCGCTGAACCAGCAATTCTTTCTGGAGAATTTCACGGCATTAAGTTTAACTGGGATATTTGGTTATGGAATTTCGGTTCTGCCTTTTATCTTATTTGGAATGTATGCGATGCGTGCTGATATGATTGGCGCTATACTTAAACATAAACGTATGATGATGATAACGGCAGCAGTATCCCTTGCCCTAGGATTACTGATTAAATATTATGTCATCTATGCACATCTGGATATGTATTCGGCTCAGTCGTTCATATTCTATGGTGGTACATTAGTAGCAGTTTGTTATTTTATCGTAGTTGTCCTGCTTACAGATAATAAACAGTTCTATAAGATGATGCAGCCATTTTACTATGCGGGTAAGATGAGTTTTTCATTATATATATTGCAGAGTATCTGTATGTTCATCATATTTTATGTGCTACGTTTATATGCGAAGCTGGATCTGTATCAAGTATTCATGATCGCACTGTGTATTATAATTTTTGAACTGGTCATTGCTACATATTATATGAAAAGACATAAATATGGACCATTAGAATGGGTATGGAGGAAAATTACATACTTAAAATGAAGGCTTAAGCGATAGGAAATAAGGTGATATTATGGTACAATGCTAATCGAAAAGGTGGTGTATCAAATGCATAATATACAGGAACGCTTAGCTGAATCCATACTTAGCGGAAATTTTCATATTGCTGAAGATATAATGAATCAGACAGACTTTCTAGAGTTTGAAGAAATATTTATTAGTGCATGTCATAAAAGTGAATCTGTGATGTACTATACATTTATATTAGAACAGATGAAAAAAGAGGAGACAGTAGAACTCCATGACTTAGCTTTCTTGTTACTTGTCTATCCGCTTTGTGAAGTTAATGGAGCTTTTCATAGTGCATATTATCATGCTGAACGTGCTGTATATATGACTGATTCTAAAGAAATCAAGAATTTGTTACAGTTGCTCTTCTTGTACACTGTACCGAATCCAGTGCTTTCTGACAGAGAAGCATTTGATACAGCTCAGCAGATATTATCTATTGATTCGAATAATCAGGTCGCGAGAAAATTGATGAAAAAAGCCGCTAAGCAATTAGATCAAGTTGTTATTGATATTAAAGACTTTAATCACTATAAAAACGCCTAGACATATTAGATGTCAGGCGTATTTTTATTGTTCAAGCCATATCTCTATTGGAACGATTATTGGAAAGTTTCCTCTGTCTTCGGATAGCTTTGTAACGAGTGCCGATGCTTTTGCGTACAATGGAAGTGCGAACATGGTTTCATTTGCTTGAATTTCTTGTAATATATTAATTTCGGAATCAGCTTGAATCAGTAATGTAGATTCTATGACTCCATCAACCTGTGTGCCGAAATGACCAAACATAAAGGTGAGTTTAAAATCAAACATATGCGGATCTTCCTGGCTTATTTCATAATCTATTCGATGCATTACAGTAGGTTCTTCAGAATGACTTTCAAAATCACGTACATGTGCTTCGCGTACAAATGTCTGTAAGATTTGTTTGTTAAGTTCCATAATAAGCTCCTTTTATTAAGTTAGTTTCATAATGAAATAAAGTATTGAGAAATGCAAATAATTATCCTTTATAACATAAAGCATATAAAATAAATTTCAAGAGATATTGTTTTTACGTGAAACGTGCTATAAGATGTATAGACAACTATTGTTTTGGAGGAAATATGAAAAAATCTACTATAATCATGATTACATTTTTAATTGGCGCATTCTTTACCTTTTTAAATGAAACCTTACTGAATATCGCCTTGACAAAGATTATGACAGTCTTTCATGTCGATGCACCGACTGTTCAGTGGCTTGCTACTGGATTTATGCTTATCATGGGGGTGCTGATGCCATTATCTGCTACTATAATTCAGTGGTTTACAACACGACAATTATTTATAGGATTGATGTCCGTCTTCCTTATTGGAACATTGGTAGCAGGGTGTGCGATCAATTTCCCTATGCTGCTGGCAGGTAGGATGATTCAGGCGGCAGGTACAGGATTGTTGATACCTGTTATTATGAATGCGATGCTGCTATTATTCCCGCCGCATGAACGTGGAAAAGTTATGGGGAATTTCGGCCTTGTTATGATGTTTGCACCTGCAATTGGGCCGACCCTTTCTGGTGTAATCGTTGATACATTAGGATGGAGATGGTTGTTTTTTGCGGTCGTACCATTCGTTTTATTTTCAATCGGATTTGCGTTTAAATATCTGGATAATGTCGGCGAAGTGACGAAACCGAAAGTCGATATATTCAGTGTTGTCTTATCAACAATAGGTGTTGCAGGTATTATATATGGCTTTAGTTCTGTCGGAAATATAGAAGGTGGATTTAGCAATAAAGCGGTATTCTTACCGATTCTTAGTGGACTTATTTCCCTGGTAATCTTTATTGTCCGTCAGAACCATCTGACATCACCACTACTTGATATGTCCGTTTTTAAGTATAGCAACTATAGTAAAGGGATGTTTATCTTTGTCGTTGTTGTGATGGCGATGTTCGCTTCTGAGATTGTGATGCCGATGTACTTACAAGGGCCGATGGGATTTAGTGCCAAAGTTGCAGGAATGATACTGTTGCCTGGTGCTTTATTAAATGGCGCGATGAGTCCAGTTATGGGACGAATATTTGATAAGATTGGTCCACGTAAGATGATCATTCCGGGCATGTTTGTTCTGATGCTCGTCATGATATTCTACTCGACGATTCACCCAGGAATACCACTATATATATTTATCATTGTTTATATGGTACTCATGGTATCTATTTCGATGATTATGATGCCAAGTCATACGAATGCAATCAATCAGTTACCAAAGCATTTGTATCCACATGGCACAGCAATCGGTAACATGATACAGCCGATTGCCGGTGCAATGGGGATTTCGGTCTTTGTAAGTATAATGACGCAGGGTCAGCAACAAGCATTAGAAGGAATAAGTAATCCTACCCATTCACAGACTCAAGCAGCACTGACGTATGGTGTACATCACGCTTATTGGTTTGCAATAGCCCTTACAGTCATAGGGTTTATTACGGCATTATTTGTTACACGTTCTAAGGCACCTGAAGGTGAGACATTCGGACTGCCTGAAGAACAAAATTAAATTTAACGTTTATGACTTTTAATATCGGGTAATAAAGACATGTTGTGAAATATTCATAGCACGTCTTTTATTATATTAAGGGAGAGGTTGGATGTCTAAAGGTAATATAGAATCAATGAAAATCGGTGCAGCTTACGTGGGTGTTATTGTAGGTGCCGGCTTTTCAACAGGTCAGGAAGTTTTGAAATTTTTCACGAATTATGGTATTTACAGCTATTTTGCAATACTTATTTCTGGAATTATGTTGACGTTCTTTGGCCGTCAGATCAGTAAGGTTGGTTATGGATTAGATGTAGACAGCCATGAACCAACGATTACATACCTTTTTGGTGAAAAATTTGGTAAAATCATTGACTATATTTTAGTGTTTTTCTTATATGCAATATCGGTGATCATGGTCGCAGGATCAGGGAGTGCGTTTCATGAAAGCTTTGGGATACCGATATGGTTAGGTTCGTTACTTATGATTATTGCTGTAGTAGGTACGTTGCTGATGGACTTTAACAAGATTGTCAGAGCACTTGGAGTTGTAACGCCATTCTTGATTGTCGTTGTAACAATTATTGCAGTTTATTTCTTCTTTAAAGGGCATGTGCCATTAAGCGAAGTAGATAAATACATCGATCCTTCAAAGCAGCCATTTAAATCGAAGTTTCTTCCAGAAAGTTCACTTTGGTGGTTCTCCGGCTTAAACTATGGTGGCTTAGCATTTGCTACTGGCTATAGTATGTTAGCTGCAATTGGTAGCGATGCCTCGAAGAAACATATTGCAGGCCGTGGTGCCTTTATCGGTGGGATTACATTACTTGTACTATTATTGATGGTAAACTCTGGCTTACTGAGTGAACTGGAATTAGTTCAAGATTCAGCGATTCCAACTTTAGTGTTAGGACGTATGATTCATCCGGTGCTTGGTATAGCACTAAGCATTATTATGCTGATGGTAATGTATAATACGATTGTCGGTTTAATGTATTCGTTTACAGCACGCCTGACAACACCTTATTCAAAGCAGTATATTATATTGCTCATCGTATCGATGGTTATTGGTTATGCTTTAAGTTTTGTTGGCTTTGTAGAGCTTGTAGGAACAGTTTACCCAATAATGGGCTATGTAGGGTTATTACTATGCCTAGGACTGTTATTTAAATATATTAAGCGTAAAAAGGCAGGGAAAAATCACATCGCGTAAGCGTTGTGTGTTCCCGGCTTTTATTTATATCGACGGATAATAATGTTACAATTAGCGTAGATTGAAGGGAATAACAATGAAGAAAAGATACTTATTAATTATAATTTTAGTTGCTTTAACTGTGATGGCGTTTGCATTAATATTTGGATGGTATAAAAAAGAAAATCCCGCATTAAATCATGATACGGTATTCGATGAACTTGGTGTGGCAATGAATGTTAAGCTGATTTCTGACGTCCAATATGGCAAAGATGCACCAAACTCACAAATGGATATTATTATGCCGAAGAAAATTAAATCAGGAGACAAATTACCGCTTATTATATGGACACATGGCGGGGGATATATCGCAGGTGATAAAAAACATAAAAATGCCTATCTTGCACGTATTGCAGAGCGGGGCTTTATTATTGCAAATATGAACTATGCGCTTGCACCTGCCCATAAATATCCCGTACCTTTAATTCAGGAAAAGCAAGCTGCACAGTTTATGAAGCGTAATACATTCCATCTTCCGATTGATTTTAATCAAATTATTATTGGCGGAGATTCAGCAGGAGCACAAATTGCAGCGCAGTTTGCAGCAATTCAAACGAATGAATTATTAAGAAAAGAAATGCAGGAAGAAGCGGTCTTTGCCCCGGACGATATTAAAGGGGTAATATTATTTGGTGGATTATATGATATGAATACGGTAAGAGCAACAAAATTTCCACGAATTGAAGATTTTATGGAAAGCTATACTGGAGAAAAATATTGGGAGCGCGAGTTTAAACAGATTGATCAGATGTCTATTACGCAGCAAGTAACAGGAAAGTACCCTCCAACATTTCTGACAGTAGGAGATGCAGACCCATTTGAAAGTCAGGCAATAGAACTGGTCAAAGTGTTGCAAGAAAATAAAGTACCGAATTCGACCTCATTTTTTGATGGCTCACATCGATTAAGACATCAATATCAATTTCATATGAATCTAAAGGAATCTCAAATAACATATGATAAAGTGATTAAGTTTCTGAGCACGTTTACTGATCAAGCATTGTATAATACGTTAGAAGAAGAACCGCTTACAACGAAAACGAAATAGCAGGAGGAATGCACCTTGAAAGATAAAGTATTACTCACAGGCGCAACAGGATATATTGGTAAATATATATCAAGTCAATTGGCAGCACAGTATGATATTTATGCGATGAGTAAATATCCGAGCGAACCATTAGAAGGCGTCACCTGGCTTACTGGCGATATGTTCTCTTTGAATGACTGTATTGATGCGATGGCCCACGTAGATTTTGGAATATACTTTATTGATCCCAATAAACGTTCCAGCAGAATGAACGATACAAAGTTTCGTGATATCAATGCTATCAGTGCAGATAATTTTGCACGTGCTGCAGAGATTGCACAATTGAAAGCAATTTTCTATGTATCTGGTACAACAGAAGATCAAGAAACATTGAATATTCTGCGTAGCTACAAAACACCGGTTCATGCCTCAGTCACATCAGTTAAACGTAAAGGGATTGTTGCACAAACACAGAGTTCAGAAATCAATGATGTGAGAAGTATTCAACGTACGTTGATGCCGTCAAACTGGTCGATAGCTGACTTGAGTCATCATTATTTTAATTGGTTGAGTGATATGGCCTTTAATATTATTAACGTAAAACGTCAAGATAATGTATATACGATTTATGCAGCGGGCAAGCATGTACTTACGTTATCTGAGGATGAAGGAAAAAGTGATGAAAACAGAATGGTTTATAAGATAACAGACGGTGCATTATACAAAAATACACTAACAAGTCGTGCACGTATGGAGTTTAGAAGATTGAAGCACACTGACACCCTTATCATTGCACTTCATGATTACGAACCTACGATACCATGGCTCATCTATATATTGATACAATTACCGGTGTATCATCTTTCAATGAAAATCTTTGATGTTGAGATGCGTATTGCTCGCTTTCAGGAAGATAAAGCAAATGGTATAGAAAAACAGTATACAAAGTAACAAACGGCTGTATAATACAGTCGTTTTTTTGGAGGTTCATTTACATTTTTATATTACATTTTTGTAAAGAATGTAAAGAAGGTTTATTATATCAACGGTTTGCATACGCTTACTTTACAGACTTAATACATTTTTAACAAAACGCTATTAAAAGTTAACAATTTCCTTTAAAATAGCGATGTAGAGAACTATGGTGAAAATATTAGGAGGCAATATCATGTTTAATAAGAAGAAAGATAAATTTGCGGTTCAATTAGAAGCGATGGCAGAGAATCTAGATCGTGCTGCTGTAGCATTTGGTGACATGACATTTCACAATGCGTTTGATTTAAAGAAATATGCGGATACAATTAAAGCCTATGAAACAAATGGTGATGAACTGATGCACCAAATGATTTCAGATTTAAATCAAACATTCATCACACCCATTGAACGTGAAGATATTCTTGCTCTTTCAAATGCAATTGATGATGTTATGGATGCTATGGAAGAAACATCAGCAATGTTTGAAATGTATTCAATTGAATACTCAGATGAGTATATGGCTGAATTTGTTCAGAACATTCAAGGATGCGCAAAAGAAATTAAGATTGCAGTGACGCTCGTTGCTGAGAAGAAGTTATCCCATGTGCGCGTACATTCGATTAATATTAAGGAACATGAAACAAACTGTGACGGTATTTTAAGACAGTCAATTAAACATATCTTATCTGTAGAAACGGATCCGTTAACTGTGATGAAAGTAAAAGATATTTATCAGTCTTTAGAGGATATTGCTGATAAATGCCAGGCAGTTGCGAATATACTTGAATCTATCATTATGAAGAATAGTTAAGGAGCATTTTTATGGAACCGATTATTATTTTTACATTTGCGATTGTGTTCTTCGCGTTAGCTTTTGATTTTATCAACGGTTTTCACGATACGGCGAATGCAATTGCAACTGCAGTCTCAACGAAAGCTTTGAAGCCTCGTCATGCGATATTGATGGCAGCTGTACTGAACTTTGTAGGAGCAATTCTTTTTCATGGGGTAGCGAAGACGGTTACGAAAGATATTGTAGACCCATTTACGTTACAAAACGGTCAAGTGGTCATCCTTGCGGCATTAATCAGTGCGATTACATGGAACTTAATCACATGGTATTTTGGGATTCCGAGTTCGTCGTCACATACATTGATTGGATCAATTGCAGGCGCTGCAATTGCATCAGGTGGTTTTGGAATTCTGGAATATGCAGGATTTACGAAGATTATTGTAGGGTTATTGATTTCACCATTACTTGCATTTATCGTTGGTTATATCATGTATACAATTATTAAAACAGTATTTAAGAATGCAAACTTAACGAAAACAAATCGTAATTTCAGATTCCTGCAGATTTTCACAGCAGCAGCGCAAGCTTTTGCACACGGGTCTAATGATGCGCAAAAAGCGATGGGTATTATTACGATGGCATTAATCTCAGCCGGGATGCAGACCGGAAGTACTGAACCTCAGACATGGGTACAGCTTTCATGTGCAGCAGCGATGGGATTAGGTACAGCAGTAGGAGGATGGAAGATTATTAAAACAGTTGGTGGTAATATCATGAAGATTCGTCCAGCCAACGGTGTTGCAGCAGACTTATCATCTGCATTTATCATCTTTGGAGCAACACATTTTCATCTACCTGTATCCACAACGCACGTTGTATCCTCTTCAATTCTAGGTGTGGGATCAAGTCACCGTGTTAAAGGCGTGAAGTGGACGACAGCACAGCGTATGATTATTACATGGGTGATTACATTGCCGATTTCAGCCATCATTGCAGCGATTATCTATTTTGTTGTTAACTTCATTACACATATTTTTTAATTAAATCATACATATTCGGGTAAACTGTTAACAGTTTATCCGAATTTTTTTAGGAGGGATAAGGATGGAACATATAGTATTTGTACATAGTGCAAGTGAACAAACAAAAGAGAGTGGTAGTAATCCTTTGCTGAGAACGATTCCGCAAGGTGAGTACGTGTGGCATAAGCACCGCTATCCAAGAGACAAGGGACAGGTCTACGAATTATGGGTGGAACCATTCATTGAAAGTTTGAATGAAATTGATGATCATGAACCTGTCACCTTAATTGGGCACTCGTTCGGTGGCACTGTAATTATGAAGTACTTAACTGAAAATCAAGTGACACAAAAAATTAAACAAGTGATTCTTATCGGGTCCCCTTTGTTTGGCTGCGATGACAAGTTTAGCGATGAGCAGAATAAGTTAAGAGAAGATGCAGAGGACTATATCGATGTACCCATTACGCACATTCAGTCTGTTGATGATGATCGTGTAGACATCAAACACCAAATGTGCTGGCAACAACAATTTCCACAAATGAATATCATTACAAAACAATTCGGGCAGCACGAATTTCATGATGGTATAGATGAATTGAATCAATTACTTTAATTAGAGGAATAAAGATAAATAAAGTGCTAGCTTTATTTATCTTTATTTTTTATTTCAAACGAAAGCGTTTACAGTTTGTTAATTTTATATTACCATACTTGTATACAAGTAGACGGAGGTAAACCATGATACCTAAACAATGGATGAATCAACTTTCAACAGGAGAGCAGATAGCATTAGATTTGAGGTATAAGATTATTTCTAAGCAGATTAAGGATGGAGAGAAGCTTTCAGAGAATACATTAGCTCAGATGTACAAGGTGAGTCGTTCACCCGTAAGAGATGCGGTAAAAATTTTATCTAATGATAAATTGATTCGTTTAGAACGGATGGGTGCAGTGATAATGGCTTTATCAGAAAATGATATAAAAGAACTTTATGACATGAGACTGATGATTGAAAGCTTTAGTTTTGAAAAGATCAGAAAAAAGGATATATCTAAAGTCGTACTGGAACTCCATAAGAAACTTGAAATGATGAAAGTAGCGGTTAAATTTAATGATGCTGCGGAGTTTGCTATGCAGGATATTCTTTTCCATCAGACGATGATCGAAAGTATTCACCATAAGCAATTAGAAAAGTTATGGATGAGCATTAAACCGACAATGCTGATACTGAACCTAATTTCGATGGAGGAAAGAATGAAGTTTAATAAAGGTGATTTTGAACGCATCTTTAAGAATCATCATGAATATATCACGACTGTTGAACAAAGAGATAGAAAAGGTTATAAAAAAGTACTTCATATGAATTTTGATGATGTTCATGAAGAAATAGATGATTTATTCTATTCTCAAACGAAGGAGGAAAATTAATGTTTAAAATAGGTGTAGATATCGGTACGACGAGTACTAAAGCGGTAATCTATAAAAATCAAGGTGAGATAGTGGGTGTACATCATGTGGAGTATCCATTATTAACACCTACTACAGATACAGCGGAGCAACATCCGAATGACATCTTTGAAGCGGTTTTAGAAACCATCCGTATGGTTGTGAAAAAAGCAGAAGCCGCTAAAAATGAGATTGATTTTATTAGCTTTTCTAGTGCAATGCATAGTTTGATCTTGATGGATGAACATAATAAACCACTTACTAATAGTATTACGTGGGCAGATAATCGGAGTTATCAGTATGCAGAAAAGCTGAATCGTGAACATGATGGTCTTGCTATCTACCACCGTACAGGGACACCGATTCACCCGATGAGTCCGTTGACCAAAATGTTATGGCTGAAAGAAACGGAAACCAAGCTTTATCAGTCGACTAAAAAGTTTATTGGAATAAAAGGTTATGTGTTCTATCAACTCTTTAAGAGATATATCGAAGATTATTCAATATTAAGTGCCACGGGTATATTTAATATTCGCCAGCTTGATTATGATGATGCTGTGCTCGAGCTTTTAGAAATAGACAAAAGTCAGTTATCTGAAGCTGTAGATACGACGACACTGTTAACAGGAATAGATAAGCAATATGCGGATATCATGAATATTGATGTCAACACACCATTTGTTATCGGTGCGAGTGATGGTGTACTTAGTAATCTCGGTGTAGATGCATTTAAGCCTGGAGAAGTTGCAGTAACTATTGGCACAAGTGGAGCGATTCGCACAGTAATTGATCAACCGAAAACAGATAGTCAGGGGAGATTGTTCTGCTATGCTTTGACAAAGGACAAATGGGTCATTGGCGGTCCTGTGAATAATGGTGGTGTCGTCTTGCGCTGGATACGTGATGAATTTGCTTCAAGTGAGATTGAAACAGCAAAGCGTCTCGGTGTCGATAGCTATGAAGTATTGACTAAGATTGCTGAACGCGTGCCACCAGCGAGTAATGGCTTGATCTTTCATCCTTTTCTTGCAGGAGAACGTGCGCCACATTGGAATGCAAATGTGCGTGGCTCATTCTTTGGATTAACCCTCTCGCATAAAAAAGAGCATATGATTCGTGCGGCACTTGAAGGTGTCATCTTTAATCTCTATACAGTTTATATTGCGCTTTCCGTATTGATGGATGAAGAAGTAAAGACATTAAAGGCAACAGGGGGATTTGCAAAAAGTGCACTATGGCGACAGATGATGTCCGATATTTTTGAACATGAAGTGATTGTACCGGAGAGTATCGAAAGTTCTTGTCTCGGTGCTTTTATTCTCGGTCAAATTGCAATTGGAGAAAAAGATAATTTTGACCATGTCAGCGCTATGGTCGGTGCAACAAAGCCACATCAACCGATTCAGGAAAACGTATACATCTATCGCGAGGTATTACCGATTTATATTAAGATGACACAACAATTGATGGAAACATATGATGACATTGCTGCGTTTCAAAGAAAATATGAAAAGAGGGAAATATAATGGATTTTATCGTACAACAATGGCCGTTATTTACAGTCGCTATAGCTATTATTATTCTACTGGTCTTAATTATGGGACTCAAACTTAATACGTTTATATCATTAATCATCGTCGCTTTTTTAACGGCACTTATGCTAGGGATTCCTTTAGATAAAGTCGTCGCTACGATTGAAGCAGGAATGGGTGGGACACTTGGACATATTGCGCTCATCTTTGGTTTAGGTGCTATGCTTGGGAAGTTGCTTGCTGATGGTGGGGGAGCAACGAGAATTGCACATACGCTCATCGATAAATTTGGACTAAAACATATTCAGTGGGCTGTTGTTGTGGCATCCTTCATTATAGGGATTGCACTATTCTTTGAAGTCGGTCTTGTATTACTGATTCCGATTGTGTATACCATTGCGAAAGAAACGAAACTACCCGCACTTTATTTAGGTATTCCTATGGCTGCAGCACTTTCTGTAACGCATGGTTTCTTACCGCCACATCCTGGACCGGTCATGATTGCAAAAGAATATGACGCAAACCTTGGTGAAGTATTAATATATGGCTTTATCATTGCGATTCCTGTAGCAATCATTGCAGGCCCGTTATTTACAAAGTTTGCAAAGAAAATTACGCCGACAGCATTCACACGTGAAGGAGACATCTCGTCTTTAGGTAAAAACGTGAATTTCAAAATTGAGGAAACACCAGGATTTTTCATTAGTACACTTACAGCATTATTTCCTGTATTATTAATGCTGATTTCCACAATTGTTAAATTAATGGTAGAAGCACAAGGAATAAATGTAAATGGATTGATCAAGGCCATTTACCTAATTGGTGATGCATCTACTGCCATGCTGATTTCAATATTGATCGCTGTAATCACAATGGGTCTCTCTAGAGGGCGCAAGATGAAAGATGTGATGCAGTCGGTTACAGATGCAATCTATCCAATTGGGATGATGATTCTGATAATCGGTGCAGGTGGCGCATTTAAACAGGTATTGATTGATGGTGGCGTAGGTAAGCATGTCGAAACATTATTTACGCATTCAGACTTTTCACCGATTCTGTTAGCTTGGCTTGTTGCAGCAGTACTTAGAATTGCATTAGGATCTGCGACAGTTGCTGCGATTTCTACGACAGGTATCGTTATTCCGTTGCTTGAAGCGTCTGATGTGAATTTAGCATTGGTTGTTCTTGCAACAGGTGCCGGGAGTGTCATCGCATCACATGTGAATGATGCAGGATTCTGGATGTTTAAAGAATATTTCGGGTTATCCATTAAAGAGACAGTGCTGACATGGACGCTTCTAGAGACGATCATATCTGTGAGTGGTCTCGTCTTTATTATGATTTTCAGCCTGTTTGTATAATCAAATCGCTCGTAAATGTAAGTTGTAAACTGTATAATCATTATATAACACTAATTAAATGAGGGATTATATGAACAATTATTATAATGCACAACCTGTGACACGCGCATCAGCGTATCGTCAAACGTTTTTATTCTTTATGTATTACTGGATTATCTTTGCGGTAGGAACATATTTAGGACAATTTGTGCCAGCGGGATTAAGATTTACGGTTTCTATGGCAATTTTTGCACTTGTAATGTTATCGTTATTCGTGCGTGCTTCACGTAAGTTTGGATTCTTAATTTCTAACTTAATGGCGTTTGGGATGGGGATTGTAAGTTACGGTACATTTATGTACTACATGTCAACGTTAGGTGAAGCTGCATTCTATCAAAACGTTGCACTTGCTGTAGGGGCATTCTTAGCCTTTGGTTTAGTTGGATACTTTGTAGTAGGAGATGCATCTAACTTAGGGCGTCTATTATTCCCAGCATTAATCGCATTAGTATTTGCAAGTTTCTTAGGCATATTCATTCAAATTCCAATGTTCCAGATGGTGATTACAATTGCAGGACTTGCAATCTTCTTCTTGTATACAGTATATGACTTTAACCGTTTAAAACAAGGAAACTTCTCACCACAGGAGATGGGATTTAGCTTATTTATCAACCTATTGAATATCATTTTAGATATTTTACGATTAGCAAGTATTTTAAAAGATTAAAGGCATGCGCCTTTAATCTTTTTTGTGTAATGAAGGATTAATGTGTATAATAATGACATAAATTATTGAAAGAGAAGTGTATATTATGGGTCGTAAATGGAACAACATTAAAGATAAGAAAGCTGCAAAGGACAAGGATACAAGTAGAATCTATGCGAAATTCGGTCGTGAAATCTATGTCGCAGCAAAGTCTGGAGAGCCAGATCCTGAATCGAACCAAAACTTGAAATTCGTTCTTGAACGTGCGAAAACATACTCTGTACCGAAACATATTATTGATCGTGCTATCGAGAAAGCTAAAGGCGGTGCAGAAGAGAACTACGATGAACTACGCTATGAGGGATTTGGTCCTGGTGGTTCGATGTTAATCGTAGACGCCCTTACAAATAACGTTAACCGTACAGCGAGTGACGTTCGTGCGGCGTTTGGTAAGAACGGGGGGAATATGGGGGTATCCGGTTCAGTAAGTTATATGTTTGATAATACTGCAGTGTTTGGATTTGATGGTAAGAGTGCAGATGAAACGCTGGAAATTCTGATGGAAGCAGATATTGATGTACGCGATGTAATAGAAGAGGACGGGCACGTTATTGTCTATGCAGAACCTGATCAATTTGCAGCAGTACAGAATACATTGAAAGAAGCAGAGATTGAAGAATTTACTATAGCCGAACTTTCAATGGTCCCTCAGACTGAATTAGACTTATCCGATTCGGACTTAGAAGTATTTGAAAAGTTAGTAGACGCGATTGAAGATTTAGAAGACGTACAGACTGTACACCATAATGTAAATGTATAATTTGTAAGCACTGAAGCGATTTCAGTGCTTTTTTAGGAGGAATTATGAATAAACAGGATTTTATAGAGACATTGCAATTACAACCACATCCAGAAGGGGGCTATTACTATGAGACATATCAATCTGAACTTAACATAGATGATAAAAGACTATATACAAGCATCTATTTCTTGCTAGAGTCAGGAAATATTTCACACTTTCATCGTATACAGTCGGATGAACTGTGGTATTTCCATGCAGGTGATTCACTGACGATTCATATGATTCATCCTGATGGGAGTTATCAGTCTGTTAAACTTGGGCTCGATGTGAAAAAGGGTGAAGTGCCACAATATCTAGTACCAAAGAACACGATATTTGCATCTACAGTTGAAGGAGAAGATAGATGGAGTCTCGTTGGCTGTATGGTCGCACCAGGATTTACATTCGAGAGCTTTGAACTGTTTACGCAAGATGAACTGATAGAGTGGTACCCGAGACACCAAACGATTATCGAAAAATATGCATTAAAGCACAAGGGGAATGTATAATGAAAAACAAAAAAATTACGCCATTTATGATGTTTAATGGAAAAGCAGAAGCGGCAATTGAATTTTATACCGCTGTATTTCGTAATAGTGAGATCATTTCTATGATTAAGTATGATGAACAAGGACCAGGTGCACCCGGGACGGTGAATCATGCAGTGTTTACAATTCATAACGAACAGTTTATGGCAATTGACAACGCGAATGGTACAGATATTCCTTTTACGCCGGCGCTAAGTTTTGCGGTTGAATGCGAATCTGCTGAAGAGATTGAATTCCTATATGATCAGTTAAAGGAGGATGGACAAGTGCTGATGGAACTTGCGCCGATGCATCCAGTGTCAGAGAAGTTTGCATGGGTAGCTGATCAGTTTGGTATCAACTGGCAATTAAACCTATCCATTGGATGATAGCACCTTATTGATAAGGTGCATTTTTTTATACTTACTTTAATATTTGTTATGATGAGAGAAAGGAGCTGAGGGTATGGATTTAGGTTTAAAGGGTAAAGTAGCTATAATTACAGGTTCAAGTAAAGGTATCGGTAAGGAAACTGCGACGGTATTAGCTGCAGAAGGTGCTCGTGTAGTGATTGCTTCCCGTCATGAAGACGAACTGATTAATATTGCAAAGGAAATTAAGGAGCAAACAGGTCAAGAAGTATCTTATCAAGTATGTGATGTTACGAAGGAAACGGACTGTAAACAATTTGTTCAAAAAGCAATCGATACGTATGGAAAGCTTGATATACTCATCAATAATGCAGGAAGTGCGTTTGCTAAAAATTTCGAAGATGTTTCGCTGGATGACTGGCAGGATGATCTTGACCTCAAACTATTCGGTGCGCTTCATATGTTACATGCAGCATTACCAGAACTTAAGAAGAATGGGGGCGCCATAGTCAATCTTACAGCCATTGCTGGCAAAAACCCTCCAGCCGATACAACACCAACCTCTGTCACGCGTGCAGCAGGACTTGCATTGACGAAGACATTAAGTAAGGATCTTGCACAGTATAATATTCGTGTGAACGCTGTATGTATCGGTCTGATTCGCAGTGGTCAGATTGAAAAACGCTGGCAGGAGGAAGCACCTGAAAAGCCTTGGGAAGAATATGCAAGAGATCCTAAGTTTGAAATTCCGATTGGTCGTATTGGTGATACTAGAGAAGCGGCGAATGTCATTTCATTCTTAGTAAGTGATGCAGCAAGTTATGTTACGGGTACTGCTGTAAATATCGATGGTGGTAAATCACCAAGTCTTTAATGAAGATAGCATCGGGATATTTCCTGATGCTATTTTTTTGTCAAAAGGTTGACGAATGCTGTATTAAGTGTATTATATTATATAGTACAGTTAATACAGTAGAACGGAGAGGTTTTATGATATCAATCGACAATAGGAGTCGTATTCCGATATATGAGCAGCTTATCAATGGATTTAAGCTTCAAATTATGAATGGCGTTCTGCTACCGGATGAAAAGCTGCCGTCCGTGAGACAGCTTGCGCAAGAGTTAACCATTAATCCGAACACTATTCAAAAGGCATACCGTGAACTAGAACATCTAGGTTACACCTATTCAGTCCCAGGTAAAGGAAGCTTTGTAAACACCATTCAAAATGAGATGAATAAGGAGCGCATCAACATGTTAACAGAGACATTGCATAAAACAGTGCAGGAATTACTATTTCTAGGTCTGACGAAAGAAGAGATTATAGCAGCAATTGAAAACATGAGGGGTGAGCACGATGACAATCAAACTGAATAAGGTCAGCAAGTCATTTGGAAAGTTCAAAGCGGTGGATGAAGTTGACTTAATAATAAAGCAAGGTTCAATTCAAGGGTTACTTGGAAGTAATGGGGCAGGTAAGACAACATTGCTCAAGCTAATTGCAGGTATCTATAAAAGTGATACTGGACAGATTACAGTAAATGATATGGATATATTCGAAGACATCCATTATAAGGCGCATATGATCTTTATCTCTGATATTCCTTATTTCTTTGGACATGCGAGTCTGGATGAGATGTCTGAGTTCTATAAAATGATGTTTCCCGATTTCAGTGAAGAACGATACAAACAGCTTGTAAAAGTGCTTAATATGAATCCATCTAAGAAGATTGCAAAGTTATCAAAAGGTATGCAGCGTCAATGTGCATTTATACTAGCGATTGCAGCACGTCCTAAAGTTATGCTGCTGGATGAACCGTTTGATGGATTAGACCCGATTGTCAGACATACAATCAAGAACATCTTGATTCAGGATGTTACTAATCATGACATGGCTTTGTTCGTGTCTAGCCATAATTTAAGAGAAATGGAAGATTTCTGTGATGCGGTAACTTTGATGCATGAAGGACGCGTATTGATGACACGTGACCTTGATGACTTAAAAGGAAATGTAGCTAAAATACAGATGGCTTTCAGCACATTACCTGATGAATCATTCTATAAAGGGATGAATGTTATCGAGAAAGTGACTAAAGGACGTGTAGTTACTTGTATCGTAAAAGACAACCTAGACAGAGTAGAAGAATATATTACAACAGCAGATCCACTGCTCTATGATATATTACCGCTCACATTAGAAGAAATCTTTACATATGAATTGGGAGGTTACGGTTATGCAATTGAAAACATCATTGTGGAATAAAGCGCTGTTCAGAAACTTATCACGCAATATCATGTTTTTGACGGTAATTAATATCATCTGTACATTTATTTTAGTGCCGTTCTCCTATTTTATGATGGATGTTGAAGGTACGAATAATATTAGTAAGTATATTATCGGCTCATTAAATACAGCAGGGCTATATTTCTTTGGCGCAATGATTTATGCAGGATTAAGCGGTATTTTTATTACCTATTTCTTTAAAGGGCAAGGTGCATCTGACTTTATTCATAGTCTGCCGATAAAACGTTATCGTATTTTAAATACAGTTTACCTAACATATTTTACGCATGTGCTCCTCAATTTATTGATAAACGGTGTTATCACATTAATATTCGGGATTAAATTTAATGGCATAAATATTGAGAAAGTGCTGATATGGGTGCTGTTAAGTTTACTCATTCATCTGTTTATCTTTAGTTTAACTGTATTGTTAGGCTTATTGATAAATAATTACTTAAGTCATACTGTTGGGACGATAGCACTGCTTATTTCCCCGGTAATTATGGGAACACTAATCTATACAACGCATATGGTATTATTCAAAGGTCTTTCGGAATATCCTACTGTGCTGCTTAATGATATTACGATACCTGTAAAATTTATGGAATTCGTGATTGCAGATCGCTATCACTTTGTCTATTTGGTCGTGGTGTTTGTAATATCAATCGTCATGATTGCACTTTCTTATTATGCATATATGCGACGTAAGAATGAGCGCATCAATGAACCTTATGCGAATCAGTTTATCTATTTGATTATTTATTTTATTATGCTGTTTATAGCGACCATGCTAGGAGGATTGATATTCAGCTCATTATTTAGTGAGATGAAGATTATATCACTCATCATCTATGCAATCGCATTTACAGTTGCGTTCATACTAATGGAAATGATTTCACAAAAGTCTGCTCGAATCACTTTCGATAAGCGACTTTATATCACTTCGTTCGCGATTGTAGCTGCTGCGTTGATATTAGTTTTTATTTCAGGATATATGCGTGAACAATTTATACCTGATAAAAAAGAAATCTCATCTGTCGCAACAACTTTTGAAGATGCTAATCAAATATACATGAATCAAAGTTTGCTGAACGATACGAAAGTAAGCAATCAAGCATTTATTGATAGTGTTGTCGATGCGCATAAACAATTAAAGAACGCAAAAAAAGGTGTATATAACAATGATGTAGCAGTCCGTACGATACATATTCAGTATATTATGAATAATGGTCGAGTAGTTGATAGAAATTATGAAGTCTTTGAAAAAGATTATGATAACTACATTAAGCGTGTCAATACAGAAGACAATATGAAAGCGCTAGTCACTGCACTTGATCTTAGTAAGCATAAAAAAGATCAAATTTCTATTACCCATGAAGTGAATAACGATTCATTTACGGGTGACAGCATGAATAACAAACAAAAAGAAAAGCTTATAAAAGTTCTGGAAACAAGTATTAAAGAAAGAAGTTTTAATTCAAATCTTGAAGCAGGAAAAACAAAGTATAGTATTACTTTCGATTATGAACATGTTAAATCGAATGGAATGGTTACCGAGTCTGGAAGTTATGACGTTCCGATTTCGATATACGATACGAAGTTAATACAATTTCTAATTGATGAGGAAATCATCTCTGAGCCGAGTGATGTACTAAAAGATGGCAACGTATATGAACTTCCACGAAAAACATCTTTTGAACATGTCAGAAATATTGAAACGATAAATGAAGTAAAAGGTGCGAAAAAAATAGACAGAAAAGAATTTAAACGCATGGTAAACGCACAGCAGATTGATTCAAAAGGGCAACGAATCTTCGTTATTGATAGCCCGGAAAAATCATTTATATTTATAAAATAAGCAGGGAACTCCCTGCTTTTTGTTATAATTTATATGAGGAGGTGTGCTATGGCGACAAAAAGGAAAGCAGTTCAGACAAGAAAGCAATCTACAGCTAAAAAGCGTCCTGTGAATAAAATGCGTAAGACAAAAAGATCAAGGTCAAAGTCAAAGTTTAAATTCAAGCATTTCGTTATTCTAGGATGTATCATTTATATATGCAGTGTCATCTATGGTGCGTTCAAACCATTGCCAGGCGGCGTCAGCAAATGGTTTGAATCAAGTAAGACAAATGATGTGAAACTACTTGTAGACAAAACGTATGAGAAAGAAAATCATATGTATTATAACCATGAAATATTCAATGAACAGTTGAAAACGATTCAAGAAGCAGATGATTTTATCATTTTAGATATGTTTTTATTCAACAATACATATGACGGACAAAAAAAATTCACAAAGCTGACAGAAACACTGACGCAAGCATTGATTGATAAGAAAAAGGAAAGTCCCAATATTCGCATCTACATGTTGACAGATCCCATCAATTCTTTTTATGGAAGCTATACACCAGAGCACTACAGAAAATTGCGCGATAACGGTATCGTACTCTATGAAACGAACCTTGTGAAACTAAGAGATTCCAATCCACTTTATTCCGGGTTATGGCGTCCGACATTAAGATGGTTCGGTAATAATGAGAACGGAATAATCACTAATATATTTTCTAAGGACGCACCAAATGTTACTGTAAGAGGATTCGGCAGATTGTTGAATATGAAAGCGAACCATAGAAAAACACTGGTCACTGAAGATGCAGCAATAATCTCAAGTAGTAACCCCCATGATCCGAGTGCCCATCATCAGAATATTGCAGTAAAAGTGACAGGTAAGCTACAGGAAGATTTGATAAAAAGTGAAGTGAGTGCACTTAATATGAGTGGCAGTAAGCTGTCCGCAAGTGACTTTAATATTACGCACCGTGCATATAGTAGTGACATGGACTATACTACAACACTAGTCACAGAAGGTAAGATTAAAGCTGCACTGCTCGAACAGATCAATATGACGAAAACGGGAGATCGTGTGAAGATGGGGATGTTCTATCTTTCTGACAGAGATATCATTAAAGCATTGATAAAAGCATCGAAACGAGGTGTCGGGATTCAGATGATACTGGATGTGAATAAAGAAGCATTTGGTAAGGAAAAACCTGGTATTCCAAATAAACCGGTCGCACATGAGCTAGTATCCAAATCAAATGATAGGATTCAAGTAAAATGGGCGGTAAGTCATGGTGAACAATTTCATGCGAAGTATACGTTATTCCAATATAAAGATAGTAAGACGAGTACACTGGTACTCGGTAGTGCTAATCTGACACGTCGTAATGTTGGGGACTACAATATGGAGACAGATGTTATTATTAGTGGACGCAGTGATCTTCCGGTCTTCCATCGACTGAATCGGGAATTTAGTGCGATGTGGAATAATGAACAGGCTTATGTTACAGACGATTATGAAGTGAAGAAAGATCCGTCATTTATTAAAGATGTCATATACAGAGTCCAAGAATTTACAGGAATATCAAGTTTCTAATATAAAAAAAGTTGAGTAAATTCTGAAAATACATTGACTTATAAATCTAACCCATGTAATATAAAAAACAACTTAATCATATTTTATCAAGAGAGACAGAGGGATATGGCCCGACGAAGTCTCAGCAGCAGACTCTTTAGAGAGCACTGTGCTAATTCCATCAAGCTTTAGCTTGGCAGATAAATGTTGACCGTCAAACGCTCATTTAGCTCAGGCTAAGTGAGCGTTTTTTATTTTAAGGAGGAAAGAATGAATGGGAATTATTGAAGTACGAGACGTGACGAAGGTTTATCGCACGAAAAAAGGTGACATCAATGCTTTAGACCATGTCAGCTTAACTATTGAAAAAGGTCAGGTCTTCGGTATTGTAGGATATTCAGGTGCGGGTAAATCTACTTTACTTAGACTGATCAATCGACTTGAAAAACCGTCGACAGGTCAAGTGTTTGTTGAAGGTAATGAGATTACAGCATTGAAAGAAAGTGCGCTTAGAAAACAGCGACAGAATATTGGAATGATCTTTCAGCAGTTCAACTTATTTAAATCGAAAACAGTCAGTGATAATATCCGATATCCATTAAAGCTGACAAAGAAATATAGCAAGCAGGAAATTGAGGCGCGAGTGGATGAACTCTTAAACTTTGTTGGCCTGAGTGACAAGAAAGATGACTATCCAAATCAACTTTCAGGAGGACAGAAGCAGCGTATTGGTATTGCAAGAGCCCTTGCAACTGAACCGGATATCTTATTATGCGATGAAGCAACGAGTGCCCTGGATCCAGAGACAACAGACGATATCCTGGAATTACTCAAGAAAATTAATCAGCGGCTCAATATTACGATTGTTATTATTACGCATGAGATGGAGGTCGTCAAAAAGATTTGTGATGAAGTGGCTGTAATGGAAAAAGGGAAGGTTGTTGAGCAGAATAAAGTGTTCGAGTTATTCACTTCACCGCAACATGCAACAACAAAACGATTTGTCCACAGTGTGCTGAATGATGATATCCCTAAAGATATTGACATTAGTAATCGACGTTTATATCGTTTTATATTCAATCATGAACAAATATTAAAACCGGCACTAAGTGAAGTTGGACGTCAGTATCATGTAGATTTCAATATTTTATACGGCGGTATAACGGAGTTAACCGATAAGTTATTTGGTAATTTACTGATTGAAGCGGTCGGACAACCAGAACATATAAACAGTGCGCTAGACGATCTCATACAAAAAGGCATTAAAGTAAAGGAGGTTGAAGGATTTGAAAACTGATATTACGACGTTCTATCCCGTTATTATCGAACAGACAATTAATACACTGATTATGGTTGCGATCACGTTAATCTTTGCAACGCTCATTGGACTACCAATTGGTATACTGCTTTATGCAACAGCAAAAGGTAATATACTCGAGAATAAAGTAGTGAACAGTATATTGAACGCCATTATTAATACGATACGCCCAATACCTTTCATCATATTTCTAGTAGCATTGATTCCGATAACCCGAATTCTAGTCGGGACATCTATTGGCATCTGGGCAGCAATATTTCCGATGACACTTGCAGCCTCGCTTTCTATCGCTCGAATTGTAGAAAATAACATCGTGTCTGTAGATAGAGGAGTCATTGAAGCAGCTGAAGCGATGGGATCAAGCAAGTTCGACATACTGTTCAAAGTACTCATCCCAGAAGCTGCAGGCGCTTTAATATTAGGTCTTACATTTACAACTGTATCTTTAATAGAATTCTCAGCTGTGGCAGGACTTGTTGGTGCAGGTGGAATTGGATATTTAGCATTTACTTATGGATATCAAAGATTTGACGTGCTGATCATGTTTATAACAGTCGTCATTCTGATTATATTAGTACAGATTACACAATTTATCGGTAACAAAGTAGCAAGCATATATACAAGTAGATTATAAAAGGAGAAAAGAATATGAAAAAATTATTGGTATTATTATTATCGTTAGTGGTTGTACTTGCAGCATGTGGAGGAAAAGAGGATAAAGATAAGACAGTAAAAATCGGTGTTACAGGTATAGATTCAAAGGTATGGGAAGTTGTTAAAGAAGAAGCGAAAAAAGAAGGCATTAATATTGAGTTTGTAGAATTTCAGGATTACACAGCACCAAATAATGCTTTGAATGAAGGTGAAATCGATTTAAACGCATTCCAGCATTTCGCATTCTTAGACCAATTTAAAAAGGATCATAAATTAGACCTTTCAGTTGTAGGGACTACAGTATTTGCACCACTAGGTGTATATTCAGAAAAAGTAAAAGATATTAAAGATATCAAAAAAGGTGAAACAATCGCAATTCCAGATGATGTAACAAATCAAGCACGTGCACTTCGCTTATTAGAAGCAGGTGGACTGATTAAGTTATCAGATGACTTCGGATTATTTGGTGGCCCAGATAAGATTAAAGAAAACAAGTTAAACCTTAAGATTAAACCGATTGAAGCACAGCAGACACCACGTGTATTACCAGATGTTGCAGCAAGTATTATCAATAACGGTGTTGCAGCGCGTGCAGGATTTAGTCCGCAAGATGATCCAATTTACTTAGAAGATTCAAATAGTGAAAATGTTGCACCGTATATCAATGTAATTGCTGCACAGACGAAAGATAAAGATAACAAGACATATAAAAAGATTGTAGAACTCTATCATTCAGATAAAGCGAAAGATGCATTGAAAGAAGACACAAAAGATGGCGAAATTGCGAAGAACTTAAGCGCAGACGAAATTAAGAAAATTGAAGAAGGATTAAAATAAAAGGACGTGACACGAGCGTTCAGATACGAGTAAAATCATGAAAAGATGGCAAAAAATGGTCTATGTTTTGGGCCATCTTTTTGATTTATTGAAGTTTCTGCTCGTGGAACGCTGAAAATAAAAGGACGTGACACGAGCGTTCAGATACGAATGAAATCATGAAAAGATGGCTGGAGATAATTTTCCAGCCATCTTTTTAAGATTAGCGATTAATTTTCATGATGTTATTATGAATAATCTTGCTGATAACTTCAGGAGGTTCCGGACAATCATTTTGTAACCAGAAATACAACACACCGAACTGGCCCCCTAATGTGTAACTGATAAAATAATCAGGATACTGAAGACTAGCAGTTGTTTCAAGGACGTGCATATAATTATTGCGCCAATTTGATAATAATTTCTGTGTAAAGTTTTGTGCAGGATGCAAGGTGAGTAACACTCTGAAGAATTGTCTGTGCTCATGAATATACTGGAATATGTGTTCAAGGTATTTTTCTATTGATGATTTTTTGTCTCTCTGTAAGTGAAGGTCCTGCAGATCAGTATATAATATTGATTCTAGATGTGAAATATGTGAATCTATCATGCTATCCAGTAATGCGTATTTGTCTTCAAAATAAGCATAGAAAGTAGAACGATTAATACCAGCTTTATTACATAGCATCTTTATCGTTATTTCTCTGAATCGGTGTTCTTCCAGCAATTGTATTAAACTGTTTTCGATTAACTGTTTTTTGTCCATACATGACTCATTTCTTCTTATTTAATAGTATTATCTATTTATTTTACTTAATTTCCAACAGATTCACAAATATTGTTGGTTGATTGTTTAGTAAATCATTATATAATATTGTTTATGCGAAAAATTGGGAGGAAGTAAACATGAAAAAATTAGTAATGATCAATATTTTAACTTTAATCATCTTAGCAGTGCTTGGCGTAGTCGCTTTTCACTTCTATGATGAAGCAACAAACTATGTAAAGACGGACAATGCGAAGATTGACGGAGAGCAAGTCTCTATTGCAAGTCCAGTTGCAGGTAAACTAGTTTCATTCAATAAAACGGTAGGCGACAAATTATCTAAGGATGACAAACTTGGTACTGTAGCAGGCGCTGGTCAAGACGGTAACCCAACTAAGGTTGATATTACGATGCCACAGGATGGCACGATTGTGAAGAAGCAAGCAACAGAAAATGGATTTGTAGGTGCTGGTACTCCGATTGCCTATGCTTACGATATGAATCAATTATTCGTTACTGCAAACATTAAAGAAACTGAACTTGACGGTGTTAAAAAGGGTCAGGATGTCGATGTATATGTCGATGGATATAAAGATACGACTTTATCTGGGAAAGTTGAACAAATTGGTTTAGCAACAGCATCTAGCTTTAGTCTATTACCTTCATCAAATGGTAATGCAAACTATACGAAGGTAACGCAAGTTGTTCCAGTTAAGATTGAACTTTCAAAAGGAAAATCGTTAGACATTTTACCAGGAATGAATGTAACTGTACGCATTCATAAAAACTAAGGAGGTTATCGTATGACCTCGATGATTATTTTATACAGCTTATTTTCTTTGCTGACATTCTTCGTCGTTAATAGAGTAATGCTTAAAAGAAAGCGCAAAGCTCAGCATCGTTCTATTCAAAAACAAGATAAAAAAGTATATGAACCAATGTCAAACGCACAAGTTAAACCTACAACTGCACCGAAAATAAATGAATCACATATACAAGATGAGAAAATGAAACAGGAAATAGATGTCAATCGTCCTGTACATGAACAGGTGAAAAAGCCTGAAGCACTTGTAACGTTCGGTAAAGGTATCACTTTGGCGAAGATTATTACTGCGCTCATGGCGGGGATGTTCGTTGCAATATTAAATCAAACGTTAATAAACGTGGCACTCCCTGTTATGATTAATGACTTCAGTATTTCTACTTCAACTGCACAATGGTTAACAACAGGGTTTATGCTTGTAAACGGGATTCTCGTTCCTGTCAGTGCTTATTTGATTCAGAAGTTTACGTATCGTCAGCTCTTTATGTTTGCGATGATTGCATTTACAATAGGTTCTGTTATCTGTGCCATAAGTACGAACTTCCCTGTAATGATGACAGGTCGTGTAATTCAGGCGGTTGGAGCAGGAATCTTGATGCCACTTGGAACAAACGTATTTATGACAGTCTTCCCGCCTGAGAAACGCGGAGCTGCAATGGGAATGATGGGGATCGCCTTCATTCTTGCACCTGCAATTGGACCGACATTAACGGGTTGGGTTATTCAGAACTATCATTGGAATGTGATGTTCTATGTGATGTCTGTTGTAGGAATACTCGCAATTATTATCGGTTTCTTCTGGTTCAAAATCTATCAACCGATAAGTAATCCTAAGCTAGATGTCCCTGGTGTCGTATTTAGTTCACTAGGATTTGGTAGTTTGCTTTATGGCTTTTCTGAAGCGGGGAATAAAGGCTGGGATTCAGCAACTGTAATTACAATGATGATCATTGGACTCTTATTCGTTGCATTATTTGTTTATCGAGAAATTTCTATGAAAGCTCCGATGATGGATTTACGTGCGTTAAAGTATACAGGGTTTTCATTTACATTGCTGATCAATGTAATTGTAACGATGAGTTTATTCGGAGGTATGTTACTTCTGCCTGTATATCTTCAGTCTATTCGAGGTTTTTCTCCTTTAGATTCAGGATTACTACTATTACCTGGCTCGCTACTCATGGGACTCATGGGACCTATATCGGGTCGTCTGCTTGATAAATTTGGAATTAAGCCGATTGCGATATTTGGATTATTTATTATGACGTATGCAACATGGGAACTCACAAAATTGAGCATGGACACTTCTTATTCAACGATATTAGGTATTTATGTACTGCGTTCTTTCGGTATGAGCTTTATTATGATGCCCATTATGACTGCAGGTATGAACGCATTACCACAAAGAATGATTCCGCATGGCAACGCCATCAGTAACACGGTACGTCAGCTTGCAGGGTCTATCGGTACTGCTGTACTGGTTACGATTATGACACAACAGACCACAGCACATGTCGGTGATATTTCGAATACAATGGATAAGACGCATCCAGAAATTGCAGGACAGTTTGCTGAGATTGGTCGCAGTGTCGGATCACAAGAAGCGGGTGGTCAACTTGTAATGGGATATCTTCAGAAGGTCGCAACAATCAATGGTATTAACGATGCCTTCTGGGTAGCGACAGCGCTAAGTGCACTGGCATTTATACTGTCCTTCTTCTTAAAAGGAAAAGAACATTATCGTGCTGAAGAGCTTTGATTAAAAATAAACAAGTAAGGCATAATTATTTGTCATACTTGTTTATTTTTATATAATAAAGAATAAGGAGTGAGGCGATATGAAGACAAAGTACATTGATAAAAGAAGTTGGCGTCGTCTCTTAAAGAAACATTATAAGGAAATTCGTGTCAGTGATGAGTGGTTTGATGGGATAATCGGTGAGATTGAGATGATAAAGGTAAAGTCACCGCTAGAAATTAAGGTTATCGATCAAAGCATTGTAGTAGCTGACAACGGGTTTCGCTGGTTGCAAATCTTACCGAAAGATAAGCACTATAGCATTACTGTAATGTATGATGCACAAGATAAGCCGCTACAGTATTACTTCGATATTAATGATGAGAATATTGTGGAAATGGGTGAGGCAAGAACCCATGATCTCTATCTTGATGTACTTGTATTACCTGACGGACGCTATGAACTAGTAGATGAGGCAGATGTGAAACGTGCACTGAAAAAGCAGGTTATTACGCAGGCGCAATATGAACTTGCCTATAAGACTGCTCAAGAAGTGATGGATGAAGTGAAAGACAACTTCATATGTTTTGAACAGCTCGCAAGCAAGTGTAAAGCCGAAATTAAAACGGAAAGGACATAGTCGTCCTTTCCGTTTTAATTTTATTCAACGCATTTTAACCTGAAATGTAGTCTCCACCATTGATATGAATTGTTTCACCAGTGATATAAGATGCATCGTCACTAGCAAGGAATACATATGCCGGTGCAATCTCGCTTGGTTGCCCGCGACGTTCGAGGGCGGTTTCCTGTCCATGTTTCTCTACCTTTTCAGCAGGAAACGTTGCAGGAATGAGCGGTGTATAGATTGGTCCTGGTGCAACAGCATTTACTCTAATGCCTTCTTCTGCTATGTTTTGTGAGAGTGAACGTGTAAATGATGTAATCGCACCTTTAGTAGCAGAGTAATCAATTAATGTTTTAGAACCTCTATAAGCAGTCACACTGCTCGTATTAACAATGGCATCACCTTTAGAAAGATGCGGTAGTGCAGCTTTAGTAACATACATCATACCGAATATATTCGTTTCGAATGTTTCTTTAATCTGATCACTAGAAATATCAAGTAAACTTTCTTGTGGATACTGTACGCCTCCATTATTCACAAGAATATTTAAACTTCCGAATTCCGATGTAACATCTGCGATTAATTGATTACATTGTTCTTCTGATTTAAGATCGAAAGCATAGGCCTTTGCTTTAACGCCAAGTGATTCTAGACGTGCGACTGTATCTTTGGCGTCTTCATGTTCGTTATAGTACCCAATCGCAATGTCTGCACCTTCTTTTGCATAACATATGGCTACAGCACGACCTATACCTGAGTCACCACCGGTAATAAGCGCGACTTTCCCTCTTAATTTATCTGATCCTTTATATTTATCATCTTCTGCAATCGGTTTTGGATCCATTTCTTTTTCGATACCAGGCTGTTCGGGTTGTGTATAACCTTTAATTTCTTTATCGATCTTTTCATATTTGTTCATTATGACTCCTCCTCAAAATAATAGTAATAATTAACTATTCCTTTTATGTGACCCTTTAAAACATTGTGTAAAATTTATGTTAAAATCAAAATGAGGTGTTTATGATGATAGATGCACATATTCATATCAATCAGTATAGCGATAAAGATATTCAAGATATCATGTCGCAAAATATACAATGTGTTGCCGTTGCAACAGACTTGAAGAGTTGCTATCGACTACTTGCACTTAAGAATGAAAATATTCATATTGCTTTAGGGTATCATCCTGAGCAGCGCATTGATAAAAATGAAGTAGAAGAAATTCTTCGCTTAATCGATACGCATCATCATGAGATTGTGGCAATCGGTGAAGTGGGCTTGCCGCAATATTTAATGCGTCAGGATCAATCGATAAAATTGCAGCCGTATATTGATATATTGGAAGCATTCATGAATAAAGCGAGAGCCCATCAACTCCCTGTCATACTCCATGCTGTCTATGACGATGCGAGAATAGTGATGGAACTCTTAAGAGAATATCAAATTCAAAAAGCACATTTTCATTGGTTTAAAGCAGATAAAGATGTATTGGAAGAGGTTTTAAATAGTGATTACATGGTCAGTGTAACGCCTGATATTCTATGGAATGTAAAGACCAGAAGAGTAGCCCAGGCTTTCCCGCTCCATCGACTCATGATAGAAACGGATGGTCCGTGGCCGCACGAAGGGTTTGAAGCAAAAGAGATTAAATCGCAGCTTTCTGCTATAATAAAGGAGCTAGAGCTGTTTTATCCGAGGGCAGAAAACATAGAATCTATTATGACGTATAACACGAAAGCTTTCTATCGAATTTAAGATTGAGGATATAATATGAAAATAGATGATTACAGATTACTTGTAGCTTTGGATGAGGAAGAGACGCTTCGTAAAGCTGCTGAAACTTTATATATTTCTCAGCCCGCAGTCAGTCAGCGACTCAAGACCATCGAGAACGACTGGGGCACGGAAATTTTTATTAGAACGAAGAAGAAGCTGATTGTCACAACACACGGCGAAGCGATTATTAATCACGCACGTAAGATGCTGAAAGAAGAGACAAATCTTAAAGAAATGATTCATTCTTCTGAAGGTGTGGTGAACGGGAACCTGTCAATTGGTGTATCCTCGCTGATTGGACAGACAGTACTACCGGCTGTACTTGAACGTTTTGTACATGAGTATCCTAATGTGAAGATTCAGTTGCAGGTTGGTTCCAGTACACGCATTATGAATAATCGTCATGACTTCCACGTGTCCGTTATACGTGGAACAAAGATAATGAACCTCCATAATGAACGACTGATGCAAGAAAAGCATTATTTTATTTATCCGAAGGGTAAGAAGGATGTATTAGATACATTACCGATGATTGAATTTCAGGCAGATCCGGTCTATTTGAAAGAGATAGAACAATGGTACACTGAGTTATTCAACAAAGAATATGCACCACAGATAAAGACAGATCAGATAGCGACGTGTAAGGCACTCCTATTAAGTGGGGTAGGGATGACTGTACTTCCTGAAATTGTAGCAGAAGATATTGATCGTAAAGAGTTTGAAGTTAAGCTTGTCGAGGCACATGGACAGGAATTATTAAGGGAGACATACATATCCTATGAGAATGATATATTGAGCCTCCCTCAGGTGAGTGCGTTTATCGCATTATTAAAAGAAGTCGTCAACGGCTTATGAATTGAAAGAGGATAGCAAATGGATATTGAGAATGTAATGCAAAAAATAGAAGACCAATCCGAAATCATCAAGCTGGGCGAAGATTTTTCTTATTTATTTAAAGAATATGAGATGGGCTTATTAGAATTAAAAAGTGATATAGAGGTCATCGACTTAGAATGGCAGGCGAAGTATGGTTATTCTCCATTTGAATACATAAAGACACGTATTAAGTCACCCATCTCACTACGTGACAAAATAAAACGAAAAGAAATAGACTTTAATTTAAAGAGCATACAGGAGAATATATTTGATATTATTGGTGTAAGAACCGTTACAACGTTTGAAGACGATGTCTATAAAATATATGATATTTTAAAGGGACGTAATGATCTTAAAATTGTACGTGTGAAAGATTACATAAAAAATCCGAAACAAAGTGGCTATAAAAGTCTGCATCTAATCGTTGAAACAGAACTAGTGCTCTCTGAAGGTGTGAAGTGGGTCCCTGCAGAAATTCAGATTCGCACATTAGCCATGGATTTCTTCGCATCTACAGAGCATAAGCTACAATACAAATATAATACCAAGAAATTAAATGACAGCATACGCCGTGAACTGAAGGAAGTCGCGGATGTTTCAAGTGAACTGGATCGTAAGATGACAGAAGTGCGTAATACCATATTATTAGATTAAAGATTCGCAGTACGAAGTCACTGGTATATGATATGAAAAGATGACAGGAGTATTTCCAGTCATCTTTTTAGGTTGATCGGCTACATCATTAAGTCGCAGTTCTCACATAAAAAAGTAATTTCATATATAATAAAACAAAATGAATCTAATGAAAAGAGTGTGTTCAATGTTTCGAGATCTTCTCACAATTAAAAACTATAAATTATTTCTTATCAACATGATTCTGCTTGGTATGGCTTTAGCGATTACAGTGCCGTTTTTTGTCCTGTATGCAACTCAGGAACTCGGAATGACACGAGGATTATATGGTGTTATGATGGCGTTGTTTGCCTTGGCTGGATTTATGGTCAACACAATTGTTGCAAGGTTTTCTGATCGGGCGAACTTTAATCGTAAGTATATGATCATGTTTTCAGTAATGATGGCTGCAATCGCATTCAGTACGTATTTCTATATCGATAATCCTGTCGTTTTCATCATGATATATGTGTTTTTTGGGGGTATGGGTGCGCCTGCTATGCCACAGCTCTATGCATCAGCACGAGAAAGTATCAATGTGTCAGCTTCAAGTAAAAATGCTGTATTTGCGAATACACTCCTTCGTTCTATGTTTAGCTTCGGTTTCTTGTTCGGACCGCTCGTTGGGACGGTCTTGCTTAAGAAGTTTGGATTTTCTGGAATATTTGGTGGCACAATTCTGCTTTATATTATCGTATTACTGTCGTTCTTATTCTTTTATAAAGAGGTTAAAGTGGAAAAACCAGCGCATGCTAAAGGCCACATTGAACCAGTTGCACCAAACCTTTTGAAAGATACGTACTTGCTTATCCCGTTCCTTGCTTTTGTATTCTTACATATTGGACAATGGATGTATACGCTGAACATGCCTTTATTCGTAACAGAATTCTTAAATGCAGATGAAGCGAATGTTGGTTATTTAGCAAGTTTATGTGCAGGACTTGAAGTTCCGTTTATGATTATTCTAGGTATACTAGCAAGCAGATTTCAAACGCGTACATTATTGATGATTGGTGCAGTATTTGGTGGAGGCTACTATCTTTCAATCGGTTTATTTGACAGTGTGACAGCGATGCTCATCGGTCAAATTGGTTTAGCGTTCTTCTTAGCCATACTGCTAGGTTTAGGAATCAGTTACTTTCAGGATATATTGCCGGACTTTCCAGGATATGCATCGACATTATTTTCTAATGCGATGATTGCAGGACAATTACTCGGCAACCTACTTGGTGGAGTCATGAGTGACGTTGTAGGACTTGGAAATGTATTTTATGTATCTTCGTCATTCGTATTAATTGCATTTATTTTATTAATATTCACGAAACCCATAAAGATGGAGGATTTAGCATGATGATAGTATTATGGATGGTCGTCATTATTAGTTTTATCGCAGCATTCGTTGGGCTGGTCGTACCAATGCTGCCAGGTGTGCTGTTGATGTGGGTAGGATTTTTTATCTATCATTTTGGTATCAATAACGAAGAATTGACATGGTTCTTCTGGATTGCGATGGCGATGCTGACTTTTGTTACGTTAATCAGCGACTATATAGCTGGCAGTTACTTCGTCAAAAGGTACGGTGGATCAAGAGCAGGAGAATTTACAGCAGCAATCGGTATCATTATCGGTAGCTTCCTTTTTCCACCGCTCGGCATTATCATCGTGCCGTTTATAATGGTATTATTTGTTGAACTTTTTATCCAAAGAGATATAACAAGAGCTTTTAATGCGAGCATCGGATCGCTCTTTGGATTTTTGACAAGTACCGTCGCCAAGTTTTTAATATTGATTATTATGGTCATCTGGTTCGTACTGGATGTGTTGATATAGACTTTGGTGGAAACAATAATCTTGTTAATAGATAGTGATGTGGCAAGTTAGCGCATAAATAATACACATGAGCCAATTTTCTATAATCAAAATGTTTCATAAGCATCAATTGGTGGGATATAATAACTAATAATAATAAACCTAGGAGGAACATATATGTTTCGTAGCAAAAATGATTTTATTACCCAGTATCGTCAGGAAGGTGAAACGACTCTCGCCTGTATAAGAGAATTAACAGATGAATCTTTAACACAAGCGGTAACTGAACTAGATAGAACGTTAGGAGAGCTTACCTGGCATATCGTTCAAAGTCTCGGTGGGTTTGCAGAACGCGCAGGTATTTCAGTAGAAGGTGCGAACTATAGCTCTTCTATGCCAGAAACGAAAGCGGAGATTTTAGAGGAGGCAGAGAAGATAGTTAACAATACGTTAGCAGCCTATGAAGCTAGCCTAACAGACGAGAATTTGAATGATGATGTTGATTTCTTTGGACATAATCTCGCTAAAGGTGCTTTACTTTATTCAAATATTACACACTTGGCTCATCATAGAGGACAGATGACAGTATTGATGAGACAAGCGGGTCTTAAAGTCCCTGGCATTTATGGGCCATCACGAGACAGTGAATAATAAATAGTTTATTCAAGCGGACTGTATCTATTTTTTACAGTCTGCTTATTTTTTTGAATTAAATTTACAACTTTGAATCGTTAATAGCATCAAATATAAATATTGGAGTGGTCAGTTTTGGAGAATTTTATCGTAATACTCAGTTTGGTACTTGCAGTTATCATTTCCACCGTGATTCATTTTTACATCCCTAAAGTTCCGCTCGCTTTTATCCAGATAGCTATAGGGATGCTCATTTTTTTAACACCTATCCCTCTAAATGTAGATTTTGAACCGGAACTCTTTCTAATTGGTATTATCGCACCATTACTATTTCTTGAAGGTTACACTGTATCCAGGCTATATATGATTAAATATTTAAAACCAATTATATTGATGGCGCTAGGCCTTGTCTTCACAACTGTAATTGGTCTGGGATACATTACACATAGTATGATTCCATTTCTACCGATGGCTGCATGCTTTGCACTCGCTGCAATTATTTGTCCGACTGATGCGGTGGCAGTTCAGGCGATTGCACAAGATAAGAAACTCCCGCGTGGACTGATGACGATTCTTGAAGGAGAATCTTTACTGAATGATGCAGCGGGGATATTAAGTTTTAATATCGCGATTGTCGCTTTAACGACAGGTGTATTTAGTGTCACAGGTTCGATCACACAGTTCTTTATCTCTTCATTAGGTGGTTTAGTTGTGGGTCTGTTTATAGGATTAATCTTTGTACAGATTAGAATCCTTCTGGTTAGAAAAGGGTTTGAAAATGAATATATTTATATATTAATACAGCTCCTTACACCTTTTGTCATTTACATGGCTGCTGAAAGTATTCACGTTTCAGGTATTATTGCAGCTGTAGTTGGCGGAATCATCCATGGAATTGAACGAGATAGGTTATCTCAAGCGACGACACGTTTGCAACTTGGGTATAACAATACATGGGGATTACTCTCTACTGTTCTGAATGGCTTTGTCTTTACATTGCTAGGGTATTTAATCCCTCAAGTTACACTTTCGCTGACTGAACATGATGAAAAAAGTATTTTTTCAACAATGATATACACGCTTGTAATCGCATTACTTGTTTATATTTTTAGGTTTATATGGGTATTTGTACTCTATAATAAGTTTTATATTCCAGAAAGTCGTTTTGAAAAAGTGCTAAAGCATGAAGATATTGATAAATTTGATAAGAGACCCAATCGTTTTAAGTATGCGTTAATTGCTACTGTGTGTGGTGTGCATGGCACAATCTCTATGGCCATAGCATTGACGATACCAGTAGAAATCATGAACGGAGAGTATTTCAACTATCGCGATAACTTACTATTTATCACAGCAGGTGTGGTGGTCATTAGTTTAGTTGTTGCACAAATTTTCTTACCACTATTAACACCAAAAGCAGAAGATAATAGCGTAGATTCCCACCTTGATTTCAGAGAAGCATATATATTGATCAAAGAATTTGGAATGAAATATATTCATAAACAAACTACACCTGAAAACAGTATGATTGCCGGAAATCTCATACGTCAGTATACGATGCAGGTTGGATTTTATAGTGAGGTAAGTGACAGAGAGTATAATCCGAAAGAGTTTGATAGACTGCATGCGATTGCACTTGAAACAGAAATGAAAACGCTTGATGAACTGGTAGAAAATGATGAGATTACACAGAGTGCATTTAACAACTACGTTCAATATATCGAAAGAACAAAGATATTCGCCTCGACAAGCTTCTTCAGAAGAATGGTGTTTTTAATTCGCATGCATGGTAAGCGTAAAGCATTTGAAAATAGATTGAATCAGTCAAGTTCGCTCTCGCTAAAAAATAGTCTGTTAGAAATTCAAAAAATTGCATCACGTGTACACTATAACGTTGTGCAACGATTGTCCGAAGAAATAAGTAGAGAGAATCGGATAGAAGTTGCGCTTGTGTCAGATAACTATTTGAATCGGGTAAATCAGATTAAGAGAAATGCCACGAATGAAACGATTGATGATGATGAAACGTTATTTGCGCTTGATGTATTAGCAGTCGAAAAAGATATGGTAGCAAGGCTCGTGAAAAAAGCTAAGATCAGTCGTGAAGTAGCAGTTGAGTTGAGACAAGCATTGAACTATGATGAAATGATGCTGTTGGATACGGAAGACTAGACAGACATTGATACCATTAACGAATAAGAAGGAAGCCTGAAATGATACTCTTTCAGGCTTCCTTCTTATTCGTTCTAATAATATTATCAAGCATTTAGGGGAGTTTTACCTTGGAAATCAACATATTCATATGCGAGATTTACAGCATCATCCGTTGGTGCTTCAACGTCTTCTAACGGATATTTAATACCAAGTGCTTCCCATTTATGAACACCAAGCTGGTGGTACGGGAGGATTTCGAACTTTTCAACATTTTCTAGACTATTGATGAACTGACCCAGCTTGATGAGATCATCTTTATCGTCAGTAACACCTGGCACTAACACGTGTCTAATCCATACGGGCTGTTTTCTATCTGATAACATACGGGCAAATTTTAGTATATGGGTATTGGGTTTTCCGGTTAAACTTAAGTGTTTCTCATTATCGATATGTTTAATATCGAGTAAGAATAAATCTGTATTTTCTTGTACAGGATCAAAGTGATTCATAAAAGCGGGAGTTTCATTAAAACATCCTGCTGATGTATCGATACAAGTATGGATACCTTCTGCCTTTAATTGTTTAAATAATTGTTCTATGAATGGTAACTGGAGCAGCGGCTCTCCGCCACTGATCGTTACGCCACCGCCTGATGCATTGAAGTAGGGGAGGTAAGGAACAATTTCTGCAACCATTTCTTCTGCTGTCACTTCACGTGATGGTGTACCAATCTCCCAAGTATCAGGATTGTGACAGAACTGACAACGCAGTAGGCATCCTTGCGTAAATAAGATGTAGCGTAACCCTGGTCCGTCAACTGTTCCTAAACTCTCGATTGAATGAATATGTCCTTTAATCATAATAATCCCCGTCCTTCATAATACTAATCATATATTATCATTACATTTTTTCGTGGAATGTTCTGGAAATAACGTCTAGTTGCTGTTCACGTGTTAATTTAATAAAGTTTACTGCATATCCTGATACACGGATTGTAAGCTGTGGATACTCTTCTGGATGCTCCATTGCATCGAGTAAAGTTTCTCTGTTGAACACGTTAATGTTTAAATGGTGACCATGCTGCATCGCATATCCATCTAATACTGCAACTAGGTTAGATTGCTGTGCATCGTCTTCTTTACCTAAAGATTTCGGTACGATAGAGAACGTATTAGAGATACCATCTTTACAGCAGTCATATGGTAATTTTGCTACTGATGATAATGATGCAAGTGCACCTTTAGTGTCACGACCATGCATTGGGTTCGCACCAGGCGCGAAAGGTTCTCCTGCTTTACGTCCGTCAGGTGTGTTACCTGTTTTCTTACCGTATACGACGTTTGAAGTGATTGTTAACACACTCATTGTATGCTCTGAATCACGATATGTTTTATGTTTGCGAAGTTTTGCCATAAATGATTCTACAAGTTCAACTGCGATATCATCAACACGTGGATCGTTGTTACCGTATTGAGGGAATTCACCTTCAGTTTCGAAGTCGACAACAAGTCCGTTTTCATCTCTGATTGTTTTTACTTTCGCGTATTTAATAGCTGATAATGAGTCAGCTGCAACTGAAAGACCAGCGATACCTGTAGCCATCGTACGAATGACCTCAGTATCATGTAACGCCATTTCAATTCTTTCGTAGCTGTATTTATCATGCATATAGTGAATAACATTCAATGAGTTAATATATACGCCAGCTAACCATTCCATCATTTGATCGAATTGTTTGTATACAGTGTCATAATCTAAGACTTCATCAGTAATCGGTGCAAAGTTTGGACCTACTTGAGCGCCAGACTTTTCATCAATCCCACCGTTAATAGCGTATAACAATGTTTTTGCTAAGTTCGCACGAGCGCCGAAGAACTGCATTTGTTTACCAATCTTCATCGCTGATACACAACAGGCGATACCATAATCGTCACCGTAGCTCTCACGCATTAAATCATCGTTTTCGTATTGGATTGAGCTTGTTTTAATACTCATCTTAGCACAGTATTTCTTAAAGTTTTCAGGTAAACGCGTAGACCAAAGTACAGTTAAGTTTGGCTCTGGTGCTGGACCTAAGTTATCTAATGAATGTAAGAAACGGAATGAACTTTTCGTTACAAGTGGACGGCCATCAATACCAACCCCACCGATAGACTCTGTTACCCAAGTTGGATCTCCAGAGAATAATTCATTGTAGTCTGGTGTACGTGCAAATTTAACTAAACGCAACTTCATAATGAAGTGGTCGATAATTTCCTGAACTTCCATCTCAGTGATGGTACCCGCTTTAAGATCACGCTCAGCGTAAATATCTAAGAATGTAGATACACGACCTAAACTCATTGCTGCACCGTTTTGTTCTTTAATTGCAGCAAGGTATGCAAGGTAAGTCCATTGAACAGCTTCTTTGAAGGTCTCAGCTGGACGGCTTAAATCAAATCCGTATATTTCACCCAACTGTTTCAATTCGTTTAATGCACGGTACTGTTCAGATACTTCTTCACGTAAACGAATAATATCTTCGCTCATCACACTAGATAAGTTATGGAAATCTTTATGCTTTTCTTTCATTAAGAAATCCACACCGTATAAAGCGACGCGACGATAGTCACCGATAATACGGCCGCGACCGTAAGCATCTGGAAGACCAGTGATAACGCCGGCTTTACGGCAAGCTAACATTTCTTTAGAGTAAGCATCGAACACACCTTGGTTATGTGTCTTACGGTAATCTGTGAAGATACGTTCAGTTTCGGCATCTAACTCATAACCATACGACTCACAAGCTGCTTTCGTCATACGAATCCCACCGAACGGCTGCATTGAACGTTTGAAAGGTTTTTCAGTTTGAACACCAACGATTGTTTCCAGGTCTTTGTCTAAATATCCAGCATCATGAGAAGTAATGCTAGATACAACTTTAGTGTCCATATCCCACATACCACCACGTTCGCGTTCTTCTTTTGATAACTGCATCACTTGTTCCCAAAGTTTTTTCGTAGCTTCAGTAGGACCAGCCAAGAATTCATCTTTACCTTCAAAAAGTGTGTAGTTCAGTTGAATAAATTCACGCACATCAACGCGTTTGTTCCATTTACCTGATTTGAACCCTTCCCAAGCATTTGTTCTTTTTGTCTCTTCTTTAAACATATAAATCCCTCCAGAATTTTTTGTTCACCAATTCACAAACTTAGTATAACAAGGATTACGTGAAAAGTATCACAAAAGCATAAAAAAATTTAAAAAATGCAAAAACCCTTCATACCAGTACTTTAACTGTAATGATACAGAGGATAAAAAAGAGATTATTATATATAACAGATTGAAACTTTTATTCTTATGATTCTAAAAAGTAGTTTTAAAAAATAAATACATGTACAATGATTGAGGTGATTACAATGAAAGAAATAACAAGCGAGGACCCGCTGATTGAGCAAATTGCATGGATACATGAGCAGATACCGAAATCCTATGATAGCCACTATGTAACGACTGAACTTGAAGTAAAACTCAGGACTGAATCTATACGATTGCTGATGAAATATAATCATGATCGCATCATTATAGTCGAAAAAGCACGATTATCAGCCTTTATCTGGTTTCATATTGGAGAGAAGACACATGTTAAGTCCTTATATGTCCATCCAGATGAACGCGGCAAAGGATATGCACATAGGCTTAAGCAATATGTAGAGAGATTATCATTAGCCGCAGATGTCCACTATATCTATGGACACGTTCATCCGGATAATCACGCTATGAGAAGACTTAACCACAAGCTTGGCTATAGGGCAGATGATAAATTGATGTATAAACATATTGAAATGCCATATGATTAGCACGTTATACATCGATGAAAGAAAGATTAGTTTTAATCAAGGGATTATTTAAAAATGGCGTTTCAGACTTTGTTGAGTCTCGAAACGCCGTTTTTCTACGTTAGCCACCTCTGACTGTACTGCACTGATAAATATTATGCCATTCTTTAAACATCGGGCCTGTACTTCCACCTACAGGGTCGGTGTCAGGTAATGGTACAGTATTGATGATCTTGTTTACTTCATTTATATTCTCATAAGATGTCAATGTTTGTGCTGCTGTTGTATCTGGATATGCACCTACAATAGTAAAATCGTCACTTTGTTCTAATTTTTTATGACCGTAACCCGCTGGTAATAATAGAACATCACCTTGTGTAACTTCAATATTTTGGCCGTTCTCCCCACCGATTAATAGTGTGGCACGACCACTTTTTACCCCAAGGACTTCATGCTGGTTGGGATGGAAGTGATGATAATCAAATACACCATTGGTCCATATATTATGCCATGCATTATTTTTAAAGCGTGTTTCGAAATGACTTTCCTCTGTATTATATATAATTACCGGCAGAATCATATGGTTGGGTGTAGAAGGGGATGTGGGTGTGTGTAATATTTTATATTTCATAAGCTATACCTCCTTTTATATGTAGTATACCCCTTGTAAAGGGTGTTAATACAATATATTTTATTGTTATTATGATAGAATATAGATATATTGTGAAGGTGGGATTGTATTGAAATATGTAACAAGTGTACTGGCACTTACTCTAGTGCTGAGTGCATGTGGTAATAAAGAGACAGACTTAAAGCAGTCTGTAGAAAAGCTTGACGCAAAAAAGGCGGAGCTAACGAAAGAATATCATGCGATTAAAGAAAAAAATGATAAACTAGATGAAAAAATAAAAGCAAATGAAGATAAATTAAAAGAGATAGAAGAAAAAAATGAAGCCGAAATTAAAGAACAGATCGCAAAAGAAGAAGCGGCTAAAAAGCTAGAACAGGAAAAGCGTAAGACGAGAGCTAAGCTAAAGAAAGAAGAACGATTAAAGCAGCAGCAAAAAGTTAAGGAAATGTTAGCTGCTAAAACGATGCCGAACACTATAGAGACAACAACGCACGGCAAATCGACACTTGTGAAGTCGATTGATAATGTTAATCTATCGATACATGATAACGATATTGAGAGCAATGTTAAGCGTCTACAGATTTTTAAGATTACAAACATAGAAAATCAAAAGGTTATTTTTAAAGGCGCATCTTCCGGTTATACACTTCTTTATGAAGTCCATACGAAAAATAATAATCAGGCTCCTGTCTACTATAATAATACGAGCAAGCTTGTAGTTGGAAAGACTGTCATTTATTCTGATGCGACATCATTTATTCCTCAGGAATTACAAGAAGATTTCGTGAAGTCTGAAGAACGGGCGTACAATGAATATGGGCCAAAGGAGTCTACAGTGAGCTATAAATCGATTGCACTAGATGAAAAGACATATCAAGCTTTAACACAAGATGGAGGAAAACTCTATTTATTAGGTGGTACATCGACAAAGCCGAATAGTGAAGCACAATCAGAAATTGTATCAGAACCTTATACGATTTCCTGATGTTTTTCTTTTATAATTAAGGGAATAATAAATTAAATATATTAGAGGTGATATCATGCATGAAGAAAAGTTCGTATTAATGGAAGGCGAAACGATGACATTGACTGAAATTGCAAGTGAGTTAGAGCATATTACAGGCTATACAGCACTTGATACTTTTGGAGATATTGAACGTGTTGTTGCACAAAAGCCAAACTTTGAGCAAGATTTTGAAACGTATATAATCAATTATCAGTTTAACGAGTCTGAAGATGAAGTTGATGTAACTGTTACAACCCGAAAGGATGGCAGACAACATCTTAAGAAGGATAAAGTTAAGATTAGATTAATATCATATAAAACGAGATCATAAAGCCTTAGCATCTGTTAAGGCTTTTTATAAAGGAGAAGGTTATGAAGAAGTTGATACTTTTATCCATATTGTTTCTCACGGGATGCACGCAGCCAGCACAGTTTTATGATGGACAAGCTGATGTCCTATTTGATGCTGCACATGGACAGACTGCAGGTGAAGCAGATTGGGTGATTGACGGTGCTTTCTCTAGTTTCAATGATGTAATTCGTGATATGGATTATAAAACAGTGAGCACTGATTATGACACGACATTAACATATGAAAAATTAAAACAGTACAAAGCAGTCATTATACCTGAACCTAATATTCCCTTTAAAGTTGAAGAACAGGAGGCTATTCAACGTTTTGTCGGTGAAGGGGGGAGTATTATGATGATTGCTGACCATTATAATGCGGATCGAAATTTAAATCGATTTGACTCTTCAGAAATATTCAATGGATATCGAAGGGGCGCATTTGATGATATTACAAAAGGATTATCACACGATGAAAAGCAATCAGAGCGTATGCAGAATGTGAAAGGTTCAGATTTTCTTTCAGATACATTTGGTGTACGTTTTAGATATAATGCCCTCAATAATGTCAGGATTGATGCAGATTCAGCATACGATGCTTTCGGTCTTCTGGATAATGTGCAAAGTATCAACATGCACGCAGGCAGTACAATAGCAATTACGAACCCTAAAATCGCAAAAGGAATTATCTACCCAGGCAAACTATCACAAAATGATCGCTGGCCGCACGCGGTTGACCAAGGGATATACACAAAAGGGGGTAAAGATGAAGGCGCCTTCGTAGCGATCAGTAAGTATAAAAAAGGAAAGGCTGTCTTTATCGGTGATTCTTCGATAGTAGAAGATGAAACACCAAAGTATGTACGTGAAGACAACGGTAATACGAAGAGAACGTACGATGGTATTGAAGAAGCGAGTCATAAAGTACTGCTCAAAAATTTGGTTACCTGGATGATGAAACCTGAAGCTTATACTACATTAGAAGGTAAAGTGACGTCAGATCAGAAGACGCCCCTATTAAGAATGGAAGTTCCACAGCAATCTAAGGAACCAAAACAAGAACCTTGGGGACAACCTGGCCACGGTTACAAGTGGTATGACCCTACTACTTTTGAACAGGGGAGTTTCGGTGCAGATTCAAATAAACGAGTAGAGAATAAGTCCGTTACAAAGAAATCTGAGCCACTTGAAATACAGGCGCCATCATCCGTTTATCCGGGAGACTATATCAAGATCGATATATATAGTCAAAAGCAGATGAAAGATGTTGCAATCGAACTCATAGATAGTGATGGAAGACAGGTTGGATTATTTAACGGTCGTCCACCAGGGAAATCTGATACATATAATATGAGCGCAAAAGATAATCGCTTTCATTGCTATTTTAATGGTAAGATTGCAAGAGAAGCAGTGCATTCAGTTACGATTAAAGTGTATGTGAAAGAACAGATGATACATATTGAGCGTATAGACATAAATAGCTGAAAAGAGGTCGGACAGTGAAGCTTATAAAGTTGATTGTGAGTATTGGAATATGTTCATTAACATTTACTTGTAATGTTCAGGCAACTGAGAAACAGCCAAATAATAATGTACAGTTGCAGAACGCTAAAAAAGTAAAGACAAAACCGATAATTACCCAGAAGAAGACAGTTCAGACGAAAGCAATACCACCTTTTAAATCCAGACCTTATAAAGGACAGGTCATTAATGAAAATGTACTGGTTGTATTAATGGATTTTAGTAATGCACCGCACGGAAAGCTTACGCAGAAGGATACCGAAAACTATATAAAATCATATGATAAGAAATACTATAATGACCTGTTCTTTGGTAAGAATGTCACAGGTCCAGGAGGATACAAATATCATTCACTTAAATCCTATTATAATAGTGCATCAAGTGGCAGTCTGTCATTAACAGGACAAGTAGCGGGATGGTATCGTGCGAAACATCCGATTCAATATTACGGTGCTAACAATGATGCACGGGCTTCTGAGCTGGTTATGGAAGCAGCGGAAAAAGTTGCTAAAGACAAAAAGATTGATATGAAACGCTATGACAGATTTGATTATTATGACCTTGATAAAGACAAAAAAGTAAACGAACCCGATGGTATCATCGATAAGTTTGTTGTCGTATATAGTGGTATCGGTGAAAGTGAAGGTGGTGGGAAATTTGGACAGAATACGATCTGGGAACATGTTTCCGAAGTGCCATTCACTAAAGATAATAAGCCGTCAACGATTCCGGGAACCTATAGCAAGAATTCAAAGTTTCTAAAGAAACGACTAGCAATTGCAGAATATGGCATGATATCTGAAGACAGTACAGTAGGGACAGTGGCACATGAGTTTGGACATATGCTTGGACTACCTGATGAATATGACACAGCAAGTAGCTCGGTGAGTCATGCAGGTGAACCAGTTCGTTATTGGTCGCTTATGAGTTATGGTAAAGATGCCGGAAAGATTCCTGGATTGAACCCTGTCAGTATGAGCCCTTATGCTAAGATGCTTATTCAGAGAATCTACGGTGGTAACTGGATTCGTATCAATGAAGTAGATTATAAGCAGATTAATGCGAAGAAAAAGTATTATTTGCTGGATCAATCTGCTTATAAAGGACAGAACAATAACGTCATTAAAGTAAACTTGCCCCCGTTACAAAAGAAAGTAAAGGGTAAGCTAAAGAGCTATAAGCGCTATTATTTAATTGAGTGGAGGAATCATACAGGTTTAGATATCGGTTTATCGAGAATTAAAGATTCTTTTGGCATAAATAAATATGGTAAAGGAATGCTTGTGTGGTATGTGAATGAATATTATAAAGATAATAGTAATTTATCTAAACATTTTGGTGAAAGTTTGATTGGCGTAGTCGATGCGAGCCCTGGAAATATTCGTACTTCTGGCGGGTATATGCCGATGACAGATATACAAATTTTTGATGCGCCATTCAATACAAGATCTTTTGGGCAATACAATTCGAATAAAAACTATTTCTTCAAGAAGAAATCTACAGCACCAGTACTACTTTTTGATGACAGGAATTATTCGAAAAAAGCGATGTTAAATATGCAGGCCCCAGATAGTAGCCGTGTATTACCTCAACTTGGTATTAAAATTAAAGTTGAAGACCAAAATAAAGAAGGTACTGTCGGAAAGATCAGTATATATAAATAAGGGGTAATCGATGACATACTTTGAAACGGAACGTCTCATTTTTAGAAATTGGCATAACTCAGATCTTGCGCATTACATTGAACTGAATCGGAATTTTGAAGTGAGAAGATACTTCCCGGATATACTGAGTAAGGAAAGAAGTGAGCGTATCTTTGATATCATGTACAAAGAAATAGAGCGTGACAAACATGGTTTGTTTGCAGTGACTTTAAAAGATGGCACATTTATCGGTTTTATTGGGACGCTGTTTGCTGAATATGACGCTTCAATCCCACATAGTCCATTTTATGAAATTGGCTGGAGGATATTACCGCAGTTCACTGGTAATGGATATGCGACAGAAGGTGCACAAGGTCTGATAGATTACATGCGTATGCTAAAGATAGAAGATTTATATGCGTATACATCTGTAAATAATATAAAGAGTATCAATGTAATGAAGAAGTTAGGAATGAAGGATGTTACAGCATTTGTTCATCCGCACTATCCAGATGAACAAATATTATATAGGAGTGTAGTGAATGATCTTAATCAGTAGCTGTCTTGTAGGACATCCAGTGCGCTATGATGGCCGGAGTAAAACAAATGAAATTATTGCTAGATTAATAGATATGAAAGAGGCGATACATGCTTGTCCGGAAATGCTGGGTGGATTGACTGTTCCCCGTGCACCTGCTGAAATTGTAGGGGGAGATGGCGATGATTGTCTGGATGGAAAGGCGCGTGTGATAACGATTCATGGGACTGATGTCACTGCTGAATTTATCGCAGGGGCCAAGCAGACATTACAGTATTGTATAGATTACAATGTATCTACTGCTGTATTAAAAGCAGACAGTCCAAGTTGTGGTAGCGATCAAATCTACGATGGTTCATTTAACGGAAAGCTGAAAAGTGGGGACGGTGTAACTGCAGCTTTACTACGAAGACATGGTATTCATGTCATAAGTGAAGTTGAATTTGTTAATAATCTAGATGACACACTTTAGTTGAGTAGAATATGTTATGATATTTATTATTGAATGGGGTGAAACGAATGATAACGATTGAACAAGTGAAGGATAGTGCATCGATATCTTTAGAACAATACATGCTGCCAGCAAAACAGATGTTCTTCTCAGGACATCCACGTTACATATTATCCGTTCAAAGAGCAGATTATGCTGCTTTTATTATTAAGAAGGATAATGATGTCATCGGTGTCTTTGCTCTGGATAGAGGTGATATTCTAAATAAGATAGATGCCCCTAGTACAGCAATTTACCTGCGTGGGTTATCGATAGATTATAAATATCAGGGCAGTGGTATTCTAAAGGAAGTCCTGCCTTTGATAGAGACTTATATTAAATCGAACTATGCAGATGTGTGGGCGATTTATTTAATGGTTAATGTAAAGAATGATGCATACTACGCTTTTATCAAATGCGGCTTCATCGATCAGAAGATGATGGTACGCCAAGGATTTAGCCGTCTTAAAGTATTAAAGAAGATAATAAATAACGTCCCTGATTAATAATTCGGGGACGTTATTATTTGTTCAAGCGTTGTTTTGAATTTCGTTCTGTCAGAAGTAGTAAATTTGGCAGGACCTTTTATTCGCTTGTTCATCTTTCTGGATTCATGGTTGATAAATCGTGTGATCAGCAATGCATCAAGGTTGGATTTGGTATATATAAATCCAGTATGATGCATGACAAGCGCTTTATTGATGACAATACTTGCTAATCCATAATCACCAGTTATGACAATGTCATCTTTGTCGACAAGAGATAATATTTTGTAGTCCGCACTATCGCTGGCAGTATCAACATATATCGAACTGACATCTGGACCATATATTTTTGATGAATGATGTGCATAGTCTTTTACAAGAATCACTTCAATGTGATATTTTGCAGCAATGTGTACTGTTTCATCAATCACAGGAGAGCTATCGGCATCGATGATGATTCTGTAGTTAACGTCTGCCAATTTTTTCGGCCATCTGTTTTCTGTGTCGTTCAAAAAGCTGTGCATTACTAAAGTCTTCATCATTATGCATTTGTGCATTATGATAATTGTTCGGTTTATGTGGTTCTGTTAACTGATGTTTCTTTAAACCAAATAGAGAACGGTTTTGCTTTGGCGTTTTCACTTTATAGTTTTTGTATTTCTTTAACGCTTTAATTCTTAGTTTTTCGTTTTCTTCTTTTAGCTGGAGCTCAGCTTTATGTCTTTCTTCAATTGATTTGTTGAGCTTCTTATCTAATTGATCGATTTCTTTCTTAACCTTCTTATCTTGTTTAGAAGTCACCGTTTGAGCTGCGTGGAAATTTCCTTTTTCTGCAAGCTTCATTTCTTTGATCAATCGTTTTTCTCGTGCTTTCTCTTTCTTTTCTTCATCACGTCTTCTTGATTCAATAGACTGTGACAATGTTTGACCTAATGTGTTAATCTGTTTTTGCTCAACTTTCTTCTGTTTCTTTTCTTCTTTCGCTTGCTGTACAAATGGTTTCATCTTTTTTTTGTAATGGAGGGCTTTTTTCTCATCTTTATATTTGTCTGCAATAAATGAAGATGTCTTTACAGCACCTCTTTTAATAGTTGTTGTAGCGCCTTTTGCTTTTCTTGCGGCTGTTACTGTTTTATCCTTTGTAACGTCATAGGCTTTAACCGATAAGCCTGTCAGTTGTTGAACTTCTCTCTGCTCTTTCAGTTTATGACGCTCATTGATCAGAGGGACAAGAATGACTGCAGCAACGTTTACTGCTGTTTTAACTTTGTTTTTATTCATATGCAAGCTCCTTTGTATGTAGTTAATAGTATTATAGTATAGATACCCTATAATTAATAAAATTAACAAGAGAGTGGACAATTAATGTCCACTCTCTTGTTAAGATTTAAGATGCTCTATTTGATTGATTTAATAAGTCATATTGTCTGAAAGTTTCTTTGAAAGTTTTATAAGTAGTTGATATTCTTCGACCGAGAGATCACTGCTCATATACATATTGAGTGGTATGTCTTTAAGAGGTTCAATCAACTTCTTAGCTTTCTCTGTTAATATTACTTCAACTACACGTTCATCCGAAGACATTCTTCTTCTTTCGACAAGACCATTCGCTTCCATCTTCTTAACGATTGGCGTAATTGTACCAGATTGAAATGCTAACCGTTCTCCGAGCTGTAATACTGGGAGTACGTTATGTTCATCCAGAACCATTAATACGAGGTAATGCTGATAGCTTAAAGAATAGGATTTAAGCAATTCTCTATTATACTTCTTGATGATTTCTCTTTGGACAAGATATAGTTGATAGTCAAGAGTATCTTTGTTCATAATATTGACTCCTTCTATTCAACTTCTTGACTAAACTATAACATCAATTGTAAGAGAATGATAGTAAATTTCATAAAGATGAAAGAAGCAACCAATAAAAAAAACAGCAGTGAATACTGCTGTTTAGATCCCCTTGCCGATACCGAATCCAAAATAAAGTACTGCAATAACAGCGACAAGAATGAGACGGTATATTGCAAATGGCATAAGTTTTACACGATTGATTAAACTCAGGAATAGACGAATAGATAATACCCCGAAAATAAATGCAGCGATAAAACCAACAATATAAAATAAAATCTGGTCGCTATGAATATATTGTATATTGCTCGCTAAACTTTTAGCACTTGCTGCAAACATGATAGGAACTGCCATGATAAATGTAAAATCACTTGCAGCTTTATGGTTCATCTTAAGCAGCACACCCGCTGAAATCGTTGATCCACTTCTTGAGAAACCTGGCCATAATGCTAGACATTGTGCAACCCCGATGATCAGTGCTTGCTTATAGGTCATTTCATCTACGGTCGTTGTATGTGTTACCTTCTTATTGAATAGGTCTGCTGCAATCATCAACAGCGCACCTAAAGCAAGTCCGATAAGCACAGTAGGGACACTGAAGAGATGTTTGTCAATAAAGTCATCGAACAATAGTCCCATAATTCCTGCAGGTATTAACCCGATAAATATATGAAGTAAATTAAGACGTGGACCCTCAGTCTTAGTTTTTTCTATATGGAGCACTTCCAGAAATCGATGTCTGAATATCCAGGCAGCAGCAAATATTGAGCCGAGCTGAATCACAATTTTAAATGTATTGGCCGATTCCTGGCTATTAAGTACGTACTTCGTCTGTAACCACATATCATCAACTAAGATCTGATGTCCTGTTGAAGAAACCGGCGCGAATTCTGTAAGTCCTTCTACAATCCCTAATATTAATGCTTTAACAAGCTCAAAAAAAGTCATGTGTTAACCACCTTTTAGTCATTATTTAATATTTCCATGAACACTTAAAAGATTATAGCATAAACGACACTTTTCCACACTTTTCATTTCTATGAAATATAAGCGGAAAAGTTTATATTTATAATAGATGCCGTTATAATGCTTTATAGGAGTGATAATGTGAAATTTTTAACAAAATTATCTTTTAACTATAGATGGGCCCACGTTATATTTTTTATATTAAGTATATTATTGAGTGTTATTATTGTATTGCAAAGTATACAAATTAGTAAGGTGGTTGATGCGGTACTTTATCAGCATAAGATAGATTTTACTTTTGTTCTGTTTACGATTTTTATCATTTTAATATCTAGAAGTAGTGTACAGATGGGACTGAAGGTAACTGGAAACACGCTCAGTATTAAGGTGAAACATCAACTCAGAGCGTTTTTAAGCAAGAAAAAAGATGATGCAGGCACTGTTATGAATAACATACAGCAAGGTATAGAGGGGATTCATCCATTCTTCAGTGACTATTTGCCACAAGTGTATCGTTCTACGTTTATTCCATGTTCAATTCTGGTATTTTTATGTTTCTTTCATTATCAGACTGCACTAATTATGTTAATTACAGCACCTTTTATTCCTATATTCTATATTATTATAGGTATTAATACTGAAAAAGAAGCGACACGTCAAATGCTGAGTCTCAATAGGTTCTCAAACTACTTTCTAAATGTTATGAAAGGTATAATGACGATTAAAACATTTGATTATGAAGAAAAAGCGCTGAAGCAAACAGCACAATATTCAGAACGTTACAAAGAACATACGATGAAAATTTTGAAGACAGCGTTTCTTTCTACCTTAATGCTGGAATTTATCTCGATGCTATCAATTGGTATCATTGCTTTAGAAATTGGACTGTCACTGCTAGTGTTTCATAGTGTAAGTTTTTATACGTCAGTCGTAGTGCTGATGCTTGCGCCGGAATTTTATAATGCGCTCAAGGATCTTGGTCTAGCATTTCATACAGGTAAAACAGCAGCGGGTTATGGAGAAATATTGAGTGAGCAAATGACAGAATCCGTGCCGCAAGTGGAGTATATCACTGAAGACATTATTCGTTTTACAAACGTTAAGACGCATTATGACAATAGTGAGTTTACTCTTGACATTCCAGAGCTTGATTTACCGCTTGATCATTATACGATCGCTGGTGCGAGTGGTTCTGGCAAATCAACATTCGCGAAATTACTGTGTAATAGGGTTCCTTTTGAAGGACAGATGTCGTTAAGTAATAAGTTACAGAATGAAGTTGTCTATTTATCTCAGTTTGATGCAATTCTTTCTGATAGTGTGATCAACAATATCACGATGTTCAATGATTACAACTTTGAACAAGTCGTGGCACTAGCGAAAAAATTTAGGCTTCATGAGCGATTTACAAGGATGCCTGATGGTTATGACACAGTTATTGGACCAGAAGGTGAACAGCTTTCTGGAGGAGAAACGAGAAGACTATCATTAATGCGTGTATTTTTGTATCCGAAAAAGCTGATTATTCTTGACGAACCAACGGCAATGCTGGATAAAGAAAGTCGAGATATCATACTCGGGGCAATTGAAGAATTAAAAGCGCATAGTTATATCATGATGATTGCCCATCATGAAGAAACGGTGAAGCAAAGTAAGCGACTGGTATACGTCCAGAATGGTCGTATTACACGTGTTTCAAATGAAGAAATGAGGTTGAATAATGATGAGATGGATGAATGAGTGGGTCAGTAAATCGATTATTTTATCAATTGTTATCGGTTTATTAGGAGCACTTACATCAATCGGAATGTTTAGTTTAAGTGGTCTCATGTTATCGAAGAGCGTATTGAATGTGCCGCTATATACTTTAATTGTCCTTGTCGCAACAATTAAATTGTTCGGTGTCGTACGCGCAATATGCAAATATTTTGAGCGTCTTATCTCTCATGACGCAACGTTTGAGATGCTTAAAGATATCAGGGTTAGGACTGTAGGTATACTGCTTGAAAATTTTGAGCATATACAGTCAGATTACAAATTGTCTGATGTGCTGAACCGTACTGTCAATAATATTGAAAAACTTCAGAATAAATTGTTGAGAGTGATCTATCCACCGATTATCGCACTATTAACAACATTAACTGTAATACTTGTATATATTCAGTATAGTATGTATGCCGTAATTGTGATTGCAATTGCCATGATGATAATGATTATTGTACTTCCTAATATATTCGCAAGACAGCTGGAAGTGGTTGTCCATAATAAATATGAATCGACTGCACAATATGAAAATAAGCTCATGGATTATCAGCTGCATTATGAGACAATTCAAATCTTTGATGAAAACCACCGTTTTGAGCAGCAGTTAAATAAACTGCAAGATCGTATGGAATCGAGCATAGCGAAAGAAAATAAAATTATTACTTTGTATGATTTTCTGTTGAATGCGATATCTATGGCAGCAATATTCTCAACGATTACTGTCATGATTGTTGATCCTTCACTAAATGTGATGATGTACTTAAGTCTTGTGATGGTAACCATTACATTATTTGAAATGAGCATACCGATGGTGCATTATCCCTACCACAAAGCGGAATCGAATCGCGCAGAAGAAGAGATTTCTGAACTAACATATAATGATGTAGAAAAAATCAACCTCCCGTTTGAAGCGTTAGAATTGTGTGATGTATCTGTTAAGAAAAAAAAATTGATTCTAGATACAATCAATCTGAAGATGACAAAAGGTCAAAAGATAGGGATTGCTGGTCGTAGCGGTTCTGGGAAAACGACTTTGGCGCATACGATACTGGGCTTAAATCAGATAGAAGGAAATTATATGTTAAATGGAAATTCTATACAATTACCTGTCGATCTGCTGTCAATGTGGAATGTCGCGACACAGGATACGCATTTTATCGAAGGAACAATCTCTGATAATATGTTTTTATCTGTTGCAGATAAGGAATTAGAAGAACTGCTTCTTCATTTTAACTTGCCCTTTAAAGCCCAAAGTACCGTAGAAGCTTTCGGAAGTAATCTATCTGGAGGCGAAAAGAAACGACTACATTTTATAAGGATGATATTAAGAAATAAACCGTTATGGTTAATGGATGAACCATTTAATGGCGTAGATAACGAAAACATTGAAATTATGATGTCATACTTAAAACGAAATCAAATTACACTGATACTCATAAGTCATGATACTGAATTATTGAAAACGATGGATGAAATCTTAGTGATGGATGCAGGTAAGATTGTAGAAAGAGGAACATTTCAACAATTGTACAAAAATAAAACGACATTGTTTAATGCACTTTCAGAGGGGTAATAATTATATTAATATAATTAAAATGTAATTCTTTTGATATTATCATTAATAAATTATTATTTATATCAAATATTATGATAAAATAATAATAAATAATAATCAGGAGGATAAATTATTGAAAGTCGCATGGATTACAGATACTGCATCAGGATATAAGATTGGTGCTCATCAAGATATATTCGTCGTGCCAATGGGTGTGATATTAAATGATAAGCATTACCAGGATCAAGCAGAATTATCAGTGGAGGAATTCTACTCTTTACTTCAGGAATATGGAGATGGAGCGAAAACAACGCAACCTAATTTTCAGGCACTGCATGAAATTTATGAACATATTGAAAAGCTCGGTTATACGCATGTTATTGCGATACATCCTTCAAGCGAACTCACGGGATCGTTCCAGAATTCGGTGAAAGCAAGTCAAGAATCTTCACTAATCAGTGCAGTTATTGATTCAAGAATCGGTAGTTATCCGATGAAAGCAATGATTAATAAAGGGATGTCTTTATTTGAAGAAGGGTATTCTTTTGAAGAGGTCGTTGATAAGTTAACGTCTTATACAGAGGATACAGTCCTATTCTTACAACCGAAAAACTTAAGCCAGATGAAAAAAAGCGGACGTGTCTCTAAGACACAGAGCTTTATGGCAGGATTATTAAATATTCAGCTGATTCTTCAGTTTGAAGAAGGTAAAATCTACCCTATAGAAAAGGTGAGAACCAAGAAGAAAGTCATCGCGTTGATGAAAAAGTGTGTTGATGAGGCACTTAAAACTGCACAACCGAAAGAAATCTGTGTGGTTTACGCAGGTGATAGAAGCGAAGCAGATATTTATATCGAATGGTTAAAAGAAAAATACCCAGATATTCATATTACCAATGAATTACTTGTCCCAGTTGCTGGTGTTCATCTAGGTTATGGCACGGTAGGAATAGGCTGGATCAATGCATAGATAAAGAGGATTGGTGTAACCAATCCTCTTTTTTATGTTCAAATGATAGATTAATCGTTTGACAGATTATTAATAAGTTTGTTCAGGAGTGTACTATAGCATTTTCTCTCTTCCTCCGTGAATTGAGAGACTTCATTGATGATTTCAGTCACTTGATATAAATCATCCTTCATTGCAATACTTTTATCTGTTAAAGAGATGAACACTTCTCTTTGGTCTAGTTCTGAACGTGTACGAACAATTAAGTTGTTAGCTTCCATACGTTTTAGGAGTGGTGAAATTGTCCCGGTATCTAATGACAATTCGGTAACGAGCTTCTTAACATTTACTGGAGACTCATCCCATAAAATTGAGAGTACAAGATACTGGGGATAAGTGATATTATATTTCTTGAAAACTTTATTCGAATAATATCTATTTACTTGGCGGTGTGCATTATATAGATTGAAGCACAGCTGTTTATCTAATCTGAAGTTTTCTGACATTTATTTCCTCCTACTTTATGCGCAAAAATAAATGCGTTTGCTTTTTGCATATCTCTATATTTAGTATACTCTATAATAAATGAATCACCTAACGCATTCTTTTGTAATTTAATACAAAAAAGAACGATATTCAATGCTATTTACAATCTTTAAGTATGGGTGTTAAAGCGCCTTACTTATGTTTATTGTTTAATGGAAAAAATATATAATACTCTAAAAAAGGAAGGTTAAATTTATGTCTCAGAAGATGAAAATCATTATTCTTAGTGGGTTTTTAGGGAGTGGTAAGACAAGTTTATTACTCAATATATTAAAACATAATAAAGAAAACAACGATTCCAATATCGCAATATTAATGAACGAACTTGGTGGTTTTAATGTTGACTCTAAAATCATTGGAGAAGAAACGCCATATAACGAATTATTGAATGGCTGTATCTGCTGTGATTTGAAGCATGATGTCGCTGTGCAGATAAGCGATCTCTATCATCGACATCATCCGGACTATGTCATTATCGAGGCGACTGGTGTAGCACATCCTGTAGAGATTTATGATGCATGCACAGATCCAGTGCTTACACCGATTGCCGATGTATATAATATTACTACGATAGTAGATGCTAAGCGTTTTCTAGAAAGAAATAAATATACGGAATCTACAAGAAGACTGATGGAAGAACAGGTAAAATATGCTGATATTGTGATTGTAAATAAGGTGGATATGATAGAGGATGATGAACGTATAGAGGTAACACATCAGCTATTAAACATCAACGCACGTGCCACAATGACAGAAACATCATATAGCAAGATTGAATTCAACCTTTTAGAGCAAAAAGGGAATGAACAGCATGCGCATGTGCATATGCACCATGGAATATCATCTGTTGTGTATACGTTTGATGGACCGGTTGATTCACGTGCGTTCGTAAGTTGGTTGATGCAGTTACCGGACAGTGTTTTGCGTGTAAAAGGATTTATTAAGTTTAGAGAGAACAAAGAACAGACTGTACTGTTTCAGTATGCCTATGGAATTCCTCAATATGAAGAAGAGGCAATGAACCTACCACTTAAACTGGTCGTTATTGGTGAAGGACTGGATAAGCACAAAATTATGGATCAATTAGATCAACTGCAATTTAGTTAAGAAATGTGAATATTTTATCACATTTCTTATTTTTTTTTGCATTTTTATGATTGAAATTGAATGAGTTTGATTGACAATGAATGAAAACAATCATATTATGAAAGTGTTCACAAAGGAGGTCTTCTATGCTGACGATTGAAAGACACAATACGATATTAAGACTTTTAGAGATACATGAGATTGTTACGCTTCAAATGCTTATTGATGAGACGCATTGCAGTGAGTCTACAATAAGAAGAGATCTCTCTACATTAGAAAGTGAAGGTCAGCTGATTCGCATTCATGGAGGCGCAAAAAAGGTGACCGAAAAACATAGAGATGTCGCGCTGTCTGTGAAGTCTACGAAGAAAACGAAGGAAAAAGAGGAAATCGCAAAAATTGCTGCAGCACAAGTGCGGAATAATGACTGTATCTACCTGGATGCAGGCAGCAGCACATTGATGATGATTCCTTATCTGGATCAAGCACATATTACCATTGTAACGAACGGCCTGACACATGTGCCGCCACTTGTTGAGAAAGGTTATGAAGTTTATATGATTGGCGGTTATATTAAACCAGATACGCATGCAAGTATTGGTGTACAGGCGATAGAAAGTTTAAGGCAATTTCGCTTTGATAAAGTATTCATGGGTGCAAACGGTGTGCATTTGACACAAGGTATAACGACGCCCGATATCGAAGAAGCCTATATTAAGCGAAAAGCGATTGAAAAAGCTGAACAGATTTACTTTTTAGTTGATGACAGCAAGTTTGATGAAGTGACATTTGCGAAAGTGTCAGACTTACAAGAAGGCAGAACGATGTTAATTACGAATCGTGAGAATGACCTTCAGCACAAATATGGTAAATATTTAATATAGGAGGTAGTATATGATTTATACAATAACATTGAATCCATCTATCGATTATGTGATGTTTACGGATGGATTTGAAGCAGGCGCATTAAACCGTGCACATACGACTTATAAGTTTGCAGGTGGTAAAGGTATCAATGTTTCAAGAGTACTTAAGTCGCTGAACACAGAGTCCACCGTACTCGGTTTTCTAGGGGGATTTCCCGGGCAATTTATCGAGGATAAGTTGAAGGCGAGCGATATCCAGGTGGATTGTGTTCAAGTAGAGAGTGATACAAGGATCAATGTGAAATTGAAAGGCGCAAATGAAACAGAAATTAACGCACCAGGTCCTGATATTAATGAAGAAAATATTCAACAGCTAATGAACAAGCTTAAGGCGTTAACATCTGAAGACACTGTCGTAATTGCAGGTAGTATTCCTTCTTCGATGCCAGCTGATATTTATGCACAGATTGCAGAGCTTTGCCATGAACAACAGATTAAATTTGTTGTTGATGCAGAAAAAGCTTTATTAAACTCAGTGTTACCTTATAAACCAGTGTTTATTAAGCCAAATATTGTGGAATTAGAAGAAATGTTTAATACAACGTTGACAACAGATGATGCAATTTATGAAGCAGCGAAACGGTTATTGCATAAAGGTGCGCAGATGGTATTTGTTTCTATGGGTGGAGATGGTGCGATGTTAGTCACTGAAGAGCGATGCTTGAAGGCAACGGTACCGAAAGGACAAGTTGTAAATACTGTCGGCTCAGGAGATTCGACAGTAGCAGGTATGGTTGCCGGATTAACGAACGGATTATCATTAACGTCTGCATTTAGACAAGCGATTGCTTGTGGTACAGCGACAGCATTTACAGAAGACTTAGCAACGAATGAAGAAATTCAAGAGATAATAAACCAAATACAAATTGAAGAGCTTTAATAATTAGGAGGGAAAATAATGAGAATCACTGATTTGCTTACATTTGACACGATGGCAATGGATTTACAAGCGACAACGAAAGACGGTGTGATCGATGAGTTAGTCGATACATTATCAGCTGCTGGGATATTATCGGACAAAGCATCATTTAAAGAAGCGATACATGCACGTGAAGCACAGAGTACTACAGGTGTTGGTGAAGGGATTGCAATACCCCACGCGAAAAATGATGCGGTTAAGAAACCAGCCATAGCATTTGGTAAAGCGGTAGATGGCATCGATTACGATTCACTTGATGGGCAACCAGCGCGCTTATTCTTTATGATTGCAGCACCTGCAGGAGGTGCACAGACGCATCTTGAAGCTTTAGCGAAGTTATCAGGGATATTAATGAATGAAGATGTTAGAACTGAATTATTACACGCAAAGACAAAAGAAGAAGTTATTGAAACAATCAACTTACACGATGAAATTGAAAAAGATGAAGAAGTCGTTTTAGCACCTACTGGAGATGAGGATGATGATAATCTCGTGCTAGCTGTTACCGCATGTCCTACAGGAATCGCACATACGTATATGGCAGCAGATGCACTGAAGAATCAAGCTGTTAAGATGGGTGTGCCGATTAAAGTTGAGACAAATGGTTCAGGAGGCATTAAAAACAGATTAACAGAGGAAGAAATTAAAAAAGCAAAAGGTATTATCGTTGCAGCAGATGTGAATGTTGAAACAAATCGTTTCCATGGTAAGAATGTTGTGACAGTACCAGTAGCAGATGGCATTAAGCGTCCTGAAGAGCTGATTAATATGGCTTTAGATACATCAAGACCAGCATATACTGCAAAGGATGATAAAGGCACTACGAATTCAGGTGGAGAGCGTAAAGGATTTTATAAACACTTGATGAGCGGTGTATCTAATATGCTACCTTTCGTTGTTGCAGGTGGTATATTAATGGCCATTGCATTTATGTTTGGGATTACATCGTTCGATCCAACCAAATCAGATTACCATCCGTTTGCAGAAGCATTATGGGCGATTGGGAATAAGTCTGCATTCGCTTTAATGGTTCCGATATTAGCAGGTTTCATCGCAATGAGTATTGCAGACCGTCCTGGATTGGCACCAGGTATGGTTGGTGGTATGTTAGCTGTTATGGGAGGTTCAGGCTTCCTTGGTGGACTGATTGCCGGATTCTTAGCAGGTTATTTAGTAGAAGCGATTAAGAAAATGTTAAGTGGTATGCCACAAGCATTAGATGGATTAAAACCGACGCTATTATATCCACTGCTTGGTGTAACAAGCACGGGATTAATTATGTACTACATTATCAACCCACCAGCGAGCTGGTTAAATAAATTAATGGCAGATACCTTAAATAGTATGGATGGAACAAATATCGTATTGCTGGGCTTAGTATTAGGTGGTATGATGGCCATTGATATGGGTGGACCGTTCAATAAGGCATCATACGCATTTGGGTTTGCAGCAATTGAAGCGGGGAACTATGCACCGATTACTGCTGCGATGATAGGTGGAATGGTTCCACCATTAGCAATAGCGCTATCAATGATTTTATTTAAGAAAAAGTATACAAAGACACAACGTGGATCAATCGTTTCAAATATCGTAATGGGAGCATCATTTATTACTGAAGGTGCAATTCCGTTTGCAGCAGCAGACCCATTACGTGTCATCCCATCAATGATTGCAGGAAGTGCAACAGCTGGAGCACTTGCAATGGCCTTCGGTTGCCGTGTCCCAGCACCACATGGTGGTATATTCGTAATTGGACTTGATAAAGCACACTGGCCAATGTTCTTACTTGCATTATTCATTGGTGTTGTCGTATCAGCAGTCATTTACGGTTTGATTAAGAAACACCCAGAAGAACTAGAAGTGAAATAAAGTATAAATTATAACCTGCCGTACTAAAATAAAAGTTCGGCAGGTTTTTTATAAATATTTTCAATAGATTGACATATTATAAATCTTTTCTCATTATTTACTGCGTAATATATAATAAATGGGGTATAATATCATTACTTATTAATTGTGAAATAAAAGAACGGATGATATGGATGCTATATTATAAAACATATATAAAAGATAAAGACGCACCTTGGATTACATTTATTCATGGTGCAGGGGGAAGCTCGACGATTTGGTTTAAACAGATACGATACTTCAGAAAAGATTTTAACATATTACTCGTAGATCTTCGCGGACATGGACGTTCATCGGAAGTAATCTGGAAGAAGGAGGACTCATTTAAGACACTTGCCTCAGAAGTTGTCGAAGTACTGGATGAACTTGGTATCCAAAAGACACATATTATCGGAATGAGCTTGGGGACAATCGTTTCTCAAACAGTGGCGAACAAATATCCTGAACGAGTGATATCACTCGTGTTAGGAGGTGCGATTATATCGCTTGATATTCGTACGAAATTCTTGCTGATGATTGGACGACTAACAAAGAATCTTATTCCGTTTATGTTGCTATATAAACTGTTTGCATGGATTATTATGCCGAAGAAGGCTCATGAAGAATCACGTCTCGCTTTCATAAACGAAGCAAAGAAGATGAGTCAGAAGCAATTTGTGAAATGGTTTAGTTTGACGAAACTGATCAATCCTTATCTAAGTCATCTGCAAGTCGCAACGAAGACCATACCGACATTGTTTATTATGGGAGAAGAGGATTATTTGTTTATCCCGCCAGTTGAAAAGGTAGTGAAAGAAAATGGAAACTTTAGCCTAGAAGTGATTAAAGATTCTGGACATGTATGTAATATCGATCAGCCAGAACGTTTTAATGATTTGAGTAAGACATTTATTAATATCCATTCCGCTAATGCTTAAAGCTTTAATTTAGATATTACAGTGTATTTAAATACACTGTAATATTAATGTACACAAATTTGTGATAAAATATTGAGTAATCTACCGAGGAGGTGACTACTGTTGGGAAGGTCATAAATTGTATAAAAGCAAGTTTAAATCAAGAAATAATTGTAACAAAAATCAAATGTGACTTGCGTAGTCACCAAACATATTTCGGAGGTGAATCCCTAGTATTAGGGAATTAATTGGACATACAGACCATATCAAATTTATTATTATTCGCATTATTAATCGCACTCACTGCATTATTCGTAGGATCAGAATTTAGTTTAGTTAAGGTAAGAACTTCAAGAATTGATCAGCTTGTATCAGAAGGTAATTCTGCTGCAAAGATTGTACAACATATGGTGCATCATCTAGATTATTATTTATCAGCATGTCAGCTTGGTATTACAGTAACAGCTTTAGGGCTTGGTTGGATTGGTGAATCAACATTCGAAGCATTAATTCATCCTGTTCTACATTTATTCCATATCCCAACTGATTTGAGTAAGCCAATAACGATATTCTTAAGTTTCTTTATCGTTACATTTATTCACGTAGTTATCGGAGAACTTGCACCGAAGTCTCTAGCTATCCAATATGCCGAGAGGATGACTTTAGCATTTGCTAGACCCCTTTATTTCTTTGGTATTATTATGAAACCATTGATCTTTGCTATGAACGGTACGGCCCGTTTAATCTTACGTATCTTTGGTGTCCAGCCTGCAGATCATGAACAGGCGATGAGTGAAGAAGAGCTGAAGATTATTATGACCCAGAGTTATCAAGGTGGAGAAATCAACCATACAGAGCTTGCGTATATGCAGAACATCTTTAGTTTTGACGAGCGATTAGCAAAGGATATTATGGTACCGAGAACGCAGATGGTATCATTAACACAACCATTCAATATTGATGAGTTGTTAGAAGTGATTAACGAACATCAATTTACACGTTATCCAATTACTGAAGATGGCGACAAAGATCATATTATTGGATTTATTAATGTAAAAGAATTTCTAACGAAATATGCTTCGGGTAATCCTGTACGTATTAAGGATCATATTCATGATCTGCCGTTAATTCATGAAGTGACACGCATTAGTGATGCTTTAATTAAGATGCAGCGTGAACGTGTGCATATTGCACTTGTTATTGATGAATATGGCGGTACAGCAGGGATTATTACGATGGAAGATATATTGGAAGAGATCGTCGGAGAGATTCGTGACGAATTTGATGATGATGAAGTGAATGATATTATTAAGACTGGAGACGATACATATCAGATTAATGGTCGTGTATTATTAGATGATATTACTGAGAAGTTTGGTATAGAGTTTGAAGATTCAGACGATATTGATACGATAGGGGGATGGATTCAATCGCAAAATCCCGATATTGAGAAAGATGATTACATTGATACTAAGTATGACAAATGGGTTGTATTAGAATCTGAGAACCATCAGATTATCACTGTTGCGTTGCATAAAGACTTCAATGCTTCAAGAAATAATCCAGACGAAGAAGAGGAAGCGTAATATGGAAAGTAGTACTTTGAAGAGTGTGTTTAGATTCTTTGGTTTCCTAGAAGGGGGCTCACTCTTGTTATTATTAGGTATTGCAATGCCCCTTAAATATTCAGCTGGAAAGCCTGAAGTTGTAACAATAATAGGTTCAATTCATGGGTTTTTATTCACAGTGTATGTAATTACATTAATATTAATAACGATTCGTACGAAATGGCCCATGAAGTGGCCGGTCATCGGTCTTATTGTAGCATTCATACCATTTGGCACATTTGTGTATGATCATTATTATATTCGTTCAAAATATTATTGAAGCGTGTGAGGCAATGCCTCAGACGCTTTTACTTTGAAAGGTTGCTGGTTGTATGAGAATTAATAAGTATTTATCAGAAGCGGGCATTTGCTCACGTCGTGGAGCTGATAAGTGGATCGAAGCAGGACGCATAAAGATTAATGGCGTTAAAGCTGAACTTGGCAGTAAGGTGACAGAAGGTGATAGTGTTGAAGTCGATAACAAAGTTGTGACATTGAACACAGATAAAGGATACGTATATATTAAACTGAATAAACCTCGTGGTATTACATCGACAACTGAGCGCCATATTAAAGGGAATATCGTTGATTTTGTGGGGCATAGTGAACGTATATTTCATATCGGTAGATTAGATAAAGATTCAGAAGGCTTAATCTTGCTCACGAATGATGGTGATATCGTAAACGAAATATTACGTAAGGAAGGTCGACATGAAAAGGAATATATCGTAACTGTTGATAAACCCATAACTGATGATTTCGTGAAACAGATGTCAGAAGGTGTGGCAATATTGGATACTGTGACATTACCTGCAGAAGTTGAGAGATTAAATGCGAAGACATTCAAAATTATATTAACGCAAGGATTGAATCGACAAATCAGACGTATGACAGAAGCATTAGGATATGAAGTGAAGCAATTGCGTCGAATTCGCGTGATGAATATATTGGTGGATGACTTAAAACTTGGAGAATGGAAAGATTTAACTGAAAATGAAAAGGATGAACTTTTTTCGACGTTGAAGTATGTGCCAAAACGTTAAATATAAGTAAATCAGAAAAGAAGCGCCAAAACGATTAAAAAGTATCGTTTTGGCGCTTCTACGCATTAATCACTGAACATATCAAATAGTCCACCGATACCGCTTTCTCCCTTTTGTTTACCAGTAACAGGAGCTGCAGCAAAGATTCGACTTGCGAATCTTGAGAATGGCAGTGATTGCACATAAACACTTCCTGGGCCACGTAATCGCGCTAAAAATATACCTTCGCCCCCAAAAAGTTTTGTTTTAAGTCCCGGTACTGTCTCGATATCGTACGCTACATCTTTTGTCATACCTACTAAACAGCCTGTATCTACCAGCAAAGTTTCTCCAGGTTGTAGATCACGTTTCATAATGGCACCTCCTGCATGGATAAACGCCATACCATCACCTGATAAACGTTGCATGATGAATCCTTCTCCACCGAAGAAGCCAACACCTAAACGTTTCTGAAGTGCAATTCCAATTTGTACGCCTTTAGCAGCTGCTAGAAAAGCATCTTTCTGACAAATAAATTCTCCTCCCAATTGAGATAAATCAATCGGAATGATTTTACCTGGATATGGTGCTGCGAAATAGACATGGTCTTTACCTGTTCCACGGTTTGTAAATGTTGTCATAAACAAACTTTCACCTGTTAATGTACGACGGCCTGCTGCAAATAATTTATCCATAAATCCATTGCCACCGCTTGTTGAACCATCACCAAAGATTGTTTCCATATGAATATTTGGGTTGATCATCATCATACTGCCCGCTTCAGATATCACTGTTTCATTTGGATCAAGCTCAATTTCAACATATTGCATATCATCGCCATAAATTTTGTAGTCTATTTCGTGATTGTTCATTATTTTCCTCCATTTATTAAGATTATCATTATTATACTAAATATTTGAAGCGTCTAAAAATATAATGATATTCATTTTGTAAGAAAGCTTGTTTAGTGTATGATTTAATAAAGGAGATGATAATTATGAACCATATTCAGTTAAACAATGGTGTAACTATGCCACAAATTGGACTCGGTGTGTACAAAATTTCGGATGAAGAAATGTCAGAGGTCGTTAATGCCGCACTAGATGCAGGGTACCGTGCGTTCGATACGGCGCACTTCTATTTTAATGAAGTCTCGCTCGGTAAAGCATTGAACGAAAGCAATATACCACGAGAAGAACTGTTTATTACGACGAAACTGTGGAATGATCATCAAGGTTATGAATCAACGAAGAAAGCATTCAATGATTCGCTTCAGAAATTAGATATGGATTATGTAGATCTTTATTTGATTCACTGGCCATGTCCGGAAGACGAATTATTCGTTGAAAGTTATAAAGCGATGGAAGAACTGTATCACGAAGGGAAGATTAAAGCGTTAGGGGTCGCTAATTTCAAAGAACATCATCTGAATAAGTTACTACAAGAAACAACTGTAGTACCTGCAGTAAACCAAATTGAGTATCATCCGATTTTTAATCAAGATACGCTGCAGCAGTACTGTAAAGATAAAGGCATTGCAGTTACTGCGTGGAGCCCATTAATGCGAGGCGGAGCACTGTTTGAAGACGAAACGTTGAAGCGTATCGCAGAAAAATATAACAAAACAGTAGCACAAGTCATTATTAGATGGCATATCGACAGTGGCCGAATCGTCATTCCTAAGTCATCAAACATAGAACGTATTAAAGAGAATATTGATGTTTGTCATTTTGAGTTAATGGAACAAGATATAGAAGCAATTAATAATTTAAATAGAAATGAACGTCAATTTAAAGATCCGGATAAGATTAAAATTGGGGATATGAAGTAAATATTGAATAAACGATGAGATGGTGATGTTCAATGGCACCATCTCTTTTTCATGAGTTCGTCACAATTAATGGTTTTTAACATATATATTAAATGTATGTTTGTTGTACAATAAGTTTGAGGTGAGCGTATGAAATTTAAAAAACCAAATCAGCATGGCGCATGGGCAATGATTATTATGCCTGTATTGTTCGGAATGTTTGCAACAAAGTTTAATATATTTCAGCTGCTCTTTTTTGCAGGATGGTTTATGACATTTTTCTTTGCAGATCATTTTCTGTTTTATGTGAAGCAGAGAAAGAAGCAAATCGGATACTTAAAGTGCGCATTATTGTTTTTATTCATCGCTGCAATTTGTTATATACCGATAATCATTTATGAATATAAAGTTATGATGTTTTTCTTAGCAATGCTACCGTTTGGTATTATCAATTATTTCTTTGCAAAAGCACGTAACGAACGCCATATTGTTAATGATTTCTCAGCAGTTATGATTTTCTCGATTGCAGGCGTGCTGACATACTATATTCAATCTCATCAATTTGAATGGCCGATGATTTATGTATTCGGATTAAGTGTAGCGTACTTCATTGGAACAGTATTCTACGTGAAGACGATGATTCGTGAGAAGAAGAATATCCATTATCGTAATATGTCATGGGTATACCATGTTTCACTTGTTATCGTAGGCTACTTTATTCATCCACTGTTACTCATCGCATTTTTACCGAGTTTGATTCGTGCAGTAATATTATACGGAAAGCAGCTTAAACCGATTAAAATAGGGGTGCTGGAAATTGCGAATGCGGTGTATATTACAATATTTATCGGTTTATTTTTTAATATCATCACATAAAAATAAGAGCAGCGAATTCGCTGCTCTTACTGTTTGCCGTATATTAACGACGTTTGTGCATTAATTGTAATACGATTGATACGATTGCAATTAATAGAATTGTACCTACTAATGCTGGTAAAACGTACACGCCCCACATTTCAGGACCCCATGTACCTAATAATTTGCCACCAACTGATGCACCTAAAAGACCAGCGATGATGTTACCGATTTTTCCACCAGGAATATCAGTACCCATAATCATACCAGCGATCCAACCAATCAGACCACCCATAATTAACATTAAAATAAATCCGAACATAATAATTTCCTCCTATATTAAACAATTTAAACGAATATTATAAAAACGTTTATAAGCGTTTCGCTTATGATTCATAAATACCACGTAAAAAAGGAGATAAACATTTTTATTAAAATTAATGAAAATTAATTTTAATATAATCATAAAAAAGCTTATAGATTGTTAAACAGTAAGCTTTTTTTAATATAAATGATGTATAGTATTCCTAAAATGAAATAGACGTAATTATATGGAATAAACATTACTAGTAGTATAAAACTGATTGCAAATAAATATTCTCCGATACGTTTCGGATGATTAATATATTTGTATATATTTAAATATTCAAACTGAAACCACTTCACTGTACCGTTTACTTCTGATAGCTGATACATAATAAGACCGATGATAAAAAATGAAACGCTCAAATATGGACTTGATAAATAAACAGATTCGTCACTATGTATAATAATAAATGGTATTGATATATTAAAGAGTAAAGCTAATAATAAGTGCAGCCATTTATAGTGAATATAGATGTTATAGTTATCGGAATGATAATAGCGTAAGTATAGATGCATGATACTTATCGAACCGATAAAAAGCACGAATGTTTTAGAAATAAAGTTTGCATGTCCAAGTAATGGATAGTTCGTTAACACTACGATCATCGTAGATATATTCAAATGAATATATGTCATGTTCTGTTCTTTAAAGTTAAAGAACAGAAATACGAAGAGCGTCATTAATAAATTTCCTATCAGCAAGTAACTCATAAAGTGTCTCCTTAAATTTCAATCGTGTTTCAATTATAACGTTTACATAAAATGAAACACAATGATTATTATACACCTTTTTTGTTACTCCAGAGCAATGTGTGCAGTTGTGGCGTTATATACACATCATTCATTTCACTGTCCGGCATTACTTTATCGATTAATGTTTCATAATGTGAAAGTAGTCTTGAAGTATGGTCTTCTACAGTATCATCAAGATAGGGATTACCAACCTGTAAATACATTTTAATATGTGGGTAGCGTTTATGGATCATTTTGCTGAAATGATAATCTTCATCATTAAAGATAACCACTTTTAATGTTACTTTATCTGAATCCAGCTCACGAATCACAGCGTCCAGCTGGTCTAAATCGTGTGTCATCGTTGAACTTGGCGGTTTCGGGCTAATCGTCAACTGATCGATTTCAGTCATCCAGCTCTGGAATTTCGTACCTTGTGTTTCGAGCGCCACTTCAATACCTTTATCGTGTAATAACGATACAAATCCAGCTAAATTTTTTATCAGCGCAGGATTACCACCCGATATCGTGACATGATTAAACTGATTAGGTGCAATAGACTGAAGACGTTCATAGATTGTTTCGGGTAATAACATTTCAATTTCATCTTTCATCGTACCATCCCATGTAAACTTCGAGTCACACCAAGCGCAGCTGAAGTCACAGCCTGCTGTTCTGACAAACATCGTCTTGCGCCCGATAACTGCACCTTCACCTTGAATCGTTGGACCGAATATTTCTAGTACAGGTATCTTCATTATCGTTTACCTCTATATAATACGTAGCTTGTTGGTGTTTCACGTAAATAGACTTGCAGCACTTTTGGTCCATGTGAAAGTGTATCTAAATGTGCTTCAATTTTTTCGAATATGAGCTTCGCAACGCTTTCTGTTGATGGTGGTGTGCCTTGAAATGCTTCTAAATCATTCATTAAACGATGGTCAAACGTATCATTGATAATAGATTTTATATCTCTGAAATTAACGAGAAAGCCCATTTCATCTAGTTCATTACCACCAATTGTTACATTCGCAAAGTATGTGTGTCCGTGAACACGGCTGCATACACCTGCCTTCTCATTCGGAATAAAGTGTGCGGCAGAGAAGTTAATATCTTTGTTCAGTTCAAATGCATAATTATGATTCACTTGAGGATATAGTTGCTGCATCATTATAAATCACCATTTTCTTTTTCTTGCAAGTATTGGTCAAGACCTTTATTTCTCAGTTTACAGCTTGGGCACTCCCCGCAGCCGTCTGCAGGGATTCCGTTATAGCATGTTAATGTTTTGTTACGAACATAGTCCAGTTGTCCTAACGTATCTGCAAGCGCCCAAGTTTCTTTCTTATCAAGCCACATTAATGGTGTATGAATTTCAAAGTTTAGATCCATCGATAAGTTAATCGTGACATTCAACGACTTAATAAAGTTATCACGGCAGTCAGGGTACCCTGAGAAGTCAGTTTCGCATACGCCGGTAATGATATGCTTCGCATTAATCTGATACGCAAGTGCCGCTGCAAAGCTCATAAACAGCAAGTTACGCGCAGGAACGAAGGTATTTGGGATATCATCCTCTTCGATTGTTAAGTCGTGGTGCGTCAATGCATTCGGTGATAACTGTGACAGTAAAGACATATCAAGGACATGATGTTTTAAATTCTGTTCTTCTGCAATTTGTTTTGCGATATCGATTTCAAGAGCATGACGTTGTCCGTAGTTAAAGGTTACAAGTTCTACCTCGTCATAATGATGCATCGCGTAGAACATGCACGTTGTGCTGTCCTGACCGCCACTAAAGACGACCAGTGCTTTGTTAGAATTCAGTTGTTTCATTATATTCACTCCATTAAAAAAGACACCAATCCTAGCGGTGTCGTTCTAGTTTTTTATAGAGGGTGTGCGCTAGGAACCTCTTATATTGAATTCGCTACTCATTATAACAGAAAAGCGTGTATAATAATATCTGTTACTTCAAGAAAACGTTTTTAGAAATGAGTGAAGTTTATGATTTTAATGATAGATCACGATGATTCGTTTACATATAATATCGTTCATTATTTAGAGGCAATGGATGAAACTGTTCACGTCGTACGTTCTAAAGTTGTGACCATTGAACATATAGATCGATTATCGCCGGAATTTATTATTCTATCACCAGGTCCGGGACATCCGGCAGAAGCAATTATCGCACATAAAGTTATCGATACATTCGGAGACCGTATTCCGATTCTTGGCATATGTCTTGGTTTTCAGGTGATCGTGCAGCACTTTAATCATGAAATTAAGAAGCTGTCACCAGTACACGGGCATATCGGCCATGTAGAACATGACGGTACAGACTTATATCAAGGTGTAGAAGCGCCGGCACAAGTTGCAAGGTATCACTCTTTAGGAACGATGGACAAGATTCAAAGGCCATTAATCGTTACCGGTATAACGGATAATATTGTGATGAGTGTAGCACATGAATCATGGCCGATTTACGGTATTCAGTTTCATCCAGAATCTGTACTCACAACTTCCGGCTATATGATGCTCAACAATTTCTTATCGTTAGGACGTGAATTTCATGCGCGCGGTCATTAACTTTCAGCTCTATCGCGATGGTACGACGATGCCTGTTCAATATACCTTTACGAATCCTGTAAAAGTAGATAGAGTGTATACAGAAGACGGTATGCTAAATGCTTTAACAGAAGCAGAAGAGAGTGGACTATATGTTGTCACTGCGATTAAATATGAAGCGGCGAAACTGTTTAATCCACTTATGAAAGTTCATCATATAGATGGGCCTCTTGCATTGTTTTATTACTTTGAAGATTATGATGCATTTGAATATGTAAATGCAGAACCATTAAAAACACAGTTTACTTTTGAACAATCTGCTGAAGAAATCATGAAAGCTGTAGAATCTATCCAGGAATATATTCGACAAGGTGTCACGTATCAAGTTAATTATACGACACGACTTAAAGCGACATTAACAGAAGATCCATACGCACTCTATCAATACTTGAGTGCACAAAACGGCAACTATACGGCTTATGTAGAAGATGGGGACGATTACATCATCAGCATTTCACCGGAACTCTTCTTCCAATATGATGTACTGAATAATCAGCTGTTAACGAAACCGATGAAAGGTACGCTTGAGCGTGGCAGTAACGAAGCTGAAGATGCTAAAAACTACGAACGGCTCAAAAACTCAAGTAAAGATAAAGCAGAGAATGTGATGATCGTCGATTTATTGCGTAATGATTTAAGTCGTATCGCGAAAAAGGGCAGTGTGAAGGTCGATCAACTGTTTGAAGTGGAACGATATCAAACAGTATTCCAAATGACTTCAACAATTACGGCAACGAATAACAACCATTCATTGTATGAAATTATGCGTGCGCTTTTCCCATGTGGCTCAATTACTGGTGCACCTAAAATTTCGACGATGAAAATCATTAATGAACTGGAGTCACCAAGAGGAATTTATTGTGGCACGATTGGTTTTATTAAGCCGGATGATTATATGATATTTAATATTCCGATTCGTACAATCTCCTTGCACCATAATGAAGCGGTATATAGCGCAGGCGGTGGGATTACAATTGACTCACATCCACAAGCGGAATATGAAGAAATTATCGCAAAGACACAAGTCGTGCAGCCACGCTTCGAATTAATTGAGACGATGCGCGTTACTGATAGTATTATCCAAAGAGAAAAGTACCATCTGGAACGATTATGGCATGGCATTATAGCATTTAATATTAATGTAGATTTAGACAATGTAAAAGCATTTATTCGTGATAATAAGCCAAAGAATGGAAGGTATAGAGTTGCACTTAGTGTAAATGGAAATTTAAATGCTACGACAGAACCGTTACCAGATAAGAAAGTATTTACTGCGGAGCTCCTCCCATCTGTGCAAGGTGAAGAACGCTTCTATCAGCATAAGACTTCCGTCCGTACCCACTATACACAGCCAGAGCAGGAGCTTGCACTATATTATGATAGGTATCTCTTAGAATTTAATATAGGAAATTTAGTCTATAAAATTAATGATAACTATTATACACCGAGTGCGCAGCAGTATATTCTTGAAGGTTGCATGAAACAGCAGCTACTAGATGAGGGCAAGGTTTCAGAACAGGATATCACGATTGAAGAATTTATAGAAATGTACGCATCTGGACGACTCACTGTTTATATGATCAATAGTTTAAGAGAGTGGTCTGAAGTGAAAATCATTTTGTAATTGATGCGCAAATAAAAAATTTAAGTTACAATATAGTATAAATTATTGAGAGATTAGGTGATGCAATGTTTTTAAATATAATCATCATACTGATGTTACTGACAGGTTTATCGCTTGGCGTCTACATAATGAACAGGGTAATTATCGACGAGTTCAAAGCTCAAAATATAAAACAAGCTTATATTTATCTTTATATAACAATGTTCGGCGCATTATTAGTTGTTGCGGTAATAACGTTTTGCTTTCAGAATATATTGATTGATTTTTCAAATTTATTCTACCGATCATAGTTATCGGTAGTTTTTTTAGGTCTTTGGGCTGATGTATGGTTATGTAAATGAATTTATAATAATTATAAAGGAGCAATCAAATGTCAATTGTATTCGAAACGACGGGCGTATTTACGAGTCTGCAGCAGATCAATGATGTCGCATATGCAGCAACTTCACTGTCTGGACCCTGTGATAGTCTGGCGCATATATTAGGTAATGCATTACTTGGTAATGATATAACGAGAGAAACGTTAGAGATGACCTTCACTGCACCAGTGATACGTTTTGAAGAACGTACGCTGATTGCGTTAACCGGCGCAGAATTCTATGCCTATACAGACGAGCGTGAGATTGCACCTTTTAAAGTGCATTTAATGGAAAAAGGTGACGTGCTGAAGTTTCGCCAGCCCAAAAAAGGGACGCGTGTATATATGGCTGTTGCAGGTGGGATGCACTTTGTAAACAATCTGAGCGGCAACATTGTCTTAAAGGCGGGAACACGAATCGAGCTTGAACGTGATTATAACGAACTCCACAAAAAAATGTTTGATAACCTAGAACATCAGAAGTGCGCTACTTGGGGAATCGATGCCTATTCGCTCGCGCGACTTTATTATTCAGATGTATTTCATATTATCAGTACAGCAGCACTCGATACTTTATCAAGAAAACAGCTGACACAAGACACTTATACAGTGACGCAGCACTTTGATAGAACGGGGTTTATACTGGAAGGGCAGAAAGTGAAGTTGATTTCAAATAATAACGTTTCTGTTGAGCGCTGCGGTACACTACAAATTACGCATCAGCATGACATCGCGATATCTTTGAAGCACATTACCCAAGATGATGATTATGTTCAGTTCGCTTATATCGCAGATTATCATCTCGCTAAGCTTTCCCAGAAGAAACCCGGTTCGAAGCTGTTATTTAAATGGGTGGATCAAGAAGAGATGGTGCGTCAAAAAGAAAGTTATGAAAACTGGATTAAAACGGTTATGCATCAAATTGCTTTCCAGCACAATATTGAGTTAAGTAAATAAATGCTCTAAAGAAACAAATTACACATTTGTTATCATTTTTAAGTAATAATACTTGAAAATTGTTGCGAATAAGTATAAATTAATATATTGTACGATAAATATTACAAGACTGTTACAAAGAATAATTAATTGTAAGTATTATAAACATCATTAAATAAAAATATTGTCTGAAGTATATAGATAGTCTGAATAAATGGAGGTATGAAGATGAAAGATAAAAGGATTACAGTTTTTATGTTTTTCCTGTTAACTGTTATCACAGTTTCGATAAAGACATATTTTGCCTATTATATTGATTTATCATTAGGCGTTAAAGGATTAATCCAGAACTTAATATTACTGATGAACCCCTATAGTTTGGTGGCACTAATTTTAAGTGTGTTTTTATTCTTTAAAGGTAGAAAAGCTTATTGGTTTATTTATATTGGAGGGTTTCTGTTAACATTCCTTCTTTATTCTAATGTCGTTTACTTCAGATTTTTCTCAGATTTTATTACTTTTAGTACATTAAACCAGGTGAGCAACGTAGAATCAATGTCAGGTGCGTTGTGGAGTTCATTTAAATGGTATGACTTTATATATTTCCTGGATATTTTTGTATTCTTATATTTATTATTGATGAAAAAGCAGTACTTTTCTACACGTTCATTCAAGAAAAAGTATATCCCGGTTGTAATGGGTGTTTCAGTATCTTTATTTTTCCTGAACCTGGCCTTTGCTGAAACGGATCGTCCCGAATTATTAACAAGAACGTTTGACCATAAATATTTAGTCAAATATCTTGGGCCGTATAACTTTACCGTATATGACGGTATCCAGACGATTCAGAATAGCCAGCAAAAAGCACATGCGAGTTCGGATGACTTAGCGCAAGTACAGTCATATACAAAAACGAAATATGCTGCACCAAATGGTGCTACATTCGGTATTGCTAAAGAGAAGAATGTAATTAAGATTCATCTTGAAAGCTTCCAGACATTCTTGATCAACTATAAAGTGAACGGCGAGGAAGTAACACCATTCTTAAATTCACTTGCTTCAGGAAATAAAGATTTTATTTATTATGATAATTTCTTCCATCAGACTGGCCAAGGTAAGACAAGCGATTCAGAATTAACGATGGATAACTCAATTTATGGCTTGCAGCAAGGTTCAGCTTATTCATTGAAAGGTGATAATACGTATCAGTCGTTACCTGCGATTATGAATCAGCAACAAGGATATTCAACTTCTGTTATGCATGGAGATTATAAAACATTCTGGAACAGAGATCAGGTGTATAAACACTTCGGTATCGATAAATTCTATGATGCGACGTATTATGATATGAGCGAGAAAAACTTAGAGAACTTAGGATTGAAAGACAAAGAGTTCTTTAAAGAGTCAATCCCATATTTAAAGAATGAGAAACAACCGTTTTACTCTCATCTGATCACATTAACAAATCACTATCCATTTACGATTGATAAAGCTGAAGCAACAATAGATTCACCTGAAACAGGTAACCCTACTGTCGACGGGTATGTACAAACTGCAAGATATCTAGATGAAGCAGTTCAGCAGTTTATAGAAGATTTGAAAAAGGAAGGACTCTATGATGATTCTGTAATATTAATTTACGGTGATCATTATGGTATATCTGAAAACCATAATAAAGCGATGGCAAAATTATTAGGCGAAGAAATTACGCCAACAAAATTTATGGACCTACAGCGTACAGGTCTATTCCTTAAAGTGCCAGGTGTTGAAGGTAAGGTAGATCATACGTATGCAGCTCAGATAGACGTAGCACCGACGTTATTACATTTACTTGGAATTGACGCTAAACCATATGTGATGTTTGGGACGGATTTATTCTCTAAACAGCACAAGGACACTGTAACTTTTAGAAATGGTGATTTCATAACATCAGAATATAAATCGATTAATGGTATCTTTTATAGTAACAAAACAAACCAGCCTCTAACAGATAAAAAGCAAGAGGCTGCAGCAGAAACAATAAAAAGACAAGCTGAAAAAGAATTAGAAATGTCTGATGCGCTTATCAATGGTGACTTGTTAAGATTCTATAACAATCCAGAGTTTGAGAAAATTAACGCTTCAAAATACCATTATGATAATGGTGACGTATCTCAATAATAAAGAAATCCGGTCAATATAGAAAACTTAAATTGTTTTCTATATTGACCGGCTTTTATTTTGCTGAGGGCCAAGAATCGCATTTTTTATTAAATTCAGCGATGAATAAATGATTATTGACGGTGAAAAAAATGCTGACCCTGGCGACAAAATTCAAACGACGCAGAAAACAAAGAACATTTTCTTGGCACCGTTTTTATTTTGCTGAGGGCCAAGAATCGCATTTTTTATTAAATTCAGCGATGTATAAATGATTATTGACGGTGAAAAAAATGCTGACCCTGGCGACAAAATTCAAACGACGCAGAAAACAAAGAACATTTTCTTGGCGCCGTTTTTATTTTGCTGAGGGCCAAGAATCGCATTTTTTTCAACCTTAGCCCAGTGCGACGTCTAATATCATCATAATTGTAAATCCGACCATGAGTCCCATTGTAGCTAAGTCTGTATTATCTCCAGACTGAGATTCTGGTATCAGCTCCTCTACGACTACGAATATCATTGCACCTGCTGCAAATGCAAGTGCGTACGGTAAGAGTGGCGTTACAAGTAAAACAGCACCTGCTCCGATTACTGCAAATATCGGTTCGACGATTGCTGAACCGTGTCCGAGATTAAATGCTTTCATCTTAGACTTACCATCACCATGTATTGGCAAAGACAATGCTGAACCTTCAGGTATGTTTTGAATACCAATACCGATTGCAAGCCCTATTGCACCCATTAGTGCAGCACTATTCCCGCTGACAACACCACCAAATGCGACACCTAAAGCTAATCCTTCAGGAATATTATGCATCGTAATTGCTAAAAAAAGTAATGTAGATTTCTTAAGATTTGTTGATGGTCCTTCATTAACATGCCCAGGATTAGAGGCATTTGGATGGATATGTGGAATAACGACATCGAGCAGGCGGATAAAGAGACCGCCTAATAAAAAGCCGATTGCAGCTGGTAACCATGGTGTTACGCCATTGTCTTCACTAAAACTGATTGCTGGTGATAACAAAGACCAGAAGGATGCAGCAATCATAACGCCCGCGGCAAAGCCTTGCATCGTATTCAGCACTTTATTATTTACAGTCTTGAAGAAAAATACGATAGACGCACCAAGTCCTGTCATCAGCCATGTAAAGATTCCTGCGATTCCAGCCTGTACCATTGGTGATAACTCACTAAACCATTCGAACATATGTACCTCCTTATAAAAAAACTGTATAATATTATATTGATATTTATAATACATAACTATATCATATACGTGTTTAATGAGATATTGTTTCTTATATGAAATAAAGAAAATAAGTGGGAGTTTATATTATGGAAGCATATAAAATAGAAAATTTGACAAAGCAGTACGGTGTAAAAACGGTATTCGAAAACCTTAGCTTAAGCATTTCAACCGGCGATAAAATTGCACTTGTTGGTATCAATGGAACAGGTAAAAGTGCGCTGTTAAAATGTATTGCTGAAATAGAGGAACATAATGGAACAGTGACTCATCCTAATGGATTTACAATCGAGTACGCAGCACAATCGCCTGTACTAGATGAATCACTTTCAATTACTGATAATGTGCTGGACCGTGCGCATCCAGTGATGCAGTTGTTTAAGAAATATAATCACATATTAAAACAGATGGAATCAGATTATAATGACACATTGGCACATGAACTTAGTGAAGTTCAGACGCAAATTGAACAAATGGATGGATTTACATATCGCAGCTCTGCAGAAGCAATTCTTACGAAACTCGGAATATTGAATCTTGAGGCGCCGATTACTACACTTAGCGGTGGACAGAAGAAGCGTGTTGCGCTTGCAAAATCTTTACTTAAGGCACCTGATTTACTGTTACTTGACGAACCGACCAACCACCTTGATTTTGAATCCATATATTGGCTCATTCAGTTCATAAAAAACTATAACAAAGCTGTTCTCATAGTGACACATGACCGTTACTTCCTGAATGAGATTACGAACCGTATTGTTGAATTAAGAAATGGTAAGCTCTATCAGTATCGTGGTAACTATGAAGATTACGTCGTTCAAAAAGCCGAAGATGAACTTATCCTTGCCAATCAGGAACAGAAGGAAAAGCAATTGTATAAACAAGAACTCGCCTGGATGCGCAAAGGTGCGAAAGCGAGAACAACGAAACAGCAGGCGAGAATTGACCGTTTCAGTGATATAGAAGATAAAGTGAAAGCGCAGAAGAAATCGGAAACGATGGAAATCAATCTTCAAAATAAGCGTCTTGGTAAGCAAGTATTTGAACTAGAATCGGTTGGGATGCACTTTGACGATAAAATATTATTTGAAAGCTTCAGTGATATTGTGCAGACGACAGATCGTATCGGTATTGTTGGTCAGAACGGCACAGGAAAGTCCACGCTATTGAATCTGCTGGCTGGAGAGCTTACACTAAAAACGGGGACGATCAAAGTAGGCCAGACAGTGAGAGTCGGATATTACCGACAAGTAGAGATGGAACTGGAAAAAGATATGCGTATGATCGACTTTTTAAGAGAGAAAGCTGAAATAGGTTTCACTTCTACAGGTGAAAAGATTTCCGTTACGCAATTACTGGAACGCTTCTTATTTCCGTCCGCTGTTCACGGTACCTATATTAGTAAACTGAGTGGTGGAGAACGTAAGCGCCTCTATTTACTAAGTATATTGATTCAAGGACCTAACGTATTATTGCTGGATGAACCGACAAATGATCTGGATACAGAGACATTGACCGTATTAGAACAGTATCTTGAGTCATTTAAAGGTGCTGTCATCACGGTCAGCCATGATAGATATTTTCTGAATAAAGCAGTGACTTCCTATTGGTATGTACATGAAAATACAGTTCATAAAATACTAGGGGATTTTGAAGATTACCTGGACTTCAAATCACAGATAGAGAGCAATATTACCATACAGTCGCCAGAGAAAAGTGAGAAACATAAAAATCAAGAAAAGGGAACAAAACGTGTATCCTATAAAGACAAACGCCGCTTTGAATTTTTGACAGATGCGATTGAATCATTAGAACAGGACATTGCAGATATTGATAATAGAATTGCACAAGAGACGACAAATTATGATAAACTCAATCAATTGACGACTGAACGTCAGGAGAAAGAAATACTATATGAAACATACTTTGAAGAATGGGATGAACTTTCTGCACGAATGGAGTAGGTTATGAAACACATATTACAAGAGTATTTTGGTTATTCCAGCTTTAGGCCCGGACAGCAACAATTAATAGATTATGCGATAAATAATATTCCGACACTTGGCATTCTTCCGACAGGTGGCGGGAAATCTATATGCTATCAAGTGCCGGGCATCTACAAAGGAGGATTGACGCTCGTCATAAGCCCGCTCATCTCATTGATGAAAGACCAGGTGGATGCACTCAATGCGAGTGGTATTAAAGCTAGCTATATCAATTCTTCATTAACGAAACAGGAAATGCGTGCAGTTGAAACGCAATTAATTTCAGGTGAGTGTCAATTTCTGTATGTTGCGCCTGAACGATTTGATAATCATTCTTTTCAGCAGCTGTTATACGCCCTTGATATTCGACTTGTCGCTTTCGATGAGGCACATTGCATATCAAAATGGGGACATGACTTTAGACCCAGCTACCGTGACGTCGTACAAAAGGTGATGACGTTACCTCACCATTTTACGCTTATGGCATTAACAGCTACGGCTACCGTAGATGTTAAGGAGGATATATGCAGCTTACTGCATATTCAACTGGAGCATGTTGTTGAAACAAGTACAAAAAGAGAAAACTTGAAGTTCATCGTAGACCCGACGTATCAGAAACAAAAGATGGTGATTGACTATATAAAGAGTCATAGTGATGCATCAGGAATTATCTACGCTAGCACAAGAAAGCAAGTAGAGTTGTTAAGTGAAGTGTTTGAAGTGAATCAGATTCGTCATACATTCTATCATGCCGGACTTAAGAAGGAAGAAAAAGAACGTAATCAAAGTGCTTTCGTTCGAGATGATATTCCGGTAATGATTGCAACGAATGCATTTGGAATGGGGATTGATAAATCCAATGTCAGATATGTCATTCATTATAATATGCCGCAGGACTTAGAGAGCTATTATCAGGAGGCAGGGCGAGCAGGCCGTGATGGTTTGAAGAGTGAGTGTATTTTAATGTATTCAGAAGCGGATATTAAGTTGCAGCATTTCTTTATTGAGACAGCGCCTGAACCAGTGCAGGAATTAAAGAAAGACAAACTGAGTAAAATGATTCAATATACGAAGACGAAGCGCTGTCTGCAGTCAACCATCATTAATTACTTTAATCCAAATGAACCACTGAAAAATTGTGGTCAGTGCTCTAACTGTCTGAGCCAGGATGAGAATTATAATATGACGACAGAAGCGAAACAAATATTAAGTTGTCTCATCCGCATAAAGATTCCTGTAACTAAACACCTGCTTTCTAAAGTGCTGCACGGAGAAAATGATGATCAGATTCACAACGAATCACTGCACAAGCTCTCTACTTTTGGGTTATTAAAGGACTATGAGGCGAGCGCTGTGCAATCATTTATCGATACGTTAATCTTTAATGGCTATATAAGAATCCATGATCACTATCTATATTGTGATGAAGCAGCAAAAGCCATCTTATTTAATGATGAACAGGTGATGACATATTATAAACCGAATCAATACAATGAGAAAGTAAAAATTACAACGATAGGTGCTATAGATGATACATTGTTAAGGGCACTTAAGACCGCACGTAAAGAATTAAGTGAACGGCTGGATATACCACCATTTACTATATTTTCTGATCATACACTTGAGCTCTTTGCTGATAAAAAACCTGTTTCTAAAGAAGATATGATACTAATCGAAGGTGTCGGATCATATAAGCTAAAACATTACTGCCCAAAATTTATTGAAGTGATTCAGGATTATGTAAGCTAATGTGTTGTTTAACTTCTAGAGTTTAGGTTATATATATTACATTAAATTCTATAAGAGGTGCAACATGATAAAATTTAAACATGTATCGAAACGTTATGGTGAAAATACGGTTGTGGATGATATCAACTTTGAAATTGAAGAAGGAGAATTCTTTGTTATCATCGGACCTTCGGGTAGTGGAAAGACAACGACATTGAAGATGATCAACAGATTGGTTCCGTTGTCAGAAGGTTACATTTACTTTAAAGATCGACCTATCAGTGATTACAAACTTGATGAGATGCGCTGGGATATCGGCTATGTGCTACAACAAATTGCACTATTCCCTCATATGACAATTAAGGAGAATATTAGTCAAGTGCCTCTTATGAAGAAATGGTCTCAAGAACGTATCGATAAAGATGCGGTGCGCTTATTGAATATGGTTGGACTTGAAAGCGAAGCATATTTACATCGTTATCCTGATGAATTATCCGGTGGACAGAAACAACGTGTAGGTGTTGTTCGTGCTTTAATGGCGGATCCTCCAGTAATATTGATGGATGAACCATTTAGTGCACTAGATCCTATCTCACGTGAAAAGCTGCAGGATGATCTCATTCGTCTTCAATCAGAAATTAAGAAGACGATAATCTTTGTTACACATGATTTATCTGAAGCTTTGAAGCTTGGTGATAGAATATGTTTGATGAATAATGGGAAGATAGAACAGATTGGAACACCTGAATCATTCATCAATGCCCCGAATAATGAATTTGTTAAGACATTTATGGGTGATGCGGTGCAAATTAAGCAATATGCTAGAAATATAATGAGGCCAATCGATGTAGCTACTTCAGCACAAGTAGCACCGGATACTTCATTGCATGATGTCTATGCCTTACTCACTGAGCATGAATATATCGCTGTAATGGAAGATACAAGAAGAATTGGTGTTATATCACGCAATGACGTATTACGTCAACTGAGTAAGGAGGCGATGTAATGAATACGTTATGGCAGACATTTTCAGAACGTAAGTATGAATTATTGCAGGCATTGTTCGAACATATTCAAATTTCATTTATTGCTTTATTAATTGCAACATTCATTGCGATACCGATTGGAATCTATTTGACACGTCATTCGAGGATTGCTGAACCTATTATTAATGTGACAGCGGTATTACAGACAATTCCATCTCTTGCATTGCTCGGGTTGATGATTCCACTATTCGGTATTGGTCGAGTGCCAGCAATCATAGCCCTCGTCATCTATGCTTTACTGCCGATTCTGCGCAATACATATACAGGGATCAAAGAAGTAGATCCTTCACTGAAAGAGGCAGCGAGCGGAATCGGTATGAATACATTCCGTCAGCTGACAAAGGTTGAAATTCCTTTAGCGATGCCGGTCATTATGGCTGGTATCAGAACAGCGATGGTCTTGATCATCGGTACTGCGACACTTGCAGCATTTATAGGTGCGGGTGGCTTAGGAGATTTAATTCTTCTTGGTATAGACCGTAATAATACAAGCATTCTCCTGTTAGGAGCAATTCCGGCAGCACTACTTGCATTAATATTTGACTTCCTGTTAAAGCGTATGGAGAAATTGAGCTACAGAAAGCTTATCTACATTCTCGGTGTGATGCTGCTTGTATTTTTACTTGTAGCAGTAGGACCTTTATTATTTGGTAAAGAAGAGAAGCTGAAATTTGCAGGGAAGCTTGGAACAGAACCAGAGATTATTACAAATATGTACAAATATGTCATTGAAGAAAAGACGGATGTCTCAGTTGAGGTTTCACCAGGTATGGGTAAGACAACATTTTTATTCAATGCTTTGAAATCAGATAATATTGATGGCTACCTGGAGTTTACAGGGACAGTGCTTGGAGAAATCACTAAAGAAGATCCTGAGGCAACGACAGAAGCTGAAGTTTATCAGCAGGCTAATGAAAGTCTGAAGAAAAAATATGATATGGCTTTACTAAAACCAATGAAATACAACAACACATATGCACTCGCAGTAAAGAAAAGTTATGCTGAAGAACATAACTTAAAAACGATATCTGATCTTGAAAAGATGAAAGATGATATCAGAGTAGGGTTTACTTTAGAATTTAATGATAGAAATGATGGTTACAAAGGAATCCAGAAGAAATATAATATCAAGTTTAATAACGTGAAGACGATGGAACCGAAGATTCGTTATCAGGCAATTGATCAGAATAAGATAGATCTGATGGACGCTTATTCAACGGATGCAGAACTTAAGAAATATGATATGGTCGTGCTGAAAGATGATAAACACCTATTCCCACCATATCAGGGTGCGCCTTTATTAAAACAAAGTACAATTGAGGAACATCCACAGGTTGTCGATGCATTAAATGAACTTGCAGGTAAGATTACGGATGAAGAAATGCAGAAGATGAACTATGAGGTTGCATATAACAATAAGACGCCAGAAAGTGTCGCAAAGGCATATTTAAAAAAAGAAAAGATTATAAAATAAATTAATTTGTTAAAAAGATAGCAAAAATTTGCTATCTTTTTTTATTTTCTCTATCATAATATAAAATGAATTGGAGGGTCTAATATGAAACCACAACTAGAAAGTCTAGGCGTCTACAAGGCGGGATTATCAGAGGAAGCATTAAAGCGCAAGTTTAATGTTGAGGGAGACTTCAGCAGACTGGCATCGAATGAAAATCCAATGGGCCCGTCCCCGGAAGTATACAAAGCCATTCGCTCACAAGATGCACTCAACTATTATCCTGATCCAGAAGCGGTACACTTAAAAGCATCACTCGCTCATTTCTATCAGGTAGATAGTGACCAAATTCTCATAGGAGCTGGATTAGATGAAATTATCATGATGATTTCGCGTGCACGTCTGAATCCCAAAGGCCACATCCTGACGAGTGAAGGTACTTTTATTCAGTATACGACACATGCACTGATTGAAGATAATGAAGTGGTCAGTGTACCGTTGAAGGAAGGGGAGTTTGATCTGGAAAGTTTTAAAGATAAGATGAATGATGAGACAAGTATCATCTGGATCTGTAACCCGAATAATCCGACAGGTACTTATGTTACTGAAACAGAATTAACTGGATTTTTAGAAAGTGTACATGAAGATGTAATGGTCGTACTGGATGAAGCATACTTTGAATTTGTTCTGCGTGAGGATTATCCAGATGGCGTAGCGTTACTTAAACGCTTCCCAAATCTGATTGTGCTCAGAACATTCTCTAAAGCCTATGGATTAGCAGGACTACGTGTAGGATATGCCATAACATCTAAAGCATATATTGATGTGTTCAATAAAGTAAAGCTGCCGTTTAACGTGACAGCACTTTCGCTAGTCGGAGCAATTGCTGCATTAAAAGACCAGCAATATTTAAAGGATTATGTTGCTCATAATGATAAAGAACGTAATAAATTCTTTGAAGCGGATTACAAAGAACACCTTATAGATAGCGTAACAAACTTTATATTTGTGAAGACGAATCAGGCTGAAGCGTTATTCGAAGCATTGATTAAGGGTGGAGTAATTGCTAGGCCGATGCCTAATGGGGTAAGAATATCAATTGGTACGCGTGACGATAATGAAAAAGTTCATAAAGTACTCCATTCATTCTTCAGTTAATCAAATTACTACAATTAGCAATCTAGATTGCTTATAATAATAGTAATACAGGATAAAGGATGATTATGATGAGACAGTCAATTGCAATTGATATGGATGAAGTACTTGCAGATACATTGAAGAAAGTTATCTTTCAGTTTAATGAAAGTGCAGGTATGTCCTTAACAAAAGAAGATTTGTACGAAAGGAAACTTCGCACAGAATACCCAGAACACGTGGATAAATTAGACAAGCTGTTACTAGATCGAGGTTTCTTTAGAGATTTAGAAGTATTTCCTGATGCAGTACGTGTCGTAGAGCGACTCAACCATCATTATGATGTCTATATTGCTACAGCTGCGATGGATGTGCCGACATCATTCGATGCAAAATATGAATGGCTGAGAGAGCATTTTCCATTTTTAGATCCACAGCATTTTATCTTCTGCGGTAATAAAAGCATTGTTGGAACAGATTATCTGATAGATGATAATCCGAGACAGCTGCGCGCATTTAAAGGTAAAGGTATTATCTTTGATGCGGTACATAACCGAAGTATTTCTGAATTTGATAGAGTAAATTCATGGAATGATGTTGAACGTTATTTCCTGGATAAATAGATACTAAGCTTTATATACGTAACGACAACACCCAGACCATATAGATATGGTCTGGGTGTTGTCGTAATAATGATAGTATCTATATCTATTAAAATAATGTATTCACTGGCGCGGTTAAGATCTTAACTTTATTTGGAACAATCGTAACGTCAAGCGGTGTCACAAGATCAATTTCTCCGTCTACATCTACTGACAGTTCATCTTTTGTTTTCAGATGAACATGTTCTCCGGCGATGTGTTCAATATTCTGACTGATTTCATTCCAGTTGACTTCTGATTTCTCACCGATCATGTCTGTAAATGATTTAAGGCCGCTATCTTTAAAGATGAATACATTGAGAATGCCGTCACTTGGTGAAAGTTCAGATAGTGGTATGCGATTTCCGCCGATAAACTGACCGTTTGCGATAATAATCATAGAAGATGTACCATATGATTTGTTGCCATCAACTTCAATTTCATACTCAAAGAAGGTAGGATTAGAGACATTTTTGATCATAGAGAAGAAGTAGCTGAACTTGCCGATTTTACTCTTTACTTGTGGATTGACCCCTTCAGAGTTATCAACCATGAGACCCATTCCTGCAAAGTTAAGTGCATAGCGTTCATTAGTCTTTAGCACATCATAATATTTAACTTCTGACTCGATTAACTGAGTAGCAGCACGTACAGGTTCCGGGTTTAGATTTAACGTTTTTGTGAAGTCATTAAATGTGCCACCTGGGAGGATTCCGATTGGTTTATGGTAGCCGCCATCAATCATCCCGTTAATCAGTTCATGTACAGTACCATCACCACCAAGAATAAGAAATATATCATATGGCTGTGAGGACTGTGTAAGTAGTTCATAGATCTCACCTTGCTCTAAGCTTCTGTAGATTGTTAGATGGGTAATTATCTGTGATAGATGCTTTGTAACCTCTCCGATGATTTCGTGTACATCACCTTGTCCTGCTTTATCGTGATAAAATAATATGCCGTTATCAAATTTATGCATATTGACACCTTCTTATTGTTATTTGTTACGTTATATTATATACCTCATTTGCCTAAATTAAAAACACAGCGCATAGGCGCTGTGTCTAGTGAATACCATCCATTTTCTTTGAAATCCATCTATTCATTAACAATATGATAACAAATAGTATCATGGCAATCGTACCAATAAAAATAAAGTATTTCGTATAACCAAGTGGTTCTATAAGTTTTACAAACTGTGCATTTAATCCTTGAGCTGTAGCATTCGATAAGAACCATAAGCTTAGCATTTGTGAATTAAATGCGACAGGTGCCAATTTAACAGATACTGAAGAACCTGTCGGGGATAAACATAATTCTCCGATAACACATAGTAAGAAAGATAAAACTAGCCATAACGGATTGATGAGGTGTGTCTCATTTTGTGTTAATGGAAGAATCATCACTAAGAAACTCAATCCTGCAAACAAAATCCCTAAAGTAAATTTAAATGGTGTCGTTGGATTACGCTTACCTAATTTAATCCATAATGTCGAAATGACAGGTGCTAATATTACGATAAATAATGGATTTAATGATTGGAAGTATGCAGCTGGCAACGTATAATCAATACCAAATAAAGGTTTCAAGTCCAGCTGAGTTCTTTCAGCTGCAAATAATGCCAGGGTATTTGCGCCTTGTTCCTGAATGACCCAGAACATTACACTCGCTAAGAACAATGGAATATATGCAAGTAATCTTGAACGTTCAGTTGATGTCACATCCTCACTTCGATACATAGTGAACCAGTAGACGATAGGGAGTACAATGCCGAGAATCGTTACGACGAATGAAAATGTATTAAATGTAAGGATTCCCATCATTAAAGTAACTACAATAATACTAATAAGTGCAATTGCTGCGATAACAATGTTTCTTGAGTAACGTTTCTTTTCTTCGCCTTGTAATAGGTTTGTAGGCTCATTTCCGACTAAACCGAGTGATTTACGATTGAAGATGATATATACGACTAATGCAAGCGCCATGCCAAGGGCTGCTGCTAGAAATCCGATATGATAGTTATATTGTTTTTGGAGTGCACCAACAATTAAAGGGGAAAGAAAGGCACCCATATTAACAGACATATAAAAAATTACAAAACCACCATCCATACGACTATCATTTTTATGATACAGTCCGCCGACGACATTAGAAATATTGGGTTTCATTAATCCGGATCCCACAATAATTAAAAACATAGATGCTAGAAATGTAGGAACTCCAAACGGTAAGCTCATTGCAATATGTCCGAGCATAATTAATGTTGCCCCGTAGAGCAGGGCTTTTCGGGAACCAATCAATCTATCGGCAACCCAGCCACCTAAAATTCCTGTCATAAAGATCAATGATCCATACATCGATCCAATACTTGCGGCAGTTGTCTTATCCATACCCAGCCCACCGTTAGCAACCGTATCATACATGTAATAAATTAAGATTGCGCGCATCCCATAATAACTGAAGCGTTCCCAGAACTCTACAAAGAATAGAATCCCTAATCCTCTAGGATGTCCGAAAAACCCAGTCTGTGGTACACTTTGTACCATTTCTTCACGGGAGTATTTCGTTGTTTCCATAATTTCACCTTCCGTAATAAAAATATTCTGAAAATTAATGTTATTTCAGAATACAATTTTACCATTAAATTAATATCATTCAATAACTTTTTAAAAAGACGAAATTTTCAAAAAGTTGATATGCTAGTTTCGTTTAAAGAGTTAAAGTGTTATGTTTTTATTTTAATATAATCTATTAATTATAATATGTATTACTAATATAATAATTTCACGATATTAAGCAACTCAAAAACACCCTCAAAGCATCCTATATACTTTAAGGGTGTTAAAATTTATAAAGTTATTAGTGAATCCCTTTCATGAAGCGTTTCATAAAAGGACTTACAATAAGTAATACAATCCCTAATCCGATTGTAACCATTCCGATGTTACCGAAGTAAGTTGCGTTATTAACAGTATCATAATATTTAACGAGTACTTGACCGTTAAATAACTGCGCGACTGTGTTTGCTAAGAACCATATACTCATCATTTGAGATGCGAATACACTCGGTGCAAGTTTTGTTGTTACTGATAAACCAGTAGGTGATAAGCAAAGCTCAGCCATTGTTACTAGCAAGTAGCTTAATACTAACCAGGCAGGATTCATTAAAGCATCACCGTTATGCGTTAATGGATAAACCATCACGACATAGCTGAAACCTGCTAAAAATAGTGCGATACTGAACTTAACTACTGTTGGTGGATTAAATCGTCCGAGTTTTACCCATAACCATGCAAATAGTGGTGCAAGTGTTACTATAAATAATGGGTTTAGTGACTGGAACCAAGCTGGTGGAATTACAAAGTTAATGGCACCATTTGTCACTTTAGCTAAATCTAACTGTGTATTCTTATCGGCAAACGCAGCAAGGATTGTTGAACCTTGCTCCTGAATTGACCAGAATACAACAGATGCTAAGAATAATGGAATATATGCTGCTACACGTGATTTCTCTTCAGATGTCGTCTTTTTGGATACGAACATCATAATAAAGTAAACAACTGGCAGACCAATACCCAGTGCTGTTACAAGTGACATAAATGTTTGTAAGTTTAAGTTGCCAGTAAGTTGGGCGAATAAGAAATAAATTACAAATGCAATAACAATCACTGTTACATATGTGAGTGTTTTCTTTTTATCTTCAGGTGTTACTGGGTTTGGGATGTCCAATCCAGATAGCCCTAAAGTGGGTTTAGCACGTAATACATAAATAATTAATCCAAAGAACATTCCGACAGCTGCAACAGCAAATCCGTAATGGAATCCGGCATTTTTCTGTAACCATCCGACAATTAATGGTGAAATAAATGCACCTAAGTTAATAGACATTACAAATAGTGTGAATGCTGAATCTACCTTCGGATCGTTCTTCTCATAAATTTCTCCGACATTTGAAGAAATATTCGGTTTAAGCAATCCTGTACCTAAAATGATAAATAATAGTGCGACAAGTAACAAGGTGAAGTTATTCGGTAGAGATAGTAATATATGACCGATCATGATGAGAATCGCGCCATATAATATGGCTTTTCGCGTTCCGATAAATCGGTCAGCAAGCCATGCACCTACCACACCGCTCATATAGATCATCGCACCATATATTGATACGATTTGTAATGCAAGTGCATCAGGTAATCCAAAACCGCCATCTTTAACAGAATAATATAAGTAATAAACTAATATTGCTTTCATTCCATAGTAACTGAAACGTTCCCAGAACTCAGTTATCATAAGTGTAAACAGACCTTTAGGATGTCCAAAGAATCCAGTTCTCGGCATACTATTTACAATTTCTTCCCTTGTATGTTGAGACATTCATTTTCCCCCTTCAAATTTAAATACTATAATAAGATAATATTGTACACCTAAAAGAATATTTAGACAATTCGAATTTTGAATAATTTTAAAAAGAATGTAAATAATAAAAATAACGAAGCGGAGATTTTGAAATCTCTCAGCTTCGTTATACCGTGCTATCTATTTGTAATCGTTTCAGGATATAAATCATGATTCATCAGACGATAAGATGCCATTTCTTCATATTTAGTTCCTGGGCGCCCGTAGTTCGTATATGGATCAATTGAAATACCACCACGCGGTGTGAACTTACCCCATACTTCAATGTAGTGTGGGTCCATAAGTTCAATTAAATCATTCATAATAATATTCATACAGTCTTCATGAAAATCTCCATGGTTTCTGAAGCTGAATAAGTATAGTTTTAATGACTTTGATTCAACCATCTTGATATTTGGAATATAGCTGATATAAATTGCAGCGAAGTCGGGTTGTCCTGTAATCGGACATAAACTTGTGAACTCCGGACAATTAAACTTAACAAAATAGTCACGACCTTGATGTTTGTTATCAAATGACTCTAATATTGTCGGGTCATATTCATATAAATATTTATTGTTCTGATTACCAAGTAACGTAATATCCTGTAATTCTTCTTTTTGTCTTCCTGACATAATAGCCTCCTGATTAATGTTGTTTCACTTTTGCTTTTACAAACATATAGTAGCTCGCAAAGAATATTATAATATATCCGAGATAACTTAGTAAGTCCGGGGTCTCATTAAATAGAATAAATCCTATAATTGCACTGAATAACACAGTCGTATAAAAGAATATTGAAATATCTTTCGCTGGTGCATAGCTATAAGCGATTGTTAATCCGAATTGTCCGAGCGTAGCGAATAGGCCGGATAGAATCAGATAGATGATCTGCGCATTTGTCATGGGTTGATATGTCAGCAATGTGAGTGGAATAAGTACAATTGTTGATACGAACGAAAAGTAAAACACAGTCGTATAGAACTTCTCTTTTGAACCGAGTACACGTAATGTTGTATAGGCAAGTCCTGCAAACATTGCGCCAAGGACACCTATTATGGCAATATACATATCTGAACTGAAATTCGGCTTAATGATAAATAGAGCACCAATAAATGCAATTATCATGCTGATGAATTGATACTTTCTAATATATTCCTTTAAAAACCATGCACAAAATAAAATAGTGAAGAATGGACTGAGTTTATTCAGCATATCTGCATCACTTAACACCATGCGGTCAATTGCATAATAGTTAAGAAGCACACCAATCATTCCAAAGACACTTCTTAAAATAAGCGTTAGCTGGTTCTCTCTATGACCAAAAAGAGGCGCTTTATACTTGTATATGAAATACAGAGGAAGGATTATTCCGATAATATTACGAAACAATGATTTCTGTATGACAGGCAAATCTCCAGAGAGCTTTACGAAGGCACCCATTAAACTGAAACCAACCGAAGCAGCAACCAACCATAATATTCCTTTTATTTTATTATTCATATGTGTCCTCCTTTTTCAGTAATATGAATATATTTTCAATAATTTAAATACAAAATTTCTTACGTTTATCAAAGTGAGTAATAGCAAAGGTTTGCTCGTTTTCTTCAAAAGTCAACCCTAAAAATATAAATTTTTACAAGGTTTAAACGTTGAAAACCCCTTTATAAATGCTATAATTATTCGTATATCTTGTGGTTGTTGGAAAATATACCACTATATCTTGTGTTCGGTATTGATGCGAACACAATACTTGCGAATTGCTAAAAGTCAAGCACATAATACATAAATTTTTGAGTAGTTTTAAAGATAGTTTTAATATTATTGTTCACAACTGCTTTTAAATGAGAGGAGTGATATTATGCTCATCGTCTATTATTCGCTCACTGGAAATGTGAAACGTTTTATACAGAAAACAAAGTATGCAAATACATTAACTCTGGATCAAGCGGAAGGTATAAATGAACCGTATATCATTGTAACAGGAACGATAGGGTTTGGCGAGATACCGAATCCAGTTAGACAGTTTCTGGACCGTCATAGTGCAAATTTAATAGCTGTAGCAGCCAGCGGTAACAGAAACTGGGGTCAGAACTTTGCACGTGCAGGAGACTTAATAAGTAGTACATATCATGTGCCATTATTAATGAAGTTTGAACTACACGGTAATGATAAAGATGTGAAAGAATTTAATATAAAGGTGGAAGAAATCAGTGAATATCGCACAAGAGAAACAGTACAATCATATTGAACTTAATAACCAGGTCACAAAACGTCGAGAAGATGGCTTCTTTGATATTGATAAAGATCAAGAAGCGCTTAAAGTTTACTTAGAAGAAATAAAAGATAAAACGATAACATTTGATACACCGATTGCGCGTCTTAAGTATCTCGTTGAACAAGATTTTTATTATGATTTATTTAATGAATATAACGAAACAGATTTGAACGATATTATTAAGTATGCACAAGACATTGAATTTAACTTTGCGAGTTATATGTCGGCAAGTAAATTCTTTAAAGATTATGCATTGAAAACAAATGATAAACAGCAATATCTAGAAGATTATAAAGAGCATGTTATTATTGTAAGCCTATATTTAGCTAAAGGTGATGTAAATAAGGCGAAACAATTAATCTCTGCGATGATTGAGCAACGTTATCAACCGGCGACACCTACATTTTTAAATGCAGGCCGTGCAAGACGCGGTGAGCTTGTATCTTGTTTCTTATTAGAAGTAGATGATAGTTTAAATTCTATCAACTATATCGACTCAACTGCGAAACAATTATCTAAAATTGGTGGCGGTGTTGCAATCAACTTGTCAAAGTTACGTGCACGAGGAGAAGCAATTAAAGGCATTAAAGGTGTGGCTAAAGGTGTATTACCTGTAGCTAAAGCGCTCGAAGGCGGATTTAGTTATGCAGACCAACTAGGACAACGTCCAGGTGCAGGTGCTGTATACTTAAACATCTTCCATTATGACGTGCTCGAGTTCTTGGATACGAAGAAGGTAAATGCTGATGAAGACTTACGTTTATCGACGATTTCTACTGGACTTATCGTACCAAGTAAATTCTTTGATTTGGCGAAAGAGGGCAAAGATTTCTTTATGTTTGCACCACATACAGTGGAACGTGAATATGGTTTAACGCTAGACGATCTAAACATTGATGAAATGTATGACGAACTTGTGGAAAATCCAAATATTATGAAGAAATCTAAAGATGCACGTGAAATGTTAAACTTGATTGCTCAAACGCAACTTCAATCGGGTTATCCATACTTAATGTTTAAAGACAATGCGAACAAAGTGCATGCAAATTCGAATATCGGTCAGATTAAGATGAGCAATTTATGTACAGAAATCTTCCAATTACAAGAAACATCCATTATTAATGATTATGGCACTGAAGATGAAATCAAACGAGATATTTCATGTAACTTAGGATCATTGAATATTGTGAATGTAATGGAATCTAAGAAATTTAAAGATTCAGTACATACTGGTATGGATGCACTTACAACTGTGAGTGATGAAGCGGATATTAAAAATGCTCCTGGTGTGGCAAAAGCAAATCGCGAACTGCATTCGGTTGGGCTTGGTGTCATGAACCTACATGGCTACTTAGCAAAGAATAAAATTGGATATGAATCAGAGGAAGCGAAAGAATTCGCAGCGACGTTCTTTATGATGTTAAACTATTATTCATTAGAGCGCTCTATGGAAATTGCCCTTGAACGAAATGAGACATTCGCAGACTTCGAAAAGTCAGATTATGCATCTGGTATTTATTTCGACAAATATATTGCGAAAGACTATAGACCTACAACAGACAAAGTTGTTGAACTTTTTGAAGGGATAGCAATCCCAACGCCAGAAGATTGGGCAGATCTTAAAGAAAAAGTGATGGAAAATGGACTATTCCATGCATATCGTCTTGCTATTGCACCGACACAAAGTATCTCTTATGTGCAAAATGCAACAAGTTCTGTTATGCCGATCGTTGATCAGATTGAACGTAGAACTTATGGTAATGCTGAAACATTCTATCCTATGCCATTTTTATCACCTGAAACAATGTGGTTCTACAAATCAGCATTTAATACGGATCAAATGAAGTTGATTGATCTAATTGCAACGATTCAGGAACATATAGACCAAGGTATCAGTACAATATTATTTGTGAACAGTGATATTTCTACGAGAGAACTTGCAAGACTATACGTATATGCACATCATAAAGGTTTAAAATCACTGTATTACACAAGAAATAAATTGTTAAGTGTTGAAGAATGTACAAGCTGCGCAATCTAAATCATTAAAGGCTGAGTTATCAGCCTTTAAAATATGTATAACAATCAAAAGGACTGAAAATATGATAGCCGTTAACTGGAATACACAAGAAGACATGACAAATATGTTCTGGAGACAGAATATCTCACAGATGTGGGTAGAATCAGAATTTAAAGTTTCAAAAGATATTGCAAGCTGGAAAGAGTTGACTGAAGATGAAAAGTATACATTCAACCATGCACTTGCTGGTCTCACAGGATTAGATACTCATCAAGCGGACGATGGTATGCCACTCATCGGTCTGCATACGAAAGATTTACGTAAAAAAGCAGTTTATTCATTTATGGGGATGATGGAGCAGATACATGCAAAAAGTTATTCTCATATTTTCACTACGCTCTTACCATCTGCTGAAACGAATGAATTGCTTGATAACTGGGTTGTGAATGAACCGCATCTAAAGTTTAAATCAGAAAAGATCGTTTCTAGATACCATAAACTTTGGGGCAAAGAAGCGACAATCTATGATCAGTATATGGCACGTGTTGCCAGCGTATTCTTAGAGACGTTTTTATTCTATAGTGGATTTTATTATCCACTATACTTAGCTGGTCAAGGTCGCATGACGACGAGTGGAGAGATTATTCGTAAGATTCTGCTAGACGAATCTATTCATGGTGTATTTACAGGATTAGATGCACAAAGTTTACGCAATGAATTAACAGATGATGAGAAATTGCGTGCAGATAAAGAGATGTATGATTTATTAAAGGAACTCTATGCAAATGAAGAGCGTTATACTAAGATGCTGTATGACCGTGTCGGGCTCACAGAGGATGTCTTAAATTATGTACAGTATAACGGTAACAAAGCATTAGCAAACTTAGGATTCGAACCTTATTTTGAAGAGAAAGGCTTCAATCCAATCATTGAGAATGCCTTAAACACTTCTACGAAAAACCACGACTTCTTCAGTGTTAAAGGTGACGGTTACGTTATCGCATTAAACGTAGAAGCATTAACAGACGAAGACTTCCAATTTGAATCTTAATATTTGACGAGCTTGTGACAAATGTCGCAAGCTCTTTTTAAGTACAGTATTTGTCACAAATTGGACATTGCTAGAAATATATAAAACAGACATAATTGTAAGCGTATAAATATTGAGGAGGAACATTATGAACGCAAAAAGATTATTGATGATAGGTCTATGCACAGTTGCTTTAGCAGCATGTGGCAAAGAAGAAAAGAAAGAAGGGCATGAAGGGCATGAAAATCATGCAACAACATCTGATAAAAAAGTACAACCGTTAACGGTAGATCTAACTGTACCTGAGCATGTAGAAAAGGGGAAAACAGTAGAAATTAAAGCACTCGTGAAACATGGAAAAGAAAAAGTGAATGATGCTGATGAAGTAATGTTTGAAGTGATTAAAGATGGCGATACAAAAAATTCTGTTAAAGAAAAAGTTAAAGAAGCAAAAGATGGTGTTTACACGTTTACATATAACTTTAAAGAAGATGGCACATATAACATTATTAGCCATGTTACAGCATTTAACCAGCATACAATGCCGAATAAAGAAATAACGATTGGAGATGCTGCACAACAGCATAGTCATCAAGATCACCATCATGCCGGTATGATACATATAATGGATATTAAAGCAGAGAAAGATAAAGAAACAACATTAATGATGCATGTAATGGATGCAGAAGGCAAGCCGTTAACAGAGGCATCTGTTGCAAGATTTGAAGTGAAGACACCTTCTGGAAAGACTGAGTGGGTGGACTTGCAGGAAAGTAAACTCGGAGAATATGAAACAAAACATACATTTGCTGAGAGTGGAAAATATACCGTTACAGCACATGCAGAAAAGCAACCCGACTTTCATGTTCATAATGATACAGAATTTGAAGTGAAATAAGCGCGTCAATAATAAAGAGCTTGAGATATCATACTGTATATCTCAAGCTCTTTTTGGCTAATATTAACTCTTTTTATTATAATGGTTCTCCGATAATTCTTACTTCTGTTTCTAGCGCGATGCCTGAATTTTTATAGACAGTTTCCTGAATATGGGCAATCATATTTTCGTAATCAGTCGCAGTTCCTTCGTTCACATTTACGATAAAGCCAGCATGTTTTTCAGACACTTGCACGCCGCCGATGATGTGACCTTGTAACTGTGCCTCTTGAATAAGTTTACCAGCAAAGTGACCCGGCGGACGTCTAAACACACTCCCGCAAGATGGGTATTCTAGTGGCTGCTTTGATTCTCGACGTTCAGTGAGTATGTCCATTTGTGACTGGATAGACTTAATATCCCCAGGAGCAAGCTTAAAACTAGCTTCAAGTACGACAAAATGTTCTTTTTGGATAATACTAGTACGGTAGTCAAGTTCTAATGCCTGATTATCAAGTGAGATGATTTCACCCTCATGGTTAATGACTAAAGCATGATCAATCACATCCTTAATTTCACCGCCATAAGCTCCAGCATTCATAAATACAGCACCGCCAACAGAGCCTGGAATACCACACGCAAATTCAAGACCGGTTAAATGATGGTCTCTTGCAGTTCTGCTAACATCGATAATCGCTGCACCACTGCTGGCAGTTATACACTGCCCATTAACTTTTATTTTGGTAAGGTTAAGTAGACTGATAACGATGCCTCTAATGCCACCATCTCGAATGATAATATTTGAACCATTCCCTAAAAATGTAACTGGGGTATCATTTTGTTTAGCTACATTTAATGCGGCCTGTACCTCTGCATAGTTTGTCGGTATGACATATATATCAGCATTGCCACCAGTTTTCGTATAAGTATATTTCTTTAATGGTTCATTGATTTTTATATGTTCTGACTGAATAGATTTCTTCAGCTGATCGACTATAGTATGTAATTGCATAAATGTTCGCCCTTTCATTGAATTCATTCCTCATTATAGCAAAGGATAGCATAATTAGACAGAAAGACATTGATGAAACCATGACGATTTTTCATCTTCATATTGTTTCAAGTTGAGATGCGCATCAATCTTCTGTTTAAAATGATTATATTCCGTAATATGATTCAGTAAATAGCGTTGCCCTTCCAAATATTGAACTTGTTTTTTACTATCTTTCTCAACAATATGAAGTCGTACTTGTTCATTAAGTGTTTTAAGACTATCAAACTGAGAAAAGACACATTTTTTCTTATATGGATGATGTAATCTATAAAATCCTGATAAGTTTAAACGTTTTTCATCCAATGTTGTTATTTCATGAAGGCGCTTCACAATTACAAGAATGTCGATAATTCCTGAAGTATTTGCTCCTTCAATTGCAGTAGAGCCGATATGATATGTTTTAATCACTGGTGAATCGAGCAGGTTTAATAAACTTTGCTGTATTATTTTGTACTCTGATACATAGCGATCAGGGGAATAGTTGATAAAATTATTAGGTTTTACTTTCATTTTAAATCTTCCTTTCAAGTTTGAAAAAATAAATCATGTTTTCATTCTAATCATTTTTAGGTATAATATTGATATCTAAGGAGAGCCGATATGAATAAAATTAATATATTTATATATTTAATAATGAGTATATCAATTATTCTTGCAGCGTGTGGGGATAAAGTGACATCTGATATTAAAAATTATAAAGCGGAAATGCATGATGTACAATCAGAAGAAAAGAAGCTTGTACATGAATTGGATAAACTAGGTTTAGATAAAGCTGATCAATTGCTCGGATCGGAAGTAACAGAAGAAAAGAAAAAGAAGTTGAAGTTAATTGAAGAATCGATACATAACAAGATAAGGCCCCAGTTGAAAGTTTATGAACAAAAAGTAAAAGCCATTAACCCTGAAACCTCTGAAGTAAAGGAAGTTCATAACATTTATAAAAGAAATTTAATCAAGAAAAAACAGTTTATTCTGGATCTGGAACACTATATGAAGTTGTTTAATCAATCGATTCAATCTAATGAAAAGATACTTCAGTATACGGAAGTATTTGAAAAAAATAAGGCTTTAAGTGAACAATATGCAAATCAAGTTTCAGCCAATGGGAAAGACGCAAAGGAATACGAACTATTAGCGGATGTTATTAATGACAATAGTGAGCAGCTTAAAAACAAAGTTGAATATTTATCAACTGATGCAACGGTTAAACAAAAGCAGCAGTATATTGAAAGTAAACTACTCCCATTTCTAAAATCGAATATTGACAAACTTAATCAGACTCAGATCTCTTCAAAAAATGTATTGGGTATGCGTAAAGCAACAATTGAAATTTATTATAGCCTGATGAACTATTATAGAGAACGTAAGCTTGCGATGAATATTGAAACAAAGTTACAAAATATGCCGATTCAAGATATTCTGAAAAATACAAAATATATCCAGTCAATCGATGATGAATATTATGAAGCATTAGGAAAGCTAGAAGAAAAAAATAAATGATACCATTATAAGGTATCATTTATTTTTTTAAATATTGTTGTTCCTTCTGTTTCTTTGATATGATGATGTTTTTAGAAATTACTGTAAGCACCCAGATGATAAATGCAGCAATAATGATGAATGAAAGTCCGCTATGATTTTTGAAATCAATGACAAACAATACTACGTAAATAAACAGACATAAATTAATGGTATCTACGAAAGTCCAGCGTTTTAATGGATATTTTTGATTCATTATAACCTCCAATAAAGATATTTATTTCATTATATCATGTGTATTATATTAAGATAGGGGTATAATAAATATTAATGCGATTGCTAAATACGTAGAAGCGTGATATATTTTATCTTTGAAGGCACAGATAGGTGGAAAAATAAGATGATGATTAAAATTAATACAATCGAGCAGTTCGAGAAGTTATTAGAAGAACATACGAATGTATATTTCCTGAAACACTCTGACACTTGTCCAATCTCTGCAAGTGCATATGACCAGTTCGAGAACTTTATGTATGAAAGAGATATTAATGGTTATTACTTAATTGTTCAGCAGGCTAGAGAACTTTCAGACTATATTGCTGATTTAACTAAAGTAAAGCATGAATCTCCTCAAGCTTTTTATTTCTCAGATAAAACTGTGAAATGGCATGACAGTCATAGAAATATTACAATAGCAAATCTTTCTAAAGCAGAAGAATAGAATGTACGATGCTTTATCAAAACAATCGATAACTAATAGAATTTCTATTAGTTATTTATTTTGGAGGAAACGATGAAGATATTAATAGCGATGGATACTTTCTTTAATACGTTGTATTCTCAACATGCGAATCAGTATGTATATGACGGGATAGAGACAGAAGATGCAAATGTAGTGATGGTACCATTATTTGAGAGCGATAAAAATATGATTGATGCTCTGCTCACATGGGAAAAAGGTGCGAAACTCTCACAGCAAGTATATAATGGCAATTTGGTTGAAACAGATATTCAAGTCGCACGTGTTGCTCACGATACAATGCTAATTGATGCAGGACAGTTCTTAAATAGTGAAGTGCCTGAAGAAACGTCAAGTTACGGACTTGGTCAGATGCTGATGAATGGTTTGGATATGGGAATGACATCGTTTATTATCTCGTTAGGAAATGTTGCAGTATTCGATGCAGGTGCAGGGATGCTACAGGCATTAGGTGCTAAGTTCTATGATCGAGATCATCAGTTGATTGATAGTGTGATGCATCAAGGGCTGCTTAAATTTGTACGTTACATGCATTTTGATGATATGGATTCAAGATTAAAACATGTGAACTTCAAAATTATTTCTGACCATAAATATCATAATTACGGAAAAAAAAGTCAAGTCAGTGCGCAGGACTATGCTTTTGACGTTAAGCAACGAGTAGATAATAGTATATGGTATATGCTACAGCAATTTAAAAAGCACGGCTTAGATTATACATACTCTCCATATGGAGGGGATGGTGGAGCGCTTAGAACAATCTTTGAACAATACTTTAAAGCAGATATCAGAACTTCCGCACAACTCATCTTTGAACGAACGCATATTGAATCTTTATTAGAAGAAGCAGATGTGATTATTTATGGTGGAGGAAGTAACGAAGAGACATCAGGCTCATTGATTGTCAGTGAAATCAACAACCGCATCGATGAAAGTAAGCAATATATTTATCTTTCTGCAGGTAAACAATTTCTTGCGCATCATATAAAGGATAGCGTCGTACCACTAAATGTCTATCCAGAAGTTACTGAGCTTACAGAAGATATACAGATCGGATTACAGTTGCAGCAAGCTATTCAAAGTATCATGAAATTAAGTAAGTAATATAAGACCCGAACAGTGTAGACATAAATTATGCCTGCGTTGTCCGGGTCTTGTTATAGTGATGAGGATGTTGAAGATTAAGCTTTCTCTTCAAACTTCTGTAATATACCAACGATATTCATAACAGCACGTTCCATATCATCAACAGAGACGTATTCATATGGGCCATGATAATTTTCTCCACCTGTAAATAAGTTTGGTGTAGGTAAACCCATATATGATAACTGACTGCCATCAGTACCCCCACGAATCGGTTCAACAATTGGTTCTATGTTTAATGATTTCATTACTTCAAGTGGGATATCTATAAGCTGTGGATGTGGTGTAATTTTCTCGCCCATATTATAATACTGATCATTAATCTCGATATGCGCAGCTTGTTCACCATATTCTTTCTGTATAGACGTTATGATGTCACGCATCGTTACTTTACGTGCTTCAAACTGCTCACGAGAATGATCTCTTATAATATATGAAAGTTGTGCACGTTCAACATTTCCATTCAACTCCATCAAATGGAAGAAGCCTTCATAACCTTCTGTATGTTCCGGTACTTCGTTTGCCGGTAAAGAAGACTGGAAGCGTACTGCAAGGTTGAGCGCATTCACCATTTTATCTTTAGCGCTTCCCGGATGCACATTTACCCCGTTAAACGTAATATTGACGCCTGCTGCATTAAAACTTTCATATTGTAGTTCTCCACGACGGCCTCCGTCGATCGTATATGCAAAATCACAACCAAAACGTTCTACGTCAAATTTATGCGGCCCGCGTCCGATTTCTTCATCTGGAGTAAAGCCGAAACGAATCTTGCCGTGTTTGATTTCAGGGTGGGCAATCAAGTATTCTATTGCTGTCATAATTTCAGCGATACCTGCTTTGTTATCCGCCCCAAGCAATGTAGTACCATCTGTCGTAATTAATGTGTGCCCTTTGTAAAGCGAGAGTTCCGGAAACTTTTCAGTTTCAATCTTAAGCCCACTCTTTAAAGTGATAGCATCACCATTATAAGATTGAATAATCTGAGGATTAACATTTGTTCCAGTGAAATCTGTAGCTGTATCTACATGCGCTAACAGACCGATAACAGGAACTTCTTTATCAGTATTGGATGGCAATGTTGCAAATAAGTAACCAAATTCATCGATATCCGTTTCAAGACCTAATTGCTCAATCTCCTGTTTAAGCTGATTAAGAAGATTCCACTGTTTATCCGTTGATGGTGTTGTTGTAATAGAAGCATCGGACTGTGTATCGATAACAACATAAGAAGTAAGTCTATCAATTAGTTTTTCTTTCATCTGTATTCCTCCTGTCTTCATTAATATTATTCTATACTTAAAATGAATATGTGTCATGAATAAACTACGAAATCCGAAAGAAAAATTTTAAAAAACTAGGAACGTTTATTTAACATCAAACGTTCCTAGTTTTTTTATTCTTATGTTTAAAATGTTTATACATTTTCATAGACGTTAAAAATAGCATTTCCGCAATCAATAGACCAAATGCAATTGCGCCAGAAGATAATGTCGCCTGACTACCTTTAATAATTGCTTCACTAAAATCAGAGATAATCAGGTTCTTTGTTGCATCGTAAGCGACACCACCGGGAACGAGTGGTATGATACCTGATACATTAAAGATGATAACAGGACGTTTATAAATTCGTGCAAGAATATGTGCACATAGACTAAGAGCGAAGCTTCCAAGGAATATACTCACAGCATCAGATAATCCATTTGAATTCGCAATGTAATAGACAATCCAGCCAATGGCACCAACAAATCCGCAAGCAATAAGTAATTTTCTTGGCGCATTAAAGATAATCGAAAAGAATAAAGTCGCGAAAAAACTGATGAAAGTTTGAAAAATAATCATATTGTACCTCCAAAGATGATGAAGATCACGCCGACACCTGCACCAATTGCGAAAGCGGTAAGCGCCGCTTCTACACCTTTAGTAATACCGGCAATGAGCTGACCTGCCATCATATCACGAATTGCATTTGTGATTGGGACCCCTGGTACAAGGGGCATAACACCCGATATGATGATTTTATCGAGCGATTCACTGAAAAAGTACTGCACACATGCGATGGCAATTAAAGCAATCACGACTGAACCTGCAAACTCAGCGAAAAAACGAATCTTAAAATATGCTCCTATACGCTCACAAATATAATATCCAGCGAGTCCGCTAATAAATGCAGGTATTGCATCTGACGGGCTACCGTCAAACATAAATAGAAACAGTAAGGATACAATACCTGAAGACAAAACTTTAAGCCAGAATTTGTATTGAAGGTTTTCTTTATCTAATATAGACAGTGCCATCTTTGCGGATTCTAAAGAAACTTTTCCTGATGTAATCGCTCGTGAGATTTCATTGACTTCTGAAATCTTTTCGAGGTCGGTAGTACGGTCTGATACACGATATAAGCGTGTCGAACTCTTTTCGTTAAGAGAGAAGATGATCGCAGTAGGTGTTACAAAACTATGCGTGTTATGAAGTCCGTAAAATTCTGCGATTCGCGTCATCGTATCTTCCACCCGATAGGTTTCTGCTCCTGACTCGAGAAGGATTCTACCTGCAAGCATTGCAACATCTTTTACTTTTTGTTCATCGTAAAGTTGATTTGAAAGCATCTTTTTCTCCTTTTTACTTAATGATAGGGTTGAACATAATCGTATTTGCTCCTTGTTTTTTCGCAGCATGCAACATTTCATCTGCTTCTTTAAAGATTTTACGATGTGTCTTAATTTCAGATCTTGGAATATATCCGACTCCAATTGTTACTGTAAGATGAATCGTTTCTCTATTTTGCAGGTGGAACGTAGAGTTTATTACGCCGTTTTTTATGCTTTCTGCAATCTTTACTGTATCATTTAATGACTTGTCATTAAAGATAACTGAGAATTCTTCGCCGCCATTTCTGAAGATTTTAGATTGATCAGGAACATAGTTGTTTAGAACTTGCGACATTTGTTTTAATACTGCATCTCCAGCATCATGACCAAACTTATCATTGACCTCTTTAAAGTCATCGATATCGATAAGTAATAGTGAAAGTGACTGTTTTTGCTCAGAGGACTGGCGGCTGATGACGTTTAAATATCTGTCAAATGCACGCACATTTCCTAAGCCGGTTAAATAATCCACGACATGTTCTTTGTTGAAGCGACTCAGCATTTTCTGTACACGCCATATATCCACAAACATCACGCTCGAACTTAAAGATAGTATGAAACTGGAAATAATCAAAAGTATCATCTCATTAATGATAAACATCTGTTTAATCCAGGTATATACTGCGATGATTAAGATACTGATTAAATTCAGCACTTGAATAGCTTGTATGTCCTGTAATTTGATGAACGGTCCAATCATGCTCACTACAGTAGCGATGATCAGCAAATAGAGTGAAGAAGGAAATGACGTTCCTAATAGATATATATCTACTACAACAATAATGCATGCACTTAAAAATGTATAAAAAAAGTTTGTAAATCTACCGAGAAAAAGTAGAGGAACAAAGGCAAGGTTGAACGAAATTTCTTTATAGCCAATCGGATACGTCAATAACAGTATAGCGATAGTGGTCATGAGTAGTGCGATATAAGGTTTCTTGAAGATAATTTCCCTATCTTCAAAAAACTGAATTCTATGGAATAAGTAAATACCACTGACAGTTACAGCGATATTATAGATAATTGCTTCAATCATATAAATTCCCCTTCCTATTTTGAACGGTATATTTTTGCAGCGCTGAACCCTCGTCCTATTATTTCAGAAGTGTTAATAAAGATTACGAAAGAATCTGGTTCTTCTTCTGTTATCAGATTTTTAAAATAAATTGCTTCTGTTTGTTCCATGACAGAAAACAATATGGTTTTACCATTGCGGTCAAAGCCACCAAAGGCATTGACAGAGGTTACACCACGTTCAATTTTATTGTGAATAATATCTATCACTTGTGCTTCCTTTGAAGTAATGATAAAAACAAGTTTGTTGTCACCAGTTCTAAGTTGAACGATATCTATTACTTTACTTGTAACAAATATAGAAATTAATGCATATAATGCAAGTTCGAAATTAAATACGAAAGCACTGAAAATTACGACAAACGCATCGACAACGAGTTGTGCATATCCACTTGATAGACCGCTATACTTTCTGACGATCTGAGCAAGGGTCGCTGTCCCACCTGTAGAACCGTTTCCTCTATAGACAAGTCCAAGCCCGATACCGAGCACGATACCACCATAGAGTGAAGCTAATAATGCATCTTTAGTGCCGTATTGTACAATATCTTGTGTTAAAAAAATTGTAAGTGGCACGAGGAACGTTGCAATTAAAGTCTTCAGGCTAAACGAACGGCCTAATGCAAACCAACCAATTATAAAAATAGGTAAGTTGAAGACAAACTGCACAATCGACGGGTCTAGATGGAATAGGTGATTAAGGATTGTACTTAAACCTGAAATCCCACCTGCAGCAATCTTGCCAGGTAACAAAAATAGATTGTAGCTTATGCCTACAATAATCGACCCGATTAAAGTATAGAGAATATCCATTATTGTTCTGTTCAATTGCATATTATCCTCTCCATCCATTAAAAAATAAGCAAAGCAAGATGCTTTGCGTAAATAATTTCATAATTAGACCTTAACCGTCTTATTATGAAATAAATAAAATGCATAGTCAATTATTACTTATTATAGAAATTAATTGATAACATCACTAATTGTGATATTATTAAGAAGAATGAATTCAAGAGGTGTACACATGCTCACATTAAAACTAATCATTATAACAGCATTATTCTCTTTCGTACTTACACCTATAATTATCAGATTTTCATACTTCATTGGTGCTGTCGATAAACCCAATTACCGTAAAGTACATACTAAACCAGTATCGATGCTGGGTGGGGTGATAATCCTATGTGCATTTTTGTTCGGTTTATGGATTGGACAGCCAGTTGAAAAAGAAATATATCCAATTATTATCGGTGCGATACTCATACAAATAACGGGCCTTATTGATGATTTTATTGATCTTCCGGCTATAATCAAGCTCATTGCACAAATCGGGGTTGCAACAATCGTCGTCTATCACGGAATTACGTTAGACTTGATTACTTTACCATTCGGTATCGTCATTGAATTTGGAATATTTAGTATTCCAATGACAATACTATGGATTGTAGCTGTAACAAATGCAATCAATCTTGTTGATGGTCTAGATGGTCTTGCAGCAGGAGTTTCCGGTATTGCCTTAGCGACGATAGGGTTTATCGCCATCATTCAGCAGAATATATTTATCATGATGCTCTGTAGTGTACTCATCGGAGCATTACTCGGCTTCTTGAAATATAACTTTTATCCGGCACGTATCTTTCTTGGAGATAACGGTGCGTTAATGCTAGGATTTATTATCGGTGTCCTTAGTCTTCTTGGGTTTAAGAATATCACGTTAATTTCTCTGTTCTTCCCTGTCATTATCCTTGCAGTGCCGTTTATCGATATGTCGTTTGCAATGATTCGTAGATATAGACAAGGCAAGCCGATTATGCAGGCAGATAAGTCACATCTGCATCACAAATTACTGCAGCTTGGTTATACGCATCCTCAGACAGTGATGCTCATCTATTCAATTGCAGCATTGTTTAGCGTTGCCTCAGTCATCTTATATCTATCCTCAGTGTGGGGTGCGATATTAATCGTGCTGCTGTTGATTATCACGATTGAATTAATCGTTGAATTTACTGGATTAATAGATGATACCCATCAGCCATTACTCAACTTCATGCGCAGCATTATAAAGAAATAACATCTAGAGCACTCTAGATGTTATTTCTGATGTCGAATGGGAGCATCAGTTCAGATTTCACTTGGATAACTGGGAGGCCTTGTGTGAGTTCTGTAACAAAGTTAATGAATTCATCTTTATCTTCAGAAACAAGTTGTACGTCATATATCACTTTATCTGTATATGTTTGATTTATGATGATAAATTTGTCGTCGATGGCGTGTTCAAACTTTCCCGAGAGCTCATATGGTAATGTTACCTGAATCATCAGCCCGTTTTTATAGATTACTTTACCAGCTAGCTGAATCGCTTCAGACACCCTACCTTGATAAGCGCGGATTAAACCACCACTGCCAAGCTTGATGCCACCGAAGTAACGTGTGACAATGGCCACAACGTTATGGATGTCATTTTTCTTCAAAGATTCTAACATCGGTACGCCTGCAGTACCACTAGGTTCGCCATCATCATTTGCTTTTTGAATCTGGTGGCTGTCACCGACTGTATAAGCTGAGCAATTGTGAGTAGCATCTTTATGCAATGCTTTTATCTCGTCAATCTTTGCCTTTGCCTCATCTTCGTTTTCGACTTTAAATAGATATGTAATAAATCGTGATTTATTAATCACTGTTTCTTGTTCAATATTCTGCTTAATTGTGATAAAGTTTTTCAAGTAGGTCACCTCTTTATATTATAATCATTATTTTAACAAAAATTTTAAAATTCTATCATATATCTTTATCCTTTATTTTTATTTATAAACTGTATAGAATATAAAATGGGATGTATTGGAATGGAGGGTATAAATGAAAACGGCAATAATTACTGATTCAACGAGCTATCTTTCACAGGAAATGATCGATCGTTATGATATACGCGTAATTTCACTGAATGTAATATTCAAAGATCAAGTCTTTGTTGAAGCTGAATATGCTGCAACGCAGTTCTACGAGCGTATGCGTTCTGAGAGACAGCTTCCTACGACAAGTCAGCCAACAACAGGCGAATATATTACATTACTAGAACAGCTGAAATCTGATGGTTATACGGATTGTATTGCGATACATTTATCAAGCGGGATCAGTGGAACATATCAGAATGCAATTACTGCAGGAGAGATGGTAGAAGGCATCAATATGCATGCCTTTGACAGTGAAATTGCGTGTATGGTAGCAGGTATGTATACACTTCGTGCAGCTGAGCTTAAGGATATATTATCACCACAACAAATTATCGAAGAATTAAAGCTGTTAAGAGCACATTCAAATGCTTATCTTCTGGTTGATGACTTGAAGAATCTTCAAAAAGGTGGTCGGCTTAATGGTGCACAGGCAATTATAGGAAGTATGCTGCAAGTAAAACCGATATTATATTTTGAAGATAAGATCATAGTTCCTTATGATAAAGTTCGCACGAAGAAAAAAGCAGTGCAGTTCGTCCAGAATAAAATTAAACAAGAAGTAGTTGCACCAGCTACACTTGTAGTCATACATGCCAACGCAGAGGAAGAAGCAGAAGTGATCATGCAACATTTGAAATCTCAGTTTCCGGATGCAGATGTCATTAAAAGTTATTTCGGTCCGGTTATCGGTACGCATGTTGGAGAAAAAGCACTTGGTATTGGCTATGTACACCATAAGTTTGAATTTTTTCAGTAAAGTCTTTCATATTATTATTATTTCAGCACACTTATTTAAGTGTGCTTATTTTTATGGAGGTAAATATGCTGCAATATATAACTGATAATGCTGATATTCCTTCTGTAATAAAAAAAGGAAATAAATATCACTGTAACTATTGTCTGAACGATAAACAATATTTGTTTCATAGCTATTATCACGAAGGAATAGAGAAGGAGATTGTATATTGTCGCACCTGTCTCTCTCATTATGCGACAACGGAAAACTTTATAGCACTTGAACCATGTCAGAAGAAGGCGGAAGTTGTAACACTACATCTCCCGTTCGAACTTACAGCCCAGCAAAAGCGTGCGAGTGATTATATTGTAGGACAGTTTCATAAGAATCAAGATAGTCTGCTCTATGCTGTGACAGGTGCAGGTAAGACAGAAATGATGTTGCAGGCAGTTGTTGAAGCTAGAAAGGAAGGATGTAACGTTGCGATTGCAGCACCGAGAACTGACGTTGTAAAAGAATTAGCACTACGCATGCAGGAATATATGCCAAGAATACAGATTGATGTGCTGTACGGAGGTCATCAGGGGCTAACAGCAGGTCGCCTCGTCGTTACAACTGTGCAGCAGCTTATTCAGTTCAATGAGCATTTTGAATTAATTATCGTGGATGAAATTGATGCCTTCCCGATGAGCTACGATCCACGCCTGTCAGAAGTACTTAAACGAGCTATGCATGAAAAAGGAACAATCATCTATCTGTCAGCCACACCACCAGCACATTTAATGAAGCTCCCTCATATTTATTTACCGTCACGATATCATAATCGTCCCTTGCCGCTACCGAAACTTCACTATTACAAAATTAATAGCAGATCGTTAGAACAGAAACTTAAAGATATTGTTAATACGACGCTCATCTTCTTTAATGATATTAAGCAAATGGAAAAATATTATGCTGCACTTCCTGAATCTCTACAAGCGGATGGGACGATTGTTTACTCAAATGATGATGAACGCCATGATAAGGTAGAAGCCATTCGATGTGGAGAATATCGCTTCATATTTACAACGACCATATTGGAGCGTGGATTTACGCAAGAGAACTTATCGGTCTGGGTCATCAATAGTGAACGGTTCACGTGGGACAGCCTCGTACAGATTGCAGGCAGGGTCGATAGAAAAGGGGCAAGTATGAATGGAGAAGTCGTCTTCTTTCACGAAGGCCTAAGCGGCCATATGACGAGAGCGATACAAACAATTAAAAGGATGAATAAAAAGCATGGTCAATCGATGTCTGCAGTGTGAAGAGCTGATACCACTCACCCTTACAATTAATACATTATTCCATAAGCCGAAGTTTTTATGTGAACAGTGTACCGCATCATTTACGAAGATGGATACGAGACGTTGTGAACACTGTCATAAAAAACTTGCTGAGGATGAAATGGAATGCAGAGACTGCCTATTTCTTGCAAAATTAAATGTAAAAATAGAAAAAATTTATACTATTGCTGATTACACGCCCTTTGTAAAATCTATGATCTTACAGTATAAAGGACTGGGTGACTATATCCTTAGCAAGGCATTTGCGGAAATATTATTACTCCATTACTCAGCGCACTTCTTTAAAAAGTATGACCATATCATCGCGATGCCGATATCAAAAACGCGACTGCACGATAGAGGATTCAATCAAGTTGCTGCAATATTAGACGCAGCACAAATACTCCATCATGATGTGTTAGGAACGCATTATCGCGATAAGCAGTCCAGAATGACGAAGAAAGAACGCCTGCAGCAAACCAACCCTTTCTATATGAAACAACCGCTAAAACCAGGAGCACGTATATTACTAATAGATGATATTTATACGACAGGTTTAACTGTGCATCAGGCAGCAAGTGTATTATTATCCAATAAAGATTGTCGAGTAGAGGTGTTAGCGTTTGCAAGAGCCTGAATATTTGGTAAAATAGAGTTAGGAAGAAACATCATAAGAATAGTTTCAAAAGGAGCGATGCTTTATGTTTAGATTTGAAATTCATGGTGACAACATCACTGTAACGGATGCAATCAGAAATTATATCGAGGAGAAGCTTAGCAAACTTGAAAGATACTTCACGAACGTGCCGGAAGCGAATGCACATGTGAAGATTAAAACTTATCAAGACGGTAAATCTAAAGTAGAAGTTACGATTCCTCTTAAAAATGTGACATTGCGTGCAGAAGAACGTCATAATGATTTGTATGCTGCAGTCGACTTAATCGTTGAGAAATTAGAACGTCAAATGCGTAAACATAAAACGAAAGTAAATCGTAAATTCCGTGAAAAAGGTGTGGAAAATGATATTTTCCCTGTATTGCCTGGTACTGAACCTGAAGAGGAAAAAGGGGATGAAATCGAAATCATTCGTTCTAAGCAATTTGATCTTAAACCGATGGATGCAGAAGAAGCCGTGTTGCAGATGAATATGTTAGGTCATGATTTCTTTATCTTCAATGATGGTGAAACAAACGAAACAAATATTGTTTACAAACGTAAAGATGGTAAGTATGGATTAATTGAGACATCAGTTGAGCGATAGTGAGTGAAGAAAGAAGTCGGAACTTCAGTTCCGGCTTCTTTCTTTGCATGTCCTGTATTTTGCTATAGCTCATAACGCTTTTGTCATAACCTTGTTGACGGTATTCCAAAAGCTGAGCTTACGACAGAATCCAGGCCATGCAGAAAACACAAACCATTTTCTTTGCATATCCTGTATTTTGCTATAGCTCATAACGCTTTTGTCATAACCTTTATATTTCAATTACAATTAAATACATGCTATAGTTATATGTTGTATACAAATGTACTTTGTAACTAAAGGAGAGAACACGATGGGATTTATTAAGAAGATGTTTGACGGCAACAAGAAGGAAGTAAAATCCTTGAGAAAAGTTGCTGATCAAGTGCAGGCTTTCGAAGAAGAGATGAAATCTTTATCAGATGAAGCATTGCAGAATAAAACGAAAGAATATCAAGTAGAATTACAAAATATAGAAGAATATAAACAACAAGAAGCTTATTTAAATAAGATTTTACCTGAAGCATACGCAGTAGTGCGTGAAGCATCACGTCGTGTTTTAGGAATGTTCCCTTTCCCGGTACAAATTATGGGGGGAGTGGCAATTCATCGCGGTGACATTGCAGAGATGAGAACCGGTGAAGGTAAGACGTTAACGGCGACGATGCCGGTTTATTTAAATGCGCTTACAGGTCGTGGTGTACATGTTGTTACAGTCAATGAGTATCTAGCAAGTGTACAAGCAGAAGAAATGTCTCACCTATATAATTTTTTAGGACTAACGGTAGGTGTTAATTTAAATAGTTTAACTACGGAAGAAAAACGTGCAGCCTATGCTTGTGATATTACATATAGTACGAATAATGAACTTGGGTTTGATTATTTGCGTGATAACATGGTGACATATAAGGAAGAACGTGTTATGCGTCCACTGAACTTCGCGATTATTGATGAGGTTGACTCAATCTTAATTGACGAAGCGCGTACGCCTTTAATTATTTCGGGTCAAGCGGAGAAATCGACGAGCATGTACATTCAGGCCAATGTCTTTGTTAAGATGCTTAAAGATGAAGTTGATTACAACTATGATGAGAAGACAAAAGGTATTCAGTTAACTGAAAATGGTATCGATAAAGCAGAACGTATGTTTAAGGTTGATAATTTATATGATGTAAAGAATGTTAACTTAATGCATCATATTAACATTGCTTTAAAGGCACAACGCGCTATGTTAAAGGATATCGACTATGTTGTAGAGGATGGCGAGATTGTCATCGTTGATCAGTTTACAGGCCGTACAATGCCGGGTCGTCGATTCTCTGAAGGGTTACACCAGGCGATTGAAGCGAAAGAAGCAGTTGAAATTCAAAATGAATCTAAGACGATGGCTTCTGTTACATTCCAGAACTTCTTCCGTATGTATAATAAACTATCGGGGATGACCGGGACTGCAAAAACCGAAGAAGAAGAATTATTAAATATCTATAATATGGCCGTTACTCAGATCCCTACTAACAAACCCGTACAACGTATTGATGGTGCTGATTTGATCTACGCTTCAGAAAAAGGGAAGTTCCATGCTGTTGTGGATGAAGTGATTCGTCGTCATAAAGAAGGACAACCTGTCTTATTAGGTACTGTGGCAGTTGAAACAAGTGAATATATTTCAGAGTTGCTAAAGAAAAAAGGGATACGCCATAACGTATTGAATGCGAAAAACCATGAACGAGAAGCTGAAATTGTACAAAATGCAGGTCAAAAAGGTGCTGTGACCATCGCAACGAATATGGCAGGTCGTGGTACGGATATCAAGCTCGGAGAGGGCGTTAAAGAACGCGGTGGCTTAGCAGTTATCGGTACCGAACGCCATGAGTCTCGCCGTATTGACGATCAGTTACGTGGTCGTGCAGGACGTCAAGGAGACCCGGGTTATTCTAGATTCTATTTGTCGTTACAAGATGAACTGATGGTTCGTTTTGGTTCGGAACGTATGTCTACGATGATGACAAAGCTCGGCATGAATGATGATCAGCCGATTGAATCTAAGATGGTGTCGCGCGCTGTAGAATCTGCTCAAAAACGTGTTGAAGGAAATAACTATGATAGCCGTAAACGTACGTTAGAATATGATGATGTATTGCGTAAGCAACGTGAGATCATCTATGCGGAACGTAATGAAATCCTTGAGAAAGATGATTGTTCAGATCAAGTGAAAGCAATGATTGAACAATCTGTGCGTCGTGCAGTGGACTACCACTTTACCGGTGATGAGAGTACACATGATTATGAAGCTTTTAAAAATTATGCAGAAGATATGTATCTGACAGAAGGCGCACTATCAGTTGACGAGATTAGTCGACGAGATAACGAAGAAATCTATGACATTGTAATGAGTAAAGTTATGGCGCAATATGAACATCAAAAAGTAGAATTGCAGGAGCAGTTCCATGAGTTTGAACGCATGATCATGTTACGTACGATTGATATGAAATGGACAGATCATATCGATACGATGGATCAGTTACGTACAGGAATTCACCTGCGTAGTTATGGTCAGATTAACCCACTTCGTGAATATCAGAACGAAGGATTAACTTTGTTTGATACAATGCTTGAATCTATTGAAGATGATGTTTCGAAATACATTCTGAAATCAATCGTTGATAGAGGAGAACAAGTAGAACGAGAACAAGTCGGTAAAGGTGAAGCGATGGTTGCAAATGATGGCAAAGAAAAAGTGAAGCAACAGCCAAAAGTTAAATCAGAACCAGATATCGGTCGTAATGAACCTTGTCCTTGTGGTAGTGGAAAGAAATATAAAAATTGTCACGGAAGAGGGTAAATTGATTTGGAACAATTTGAAATAAAAAATACACTTGAAACTTTGACTGAAAAGATTGATAGTTTCAGGGGGTCTCTTTGACTTAGAAGAAAAAGAGACGAATATTAAGGAATACGAAGAAATGATGTCTGACCCGGATTTCTGGAATGATGGAGATAAGGCTCAAGATATCATCAATAAGAATAATGCACTTAAATCAGTTGTTCAGGAGTTTAGTACACTCGAAGAAGGACTGGAAAACAGTGAAGTGCTGTTTGAGATGTATAAAGAAGAAACAGATGAGGATACACATCAGGAACTCATCGAGCAGCTCAATACACTCCAGCAAATTGCGAATGACTTTGAACTTAAGATGTTATTGAGTGGAGAATTTGATGCGAATAATGCAATATTAGAATTGCATCCAGGTGCTGGTGGTACAGAATCACAGGACTGGGGAGAAATGCTGTTAAGGATGTATCAACGATTTGCGGATAAAAAGGGTTTCAAAGTTGAAACTGTAGATTACTTACCGGGGGATGAAGCGGGGATTAAAAGTGTGACCTTACTGATTAAAGGACATAATGCTTACGGCTATTTAAAGGCTGAAAAAGGTGTTCATCGTCTCGTAAGGATTTCTCCCTTTGACTCATCCGGACGCCGTCATACTTCATTCGTTTCATGTGATGTTACACCAGAGTTTGACAATGACAATATTGAGATTGAAATTAATACAGAAGACATTAAGATCGATACGTATCGTGCAAGTGGCGCTGGAGGGCAGCACGTTAATACAACGGATTCAGCCGTGCGTATTACGCATCAGCCGACAGGTATTGTAGTAACCTGTCAGAATGAACGTTCTCAAATAAAGAATAGAGAGCAAGCAATGAAGATGCTTAAAGCGAAACTTTATCAAAAGAAAATAGAAGAACAAGAAGCAGAGCTTGCAGCCATCCGTGGTGAACAAAAAGAGATTGGCTGGGGAAGCCAGATCCGTTCATACGTATTCCACCCGTATGCTATGGTAAAAGACCATAGAACAAACGCTGAAACCGGAAATACAAATGCGGTAATGGATGGCGATATAGATTTATTTATCGATGCATACTTAAAGAGTCAGTTGTAAGATTATTTTATAAATTTTCCTTTTTTATGAATTATAAGCTATAATTAAAGTAATCATAAATTAGGGGGCTGACCAATGAAAAAATTATATGCAGGTATCATTACTTTATCGTTATTAGGTCTTGCAGCATGCGGATCAGATGAAGCGGAGAAGAAGACTACTTCATCTGATCCGGGACAAGAAATTTATGCAAATAATTCCTGTGTAGGGTGTCATGGACGTAACCTTGAAGGTGCAAGCGGGCCGAATCTACAAGAGGTAGGCAGCAAATACTCTGAGCAGCAAATTCATGATATCATCATTAAAGGTAAAGGGAATATGCCAGCAAAAGTAGTCGATGGCGAAGATGCAAAAAAAGTTGCAGCATATTTAGCAAAACAGAAATAATAATATAAAGTAGGTGAAATGATTAATATTTCATCTACTTTTTTCGTTATGAAATGATATTTCTGAAAATTACGTTCTATGATAGAAGCATAACGATTACATTACAAAAATATTACATTGGTAGATATTGTGTAAGGATATGGTATATTATGTCTTGTAGAAATTTACTAAGAACACTAAAACTCAGGAGGCAACACATATAATGAAAAAAGCATTAGTTACGATTGCGGGAATCACGGCAGTTACAGGAGTAGCTTCACAAGCATACGCAAGTGAACATCATGTTCAAGCAGGTGACACATTATGGGCGATTGCACAAGAGAATGGTACAAGCGTAGATGCACTTAAAACATTAAATAATTTAAATAGCGATCTTATCTTAGTGGGACAAACATTAAAGGTAGAGAATACTGATACTTATACAGTTAAAAAAGGCGATACATTACACACAATCGCATCTCAATTTGATTTAACAGTGAATGATATTATGTCATGGAACAACTTAACTTCAGATACGATTGAAGTAGGTACAAAGTTAAACTTGACAGCACCTATTGCTAAAGTTCAATCAGAAACAGTTCAACCTGTTACACAAGCGAACGCACCAGTAGCACAACAAGCTGAAGCACCAGCGCAACAAACATACGAAGCACCAGTACAACAATCATACCAAGCACCAGCGCAACAAACGGCAGCGCCAGCACAACAGTCATACCAAGCGCCAGCACAGCAAACGGCAGCACCAGCACAACAGTCATACCAAGCACCAGCACAGCAAACGGCAGCACCAGCACAACAGTCATACCAAGCACCAGCACAGCAAACGGCAGCACCAGCGCAACAGTCATACCAAGCACCAGCAAAGAGCTATAAAGCACCTGTAAATGGTAATGTAGCGCAAGTCGCAAATGGTATAGCGGCAGGAAAATCTTATGTTTACGGTGCGAATTCTGCTAGTGCAGTAGATTGTTCAGCATTTGCTCAACAAGTACTCGCTGCTCAAGGGAAATCAATTCCACGTACAACATATGCACAAATGGCTGCAGGAACACGTGTTTCAACACCTCAAGCAGGAGATTTAGTATATTTCAATGGTGGAAGCCACGTTGGGGTATACATTGGTAACGGTCAAATGATCGATGCTTTAAATCCATCTGAAGGTATTGGGCAACGTCCAGTAAGTTACGTAAATGGTTCAGTAGCAGGATATTACAGATTCTAATAAGTCATGGGACAACTTGTCCCATGATTTTTTTAATTTTAACAATTAACTTGGAGCTGCAATCATTATGTAATAATCAAATTATTATATGTTAGTTGTATTAACCATATATTACATGTAAGTTACATTGAATTTTTCGATTTTTCTATATGGTAATATCTATTTAGCTAATAAAACAACCGGAGGATATTACATGAAAAAAGTTATACTTTCAATAATTGCAATAATCATGCTGGGGACTACAACTGAAGCAATTTATCCAAATAGTCAACAGGCACATGCTTACAATAATCCTGTAAAGAAAGCTGGATACAATTATTATTATAAAGGAAGCTGTGTATATTATGCGTTTAATAGACGTGCACAACTTAAACGTCCTGTAAGTAACAATTGGAACAGTGCAAAATACTGGCCATCGAATGCACGAAGAATGGGATATAAAGTGAGACGTACACCTGTATATGGTGCAGTCATGATTTCTCAAAAAGGTTATCATGGTCATGCAGCAGTTGTAGAACGTATCAATCGCAATGGAAGTATACTCGTCTCTGAAATGAACTATCCACGTAGCGGCGTGAAGACTTATAGAACAATTTCAAAAGCACAGCGCTCTCAGTTTGAATATATTTACTAATAAAATAATATTAAAATGATTAAATCTTACACACCGTTCGTGTTGTAAGGTTTTTTTGTTATAATATGTCATGAGGTGTCCTATGAGAAGATTGATAACAATTCTGTTAGCTGCTATATTTGTTGCACTAGCAACTTATTCAATTTATACTGTAATACAATTTAATAAAGGCAATGAGGAGCCCGGTAATATTGTGACACATAATCACCCGCTTAATAATAAGCAGATTGGTGATATAGCTGTTACAGATATGAATGGTCAGAAAAAAGAAATTGCATCACTTTTAAAACATGATATTACGATAATCAATGTTTGGGCATCGTGGTGCGAGCCGTGTAAGAAAGAGATGCCTGAGCTTGTGACGTATGGAAAAGAGAAACCTAATCATGTCGGTCTTATTGGATTCAACGTGCAGGATAAAATAGAAAAAAGAGACGCGTTTATCGATAACTATAAACCGACATATCCGATGTACACGTTAGATGAAGCGTCGATGAAACGATATAAAATCTACAATATTCCTACGACGGTATTCGTCGATAAACAAGGTAAAGTGTTGAAGACATATGTAGGCGAACTTAATCAACAGAAAATAGAAGAAATTATCATGCAGATTCAATAGGAGGGATTCAATGGGTGTCCATCAATATTTCAAAAGTTTGTCGGATCTAGAAAAGTTAATACGATGTCCCGGAAAATTTAAATACCAGGAACATAATGTTGCCGCACATTCATTTAAGGTCACTAAGATTGCACAATACTTAGCAACTGTCGAGGAGTATCATGGCGCAGAGATTAACTGGAAAAATGTATATGAGAAAGCATTAAACCATGATTACCCTGAAATCTTCACCGGAGATATAAAGACGCCTGTTAAATATGCGTCGAAAGAATTGAAACGCTTATTCAGTGAAGTTGAAGAAGAAATGATCGGTAAGTTTATTGATAGTGAGTTTCCGGAAGCTTATAGAGAAATATATCGAGAACGCTTAAAAGAAGGTAAAGACGATACGCTTGAAGGTCAGATTCTGTCTGTAGCAGATAAGATTGATTTGTTATATGAATCTTTTGGAGAGATTCAAAAGCGGAACCCAGAACCATTATACTTTGAAATTTATGACAAAAGTTTAAGAACGATTATAAAATTCAAGCACCTTTATTGTGTGCAGGATTTTCTGGATAATATTCTTCCGGATATGCTTCAGGAGAAATTTATTCCAAGATCTGAACTGCGTGAAATAACGATGGCAATCTTGCAGCAAAAGGACAATATATAATGACGATATGGTATATATTAGCATGTACATTACCTGCATTTCTGGTGATTTGTTTCAGTATGATTGTACGTAATAAATATACAGGATTACTGTTGTCGGTTATTGTTATCGGCGTATCTGTTTACAAAGGATTCTTTCATTCACAGATGATTGTGTTTTTAGATACGCTGAGCCTGATAGTCGGCTATTTGTTCGTAGAGATGTACAACCTGGATAAAGATAATCAAACATAGGAAGTTGAATACTAAAGACGACTTTTCAAAATAGAATCCGGTAAATGCAAGACATTTAATAGTGTCTATACGTTTATCGGGTTTTGTCATATGATGCACATTAAACGAATGAAGATTTACGAACAAATGTTTGTACCTTAAGCGTATATTTTGGTAAAATGTAAATCGATGAGGAGGGGACGTATGGAACATCATGACTTTAAGATACATTCAGACTATCAGCCAGCAGGAGATCAGCCTGATGCGATAGAGAAAATCGTACAAGGAATCAAAGAAGGTAAACGCTATCAGACGTTATTGGGTGCTACTGGTACAGGGAAGACGTTTACGATGAGTAATGTCATTGAACGTATCGGTAAACCTACGCTGATCATGGCGCATAATAAAACATTAGCAGGTCAGCTCTATAGTGAGTTTAAAGAGTTTTTCCCAGAGAACAGAGTTGAATATTTTGTAAGTTACTATGATTATTATCAGCCCGAAGCTTATGTGCCTTCTACAGATACATTTATAGAGAAAGACGCATCGATTAACGATGAAATTGATAAGTTACGTCACTCAGCGACAAGTGCCTTATTTGAGCGTGATGATGTGATTATTATTTCTTCCGTCAGCTGTATATATGGTTTAGGGAACCCAGAAGAGTATCGGGATCTTGTTGTCAGCGTACGTGTAGGTATGGAGATGGAACGCAACCAATTATTACGCAAGCTTGTAGATGTGCAGTATACGCGTAATGATATAGATTTTCGTCGTGGTACATTTCGTGTTCGAGGAGATGTTGTGGAAATCTTTCCTGCATCTCGTGATGAGCAGTGTATACGTATCGAGTTCTTCGGTGATGAGATAGAACGCATACGTGAAATCAATTATTTAACAGGTGAAGTGCTGAAAGAACGAGAGCACTTTGCGATATTCCCGGCAAGTCACTTCGTCACACGTGAAGAGAAGATGAAGCTTGCGATTGAAAGAATAGAGAAGGAACTAGAGGAACAACTGAAGAAGTTTCGTGACGAAGGGAAGCTGCTTGAGGCACAGAGACTTGAACAACGTACGAATTACGATCTTGAAATGATGCGAGAAATGGGCTTTTGCTCAGGAATTGAAAACTATTCTTTACATCTGACTTTAAGACCTAGAGGGTCGACGCCATATACGTTGCTGGATTATTTCGGTGACGACTGGCTGATCATGATGGATGAGTCTCATGTTACGGTGCCACAAGTTCGTGGTATGTATAATGGGGATCAGGCGAGAAAGAATGTTCTCGTAGAGCATGGTTTCAGATTGCCGAGCGCGCTGGATAATCGTCCGCTGAAGTTTGAAGAGTTCGAACAAAAAGGACATCAGTTTCTCTATGTTTCTGCTACACCTGGTCCTTATGAGATTGAGCATACAGACGAGATGGTGGAACAAATTATCCGACCGACAGGATTGCTGGATCCTATTATAGAAGTGCGACCATCACAACATCAGATAGATGATTTGATGGAAGAGATTCGTGTGCGTATCGAAAAGAATGAGCGTGTACTTATTACGACACTTACTAAGAAAATGAGTGAAGACTTAACAATTTACTTAAAAGAAGCTGGAATAAAAGTTAATTACCTGCATTCAGAGATTAAGACGTTAGAGCGTATAGAGATTATCCGTGATCTAAGACTAGGTGTATTTGATGTATTGGTCGGCATCAACCTGCTTAGAGAAGGTCTGGATATTCCCGAAGTGTCGCTCGTCGCGATATTAGATGCGGACAAAGAAGGATTTTTGCGCAGTCAGCGTTCATTGATTCAGACGATTGGACGTGCTGCCCGAAATGAACAGGGGCGCGTCATTATGTATGCAGATAAGATAACAGAGTCTATGCAGTTTGCGATTGATGAAACATCACGTCGTCGTTCGTTACAAGAAGCATATAATGAAGAACATGGAATAACTCCGACAACCATCAATAAGAAGATTCGTGATGTCATCAGTGCCACATTAGAAACAGATGAAGAACAAAAACCCGTACAGAAGAAGAAATTAACGAAGAAGGAAAGAGCACGTACAATAGAGCAGCTTGAACATGAAATGAAAGAAGCGGCAAAAGCTTTAGATTTTGAACGTGCTACAGAACTCAGAGATGCACTGTTTGAGTTAAAAGCAGAAGGGTGAGCGGATGAAGAATAAATCTATTATCGTCAAAGGCGCAAGAGCGCATAATTTAAAGAATGTTGATATTGAAATTCCGAGAGATAAACTCATTGTTATGACAGGATTATCAGGTTCAGGTAAATCTAGTCTCGCATTCGATACTATCTATGCTGAAGGTCAGCGTAGATATGTGGAATCATTGAGTGCATATGCCAGACAATTCTTAGGACAGATGGATAAACCGGATGTGGATACGATAGAAGGTTTATCCCCTGCAATTTCGATTGACCAGAAGACAACAAGTAAGAACCCGAGAAGTACAGTTGCAACTGTTACAGAAATTTATGATTATTTAAGACTGCTATATGCTAGAATCGGCACACCTTATTGTCCGAATCATGGTATCCCTATCGAGTCACAGACGGTACAGCAGATGGTGGATCAAGTTATGGCATTAGAGGAAAGAACAAAGATACAAGTTATGGCTCCAATAGTGCAGGGCCGAAAGGGAACGCACAAGAAACTCATAGAAGAGATCTCAAAAAAAGGATATGCACGTATCATGGTAGATGGTGAAGTTTATGATGCTTCTGAAACAATCGATCTCAATAAAAATACAAATCATGATATCCATGTTATCGTAGACCGACTTGTTGTGAAACCAGGCATTGAGACCCGCCTGGCAGATTCTCTCGAAAATGCATTGAAACTTGCAGAAGGTAACGTTGTCATCGATTTGATCGACGGAGATGAGTTGAAGTTTTCAGAGCATCATGCCTGTCCAATTTGTGGATTTTCAATAGATAAGCTAGAACCTCGAATGTTCTCGTTTAATAGCCCGTTTGGTGCATGTCCCGATTGTGATGGACTAGGTACAAAATTAACAGTCGATTTAAATCTTGTCATTCCTGATGATAGCAAATCATTAACAAATGGTGCATTAGTGCCATGGGAGCCCATCAGTTCGAACTATTATCCGACATTACTCAAGCAGGCATGTAAACATTTTGGGATTTCTATGAAAGCACCTTTTAGAGATTTATCTAAGAAAGATCAGGACATCATCCTGTATGGACATTCAGATGATATTTCCTTTACATTCAGACAGGATAATGGTGTAACACGTAAACGTGTAATGAAGTTTGAAGGTATTGTGAATAATATTGAACGTAGATACAAGGAAAGTCCTTCAGAATATACACGTGAACAGATGAAGAAATATATGGTGGATGAGGTCTGTGATACGTGTCATGGCTATCGTCTTTCTGAAGAAGCGATGAGTGTTAAGATTAATAGTCAGCATATAGGAGAAGTTGTAACGTTATCTATCAGAGAGGCATTACAATATTTCAGTAAGCTTGAACTTTCAAAGAAAGAACAGCAAATTGCTGAACTCGTTCTGAAAGAAATCACTGAAAGGTTGACATTCTTATATAATGTAGGGCTGGAATACCTCACTTTAAATAGAACAGCAGGAACGCTTTCTGGTGGAGAAGCCCAACGTATCCGACTTGCAACGCAGATTGGTTCAAGATTAACAGGTGTAATGTATGTTCTGGATGAACCGTCCATAGGTCTGCATCAGAGAGATAACGACCGTCTCATTGATACATTGAAATCGATGAGAGATATTGGGAATACCCTTATTGTCGTTGAACATGATGAAGATACGATGCTTGCCGCTGATTATTTGATTGACATTGGTCCAGGAGCCGGCGTGCACGGAGGAGAGATTGTCGCACAAGGTACACCTAAGCAAGTGATGAAGAACAAGAAATCGCTGACAGGTCAGTATTTGAGCGGTGCAAAAAAAATAGAGCTTCCTGAAAAAAGACGTACACCGGATGGAAGATTCTTATCGGTAGAAGGTGCAATAAGTAATAACTTGAAGGACGTGGACGTTCAGATTCCACTGGGTATGATGACGGTGGTAACCGGAGTCTCCGGTTCCGGAAAGAGTACGCTTGTTAACGATGTGCTGTATAAGGCACTTGCTCAGAAGCTATATAAATCGAAAGAAAAACCGGGACCTCATAAAGCGGTAAAGGGGATAGAGCATATTGATAAGATAATCGATATTGATCAATCTCCTATAGGTAGAACACCACGTTCAAATCCTGCGACGTATACGAGTCTCTTTGATGATATACGTGATGTCTTTGCGCAGACGAATGAAGCGAAGTTAAGAGGCTATCAAAAAGGTCGATTCAGCTTTAACGTTAAAGGCGGACGCTGTGAGGCTTGTCACGGAGACGGCATTATCAAGATAGAGATGCACTTTCTTCCTGACGTCTACGTGCCATGCGAAGTCTGTCATGGCAAACGCTATAATCGTGAAACGCTGGAAGTGAAATATAAAGATAAGAATATTGCAGATATACTCGAGATGACGATAGAAGATGCGTATCATTTCTTTGAGAATATTCCTAAGATTAAGCGTAAACTTAAGACCATCATGGATGTTGGATTAGGGTATATTCAGCTTGGACAACCTGCTACAACACTTTCAGGGGGTGAGGCACAACGTGTCAAATTAGCTTCGGAACTGCATAAACGCAGTACAGGTAAAACGTTATATATTCTAGATGAACCGACGACTGGATTACACGTTGATGATATTGCAAGGCTACTGAAAGTTTTACAGCAACTTGTTGACAATGGGGATACGGTTCTGATCATCGAGCATAATCTGGACGTCATCAAGATGGCCGATTACATTGTTGACCTCGGTCCAGAAGGTGGAGATAACGGTGGACAGATTATCGCAAGCGGCACTCCAGAACAGATTATGCAAGTGCGTGAGTCATACACAGGTCAATATTTAAAACATCATATAGAGAAATAACTGTTGAGGTCATTGTCAGATCATCTCTAGCTAAACCCGGGCGCTGTAGAAATTGTTAATAATTTTCTGCAGTGCTCGGGTTTTGTTGGTGATTATGAATTGTAAATTGATATAAAGTTATTTAATATAAATGATAAGAGAAAGTGAGGAAAACTATGATAACAAGTATAGAACTAATTGATAAATTTGACCTTAAGTTTTTAGCGGGCAATGTCGCAATAGAAATCCCGGTGGCTAATGCAGACATTTCGCGACCGGGCCTTGAGATGGCAGGCTTCTTCTCTCACTATTCTTCCGATCGCATACAAATACTGGGGACGACTGAGATGTCTTTCTTTGAAACGTTGTCGAAGGAAGAACGTGCAGAAAGAATGGTAAAGCTTTGTCGTAAGGAAACACCGTGTATTATCCTAACAAGAAACATTCCGGCCCCGCAGGAACTAATCGATGCATGTAATCGTAAAGGGACACCACTCCTTCAGAGCAAAGAAGCGACGACAAGTTTAATCAGCAAGATTACATCTTATCTTGAGAGTGAGCTTGCGCCTGAAACGACGATGCACGGAGTTCTGGTCGATGTATATGGGGTAGGTGTATTGATTACCGGTGATTCTGGAGTAGGTAAGAGTGAGACAGCACTAGAACTTGTCAAGCGTGGACATCGACTTGTTGCAGATGACAATGTGGAGATAAAGGAAGTTTCACGTAATGTACTGATGGGCAAAGCACCAAAGCTGATAGAACATCTTCTTGAAATTAGAGGACTAGGAATCATCAATGTAATGACCTTATTTGGCGCAGGGAGTGTCCTTCCAGAGAAACGTCTAATGCTCAATATTAACCTAGAAACATGGGATAAAGATAAAGTTTACGACCGCATAGGATTAATCGAAGAAAAATTATCGATCCTTGATTCTCAAATTACGAAGAAGACGATCCCTATCAGACCAGGGCGTAACTTAGCGGTAATCATAGAAGTTGCTGCGATGAACTATCGTCTCAATAAGATGGGAACAAACACCGCAAAAGATTTTAATGAACGCCTGAATGAACAAATTAGAAAGCAGTCGATAAAGGAGATTTAACATGACACCATTTAATCCAGTTGCATTCGAGCTCTTTGGCTATCCTGTAAGATGGTACGGTATTATTATTGCATTTGGTATTTTAGTCGGATATCTTATCGCTCAAAAAGAGACAGAAAAAAAGCATTTTAAAGAAGATACGTTGATCGATATTGTCATGTGGTCTATCATTTCGGGGATAATTTGTGCTCGTATCTATTATGTATTATTTAAATGGGATTATTATCAGGATCATTTTTCTGAAATTCCGTTGATTATGAACGGTGGCATAGCAATACACGGTGGTTTGATCGGTGCAATTGGTATGGCATATTTCTTATGTAAAAAGAAAGGAATATCGTTTTTTCAGCTTGGAGATATTGCGGCACCGAGTATCATTCTCGGACAGGCAATTGGTAGGTGGGGAAACTTTATGAATCAGGAAGCTCATGGTGGTATGGTTTCAAGAGATTTCCTGGAGTCATTGCATTTACCAAAATTTATAATCGATCAGATGAATATTGGTGGAGCATATTATCATCCGACCTTCCTCTATGAATCGTTATGGAGCTTCACAGGATTTGTTATATTATTATTGATACGTAAACGCCTGAAGATTGGTCAGACATTTCTTTTATATACGATATGGTATTCGATTGGGCGTGTGTTTGTGGAAGGATTAAGAACAGATAGTTTGATGCTCACATCAAATCTGCGTATTGCCCAAGTGATTTCGATCGTGATTATGATTGCAGCGACTTTAATATGGCTCTATCGTAATTATAAATATCGACTGCCGCGTTATGGTGAAGTAAATGAACCTATAAGGAGCTCCGCTTATGCGTCAGTTAAATCGCTATAGATTAGAGGGGCCTAACCCGTTATGGCAGATGTATAAGACGGTCTCATTCTTTAAGGTTTGCCGTAACTTTGTTGTTATTGAATTGTGTCGCATTCTGCCATCAGTGAAATGGAAACATTACCTGTTCAGTAAATGTCTGAAGATGCAGCTCGGACATCATGTGTCATTTGCTTATAAGGCGATGCCTGATCTGATGTTTCCTGAACTGATAAAAATAGGGGATAACTCAATCATTGGGTATAATGCAACGTTACTTGCACATGAATATTTGACGGACGAGTATCGCACTGGAAAGATTACGATTGGTAGAAATGTATTAATTGGTGCAAATGTTACAGTCTTGCCGGGGGTCACAATAGGTGATGGTGCGAAGGTTGGCGCAATGACAGTTGTATCGAAAGATATTCCTGCGAATGCCTTTGTATACGGTAATCCGATGCACATAAAATAATAACGAACGGAGGTGAGATGGATGAGTAATGTTATCCGTTTTCCAGCAACTGAAGATGAATATTATCAAATTGGAGTAAAGAAGCAGAGTGAACATCATTACGAAGAGGCCATCTCATTCTTCATAAAATCACTGGATTTAAATCTCAGATACGATACAGTACAGCACATTGCTTTTTGTTTTTCGGAACTTGGTAATTTCGATAAAGCACAGCATTATCTAATAGATTATTTTAAAGATGATTTTAATGAAGAAGATGTCTTCTATGATCTGAGCCAGCTCTTTATTAGACAACGTGATCCTAATAAAGCCTTTTTATTCGGTATGTATTATTGTCTGCTCACAGATGACCATGTATATCTTGACGAGCTGAAAAAAATGTTTGAAGTCGTTTATAATGACGTCACTAAAGTAGAGATAGAAAGTGAAAACTTTGTCGTCCATTACATCTTTCAGTATTTTTTTGAGCATATGAATTATGATCTTGCCTTAGAATGGATTGATTTTCAGCCTTATAATATTCAGATGCGTACTGAAGTGCGCAATTTGAAGGCCATGACTTTACTATTTAATAGCAAGTACCATGAAGCGGCAAAGATATTAAAGCAATTACTTGAGGAAAATCCTGCTGATATTAATGCGCTCTGTCACTATACTTTACTGCTATACAATACACATCAGACGAAAACTTATGAATCCTATTTGAAGAAACTTAGAACGATTATCCCGATTAACGATGACGAAAAATTTAAACTGGGTATCGTACTTAGTTTCCTGAAGGAATATACAGAATCCTATCAACTGCTGTTTCCACTATATCAAAAAGGAAAGTTTCACAGTTCACAGATGCTGCATGCGTTAAGTTATTCAAGCTATGCACTTGGCTATGTATCGCAGTCTGATATGTTCTTTCAGCAGCTCGGTGAGATTGTAAGCCACCCTGGTGTAAGTCCACGTAAGATGGCTGAAGGTGAAGCCTATATTATGGATGATGTTATGCCGCTTTTAAATAGTGAAGATCAGCACCGTCGTATTATTGGCATCTTTCTGTTATCGCGTCTCAAGGATAAGACGTTGATGATCAATCAGAAAGTATGGAATCAGCTTGAAGAGATGGGAGATTACGAAAAGTTATATCTCTCTTATATCTTTCATAATATTCAGCTTGTTAAACTAGACTTCATTCATAGAGGTCTTGAATTAATCTATGATCAGGATGGCAGGCTGGAGCTGATGGAGCGATGGATTGATATGGCAGAGGCCATCATAGACAAAAAATTAAATCTTAAGCAGATCAATGCATATACAGCGGTTTGCTACTTCTTATTTGAAAGAGCACGAAATGAAAAATTATCAAAACGTGCGGTGATAGAAAAATTTAACACGACGCGCTACCATTTTATGAAGGTGTATGAACAGTTCAAGCAAAATAATATTTAAAAATCTGGAATTCATGTATATTATAAGTACTGAACAAACATGGAGGTATAATTATGAGTGAAATTAAAGAATATGACGTAATCATTGTTGGTGCTGGTCCAGCCGGGATGACAGCAGCAGTCTATGCGTCTAGAGCAAACCTATCTACGATTATGATTGAACGTGGTATGCCTGGTGGACAGATGGCCAATACTGCAGATGTCGAAAATTTTCCTGGATTTGATTTGATCACAGGACCTGACCTTTCAACGAAGATGTTCTCTCATGCACAGAAATTCGGTGCAGAATATACTTATGGTGATATTAAAAATATTACTGTTGAAGGCGATGACAAGATTGTGGATTTAGGTGACAAGCAGTTAAAAGCAAAAGCTGTTATTATTGCGACAGGTGCAGAATATAAGAAAATTGGTGTGCCAGGAGAATCAGAGCTTGGTGGACGTGGTGTATCTTACTGTGCTGTGTGTGATGGTGCATTCTTCAAGCAGAAGAACTTAGTAGTAATTGGTGGGGGAGATTCTGCAGTTGAAGAGGGTGTATATTTAACGAAATATGCAGACAAAGTAACAATCGTGCATAGAAGAGATACATTAAGAGCTCAGAAAATTCTTCAGGAACGTGCATTTAAAAATGATAAGATTGATTTTATCTGGAATAGTACGTTAAAATCAATCAACGAAAAAGAAGGAAAAGTCGGATCTGTAACATTGATCGATAATGAAGGTAAAGAGACAGATGTTGAAACAGATGGAGTATTCATCTATATCGGTATGCAGCCACTGACAAAACCATTCCAGCATCTTGGTATAACTGACGAAATCGGCTATATTATGACGAATGAAGAGATGGAGACGAATATTCCTGGAATATTCGCTGCTGGTGACGTTAGACAGAAGAAGCTTCGTCAAATCGTAACAGCGACAGGTGACGGCAGTATTGCTGCACAGAATGCTCAGCATTATATTGAAAGCTTGAATGATTAATATATTCATAAAAATAGATACGCATTTTGTGCGTGTCTATTTTTATGAATTCATGTAGAATGAAATTAAGATGAGGAGGAATGTATATGTCGAACGAAGATACATATAAACGACTGGTTGTTGTCACTGGAATGAGCGGTGCGGGGAAAAGTGTAGCAATTCAATGTCTTGAAGACTTAGGTTATTTCTGTGTTGATAACCTGCCCCCTATATTGCTGCCGAAGTTTATCGAACTGATGAATAATAATACAGAATCTCTGTCACGCGTAGCTATCGGGATTGACTTGCGTGGGAAAGATTTCTTTAATAGTTTACAAGAAGAAATTCAAAATATTATCAATCTAAATGAAGTACTCGTACAAGTTTTATTCGTCGAAGCAAGCGATCAAATATTAGTTTCTCGTTATAAAGAAACAAGACGTACACATCCGCTTCAGGATAACATTTCATTGATTGATGCGATTCAGGAGGAGAGAATGCTGCTTGCTGATTTAAGAGGGGTTGCAACACACATTATTGATACCTCTGAGTATAAGCCAAAAGCATTGCGCTCTAAAGTGATTGAAATCTTTGGATCTGGCAAAGATAATATATTCACGATTAATGTGATGAGTTTCGGCTTCAAGCATGGATTGCCCATCGATGCTGATATCGTATTCGATGTGAGGTTTTTACCGAATCCATATTACATAGAAGAAATGAGAAAATTAACAGGTCTCGATCCCCTTGTATATGACTATGTCATGAAATGGAAAGAGACTGAAATGTTCTACCAGAAATTAATCGATCTGCTGAAGTTCGTCATTCCTGGTTATATGCGCGAAGGTAAAAGTCAGGTTGTCATCGCTATCGGATGTACAGGTGGACAGCACCGTTCAGTTGCATTAAGTGAACGTATCAGTAATGAATTAAAGGACTTCTTTGACTTTGAGCTTCATACTCGCCACAGAGATGCACTTATTGAGGGAACGATCAATGAAAAGGCTTAAAGTCTGTCTTATCGGTGGAGGTACAGGTCTTTCAGTTATGGCGAGAGGACTTAAAGAATATCCTGTTGATATCACCGCCATTGTAACTGTTGCAGATGATGGAGGAAGTACAGGTAAGATAAGAGATGTCATGGACATCCCTGCACCTGGAGATATTAGGAATGTACTTGCAGCCTTAAGTGACGTAGAACCCATGCTTGAGAAATTATTTCAGTATCGCTTTAATTCGGATACACTCGGAGGGCATCCTGTAGGCAACTTAATGATTGCAGCAATGACAGACGTCACGGATGATTTCGGTCATGCTGTCAAAGAACTAAGTAAAATATTGAACGTTAAAGGGACGGTGATTCCTTCGACAAATACAAGTCCGATATTGAATGCCGTAATGGAAGACGGTGAAATTGTTGTCGGGGAATCTCTTATTCCTTTAAAGTTCAAAAGAATAGATAGTGTCTTCTTGACACCTGGATATATCAAACCGATGCAAGAAGCTATAGATGCAGTTCTGGAGGCGGATCTCATTGTATTGGGACCAGGCAGTCTTTATACAAGTATCATTCCAAACTTAGTCATCCGTGAACTAGGGGACGCTGTTATTGAAAGTAAAGCGAAGAAGCTCTACGTTTCTAATATTATGACACAACCAGGTGAAACGACAGATTACTCGGTATCAGACCATATAGAAGCGATTCATAAACATGTTGCCTCCCCATTTATTCAGTTTGTCATTGCCAATGAAATTGTACTTCAAAATAAGATTAACGAGAATTATGAAAAGCGTAATTCAAAATTTGTAACGTGTGACTCTGAGAATATTAAACGTTTGGGAGTCACGCTTATCACAGATGATAATCTCGTTGAAATCAACGAGGAAGGTGCGGTACGTCATAATAATGAAGTGCTCGCTGAAATGATTTATGAATTAGCATTAAGTGAAATCAGTACAATTGAATTCACTCAGAAAGAGGGAGAATAAATTGTCATTTGCTTCAGAGATGAAGAATGAATTGACGCGGATAGAGACAGATCTCTGCTGTAGTAAAGCAGAACTTGCCGCGCTCATTCGGATGAACGGAAATTTAAATATACAGAATATGCAGTGGGTGATTAATGTACAATCAGAAAACGCAGCCATTGCACGACGTGTATATAGTTTGACAAAGAAAATATTCGGTGTTGATATTGAATTACTCGTACGTAAGAAAATGAAATTAAAGAAAAATAATGTCTATATTTGCCGCATCAAGATGAAGACAAAAGAAATTCTTGATGAACTAAGCATATTGCAAGATGGCCAGTTTGTGCAGCATATCGATCAATCACTGATCAAAGAGGAATGTTGTAAACGCAGCTATTTAAGAGGGGCATTTTTAGCAGGAGGATCTGTGAATAACCCAGAGACATCTTCGTATCATCTTGAAATATTCTCGTTATATGAAAGTCATTCTGAAGGATTAACAGAAATGATGAATGGTTATGGACTGAATGCGAAGACTTTGGAACGTAAGAAAGGATATATTTCGTACTTAAAAGAAGCGGAAAAAATCTCAGACTTTCTGAGTATTATAGGTGGATATCAGGCATTACTTAAGTTTGAAGATGTGAGGATTGTCAGAGATATGCGAAATTCCGTGAATCGTCTTGTCAATTGTGAAACGGCCAACTTAAATAAGACGATTGGTGCTGCGATGCGCCAAGTAGAGAATATTCGATTGATTGATGAAGAAGTTGGTATCGATGAACTTCCAGAACGATTAAGAGAGATTGCGAGACTGCGTGTGCAACATCAGGATATCTCCTTGAAAGAACTTGGCGAGATGGTTTCTACCGGTGTGATATCGAAGTCGGGAGTGAATCATCGATTAAGAAAGATAGATGAGATTGCTGAGAAATTAAGAAATGGGGAACATATTGAATTGAAGAAATAAAATATTAGTTATTTTCCATTTTAACTACAAAAAAATAGCGTGTACTAAGAGCTTTTACTTAGTACACGCTATTTTTATATCTTTATTCTGCTGGATGCATAACTTCGTCGATCAAGCCATAAGCTTTCGCTTCATCAGCTGTTAAGAAATTATCACGATCTGTGTCTTTTTCAATCTTTTCGATAGGTTGACCTGTACGTTCAGCTAAGATGCGATTTAATTTTTCGCGAGTTTTTAAAATGTGTCGTGCAGCAATTTCAATTTCGGTTGCTTGCCCTTGTGCGCCACCTAATGGCTGATGAATCATAACTTCAGCATTCGGTAGAGCGAATCTTTTTCCTTTTTTACCCGCTGCGAGTAGGAATGATCCCATCGATGCTGCCATACCGATACAGATTGTCTGTACATCAGGTTTGATGTGCTGCATTGTATCATAGATAGCCATACCAGCAGTCACGCTACCACCTGGTGAGTTGATGTATAGGTAGATATCTTTCTCAGCATCTTGTGCTTGTAGGAATAATAATTGAGATACGATAGAGTTTGCCACGTTGTCATCGATAGCCGATCCTAACATAATGATACGGTCCTTTAACAGACGTGAATAAATATCATATGCGCGTTCTCCGCGATTTGTTGATTCAATTACTGTAGGTATTAAGTTCATTAGTAAATCCTCCTTAAGATTCGTTTAAAGTTCGTTAAAATTAATATACACTATAAAGTCAAAGATAGTCAAAAAAAGCGCTCATATCATTCATATTTTTAACGTTACTGCTAATATTATAGTATTATTTAGGTCGAAATCACATTAAAAGGAGTGTATTTATGAAAGAACTTACTTTATTAGTAGGAAATCAATGTGGACTTTGTAATGATGCAAAGATTCAAATTGCCCTAGCACAAGAAGATATTGATTTCACTGTGAACGAAATCAATATTACGAGCGATCCAGCATTAGAAGTGCAATATTTCATGTCGATTCCAGTGCTATTACATAATGATGTTGTGATACAGGAAGGCCAGATTGATTTTGTGACCATTCTGGAATATTTAAGCGATAACTAAAGAAAGCGTATTCATTATTTTTTTAGGAGTTTTTACTTGCTTACTATAGATGGACTTGCTATTATGTATGTGTAACGCAAGTTACTTTTTGACCCGAGCGGGACAAATTTTGTCCATAACTAATTGAGGAGGGATGTATTTGAATGCTTTATTTGAGGTTCAAAAGAAGCTTGTCCCTGATTTAGTTGACAAGATGTACCGAAGATTTCAAATACTCTCTGCAATTGAGCTGCATCAGCCGATTGGCAGACGGGCACTTAGTGAAACGGTTCACCTCAGTGAACGCATCCTTAGAACTGAGACGGATATATTAAAAACACAGGGTTTGATTATCATTACGTCTAAAGGAATGTCAGTAACTGAAAGTGGCGAAGATGTGCTTTACAAGATGAAAGCTTCTATGGATAGTTTGACTAGGCTAGAACATATTGCACATGCAATTGAAAGTCGTTTTGCTATTCAAAAGGTGATCGTTGTAAGTGGTGATGCAGACATTGATGATGAAGTGAAGCTTAGGATGGGTCAGGCGACAAGCGAGTATCTAGAAAGCTGTTTTGAAGATGGGACTAGAGTAACTGTAACTGGAGGATCCACAATGGCGCACATTGCGCGTTCAATGCGTCCTACAGATAAATCTATCAATTTTATTCCTGCGCGTGGCGGATTAGGTGAAGAAGTTTCTTTTCAAGCTAATGCGATAACGCATTTGATGGCTGAACAGACGGGTGGGACGTTCGAAGTTCTTTATGTCCCGGACCAAGTAAGTGAAGCAGGTTATAATGCACTTCTTGAAGAACAGTCTGTTAGACGTGTATTACATCATATTCAACAGGCAGATATTGTACTGCACGGCATTGGTTCAGCTCAGAAGATGGCGGAACGAAGACACTCGTCACCACAAGTTATGGAGAAACTGATGGATGGCAATGCTGTTGCCGAAGCTTTCGGTTATTATTTTGATGAGGATGGCAACATCGTTTATCGTGTAAGAACAATTGGTATACATCTTGATGATCTTACTGAAGATAAAAGAATCATTGCTGTAGCAGGAGGAAATAGTAAGAAAGAAGCGATAGCTTCCTATCTGAAGATAGCTCCGAAGCATACAGTATTGATTACAGATTCAGTTGTAGGTAACTGGCTGATGAATCAGTAGTTTCAAAGGAAATCTTAATATCAGAAGTGTAATATTTTTATTTTTCTGTGTATTTTGATTATAATAAGGATGTATGATGAAGTTGGTAGTAAAGGGTATACCCCTTAAAAATAGACATTTAAAGGAGGCCATACATTATGGCAGTAAAAGTAGCAATTAACGGGTTTGGTAGAATCGGACGTTTAGCATTCAGAAGATTACAAGAGGTAGAAGGTATTGAAGTAGTAGCGGTTAACGATTTAACAGACGATAAAATGTTAGCGCATTTATTAAAATATGATACAACACAAGGGCGTTTCAAAGAAGAAGTTGAAGTTATTGAAGGTGGATTCCGTGTCAACGGTCGCGAAGTTAAATCATTCGAAAATCCTAACCCTGCTGAATTACCATGGGGCGAACTTGGAATCGACGTAGTTTTAGAATGTACTGGTTTCTTCACAGATAAAGAAAAAGCTCAAGCGCATATCGAAGCAGGCGCTAAAAAAGTATTAATTTCAGCGCCAGCAAAAGGTGACTTAAAAACTGTAGTATATAACGTTAACCATGACGTATTAGATGGTTCAGAAGAGATCGTTTCAGGAGCTTCATGTACTACAAACTGTTTAGCACCAATGGCTAAAGTATTAAACGACGAATTCGGAATTATCGAAGGTTTAATGATGACAGTTCACGCATTCACTGGTGATCAAAACACATTAGATGCACCACACGCAAAAGGTGACTTCCGTCGTGCACGTGCAGCAGCGAACAACATCGTACCTAACTCAACAGGTGCTGCAAAAGCAATCGGTTTAGTTATCCCTGAATTAAAAGGTAAATTAGACGGATCAGCGCAACGTGTTCCAGTTCCAACAGGTTCAGTAACTGAGTTAACTACAATCTTAGAAAAAGAAGTTTCAGTTGAAGAAGTAAATGCTGCAATGAAAGCTGCTTCTAACGAATCATTCGGTTACACTGAAGACGAAATCGTATCATCAGACATCATCGGTATTACTTACGGTTCATTATTCGATGCAACACAAACACGTGTAATGACTGTTGGTGAACACCAAATGGTTAAGACAGTTGCTTGGTACGATAACGAAATGAGCTACACTGCACAATTAGTTCGTACATTAGAATTCTTAGCTGAACAAGCACAAGCTAAATAATAGTTTATTCACGCGTAAGCGGGGGAAGATTTCGCTTCTCCTGCTTTTTTTAATAAGTTATTTGGTATAATTATATTGTAAGAATATATTATTAGGAGGCCGTAACATGGTTAAAAAGGTTGTTTCAGATTTAGAGTTAAAAGATAAAAAAGTACTCGTGCGTGCTGATTTCAATGTACCGATGAAAGATGGGAACATTACGAACGATAATCGTATCGTTGAAGCATTACCTACTATTAAATATATTATCGAGCAAGGCGGGAAAGTGATATTATTCTCTCACCTTGGTAAAGTGAAAACCGAAGAAGATAAGGCGAATTTATCACTTCAACCTGTAGCAAATCGTTTATCAGAACTACTCGAAAAAGATGTTCAGTTTGTAGCTGAAACACGTGGAGAAAAGTTAGAATCAGCAATTAATGCATTACAATCAGGTGAAGTATTATTATTCGAAAACACACGTTTCGAAGATGTTGATGGTAAGAAAGAAAGTAAGAACGATGCGCAACTTGGGAAGTATTGGGCATCACTTGGAGATGTATTTGTGAATGATGCGTTCGGTACTGCCCACCGTGAGCATGCATCGAACGTTGGTGTTGCGACACATATAGATACTGCTGCAGGATTCTTGATGGAAAAAGAAATTAAGTTTATCGGTGGTGTCGTTGAAAAACCAGAACGTCCTTTTGTTGCCATTTTAGGTGGTGCGAAAGTATCAGATAAAATCGGTGTTATCGAGAACTTATTAGAAGTAGCTGATAAAGTATTGATCGGTGGCGGCATGGCGTACACTTTCTTAAAAGCGCAAGGTAAAGAAATCGGTCATTCATTATTAGAGGAAGATAAAATTGACTTAGCGAAAGATTTAATGGAACGTGGTAAAGATAAACTTGTTTTACCTGTTGATGCGAAAGTGACAAAAGAGTTCTCAAATGATGGAGAAATCGAAGCAGTAGCAATCGACCACATTCCAGCTGATTTACAAGCTTTAGATATCGGTCCTAAAACAGTTGAATTATTTGGCAAAGAACTTGAAGGCGCTAAAACTGTCGTATGGAACGGACCGATGGGTGTATTCGAAATGAGTAATTTTGCGAAAGGTACCGTAGGAGTATGTAAAGCAATTGCTGAACTGAAAGACGCGACTACAATTATCGGCGGTGGAGATTCAGCAGCAGCAGCAATGGACCTTGGATTCGCAGATAAGTTCACGCATATCTCAACAGGCGGCGGCGCTTCGTTAGAGTACTTAGAAGGTAAAGAACTGCCAGGTATTAAATCAATTTCTGACAAATAAAAAGGAGTTTTTATAAATGAGAAAACCAATTATCGCAGGAAACTGGAAAATGAACAAAACGGTAAAAGAAGCGAAAGCATTTGTTTCAAGCTTACCAGAGTTACCGGCAGAAGGTGTTGATGCAGTAATCTGTGCACCACATATTCAATTAGATGCAATTATTTCTGCTGATGTTAAAAACTTACAAGTTGGTGCTCAAAATTGTTATTTTGAAGATAGCGGTGCATTCACTGGCGAAACATCTCCAGCAGCATTAAAGGATCTAGGTGTACAGTATGTAGTTTTAGGACATTCTGAACGTCGTGAATATTTTAGTGAAACAGACGAAGATATTAATAAGAAAGCATTGGCTGTATTTAAACATGGGATGACACCAATCATTTGTTGTGGTGAAACAGACGAAGAACGTGAATCAGGTCAGTTTGAAGCTAAAGTAGGTGCTCAAGTAAGCAACGCGCTTAAAGGTTTTGACGCTGAACAAGTGAAGCAGCTTGTTATTGCCTATGAACCTATCTGGGCAATCGGAACAGGTAAATCTGCAACAAGTGAAGATGCTGAAGCAAGCTGTAAGTTCGTGCGTTCAGTTGTGGAAAAAGACTTCGGTAAAGATGCAGCTGCAGCTGTGCGTATCCAATACGGCGGATCTGTTAAACCAGGTAATATTAAGGAATATATGGCAAACGAAAACATCGATGGTGCATTAGTAGGTGGCGCATCGTTAGAAGTGGATTCTTTTGTTCAATTGTTAGAAGGTGCTAAGTAATGAAAAGCCCGACAGCTTTAATCATTTTAGATGGTTTTGCAAACCGTAAAGAAACATTTGGGAATGCAGTCGCTCAAGCACATAAACCAAATTTTGACCGTTACTACAATCAATATCCACATAGCGAACTGAAAGCATGTGGATTGGATGTAGGATTGCCTGAAGGACAGATGGGGAATTCTGAAGTGGGCCATTTAAACATTGGAGCAGGCCGTGTTGTCTATCAGTCTTTGACACGTATCAATAAATCGATTGAAGATGGTGACTTCTTTAAGAATCAGGTGCTGCTAGACGCAATGCAGCATGTGAAAGAGAATCATACAGTGCTGCACTTAATGGGATTACTCTCTGATGGTGGCGTGCACAGTCACTATGAACATTTATTTGCGTTACTTAAACTTGCGAAAGAGCAAGGAGTAGACAAGGTTTATGTGCATGCGTTTTTAGATGGTCGCGATGTCGGTCAGCAGACAGCGCTTAAGTATATCGAGGCAACTGAAAAGCAGTTTAAAGAGATTGGTATCGGTCAATTTGCTTCTGTTTCTGGTCGTTACTATGCGATGGATAGAGACAAACGCTGGGATCGTGAGCAATTAGCATATGATGCTATGACATACGGTAAAGGTGTAGAATATAGTTCAGCCGCTGCAGGTGTAGAAGCAAGTTATGCAGAAGGTGTAAATGATGAGTTCGTTGTTCCGTTTGTGGTTAAAGACCACGAAAAAGGAGAAGAGAACACGGGTGTAAACGACGGAGATGCAATGATTTTCTTCAACTTCAGACCTGACCGTGCAGCACAGCTTTCAGAAGTATATACGAATGAAGAATTTGACGGCTTCAAGATGGATAAGCGTCTAATCGGGATTAAGTTCGTAACATTTACTAAGTACAACGATCAAGTGAAAGCAGATGTTGTATTTGAAAAGGTAGATTTAGTGAACACAATCGGTGAAGTCGCAGCAAGTAACAACTTGACACAACTGCGTATCGCTGAAACAGAAAAGTATCCGCACGTCACTTACTTTATGAGTGGTGGACGTAATGATGAGTTTCCAGGCGAACGTCGTGTGTTAATAAATTCACCGAAAGTTGCAACCTACGACTTACAGCCTGAAATGAGTGCATATGAAGTACGCGATGCATTGCTTGCTGAACTTGATAAAGGCGATTTAGATTTAATTATTTTAAACTTTGCTAATCCTGATATGGTTGGACATTCTGGCATGCTAGAACCAACGATTAAAGCGATTGAAGCGGTGGATGAATGTCTAGGTGCAGTAGTAGACAAGATCTTGGAAATGCAAGGGACAGCGATTATTACAGCTGATCACGGTAATTCGGATGAAGTGGTAAAGCTTGATGGTAGTCCGATGACGGCACATACAACAAATCCAGTACCTGTGATTGTGACGCGTGAAGGTGTTACGTTGCGTGACGGCGGCCGTCTAGCTGATCTAGCACCGACATTAGTCGATTTATTGGGTGTTGAACAACCTGAAGATATGACTGGTGAGTCGTTGATTCAAAAAGGTTAATGTGATACAGAAAATGAAATACAAATAATTGATTATTTCAATTAAATCAATAATAATAAATAAGAACACAAATTGAGAGGAGTTTTTATAAATGCCAATTATTACAGATGTTTATGCACGCGAAGTATTAGATTCAAGAGGTAACCCTACAATTGAGGTAGAAGTATTTACTGAAAGTGGCGCACTAGGGCGTGCATTAGTACCATCAGGAGCTTCAACAGGTGAACACGAAGCAGTAGAACTACGTGATGGTGATAAAGACCGTTATATGGGTAAAGGTGTTTTAAAAGCTGTAGAAAACGTAAATGAAATTATCGCACCTGAGATTATTGAAGGTGACTTCTCGGTACTTGATCAAGTATCAATCGACAAAATGATGATTGCTTTAGATGGTACAGATAACAAAGGTAAATTAGGTGCCAATGCAATTTTAGGTGTGTCTATCGCTGTAGCTCGTGCTGCTGCTGACTACTTAGGTATGCCTTTATACAAATATCTAGGTGGATTTAACGGTACTGAATTACCAGTTCCGATGATGAACATCGTTAACGGTGGTTCTCACTCAGATGCACCGATCGCATTCCAGGAGTTCATGGTATTACCAGTAGGAGCACCAAACTTCAAAGAAGCATTACGCTGGGGCGCTGAAATTTTCCACAACTTAGCGAAAATCTTGAAAGGCCGTAATTTATCTACTGCTGTAGGTGATGAAGGTGGATTCGCACCGACATTTGAAGGTACTGAAGATGCTGTTGAAACAATTTTAGAAGCGATTAAAGCTGCAGGACTTGAGCCAGGTAAAGATGTATTCTTAGGATTTGACTGTGCTGCTTCTGAGTTCTTCGAAAACGGTGTATATGACTACGCTAAATTTGAAGGTGAAAACGGTAAAAAACGTACTTCTGCTGAACAAGTAGATTATTTAGAAGAATTAGTAAACAAATATCCAATCATCACAATTGAAGATGGTATGGATGAAAATGACTGGGAAGGCTGGAAAGCATTAACAGATCGTTTAGGCAATAAGGTACAACTTGTTGGTGATGATTTATTCGTTACGAACACTAAGATTTTAGAACGTGGTATTAACGAAGGGGTTGGTAACTCAATCTTAATTAAAGTGAACCAAATCGGTACTTTAACTGAAACATTCGAAGCAATCGAAATGGCTCAAAAAGCTGGGTACACTGCAGTTGTTTCACACCGTTCTGGTGAAACTGAAGATACTACAATTGCGGATATCGCAGTTGCAACAAACGCTGGACAAATTAAAACAGGTTCATTATCACGTACTGACCGTATTGCGAAATACAATCAATTGTTACGTATTGAAGATGAATTATTTGAAACTGCAAAATTTAAAGGTTTAAATGCATTCTACAATTTAAATAAATAATTGCATTTATAAGGAGAGACGTGACGACGTCTCTTCCTTTTTTTATGTATATATGGTAAAATGTTAAGAGTTATCATATAGGAGGACCACTCATGAATACGCTATTAACCGTTTTATTAATCATAGATTGTTTCGTATTAATCACAGTTGTACTTTTACAAGAAGGTAAGAGCAGCGGTTTATCAGGTGCCATCAGTGGCGGTGCTGAGACACTTTTCGGTAAACAAAAACAACGTGGTGTAGAATTAATATTAAATAGAATCACAATTGTTGCATCGGTATTATTATTCTTAATTACTATTGCTATTGGTTACTTTAATATTTAAAACAGGTCCGGACAATCGCGTTCGGGCTTTTTTATTTTAAATCTGTTCCTAAAAAACTTACAATAGTAGATGAGGTTATTAAAAGGAGAATGTATTATGAAAATAAGATTACCAGAACCGTTCTTTTTTGAAGAGGGAAAAAGAGCAGTCCTATTATTACATGGGTTTACAGGAAATTCATCAGATGTGAGACAACTTGGAAGATTCCTGCAGAAAAAAGGTTATACAAGTTATGCACCGCACTATGAAGGTCACGGGGTACCCCCGGAAGAACTGCTTGCATCTAGTCCACACGTATGGTGGAGCCAAGTCCTAGAAGCTTATGATTTCTTAGTTGAAAAAGGGTATAATGAAATTGCAGTAGCAGGACTATCGCTTGGTGGTGTCTTCGCTTTGAAGCTGGCGCAATATCGTGATGTGTTAAGTGTAGCTACAATGTGCAGTCCGATGTATATTAAGACAACTGGCAATATGTATGAAGGTGTCCTGGCATATGCGCGTGAATTTAAGAAGCGTGAAGGTAAACCTGAAACTCAGATTAATCAGGAAATGGAAAATTTCCATCCGACAGATATGCTTGTAGATTTACAAATGACGATTCAAGATGTCCGAGATACAGTAGATAATGTATACGCACCACTGTTTGTAGCTCAAGGTAGACTAGATACGATGATTAATCCAGATTCAGCGAACATCATCTATAATGAAGCAGAAAGCGATGACAAAGAAATGCATTGGTATGAACAAAGTGGTCACGTTATAACAATAGATAAAGAAAAAGAACAGTTATTTGAAGATTATCATCAGTTTTTAGAACAATTAGACTGGTCAAATTAAAGGAGGAATTATATGCATCTGTATGAACATGAAGTAATTGCATATTTAAAATCATTAAAGGGTAGTGCAGTTACGATAGAAGCAATAGAAGCGCATCTAAATCTTGAGAGTGCAGATGCATTTAAAGATTTAGTTAAAACGCTTGTACATTTAGAACAAACAGGAAAATTGAGTCGCACGAAAAACGATAAGTACTACATTGCATTTGATGGTAGTAAAGCACTCGTAAAAGGAACGCTGAGTCAGCATAAGAAAGGTTTTGCATTCGTAAGAGCAGAGGACGAAACAGTAGATGATGTATTTATTCCACCGAATAAGATTAATCGTGCTATGGATGGAGATACGGTACTCGTGAGCGTATCAAAGGCGCGAGATGGTCGTAATGAAGGTGAAGTAAAGGCAATTGAAAAGCGTGCAATTACTCAAGTTGTCGGTACTTATACTGAAGCGAAACATTTCGGTTTTGTATTACCCGACGACTCAAGAATTACACAAGATATCTTTATTCCAAAAGGTAAAAATTTAGGGGCAGTTGAAGGTCATAAAGTACTCGTAGAACTTACGCAGTATGCTGATGGTACGAATAATCCTGAAGGTATGGTAAAAGCCATTCTTGGTCATAAAAATGATCCAGGCGTTGATATATTATCGATAATTTATCAACACGGGATTAATATTGAATTCAATCCAGCGACGATTGAAGAAGCTAATAATGTACCAGATGAAATCAGTCCCTCAGAAATCACAGGAAGAACGGATTTACGTGACGTTCTGACGATTACAATTGATGGAGCTGACGCAAAGGACTTAGATGATGCAATCAGCGTTGATAAGCTGGATAATGGGAACTACCGTTTAATCGTCTCTATTGCTGATGTCAGTCACTATGTAACAGAAGGATCTAGTCTTGATGCAGATGCATATGAACGTGGCACAAGTGTGTATCTAGTGGACCGCGTAATTCCGATGATACCACATCGACTCAGCAATGGTATTTGTTCACTTAATCCACACGCAGACCGTTTAACATTAAGCTGTGAGATGGAAATCACACCAAATGGACATACTGTAAATCATAAGATCTATGAAAGTGTTATACATTCGGACGAACGTATGACTTATGATGACGTGAATGCAATATTAGAGGATAAGGATGAAGCTTTAATCAATAAATATGCACATATTCATGAACTACTATTACACGCCAAAGATTTAGCAGCGATTCTTAAACGTATGCGCGAAGCACGTGGAGAGATTGATTTCGATTTAAAAGAAGCAAAGATATTAGTAGATGAAGACGGCGTTCCTAGAGAAGTAGTGATAAGAGATAGAGGGCTCGGTGAGCGCTTGATTGAATCCTTTATGCTTGCAGCAAATGAAACAGTTGCAGAACACTTTGCAAAGATGAAAGTACCGTTCATCTATCGCGTACATGAAGAACCGAAAGCGGATCGCCTGAAACGTTTCTTTGAGTTTATTACAAACTTCGGTATATTAGTTAAGGGTGGCACAGAGAATATTCATCCGAAAACGTTGCAGAATATCGGTAACGAAATTCATGGTAAACCTGAAGAACTCGTTATCTCGACACTTATGCTGCGCTCGATGCAACAGGCGAAGTATTCAGAAGAAAACTTAGGTCACTTTGGATTATCAGCTGAATATTATACGCACTTCACATCCCCGATACGACGTTATCCAGATTTAATCGTGCACAGACTGATTCGTAAATATTTGTTCGAGAAATCTATGGACGATAAAGCACAGGATTTCTGGGCAGAAGCATTGATCGAGATTAGTGAACATACTTCTAAACGAGAACGCCGTGCCATCGATGCCGAACGTGATACAGATGATCTGAAGAAGGCGGAATACATGGTGCAGCATATCGGTGAAGAATTTGACGGGATTATCAGCAGTGTTGCAAACTTCGGTATGTTCGTTGAACTTGAGAATACAATCGAAGGTATGGTTCATAATTCAAACATGACAGACGATTACTATAACTTTGATGAACGTCATATGGCGATGATTGGTGAACGTCACGGTAAAGTATACAGAATCGGTCAGAAAGTGCGCGTAAAAGTTGTGAATGTCAACGTTGATGAACGCATGATTGACTTTGCGATTGTTGGTATGGATATGAAGAAGATTGAAGATAAGATTCGCGAAGTGAAAATTAAAGCGAAAAGGAACACAAAATCATCTGATGAAAAACCGCAAAAAAAAGGACGCGGTAAAGCGCGTGGCACAGAAATGAGTAAGAAGCATAAAAATAAGAAACCGTTCTATAAAGCGAAAGCGGTGAAAAATTCAGGGCGTAGAAAGAAGAAGTAGAGGTGACGTTATGCCTAAAGGAACCGGAAAAGTATTAGCACAAAATAGAAAAGCGAGTCACGATTATACGATTGAAGAAACGATAGAAGCGGGAATCGAACTTAAAGGAACAGAAATTAAGTCCATTCGACGTGGAAGCGCAAACTTACGTGATTCCTATGCACGCGTGTATAATGGTGAAATGTATGTCTACAATATGCACGTTGCACCTTATGAAGAGGGTAATCGATTTAACCATGATCCACTTAGAACACGCAAGTTACTATTGAAAAGAAAACAGATCGATAAACTGTTTGGACAGACTCGTGAACAAGGCTACACGCTTGTACCACTGAAGCTATATATTAAAAACGGCTACTGCAAGATGCTGATCGGTGTAGCGAAAGGTAAGAAAGACTACGACAAGCGTCATGCCCTAAAAGCAAAAGAAGCGAAACGTGAAATGGACCGTGCAATGAAAGAAAGATATTAGAATAAGTACGACCTGCTTATGTGGCAGGTCGTATTTTGATGTGTGAGATTAAGATGAAGTAGCGATTACTGCTGAGGATGGCCCATAAATAAAAAACATGGGCCAAGATGAATGCCGAGATGAGGGTATACTGCTGAAGATGGCCCATAAATAAAAAACATGGGCCATCTTCAATGCAATCATTTTTCTTGATACTCCCTTATAATTTTGTTATATTAGAAAATGCTAGTTAGAAAATACTAACCACGGGGGCGTTACGGATTCGACAGGGGTCACTTGGGCTGGTATAGCGTGTCGGAGGGTTGTCTTCGTCATCAACACAACAGTTTATAATAACTGGCAAAACAAACAATTTCGCAGTAGCTGCCTAATCGCACTCTGCACCTCTCTCAAGCATCGCCTATGTGCCTGATGTAGAGGTTCAACTTAAGTAGGATACGCTGTACACCTCCGCTTGCGGTCTGTACAGAAGAGATTAATCGAGCTAGCTATTAACCAGGATGTCCGTTTTCAGGTTAATAGCGAAACTTAATAACAGGACTACACACGTAGAAGTATCAGCTGCAGGATCCTTGGACGCGGGTTCGACTCCCGCCGTCTCCATACATTAGCCTATAACACCAAGTGTTATAGGCTTTTTTTGTGCTATATTGGTTATAGACGAACAAAGGAGGATGTTATGAATAATTTTATGAATGGTCTAGCGGTTATATTGTTTATTGCATTTTTGCTGTCATTTGTTATACCGTCAATCGATGATTATAAGTATTATTTCTTAGGATTGTCAGTATTGTTATCGATATTAACATTATCACAAGAAGTGAAACGGTCTGATAAATAGGTGGGTATAAGCAAGGTGGCGCGTGTATAAATTTACGAGCCACCTCGAGACATCACATCATCAACCGAATGCATAAATTAATAACCGTTAATCACGCGGGTTAACGGTTATTTCTTTCGTGTCATGACTAATTGCTATAGCAATCTGGTTACTGTTGTTCGGGTTGGTGAAAGCAACAGGTTCTCCATTATTAAATTCAATGATATCAAGAATACTATGACTTTTGTAAATAGGTTTCGTTACTGCGATATAAGATTTATTTTCTACTAATCGAATCGGAATTTTAGTATTATTCGTTAATGACCAGCCTGGTAAATATTTAAGATTGAATGTATTTTTCATAGTATCACCTTTAAGTTAAATTTGTGTTCCGTCATTTAAATTGAGATACAAATTTAAAATGAGGTTATTTTCATGTAATAAAGAACAAAGATGTTGTAGAATGGAGAAAACAGCTCGTTTCAAACACATATATACATTTTACCACAGTTTCGGGCTTTCATTTGAGGAGGATTTAAATTGAGTGATAAAGGTTTAGCGATTCCAAAGATTATCGTTACATTATCAGATGTGCAAAATAAGAATAATATTCATGTGAAAGAGGCTGAGGAAAACAGTGCTTTCTTTGATATTATTGAGTACCGTGCAGATTTAAAGGTGATGACACTAGCGGATTATAAAGATGAACTTCTATATATTAGAAGCCATTTTCCAAATAAGAAGATGCTGTTTACATATCGTATGTTCGATGATAGAGACCGAGCAACGATAGAAGCTGCAGATTACTATGAGATTATTAAGTTTATAATCTCAAATGACCTCTGTGATATTATTGATATTGATTTAATGATCTATGAACAATACATGACAGATTTATTACAGCTCGCGCGTCAGCATCAAATTGAAGTGCTGATCAGTCATCATGAATTTCAGTACACACCTCGTATAAAAGATATGCTTGCGATGTACAAGAAGATGATTACACTAGATGCAGATTACTGTAAACTTGCAGTAATGCCTCATGATGGTAAAGATGTGCTGAATCTAATGGATGCAGTGTATGAAACGAAGCAAGCTTATGATACGAATGTTATTGGTATAGCGATGGGTGAAATCGGTAAGATAACACGACTTGCATGTGGTGTATTTGGTTCGTCAATGACGTTTGGCTATGTAGGTGAACCTGTAGCACCAGGACAGATTCATGTACGTGATCTGCATCATCGGCTTGCACTGTATTAAGTTTACAAATGAACATCCTTTTACTATAATTGATAATAGTTATCAATTAGTGTGAGAGGATGTTTTTTATGGAATTAAAACAGGCAATTAAAGAGAGAAGAAGTATTAAGCAATATGAAGATACGACAGTTGACGACAGCGTGGTTAAGGCTTCTATTGAACTCGCGACATATACACCAAACCATGGTATGCGTGAACCGTGGCGTGTAGTATGGGTGAAGAAAGAACGCTTAACTGATTTTGGACAATTGTTTGCTGATATCGCATTTAAAAATAATGAAGAGAAGTATCAGACGCATATTGAAACAGTTAAAAAGTTAGCTGGAGTACTCGTCATAGTTGGAAAACGTGATCGCCGTCAGAAAGAAAACTTTGAAGATTTACTTGCAGTTGGCGGGTTTATGCAGACACTATCACTCGCTCTATTTGAAAACGGTGTTGGTAGCTGCATAAAAACACAGCCCCCCTATCTAAATCCAAAAATGAACGATGCACTAAATGTTCAAGATGATGAAATAATCTATGGTGTGATTTATTTAACGGCACAAACTGAAGCACCGCACAAGGAGAGAAAGAAAGAAAACTTGATTACGCTATTTTAAAATAAAAACTGCGCATCCAGTTAACCGGACGCGCAGTTTTTTGTTATTTTGTTAAATGTTCTGCTAGAAATGCTTTCACTGATTCAGGTGTTTTGGCGTTCGCTGAATGCAAGTGTGCTAGCTTTTCACTATTCTTAAAAATTAAGATGCTTGGAATACCCATAACGTCGTTTTCATCTGCTGCTTCAGGCACTTGGTCACGATTAATCTTATACCAGTTATAGTTGTGATATTCGTCAACAATTGGATCGATCCAAAAGTCCATACGCGTACAGTCTGGGCACCAATCTGCGAAGAACTTGATAACAACAGGTTCCTCACTTGCAATAATTTCTTTAAACTCTTCGTATTGACTAATTGTTCTCACTTTTATTACTCCTTATATACTTTTCTTATATTATACTTCTTTTTAAGAAGTAAAGAAAAGAAAACGCTTAGTTGTCGTAATCTTACAAAGTTGTTATGATTGAGGTATCACATTCAGGAGGTTACATATGATTAAATTTTATCAGTTACCCAGCTGTACAACCTGTAGAAAAGCAGCAAAATACCTTGCGGATAATGGTGTGAGTTTCGAGCCGATTCACATTGTGGAACATACACCCACTGCAAAAGAGTTTGATACAATTATTAAGAATACTGGTGTTGATGTGGATTTATTATTCAACAGGCTAGGCACAAAGTATAAGGAGCTTGATTTAAAGGAAACATTGCCGGATAAATCGTATGAAGAGAAATTAGAGCTTCTTGCCTCAGATGGAATGCTTGTAAAACGTCCTTTAGCTGTAAATAAGGATAGAATCACTTTAGGATTCAAAGAAGCGGACTATAAACAAACTTGGTTATAAAAAAGATTGAAGATACGCTTACATTATGTCATTATAAAAGTGTTAAGTATTTTATTTATATGGAGGGCTTATAATGTCGAACTTAAAATTTTCAAAAGATCATGAGTGGGTTAAATTAGAAGATAACGTAAAAGTAATCGGAATTACAGACTTTGCACAATCAGAACTAGGGGATATCGTATTCGTTGAACTTCCTGAAGTAGGCGATGAAATTACTACTGGTTCACCATTTGGTAGCGTTGAGTCGGTTAAAACTGTTTCTGAATTATATGCTCCAATCTCAGGCAAAGTTGTTGAAGTTAACTCTGAATTAGAAGATTCTCCTGAATTAGTAAATGAATCTGCTATGGATCAAGCATGGATGATCAAAGTTGAAGCAGATGACAGCGAACTTGATGAATTAATGGATCAAGCGCAATATGATGAAATGATTAATGCATAAATGATATACTTTCCTTGATAATAAATTTATCAAGGATTTTTTAATATGACGAAAAAGGTGATGGAAAATGTCTGTAATTCAGAAGGTCATCGTGGTAGAGGGTAAGCGAGACAAGAAAAGATTACAAGAAGTATTAACGGAACCTGTACATATTATTTGCACGAATGGCACAATGGGCATCGAGAAGTTAGATGCCATGATTGAAGACTTGTATCATCATAAAGTGTATATCATGACCGACAGTGATAAAGCAGGGCGCAAGATCAGAGCGTGGTTTAAGCGTCATTTAAGCGAAGGACATCATATTTATATCGATTCAAAGTATGGTGAGGTGAGTAATTGTCCGCTTGATTACTTAGCGAAAGTTGTCAGTCGTCATGACTTTGAAATTAAAGAACAGTTTGAATGGAAAGGTAAGTCGCAACCTTATGAGTATCAGAACGCATTTGCAATCTAAAGATCTAGAAAGAATACAAGACAATTATATTATTTTTGGCTACACCCCTTTTTGTGGCACATGTAAACTCGCAGAAAAGATGCTGGATATCGTTAACATGTCACTGAAGCTGGATATATTAAAGCTTGATTTGAATTATTATGAATCCCTCAGTACACAGTATAAGATTTCAAGTGTACCTGTATTGCTCATCGTCAAAGACAATGAAGTCGTTGACACGATATTTCGATTTGAGTCTGTTACTTCAATATACGAAATTTTATCGAAATCTATTGACGAATAATTCAATCTGCTTTATTATAAAAATCATTAACAAAACAATTTAATAGTTGCTCTTATCAAGAGAGGTGGAGGGATGTGCCCTTTGAAGCCCGGCAACCGTCTGAAAAGAAATGGTGCCAATTCACATAAAGTGTAAACTTTAGAAGATGAGAGAGTCGAATATATCACTATGTCGTCTTTCTTATGTATTTAAGGAAGACGACTTTTTATTTTAGGAGGATGCACGTGATTAAGTTAAATAATGTTGTAAAGACTTTTACAACGAAAAAAGGTGACATCACTGCTGTAGATCGTGTTTCACTGGATATTACGCAAGGTGAAATCTATGGAATCATCGGCTTTAGTGGTGCGGGTAAAAGTACGTTAATCCGTATGTTTAACGGTTTAGAAAAACCGACGTCTGGTGAAGTGGTGGTTGATAATGATATTATCAATCAACTTGATCAGAAAACATTGAATATGAAACGCCAGAAGATCTCGATGATCTTCCAGCACTTTAACTTGTTATGGTCGCGTACAGTGTATGACAATATTGCGCTGCCACTGGAAATTGCAGGTGTTAAGAAATCAGATATCGATGGTAAGGTGAAGTCATTAATCAATCTTGTTGGACTCAATGGTCGAGAAAATGCATATCCTTCCGAACTGTCTGGGGGTCAAAAACAGCGTGTAGGTATCGCGCGTGCACTGAGTAACGATCCGAAAGTACTGTTATGTGACGAAGCAACAAGTGCACTTGACCCTCAGACGACAGACGAAATTCTTGAACTGCTCGTTGATATCAACAAGAAGCTGAACTTAACAATCGTGCTGATTACACACGAGATGGAAGTTATCCGTAAAATCTGCCATCGTGTCGCAGTGATGGAACACGGTAAGGTCGTTGAAGAAGGTTCAGTATTAAGTGTATTCAACAATCCACAGACGAACATTACGAAGCGCTTCGTAAAAGATGATATCTCTGACGAAGAACTGGAAGCTTCTATCAAGGAGATTAAAGCAGAGTATCCTGTAGGGGCACTGCTTCGACTTAAGTTCATCGGTTCTGCTACAGGACAGCCGATTGTCAGTCAGGTGATACAGAAGTATGGTCTGGATATGAATATTCTGGCAGGTAACGTAAAGCATACACAAGCAGGCTCATTTGGACATTTAATCGTCCATTTAACGTCGGTGAATGGTGATCTTACGAAAATTGCGGATGAACTTAAGCGTCACGGTGTAGAAGTGGAGGTAGAACAAGATGCAAACTAGTTTTTTAGATACGCTTAAAGAGATGCTGAGCTTCAAAAATGTAATTTGGGCAGATGTATGGACAGCAACGGTAGAAACGTTGCAAATGACATTGATTGCAACCTTCTTTACATTTTTCTTCGGGTTGATTATCGGGATTATCTTATTCCTCACATCACGCAGTAACAATAAAGGAGTGCGCATCTTTTATTCCATCACTGCATTTTTAGTGAATTTATTCAGAGCGATACCATTTATCATTTTAATCTTGCTCCTGTTCCCGTTTACTAACTTAATTATGCAGACAATTAGTGGTGTAAAAGGCGCATTGCCGGCACTCATCATCGGAGCTTCACCATTTTATGCGCGACTCGTTGAAATTGCGATGAAAGAAATTGATAAGGGTGTTATTGAAGCGGTGCAGTCAATGGGTGCAAATACCTTTACATTAGTTCGTAAAGTATTGATTCCTGAAAGTTTACCGGCACTTGTGTCTGGTATTACAGTAACAGCAATCGCTTTAGTAGGGTCTACTGCCATTGCCGGGGTTATCGGTGCAGGTGGATTAGGGAACTTAGCTTATTTAGTAGGGTTCACTAGAGCACAGAATGATGTCATCTTAGTTTCGACAGTGTTAATATTACTGCTTGTATTTGCGATACAATTTATCGGTGATATAATCACAAAACGTATTGATAAACGATAATCAGTTCCAATGGAATTTGACTATAAATTAAATAACGGAAAGAGAGTGAATTAAATGAAAAAGTTTATATCATTATTATTCGTAGCTACATTAGTACTTGTACTTGCAGCTTGTGGAGACAACGAAAAGAAAGCTTCTAAAGAAGACGATAAGACGATTACTGTCGGCGCTTCACCAGCACCGCATGCGGAATTACTTGAACAAGTTAAACCAGTATTAGAAAAAGAAGGCTATACTTTAAAGATTAAGACAATCAATGACTACACAACTCCGAACCGTTTCTTAGATGCAGGTGAGCTTGATGCAAACTTCTTCCAGCATACACCATACTTAGACACTGAGAAGAAAGCAAAAGGATATAAAATTGAATCAGCAGGTAACATCCATATCGAACCGATGGCTATCTACTCAAAGAAATATAAATCATTAAAAGAGCTTCCAGAAAACGCTGAAGTATTTGTATCAAATAACCCAGCTGAAGAAGGGCGTTTCTTATCATTCTTTACTGAAGCTGGATTAATCACATTGAACGATGGCGTAGATCCAGTAAAAGCTACGTTTAAAGATATTAAAGAAAATAAGAAGAACATTAAATTCAACAACAAGCAAAGTGCTGAATTCTTACCGAAATCATATAACAATGGTGAAGGTGATGCAGTGATCATTAACTCTAACTTTGCACTTGAAAATAAACTGAATCCATTAAAAGATTCAATTGCGATTGAAAAGAGTGATTCACCTTACGCAAACTTGATCGCGGTACAAGAAGGACACAAAGGTGATGCTAAAATTAAAGCTTTAGTGAAAGCATTACAATCTAAAGAAACACAAGATTTTATCAATAAAAAATATAATGGTGCTGTAATCCCGGCGAAATAATATTAGAAAAGATGAATGTTCCTATAGGAATATTCATCTTTTTTTATTATTTAATCTCATTTAATTCATATTCGTTCTCAATTACGTTATAATTAAAACTGTGATTTATGTCATAGGCCTTTGACCTTAGATTAAAATTATTATAAACTAGATGAGATGAAAATTTTATATAAATGGAGGACATCAATATGGTATCAGTATTAGAAATTAAAGATTTACACGTTGAGATAGAAGGTAAGGAAATTTTAAAAGGTGTGAACCTGACAATTAAGCAAAATGAAATACATGCAATCATGGGTCCTAACGGTACAGGTAAATCAACTTTATCTGCTGCAATCATGGGTCATCCGAAATATACAGTGACTCAAGGTGAAGTATTACTTGATGGTGAGAACGTATTAGAGATGGAAGTTGACGAACGTGCGCAAGCAGGTCTTTTCTTAGCAATGCAGTATCCATCAGAAATTTCAGGTGTGACAAACGCGGACTTCTTACGTTCAGCAATTAATGCAAAACGTGAGGAAGGTAAGGAAATCAACTTAATGCAATTTATCAAGAAATTAGATAAAAACATGGAGTTCTTAGAAATGGATCTTGATATGGCACAACGTTATTTAAACGAAGGATTCTCTGGTGGGGAAAAGAAACGTAACGAAATTCTTCAGTTAATGATGTTAGAACCTAAATTCGCGATTTTAGATGAAATTGACTCAGGTTTAGATATCGATGCGCTTAAAGTTGTATCAAAAGGAATCAACGAGATGCGCGGAGAAAACTTCGGCTGCTTAATTATCACGCATTACCAACGTCTATTAAACTATATTACTCCAGACCACGTTCACGTAATGATGCAAGGTCGCGTTGTAAAATCAGGTGGAGAAGAACTTGCACAACGTCTTGAAAAAGAAGGATACGACTGGATTAAACAAGAGTTAGATATTCAAGATGAAACTGTAGACGCATAAACCTGATTAAACATATAGGAGGATATATTCATGAGCAATACGATAGATTTTACACAAGAAATATTAACGGATCTTTCAGCAGCACGTAAAGAACCATCATGGATGCAAAATTTACGTCAAGATGCACTTAATAAATTAAATACAATCGAAATGCCAAAGCCAGATAAAACGAAACTGGATAAATGGAATTTCGATGTGCATCATAAAGTAGTAGAAAGCGAAACTTTTACGTCTAAAGAAGCGTTACCTGAATCTGTTAAAGCATTAATCGATTTAGAGAACACGCATAACTTAATTGTTCAACATAACAACACACCTGCGTTCATTGAAATTGAGGAGAAACTTCAATCTCAAGGTGTTATCATTACCGATATACAAACAGCGCTTACAGAACACGGTGAACTTGTAGAGCAATATTATATGACAGATGCTGTTAAAGTTGATGAGCATCGTTTAACGGCTCTTCATGCCGCTATGATGAATGGTGGATTATTTATCTATGTGCCACGTAACGTCGTTATTGAACATCCTGTTCAATACATCGTGCTACACGATAATGAAGATGCGAACCTGTTCAACCACGTTATAATCGTAGCTGAAGAAAGTTCAGAAGTAACATACGTTGAAAATTACTTATCTGGTGTTACATCAGCTAAAGGTCACCTTAACATCATTTCAGAAGTTATCGCTAAAGATAATGCGAAAGTAAACTACGGTGCAGTAGACTTCTTGAATAAAGATTTAGTTGGACATGTCATTCGTCGTGGTATTGCAAGTCGTGACGCAGTTATTGACTGGGCACTAGGATTGATGAATGATGGTGATACGATTCATGATAATACGACTTACTTAATGGGAGATGACTCTAAGAGCCACCTTAAAATTGTAGTTGTTGGTCGCGGTTCACAAAAATTAAACTTTACATCACAAATTATTCAGTACGGCAAACGTTCTGAGGGTCATATTTTAAAACATGGTGTAATGAAAGACAGCGCATCATCTATCTTTAACGGTATCGGACACATTAAACACGGTGGAACGAAAGCGGATGCACAACAAGAATCACGTGTATTAATGCTCTCTGAGAAAGCCCGTGGAGATGCAAATCCAATTCTATTAATTGATGAAGATGATGTAACAGCAGGACACGCGGCATCTGTTGGTCGTGTTGATCCGCTGCAACTCTTCTACTTGATGAGTCGAGGTATTTCTAAACAAGAAGCAGAGCGTCTCGTAATTCATGGATTCTTAGCGCCTGTTGTTAATGCATTACCGATTGAAGCAGTTAAGAAACAATTAACAGAAGTAATTGAGTCTAAAGTTACTGGTAAATAAATACGTTTGAAAGGTCTTGATAGTGTGACCAATTTAAATATACAAGCAATTCGTAAAGATTTTCCGATTCTTTCAGAAGTGGTCAATGATAGACCACTCGTTTATCTTGATTCTTCTGCAACGAGTCAGAAACCAAAGAGCGTCATCGATAAAACAGTAGAATATTATACGCATATGAACGCAAACGTTCACCGTGGTGTGCATACACTTGGGACTCGTGCAACGGATGGTTACGAAGGGGCACGTGAGACCGTTCGTAACTTCATCAATGCAAAGTACTTCGAAGAAATTATTTTCACACGTGGGACAACGACAGCGCTCAATCTTGTTGCTCAGAGTTTTGGCGATCGCATAATCGAAGCTGGTGATGAAATTCTCATTACTGAGATGGAACACCATGCAAACCTAGTACCTTGGCAACAGCTTGCAAAGCGTAAAGGTGCAGTACTGAAATATATTCCACTAAACGAAGACGGTACGATTTCTCTAGATTCCGTTAAAGACGCATTGACAGATAAAACGAAGATTGTATCGATAGCCCATGTTTCTAATGTATTAGGAACAATTAATGATATAAAGGCTATCACAGAACTTGTACATGCACAAGGTGCCTATATGGTCGTTGATGGTGCACAGTCTGTTCCCCATATGAAAGTTGATGTCCAGGCGCTTGGATGTGATTTCTTTGCTTTTAGTGGACACAAGATGTGTGGCCCGACAGGAATCGGTGTGTTATATGGTAAGAAAGCATTACTTGATAAGATGGAACCGATTGAATTTGGTGGAGACATGATTGATTTTGTTGGATTACAAGACTCAACATGGACAGAACTGCCGACGAAGTTCGAAGCAGGGACACCGCTTATTGCAGAAGCAGTTGGCTTAGCGGAAGCCATTAAATATTTAGAATCTATTGGTTTAGATAACATTCTAGAATATGAACATGAGTTAACAGCTTATGCTTACGAACAGATGTCAGCAATCGAAGGACTTGAAATTTATGGCCCGACCGCTGATAAACGTGCAGGTCTTATTACTTTTAATCTTGAAGGCGTGCATCCACATGACTTAGCAACCGCTTTAGATAGTCATGGTATCGCCATCCGTGCGGGACATCACTGTGCTCAACCTCTTATGAAATGGTTAGGTCAGTCATCAACTGCACGTGCAAGTTTCTACATCTATAACACAAAAGAAGAAATCGATCAGCTAGTAACAAGTTTAAAAGAAACGAAGGAGTTTTTCAGTTATGAGTTTTAATAATTTGGATCAGCTATATCGTTCAGTTATTATGGACCATTATAAGAATCCTCGTAACAAAGGGATTATTGAAGATGGTACATTAACGATTGATATGAATAACCCCACTTGTGGGGATAGAATTCGTTTAACTTTAGATGTAGTCGATGATATCGTTAAAGATGTGAAGTTTGAAGGTGAAGGGTGTTCTATCTCAATGTCAAGTGCTTCGATGATGACAGAAGCCATTAAAGGGAAATCAGTAAGTGAAGCACTTGGAATGGGAGAAGAATTCTCTAAGATGATGCTTGGAGAAGACTATACATTTGATGAAAGTGCTGGAGACATCGAAGCGCTTTCTGGTGTGGCGAAGTTCCCTGCACGTATTAAATGTGCGACACTTGCCTGGAAAGCATTGGAACGTGGCACGAAAGAAAACAATGATACACATGTCAGTGAAGAAATAGATGAATAAAATAAAAGGAGTGACGTCAATTGGCTAAAAAAGCACCTGAAGTTGGAGATTACAAATATGGTTTCCACGATAAAGACGTATCGATTTTCCGTTCAGAAAGAGGATTAACAGAGGATATTGTACGTGAAATTTCAAAGATGAAAGAAGAACCACAGTGGATGCTAGATTTCCGCTTAAAATCATTAAAGCAGTTCTATAAGATGCCAATGCCTACATGGGGTGGAGATCTATCAGAACTTAACTTCGATGAAATTACGTATTACGTAAAACCATCTGAACATACAGAGCGTTCATGGGATGAAGTACCTGAAGAAATTAAACAGACATTTGATAAATTAGGTATTCCAGAAGCTGAACAGAAGTATCTTGCAGGGGTATCAGCACAATATGAATCAGAAGTTGTATATCACAATATGCAAGAAGACCTTGAAGACCAAGGGATTATCTTTAAAGATACAGATTCAGCATTACGTGAAAACGAAGATATCTTTAAAGAACACTTTGCGTCAGTAATTCCACCTGCAGATAATAAGTTCTCTGCATTAAACTCAGCAGTATGGTCTGGTGGATCGTTTATCTATGTACCTAAAAACGTTAAACTTGAAACGCCGCTACAAGCTTACTTCCGTATTAACTCTGAAAATATGGGACAATTTGAACGTACATTAATCATTGTTGACGAAGGGGCAAGTGTACATTACGTTGAAGGTTGTACAGCACCCGTTTATACGACGAATTCATTGCACTCAGCAGTCGTTGAAATTATCGTTAAAAAAGATGCTTACTGCCGTTATACAACAATTCAAAACTGGGCGAACAACGTATTCAACTTAGTTACGAAACGTACTTTCGTCTATGAGAATGGAACGATGGAATGGATTGATGGGAACATCGGTTCTAAACTTACGATGAAATATCCAGCATGTTACCTACTAGGTGAAGGTGCACGTGGTATGACATTATCTATTGCTTTAGCAGGTAAAGGACAAGTTCAGGATGCTGGAGCGAAGATGATGCATATGGCACCGAATACTTCTTCTACAATTGTTTCGAAATCAATTTCAAAACAAGGTGGTAAAGTAGTATACCGTGGTATCGTTCACTTCGGACGTAAAGCGACGGGTGCACGTTCAAACATCGAATGTGATACATTAATTATGGATAACGAGTCAACATCAGATACAATTCCATATAATGAAATGTTAAACGATAACATTTCATTAGAGCATGAAGCTAAAGTTTCAAAAGTATCTGAAGAACAACTATTCTATTTAATGAGTCGTGGTATATCTGAAGAAGAAGCGACTGAAATGATCGTAATGGGCTTCATTGAGCCATTCACGAAAGAATTACCGATGGAATATGCAGTTGAGATGAACCGTTTGATCAAGTTTGAGATGGAAGGCTCGATTGGATAATCTTCACATATAAAAAGATTGGGGTAACCCAATCTTTTTTATTTTTTCTAATTATCTATAGATTTTAAATGGAAGTTATTATAAGATTTTAATGTTGATATCACGGAGGTGGGCAAATGATTACTACATATATTAATTCAGAAGAAGGCACAATTATTAAAACAGAGAAGTATCAACTGAATAACTGGGTTAATCTTGTCATGCCTTCCCGTGAAGAAATGGAAGAAGTTGCTGAAGCATTTGAAGTTCCTATAGAGTTTCTCGAGGATCCACTTGATCCAGAGGAAGGGGCACGTATAGAATATGATGAAGATTCTAACAGTACATTAGTGATAACGGATTTTCCGGTACTGGATAAGAATATAAGGCAGACAGAATCGTATATTACAGTGCCTATCGGTATCATATTAAGCAAAGGTTATATTATAACGATTTGTTCAAGAGAAAACGATCTATTCAATAAGATTGTGAATCTGACCTTTGATCTTCGGATGAAATCTCGATTCTTGCTAGAAGTGATGCTTACAGTTGCAACGAAATATAATAACACATTGAAGAAGATAAATCGTGAGCGTATTAAGATTGAAGCAAACTTAAGACACTCCTTAACGAATAAGCAGCTGTATGAATTAATGGAGATTGAGAAAAGTTTAGTCTATTTCTTGACGTCACTTACTGCAAATGGAGATACGATAAAAAAAATATTCAGATCACGTTCACTTAAACTTTACGAAGAAGATAAAGAATTGCTAGAAGATTTAATGATTGAGAATACACAGGCCTTAAATACGACAGAGCTTTATACACGCATATTAGAAAGTATTACAGGATCTTATTCATCATTAATTGCGAATGAAATGAATAATATTATGCGGATATTAACACTGTTTACAGTATTTTTAACGCTTCCGACACTTGTGTTCAGCTTCTTCGGAATGAATGTAGATTTACCGAAACTAACTTGGTATGGAACAATTGGTGTGGCATTAACGTTAATGCTTGTAACGTTTATCACACTCTATAAAAGGAAAATGTTTAAATAAAAGGTCGAGACTCTATGTCTCGACCTTTTATAAATTCTGCATAAGCAATATAGATTACGATTTTGAATATTTGCCTATGTATTGCTCACGGTCATTAAATAAGGTTGGATAGCTTAAGAATCCGACAAGGACACTTGATAACGTTGCTGCAGTCATTAACAGGAAGATTATTATAAGCTGTAGCTGTGCGGCAACAAGAGGATCAGCTCCCCCGATAATCTGGCCACTCATCATACCAGGAAGCTGAACGAGTCCCATCGTCTTTGTGCTTTCGATTGTTGGTATCATCGAATTTTTAATGCTTGTCATCAATACTCTGTGAATTGCTTGTTTTGGAGTACCCCCAAGTGACAGGATTAATTCAATCTGTTCGTCATTCTGGTCCAATTCACTTAAGAAACGATTTAAGAATAAAAGTGAAAGCACCATCGCATTACCAATCATCATTCCACTGATCGGTATAACATATCTTGGTTCAAATGGAATAATACGAAATCCCGTCAGAATACCGATTGTCAATACTTCCACAACGATAAGCGTAAGGACAATTTTCCAGGTGATTCCTCTGATTCCTTGTCCTTTTTTAATGATGTTCTGAGTTGCTGCTACGATCATAAGTAAGATCATTAAAAACATATAAATAGGATGATTGCCTTCAAAGACAAAGGTCAATATATATCCTACAATCATCAGCTGGATTGTACTTCGTACTGCAGCGATGATAACATCTTTCTCAAGACCTAGCTTGAGCACAGCGCTCATCACTAACGGTATAATTACAAATATAAATGCGAGTGAAATTTGAAAAAGTGTCATTCTATTTCTCCTTTCAAGAATGCTTTTAATACAGGATGTTCTGTCGTTTCTAGTTCTGAAGAATGGCCTGCTACGATAAATTGTCCATCCTTTAACATACAGTAATCATCTGTGATGCGTTTTGCCTGTTCTACATCATGCGTAATCCATATAATGGTCACACCGAACTGAACACAGATTTTGCGTATGAGGGCTTCTGCTTCCTTGACGCTTCTTGGATCCAGACTAGACGTAATCTCATCCAGTAATAATACTTCCGGTTGATTAACAAGCGTTCTGGCAATCGATAGACGTTGCCTTTGTCCGCCAGATAATGATTTAACATCAGTCGTTAGCTCCGTTGTCTCCAGATTTACCTGATCCAGCAGTTCCATTGCTTTATGTTCATCAAGCGTGTCCCCGAAAATCGAGCGCGGTAGATTAAGGTTGTCATATACTGTCCCTTGAATCATCGGTGCGCTTTGAAGTGCCATTCCAATCTGCTGCTTCAGCTTGATAAGGTCGAATGATTGAATCTCTTTTTCACCGATATAGATATTACCGGAATCCGGACTTCTCAGACCATTGATCAGTTTCAGCAATGTTGTTTTGCCCGCTCCAGAGGGTCCGATAAGTGCTGTAATCTTACCTGAATGAAAGGTTGTCGTAATGTCTTTTAAGATTTGTTTATTATCAACAGAAAAGTTGATATGTTCTAATTTGATATCAGTCATAAGTGCTCCTTCTTAGTTCAGTTTTCTCATCGTTTTCCTTACTTTATGATAAGATTGTAAATGGGTGATGATATGATATATATTGGATTAACAGGATGGGGCGACCACGATTTATTATATGAAGATTTAACGAATAAATCAGAGAAGCTTTTTAACTATGCTGCACATTTTCCCATCGTTGAATTAGATGCGACGTACTATTCACTGCAGCCGGAACGTAATATTCGTAAATGGATCAGTGAGACGCCGGACAACTTTAAGTTTATCGTGAAGATTCATCAGGCATTAACAGGACATAATGATATCAGCAAGTTTGCTGCCAATAAAGAAGAACTGATCCGCCAGTACAAACAGATGATTCAGCCACTCTTTGCAGCGGGAAAGCTCGGTTGTATATTAATTCAGTTTCCACCTTGGTATGAATGTTCTACTATTAATATTAACTATATCATCTATTTAAAACAACACCTTAAACCATTTCCACTCTGTATCGAGTTTAGAAATGATAGCTGGTTTACAGATGATATGAAAGAGCATACGTTACAGTTTCTTTATGAACATGAACTGATGCATTCTGTGTGTGATGAACCCCAGGCGGGGCATGGCTCTATTCCTTTCGTCAATAGAGTTACTTCAAATACAGCGTTGATGCGACTTCACGGAAGAAATATTGCTGGATGGACAAAGAAAGACTTAACAGATGATGAATGGCGAGATGTCAGATATTTGTACGATTATAATGAGACGGAACTCAAGCACATTGCACAATCGCTAAAGATACTAGATCATAAAGCGAAAGACGTCTATTGTCTATTCAACAATAATTCCGGGGGTCATGCAGCTAAAAATGCTAAACAGATATGTGAGTTATTAGGTATTGAATATACAGGGCTGAATCATAAACAGCTGAAATTATTTTAGGAAGTGACATGATGACAATTCAAGCAATTATTATATTAATTATTCTCGGTTTATTCTCAAGTATTATCGGCGCTATCGTTGGAATTGGTGGCGGTATAATCATTGTTCCTGCACTCATATATCTTGGGATGGATGCTGGGATTATTGATGGTATTACACCGCAAAAGGCAATCGGGACTTCTACAGTGATTTTAATCTCTACTGGACTGACCGCTGCAATTGGATATATGAAGAATAAACAGGCAGATCTGAAGAACGCAGTCATCTTTATGATCGGTATCATTCCTGGTGCATTAATTGGTGCACATTTAAGTAAGTATTTAACATTACATAGCTTCAATCTATACTTTGGAATATTTCTCATTATCATGAGTATTGTTCTTTTGGTGAGAGATAAGATAAAACCGATAAGACTTTTTCAGAATAAAGCACATGAGAAGACATTTACGGACAAGGAAGGTGTGACATATCATTATAGCATTGCACCTGTTCCGGCTGTAATTGCGACTTTCTTCGTAGGTTGTCTGACAGGGTTATTCGGCATTGGTGGTGGTGCCCTGATGACCCCTTTGATGATCATTATCTTTAGATTTCCGCCTCATATTGCAGTAGGTACAAGTATGATTATGATTTTTGTGTCTAGTGTGACAGGAGCAGTGAGTCATATCGCTCAAGGTAATATTATATGGCCCTATGCACTCATCTTGATTGCTGCCAGCTATGTTGGCGCACGTATCGGTGTACGTATCAATAAATCAATGAAATCCTCAACGGTCGTTATGATGCTCAGAGTAATCTTGATGCTGTTAGGAATATATTTAATAATTAAGAGTACGATAAGCTAAGAGAGGTGAAGCGACATGGAAGTGAAATTATTTCATACGAACGATATACATAGCTATTTATCCAACTATCATAAAATTAGTCGTTATCTCAATGATAGACGTGAAGAACACACAGATATGATTTATTTTGACCTGGGGGATCATGTGGACAGAAGTCATCCGCTGACTGAGGCAACATTAGGAAAAGCGAATATAGAATTACTGAATGATGCACAAGTAGATGTAGTGACGATCGGAAATAATGAGGGAATCACGCTCGATCATGATGCGTTCAATCAACTTTATCAAGATGCACGGTTCGAAATTACATGCTGTAATCTATTTGATGAACAAGGCAATCTTCCAGAAAACATTCGCACATCCGTTATTATGGAAAGACAAGGAATCACTTATGGTATCATCGGTGCTACAGCTGAATTTACACCTTTTTATAAAGCGCTAGGCTGGGAGGTTACGGATCCGATGTCTGCCATTATTCGTGAAGTACATCGCATTCATGAACATGTAGATGTCGTGATTATTCTGAGCCATCTCGGAAAGTTCTTTGATCGACAGCTTGCTGAAGCTTGTCCGCAAATTGATATTATACTAGGTGCACATACACATCATTTCTTCCAGCAAGGAGAAGTTGTAAATGATGTACTTATCGGTGCTGCTGGTAGATATGGTGAGTACATCGGAGAGATGACTTTAATATTTGAAGGGCGAAAGCTTATCCGTAAAAGTGCAAGGTTGATTGATACGAACGACCTCAGACCAACAGGAGAAGACTTCTTTGAAGCAGGTGCAGCGCTGCTCAGCCAAAAAGTTTCAGACAAGCAGCTGGATTTGCCGAGACGCCTTTACAGTGCATCCTATACAACAGATCTGCTCTCACAAGCTTTGATGGATTTCACAGGTGGGGACTGTGCTCTGATTAATTCTGGTCTTATTGTAAAAGGATTTGAAGGTAGAGGTTTTTCATATTTCGATTTACATACGATGCTGCCACACCCGATTAACCCAGTTAAGATTACGCTCTCAGGACGTGAACTAAAAGAAATTATCAATATGAGTATGCTGCATGATTACCGCGATGACATTGTCAAAGGTTTCGGATTCAGAGGGGATATCTTTGGAATGTATGTATGGAAGAATATTGGTTATATACAGTCACAGCAACGCTATTTCATTGGTACAGAGGAAATAGATAATCATAAGAAATATTATTTAGCGACACTCGATATGTATACTTTCGGAAGATTCTTTCCTCAGTTTACGCAAAATGAAAAGCGCTATTATATGCCAGAATTTTTACGTGATATTATGGAAACAGCAGTGAAAAAAATATAATACACATGCTGAGTTTATAAATTTGACAATAATGGCATCTTACATATATGTTATAATGAAATCATCAGAATTTTGGAGGGATTAGTTTGGCTACAAAAAATGAAGAAATACTAAGAAAACCCGAATGGCTAAAGATAAAATTAAATACTAATAAAAGTTACACTGGTCTAAAAAAAATGATGCGCGAGCACAATTTAAATACAGTATGTGAAGAAGCAAAATGTCCGAATATCCATGAATGCTGGGGTGAAAGAAAGACTGCGACAATCATGATATTAGGTGCAATCTGTACACGTGCATGTCGTTTCTGTGCAGTTAAGACAGGATTGCCGAATGAACTTGACTTAAACGAACCAGAACGTGTTGCAGAATCTGTTCGTCTAATGAATCTAAAGCACGTCGTTATCACAGCAGTTGCTCGTGATGACCTAAAAGACGGTGGTGCACATGTTTATGCGGAAACAATTCGTCAAGTACGTGAAGTCAATCCATATACAACAATTGAAGTATTACCATCTGATATGGGTGGCAGCATTGAGAACTGGGAAACGTTGATGGCAGCAAAACCAGATATCTTAAACCATAATATTGAAACGGTAAGACGCCTTACGCCAAGAGTTCGTGCGCGTGCAACGTATGACCGTTCTCTTGAAGTATTACGACGTTCTAAAGAACTATATCCAGATATCCCGACAAAATCGAGTTTAATGGTTGGACTTGGAGAAACAACAGAAGAAATCTACGAAGTGATGGATGATTTGCGTGCAAATGACGTAGATATTATGACAATCGGTCAGTACCTTCAGCCAAGCCGTAAACACCTTAAGGTCCAAAAATATTATACACCGCTTGAATTCGGTAAGTTACGTAAAGTAGCGATGGAAAAAGGATTCAAACACTGCCAGGCAGGACCAATGGTGAGAAGTTCATATCATGCAGATGAACAAGTAAATGAAGCTGCGAAAGAAAAACATCGTTTAGGTGAGCTTTCTAGTAAGTAGGTGCGCTATGATTATACAGACTGGACGACATTATTTTGAAGTCATTGAGAATTATCGAGAAGCATTCAATCAGGAAATGTTTGACCATCGATATTCAGAAATATTAGATCGCTATCCTTATATTGTTGGCGATATAGGATTCGAACAGCTCAGGCTACGTGGTTTCTTTGAAGATAATAAAAAGGGCTCGGAAGTAAATAAAAGGTTCTCTACAATCCAGGATTATTTACTTGAGTACTGCAACTTTGGATGTGCATATTTTGTTCTGAGAAGACTGAATGAACAAGAAGTTGTAAAGCATTTCGGTGCTGAGGTTGTGATTGCAGCGAATACATCACAACAAGATGACACAAAGCGTGCTGAGTCAGAGGTGCCTGTTCAACTAGAGAAACAGACACAAGTTGAAAAACAACAGCAGAATGAGCAAGAAGAGCCAACTGAGCATAAAGATAAGACCTTCAAATATTTTCAGAAATAAATTGAATTTATTATACTAGACCGAAAAGCATATGCTTTTCGGTTTTTTTAGGAGAGCGTAATGAAAATAGCCTTTGAATTTTTATTTAATCGTAACCGTAATATATCTTACACTGCAATAGATAAATATTTACATGGTCTAAACTTTAATGGACAAATTCGAATAAGTCATGAAGGAAAAGGTATCTTACATCAAAGCTATGGATATAAAAACTTAAACCAGGATCCGATAACATACGATACACAATTTTTAACAGCATCTATACAAAAATTTATTACGGGTATTATCATTGAACAACTGATAGATGAAGGTAAAATCCGTAGAATGGATAAGATTGTTAAATATATTAACGGTTTACCTGATTTTATTACGATTGAAGACTTATTACTTCATATTAGTGGACTTAGTCCGTATAAGGTACATCACAATTTTTATGGACTTGATCAATCCGTAAATATGATTCAAGCATCGGGTGCTAAACTACCATTTCATAAATTTGATTATAACGATGCAAACTATATATTACTCGCAAAACTAATCGAAATTGTCGAAAATCAGACGTATAGAACGGTAGTTTATGACAGAATTATCGACAAATATCAGCTTGCGCATAGTTGCTTTTATGATGAAGTTACCGATGCAACGACGGGCCTTCATCAATTTGGTAGTGTACTTATTGAAGATTGGCATAATGATCTTGATAAGTACTATGGAGCAGGAAATATGTATATGTCACTGAAGGATATTGATATACTTAGTCATCTATTCGCTAACCATCTTATCTTCAATAAACCAAAAACAGAGTTCATACTAGCACCTCATCGATATAAAAATCAAAAGTACAGAAGTGGGATTTCTTTAAGAGATAATTATTTAAGATTAAGAGGCTCTTTATATGCACATGATGTTGTTGTTTATTTTAATGCAAAATCGTTTATTTGTGTGGCATCCAATAGGGAAAGCAATGTATATCAAGCAGAAACAATACTATTAAATATACTCAATTCAAATGAATATTGCTAATAATTGACAATTATAAATAAAAGTTATAAATTCTACATATCACATTGTCAAAGAGGTATTTATGAGAAAGCTAATCGTTTTGTTGCTAATCATTGGATTATGGGCAGCATTAATTTATGAATTAACAGGAAAAAATAATGAAGGACATGAAGCAAGAGGTAAACAAAATACAGGTGTTCAAACAAACATAGTTAAAACGAATCAAAATGATACATTAAAAATACAAGTAGATCAATTGATAAAGAAAAATCACTTTAATGGAAGTGTATTTGTTGCTTACAATAATGATACATTGTTAGATCAGTCTTATGGATTTAAAGGTGCTGATCAGACTGAAAAATTTGACGAGAATAGCATGTATTTAATTGGTTCTTGCCAAAAATTAATAACCGGGATTATTACAAAGCAACTTGTTGATGATAGGATAATTAATGTTGATGTACCTGTTAAACAATACATTCCAAATTTCAAATATCCAAATATTAAAATAAAAGATTTAATATTACATCGCTCGGGGTTAGTGAAGTATGCATCTCATGGAGATTATCATGGATTAGATGCATCAGTTGATAATATAAATGCGACAGGTCTTGGCCAAGTTCCTCATGGATCATATTTATATAATGATGCAAATTATATTTTACTTGCAAAGGTGATAGAAAATGTCACAGGAAAATCTTATCAGCAAAATGTTGAACAGCGTATATTTAAGAAATATCATTTAAAAGAATCAAGTTTTTTTGATGACGAAAAATTAAGCCCTTATTTTGTTAAAGGATTAAAGTATGTGAATCATAATTGGAAAGCGATAGAGCCAACGGGCTTGGATAAATTTTATGGTGCAGGGAATATTTATATGTCTCCGAAAGATATGGGAATTTTATTGAATGATGTGATGCAATATAGAGTGTTAAGTAAGTCACAATTAGATTCAATATCGAAGCCCATGATTTTTAATATACATTCTAAATATAGATATGGTATGTCCTTAAAAAAAGAATATTACCGTTCGCGTGGATACTTCTTTGGGATAGATTTTGTCAGCCTGTTTAATCATAACAAGGTCGTCGTCGTTGCTACTAACAAACTAACACAAAATGAAATTCCTAATAATGAGAAATTGGCACAACAGATTTATAGTCTACTAAAATAAAAAAGCGATAATGATTATTATAATAATCATTATCGCTTTTTATAGAATGACCTCATATAAAAAGCTCTTTATTTCTTCTGCATCACTTTCATTGACACCAAGTACGTGTTCAATATAGCCAGGTTCATCCAGATCATCTCGACCAATAATACCGAATTTGTTTGATTGTGTATTTAATACAATGGTCTTACCGTAATGTCGGTCAGTTTGAATTAAAGTCAAATCATGTCGGCTATCGCCAACAAAGCTGACGAATCTGACTTTGGCTTGTTCTTCATCATCATATAAGAACATATCTATCATTTTCTTCACCTCATTTAAGAATAGTATACATTGAAGTGCAGCGGAATACAAAATTTGATAAACTGAGAAGTGGAGGCGATGGTATGTATTTCGTAGATAGAGAAGAACTCACATTAAAGTTAGCGTATATCAATCAATTATCACAAGTGTTAGAAGAGAGTGAAGGATACGCACTCGAGCGTATTGCGCATATGTTGATTGAGAGTGTTGTAGATGTAGGAAATATGATTATCGATGGATTTATTATGCGAGATCCAGGAAGTTATAAAGATGTATTGGATATCCTTGAAATGGAACAAGTAATTCCTGCACAAGATGCGCAGATGATGCGCGATACATTGTATTTAAGACAATGGTTTGTACGTGATTATATTAATATTGATCACAATGAAGTGAAGCGTGTATTTATGGAGAATATTGCAAGCTATAAACAGTTTAAAGCAAATGTGGATACATTTATCGAAAATGAATTAGGACCAGTATCAGCATTTGGAAAGGGTGGAAAAGTTGAAGAAGTATAAAGGTTATCTGTTAGATTTAGATGGAACGATGTACGCTGGCACACGCGTTATAGAAGGTGCAAAGGAATTTATCGAATATTTGTCGAATAATAATCTACCCTATCTCTTTGTTACAAATAACGCATCGAAACGTCCGGATGAGGTTGCTGAGAAATTAACGGATATGGGATTTATCGCAACGCCTGATAATGTTGTCACAAGTGCAATGGCAACAGCAAGTTATATCGCAGAAGAACATCCAGGTGCAAGTGTCTATGTTATTGGTGGTACTGGAATCAGACAAGCATTACAAGATGAACAGCTTGTTATTACAGATGATATTCATGTGGATTATGTCGTTATTGGCCTAGATGTAGACATCAACTATGAAAAATTATCTAAAGCATGTCTTGCTGTGCGTAATGGAGCTCGATTTATTTCGACAAATCCAGATACGTCTATTCCGACAGAACGTGGATTTTTACCAGGGAATGGAGCTTTAACGAGTGTGGTCTCTGTATCAACGGGTATAGAACCTAAGTTTATCGGTAAACCCATGGAAACAATTATGAATAAAGCAGTAGATATGATGCAATTACCGAAAGAAGAACTCGTAATGATCGGTGATTTATATATGACAGACATTATGAGTGGTATCAATGCAGGGATAGATACATTACATGTTCAAACAGGAGTCAGCACTTATGAACAGGTGATGGCAGAGCAAGTTCCGCCAACGCATAGTGTTAAAAACTTATTAGATGTTATTCGCATATACGAAACTGGTGAATAATATACGTGTGTTAATCATCAAAAGAAGAAAACAGAAGTATAAAAATACTATGAGAAATCATAGTATTTTTTTTGTGTCCAAATTATGAACAGGAAATTTATTGATTTTAAAGTTAAAAAATAGTAATATCAGTTATTGTAAATAAATTATTAATATAATTTTAATGTTTGAAATATAGTTGTAATATAATTAGGTGAGAATAAAGAGGTGAAGCCATGAAAGATACAATAAACGAGAATACTAGATTAGTACTCCTAACTTTACTTTATATTTCAATACTGTTCATATTGTTCTGGATATACGCTGGTGGAAGCGTTGAGAATAACTTTATATACAATGAATTTTAATGTAAGAGGTGGAAAATGGATTTTCTAAAAACGTTTGAACAAGTTGTAAATCAGCAGCCAGAAAAAATTGCTTTTATTCATAGAGAGGAAACGATGACGTATCGTGCACTTGATTTATTAAGTGATGATTTGGGGCAGAAGTTATTACATTCGAAAAAACCACTCATCGTATACGGACATATGTCAAAATGGATGCTAGTAGGTATGATCGCATCACTTAAAGCTGGAATTGGCTATGTACCGATAGATGTGTCGATACCAAGTGAACGTATAGATAAAATAATCGATACAATCCAACCGGAATTTATCTTTGCGACAGAAGAATTAGCAACACCCATACAAACGATAACTCCAAGTGACGTTAAAGAAGAATACTATAATTTACCAGGTCTTAAAGCGGATGATGTAGCCTATACAATATTCACAAGTGGGTCGACAGGGATGCCAAAAGGAGTAACAATACTGAGTGAATCATTAAATGAATTTACAGAGTGGATGACATCTTTATACGAAACACAAGAAGAAAATTACTGGTTAAATCAGGCGCCTTTATCTTTTGATCTTTCGGTAATGGCCGTATACCCTTCACTAGCGACGGGAAGCACATTAGTGATGATTGACAAGGATATGATCAAAAAACCGATCGGCATTTATGAAACTTTAAAACGATATCCGATATCGGCGTGGGTATCTACGCCGTCATTCATGGAAATGTGTTTAATGCTACCGGAATTTGACGCAGTGCATCATAGTAATTTAAAGTATTTCTACTTCTGTGGTGAGGCACTCAAGCATAAGACAGCTGAAAGCTTAAAGTCCAAGTTTAATGATAGTCATATTTACAATACTTATGGTCCTACTGAAGCAACTGTTGCAGTGACAGGATTAGAAATAACTGAAGATGTACTGCACAAATATAACCCTTTACCTGTTGGATATGCACGACCAGGTGTTACATTATCTATTACCGATGATGAGCTGCACGTTCATGGTAATGCGGTAAGTACAGGTTATGTCAATGCGCCGGATAAGACTGCAGCGCAATTCTACCAAGATAAAGAACGTAGCTACCGTACGGGAGATAAAGCTAGACTTGAAGATGGACTATTGTTTATTGACGGGCGTATTGACTTTCAGATTAAACTGAATGGTTACCGTATGGAGCTTGAAGAGATAGAACATGTGATTACTGAGCAGGAAGGCATTAAGGCGTGTATTGTAACACCTGTTGAGAAACAAGGAAGAGTACAATACCTAATTGCCCATGTTGTTGCAATTAATCTTCAAGAAGCTACTGTTAAAGAAAAGCTAAAAAATGAATTGCCTGAATATATGATTCCAAGAAAGTTTAATGTGATTGATCAAATTCCTATGACTGCAAACGGGAAAGTAGATCGCAAAGCACTATTAGGTGATCGATAATGATACCTTATGGAGATTTTCAGTTTTTCTTTATAGCATTAGCACTATTGGTACCTGTCATAGTACTCGGTTTCTGTGGAAGAAGGAACCATTATTATAATTGGTTTGTTACAGTTATCATGCTGGTTTTAATCTTTAAAGATCCTAACAAGAACCTTTTTGGCATATCGATACTGTCGTTTGAGATGATTAGCTTTATTATATATATCATCTATCAACTTATTATAATTAGTAGTTATTTAAAGTTAGTAAAGCACAAAAATACCTTATCTTTGTTTATTATCTTTTTAGTGTTATCTATTGCCCCGCTGGCAGCTGTAAAAGTGATTCAAAGTTCACTATTTGGTTTTACAGGTCATCTAGGTGAATTTTCTATTAAATCATTGATTGGATTCTTAGGGATATCCTATATCATGTTTAAATGTATTCAAATAATTATGGAAATAAGAGATAGACGCATCAAAACACTTAATTTATTTGAAGTACTGAAGTTCTTAACCTTTTTTCCGACGATCTCTTCCGGTCCTATTGACCGATATAAACGATTTAATAAAGATATTGTGAGAGAGATAACTCAGGAAAAATATTCTGATCTTTTACAAAAAGCAATTCATTATATTTTTATTGGATTTTTATATAAATATATCATTGCGTATTTTATTAACCAGAAAGTAATATTGAATATAACTTTTGAGAATTCAGATTTATGGATGAAGATTATCTATATGTATGCTTATAGTTTCTATCTCTTCTTTGATTTTGCGGGTTACAGTTTATTTGCCCTTGCATTTAGTTATATTATGGGTGTTGAAACACCACCGAACTTTAATCAGCCTTTTAAAGCAAAGAATATCAAAGATTTCTGGAATAGATGGCACATGTCACTGTCTTTTTGGTTTAGAGACATGGTGTATATGCGTTTTGTATTCTTTATTTCAAAGAATAAATATATTAAGAATAACTTTACGACAAGCAATATAGGTTTTATGCTGAACTTTCTTATCATGGGTATCTGGCATGGCATTGAATGGTTTTATATAGCATACGGAATATACCACGGTATCTTATTTGTACTATATGGTTATTATGAACAATACCGAAAGAAACATCCTTATAAGCTACCAGTAAAAGTAGTGGATTTCATAGGAATTCTGATTACTTTCCACGTTGTGGCATTTGGATTTTTAATTTTTTCAGGAAAACTATTTTAGGAGTGAAGAATAATGGAATTTAAACAAGAAGTATTAGATGTAATCGCAGATGTAGCAGAAAACAATATTGTAAAAGAAAATCCGGACGTAAGAATATTTGATGAGAATATTCTTGATTCGTTTGCAACAGTCGGATTATTACTTGCATTAAATGATCGATTAGATATTGATCTCACAATCACCGACTTTGATCGTGATGAATGGGCAACACCAAACATGATAGCAGATGTATTAGAAGAATTAAGATGATTAAAAAGTTCTTACCGGCAATAATTGCCATTAGTCTATTTGTAGTTTTTTTAGCAATGCCATCTGACTATCTAAAAAGATATGTTCCTTTTAAGACAGTAACCGGTGATGGTGTCAATTTAAATGAAATAACGTTTAAGGGAAGTGCGATTCAGACAGAGATGTTCGAAGATAAGAAGTTCTACCCGATATTTGGTTCAAGTGAACTTGAGAAACGTGATCCCTTTCATCCGACGCATATATTCAAAGAAAAGAAATTCGGTAAAATCCCTTTTCTTATTGGGACAGGTGGATCTACCGACTTAATTCACGCCATTAATATTGGAAGTCATGCTGGGCATATCGAGAACAAAAAGTTTGCAATTATCATTTCACCACAATGGTTTACAAAAAAAGGACTGGAAGATAATAATTTTTCTGCACGATATTCTCAATTACAATTAGATAAACTATTGAGCAATCCAAATCTATCTCCAGACTTAAAGCATAGGATGAGTAAGAGATTAATGCATTTTTCTGCGACTAAGGATGATGAACAAGTTAATATGTATGCAAATAGTGAAGCGGATAATAGCGAAGTTTCAAGGGGCATCTATGAAAATCTTATGGAGAAAAATGATATTGTTAAATCAAAGTTCATGATTCCTGGAAATCGATTTAAAAAGAGAAAGCATCTCGATCTAGAACATAAATCTTGGGAAGAAATCAGAGATTTAGCAGTGAAATTTGGAAGTAGGCATGCAACTAACAATCCATATTTTATGAGAAATGAATATTTTGATATGATACAAAAACATCAAAAAAAATTATATAGAAATGGTGAGTTTTATATCAACTCTCAAGAATTTAACGACTTACAATTATTGCTTGATATTTTAAAGGAGAGCAAATCAGACCCGATATTTATCTCTATTCCTGCCAATGGAAAATGGTATGATCATATCAATATTCCACAATCTCAAAGACAGCCAGTATATGATAAAACCAACAAGAAAATCACTTCAGCTGGATTTAAACTCTATGATTTAAGTGATAAGGAGTACGAACCATATGTATTAAGCGACGCAGTACATATCGGCTGGAAAGGATGGGCGTATATAGATGAACAGATGGATAATCACATTCATCATCGTCCAATAACAACCCCATAAGTAAAATAAAATCCCAAATCAACAGTGTTGATTTGGGATTTTATTAAAATACTTGTTCAACCTCAACGACGCCAGGCACTTCTTCAAGTAATGCGCGTTCGATACCTGCCTTTAATGTGATTGTAGAAGAAGGACATGTACCACATGCGCCAAGTAAACGTAATTTTACGATACCATCTTCGACATCAACTAATTCGCAGTCGCCGCCATCTCTTAAAAGAAATGGACGTAACTTTTCAAGCACTTCATTGACTTGGTCAAACATTGTTTGCTGTTCAGTTGTCATAATAACTCCTTTCCAAGAGTATTACTATGTAATTACTCATTTCTTTAGTATAATCAATATAGCATATTTTAATGAAAAAATTAAGGGGGATGGCTTATAAATGATAAATGTTATCATCTATGGTGCCGATGTTGTGTGTGCAAGCTGTGTCAATGCACCGACGTCAAAGGATATTTATGACTGGATTCAGCCAAATTTAAAACGGAAATTTCCAGAGCTCGCATTTAATTTTAATTATATTGATATTAATAATAGTTCTAATTTAACGGATCATGATGAAAATATCATTGAACAGATTAACAATGATGAATTATTCTATCCACTGATTACGATGGATGATGAGATTGTTGCAGATGGTTACATTCAATTGCCGCAAGTAACAAAGTTTGTAGCGCAACATTACCGTTAAAGTATTAACGGATAGTATAAGAACCCATCAAATGATGGGTTCTTATACTATCCATTATGATATTTATATAACCAGAGTACACCTGACTTCATAAGTCGTGCAAGTCTTCCTGTAACGGTTTTTTCCATCAAGAATGCAAAGCCTTCTTTATCTCCTAATGAGCCCATGAATCCCTGAATTTTAAGTTCTGGCATTGTTTCAGGTAGCGATTTATTCTGCCATATATGTTTCATGACATCAACAATCTGTTCTGCTTGAAGTTCCGCAAGTTGTGCACTCGGTGCATGTGGTAGTGCAGCACAGTCGCCTACTACGAAGACATTGCGATGCTCTGGTATTTGGTGATACTGATTCACTTTTACACGATTACCTTCAGCAAGTTCAACAGGTAGTGTACGAACTAATTCTACAGGCTGGATGCCTGCGGTCCAAACGCAAATGTCTACATCATAGGTGATGTCATTATTATAAAGTTTCCCTGGCTCCACCTTAACAACATTAGAGTTCGGTATCACTTCGACGTCGTTCTTATCGAACCATTTCTTTACATACGTACTCAACTTCTCTGGGAATGCAGGAAGTATGCGTTCACCACGATCAAATAATCGAATCTTAAGATCCTTTCTTGATTCTCGTAGCTCACTTGCGAGTTCTATCCCACTTAAACCGGCGCCTACAATTCCAACGCAGCTGCCATTTGGTAAGTCAGCAATCGCTTGATATGTTTTGCGTGCTTTCGTCATCGTCTGAATACTGTAGGTATATTCTTCAGCGCCTGGTACGTTGTGATACTTATCTTCACAGCCGAGTCCAATAACGAGTTCATCGTAATCTACATGATTTTCACCGAGTGAAATAATCTGTTTATCCAAGTCAATATGTGTTACTTCCCCGAAGACAATATTCAGACGTTTGTCCTTTGGGAATTCTACACGTACATCTTTATCCGATTCCGTTCCAGCTGCAAGTGCATAGAACTCCGTCTTAAGTCCGTGAAATGGTATCTTATCAATCAAAGTAATATTGTACTCATCCGGTAACGTATTAGGCAAAAGACGTTGCATAATACGCATATTACCGTATCCCCCACCAAGTAACACTAAATTTTTCATTGTATTCTCCCCATTTATAAGTCAAAGTTCTATAGTTTTTGTACAATTTAAATTATAATATAGTTTGACTTTAATTTATAGCCATTGTAAGTTTCTCGCTATAAAAAAACTTAATGATTCTTGATAAGTAATAGTTATCATGAAAAAAGGATGATCAGATGAATCCAATCGTAGAATTTTGTATTTCTAATTTAGCTAAAGGTGGCCAGGTCGTTTTTGATGAGTTGTCTCAGGATGAGCATCTGGACGTACTTGAATATGGCTGTCTGACTTATTGCGGGCAATGTAACGAGAGTCTATATGCACTGGTTAATGGTGATATCGTTACTGGTGAGACGCCTGAAGCGTTAAAGAAGAATATTTATCAGCACATAGAAGAAACATGGATTTTTTAGGAGGTAATGCAATGTCAACAGTAATATTAACAGAAGCAGCAGCATATGAAGTAAAATCGATGATGCAACAAAACGGTATGCCGGAAGGTTACTTAAGAATTTCAGTCAAAGGTGGGGGCTGTACCGGATTATCATACGGTATGAGTGCAGAGGAATCACCATCAGATAATGATGAAGTACATGATTTCTATGATGTAAAGGTACTTGTAGATAAAGCCGATGCACCGATATTGAAAGGAACAACTGTAGATTTTAAACAATCATTAATGGGGGGCGGCTTTGCAATCGAGAATCCGAATGCAATTGCTTCATGTGGTTGTGGCAGCTCGTTCAGAACGAAAGACGTCGCTGGTACGCCTGAGAACTGTTAAGCAGTTTTTATTTTGCTTGTATATGCTTGAATTCAAAGTGTAAAAGGATTATTATAAAAGATGGAACACTTAAAATTATATTTGTGACATATATCACATGATTATTGGAATAAAATTATATAAGAATGGGTGAAATCGATGGGTTTTGAGAGAAAGAGAGTTGTGATTTTAGGTGGAGGTTACGCTGGATTACAAACAGCTACTAAACTTCAAAAATTAGTAAGTTCACAAGATTGTGATATTACGCTTATTAATAAGAATGAATATCACTATGAATCAACTTGGTTACATGAAGCATCTGCAGGTACACGTGCATATCAAGATTGTCTATATCCGATTGCGAGTGTTTTAAATCAGTCTAAAGTTGACTTTGTTACTGCTGAAGTTACAAAGATTAACAAAGATGAAAAGACAGTTGAAACGTCTAAAGGTACGTTCAATTTTGATATTTTAGTCGTAGCATTAGGTTTCGAATCTGAAACATTCGGTATCACTGGTATGAAAGAGCATGCCTTCCAAATCGAGAATATCAATACTGCACGTCGTATTGCTACACATATTGAAGAGCGTTTTGCGCATTATGCAAACAGCGCAGACAAAGATGATAAGGACTTAGCAATCTTAGTTGGTGGTGCAGGATTCACTGGTATCGAATTATTAGGTGAACTTGCTGAACGTATTCCTGAATTGTGTAAAGAATACAATATCGATCAGTCTAAAGTTAAAGTGACATGTGTAGAAGCAGCACCAAAGATGTTACCGATGTTCTCTGAAACATTAGTGAAATATGTTGTAGATTATCTTGAAGCACGTGGTGTTGAATTCAAGATTGCAACACCTATCGTTGCAGCAAACGAAAATGGTTTCGTTGTTAAAGTTGACGAAAAAGAAGAACAGCTTTATGCAAACACAGTAATTTGGGCTGCGGGTGTACGTGGTTCTAAATTGATGGAAGAATCATTTGACGGCGTTAAACGTGGTCGTATCATAGTGCGTGAAGATTTACGTATCGACGGTTACGATGATATCTTCGTTATCGGTGACTGTTCAGCAGTGATGGCTGGCGAAGGTGACAACAAACGTCCATTGCCAACGACAGCTCAACTTGCAATGCAACAAGGTGAATTTACTGCAGATGCAGTTAAACGTTTATTAAACAATGAGAAATTAGCTACTTTCGAATATGATGATAAAGGAACAGTATGTTCTTTAGGTTCACATGATGGTGTAGGTGTTGTATTCGGTAAAGAAATTACTGGTAAGAAAGCAGCATTTATGAAGAAATTAATCGATACACGTGCTGTATTCAAAATTGGTGGTACAGGTGTAGCGTTCAAAAAAGGTAAATTTCTATAATCGCTATAGAATTTGCACTAAGAATCTAAGTTTGTAGGGATGGGATGCAATGTCCCATCCTTTTTATTTATATAAAGTGGTGAAGAGATGAAAAGAGATAAAGTATGGCTTGGCGTTAGTGGCCTTGTAATAAATGAGCAAGGTGAATGGCTTGTCGTTACGAAGCAGTATGGGGGTATGAAAGGAATGTGGAGCTTTCCTGCAGGTTTTGTCGATAATGGAGAGACTGCAGACCAGGCAGTATTAAGAGAAATATATGAAGAGACGGGTATTGAAGGTTCTGTTGAAGGTGTAATTGGATTACGTACAGGGGTAATTAAAGATATCATTTCAGATAATATGATCATCTTTTTAGTACGTCCTGCACATACAACGATTCGTCAAGACATTCCTGACGAAGAGATTAAAGATGTACAGTTCCGTAGCACTGATGATTTATATCAAGATGATTACTGTAGCCCCATGGTTAGAGCGCTGATTGATGAAATGCAGGAACCTTTGCGTTTAAAGAGTACGACTTCGCCGGGCCCACAGTTTAACTATACACATTATCATTTATTTTTATAGGAGGATTCAAGTGACAGCATTATTACAATTAATTATATCTACTATCTTGTTTTTTGTATTGTTTTTCGGAATAGCGTTTATTCTCAATATGCTGTTAAAATCTACGTGGATTATGACAGCGCTTTATCCTTTTGTCGTATTTGCGATTGTGGATAAGATTTCTACAGCAGATTATATACTGAAACCAAAATTTGCATTCAACCAGCTTATACGTGGAATCACACATTTGATGCCTGCCGATATTCTAATGTTATCCGGTGGACTCATCGGTGCAATTACTGCAGGGTTTGTGATTCGCAATTTACGTCGTAGCGGTTACAGTATGTTTTAGAGGTGAACAGATGAATAATGAAATTAAGGCACATATAGCAAGCTATATGTGTTTTTTACCATCACAAATAAGCCAGTTGAAACCTTATATTGATAACGATATATTTAATGATATTAAGACGGTATATCCGTTGCATAGTAACGAAATTATCATCAGAGAAATTAATGGTAAGCATTATACTTTAATTCCATGTGGTAATTTAAAACACTACCAATTCAGTGATGTAAGAAAGCTGATGCACAAAATTAATACGCTTCACTCAATACATGTAGAAGTGAGCGTCGATTTCACATTGCTCTCGCATTATCTTGACAATGAATTGGTCAGCATGATTTCAGAACTGATACAGAAGAAGCAAAAGAAAGAGGTAATAAAAGCTGAAACGATGCTTTATGATGCAGCGGTATATCATCATAAAGCATTTGAAATCGAACGTTATTTTCCGCTCTCTTATGACAAAATAGAGCACGTAGAAGAAGTGATCGGAGATAATGAACGACTCTATATTATTATTAGTCAACCCGAAAGTGCGCTCTATCATGTTGAACTGAAGCATGAAGATATGATAAAGATAGTTTATCAGTCTGATACACAATTAGCGACGAGAATTGCATATAATAACCGTCTGCTTGAAATCGATGCACCCGTACCATATGCTATCATCTATGATGCACTCAGTTATGCAAAGCAATATAGAAAAAAGCCCGTAATTCTGACGCACCTTAACGACGAAGCATGTATAACAATCAGTGGAACATCAAGCACATATATCGATACTTTGATTGGTTTATCACTTCCTATTCGCTTTCGTTATGATGTGGCAGCAGCGGAGTCTGTACTGACAGAAGCTACAGCAGGAAAGTTGCTGTTTGATGAAAGTAAATGGTTTCACTGGATTGATCTCGGACAATATTGGAATTTGACAAGCTATTATCAGTATATTTTAAATAAATTAGTTAAATCGGTTGACGAAAAGTAAAAATTACTTTAGTATGCTAATATATTAGAGAACTAAAGTGAGGTTGAGAAGATGAATGCAGTTTTAATCGCAGTACTTGTAATGGTTATATTAAGTTTATGTCGACTGAATGTCGTGCTGTCATTATTTATCGGTGCACTAGCAGGAGGGCTTGTTTCTGGACTCGGGATAGATAAGACGATCGTTACCTTTACAGGAGGAATTGTCGACGGTAGTGAAGTTGCACTGAGCTATGCATTGCTCGGAGGGTTTGCAGCGATATTATCTTATAGTGGTATTACAGATTATTTCGTTGAAAAAATTATCAATATGCTTAAAAGGGATAACACAGTAAAGACAAGAACAGTTACGAAAGTGACGATACTTGTGTCACTGATTAGTATTGCATGTATGTCTCAAAACATTTTACCGGTACATATTGCCTTTATTCCAATTATTATTCCGCCACTTTTAAGTTTATTCAATGAACTCAAAATCGATAGACGATTAATTGCGGTAATCCTTACGTTCGGATTAAACTTTCCGTATGTGCTGATGCCATATGGTTTCGGTTATATCTTCCATGGCATTATCAAAAAAGGTTTTGATAAAGCAGACCATCCTATAGAAATGAACCAGATTTTCCCTGCGATGATTATTCCATCGTTAGGATTTGTTATCGGGTTAATACTAGCGTTTATAATATTCAGGAAACCACGCGAATATAAGAGGGTTCAATTTAAAGAAGAAGCTCCGAGAAAAGCATTGAAACCATACGTTGTCATGGTTTCTATAGTAGCAATTGCTGCAACCTTTCTAGTACAGCTTACGACAGAATCCATGATTTTCGGTGCACTGGCTGGGATTCTAGTATTCTTCCTGTCATTTGCATTTGACTGGAAGACACTTGATGACGAACTTGTCTCAGGCATCAAGATTATGGCATATATCGGTGTCGTCATGCTCACAGCGAATGGATTCGCCAGTGTAATGTCAGCAACAGGTGATGTTGAACGTTTAGTTGCGGGTATGGTAGGCTTTACAAGTGGCTCAAAAGTATTGACGATTATATTTATGTTAATCGTCGGACTGATTGTAACACTTGGTATTGGATCATCATTTGCAACCATTCCGATTATTGCAGCATTATTTATTCCACTTGGTGAATCTATCGGTTTATCAACTGCGGCAATAATCGCAGTTATCGGTACGGCCGCTGCTTTAGGAGATGCAGGTAGTCCTGCTAGTGATTCTACGTTAGGTCCAACCGCTGGATTGAATATGGATGGTCAGCACCATCATATTTGGGATACATGTGTACCGACATTCCTATTATTTAATATACCGTTAATTATTTGTGGGTTTATCGCTGCAATGATATTATAGTTAAAAACGATAGGAGTCTATATGGAAGCGATTCATCAGTTATTTGAACAGAACAATTTATTGAACCACTTAAATATGAAGTTTCACTCTTTCGATGGTCAGACGATAGTACTTACGATGCCAGTCATTGAAGAAGTGACGCAGCCTTTTGGTTATCTCCATGGAGGTGCGACTGTCGCCTTATGTGAAACAGCCGCTTCACTCGGGTCAAAACTTCTCGCTTCAGACGATGAAATTCCGCTAGGATTAGAAATCAATGCCAATCACATCAGAAGTGTGAATAGCGGGACAGTAGAAGTACGTGCGAGCATCGTCCACAAAGGTCAGTCTGCACATGTTTGGCAGATGGAAGTAGTTCAAGGCGAAACACTGATCAGTATTAGCAGAGCGACCATTGCAATCAAGAAGAAGAAATAAAACAAACGCATCCGTTAAAGTTACGGATGCGTTTGTTCTATATTCTGATTTATTTAACGTCCTTTAAATCATCTCTAACTGTACTATCCGTATACTTCGTACCACTATAATAGGCACTGCGCATAATAAGATGAGATCCAATAGGTCCTGTCGTAAAGATAAATAAAATTGCAAGAAGTAATGTCGGTTCAAAGTGATGATCTCGTGCCAGGAAGTGTAAGAAAACACCGAACATCATAGACATGACACCTAGCGTTGATGATTTACCTGCAGCATGCGCTCTTGTATACACATCAGGAAGACGAATAAGCCCGATTGCACTGACACATGACAGCAGTGCACCAATCATAATAAAGATAATGCTAATGATCTGTACGATTGTTACGATCATATTCAACGATCTCTCCTTTTTGCATAAATTTCGCAAACGCTGTTGTGCCTAAGAAAGCGAGAACTGCAAGTAACATGATAATACTAATGAAATACTTTGTATTTAATAATACTGAAAATAAGGCGATCATTGCCATCAGTGAAATGCCTAATGCATCCAGACCGACCACGCGGTCTGCTAGCGTAGGACCTTTTATTACACGGTAAAGTATTCCGAGCATCGCAAAAGAAACGAGAATCAGTGCGATAATAATTATTAAATCCATATTGATCATTGGATACCAATCTCCTTTATCGCTTTTTCAAAAGACTGTTTGATCCCTTCACATTCAGATTCGATATCACTAAAATCAATCGAATGAATATAAAGTTTAGATTTATCATCACTCACAGCAACAACGACTGTACCAGGTGTAAGCGTGATGAGCAGAGATAATAGGCTAATCTCCCAGTCTTTTCTTAAAGATGTCTCATATGTGAAAAATGCAGGTTTTATATCGATTTTTGGTGACATAACAATCTTTAAGACACCGATATTTGCTTTAAAGAGTTCAATAATAAAAATTGCAAATAATCGTAATACTTTAAGAAACGGAATGAGATAAAATCCACCTGGCAGGAATGGACGCATAATATACAGTGCAAACAATCCAAACAGATATCCTAATATTAAATTGCCAAGTGAAGCTGAGCTGGTCATGATCACCCACATGATCATGAGTCCAATATGAATAATAAGTTGTATTGCCATATTATTTCACCCCCAGAGCTTTAACGTAAGACGCTGGATTATAAATATGCTCAGCTGCAGTCGCTATATACGGATAAAGTTGTTCACTGCATAATCCAAATAATACAGCCACTGTTGTCATGATAACAGAAGCAATCAGCATTTTATGATAAGGTTTGGTTTCATATACAATTCCCTTATCATCACCGAAAAATACCATGATAAAGATTTTTATAACAGAGAGCAGTACGATCAAGCTACTGATCAAAATGATAAGTGCACTTGCAGTATAACCTTCTATAAAGGCCGCTTTTACGATAAAAAATTTACCGAAGAATCCACTGAGTGGTGGAATACCAGCTAAGCATAAAGCTGCAATAAAGAATGTCCACCCGAGCACAGGATAGCGTTTAATTAAGCCGCTGATATTTCTAATATCTGTTTCTCCTGTGATCTTAATGATCACACCGACTAGCATAAAGAGACTTGCTTTAATGAGCATATCGTGAATTAAATAGTATATGCCACCGATTGTAGACTCTTTTGTAAATATGACGATACCCATAATAATTACACCGACTGCAATCATAATGTTATAAATAATAATCTTCTTCATATCGAAATATGCAATCGCACCGATACAGCCGAATATTATTGTGAGCAATGCAAGGACAAGTAATATATTTGTTACTACAGGTCCTGAATAACTGAAGAACAAGCTATATGTTCTATAGATTGCATAGACACCGACTTTCGTAAGTAATGCCCCAAACAATCCTAGGATTGGTATCGGCGGTGCATAATAAGCGCCCGGTAGCCAGAAATAAAGTGGGAACATTCCCGCTTTCGTTGCAAATATGAAGATAAATAGAATAGATACAACGATAATAATATCCTGATCCTGAATCGTTGATATTCTACTGCTGATATCTGCCATGTTCAGCGAGCCGACTACAGAATAAAGCATCCCAATTGCCAGCACGAAAAAGGCAGAAGATGTGACATTGACCAAAATATATTTAATACTTTCCTGTAGCTGTATCTTCGTTCCTCCGATGATCATCAGAACATAGGAAGCAATTAAGAAGACTTCGAAGAATACGAACAAGTTAAAGATATCTCCTGTTGTAAATGCACCGTTAAGTCCCGCAAGCATAAACATTACAGAAGTATAGTAATAATAAGTTTCACGATCTTTTCCGATTGTCTGGAAAGAGTAGAAGATCATGAGCAATGTAATAAATGTAGAAGTTACTACAAGAATTGAAGCAAACATATCAGAAACAAGGACGATACTATAAGGTACTTTCCAGTTCCCGAGCTCTAGATATGTCGTTCCATTCTTGTATACATGAAAGAACTGTATCACAGCTGCAATAAGTGTGATTAATGTGCCGAAAAAAGCCACCATACGCTTGATGATTGGACGTTTACCAATCAGGATTAATATAATTGCGGTAATTGCGGGCAGAATGATCGGCATTATAACTAAGTTACTCATCATCCGGCACCCCCTTAAAATCAGCTACGTTATCAGTTCCGAGTTCTTTATAGCTACGAAAAGCGAGTACAAGGAAAAATGCAGTTACGGCAAAGCTGATAACGATAGCTGTTAAGATCAGTGCCTGTGGAATAGGATCAACATATATTTTATGCTTTCCGGAATAAATCGGAGAAGCAGCATTTTTTAAAGTGCCGCTAGTAAGAAGCAGCAAATTGACTGCGTGCGAAATAATTGAAGAACCAATGATAATTCTAATTAAACTTTTAGAAAGAATTAAATAGACACCAGCAGCAACTAATATGCCGCTTAAAATAATTATTAATATTTCCATTATTCATTCTCTCCAATCGTTAAGATGATTGTCAGTGTCGTTCCGATAACGACGAGCATTACCCCAATATCGAAGAATAATGCTGTATGATAATGTATTGCACCAAGTACAGGTACATGCAGTTCGCCAAAAGAATGCGTAAAAAATGGTTTGCCTTGCAATAAACTGATAAGCGGTGTCGCATAGCAAAATATAAGTCCAATACCGATTACTTTTTTGAAGTCAATTGGCAGGATACGATATAAAGTCTTAATATCATAAGCGATTAATATGCTCAGTAACGCAGCAGAAATTAATAATCCACCAACGAAACCACCACCTGGCAAATAATGTCCGTTCATAAATATAGAGAATGCAAACATTACAATGATGAAGAAGACGACAAGCGTACAGAATTGTAATATCACATCATTATCTTGTTTCTTCATTATGTTCACCTCTCGTCTTTCTTAATCTGACTAGTGTATAGATACCGATTCCTGCAATGGCGAGCACACTTGATTCAAATAATGTATCAAAACCACGGAAATCCACGAGGATAACATTGACCATGTTTTTTCCGGCTGCAAGATCATATACATTTTTGATGTAGTATTCAGAAATAGATGTAAAGTGTTTATTGCTATAAGATACTAATGCAATGAGTGACACGATTATACCTGTAGCAATGGCAATGATAACATTTGTAACTTTAAATTTCTTTTCCTCAACGTGACGGTATTTCTTAGGCATGTGATAGAAACACATCAGGAATAAAGCGGTTGAAATGGTTTCGATTGACAACTGTGTGAGTGCAAGGTCCGGCGCTTTAAAGAATACGAAGAGTAAAGCGATTGAATAGCCTATCGCACTCAGCATTATAATACTGAATAATCGCGACTGAGCCTTTAATATCATTATCGTTGCAATCACGATGATTAATATAAGCACAAGTTCATACAGTCGAATACTGGCAATGGATTCAAAGTATATTGAGAGATCAGTTTTTAAAAACACATACACAGACATCAATAATAATGTTGAGAAAATACTTAAAATGCTGAAACGAATAGAGTGATAGACAAGTCTTCTATTCACTTCGTAGCTGAGCTTTTGTGATTGATCTAATATAATATTATATACGTTATTCAACTTTAATTGCGCAGGCCATAACTGGTAAACCTTCTGCCACTTTGTAATAAAGTAGAGCAGGACACTACCAATAATAATGATTGCCAGCGTAATTAAAAGAGGCGTATTAATACCATGGAAATGATGGATCTGTTTTAACGTAACAGTATCGTTCACAATTGCACTTGTTGCTGATTGCAATAACGGGCGGAACATATCCGGTAATACTGATATTATCAACATCACTGAAATAAGTATAATCGGTGATAATAAAAAGAATATCGGTGCTTCGTGTGGCTTCTTTTCAGTTTTGTTTTGGGTTTTGTTAGGTAGGAACACATCTTTAATCAGTTTTAAAGAGTAGATAAATGTAAATATACTGCCGACAAACATCAATAGTAGTAGGAACCCACTTAGTAATGTATTAAATAACCCATGTTCTGCTGATAATAATACAGATTCTAAAAACATTTCCTTACTGATAAATCCATTAAACGGGGGCACACCAGCCATGCTGAGTACACCTAACGTTGTAAGTGTAAATGTTATTGGCATGATAAACATTAAGCCGTTGAGCTTATGAATATTACGTGTCCCTGTTTCATGATCGATAATACCGACGAGCATAAACAGTGCACCTTTAAATGTTGCATGGTTCAATATATGGAATACAGCAGCAGTAACTGCAATATAATATGCTGTTTCATGTCCTGCTTTTAAACTGATTGACCCAATACCGAGTAAGCTCATGATAAGTCCGAGCTGACTGACTGTACTGAAAGCTAAAATACCTTTCAAATCAATTTGATTGACTGCTTTAATAGAAGCAAAGCACATTGTGAATAATCCAACGATAACGATTGCATATGTCCATGTATTACTCACTGCAAATAATGGTGTAAATCTTGCAACTAAATAAATGCCGGCTTTAACCATCGTTGCAGAATGCAGGTAAGCACTGACAGGTGTCGGTGCCTCCATCGCATCTGGTAACCAGATGTGGAACGGAAACTGCGCAGATTTTGTAAATGCTGCAAGTAGAATAAGGATAGCTGCTAACGTGAACAATGAGTGTGACTGCACTTTTGTTGCTTGGATAAACATATCAGAAATAACAGGTGTGCCTGTAATACTGATTAGGATGCTCAACCCACCAAGCATCATCAATCCGCCAAACACTGTGATTAGCATTGACTTCAATGCCCCGTCGGTTGATTTCTCTTTGTGGTACCAGAATGATATAAGCAGGAAGCTTGAGATACTTGTAAGCTCCCAGAATAAATAGAGCGATAAGACATTGTTGCTTGTTACAACGCCTAACATTGCCCCCATAAACAATAATAAGTATGTATAGAAACGACCGAGCGCTTCCTCTTTATGCAGGTAATGAATCGAATAAAATACAACAAGCGTTCCAATGATTGAGATGAGTAATGTAAATAGCAATGCCAAGCCATCAAGACGGATATCAAAGTTGAGACCGATACTTGGCATCCAGGTGAAGTGTTTGTTGATGGGTGCGTGCATCACTGTTTGAATTAACGATAAAAAGTAGAGTGACGCGATAACAGGTACAAGTAACACAAAATAGCCTGTATGTATGCCTTTTATATACTTTGCCAAAATGCCAGGTAAAAGACTAGCGAAGATTGGAAGTAATACGATTAATAATATAGACACCGATTGAACCTCCTTTAAATTTCATATTCTCTATTATACAGAAAAATGTGAGTTTATTAACGACACTGCTTGGAATAAAATATCATTGTACATATAAAATTCATATTTCTTTAAATAAGAAGAAAACATATTTCCAAATTCAAAAGTTCACGAAATTGTAACAATATAACTTTAAAATTTAACTTTATATTGTCTTTCATATTCTCCCTTTAAATTTCGAAGCATTGCCAATGACTGCTGATTAAATGCACTATCCTCTTTATTAAGTTTTTCTTCCATCTTACTGATAGCATTACGGAGTGATTCTTCATAGGACAGAGGAGCTGCTTCATAAGGTTTCAATAAATTTTTATCAACAATGCGTTTTTCTTTGAAGCTTAGTGCACGGCGTTCATGGAAAAAGACATTTTCCACTTCGTTACGGTTATGTAGATCACCTTGAGTGGGGTGGGTGATAACGTTTATAACCTGGACAAGTTCGCCGTTTGGTCTTGATTCCAGATGTTCTACAATATAAATTCCTGTTTTATGCATTAGTCTAAAATACATATTCATCATCCTTTATGTTAAAATGGTTTATTGTAAACATCATATCATGAAGGAGAGAGAAAAATGACTAATTTTCCTCAATTAAGTACAGAAATTTCTGAAAATGAAAAACTCGTAACAATGCATACAAATAAAGGTGTAATGAAGTTTAAGTTATTTCCTGAAATTGCACCAAAGACTGTAGAGAACTTTATTCAGTTATCACAAAAAGGATACTATGAAGGCATTACGTTCCACCGTGTGATCAATGACTTTATGATTCAAGGTGGAGACCCAACTGGTACTGGCATGGGTGGAGAAAGTATTTATGGTGACAAATTCGAAGATGAATTTTCTATGGAAGCTTTCAATCTATACGGTGCATTATCGATGGCAAATGCAGGGCCGGATACAAATGGTTCACAATTCTTTATCGTACAGATGAAACAAGTGCCGGCACAAATGTTATCACAGTTAAAGCAGGGTGGCTGGCCAGAAGAAATTGTTGATGCATATGCTGAACATGGAGGCACACCATGGTTAGACCAGAAACATACGGTATTTGGTCAGTTGGTTGAAGGTGCAGATACGTTAGAAACTATTGCAGCAGTAAAAGTAGGCGGGCAAGATAAACCTCTTGAAGATGTGATTATCGAACGTATTGAAATACAATAATTAATCATTCATAAGTCATGAAATCGTCATGACTTATGATTTTTTTTTATATCCATCATGTTATAATAATAAAATTAGGAGTGTGAAGTTATTATGATGGAATTTCTATATTTCCCTGAAAATAAGTGGGAGTATATACCTGCAGTCATTTCGCTGATCTTTTTTATGGTCCTTGCTTATATCACATATCGTTTCTTTAAGAAGAATTCAGAAGCGGAAGAGAAAAAGTTAAAAGCATTTGAAGCAGAAGTTATGCAAAGATTAAAAGAGGATAAAGACCATGAATCCAGAATTTAATATTAAGATGTATCAAATTTTAAACCAATGGAATCCGATGCAGCTTGAAGATGCAAACGAGGGCGATATGGAGTATTACGAAATCATGGATATCATTCATCAGAAACTGCCTTACAAAATCACAATTGAAAAGATTCAAGATGTCTTCCTATTCAGTTTTGACGCATCTCTTTCTGAAACAGAAATAGCAGATGTTCTGGTACAAATATATGCATTAGATCAATCATGTGAAGTGTAGACTTCACATGATTTTTTTTAATGATTTAATTATGATAAAATAAGCTTAAGAAAATGAGGGATGAAGATGAAGAAGACATATAAAAAGGGACAGTTTATAAAAGTAAAGGTTACAGGCATTCAGCCATATGGTGCATTCGTTGAAACTGAGGATCATACTGAAGGTCTGATCCATATCTCAGAAGTAATGAACGATTATGTCCACAATTTAAATTTGTTGCTATCAGTAGGACAGATTGTGAAGGTTAAAGTATTGAATGTTTCAAGAGATGGGAAACTCAACTTAAGTTTGAAAGAAAATGAATACTTTAAGAAACAAGAAAGAAAGAAAACGAAACGTTCGGTACTGGAGCAGCTCAATGAGCCTGAATCTATTGGTTTTGAGACACTTCAAGAACGTTTACCCGGGTGGATAGAACGCGGATTAAAGCTATAATTTTTATTCGCGAACATGTATAAATAATTTTTGTAAAATTTCGAGCATTTAGGGTTGAACTATTGAAAGAAATTGTTCATTATATGTATGTAAGGGTTTTCTAACCATAATACTAAGGGGGAAAATATTAAATGATTTCGTACAGACATGAACCTTTTACAGATTTCACTGTAGAAGAGAATAAACAGGCGATGCTAAAAGGTATCGAAACAGTAAAAGGATATTTAGGAGAAGACTATCCGCTCATTATCGGGGGTGAGCGTATCTTTACGGATAATAAAGTACGTTCATATAATCCGGCGAATCGTGAAGAAACAGTCGGTAATGTATCACAAGCAACACAAGAACATGCTGAACAAGCAATGAAAGTTGCTAAAGAAACATTCAGAACATGGAGAAATACAGACCCTAAAATGCGTGCAGACATCTTATTCCGAGCGGCTGCAATCATTCGTCGCCGTAAACATGAATTCTCAGCGATCATGATTAAAGAAGCTGGTAAACCTTGGAACGAAGCGGATGCAGATACAGCTGAAGCAATCGACTTCCTTGAGTTCTATGGACGTGAAATGTTACGTCTTAAAGATGGCGCAAAAGTTGAGAGCCGTCCAGGTGAATATAACCGTTATGACTATATCGCTCTAGGTGTGGGTGTTGTTATTTCACCTTGGAACTTCCCATTAGCAATCATGGCAGGAACAACAGTTGCACCTCTAGTTACGGGTAACACTGTACTACTTAAACCTTCAAGTAATACTTCGGTTGTTGCATATAAGTTTATGGAAGTATTAGAAGAAGCGGGTATGCCTAAAGGTGTAGTAAACTATATTCCAGGTTCAAGCCGTGATATTGGGGACTTCATCGTAGATCACGTAGATACACGCTTTGTCTCATTTACTGGGAGCCGCGACGTTGGCATTCATATTTATGAGCGTGCAGCGAAGGTTCATGAAGGACAATTAAACTTAAAACGTGTCATCGCTGAAATGGGTGGTAAAGATACAATCGTTGTTGACTCTGAAGCAGACATTGAATTAGCAGCAGAATCAATCGTGAAATCAGCGTTTGGTTTCTCAGGTCAGAAATGTTCTGCATGTTCTCGTGCAGTCATCGTTGAAGATGTATACGATGAAGTTGTTGCATTAGTTAAAGAGAAAACTGAAAAGTTATCTGCAGGGAACCCAGAGACGAATGAACATTTCATGGGACCTGTCATCGATGAAAAATCATTAAATAAAATTAAAGAATACATTGAAATCGGTAAATCTGAAGGACGTTTACTTGTAGGTGGAACAACTGAGGAGTCAGTTGGAAACTTTGTAAATCCAACAGTTTTCGTTGATCTAAAACATGATGATCGCTTAATGCAGGAAGAAATCTTTGGTCCTGTTGTCGGAATTACTAAAGCGAAAGACTTCACGCAAGCAATCGAATTTGCAAATGATACAGACTACGGTTTAACAGGTGCGGTTATTACAAATAATCGTGAACATCTAGAACAGGCACGTCGTGACTTCATGGTAGGTAACTTATACTTCAACCGTGGATGTACAGGTGCAATCGTTGGATACCAGCCATTTGGTGGATTTAAAATGTCAGGTACAGATTCTAAAGCAGGCGGACCGGACTACTTAGTACTACACATGCAAGGTCGTACAACTTCCGAAATGCTTTAATCTATATAAAATCTAAACAGTAGTGCGCCGCACTACTGTTTTTAAAAAAGGGGAATAATAATGACTAAATCTCAAGATATTATCGAAATTACAAATCATTACGGAGCGCCAAACTATCATCCGCTACCAATCGTGATCTCAGAAGCTGAAGGGGTATGGGTAAGTGACCCGGAAGGCAACAAATATATGGATATGTTATCAGCGTACTCAGCGGTAAACCAAGGACACCGTCATCCAAAGATTATTCAAGCATTGAAAGATCAGGCTGACCGTGTGACATTAACTTCACGTGCTTTCCACAGTGACCAATTAGGTCCCTGGTATGAAAAGATCTGTAAACTTGCAGGTAAAGAAATGGTATTACCAATGAATACAGGTGCGGAAGCAGTTGAAACTGCAATTAAAGCAGCACGACGCTGGGCTTATGATGTTAAAGGTGTAGCGAAAGATCAAGCTGAAATCATTGCGATGAAAGGAAACTTCCATGGTCGTACGATGGCCGCCGTATCATTATCAAGCGAAGCAGAATACCAACGTGGCTATGGTCCGTTATTGGGTGGCTTTAAACTTGTTGAGTTTGATGATATCGAACAGATTAAAGCGGCTATAACACCGAACACTGCTGCGGTATTACTTGAGCCAATTCAAGGCGAAGCAGGTATCAATATTCCTGAAGATGGATTTTTAAGACAAGTGCGCGATGTATGTACTGAAAACAATGTATTATTTATCGCCGATGAGATCCAGGCAGGCCTTGGACGCTCCGGTAAGATGTTTGCTACAGATTGGGATAATGTAGTCCCTGATATGTATATTCTAGGTAAAGCATTAGGTGGGGGAGTATTCCCAATCTCATGTGTATTAGCTGATAAAGAAATCTTAGAAGTGTTCAATGCAGGTAGCCATGGTTCAACATTTGGTGGTAATCCGTTAGCGTGTGCAGTTTCAAATGCAGCATTAGATGTATTAGTGGATGAGAAGTTAGCAGAACGTTCCTTAGAATTAGGAGAATACTTCCAGTCCAAATTAAAAGAAATTGACAACCCAGTAATCAAAGAAGTTCGTGGTAAAGGATTATTTATTGGTGTTGAATTAAATGAAGCAGCACGTCCATACTGTGAACAACTTAAAGAACTAGGGTTACTATGTAAAGAAACACATGACACGGTCATCCGCTTTGCACCCCCTTTGATCATCTCTCAAGAAGATTTAGACTGGGCGATCGACAAAGTACAACAAGTATTTTCAAAATAGTTGGTAGCGTTTTCAATTTTAGACTTTTAAAAGTTTTTTAATATGTTACAATTAACAATGTAGAATTATAGAATATAAAAAGAGGCGAATAAAATGTCAGAAACTACTAACTTAGTGTCATCTACACAGGAAATTATTCATGAAGCTTTAGAAAAATTAGGGTTTGATGAAGGTATGTATGATTTAGTGAAAGAACCATTACGTCTATTAACAGTACGTATTCCAGTACGAATGGATGATGGTTCGGTTAAAACTTTCACGGGTTACCGTGCTCAGCATAATGATGCTGTAGGTCCTACTAAAGGTGGGGTACGTTTCCATCCGGATGTTGATGAAGATGAAGTGAAAGCTTTATCAATGTGGATGACATTAAAATGCGGTATCGTTGATCTACCATACGGTGGGGGTAAAGGGGGTATCGTGTGTGATCCACGTCAGATGAGTATTCATGAAGTTGAACGTTTATCTCGTGGTTATGTTCGTGCGATTTCTCAAATCGTAGGTCCAACGAAAGATATTCCAGCACCGGACGTATTTACAAACAGTCAGATTATGGCTTGGATGATGGATGAATACAGCATGATGGATGCATTCAACTCTCCAGGATTTATTACAGGAAAACCGATTGTACTTGGAGGATCACAAGGACGTGACCGTTCAACTGCATTAGGAGTAGTAATTGCGATTGAAGAAGCAGCAAAACGTCGTGGTAAGCAGATTAAAGATGCTCGAGTAGTTATTCAAGGTTTCGGTAATGCAGGAAGTTTCTTAGCGAAGTTCTTATATGATGCTGGCGCTAAGGTTGTCGGAATTTCAGATGCATATGGTGCTTTACATGATCCGAATGGTTTAGACATCGATTATCTATTAGATCGTCGTGATAGCTTCGGTACAGTAACGAATCTTTTTGAAGATACAATTACTAATAAGGAATTATTCGAATTAGATTGTGACATTCTAGTACCAGCTGCAATTTCTAACCAGATTACTGGTGATAATGCACATGATATTAAAGCAGATATCGTAGTTGAAGCTGCAAATGGTCCAACAACACCTGAAGCAACTAAAATTTTAACTGAACGCGGCATTCTACTTGTGCCAGATGTACTTGCAAGTGCAGGTGGAGTTACTGTATCGTACTTTGAATGGGTACAGAATAATCAAGGCTATTACTGGACAGAAGAAGAAGTTAATGAGAAGTTAAGAGATAAGCTTGTAACTGCATTTGATAATGTATATACATTATCACAAAACAGAAATATTGATATGCGTCTAGCAGCATACATTATCGGTATTAAACGAACAGCAGAAGCTGCACGTTACCGTGGATGGGCTTAATCATTTTCAATTCTATATTTTTTATGACATAATATGCTTAATTGCGTATTATGTCATTTTTAATTCAGGAGGAAGCAATGAATCAATTTACATTTTATAATCCAGTTAAACTAGTATTTGGAAAAGAAAGTCTGGAACAGCTGAACGATATGGTGAAAGCCTATAGCAACGGGAATAAAGTACTACTTACCTATGGTGGTGGAAGCATTAAGAAGACAGGTCTTTACGACGAAGTAATGGAAAAGCTATCAGACTTTGAAGTATTTGAACTCGCTGGAATCGAACCGAATCCACGTGTTGAAACGGTACGCAAAGGTGTAGAAATTGTGAAAGCGCATGATATCGACTTTATCGTAGCAGTAGGTGGTGGATCTGTCATCGACGGTACGAAATTGATTGCAGCTGCAAGTAAATATGATGGTGATGCATGGGATATCGTTACACGTAAAGCACAAGTAAATGATGCTGTACCATTTGGCACGGTATTAACTTTATCGGCAACAGGTTCTGAAATGAACTCAGGCAGTGTTATTACAAACTGGGAGACGAATGAGAAGTTAGGATGGGGTTCGCCACTTGTTTTTCCTAAGTTCAGTCTGTTAAATCCAGAAGTGCTATACACATTACCAGAACATCAGACGGTAAACGGTATTATTGATAGCATGAGTCACCTATTAGAACAGTACTTTAACGAAGCGGATAATACAGAAGTACAAGACCAAATGATCAGTGGCGTACTGAAGACTGTGATGAAGACTGGACCAATTGCAGTGAAAGACCCTAAAAATTACGAAGCACGTGAGACATTGATGCTATCATCAACAGTTGCATTAAACGGTTTCCTGCGTCTAGGTTACGTTGGTGACTGGGCAACGCATAACTTAGAACATGCAGTAAGTGCCGTCTATGATATTGCACACGGTGCAGGTCTTGCGATATTATTCCCTGAATGGATGCGCTATGTAAGTAAGCAGTCTCCAGCACGTTTTGTGAAGTTTGCTGAAGATGTATTCAATGTAGAGGCATCTTTATCAGATGAAGACAAGATCAATTATGCGATTGATGAACTTCAGAACTTCTGGACAAGTCTAGGAGCGAAGCAGAAGTTATCTGATTACGGAGTGAACGCTGAAGATTTAGAAGCATTTGCAGATAAAACTTTAATCTATGGCCCATTCGGTAACTTCTATAAGTTACAACGTGAAGATATACTGGCAATCTATAAAGCAGCGTTATAAATCAGTACGCAAATAAAAAGCAGCGGATTCCGCTGCTTTTTTACATACATTGTTCTGCTTTTGCAATTTGTTTCATCACGCTTTTTGTACTTGTACCATTGTCATTGATTCTTCTATTTACTGCATGTTCGGGGTTGAGCTTCGTATATATATCGTTCGTAATATCTTTATTAACCGTTTGATAATGGCCTAATGGAATATCTTTTAGCAGGATATTGTTATCAATTGCGTAAAGTACGAGTTGTCCTGTTATTTCATGTGCGTCTCTAAAAGGGAGGCCGAGCGTCACGAGATAGTCTGCAAGTTCCGTCGCATTTGAGAAATCATTTTGTGTGATATCTGTTAGATGTGCCGCATTGACTTCCATCGTATCTATCATGCCAGTGAATATTTGAACAGACTGCAATGCTGTATCGATACTATCGAAGAATCCTTTCTTGTCTTCTTGCAAGTCTTTATTATATGCAAGTGGTAAACCTTTAATCGTCATCAGCAGTCCCATATAGTTACCTGCCACTGTTCCGGATTTACCTCGTATGAGTTCGGCCATATCTGGATTCTTCTTCTGCGGCATAATGGATGAACCTGTAGTATAGGCATCACTTAAAGTTACAAATTTAAATTCTTCGCTGCACCAAAGAATAATCTCTTCAGAGAAACGAGACAGATGCATCATAAGAAGATTAATATTATGCATTATATCGAGTACATAGTCTCTGTCGCTTACTGCATCGATGCTGTTTGCATAGACATCATCAAATTCGAGCAGTGAAGCTGTATACTGCTGGTCAATGGGAAAGGTCGTTCCTGCGAGTGCTCCTGAACCGAGTGGTGATATATTGATGCGTTTTAAGCCTTCACTGAATCTTGCTTTATCACGTTCCAGCATCCAGAAATATGTCATAATATGATGGCTGAAAAGAATCGGCTGTGCACGCTGAAGATGGGTATATCCCGGCATAATTACTGTATGGTACTGCTTGCTTAAATCGATTATGACGTGTTGTAATGCTTTTATAGATGTAATGATGGCCTCTGTCATCTCTTTTGCATACAAGTGCATATCTGTTGCGACCTGATCATTTCTTGAACGAGCGGTATGCATCTTTCCTCCAACAGGGCCGATTTTTTCTATCAGCAGTTTCTCGATATTAAGATGGATGTCTTCTAGTTCTTTTTTGAAAGTCACGTTACCCGCTTCATAGTCTTCTCTAATGTCCTGTAGTCCATTGATAATTTGATTCGCTTCATCTGAAGTGATGATATACGTCTTCTCAAGCATCGTAACATGCGCGATACTCCCTTTAATATCTTGGTAGAACAGTCTCGCATCAACTTCAATCGATTGATTGAAGTCGGCGACCTGTTCACTCATACTTTCTTTAAATCTGCCACCCCATAGCGCTTTACTCATGTGCATCACCTCTATACACTCTCGTTGCCTGCTTCACTGGAAGTTCATAGATTTCAATGAATCCGACACTTGCCTGCTGATTGAATGTATCTTCCTTCGTATAAGTTGCGAGCTTCTCGTTATACAGAGTGTTATCACTTTTTCTGCCGATTACTGTGATATTTCCTTTATAGAGTTTGACCTTTGTTTCGCCATTAACGTATTGCTGCATATCTGTTAACAGATGTTTCAGATGATCGGCAAGTGGAGAGAAGAATAAGCCGTTATATATAAGGTTAGCAAACTGCTGCTCAACATAGGGTTTAAAATGCTGTACATCTTTCGTTAAAGTGATTGTTTCAAGGTCTTTATGTGCTTTAAGGATGATCATTGCACCTGGTGCTTCATATACTTCACGTGATTTAATGCCGACAAGACGATTCTCAACGTGGTCGATTCTGCCGACACCGTGTTTGCCTCCTAATTCATTCAACTGTTTGATGATTTCGTGCAATTTTAAAGACTGTCCGTTTAATGCAGCTGGAAGTCCTGCTTTAAAAGTGATATCAATAATTTCTTCTTCATCTGGTGCATCTTTCGGTGATACGGTTAAGTCATATGCATCTTCAGGTGGTGTGGCATAGGGATCTTCTAAGATGCCGCATTCGTTACTTCTGCCCCATAAATTCTGATCGATTGAGTAGGGTGAATCTAAGTTGATAGGCACGGGAATATCATGCGCTTTAGCGTATTCAATCTCTTCTTCACGACTGAATCCCCAGTCACGAACCGGCGCAAGTGTCGTAATAGATGGATCGATACTATGAATCGCAACTTCAAAACGCACCTGGTCATTTCCTTTTCCTGTACAGCCATGTGCAATGAACTTCGCCTCATGTTGATGTGCAACTTCTACAAGCGCTTCAGCGATCAGCGGTCTGCTCAGTGCTGAAATAAGCGGATATGTATTTTCATAAAGGCTGTTCCCTTTGATCGCATATGATAGGTAGTCCTCTGCATATGCTTCAATCTTATCGAGCATGATCGATTCAATCGCGCCAACTTTGAGTGCTTTTTCTTTAATGTGTGCGAGATCCTTTCCTTCACCGACATCAAGGCAGCATGCGATAACATCATACCCTTTCTCGATTAACCATTGAATTGCGACGCTAGTATCTAATCCTCCAGAATATGCTAATACCACTTTTTGTTTTTCGTTCATTTCAATTCCCCCATTAGTTTTTGAATTTATTTTATTAATTAATATACATAATAATGTATCAGTATGCATAACTAAAATCAAGTATAAATATTCATTTTTTAGAATAAAAATATAAATATTTCAATTTTTAAGATATAAGCACTTTATAAAGCGTTATGGATTGTGAACTTAAGTTGAATCGAGTACAATGATTGTGAAACTATGAACGGGAGGAATAGAAATGACGCATATTAAATTTAACTACGACATGGCAAAATCGTTCGTAGGAGATCATGAATTGACACAGATGCAGGATTTAGTGAAAAATATTCATCATGTAATCCATGAAGGTAGTGGTGCAGGTAGCGATTTCCTAGGATGGCTGGACTTACCGGTAGATTACGATAAGGAAGAATTCGCACGTATTAAAGAAAGTGCGAAGAAGATAAATGCAGATAGCGACGTGTTAATTGTTATCGGCATTGGAGGGTCTTATCTCGGTGCACGTGCTGCAATCGAGATGCTGAATAAATCATTTGATCACCTGAAATCAGATAAGACACAGATTATCTTTGCAGGACACCAATTATCATCAAGCTATTTGAACGATTTAATTGAATATGTTCAGGACAAAGATTTCTCAGTGAACGTGATTTCTAAATCTGGTACAACGACGGAACCAGCTGTTGCATTCCGTGTATTTAAGAAACTATTGGAAGAGAAATACGGCAAAGAAGGCGCGAAATCTCGTATTTATGCAACTACGGATAAATCTAAAGGTGCATTAAAGTCACTTGCCACAACTGAAGGCTATGAAACATTTGTCGTGCCGGATGATGTCGGAGGACGCTTCTCAGTATTAACAGCTGTTGGATTATTACCGATTGCAGCAGCAGGCCATGATATTGATGCGATGATGGAAGGAGCTGCGAGTGCACGTAATGAACTGAGTTCATCAGAACTTACAGAGAACATCAGTTATCAGTATGCAGCGCTGCGTAATATTTTATACAACAAAGGGTACACGATTGAGATGTTAATCAATTACGAACCGAGTCTTCAATACTTCAACGAGTGGTGGAAACAGCTATTCGGTGAGTCTGAAGGTAAGGACTTTAAAGGTATCTATCCATCAAGCGCGAACTTCTCAACGGACCTTCACTCATTAGGTCAATACGTTCAGGAAGGGCGTCGTGATATCTTTGAAACGGTCGTTAAAGTAACGACACCAAGAAGCGATGTCACAATTGAAGCGGATGAGAATGATCTAGATGGTCTGAACTTCTTAGCAGGTAAAACATTGGACTTCGTCAACACGAAAGCATTCCAGGGGACACTACTTGCACATAGCGATGGCGGGGTACCAAACTTCGTCGTTGAAGTACCGAAGTTAGATGCATTTACTTTCGGTTACCTTGTTTACTTCTTCGAGTTAAGTGTTGCGATGAGCGGCTACTTGCTCGGTGTTAATCCATTTAACCAGCCAGGGGTTGAAGCGTACAAGCAGAATATGTTCGCATTGCTTGGGAAACCGGGCTTTGAAGACAAGAAGGCAGAACTAGAAGCAAGGCTTCAATAATATATGTCATGTTATTCTTAAAACAAGCTATGAACTGTTCATAGTTTGTTTTTTTTAATATTTACATTATAATCACATAAAAGTGAGGTGAAGGTTTGTTTACAGAAGCGCACTTACTGGAATTATTTGAACGATTTAAAGGTCTCGGCATTATTATTGCTTTTCTTCTGCCATTTATTGAAGCATTTATTCCGATATTACCGATTATGGTCTTTGCTGTTGTTAATGTGAATGCTTATGGTCTGATACCTGGATTCTTACTTACATGGAGCGGTGCAGTAGCTGGTTCATATTGTGTTACGCTTTTAGTGAGAACCTATGGTCAGCATCGACTTTTAAGACGATTAAGCAAACATCCGCAGACATTAAAGTTTATAAGAAGAGTGGATAACAGAGGGATGCTGCCATTATTTTTGTTACTCTGCTTTCCATTCACACCCTCCAGTCTGGTCAATATTGTGGCAGGTCTAAGCACGCTCGATATAAAGAAATATTTATGGGTCGTTCTATTCGGAAAAGCGATTATGTTGTTTACTTTAAGCTTTATCGGTAACGATATATATTCCTTTGTGAAAGCACCTGAAAAGAGTATAATTGTTATTATAGTGCTCGTGATTCTGTGGTGGATTGGTAAAAGAATTGAGCGGCATCTGGAAAGATAAGTGATTAATATAAAATAAGTTGAGGTGCTCCTTTTGAAGCGGGAATTTATTGAATGGCTGATTGCGATTGTCATTGCCACAGTATTATATTTTGTTGTAAAGACATTCTTCTTTATTTCTTATTCTGTAAGTGGCGATTCAATGTATCCGACTTTCACTGATGGGGATAAGGTCATCGTTAATAAGATGAGTACACTGCATAATGGCGATGTTATCGTCTTTCATACAGGAAGTACTCAAGATTACGTTAAACGTATTATAGGAAAGCCGGGAGATAAAGTAGAATACAGGGATGATGTTTTATATATCAATGGCGAACGTACTGAAGAACCCTACCTTCAGGAAAACAGAATTGCTAAGACAAATATATTGCTTACAGAAAATTTCAAAGTAAGTGATCTATCTGGTGCGGGTGGTAAATCGGTCATTCCAGAAGGTAAGCTGCTTGTTCTTGGAGACAACAGAGAGACGAGTAATGATAGCAGAAGTTTCGGATTGATCAAAGAGCAGCAAGTTGTAGGAGAAGTACAGGTAAGATATTGGCCGCTAGATACATTTCATGTGAATTTTAATCCACAATAAATATAGATACAACTTTACAAAATATTCCTGTTTGTAAAGTTGTTTTTTTAGGAGGAAACAGATGACAGTTCAATTATTACTCGGCAGAAGAGGGACAGGGAAGACCCATGAAATTATTGAAAGGATAAAGTCACAGCTGAAAGGACAACCGCTTGGTGATCCAATTATCATGATTGCACCAAGACAAAGTACCTTTCAGATTGAACAGGCGTTAAGTCATGATGCGATGATTAAAGGAAGTATGCGTACAGCAATCTATTCCTTTGATCGACTGTTCTGGAGACTTGAAAGCGAAGAAGGAAGCACGGAGCTGCAGCATATTTCAAACAGTGGCGTTGAAATGCTGACGTATCAGATACTCAACGAACATAAAGATGAATTAAAGAGATTTCAGTCGACAAGCGCATATTTTGGCTTTAGTCAGAAGATGGCAGCAGTCATCTCAGAACTAAAAAAATATAATGTCACACCGCCCGATGTTTATACACTGCTCGGAAAAGAAATGGATGTGCGTACGAAAGATAAGCTGCATGACATATATGAAGTGTATACAGCATTAGACGAGAAGATGAGCGGACGGTATATGCAGACAGAGGATATGCTCGTTTCTCTATGTAGAATGATAGAAACATCAGAGACAATCCGTAATGCGGATATATACATTGATGGTTTCTATAACTTTACGACTGTAGAATATATGGTCATCCAGTCGTTAGCACAGCATGCGAAATCACTGACAATCGCATTGACAATCGATCAGACAGACCCTGTACTGTTTAGAAAGACGACCGAAACGTTGGATCATATTAAAACCTATTTGCATGAGCGCGCATTAACATATCATGTCGACAATATGCATGTTCCTTATCGTTTCAATGACGAACTGAACACGCTTGAAAACAGTTTCTCACGTGAAGTATCAATCAGTCACCCAGAGCATATACATTTATCACAGCATGCATCTGTACCAGCTGAAGCTGCGCATATCGCACATCAAATAATGGACCTCGTGAGAAATGGGGAGAGATTTAAGGATATTGCAGTACTCTATCGTGATGAAAGTTATGTCAAACAGCTGATCGATGTGTGCCGTAAGCATGAGATTCCATATCATACGGACTATAAAGAACTAATGATTCACCATAAAGCAATTGAACTGATTCGTTCATTACTGGATGCATTTAAGACAAATATGCGTATTGAACATCTATTTCGAGCACTGAAGACAGGTTTAATTGCACACGAATTTAAGAGAGAAGAAGATCTGCTTCTTATTGATATGCTGGAAAACGTTATGATTGAGCGTGGCATGTATTATGATGATTTAATTCATAAACGTAAATTATTTTATGATGAAAAGGATGTCTATGAACAAGACCAATGGGATGCATTACTACAATATATCGAGTATATGCTATCGATTATAGAACCTTTTAAGGAAGGGATAGTGAACGCGCAGTCCGGACGTGCATTTGCAAGTGCAATCTATAATTTTATGCTGTCAATTTCGCTGCCAGAATATTTGATGCAGCATAAAGATATGGCTAAAGACAACGGCGAGCAGTATATTGCGCTGACATTTGATCAGATTCTAACTGGACTAAATCAGGTACTGGATGATTTCGTATTGATTATGGATGAAGTGACATTAGATTATAAGGTGATGTGCGATATTATAGATGTTGGGTTCTTGGCACTTGAATATAATGCACCACCTCAAGGACTCGACCAGATACAGATATTAAACCTTGATCTTGCAAAGGTAGAAAATAAAAAGTATGTATTCGTATGCGGGGTCAATGATGATATTCTGCCTCGACCGATGAAAGAAGATGCGCTGATTACGGACCAGGAAAAACGTATGATGCAGGAAATAGGGGATATTCATCTTGCACCGACAACGGATGTACTGATACAGGATGAATGGTTTGTATTCTATAATGCTGTGACACATGCACAGCATTCGGTATACATATCATACAGTTTAATGAATATGAACCAGGAAGCGATGCGTCCTTCAAGGTATTTAGTGCGGCTAGAGAGACAGTTACACCTTGAGGTTCAGGATATGACGCATGATATGAAACCGCAAGACTGTATCACAACGTATCAGGCAGGTATTAAACATGCAGTGTCACATATTGAAGACGATACTTGGTCAGATGTTATTGCAGTGTATGAGACAGATCCGCAATTTGAACATGTATTTAAGCTGAGACATTACAGAAATCAGTCAGAGATGCTCGCCGAACATGAAGTGTCGCATCTTTATGGCGATACGATAAAGGCTAGCGTCTCAAGGTTTGAAACATTTAACCAATGTGCATTCAAACACTTTGCAAACCATGGTTTAAAATTAAAAGAACGTCTACCTTATCAATTTCAGTCATTCCAGCTTGGCAATATCTTTCATGATGCACTGCGACACTTAAGTGAGAAGTTTAAGGATCAGGTGCTGCAAGTGGATGCCGCTGTCATCGCTTCAGAAATCGACGACTATTTGAAAGCGTCACTGCCTTCTGTTCATTATGAAGTGCTGTATTCTAAACATTACTATCAATATATCGTTAAACAGATCAGGACAATTTTACTCTCGACTTTCACTGCGATTCAACGTCAGACGAAGTACAGCAACTTTAAGATGGCGCGTTTTGAGACGAAATTTGGTAAAGGTGGCGCACTGGATACGCAAATTTATCGTTTCGGAAAGAATAAACAGATCGAGATTACCGGACAGATTGATAGAATCGATATACTCCCATCAACAGATAAAGATTATGTGCGCATCATCGATTATAAATCACGTGAGACTGATCTTGACTTAAAGCAGGTCTATTATGGACTGCAAATGCAGATGCTGACTTATATGGACGTCGTGCTTTCAAACACTGCACGGCTTGGACTGAAGAGTGATGTAATACCAGCAGGGATGCTTTATTTTCATGTGTACAATCCAAAACTTTCATTTAACGTGAAGCAAGGTGCAGAGCAACTCTTCGATGAACGATTTAATAAATATAGTATGCAGGGGCTTATCCTTGATGACATAGAGATCGCGAAAGATATGGACACGACGCTTGAAGCGGGACAGAAATCGAAAATCGTTCCCGCGATGTTAAAGAATGACGGATCGTTTAATAAGAGAAGCTCCAGAACGCTTGCATTAGAAGAAATGCATGCACTTATTCAGCATAATAAACAGCAGTTTATGCATACAGCACAAAATATATTGCAAGGAGACAGCCGTATCAATCCTGTAAGATACGATAAGCTGAACCCTTGTCAGTACTGTGCGTTTAAATCGGTATGCCACATAGATCCGATATTAAACCAGGAGGATATCAGAACGTTTGATAAAGAAATCGACCCATTAAATGAAATTATGAAGGCGGTGAATAAAGATGCGATGGACAGCTAGTCAGCAAGAAGCGATAGTGACAACAGGACAAGATACACTCGTTGCAGCAGCGGCGGGTAGTGGTAAGACAGCAGTGCTTGTAGAACGTATCATTAGAAAGGTCATCGATCACTCGGTCAATGTTGATGAACTGCTCGTCGTTACATTTACAAATGCAAGCGCGAAAGAAATGAAACACCGTATTTTTAATCGCTTGCAAGAAGCGTTGAATGATGCACCTCATAATGAACATCTCAAAACGCAGCTCATCAAATTGCATCAAGCAGATATATCGACTTTGCATCGCTTCTGTCTTAATTTAATCGAGCGTTTCTATTATACAATTGATCTTGATCCGACGTTCAGAACCGCTTCTGAAGAAGAACGTGCGCTGTTACTCATGCAGGCGATTGATGATGTATTAGAAACAGTTTATGAAGCTGCACATCCGGATGATATGACGTTACTTCTGCACCTTTCATCAGACCGTAAAGATGATTACGTGAGAAAGACATTAGTGAAGATGTACGACTTTGCGATTGCGAACAGTCATCCTTCGAGGTGGCTAGACGCGATTGCAGCTTCATATCGTGACGTTTCAATAGACAGCAGTTATTTCTTATCGATTAATCAACAGATTAATGACGAACTGCATCAGGCAGTCCAGTTAATTAAGCGTGCAGAAGATCTATGTATCAGCCCGGCATTAGATACAAACCTTGAATATCTACAGAAAATACGCCAGCAGCTGGAACAGTTTCCTGAAGCGCTGGAAGATAAATTCTCATTTATTCAAAGTATTCAATTTGGTCGCAAACCAAATATGAAAAAGAGCGATGATCCATACGACAAAGAATTAAATGAAGGCATAAAAGAATATTTAGCACAGAGTAAGAAGCTGGTATCAAATATTCAGGAAAACTATCTATATGCACCAATAGCAGAACTTGCTGATGATATTCGTGCCATGTCGGTTGAAGTAGAACGATTGACACGTATAACACAGATGGTCATCGATAGATTCAGCCAGCTTAAACGTGAGCGTAAACTGATAGATTTTAGCGATTATGAGCATTTCGCTCTGCAAATATTAATCCATAATGATGAGCCGACTGAAATTGCACACATGCTAAAGGCGCAATATAAGGAGATTCTCGTCGATGAATACCAGGATACAAACCGTGTACAGGAAAGTATCATTCAGGCGATCAAACGTGAGGATAATATGTTTATGGTCGGAGATGTGAAACAATCCATCTATAAATTCCGACAGGCAGAACCTGAACTATTTATGGAGAAATACAGTCATTTCAAATCAGGCGGACCTGGTAAAGTCATCGATCTTTCTCAAAACTTCCGTTCACGTCGTTCTGTCATCGACAATACAAATGAAATATTCTCTAAAATAATGGATGAGAAACTTGGTGATATCATCTATGATGATGCACAGATGCTATATTACGGTGCACCGTATGACGACGTGTCACAGCATACAGAACTGCATCTTCTGAGTAAAGAGGAACTGAATGATATCGAATACTATGCTTCTCATCATATTGCCGATGTCATTGAACAGATTATTGCACAAGAAAAAGTTTATGATGTTAAGATGGGTGAGTACCGTGCAGCTCAGTATAAAGATATCGCAATCTTAGAGCGTGGATTCAGCAATGCGGCAGAGCATATGAAAGTGATGAAAGACCGTAAGATTCCTTTTCATGTGAATAGTAAAGAAGGGTATTTCCAGACGGACGAAATTAATACGACTTTAAGTTTATTAAGAGTGGTAGATAATCCATTACAGGATATTCCTTTAGCCGGGCTTTTGCGCAGCATCATCTATCAGTTTGATGCTCATGAACTTACCGCATTGAGATCCGACTGTTCAGTCTATCTTTACCATAACCTTCTCGCATATAGTGTCAATGGTGAAAATGAACAGCTTAAGCATAAGGTGAAGAAGGTGCTCGCTGATATTTCAGATTATCGTGAACAAAGTAGAAAGGTGAGTGTGAAGGACTTAATCGATTACATATATAATGACACGCTGCTCATTGAAAAGTTTACCTTACTGCCAGGAGGCCACCAGCGACAAGCCAATCTGGAAGGTCTGCTACAAAAGGCAGAGCAGTTTGAACAGAGTAGTTACCGAGGTATCTATCAGTTTCTTCGCTTTGTAGACAATATACTTGAAGCTGGTAAAGACTTTGGTGAGATGAATATTGTTTCAGATGAAGCGGACGTTGTCAGAATGATGACAGTCCACGCCTCTAAAGGATTAGAGTTTCCTTTTGTCATCTATAACAATATTGACCGCCAGTTCAACTTGATGGAAACAAAGGAACAGCTGCTGCTGAATCAACGTCTTGGCCTGTCTATTAATTTCTATGATAAGGCGGCGCATACGACTTATCCGTTAGCAATCAATCAGTTGTTTAAGACGAAGATTCGTAATGAACAAGTGTCTGAAGAGTTGAGGTTGATGTATGTTGCGCTTACGCGTGCCCGTGAAAAACTGGTGCTTGTAGGAAATGTCAAAGACGATAAAGTGATAGAGAAGTTTCAGAATGTAGAAGTCGATAAAAAGATGGATGATTACTATAGACTCAGTGCGCTTAGTCCTTTGCAGCTTATCGCACCGATTGCATTACATGATGCCTCTATCGACGTTCGTATTATTCGTACGCTGAACACGCCCGAAAATGAAGCTACAGAAACAGCTGAATCTAATGAAGCTGAAGGTGTAACATGGCTACAGGAACTTAAAGAGTACCGCTATCCATATTTAAGTGAGAATTTGCTACCGACAAAAGAAAGTGTGTCAGAAATAAAGAAAGCACAGGAAACAGATGATGAAGCCACTGCCTGGACATATATCAATCAATATCGACTTGGTAAAGCGACTTATGATCGTCCAAAGTTTATGTCTGAAGAGAAGAAGACGGCAGCTGAATATGGAACACTTATGCATAAAGTAATGCAGCATCTGCCGCGCCTGAACAATGTGGAATCAGAGGATATCAAGCATTTTCTTGATGATTTAGTAGAGCGTCGCATTATTTCAGATGAGGAACGACCACTCATCAACGAAAAACATATTTATCAGTTCACAAAGACTGTACTTTATGACAGATTGGTTCATGCAGACGAGGTTTACTTTGAGCTGCCGTTTGTTATCGGTAAGCAGTATATCACACAAAGTCATCCAGATCAGCTTGTCCAGGGGATGATTGACTGTGTATTTAAGTTTGACGGACATTACTATTTTATCGATTATAAGACAGATAAAGTAATCTCACGGCTCAGCCGCACGACAGAGGAAACACTAGCAGAATTGAAGCTTCGTTACGAAGTTCAGATGAATTACTATAAGAAGACGCTGGAAGTTATATTAGATGAACCTGTAACTGGATATCTATATTTCTTTGAGGCGGGAATGGTTGAGGTGTAATGATAAAATTATTGCTTAAATACAGTATGATGGGAATCGTTTTATTAATCTACGGGCTGCACTTTATATATTTAAGTGCACAGCCTGTTGAATTTATTAATCCATTCGATTATTATGCGCAAGAAGAACTCCCTGTGCTAGAAACTTACTTATTTATCATTTTGTTTACAATGATTCCGGTCATCGCTTATTTTCTGGCACGTGTGCAACTTACACGCAGAATGATGGCTTACTTGATTATTGGTGGGCTTCTCATATTAGTACATTCAAGAATGAGTATCATATTTATGATGATGCTAGGACTTATTGTCACGAATATGATTTATAAGTTCATCGGAGCATATTCACGTACACTTTATATCAGCATCGCCTGTTTATTGATAAGTGTGCTGTTCATCGCTATTTTAATTCCGTCTTTGTTACTCTATGGTGACAAGGAGACATTTCTTAATGTTAATGCATTCCAGGAATTTATTGGCACATACAACGCTTCTCATTACGGAGAAATCTTACAGTTGAACAGAGAACTGTTCAACTCGCATCTGTGGCATTATACAATCGTGCTATGTTGTGTTATCGTACCTTCTATGCTTTTAGGACGTGCACGAATCACGCAGTTCAAGCTTCCACTAGCACTTATACTGTTAACTTTAGGAACAGCAGCTAAGTTGCAGCTGTTTAGCACCACTTTTGACTGGACACAGTTTATCATTACGTTGTCCGGATCATTATTACAAGGACTAGCTATCGCTATGTTACTCGACCGCAATGTTCATGTCACTCCACGTGATGTCATTACTTTTATGGCTTTTATTGCCATCGTCGAGATCAGTGCCACACTGCTATTTACAGGGTGGTTCCGTGCATTTCCACCAGAGAACTTAAATGTAATGATGACAGAAAGCTTGATATTGACTGTAATTATAAGTGCCGTATTCGTCGTTTTGATGTTAATTCTTCATGTAAAAAATAATAAATTCAAAAAAATCTGAAAAATAACTCTAAAACAATGAAACGTCATCTTATTTTCTGTATAATGAAACAAAGTATAAGAAGGAGTGGAATTCATGAAATTTTTGTCGTTTGAGTATAAAGGTAAACAATCTTTCGGTGTAAAGGTTAAAAGAGAAGATGCAGCATGGGATCTTGTCCGTGTATTTGAAGCAACGAATACAGCGAATTACCCAAAGACGTTATTAGAAGCATTACAGCAAAACAATACGCTCGACTTTCAGGAGCTTGTACGTAAAACAATCGCACATATAGAGCAAGAGAAGGATGCCGAAGATTACAAAGTTGCATATACAGATATGACGTTCCTACCACCTGTTGTTCCGACCAATAATGTTATCGCTATCGGGCGAAATTATTCGGATCATGCGAAGGAAATGAACAATAATGTGGATGAGCTCTATGTCTTTACAAAAGCACCTTCAAGCTTAATTGGAGATGGTGCTTTTGTACCATCACATAGCGATGTTACAGAAGCATTAGATTATGAAGGAGAACTAGGCGTAGTCATCGGTAAATATGGTCATAAGATTCCTAAAGCATTAGCATTAGATTATGTTTATGGTTATACAATCATTAATGACATTACAGCACGTGACCTGCAGAAGGCGCATGCTCAGGCGTTCTTATCTAAGAGCTTATTAGGTGCATGCCCGATGGGACCGTATATCGTAACGAAAGATGAACTGCCGACTCCAGAAAATGCAAATATCGTAACGAAAGTGAACGGTGAAATTCGTCAGGATGGCAATACGGAGGATATGGTAAAGAAAATTGACGATCTGATTGCTGAGATTTCACAGTATGTTGCACTACATCCAGGTGATATTATTGCAACAGGTACACCAAGCGGTGTAGGTGCAGGCATGAATCCACCTGTATACTTAAAGCGTGGGGATGAAATTAAAGTGACGATTGACGGTATCGGTACTTTACAGAATACAATCGGAGAATAGTATCCTTTTGTTCATACAGTTATTTTGGTACAAGTATAGGAATCTATGTTAAACTAATAACAGTATGAATATAAAGGAGTGAAATACATGGAAACTGGTATGTTTCATCTGCATATTTTAAGTTGGGTTGTTTTAATTATCGTTTTCTTTGCAGCATACTCTAATTTCTCTGATCGCTTAGGTCCTAGCAAATATTTCAAACCATTACTTATGGTTCAGCGATTATTTGCATTACTTGTGATCATCAGCGGAATTATGATTTTTATGCAGTATATGAAAGTAGATTCAGCATTGTATGGTATTAAATTCTTATTAGGTTTAATTACTATCGGTTTAATGGAGATGACAATTGCGAAGAAGAAAAAGAAGAAACCTTCAAGAACCTTCTTCTATCTCGTAATATTATTTATCATCTTAACAATCGGCTTAGGTATTCATTTACCGATGGGGCCAATTACAACGATGTTTAAGTAAAGCATGAAAAGACGGCAAGAAACGTTTATTGTTTCTCGCTGTCTTTTTTATTCGAATATTTTATGAACTCTTACATAAACGATAAGTAATTTAGTATAATCAATATAATAACTTAAGTGAGGGTATTCAAATGAAAAGAATTTCAATCATATTGGTGATATTACTGCTATCATTCAGTGCGCTACCTGCACAAGCAGCGAGTCAGGACGAAATGCGTATCTATAACATTCTTACTGATCGATTTATGAATGGTGATGAGAATAATAATAAAGACATTCATAATGACAAGGACAATAATCTGCCTTACGGTGGAGACTTTAAAGGTATCATCAATAAAATAGACTATATTAAGAAGATGGGCTTTAATGCCATTCATGTCTCACCGGTGTTTGACCATGACAAGAATGATTATCTAGGGTATAAGATTAATAATTATAATCAGATTTCTAAAACATTCGGTGGAGAGAAGGACTTCAAACAGCTCGTATATCTTGCACATAAAAATAATATGAAAGTCATCGTCGATATGCCTGTTGTTGCAACGGATGATTTCACAGTAACAGAAGACACGAAGATGAACGCAATAGAGAAATCGTATTACAAAGATACACCGATGATTGATTTAACGAATGAAGCAAATATTAAGCGCTATAAGCAGCTGATGACAGACTTCGTAAACAAAACGAAAGTCGATGGCTTATCGATGTATGTACTTCAGGATAATGTCGATCTTTCAAAAGTATTTCCTGAGAATATAACAAAGATTGCTATTACCAATAGCGATGTTAAAGTAACCGGCTATGATTACATTCAGACTGGGAAGACATCAGAGCAAATTGCACAAGCATTCAAGAATGTTGATGAGCAAATCCCAGAGCAGCACAATAAGAAGGAGCTACTTTCAGCTGATAACTTCTTTACCCCACGTTTCACAAGCTATGCGGTTCATGAAAATATGTTCCCAGGAACACGTATTAAACAGATGATGGGCTATCTGTTTGTACAAAAGCAACCGGTCAGTATGACTTATGGTACTGAAATTGCGATGAATGGTGAAAAACTTCCTGATACACACCAACTACTCGATTTTAGAACGGATAAAGAAGTGGTGGAATACTTAGAACAGACGAGCGAAGTTTATCATAAGTACAAAGAAATGTTCGATGGTACTTCTAAAGTAATCTACAACGAAAAAGGTGAACAGCTTATCTATTTCGATACAGACAAAGTAGACTTCATCTATAATATTAACGATACAAGCAAATCTACGAACGTTAAACTGACAGACAAAGACATACCAGGCGATAAGATGCTCAGCGGATTGCTTATTGGAGATAGAATCCATGTGAAAGACGGCACGTTTAATTTGATAACGAACCGTGAAGAAACGGAGCTTTACGCACTCGTTCCACCACGTGGATTGAACTTAGGCTATGTGATCGCATCACTGTTAACGATCGTGCTCTTTACAGTATTTATCATCGGTGCAGCAAGAAATAGGAAGAAACATGTCAATAATTTAAGGAAATAGAAACAACGAAAAGACAATCCGTGCATACGGGTTGTCTTTTCGCTGTTGAGATGGGGGTGCATAAACAAAGTGCAACACCATGCAAAGACGCCCAAATCTTGGGCGTCTGCTTTCTATATTAACAATCAATGACTACTTCGCTTTATATCCGAGCATATTAATAATATCTTTTGGGCTGGAGTAGTCAGGATGATACGCAACTTCGATATCTTTGAAGTCATAGATTGTTAATCCGCCGATCATAGCCGTTGATAGGACATCGATTCGTTTATCGACACCACTTTTTCCAGAGACGCTCGCTGATAATATTTTGCCGGTTGATTGCTCGTAGTAAACTGTGATGCTTAGCGGCGAACTGTAAGGCATGTAGCTGGCTTTATGTTTTTGCGTGTGTGACACGTGTGCGATATTATCCATTTCAAGTACGAGCGCTTCAGTGAGGCCTACCGACGCATACGTATGATCAAATAATCGAAGAATATTACTGCCAAGTAGTCCTTTAAATGCTTCTCTATCTTTATGGAATAAGTTATGGGCAATGATAGAGGCAGCGCGATGCGTACCCCAGGCAAGTGCGATTGTTGCTGTCTTATCTATATGGCGATAGAATGTTTCTATTGCATCACCTAGTGCATATATAGATGGATTGCTCGTTTCAAAATAACGGTTGACCTTGATATATCCTTTATCATTGAGTTCTAGTGCATCACCGATAAATTTCGTATTCGGTTGCAGACCGAGTGCTGTGATGATGATATCAAATGTATCGGTATCACCTGACTTGAATGTAACAGTGTGCTCATTGATACGCGCAACCTCATCTTCTAGTTTTAGATGAATACCATTATCTTCAAGTACTTGAGGAACCGTGTCTGTAATATCTCGACTCATCTGTTTTAGGAAGTGACTGCTGCGATGTACAAGCGTTACATCCAGTCCACGATGCTTTAAGTTTTCTGCCATCTCGAGACTGATATAACCACCGCCAACTACGAGTGCACGCTGTGCATGGGTACGTTCAATATACTGATCGATCTTATCCGTATCTTCTAAGTTACGCACTTGGAACACATGATCATGCTTATATAAATCCGGAACAATTTGGCTTGCGCCTGGTGACAGAATCAAGTAATCGTATGTATCGGTGAATGTTTCTTTAGTTTGATGATTGTAAATTTCTATTTTCTTATCATCCGGATATAAACGTGTCACTTCATGATACGTGTGGACTTGAATATTACGATTATCATTAAATGTATCCGGTGTTGCCATAACGATGTTATCACGAGAGGCCACTGTTTCTCCGATGTAATAAGGTAAACCACAGTTTGCATAGCTCATATCACGATCTTTTTCGTAGATTGTGATATCAGCATCTGCATCGAGTCTTCTGATTTGAGATGCAACTGTCGCGCCACCTGCAACTGCACCGACGATAATGATTTTCATGATTATACCTCCAGCTTAAAGTATTGAATAAGAAACTTCGCTATCCCATCTTCATTATTTGTGTCAGTAATTTCGTCTGCGATAGATTTGAGCTCATCGATTGCATTGCCCATTGCTACGCCTGTTCCAGCATATTTAATCATTTCATTGTCATTATCTTCATCACCGAATGCTATAACATGTTCTTGTTTAATATTTAAATATTCGTGACAAAGCTTCACGCCGACTGCTTTATTGATACCTTTCTTAACGATTTCGATGACTGGAAATGGAGCGCCCCAGCGACGATGCTCTAATCTGTCAGCATAGATTTCATCAAAGTGCTTATAGATATTAGGAATCTCGGATTCTTCAGCCTGGATAAGGATGGTTGTCGGAGGTTCTGTAATGTTTTCCAGTAGATTCCCGATCTTGATGACAGGGTTACCCATACTAAAGCCTTCGAATAAATATTCATCATGATAATGTAAGAAAACATTGTCTTTAATTTCGGCGACGATATTCTTAATATTAAGATTAGGAATCTTAGAGAAGATATCTCTTGATACCTCAAAATCTAAAGTTTCATGAAATGTCTCAAAATTCGTATCACCTGGGTGATGAACGAATGCGCCATTGAAATTAACAATCGGTGTATCCAGGTTCAGCTGATTATAATAAATTTGACTGGCACGGTATGGACGTCCGGTCGAAATAATAAATTTATGGCCTTGTTCCTGTAGCAGACGGATGACCTTCTTCGTAAACGGTGTAATCTCCTGCTTGCTATTAAGTAATGTTCCATCTAGATCGAGACAAATTAAATGCTGTTCCATAAAATAACTCCTTTAAATGTATTTCGTTTATATGTATATTAATTTCTGATATAGTAAGTGTATAATAAACTTTGAGGTGATACAAATGGAAGAAGCTATGAAAGACAGTATAATGGGAGCGCTCGAAAATGTTATTGATCCTGAGCTAGGTATTGATATCATTAACTTAGGATTAGTTTACAATGTAGATATGGATGATGATGGTCTGTGCACGGTTGAAATGACATTGACATCTATGGGTTGTCCGATGGGCCCGCAAATTATTGATCAGGTGAAAACTGCATTAGGTGAATTACCTGAGATTAAAGAGACAGAAGTGAACGTTGTATGGAATCCAGTATGGAATAAAGATATGATGAGCCGTTATGCTAAGATTGCTTTAGGTGTAAGTTAATAATAAAGAGAAAGGAACGAGGCTGAAAATTTATTTTCAGCCTCGTTCCTTTCTTCTTATTCGATGCGACATATATTAAGTGGACAATTTTCGCAGTTAATTTCATTCTTTAGATAGTCTAAATCTTTAATTGTAATTTTCTTGTTATTTGTTTCGATGATACCATTCTGTTTAAGTTCGCTGATGATGCGATTAACGCCTTCTCGTGTTGTGCCACCGAAGTTTGCCAGTTCATTGTTTGTCAGATCAATATTAAGTTTAATGCCTACGTCTGTTTCAACGCCATACGTATTTGTCAGACGAATCAAAGTAGAGTAGATGGCACCTTTTTTCCCAAGTGTATAAAGGTCACGTAACTTATACTCTTGTTTTTCATTTTCATTTTGAATAAATAGCAGCCATTCATAGTTTAGTACTTCATCGTTAAGAATCGCAGTCTCAAATGTGGCTAAATCCATTTTATAGACAGTAGTCTTTGTTTTCACCTTAGCAAAGAGTGCATGTTTCTTATTGCCGCAGAACAGGGTGTTCACACCGAACAGGTTACGTCTGCCCAGCAGTTTTAAATTGAATTCCTTGCCATCTTCAAGTACACGATGAATCACAACATTCCCTGATTTAATGATATAGATTGAATCAATAGGATCTTCTGCCTGGAAGATATATTGATTTGCATCGAATGTTTCTATCTTTCCCTCTTCCATAATGTAGTTGACGATACTTGTTGCTTCGTGAAATGCAGATTGAACCATTGTATTCACCTTCTTACGGATCATTTTCAAATTTGTATTTATTATAACATAACAAATTTCAACTTCTATATACGAACCGTAATATTTGTATTCTATTATAAAACATTTTATAATAGTGTTATAGTCAAAGAAGGTCAAACAGGGGTGAATGACATGAATATAGAACAGATGACATTTAATGTGCAGAGTGCGTTAGAGCAAGCACAGCACAAGGCAAGAGAAGATAAATTGCAGGCCATTGAAAGTGAGCATGTGCTATTACATTTTGCTGAAACAGCTGATAGTATGCTCGTTACAGTGTTCGAGCGTGCGCATCTGGACATCTCTGGATATAAAGCTTTATTACAAGAAGCGCTGGACAAGAAACCTCGAGTAGAGGGGGATGTGCAGTATGGCCAGTATATTGCTAGTAATATGAGCGAGTTGATGAGTCGGGCTCAGGCACTGATGACAGAAATGGAGGATCAGTATGTGTCAGCTGAACATATTATCCTAGCTGCCACAGAAGTTCATGAAATTACACGTAACTTTGTAGGGAATAAGAATGATGTTATTAAAGAAATCATAATGAATATAAGAGGGGGAAATCATGTGACAACACAAAATCCAGAAGTTCAGTATGAAGTATTGAAGAAATATGGACGCGATCTCGTTGAAGAGGTGCGTAACGGTAAGATGGATCCGGTGATTGGTCGTGATGATGAGATTCGCAATACGATTCGTATATTAAGCCGTAAAACAAAGAACAATCCGATATTAATCGGCGAACCGGGTGTCGGTAAGACAGCGATTGTTGAAGGTCTTGCACAGCGTATCGTGAAGCGTGATGTTCCAGACAGTCTATTAGACAAGACAATCTTTGAGCTTGATTTATCAGCACTTGTTGCAGGTGCGAAGTTCCGTGGTGAGTTTGAGGAACGTTTAAAAGCAGTACTTAAAGAAGTTAAGGAATCTGACGGTAAGATTCTATTGTTTATTGATGAGATTCACATGCTTGTTGGGGCTGGTAAAACAGATGGCGCAATGGATGCAGGGAACATGTTAAAACCGATGCTTGCGCGTGGTGAACTGCATTGTATCGGTGCCACAACATTAAATGAGTATCGTGAGTATATCGAGAAAGATTCGGCGCTTGAGCGTCGTTTCCAGAAAGTAAATGTAAAAGAGCCGGATTTAGAAGATACGATTTCAATACTACGTGGTTTAAAGGAACGTTATGAAGTACATCACGGTGTACGTATACAGGATAATGCACTCGTTGCCGCTGCTGAATTATCAGATCGTTACATTACAGATCGCTTCCTGCCTGATAAGGCGATTGATCTAGTCGATCAGGCTTGTGCAACAATACGTACGGAAATGGGCTCTAACCCGACAGAACTTGATGCGGTAAATCGCCGCGTGTTACAGTTAGAAATTGAAGAGAATGCATTGAAGCATGAAAGTGATGCGAAATCAGAAGCAAGACTGCATGAACTGCAAAGAGAGCTTGCAGATGAGAAAGAACGTCAGCAGATGTTAACTGCGAAAGTTGAGAAAGAAAAAGAACAGATCAGCGTTGTGCAGACTAAACGGGCAGAACTGGATGATTTTCGTAAGCAGCTGGAAGAAGCACAGAGCAACTATAACCTGGAAAAAGCATCAGAACTGCAATATGCGAAGATTCCGGCAGTAGAGAAAGAACTTGCTGAACTAGAAGCACAGCTGCACGAGGAAACGAAAGATACGGACCGTCTGATTCGTGAAGTAGTGACAGAAGAAGAAATTGGTTATATTGTGTCACAATGGACAGGTATACCGGTGAATAAGCTCGTAGAATCAGAGAAAGATAAATTATTACGTCTTTCTGATATTCTGCATGAGCGCGTCGTTGGGCAAGATGAAGCAGTTGACTTAGTATCTGATGCGGTCATTCGTGCGCGTGCAGGGATAAAAGATCCGAATCGTCCGATTGGTAGTTTCTTATTCTTAGGACCAACTGGTGTCGGTAAGACTGAACTTGCGAAAGCATTAGCAAGCACATTGTTTGATTCAGAGAAACATATGGTAAGAATCGATATGAGTGAATATATGGAGAAACATTCTGTGAGCAGATTAATCGGTGCACCTCCTGGTTATGTAGGGCATGAGGAAGGTGGTCAGCTGACTGAAGCAGTGCGCAGAAATCCATATACAGTTCTGTTACTCGATGAGATTGAAAAGGCGCATAGTGATGTATTTAACGTGCTGCTTCAATTACTTGATGAAGGTCGATTAACAGATTCACGTGGACGCAATGTTGACTTTAAGAATACGATTGTCATTATGACAAGTAACATTGGATCTCAATATCTGTTAGATGGCATCGACAATGGTGAAATAACGGAAGATGCAAGAAACAATGTTACAGCTGCACTTCATCAGTACTTTAAGCCTGAGATACTGAACCGTATGGATGATATCATTATGTTTAAACCATTATCCAGAAACGATATGACATTTATCGTCGATAAAATCGTTAACCAGCTGAACATGAGATTGATTAGTAACGGTGTACGCGTCCATTTAACAGACGCAGTGAAAACATGGATTGCTGATACAGCGTATGAACCACAGTTTGGTGCACGACCACTGAAACGTTTCGTTCAGAAGGAAATTGAGACGCCGCTTGCTAAATTACTGATAAAAGAAGATTACGCTGAAGGTACGGAAATTACTGTAGATAGAGTTGATGGTGAAGTCGTATTCAGATAACGCGATATAAAGAAAGTACCAGATGATTCATCATCTGGTACTTTCTTATGTCAATATTAATGCTCTTCGTGGTGGGGTATCGGTTCATTCGGAATAATATGTGCAATAATAATTGCAAGAATACCAAAGATGACGCCCATGATTGATGCAAATGGTAAGTTAAGATCCTGTCCGCCACCGAGACTCATTAAAACGAAATTAATCATTTGAACAAGAATGAAAGCCCACACAAATGTGAAAATATAATTCATAATATTTCTCCCCCAACTTTATTCTATATAGTTTATTATAAAAGAGTAGCATAAAAAAGTATACCTTATTTTAGAAAGGAAATATTATGAATTATAAAGTTATCTCCTTAGCAACGGTCTGCGTACTTATTGTCCTATGTATTTATTCTATTATTCCGAAACATCAGGAGATTAGAAGTATCGCATATTTATCCAAAGAATCAGTTCATGACCAGACATGGGGCACAGAAGGATATAAGGGTATATTAAATATTATCCAGACACACAACGCCAACTTTTTTGTTCAGGAGAATCTAAAGACCGATAAGGCGGTAATGGATACGATTCATCAATTTGCTGAGCGCGATGTCAATATTATATACGGGCAAGGCTCTGAATTTGAAGCAGTGTTTAATCAGGCTGCAGTGAAGTATCCGAAGATGCATTTTGTCTTTTTGAATGGGGAGAGTCGTGCTAAAAATGTATCTTCATTAAATATAGAAGGATATGCGATGGGATTTTTCGGAGGAATGCTCGCGGCACATGAGTCTAAAACGAAGGTGCTTGGAATTGTCGGGGCATTTAAAGGACAGCCAGAGATAGATGGATTTATAGATGGCGCCCATTATGAAGAAAAATCTGTTAAAGTTAAAACAAAGTATATAAAGACATGGGGATATAATGGGGATTCACAAGCATGTACAATAGGGTTGATTGATAAGGAGAGTGCAGATGTGATCTATCCAGCAGCAGACGGGACAAATCGAGATGTAATGGAGGTTGTTAAAGCACGCAATAAGAAAGCCATCGGGTATATTTCTGATCAAAGTTACTTAGGGGACTTTGTTATCGGTAGTACGACGCAGAATATATCGAAATTATATTCAGATATTGCTGATGATTACTATGAACGGAGACTTAAAGGTGGAACCAAAAAATACGGAATGAATAACAACATCACTGATCTTGAGATATCGAAATCTGTAGATGAAGTGTATGTTAAGAAACTCAAATCGGATATACAGAGATTTAAAGTGACAGGCATTCTTCCGAATAAGAAACTACCCCCGACATATCAGGAGAGTGCGTATCTGATTAAAGTAAGCTAAAAAACACTTCTTTATATTGAAGTGTTTTTTATTATGTGATAAATTAGTACCAGATACTAAAACTTGATATAAGTAGGTGCTGTAATGAATGCAGGGATTATAGGGATTGGAACATATGTACCTGAAACGATTATAGATAATCATTATTTTGAAAACTATCTCGAAACAACAGATGAATGGATTGTATCGCGTACAGGCATCAAGGAAAGAAGGTTCGCAGATCAAGACATGGATGTCAGTGATATGGCATATTATGCTGCGCTGCAGGCGATTGAAGATGCAGCGATTAAACCGGAAGACATTGATCTGATTCTTGTTGCAACATCAACAGGAGACCATCACTTTCCATCGGTGGCTTGTCAGCTGCAGCATCGTTTAAAATTGAGCAAAGTGCCGGCAATGGATCAGCTTGCAGCATGTACGGGATTTATTTATTCTCTTATAACGGCACAGCAGTTTATCTTATCAGGAAATTACCGTAATATTCTTGTTGTAGGTGCAGATAAACTTTCGAAAATTACCAATATGGAGGACCGTAATACTGCAGTGCTCTTTGGTGATGGTGCAGGTGCAGTGATTGTCAGTCAGGTCAGTGATAATTATGGTATTCAGGCTTATAACTGGGGAAGTGACGGTAGCGGTGCATTTCATCTCTATGATGATAAAGCATCCGGGTACCTAAAGATGAATGGGCGTGAAGTATTTAAGTTTGCGGTGCGTATTCTTGAAGAACAGTCACAACTTGTTATGGATAAGGCAGGACTTCATGCACAGGATATTGATATGCTGATTCCACATCAGGCGAACACGAGAATCATTGAATCAGCGAGAGAACGCCTCGGACTCTCCGCTTCACAAGTGAGTACAACGCTCGACAAGTATGGTAATACTTCAGCGGCAAGTATTCCATTATCTATTGCATATGAATGTCAAAACGGTAAAATAAAAAATGGAGATCAACTCATATTAACCGGATTTGGTGGTGGACTGACATTCGGCGCAATCGCATTGATATGGGGACAGGAGGAAAAAAGATGAGAAGAGTTGTAATAACAGGTATGGGTGCTTTGACACCTATCGGTAACGATGTACAGACAACATTTAACAATGCATTAAACGGTGTCAATGGTATCGATACGATTACGCGTATTGATACGAGTGATATGAATGTGAAAGTGGCTGGAGAACTGAAAGACTTCAATGTTGAAGACTATATAGATAAGAAAGAAGCCCGTAGAATGGATCGCTTTACACAATATGCGGTTGTCGCAGCAAATGAAGCGCTTAAAGATTCTAAGCTGCAGATTGATGATGACAACAGCGATCGTGTTGGTGTCTGGATTGGTTCTGGAATTGGTGGGATGGAGACATTTGAGCTTGCACATACTGCGATGACAGAAAAGGGACCTAGACGTGTAAGTCCATTCTTCGTACCGATGCTGATACCTGACATGGCAGCAGGGCAAGTATCAATTGCACTCGGTGCTAAAGGGCCGAATGGCTGTACAGTGACAGCATGTGCCACAGGAACAAACTCTATCGGTGATGCCATGCGTATTATACAGTACGGCGACGCAGATGTAATGTTTGCAGGAGGTGCTGAAGCACCGATTACACGTATGAGCTTAGCAGGATTCAGTGCGAATAAAGCATTAAGTACGAACGATGATCCACATACAGCATGCAGACCATTCCAGGAAGGACGCGATGGTTTCATTATGGGTGAAGGCGCAGGTGTCGTTGTCCTGGAAGAACTCGAGCACGCATTAGCACGTGGAGCACATATTTATGCAGAAGTCGTGGGCTACGGGAATAACGGTGATGCCCATCATATTACAGCACCCGCGCCAAACGGTGAAGGTGGCACACGTACGATGAACATGGCACTGAAAGACGCTGGAATAACACCGAGTGATGTGGGATACTTGAACGCCCATGGTACGAGTACACCCATTGGCGATTTATATGAGACGATGGCCATCAAAGCAACATTCGGGGAATCAGCGAAAGATCTACTTGTGTCATCAACTAAATCGATGACAGGGCATCTACTCGGCGCAACAGGCGCTGTTGAGACGATTATTACAGCCCTCGCATTACAGACAGGCCAGATTCCTCCGACGATACATCAAGATACACCTGATGCGGAACTTGATCTAAATTATGTTCCGGAGAAAGCAGTGACAAAGGATATCGAATACGCCATGACAAACAGCCTTGGATTCGGTGGACATAATGCAGTACTAGTGTTGAAGAAATATTAATAAAAGCGTATGCAGCAATTGCTGCATACGCTTTTATAATATTAATAATAGAATGCTTAACGTTAGTAACAACGTAGATACAATAATTAATGGTGATGTAATTGGATATTTTTCACTTCTGATTGTAAGTGATTTATGTGAATCACTACTCTCGTCCATAGTAGATTTCACACTTTTAGGGGCCATTATATAATGGAATCTTCGAAATGAAAAGCCGATAATACTAAAGGCACCACCGGAATAAATCAAGAGAAGTAAACCAGCACACAAGCCTGTCATACCTATGATGAATAAAGCATTAATAAATGAAAAATGAAATATAAAAGTTAATAATAAAATAAAAAATAATTCAGTCAAAATTATATAAATAAACTTTTCCATATATTGTCCTCCTCTATATTAAATCTATTATATTAAAAAAATAAATATATCTAAATAATTATAACTATATATTATTATAAAAAAATATACTTAAATATGAGATAACGCGATGAACATTTGTTTATCTCATTATATTATGTTGTTTAAAGCCAGATAATTATTAAAAATCTTAAAATAGATATTGATATTTTGTATACATAAGTTTTATAATATAATTAATCTTCTGAAAATTTAGTTACTTTTAAAATTTAAATAATAATTGTACTACAAATATAGAAAAACAATTAAAAATATGTTGTAACTGTTTGAAAGAAGTATTTTATGGAGGAATGGGAGGCTTTTTCATGTTTAAGTATGCTTTAAAAAGATTATTCTACATGGTAATTACGTTATTTATTGTCGCTACAGCAACTTTCTTTCTTATGAAGTTAATGCCAGGGTCACCTTTTAACGATGAGAAATTATCTGCTGAACAAAAGCAAATTGTAAAAGAAAAATACGGGTTAAATGACCCATTACCAGTACAGTATGGTAACTACATTAAAAATGTTGCAACAGGTGATTTTGGAAATAGTTTCCAATATGATGGGAAAGAAGTATTAGATTTAATAATACCGAGATTGGGACCATCAGCGGAAATAGGTGCTTATGCTATGTTAATTGGTGTAACAATAGGTATCATACTAGGTATTATTGCAGCAGTTAAACAAAATACTTGGATTGATTATTTAGCAACTCTCTTTTCAGTAGTAGCTATATCTGTACCTTCATTTGTACTAGCAGTTTTACTTCAGTACTTTTTTGCTGTAAGAAATCCAATTTTTCCTGTTGCAGAATTTGATGGTCTAAAATATGCAGTATTGCCTTCTTTAGCACTTTCTGCAGGAGTAATTGCAACGATTGCACGTTATATTCGTTCAGAAATGATTGAAGTGTTAAGTTCTGATTATATAACTTTAGCTAAAGCAAAAGGAAATTCAACAATCAAAGTATTATTTGGTCATGCATTGAGAAATGCATTAATTCCAATTATTACTTTGATCGGACCAATGACTGTAGGTATATTAACAGGTGCATTAACCATTGAAACAATTTTTGCAATTCCCGGAATTGGAGATCAGTTCGTTAGGTCTATACAACAAAATGATTATCCTGTAATTATGGCATTAACTATTTTGTTTAGCTTTTTATTCATTACAGTGTTATTCATTGTTGATATTCTATATGGAATAATTGACCCGCGAATTCGAGTTCAAGGAGGAAAAGATTAATGACTCAAGAATATAATGAAAAATATATTAATCATGGCGATTTAAACCAATCATTACAAATACATCCTGGCTCATTTATACTTGCTGATAAAAATGAAATTAACGATGAAAAAATTGAAAGAGAATCAAGAACATTTTGGCAGGATGCATGGCTTCAGCTAAAAGCAAACAAAGGCGCTGTCTTAGGTTTGATAGGGTTAGTTTTGTTAACATTAATGGCACTTATAGGTCCGTTGATTAGTGGACATACATATAGAGAACAACATAAAGGTCATGAAAATCTTGCGCCCAGAATTGAAATCTTAAAAGATGTTAAATTCTTACCTTTTACAGGTGAAGATAAGGATGGGTATAACAAATACGAAGAAAATAATATAAAAGACAGTTATTGGTTTGGAACAGATAGGTTAGGAAGAGATATTTTTACTCGAGTGTGGAAGGGAACACAAGTCTCTCTATTAATAGGTATAATTGCAGCATTGTTAGATGTAGTGATAGGAATTACTTACGGGTCTGTTTCTGGATTTTTTGGTGGTGCAACTGATACTTTTATGCAACGTATTATTGAAATTATTGCATCTATTCCAAACTTAATTATTATGATTTTATTTGTAATTATCTTTGATGCGAGTATGTTAACAATTGTATTAGCAATGAGTCTGACAGGATGGATAGGTATGAGTCGAATTGTCCGAGGCCAATTTTTGAAGCTTAAAAATCAAGAGTTTGTTATGGCATCTAGAACACTCGGTGCTTCAAATTCGAGTCTAATTTTTAAACATATATTACCTAATACTTTAGGCCCAATTATTGTAACAGCTATGTTCTCTGTTCCGAGTGCTATATTTTTTGAAGCATTCTTAAGTTTCATAGGGTTAGGTATTCCAGCTCCGAATGCTTCATTGGGATCACTTGTAAACGATGGACGAAAAATGTTATTAATTGAGCCGTATCAAATGTTTGTACCTTCAATGATACTTAGTTTACTAATCTTATGTTTTTACTTATTTGGTGATGGTGTTCGCGATGCTTTTGATCCAAAAATGCGTAAATAAAGGAGGAAATGAAAATGGCAGAAAGAATTTTAGAAGTTAAGAATTTAAAAGTTTCCTTCGATATTAAGGCGGGGGAAGTTCAAGCAGTACGTGGTGTTGATTTTTATCTGGATAAAGCGGAAACACTTGCAATTGTAGGAGAGTCGGGTTCAGGGAAATCGGTTACTACAAAAGCATTGATGAGATTATTACCGACACCTCCAAGTCGTATTAAAGAAGGTCAAATTTTATTTGACGGAAAAGATTTAACGAAATTGAGTGAAAAAGAAATGCAAAAGGTGCGCGGAAAAGATATTTCTATGATTTTCCAGGATCCTATGACAAGTTTAAATCCAACAATGAAGATTGGTAAACAAGTGATGGAGCCATTGATTAAACATCAGAAATTATCTAGAGTTGATGCGAAATCAAGAGCTTTAGATATATTAAGACTTGTTGGTTTACCTAACCCTGAAGGTAGATTTAACAATTATCCACATCAGTTCTCTGGTGGGCAACGTCAACGTATAGTAATTGCAACAGCATTAGCATGTGATCCTAAAATATTAATTGCAGATGAACCTACCACTGCTTTAGATGTTACAATTCAAGCACAAATTCTTGAATTAATGAAAGACTTACAAAAGAAAATTGATACATCAATAATATTTATTACACATGATTTAGGAGTAGTCGCTAACGTAGCTGATCGTGTGGCAGTAATGTATGGAGGGCAAATTGTTGAAACAGGAACTGTTGATGAAGTTTTCTATAATCCAAAACATCCATATACATGGGGATTATTGTCATCAATGCCGAGTTTAGATACTGATGGTGAAACAGAGCTAAAAGCGATACCAGGTACACCACCTGATTTAATTAAACCACCTATTGGTGATGCATTTGCTCGACGTTCAGAATACGCACTTCAAATTGACTTTGAACAAGAGGCACCATGGTATCAAGTGTCTGAAACACATTTTGTGAAATCATGGTTAATGGATCCGAATGCACCTAAAGTTGAACCACCTGAAATGGTAAAACAAATGATGCGTCCAATATCAAGTGATTTTGATAAACCTATTCGCGTTGAGGGGGTTAGCTTTTAATGGTGAGTAAAATAATTCATAATCATTCAACAAATGAGAATGTACACTTTAAAGAACATATGGATGAGAACAAAAAAAATTTACCAAAACAAATAACGTCACAAGGATTATATGGTGATGGAAAAGAAAAACTTATTGAAGTTAAGAATTTGAAACAATATTTCAATGTTGGTAAACCTAATGAAGTACGTGCAATTGATGATATTTCGTTTGATATTTATAAAGGTGAAACTTTAGGTCTTGTAGGAGAGTCTGGATGTGGTAAATCAACTACAGGACGTACTTTAATTAAGTTATATAATGCAACAGGCGGCGAAGTAATTTTTGATGGAATTGATATTCAATCAATTAAGAAAAAGAAAGACTTATTAAAATTTAATCGTCGTATGCAAATGATATTTCAGGATCCTTATGCATCCTTAAATCCAAGATTAAAAGTAATGGATATAATTGCAGAAGGAATAGATATCCATAAATTGGCTAAAAATAAAGAAGAACGTGCTGATCGTGTGTATGAATTATTAGAAACAGTAGGATTAAACAAAGAACATGCGAACCGTTATCCACATGAGTTTTCAGGTGGTCAAAGACAACGTATAGGCATTGCCCGTGCACTAGCAGTAGAACCTGAATTTATTATCGCAGATGAACCTATTTCAGCTCTTGATGTTTCAATCCAAGCACAAGTTGTAAATTTAATGCAGAAACTACAACGAGAACGTGGCATCACTTTTCTGTTTATTGCCCATGATTTATCCATGGTTAAATATATTTCAGATCGAATTGGTGTTATGTATTTTGGCAAGCTTGTTGAAGTAGGTCCAGCTGATTCACTTTACAATAATCCTATGCATGAATATACTAAATCGTTATTGTCGGCAATTCCATTACCAGATCCCGAGTCAGAGAGAACAAGAGTCAGAAGAACATACAATCCGGAAGTTCATGCATATTCTCCAGAAGATAAGCTTGAATTGCGTGAAGTCGCCCCCGATCATTATGTTTATTGTTCTATTGAAGAACTTGAAAAATATAAGAAAAATTACAAATTATAGAGAAATATTAATAAGGAAGATGATTTTTGATATTTCTTTAATAATCAAAGTTAAAGAGATATTCAAAAAATTATAGATATATATAATCAAAGGTATTGATTATCTGAAACTATTAAAATATAATTAATTACAAATCTTCTGAATATTTGCGCAGATGATTTAAAAAAAGTTGGGGGGATATATAAATGAAAAAAAGTTTTTCTTATTTACTTGTACTAATAATTACATTATCTGGATTTTTAGCAGCTTGTTCTGGAGGCAACAAATCAGATGATAAAAATGCTCAAGTATTAAACTTACAAGAAGGTTCAGATATACCAACACTTGACTCTTCATTAGCAACAGACGCTGTTGCATTCAATGTATTCTTTCAAGTAATGGAAGGACTTTATACATTAGATAAAAATGATAAAGCGATTCCTGCAGTTGCTGAAGGAAAACCCGAAAAGTCAAAAGATGGAAAAACATGGACGATTAAATTACGTAAAGACGCAAAATGGTCAAATGGAGATCCTGTAACAGCAAAAGACTTTGTTTTTGCTTGGAGAAGAACATTAGATCCTAAAACAGCATCTGAATATTCATACATTATGATGGATCTAAAAAATGCACAAGAAGTTAATACTGGAAAAATGAAACCAGAGGAACTAGGTGTTAAAGCTATAGATGATAATACTTTAGAAATTCAGTTAAATGACAATGTTCCTTATTTTGAAGAATTATTAACATTTGGAGTATTCCTACCTCAAAATGAGAAGTTTGTTAAAGAACAAGGTGATAAGTATGGTACTACAAAAGAAACTACTTTATTCAACGGTCCTTTCGTTTTAAATGATTGGCAAACTGAAAAATCATTTAAGTTAACACCTAATAAAAAATATTGGGATAAAGATAAAGTAAAACTTAAAGAAGTAAACTACAAAATCATTAAAGATCAAAATACTGCATTAAACTTATTTAATACTGGAAAATTAGATCGTGTAACATTACCAGCGGAGCAAGTTGATAAATATAAAGATGATCCTAAATTATCGACAGAATTACAGTCAACTACATTTTTTATCCGCATGAATCAAGAGAATAAAGATTTGGCTAACAAAGACTTAAGATTAGCGATTGCAAAATCAATTGATAAACAAGCGTATGTTGATACTTTACTTAAAAATGGTTCAAAACCTTTAGATACAAATACACCTAAAGAATTTGTTGAAAAAGACGGCAAAGATTTTACTGATTCATTAAAGAATAAATTATCTTATAATAAAGAAGAAGCTAAAGCACATTTCGAAAAAGCTAAAAAAGCTTTAGGTAAAGATTCGTTTACATTTGAATATTTAACTTATGATCAAGAAGAGTCGAAAACTGCTGGTGAGTATATCAAAGAACAATTAGAGAACAACTTACCTGGATTAAAAATAAATATTAAGCAGCAACCATTTAAACAGAAACTTCAATTAGAATCGAAAATGAAATATGATTTATCATTTGCTGGTTGGGGTCCTGACTATCCAGACCCAATGACGTTTGTTGACTTATATGTTACAGATGGAGGCCATAACCAAACAGGTTGGTCAAATAAAGAATTTGATCAAAAGGTTCAAGATGCAAAAGGTCCATTATTAGATGATATTGATAAACGATGGACAACGATGGTTGAAGCAGAAGATATTGTATTAGAAGAAGCTGTAATTGCCCCTATTTATCAACGTGGAGCTGCTCGATTAGTACAACCTCACGTTAAAAACTTTATAATTCACAAATTTGGAGCTGACACTTCATTAAAAGAAGTTTATATCGAAAAGAAAAAATAATTGACGATTTAGCAGTGGAAAATTCCGCTGCTATTTTTTATAAAAACATAAACGAAAATTTCAATTGCAAGTTAGCCACTACATCCAAATTAATAGAGATAGTAGCTTAATGGTTCACTTAATAATCCTTCGGATTTTAGTGACTTCAGAAACAGGTATTTAGGTGTTTCATAATCTAGAATTTTTCTGGGATAATTGTTCATCCAGTTTTGGATACGATAAATTATCTCATCAGATACTGATTCCATACTGATTCCTTTAGGGATTATCCGTCTAATGAATTTATGATGGTTTTCTTTAGTACCTCGTTCCCATGATGAATAAGGGTGCGTAAAGTATATTTCAGTGTCAGGTAGTGTCTCCGTAAGGTCACTGAACTCTGATCCGTTATCAGAAGTAATAGACTTGAATATTCGTGAAAATGAATTATCTAATTGATCTTTTAATTGACTTAATGCTAATGTGACAGCATCATTATTTTTACTTTTAATAGGAACGATGATTTCATATCGTGTCTGTCTTTCAACAAGTGTAAGTAACGCTCTTTCGTTTTTAAGTTTAGAACCAATAACAGTATCAATTTCCCAATGACCAAAGACATCTCTAGAATTGATTTCGTGACTTCTATCTTCGATAGATTTTCCTAATACTTTTTTATTTTTTCGACTAGGTCTTCTATTTGTAATTGGTTTTCGTGATATCTTCTCTATAAGGTCGATATTAGAGGTCTTCATAATTCCTCTTTCAATCCAGTTATATAGTGTTGAAACACAAGGAATAATAGAATCACAAAAAATATTATTCTTTTTAGCATAGGCTATTACAACATCGGGAGACCATTTTTTATTCAACATCATCTTATCAGCCCAATCAATAAAAGCATGAGATAACTGATGTTTTGGTGTCCTGCAAGAATTCATACGATTTGTTTCATATTTAAGTTGAGCAACATCAGGGAAATAGCATTCATAATCATAAAAATATTCTTTACTATTAGAAACTATGCGCTTAATTTGTTTAACAGTTCCTCTATTGATCTCATTGTTAATCGTTTGAGGTGCTCTATTCAAAATTTTAGCAATAGCACGATTTGAATAATTTTCACTCTTCAAAATCTGAATTTGATGTCTTTCAAATTCAGTTAAGTGTTTTCCTTTAATATGATTAGTGGTACCATTTAGATGAGTCATTTGCATTCATTCCTTATTGTTTGTTGTGGTAACTACAATATTAACATGGATGCACATGGCTCATTTTTTATTTTTTTAAAGCACACCGTAGGTGGCTAACTTGATTATAGAATTTCCCATAAAAACATAAATATCAATATAATATAAAAAAACAAAAATTCTGAAAATAACGTTGACAGAATTGTCTGAAATCAATATAATTTATTTAAGCTAATAATTTATATCGGAATTCGTACATTATTCATTGGGTTTTCCATTATATGAATATAATATTTATTCATATAATGGAAAATCTAACACGATAAGTATAGATTCCAACTTTAATTCAAATATGGGGGGTATAACATGAAGAGAAAGTTTAAGTTTTTCAGTATTTTAATACTTGCATTAGTTTTAGTACTTGCTGCATGTGGTGGCGGTAAGAAGAATGAAGACACAGGTAAGACAGGTGCAAAAAGTGGTAAAACAGAAAAAAGTGACGCTAAAGGCGGGACTTTAAATGTAGGGCTGAGTGCACCACCAGAAGGTAACTTCCAGTCTATCTTTGCAAAAAGTACGGGAGATTCAGAAGTTATTAGTTATTTCAATGATGGATTAGTAGATTATAACGATGAACTAGAAATGAAGCCTAAAATTCTTTCGTGGAAAGATAAAGGTGACGGTAAAACTTATGAATTCAAAGTTAAAAAAGGGATTAAATGGCAAGATGGTAATGAATTTACAATCAATGACTGGATCTTCACTTTAGAAACTTTAGCGGATAAAGATTACGATGGTCCTCGTTATACTGGTGTGGAAGATATTAAAGGTGCTAAAGAAAAGCACGATGGCAAAGCCGATACTGTATCAGGTATCAAGAAAATTGATGACTATACAGCAGAAGTCACTTTTGATAAGAAGAAAGTAAATAATTTATTAAATTTATGGACAGGCGCTCCAATCAGTGAGAAAGTCTTTAAAGATATTCCAGTAAAGGATATGGGGAAATCACCAGAAGTTCGTAAAAATCCAATCGGTATTGGACCTTTCAAAGTTAAAAAGATTGTTGACGGTGAGTCTGTTGAATTTGAAAAGTTCAAAGACTACTGGCAAGGTGAACCAAAAATCGATAAGGTTAACCTACGTGTAATTGAACAGACTTCATTAACCCAAGCATTAGAAAGTGGAGAAGTAGATATGGCTTCTGTTACTGCACCAATTGCTAAAGAGGTTAAAGAATCTGGAGATGAAAAACTTAAAGTTTTAGAATCACCTTCAACAAGCTACATGATTCTTGGATTTGTATTAAATGATTATGATAAAAAGACGATGAAAATCGGAAAAGAACGTCCGAAGTACCAAGATGTAAGATTACGTAAAGCGATGGCGCATGCAATTAATCGTGATGAATGGATTAAAGCATTCTTATATGGTTATGGAGAAAAAACGAATAGTTTAATTCCATCTAATCACTGGGTAGCAGCGGATAAAGATAAGTTAGAAGATTATAAATATGATACAAAAGAAGCAGAAAAATTACTGGATGAAGCAGGATATAAAGATAAAGATGGAGATGGCTTCCGTGAGGATCCTCAAGGTAAACCATTCGAAGTTAACTTGAAACATTATGCAGGTTCTAATCCGACATTCGAACCACGAACTGCAGCTTTAAAAGGTTACTGGGAAAAAGTTGGTTTAAAAACAAAAGTTCAAATGGTTGAATTTGGTAAGTTTGGTACAGATTTAGAGAATGCTGATAAAGACATGGAAGTGTATTTCAGAAGTTGGTCTCAAGGCGCTGATCCAGACCCATCAGGACTATATCGTTCAGATGCACTTTGGAATGAGTCTCGTTATAATAATCCAGAAGCTGATAAGTTATTAGATGATGCATTAGACTTTGACAAAGTTGGAACAGATAAAGAAAAACGTAAAGACTTATACGTGAAATGGCAACAATTAATGAACAAAGAATTACCAGTTATTCCTATGGCGGAATTAGTAGATACTACGGTAGTTAATGATCGAGTTAAAAACTTTGAAGTATCACTTAAAGGTACAAATCCATCTTATGAATGGGCTGTAGAAGACAAGAAATAATAAAAAAAACCTCGATCCTTATCGAGGTTTTTTTTAAGAAAGAAAGAATGAAGGTGGGAGAATATGAGTGATAGAAGAATTATAGAGGTTAATGATCTAGAGGTTGGATTCGATATCAAAGGTAAGTTCTACAATGCGGTCGATGGCGTATCATTTAGTATAGATCGTGGCGAAGTGATGGGCATCGTTGGTGAATCAGGATGTGGGAAATCTGTGCTTAGTATGTCACTTATGAAACTACTCCCTGAGAAAATTTCTAGAATATCTGGAGGAGAAGTTATATATAAGGGTGAGCATATTGAAAAGAAAACCGAAGAAGAAATCAACAAATTTCGTGGTAAAGAAATTTCGATGATCTTCCAGGAGCCGATGACTTCCTTAAATCCAGTTTTCACAATTGGAAATCAGCTGATTGAAATGATTCAATTACATTTAAAGTTAAATAAACAGCAAGCACGAGAACGTGCAATAGAATTATTAAGACAAGTTGGAATCCCTCGTGCCGACAAGATTGTTGATGAATACCCCCATCAGCTATCAGGTGGCATGCGTCAGCGTGTTATGATTGCGCTTGCTATATCATGTATGCCAAGCTTACTCATTGCTGATGAACCAACCACAGCTTTAGACGTAACTGTTCAAGCTCAAATTCTAGAATTACTGAAAGATGTTCAGACAAAGACGGATATGTCAATTATCTTTATTTCTCATGATTTAGGCGTAATTTCAGAAGTATGTGATACTGTTGCGGTGATGTATGCCGGACGTATAATTGAAAAGGCAACGGTTGCTGAAGTATTTAAGAACCCAAAGCATCCATATACTCAACTTCTACTTAAATCGATTCCGAAATTAGATGAAGAAGTAGAGCGTCTTGAAACGATTAAGGGCATCGTACCTTCCATCACGGAATTAAGATCTGAAGGATGTCGTTTTGCAGAGAGATGTCCATTTGCAATGGATCATTGTTATACAACTACACCAAGGGCGTCGGAGTTTGAAACAGGACATGTAGCATATTGTCATCTATATACTGACGCTAAGGAGGTTGTGAAGTAATGGAGAAAAAAACGATATTAGAAGTTAAAAATTTGAAACAGTATTATCCAATCAAAGGCGGTTTCTTTAAACGCACAGTAGGTCACGTAAAAGCTGTTGATGGTATATCTTTCAAGATATTTGAAGGAGAGACAATGGGTCTTGTCGGTGAGTCAGGTTGTGGTAAGTCAACAGCAGGTCGTACAATATTAAGGTTGCAAGATGCAACAGATGGGACAATCGACTTTCTCGGACAAGATATTACACAGCTCAAAGGTAAAGAATTAAGAGAAGCGCGAAAAGGATTTCAGATGGTCTTTCAGGATCCCTATGCATCACTAAATCCTATGCAGATGGTTGGAGATATTGTTGGTGAACCTATTAGAAATTATTACGGAAAAAAGATGGATGAAATTGAGGATGAGGTTAAGGATCTGCTCAATCGTGTAGGTTTAAATGAAGATGCTTATTACCGCTATGCTCATGAATTTTCTGGTGGACAGCGTCAAAGGATAGGAATTGCACGTGCACTTGCATTAAAACCTAAACTCATCATAGCAGATGAACCTGTTAGTGCCTTGGACGTATCCGTACAATCACAAGTATTAAATATTATGGATGATTTACAGAAAGAGTTTAATCTAAGCTATTTATTTATTGCTCATGACTTAAGTGTAGTGAAACACGTTAGTGATTATATTGGTGTTATGTATCTTGGGCACCTTGTAGAACAAGGGCCAGCAGATGAAGTATACAATAATCCACAGCATCCGTATACGAAAGCACTCATTTCAGCAATACCGGAGATCGATCCTGAAAAGCGTAAAGAGCGTATTATATTAAAAGGTGATCTCCCTTCACCTGCTGATCCACCATCGGGATGTCCGTTCCACACAAGATGTCCTGTAGCAAAAGCAGAGTGTAAGACGATTAAGCCGAGAAGTGTTCAATTAAGTGAAAGACATTATGCTTCTTGCATCTTACTAGAGGAAGGGAGTGCTATAGATGGTTCAGTTAATCATTAAGCGTCTACTATTAATGATTCCGTTATTATTTTTAACATCAATTGTTATATTTGGAATTTCAAAGCTTCAACCAGGAGATGCATTTACTGGGATGGGTGATCCTAAAAATGCTAAATCTGAATACATCGAAGCACAGCGTGAAAAGCTTGGGCTAAATGATCCGATTCATGTACAATACATGAAATGGGGTAAGAACGTAATTAAGGGAGACTTAGGTGATTCTATTCGTTATAAGCGACCAGTTATTGATTTAATAAAAGAAAGAATGCCGAATACAATACTGTTAGGTGTGGTTACTTTAATTATTACATATCTTGCAGCATTTCCATTAGGTATCATTTCTGGACGTAAGCCTTATACGTTTATAGATTATGCGGTTCAATTCTTTAATTATCTCATGCTTGCTGTACCATCATTTGTAGCTGGTGTGTTTGCAATTTATATCTTTGCATTCAAATTAGGGTGGTTCCCATTTTCAGGATCGGTAGCAATCGGGCTTGAAGATGGTTCATTACAATATTATTTAAGTAAGCTATACCATGCAATACTACCAGGAACAATATTGGGGATTCTGTCTACAGCAAGCTATGTTCAGTTTCTACGTAATGATATCATTGAAAATTCACGTAAGGATTATACAAGAACAGCACGTGCAAAAGGATTATCTAAGTCAAAGATTTATAATAAACATATCTTAAGAAACTCGATAATTCCAATCGTTACTTTCTTTGGAGCAGATGTATTGTCAATCTTTGGTGGGGCAGTTATCACTGAAACAATCTTCTCTTATCCGGGTATCGGAAAATTACTCGTAGATTCAATCAGTGGTAAAGATTATCCTCTGATGATGGCGTTATTACTATTCTTCTCTTTCTTAGGGTTACTTGCGAACTTAATCTCAGATATCGCATACAGCATTGTTGACCCAAGAATTAAGAGTAACTAGGAGGATGACTATGAATACAGTAAAAACTGAAACAGTAAACGTAAAACCTAAAAAAGTAGCCAAGTCACCTCTGCAAATTGCACGTGCAAAATTTATGAAAAATAAACTTGCGATGGGCGCATTGATAACTTTACTATCAATCTTTATTATTTCATTGTTATCGCCCCTTATCGCCCCATATGATCCGAATCTTCAGAACTTAGTACTTATTAAAGGTGATATGAGTCCGGAGCACTGGTTAGGAACAGATGCCGGTGGACGTGATATATTAAGCCGATTATTATACTCAGGACGCGTGTCATTAATCTTTGGACTTGTAACAACAGTAGGGTTACTCCTTATTGGTATATTGATTGGAATGATCTCGGGATACTACGGTGGATGGGTAGATACGATACTCATGCGTTTCACTGAGTTCGTAATGTTATTCCCGTTCCTACCATTCGCTATCGTATTAAACGCAACATTCAGCGATAAGATTAAAAACCCATACGGTTCAGCAATGATCTTAGCAGCAGTATTAATCGCGCTGTCGTGGGTCGGAATTGCAAGGCTCGTACGTGGTAAAGTGATGCAGGAGAAAGAAAATGAATATTTTTTAGCCGCAAAATCAATCGGAACACCAACATATAAGATTTTATTCAAACACCTATTCCCGAACATCTTAAGCGTTATTATCGTACAGGCAACATTATTATTCGCAGTACAGATTGTAGCAGAAGCAGGATTGAGTTTCTTAGGATTCGGTATCGATAAAGCTACACCGACATGGGGGAATATGTTATCTGACGCGCAAGAAGGGGATATCCTGCGTGGGAAACCATGGATCTGGATGCCACCAGCGATTGCGATTACAGTAACAATCCTTTGTATTAACTTCATCGGTGAAGGTATTAAAGATGCAATGAACCCTAAATCAAATCGATAGAGGTGATAATATGACAGAACATCACGATGACAGAGAAATTCGTTATGATGAAGACGAACTGATTACAGAACAGGAAGTGTCTGAAGAAGAAATCACAGAACGAAAGATCGAAATTGAAGAAGAAATCATTGAACATGATCGTAAGTTGATTTAGGAGTGAGGATATGAAAGTAGATATTACTGGAAATCATGACATTATTTCAAATCCATTACTTGTGCCGTCTGTTATTCAGATAATTGCACTTAAAAATGCATTGGTTACAGGTATAGGACTATTACAAAATCATGAAAAACAAGATGATAGAATTTCAATAGATTTACATCATGATGGAGAAGTTGAAGAGACCACTCTATTGGAATTTAAAACTCAACTTGAGCAGATGCTCATAAGTTATTTCAAGTTTGCAAAATTTGAAGTAATAGTTGAAGTACTTTGAAAATAAGCGACTGATAACATAATCAGTCGCTTATTTTTATAAGGAGGTTTATATGGAAGATTTAAGGTTAAGATTTTTCAAAAATAATAAACTGGTACAAATTCCAAAGAAAGAAAAAGATAAAATATTATTGTTCGATTGGTTTGTCACTCTGTTTAATCATACTAAAACGTATTCAGAAAAAGAAATCAATGAAATAATCAAAGCATACTACGATGATTATGCAATAATCAGAAGGTACATGGTAGATTACGGATATTTGAAACGAACAGATGATGGGAAGTGCTATGAAAGGGTGAAGTGAGGTGGACGGTCTTTTTAAAGAAAATAAGAAGCTTTTAATCATTACTTTTATTTTTACTTTAATAACTGCACTGCTGACAGTATCTGTACCATTACTGCTTACAACTGTATTTGGTGAGAATTATAATATCAATAAAAGCACGCTTTGGTTAGTCATCATTTTCATGTTCATAACATACGTCATTCAAATTGTCATGGTGTATATTAGAGAGCATTTTGCCTATTCGTTTAATGTAAGCCATACGCATAAATTGTATCGACTGATGCATAAAATGAACTATGATGATCTACTTCAAAAAGAACCGACATATCTTATTGATCGATTTGCTATGATTGTAAACAGTTTCTATATGTTTATCGCAAATAGCATTACCAGTTTAATGAGCAATATTATTATTTTGCTTGTATGCCTTGCGATTGTACTGAAAATTAATTTATGGCTTGCAGTCATATTGTTTATACTGATTCCTATCAACTACTTTGGATATAAACTGATCAATAAAAAATTGATGGAAAAAAGTAAGGTTATGCAGCAGCAGACATCTACAGGGTATAAAGAAATCATTGGTGTATTTAATAATGTTGATATGATTAAACAAGCGACATATGAACGTATAGAAAATTTAATCAGACCTTCTGTTCATCGTATATTTCATTCGATGAAAGAAGTAAATAAATTCGCGCAAAGCACGAGTTTAATGATTAAGTTATTAAACAGCTTTATTCAGAATATGATGTATTTTGTACTCGCTTATTTTATCTATACAGGACAGACTGAAGTAAGTGCGCTTGTTATTGTGAGTATCGTATTACCGATATACTTTGTATCATTACAAGCATTTACAAGTATCAACTTAGAATATCGTGATATGCAGGTGTCCAATGAATTTATTACAGATGAAATTTTGCCTGTAGTTGAAAAAGAAGGACATAAAAGCATTGATGGAATTGATAAAATAACAATTAAAGATGCAACTGTTAAAATTGGCGATCGTATCTTTCAATATCATGTGGACGAGACATTTAACAAAGGTGATATCGTCTTTGTTACAGGCACGTCAGGAAGTGGGAAGAGTACATTGATGAAGAGCTTATTAAAGTATAGAACAAGTTCAGGCGTAATGATTAATGAACAAAGTGTCAATGAACTTAATAATCAAAATTTACGTGAACATATTTATTATCTTTCTCAGGATAGTTCCATATTACCGATATCAATCAAGCATAATATCGCATTCGGGAAAGATGAAAGTGCGATTGACTGGGATATGATGAGCGGTCTGGATGTATTACAGTCAGTATTAACACATCATAATTTAGATGAAGTTATCTATGAAAAAGGTACGAACTTCTCAGGTGGAGAAAAGCAGCGTATTATGATTTCACGACTATTCCATGAACAGGTAGACTGTGTCATTTTAGATGAGGTGACAAGTAACATTGATAAAGCCTCACAGCAGATGATTCTGGAATCAGTGTTAAAGTATTGTAATGACAAAATTGTATTTATAATCTCTCATGATCCGGAGGTCGAACGATTTACAAATAGAACGTTAAAGGTGGGGTGACGAAGTGCTTGCACTGGAAGTTCAAAATTTAAGTAAAGTATTTAAAAATAAGAATGATGTTGTAAATGCGGTAGATAATGTGTCTTTTAGTATTCAAAAAGGAAAGATAACTTGTCTGCTCGGTGAAAATGGTGCTGGGAAGTCTACATTAATTAAATGCCTTGTAGATTTGATTATTCCGGATAGGGGAACGATTCATTACTATATTGGTAATAATCCATTATCTCAGATAGGATGTATTCTAGAAGGAGAACGAAACGTTTATTATTATTTAACGGTGTACGATAATTTGTTCTATTTTGGCAAGTTAAATAAATTAAGACGTAATCAATTGAATCATCGAATTGATGAAGTGCTTGAGGTATTAGATTTATCGCATAAGAAATTTACTTATGTAGCAGAATTATCGAGAGGGATGCAACAAAAAGTTGCGTTAGCAATAGTTATGATTCGCGATCCTGAGCTCCTTATACTTGATGAACCTACACTTGGCTTAGATGTGCAATCTACAAATAGTTTGATGGAATACTTATTGAAGTTAACGAATGCAGGAAAGACCATCATCTTAACGACACATCAAATGGACGTTGCCGAACAGCTCGCTGATCAAATCATCTTATATAAGGATGGTCGTATTATAAAAGACATATCTAAACAGGAATTATTTGCTTCATTTCAAAATGAATCTTATGTAAATATCGTTACTGATAAGAAAGTAACAGGATATATAAGCGAAGATATGATCTATCGAATAGATATGAATATATTATCGAAATTTATACAGAAAGCAAATGAACAAAATATTCAAATCAAAGAAATCACGACCGAGAGACAAGATTTGAAATCGATATTTGTACAAGTGATGGGTGAGTATGATGATTGATATACTATATGCAGAATTTATCAAGTTTAAAGGAATGTTCAAGCGATATTATGTGGATTCTATTGCTGAAATTATTTCATATTTGATATTATTTTCTGGTCTTACTTATGCAGTAGTGACAAGGGATAGTGGGAATAGCAATATTGTTGCACAGTTATTGATAGGAATATTTGTATGGTATATCGGTATCAATGCAATCGCAATATTTACTTTTATATTACAAGAAGAGATGCAGCTGGGAACTCTTGAACAAATTTTTCTGACCAAGACAAATTTAAATTTAATGCTGCTTGGTCGAGCAATTGCAACGTTTATTTTTGATGCAATTGGAGGCATAATACTGTCATCGGGAACATTATTGTTTATCTTTATCTTCTCACCTGATTTAGTTAAAGGACACTTTAATCTTATACCGTTACTCAATCCATTAATGATACTTATATTAATATTGACGATGTTAGGAATATATGGGTTTTCATTTTTGTTAGCTGGTCTATCCATTATTTTTAAAAGAATATCTGCGATTACTGTTATTTTGAATTATATATTTTTATTTTTTACGGGTGTATTAGTTAGTGGCAATAATTTACCGTTCGTATTAGATATTTTTTCAAAATGTTTACCGATAACATGGGGTATTATTAATATCAATGCTATATTTGATGGAACTGTTTCAATAGGTGAGATAATAATGCTCATTATTAATTCGTTTGTATATTTTGTAATTGGTGTGATAGTGTTTAATCGTTTGTCATATTATGCAAGAAAGAAAGGATCACTCAATCAATATTGAGATGCACGTATGCATGATGGATGGTGCTTAATGGTAAGATTCTGCATTTACTAGAGTATGTTTGATCACAACTACTCGGAAACGCCCAAATACTCATCTGTTTGTGCACAAAATGCCCAAACACTAACCTATATGGGCACAACACTATGAAAACGCCTGAACCATCACCGGTTCAGGCGTTCTTAATTGAACTTTAACTTACCTTCTCTTTCTTCCGAGTCCCATTGCGTTTTCCATTTTCTTTAACATCTTGAATGATTTCTTACGTGCTTTCTCAGCACCTTCGTCTAATATTCTGTCTAATTCCTCAGAGTTCATATAATACTCATATTTCTCCTGGAATGGCGTAATAAATTCAACCATGACGTCAGCAAGATCGGATTTAAAGTCGCCATATCCTTTGCCTTCATACATTGCTTCAAGTTCGGCGATTGTCTTACCGGTAAATATTGAATAGATGCTGAGTAGATTCGAGATACCTGGCTTATTTTCCTTATCATATTTCACAATTCCGTCAGAGTCTGTTACTGCTGATTTAATTTTCTTAGCGACAGTGTTTGGCGGGTCTAGTAATGAGATGAATCCTTTCGTGTTGCTGTCAGATTTACTCATTTTCTTCGTCGGTTCCTGTAAGCTCATAATTCTGCCACCGACTTTAGGCATGCGTATCTCAGGGATTGTGAAGATGTCGTTGTAACGTGCGTTGAAGCGTTCTGCTAAGTCGCGTGTTAATTCCAGATGTTGCTTCTGATCTTCACCAACGGGTACGATGTTCGTTCCATATAAAAGAATGTCTGCCGCCATTAGTGGTGGATATGTAAGTAATCCTGCAGGTATGCCTTCTTTACGGTCTTTCGCTTTATCTTTGTATTGTGTCATACGTTCTAATTCGCCGATTGATGAGATGGTAGTCAGCATCCATCCAGCCTGAGCATGTGCCGGGACTTCTGACTGAATGAAGAGTGTCACTTTTTCTGGGTCGAGACCACTTGCTAGGTAAAGGGCTGCGAGTGAGCGGATGTTCTTACGTAGTGCCGCTTTGTCCTGTGGTACTGTGATAGCATGCTGATCAACGATGCAGAAATAGCAGTCGTACTCATCTTGTATCTCTGTAAATTGCTTCAATGCGCCGATATAGTTACCAATTGTCGGAACCCCGCTCGGCTGTATACCTGAGAATAATGTTTCCATTTGATTAACTCCTTTGATTAAGTTTCATCTATATTATTATTCATTGTACTATAAAATATACATTATCGAAATATGACGATTGTGAAACTTTATGAAAACGTATTGTTATTATTGTTTGATGGGTGTATAGTGTAAGAGTAAATATTAAAAGTTTTATTTAGGTTCTTGCTTAAGATATAAATAAGGCAAAAATGTGAATTATCTGAAAGTAATATAAAATCTTTTTAAAATATTAGAGAATTCTCATTTAATTTTAATGTTTACGTATTATAATGACATTATCAGGTTAGGAAAGACAAATAGTTTAAAGATTTGTCAAATCATATGTTTAACGTCCCGGTATTCGGGTATATAGGTAGAGTACACACCTCGTATGAAAGAACTAACCGATAAATCTAAACAATTAGGAGAGTGAGATGTATGGTAACATTATTTACTTCACCAAGTTGCACATCTTGCCGTAAAGCGAAAGCATGGTTACAAGAACATGACATTCCGTATACGGAGCGTAATATTTTTTCAGAAAACTTATCAATTGATGAGATTAAAGCGATTTTAAGAATGACAGAAGATGGTACAGATGAAATTATCTCTACACGTTCTAAGACATTCCAGAAATTAAATGTAGATATCGATTCATTACCATTACAAGATTTATACGATATTATTCAGAAGAATCCTGGATTACTTCGTCGTCCGATTATTTTAGATGAGAAACGTCTTCAAGTTGGATACAACGAAGATGAAATCAGAAGATTCTTGCCACGTAAGGTTCGTACATTCCAATTATTAGAAGCACAACGTATGGTAGAGTAATATTGATATAAAAAGAGGTGCCTGCATTTTGCAGGTACCTCTTTTTATAAACAGTTTTATTGTAGGAAATCTTTTCTTCGTGTACAATGATATTACCATTCATACATAGGATTGGAGGAATGACTCATGAGAATAGAGCGAGTGAATGAATCAACTTTAAAATTTTATTTGACATATACTGATATTGAAGCGCGTGGTTTCAAGCGTGATGATCTGTGGACGAGCCGCAAGAAAGGTGAGGAATTCTTCTGGTCTGTGATGGAAGAGGTTAATGAGGAAGAGGATTTCTTTTTCGATGGTCCGTTATGGATACAAGTCCATGCCTTTGATAAAGGAATTGAGGTTGTTGTAACAAAATCTAAGAATGATGATCTGCAGTTACCAGAAGATGACAGTGACTTAAATATAGATGAGAAAGTGAATGATTTTATTAATAATTCAATGCACAACGATTCTGAACTACGTGATTTACTCAAGCGTGCGTCAGAAGAATCGACAGAACAGTTCTTTATTGTACACTTTGATGATCTGGAAGATTTGATTCAATTTAGTTATCATAATTATGAAGATGTAGACATTGAAGACTTATTGTATATGTATGAAGGTAAGTATTATTACTATGTAGAGTTCGATGACCATATGTCAGAAGATGCGATTCATAGTTATATTGCACATATGCTGGAATATGCGGATGAGACACAAATCTCTCATGAACAGCTTGATGAATACGGTAAGATTGTGATGAGTCACAATGTAAAGCGTCAAGTAAAGCAGTATTTTAAACAGTAATCTTTACAAAATCTTATAGAATCAAAACAGCACTTTCTGATATATATCATCAGGAGGTGCTGTTTTTTGATTCAGGCGATGAATAGCAACGGAGAATTAGTACAAGCACAGTTTGCAGCGCGTAATCAACATTATTATTGCCCGGTATGCCACCAGAAGGTTGTGCTGAGAAGAGGAGAGATGAAGATTCCTCATTTCTCGCATATTTCAACACATGATTGTTTCAGTAACGTCTACCGTAAAGAATCGCTCAGTCATCTGCAAGGGAAGTATATGCTTTACCGCATGTTCGGGGCACATCAAGCATCTCTTGAATACTTTATCAGTGAGATTGAGCAGATTCCTGATATTATGCTGAACGAAGGGGTTGCATTAGAACTTCAGCTATCAGTAATCCCTGCGCGAATAGTTGCAAGCAGGACAGCAGGCTATCAGTCGCTCGGCATGAAAGTGTGCTGGATTACCGATTATCGTTCGCTTAAGATAGAGGAAGATATACTCATATTGAATTATTTTCAGCAGTCATTGATCTATTATCCGTCACATACTTTGTTTGTACTGGACATTGCAGATGAGACACTTTATGCCCTGAAGATTCAGCAAGTAGTGGGGCGTTTTAAATATAAGGTGCAGCGGTTTACAGTGCAATCAAAGGAAGAGCTCTTCCATCATATGATACACTCACTACTGAAATCGGCACATAAGGTGATGAACGATAGAGACGTGCAGCAGTATATTAGAAACTGCGTTGCGAGACGTTCTGTATTAGAACCGACATTAAGTGCCCTCTATCAGCTGAATATTCACAAGGACAATATACCTTTACACTATCGCATCATTCTGCCTGAGCAGATACTGTTGAATGCGCATCCAATCTATTGGCAGCTGGAACTGGAACGTATGGTTCATCATGATGCGTTTACATTAGAGGCATTCAGTTCGGTATTGAATATTCATCCTGCAGCACAGTGTTATGGTCATGAACTTTCTTTATGCACACACATTTTACAAGAATATTATCGGATATCGAAGCAAATACGTGCAATTTCTGCGAAAAAATGAGAAAATTAAGATAAATTTATTTTAGGAGGATATTTATGTCAGAACTGATTACTAGAGATGAACAGAAACTAGAGAATACATGGGACTTAACTACAATCTTTGAAAGTGATGACGCATGGGAAAGTGCCTTCAAGAAGCTTGAAGGATACCTCGGCCGAGAAGAAGAAATAAAAGGGAAAATCGGTGATAGTGCAGAAAACTTATTAGAAGCATTGCTATTAGATGCTGAAATCGATGAACAGCTCGGAAAAGTTTATGTATATGCACACTTAAAGCATGATCAGGATACTTCAAATGCGAAGTATACAGCATTTGAACAGCGTGCTGCAAATTTAGCGAGCCAGTTCAGTGCACGCTGGAGCTTTATGCTGCCTGAATTGATGTCGATTGACGAAGCGACTTTAAAATCTTATGTCGCTGAGCTGGATGGCTTACAGCGCTTTAAGTTTGATTTAGAGCGCATCAATAAGAAGCGTCCACACGTGTTAAGTGAAAGTGAAGAGAAGATTCTTGCAGAAGCGTCTGAGGCATTATCTGCGTCGACAAACACATTCGGTATGTTTAACAATGCTGACTTGAAGTTTGATAACGTCAAAGATAAAGAGGGGAACAGCTTACCATTATCTCACGGCAACTATATTACCTATCTAGAATCAGATGACCGTGTGTTAAGAGAGAATGCATATAAAGAAGTGTATTCAAAGTATGGACAGTTCAACAATACGTTAGCACAGACATTAGCAGGTAAAGTGAAGGCGAGTGTATTTTCAAGCAAAGTTCGAAACTACGAAAGTGCACGTGCACAGGCCCTGTCTAACAATGATATTCCAGAATCGGTTTATGATAATTTAGTGCAGACAGTGAATGATAACTTGCACTTATTACATCGCTATACGAAGCTGCGTAAGGAATTACTTGGATTAGATGAAATGCATATGTATGATATGTACACGCCAGTAATTCAGGATGAGAAATTCGAAGTGACATATGAAGAAGCGAAAGCGTGGATGCTGAAAAGTTTAGAACCGATGGGATCAGAGTATACAGATGTCATCAAAGAAGGTTTAACGAATCGCTGGGTGGATGTTTATGAGAATAAGGGCAAGAGAAGCGGAGCATACTCTTCAGGTACGTTCGGTACTAATCCATTCATCTTAATGAACTGGACAGATAGTGTGAACAACACATTCACCTTGACGCATGAATTCGGACATAGTGCACATAGTTATTTCTCAAGAAATAATCAGCCGTCAAATATGTCAGGCTATTCTATCTTCGTAGCAGAAGTTGCTTCAACTTGTAATGAAGCATTACTTGCTGATTATATGTATAAACATCTAGATGATGATAAGAAGAAGCTCTATTTACTGAACTATCAGTTAGACGGATTCCGCGGTACAGTGTTCAGACAGACGATGTTTGCAGAGTTTGAATATTTAATTCATACACTTGCTGAACAGAATGAGCCGTTGACAGCAGAGCGACTAAACGCAGAGTATCGCAAGTTAAACGAGAAGTATTACGGGGACGCTGTAATTACAGATGACTATATTCAATATGAATGGAGCAGAATTCCACACTTCTATTACAATTACTATGTGTATCAATATGCAACTGGATATAGTGCAGCATACGCATTAAGTAAGAAGATTTTAGAAGAGGGGCAACCAGCAGTTGAAAAGTATATCAATGAATTCCTGAAAGCCGGAAGTTCTGATTATCCGATCGAAGTGCTGAAGAAAGCAGGTGTCGATATGAACGAAAAAACACCAATCGAAAATGCATGTAAAGTATTTGAAGAACGTCTGGATGCATTCGAAGCATTAATTAAATCAAGGTCGTAACACTCGCGAACAGACACGCGCAAAATCACGAAAAGATACAAAGACTTTGTGAAATCGTTTACAATATGTCTATTTTGTGAACTATAGATAAAAACGTTGAAATGAACAATCACACATGTTATATTTTATACATGAAATTGATCACATACCAAACATACCCCTTTGTTTGAGTGAAAGATTTCTCCCATCCCCTTTGTTTAATACCGTGTATACAGACACGGTATTTTTTTTATGCCTTCTTTTAAAGTTAACATATAGTAGATAAAATCACCCGGACAATACTGAGGATACGTATTGTTCGGGTGATTTATTTTTGAATATAAATTCTATATACTGACCTTTCTCCAGAAAAGATCATGGTCATAGTGGACATCTTCTATTAATCGCTGCATCTTCAATTTACGTAGTTCATTGATGAGCAGAGGTTTCGGCCATTCATAGATGACTTCGAGCTCTGATTCACTGACGAGCTCCTGTTCGTTGATATAGTCCATGAGTTTTGGTGGTAGTTCTTTTTCTATAGGAACATCCATCAATTCACTGATAATATACGTATAGATTGAATAGTTCTGAATGCCTTCCACCTTCAACCCCTCATCTTCGAAGTTTTCATTGAAGAACACGAGTGTCGGTGTATAGTTGACATCCATTTCGTTCGAAATATGCTGATCGCATTTTAGTGATGTAGTCACATGACTGCTTTTAATATCCTCTAAGAATACTTCAACATCAATCCCTGCTTTGTCCGCTGAATGGAGTATCAGTTCTTTGGTGATGATATCCTGTTTAGGCATAATAGCATTCTGGATGTAGTTCAAAAAGTGTGCAGCCTTTTTGCGACCTTGCAGTTCAGCGGCTTTAAATGCAAGTGCGATATTATCATCGATTGTCGTACTTTGCGCCTGACATTTAGTCAGGACTTTCAAGCTCGGCAGAAGAATCTGCTTAATGTCGACAAACTGATTATATTCTATTTGTAGCTTACGAAGTAACGATTTCATCTGCCATGAGTCCTTACAGAAGGGATCGAAGAAAGAATAGATTTCGATTTTCTTCTTAGGCATCAATGGTTCATATTGTTTTTCGCGTACAAGCTGTAAATGATTCATTGTATTCACCTGCAATTAATATTCAGCATTTACCATATGTTCTGCTGTTAATGTCAGCCTTTGTAATAGATACGTTCTGACATCCTTATCCATATCCACTTCATGTGCTGCCCTGTACATGTTCTCAAGCCATGCGTCCTTTTCTTGTGAACCGATAGTAAACGGCATATGTCTGCCACGTAGCATTGGATGACCATGCTCATCTGAGTATAGTGTAGGTCCACCAAGAAATTGTGTTAAGAATTGTTTCTGTTTACGGCTCGTTTCTTCGAAGTCGCCAGGAAACAGATGGTTGATACGTGTATCATGTGCGACATATCGATAGAAGATATCAATCATCTCATACAACGTTTCCTGACCGATTTGTTCAAATGGCGTGTTCAATATGCCAGCTCCTTTTTAACTAAATATATCATGTATATTCCTTTTTAAAAGTTTTTTGCTTGTAACTGCACGAAATGATCATAGAATCGCTGTACTTTATTTTTACTTACAGAAACAGGGATACTGTGCTGTTTTAGTAAGTTATCGAATATTTGTTTACCGCTATCGTAATCTGAGACTTCATATTCAAGTTCGAAGTCTTCTGTATCCAGATAGGCACTGGCATCAAGTACAAGCAGGCCGGATTCGTATTCCGTCTCCATGCGTTCAGTTGATAATGCGCCGAATACTTTCAGCGGTGCGTGGATATCCCGTCTGATCAGTTCACTGCGAATGGGTTCCGGTAGCGTATCTACTTCATAGAAATCTTGTGTTAGATCGCTATCATCAAGTGGAATATTATATTCCATGACGCCAATCTGCTGAGGAATCTTCAATGTCATCTCTTTAAGCTTTCCGGCGTCTCTTATGCGCAGTGCGATGTGCTTATCTCTAAGCTTGAAGTCTTTCGTATCCATATAGAAGTTGGTCTGCGTAAAAGGCGATACGTCTTTAAAGTAAAGTGATTTAAGTAAGGCATAGCTTTCATAGTTAAGCATGTTCTTGAATTCGATTTCCAGGTGATTCATCGTGAGCCTCCAATAATAAATGTTAACTTTATTATGCGAAAACTGTACTTTTAAGTAAAGAAATTAACATATTTTATATAGAAATTATCAATCCGTTAAAGTTATGTGCCGTTTTATGTTAAAATATTGTTGTTAAGGAGTGGATATTATGAATTTACATGTCAACGAAATCAAACTGGAAGATAACAAAGTCAAGATATATACAGAGGAATCACAACTGGACGTTACAGCAACAGGAACAATGGTCGTAGATAGTGATCATATGCAGTTTGTCTATCTGCTGGATGATGGGGAATTCCATCACTTACGATTTGTCCAGGAAACATGGCCGATGTTAAAGCAGTATCAGGATAAAGACTGGTATCTATACGGAACGCTACAGTTAGATAACTTTAAGGAAGAACTGCAGTTTCTGCTTGAGAACATAGAAGGTAACTATAACTATGGGAAAGAATTTACAGAGAGTGTTGAGCATGCATTTGAATTGTAGGACGGAGTGAGCGTATGAATCAATGGGATTTATTCTTGTCGCCGTATTATCAGGCGGTTGATGAACTTAAAGTGAAGCTTAAAGGCATAAGGAAACAGTTTATTAATGAAGGTAAATCATCACCAATTGAATTTGTGACCGGACGCGTAAAGCCGGTACCAAGCATTATCGAGAAAGCGAATACGAGAGGAATCGCATTTGATAAGCTCAGTGAAGAGATGTATGATATTGCGGGTTTAAGGTTGATGTGTCAGTTCGTAGATGATATCGATGTTGTCGTTAATATGCTTAAAGCAAGAAGTGACTTTGAAGTCGTTGAAGAGCGTGATTATATCAAAGATACGAAGGAAAGCGGATATCGCTCGTATCATGTCATCATCAAGTATCCGATAGAAACGTTATCGGGCCAGAAGTTTATTCTTGCAGAAATTCAGATTCGTACACTTGCCATGAATTTCTGGGCAACGATTGAACATACGCTGCGCTATAAGTATAGTGGGGACTATCCACCGGAAATCAGAACGAGACTGGAACGTGCGGCTGAAGCTGCATTTCTGCTGGATGAAGAGATGTCTGAAATTCGTGAAGAAATACAGGAAGCACAAAAATATTATACCGAACAACGCAGCGAAAAACGCTAAGAGGTGAAGCGATGAGATATGCAATATTGACTAAAGGTGACTCTAAGAGTAATGCTTTAAAGCAGAAGATGGTCAGTTATATGAATGACTTCAATATGACAGAAGATACAGCGACTCCTGAAATTGTCATCTCTGTTGGGGGAGACGGGACATTACTTCAGGCGTTTCATACATATAGTCATCAACTGGAAGAAACGAGTTTTGTTGGTATACATACGGGACATCTTGGCTTCTATGCAGACTGGCTCCCGCATGAAGTGGAAAAACTGATCATTGCAATCAATAATGATTCATTCCAGGTCATCGAATACCCGCTTGTTGAAGTTGTTGTCAGATACGATGAAGGTAAGGCGAGTCGATATCTCGCACTGAACGAAGCTACTGTAAAGACGCATAATGGTGCAACGCTGGTCGCAGATATAAGTTTAAGAGGTGAGCTATTTGAACGTTTCAGAGGCGATGGATTGTGTATTTCAACACCGAGCGGCTCTACGGCATATAATAAAGCGCTTGGCGGTGCACTGATACATCCTTCATTGGATGCAATTCAAGTGACCGAAATTGCTTCGATTAACAATCGTGTGTTCCGTACAGTCGGTTCACCGCTCGTACTCCCTAAACATCATAATTGTCAGGTGGAACCTGCAAATCCAATCACATTACAGCTTACATTTGATCATATCACTGCGGATCATAAAGGTGTTTCGTCGATACAGTACCGTGTTGCGGATGAGAAAGTGAGATTTGCACGATTCAGACCCTTTCCTTTCTGGAAACGTGTGCACGATTCATTTATCGCAAGCGAATGAAACAGCTTACTTATGCAGTGACAGAACAGATAACAGTTAAGAAATTTCTTCAGAACCATCAATATAGCAGAAAGAGTATAAGCGCCATTAAACAAAATGGTGCTTTACTTGTTAATGGGCGTCAGGTGACGGTGCGATATGAGATGCATAAGGATGATACTTTAACTGTCTGGCTCCCTGAGGAATCAAGAAGTAAAGCACTTATAGCAAGTCATATTCCAATACGAATACACTATAACGATGAGTATCTGATCGTTGTGTCTAAACCCCCTTTTATGAATACGATACCTTCAAAGCAGCATCCGCATGACAGTTTGATAGAAGCAGTATATGGTTATCTGGAAACGCACGGTGATAAGAGCGTGCTCCATCCAGTCAGCAGGTTAGATCGTGATACGAGTGGACTTGTTGTATTCAGCAAACATCAGCTGACCCATCATCTGTTAACAGGGAAGATAGAGAAATTCTATATTCTCATTGTTGCAGGTCATGTGAAAGACCATGGTAACTATGTCTATCCGATTGACAGAGCATCTGATTCTATCATTACACGTACTGTTGCTATTAACGGACAGCATGCACGTACAGAATATCATTTAATAGATTATGATGCAGTGTTAGATATAAGTCTTGTACACGCAAAGTTACATACAGGTAGAACGCACCAGATTAGAGTGCATTTCAGTGCAGCTTTACATCCGCTTGCTGGAGATAGCCTCTATGGGGGCAATTCATTGATGAATAGACAGGCGTTACACGCAGCTGAAGTACGCCTGACCCATCCGATTACAGGGGAAAAGCTGCATATTCTTGATGCCCTACCGGAGGATCTTGAAACATTATTAGTAAATATGGAGGTACATCATGGCAGAACAAGATTTTATGACTGACGAAGCAATGTATGATAAAGCATTGCTCGATTCACTCTTATTGAATAATGAAATAGATGCATTTCGCGATGAATTCCTGGAACTTCATACATACGACCAAGGAGCATACTTTACCGAAGCAGATGATGAACTGAGAAATCAGATGTATCATTTATTATCTCCGAAAGAAGTCGCAGAGTTGCTTGAGACGACAGAAATGGAAGATGAAGATTACGATCATATCTTCGATACGATGGATGCACGTTATGCCAGTGATATGCTGTCTGAAATGTCATTTGATAATGCGGTCGATCTACTGAAGATCTTACCGAAAACAAAAGTTGCAAGCTTACTGCTGTTGATGGATAAAGACGCTTCAGAAGAAATTAAAGCGTTATTGCATTACGAAGAAGATACAGCTGGAAGTTTGATGACAACTGAATATATTTCAATTTCAGAGATGATGTCCGTGCGTGAAGCAATGATTCATGTAAAGGAGCAAGCACCAAAAGCTGAGACAATCTATGTCATCTTTGTGCAGAACGACAAAAAGAAGCTCGTCGGTGTTATTTCACTCAGAGAATTAATTGTAGCAGAAAATGATGCATACGTAGAAGAAGTGATGAATGAACGTGTTATCAGTGTCAATGTTGCTGATGATCAGGAAGATGTTGCGATGATTATGCGAGATTATGACTTTCTTGCAGTACCTGTCGTTGACTATCAGAATCATCTGCTCGGGATTATTACGATTGATGATATCCTCGATGTTATTGACGAAGAAGCGAGTGAAGACTACTCTAGACTTGCCGGTGTCAGCGATATTGACTCGACGAAAGATACGGTCTTTACAACAGCACGCAAACGATTGCCGTGGCTGATGATTCTAACGGTACTTGGAATGATTACAGCAACGATCCTTGGCAATTTTGAAGAGACGCTGGAGAAAGTAGCACTGCTTGCAGCTTTTATCCCAATTATCGGGGGAATGGCCGGGAATTCTGGTACACAGAGTCTGGCGGTTGCAGTGCGCGGGATTTCTACGGGTGAAGTGGATGAGCAGAGTAAAGTAAAGCTCGCACTCAGAGAAGCGGGATCTGGATTGCTTTCAGGATTGTGTTGTGCGGTATTATTGTTTATTATTATTGTATTGATTTATCAAACGCCGATTCTTGCACTCATCGTTTCCTTTAGTTTAACGATTGCGATGACGGTGGCAACATTGTCTGGTGCATTGGTCCCGTTACTCATGCACAGAATGAAGATAGATCCTGCAGTTGCAAGTGGTCCTTTTATTTCGACAATCAATGATATTATCAGTATGCTGATCTATTTCAGTCTTGCAACGACATTTATGAGCTATTTAGTTTAGGAGGGTTATATGGAAAATCATGACCAGTTAATTTCACTCGTTGTAGTCGTAGTATGTGCGTTTTTAACGCCGATACTGCTCAATAGACTACGTATTACATTCCTGCCGGTTGTTGTTGCAGAGATATTGATGGGGATTATCGTCGGAAAATCATTGTTCAATTGGGTAGAAAGAACAGAGATGCTGAATATCTTATCGACGCTCGGCTTTATTTTCCTTATGTTCTTAAGTGGTCTGGAAATTGACTTTAAGACATTTAAATCAAAGCCTGGCACTAAAAAAGGAAAAGAACCGAATCCTTTAATTTTAACGCTCTCTATATTTCTCGGGATACTGTTGTTAAGTATTGGCGCTGCCTATCTCTTTAAATGGGCCGGACTTGTTGATGATGTCTTGCTGATGGTTATTATTATCTCGACAATTTCGCTTGGTGTCGTTGTACCGACATTAAAGGAAATGAATCTGATGCAGACGAGTATCGGACAAATCATCTTACTTGTAGCCGTAATCGCAGACCTAGCGACAATTCTCCTGTTAACGCTCTATGGAACATTGCATGCAGAAGGGGATTCTCCGGTATGGCTGATCGGGATACTCGTCGTATTCACTGCACTCTTCTATGTGATGGGGAACCGTCTGAAGAAGTTAGAGTTTCTGCATAATTTAATGGCAGGAACAACGCAGATTGGAATACGTGCGGTATTTGCTCTTATTCTGTTACTTGTTGCACTTGCTGAAAGTGTCGGTGCAGAGAATATCCTTGGTGCCTTCTTAGCGGGATGTGTCGTGAGTTTACTCGGTCCTGACAAAGATATGGTCGACAAGCTTGATTCATTCGGCTATGGGTTCTTTATTCCGATATTCTTCATTATGGTAGGGGTGGACCTCGATATTCCATCATTATTTATGGATCCATCGAAGCTTGTGTTAATCCCCATCCTATTCATCGTATTCTACTTGACGAAAGCGATACCCCTTGCAGTATTGCTCAAGTGGTATGATAAGCAGACGGTGCTTGCATCAACCTTTCTACTGACTGCAACATTGTCACTCGTTATCGCCAGTGCCAAGATTGCTGAGAGGTTAGGTGCGATAGATAGTGCAACATCAGGAACTTTGATTCTTGCAGCAGTGATTACTTGCGTGATCGTGCCCGTCTTCTTTAAGAAGCTCTTCCCGGTGCAGTTAAGCGAAGAGAAAGTCATTCGAATTGCATTTATCGGAAATAATCAGCTCTCGATACCTGTAGCACAAAGCTTTAAATCAGCGCTGTATATACCAACAATTATCTACAGGAAGAATAACGATGCACGTCAAATCAGTGATATCGATGTCATTGAGATCGATGAATATACTTACGATGAATTAAATTCAATCGGATTGTTCGATTTTGATATCGTCGTATGTTCAGCAAATGATGAATCGATTAACTGCAGTGTGGCACTGATGGCAAAAGAAGAAGGTGTTGAGCGTGTTATCTGTCGCGTAGAATCCAAGAAAGAAGACGATGAACTATTGGAGGCAGATATTGAAATCTTCAGCGAATTCCAGAGTACGAAGACATTGCTGAAAGGTCTGATCGAATCACCGAATATGCTGAATTTATTGTCTAACGTAGAGACATCACTGTATGAGATAGAAATGTTGAATACGCGTTATCATGAAATGCGTCTACGTGAGTTTCCGTTCAGCGGTGATATTATCTTCGTCCGCATACTACGCGGCAAAGATTCAATCGTGCCTCATGGAGAAACCGAATTACACTTTAAAGACCGTCTTATCGTAACAGGGTCAAGAGAGTATGTAGATGAAATTAAACGGGAACTCGAATTGTTCTAAGTTTACAGTACGCCTGAAGGAAACTTCAAGGCGTATTTTTTATTGAAGTCTCCAATTATTATTTCTTAAAAATATATTATTTTTTACTGAAATTCAAATGAACTTCTGATATATTTAGTAGTAGGTACTAGAACTTACTTTTATAAAAGGAGACTTATATGTTAAATTTTCAGGATAAAGTGTATGTCATTATGGGTGTGGCGAATAAACGCAGTATCGGATATGGTGTGGCACAAGTATTAGATGAAGTTGGTGCTAAGCTGATATTTACATATCGTAAAGAGCGTAGCATGAAAGAACTGGAACGTCTGCTCCCTAATTTAAAGCATAATCATGATGCACTGATGATTCAATGTGATGTGCAAGAAGACGCAGATGTCGTACGTGCGTTTGAACAGATTAAAGCTGAAGTAGGGCATATCGATGGCGTGTTCCATTCGATCGCATTTGCCAATATGGAAGATCTGCGAGGTCGCTTTATTGATACGACCCGTGAAGGGTTCTTACTTGCTCAGGATATCAGCTCATACTCGCTAACGATTGTAGCGAGAGAAGCGAGTAAGTTAATGTCTGAAGGTGGATCTATCGTGACAACGACATATATTGGAGGAGAATTCGCGATTCCTAACTATAACGTCATGGGCGTTGCGAAAGCAAGCCTTGAAGCCAATGTCAAATATTTAGCATTAGACCTCGGTCGAGATGGTATCCGTGTGAATGCCGTATCACCAGGACCGATTCGTACATTAAGCGCAAAAGGCATCGGAGACTTTAATACGATATTAAAACGGATTGAAAATGAAGCACCGTTAAAACGTAACGTAGATACGTTAGAAGTTGGTAAGACAGCACTGTATCTGTTAAGTGATTTATCAAGTGGTGTCACCGGAGAAAATATTCATGTGGATAGCGGTTATCATATTGTAGGATAAAACTGGACTATAAAACGAGAGGCTAGGACATGTGTCCTAGCCGTTTAGGTTATTCTCCAAGTTTAAACGTTTCCAGTACATTCCATTTTCCGTTTTCTAATTGGTAACATAGACAGACTTTATCGATTACTTCATGATGGCTTTCATCTTTCATCTGTAGCTGACCGAAAATGTCTTCAAACTCCTGTGACGATAGTCCTTGTCCAATTGTGAAGTGTGGAACGAAAGGGTGTGCGTTCTGTCCATAGAAGTCACCATTATTGAATGCTTCATAGAGTTTCTTCAATCCTGTGTTTGGTGTGACTTTCAGATAGATGACATTCTTTGTCGGAACAAAGCTTGATACTTTCTCAACGTTTACCTCAACCGGTGCACTTGACTTTGCGACATCAGCAATTTTTTCTGTAACAGTTTCGACCTCATCTTCTGATACTTCGAATGCGTCCTTGAGTGTAATATGTGGTGCAATCACCCCATAATGACTGTCATAACGCTTTCGGTAGTTATTGATGTAATCCTGATAAGCCTTTGATGGATATAATACGATACCAAGTTTCATATTGATCACCTCTAAATTTTTTGATAATTCAATTATATCAGATAGTTCATAAGAAGTAATAGCTTAACATGTTTTCTATTTCCGGTTTCCATGTCTTCCAGTTATGTGAGCCTGATAGTTCTTTGTAGTAATGCGGCTTTCCATTCTGGTTAAGTGTGTCGTGCAGTTCTTGTATCGGCGTCAGAAAGTCAGCTGATGTACCGTCCTTCAGTGTGAATTCATACTCTTCATCACCAACTGCGATATAATAATCAGCGTCTGTCTCGGCAGCAGCTGTAATCATGTCGTGCGTCAGCATCGGGCTGAACAGCACCGCCTTATTAAAGACTGGATACTGAATCGCAAGCATCAGTGCAATGCTTGCAGCCAGGCTGTCACCGATAAGCAGAATGTCATTCGTGTTAATGTTGTAGTGGACGAGCAGATAGTTCAGCAGCTCATCATGGACGAAGGTCATCATCGCAGTTTGCTTATCACCTTGTGGATGATATTCTTCAGCACGCACTGCAACATTCGGATAATGTATGAAGACAATGATATGCTGATTAATATTCAGTGCTTCATACTGCCTATGTAACTGCGCCATCTGAGCAAGATCTTGTCCGTCAAAAGCAATGATGACTTTCGGCGATTCGATATGTTCTGGTATATAGATGCCAAGCTTAACGATACGCTCGAGTGCTGTGCTGTTTATTTCTAGGGGATGAATAAGTCCTGGTTTCATATAATCACTCCTTTAGTTTAAATATATTATACAATTTTACATCAATTTTTATGAAAAGGATTTTTCAAATTGTGATAAACAGGAGGAATCTGGGGTATAATGAGAAATAAAGACAATTTGGAGGAATTTATGACAAATAAAGTTTGGTTTAGATTCGGTGTAGGGCTTCTGCTTACATTTTTAATCATCAAGTATTTCTTAGAGATTAACCATATCTTCTACCCGATCATCATCATTGTAAAATCTATTATCCTGCCGTTATTACTCGGTGGTTTCCTGTACTATATTGTAGTACCGTTCCAGGATAAGCTGGAAGAAAAGCGTCATTTAAAACGCTGGCAAAGTGTTACATTAATCATGATTGCACTGTGTTTAATTATCGGTCTATTATTCTCGTTTGTAGGACCTATTGTATCAAAGCAGACAAATAATTTCATAGATAACTATCCCGCAATTCAAAAGGAATTTCAATCGTATGTAAGTCTGGCACTAGATCAGCGCGATAAATTACCTGAGAATGTTAAAGACGGGATTAATAATGGGATAGAGAAGATGAACGAATATTCAGGGAAGATTGTAACGAATGCGTTCTCTTTTATTACACAGTTCATCTCTACGCTGTTCTTGTTAATCTTAGTACCATTCTTCCTGATCTATATGCTGAAAGATCATGACCGCTTCGTACCCTTTGTATCAGCACCGTTCACAGGGAAGCGTAAGGTGTTCGTTGTCACTTTATTTAAAGATATTGATAAGACGTTACGTTCATATATTCAAGGGCAGGTGACGGTCAGTATCATTCTGGGGTTACTACTCCTTGCCGGCTACTTAGTTATTGGATTAGATTATGCAGTAATTCTCGCGATGTGGGGCATGGTAACGAACTTAATTCCATTCCTAGGACCATATATGGCGGTAATACCTGCCATTATTATTGCGTTGATCCAAGACCCTGTTATGGCGATTTACGTGATCATTATTATGTTTGTGGCCCAGCAGCTAGAAGGAAATGTCATTACACCGAATATTATGGGTAAGACATTGAATATGCACCCGTTAACCATTATTACGGTCATCCTTGCAGCTGGAAACCTTGGTGGTTTCTTAGCCATCTTAGTTGCCGTACCAACTTATGCTGTGTTAAAGACAATCGTAAGAAACTTCTATATGCATCGACAGGAGATTACTTCTGAAGCGAATAAGATTGTTAAAGAACGACATACGAGGTAATCCAGGATATTAAGCACCAGTTAGAAGCGCTGATTCCATTTCTAGAAGCATTAATAGAAGAACGTAAATGAAAATAAAGAATGACCGCTACAGAATTTATCTCTGTGGCGGTCATTCTTCTGTTGTATACTATAAAAGCATGTGCTTATCTTTGGATGCGCTTTGTTCTATAGAAATAGAACAGATAGAAGAATGAAAGACCAATAAATACGATGGCTGAGGTGAACAATGTGTAATTTGTATTATGAAACAGCTCCGTAATCAGACCGCCAATAATTGGACCGAGCATGGTGCCGATGCCTTGCAGACTATTAAATACACCCCATGATTCTTCTTTTAATGCAACATCGACCTGGCTTGCCATAAATGCATTCCATCCTGGCAGAAGCAATCCATAGAATAAACCGATGACAAGTGCGGCACCGAGAACAATCATATAGTTGGTTACCTGTGTCATAAGAAGAATGCTGATTCCAAAGATAAAGAATCCGGCAAGAATGACGATATGAGCATAAATATTTGAAACATCATCCATAAATTTAGAAATAAAGAGCATCGATACAGTACATCCGGCACCTCCAGCAATGAGCAGATACGTATACTCAAGTGTAGAGACGTTCAGGCTATGTACAGCGTAAGATGGCAGTATAGGAACAAGCATCCCGATGGCAATCCCTTGGAAGAGGATGCCAGGAAACAGCACGAGATGTCGTGACATTACATGCTTAATATGTTTGTACTGAGTCTTCAGTGATTTCTTTTCGATAAATGAAACCTCGACATGCACGAATAAATACAGCACCCATGCACAGAGTACAAATAATGGCATCAGGAATATATACTGAACAGGATGAACTTTAATGATCAGGTTCATGATGATCATCCCGCTCATCATCCCGACAAGCCATGCAAAATAAACATATCCCATATGTTTGGAACGCTTATTATCTTCAACAGATGACAGCATAATCACCCAGATTGGACTGACCGCAATACCGAGCAGTATTGCTGCTGCCACAAGCGTCACTGGGTGACGGTCAAATATAATGAGTGCAAGACCGGCGGCTGCGATAAAGAAACCGGCATTCAGCACTTTCTTCGTCCCGTAGCGTTTAAGCAGAAAACCGATTCCGAAATTTGTCAGTGCATCACTGACAAAATGCAATGTAATACATGCAGAGATAATACCGACGGTTACATTTGACAGGGTAGGTAATACCGGCAGAAAGCTGAGTATATACATCCCGCGTGCAAATTCCATCAGAAACAATATGACAATCATTAACCAGAAATTCTTACCTTTAAACTTACCTTGCGAAGAGGCGGGCATAGAGTCCTGCTTTAGAAGTCATCATTGCATCTGATGAGGTGTGATCTAACATCTGGAGCAATGTGCGTGAAATATTAAGTGAGGCATCTGGTATATAATGTTGCTGCATATTGTATTTATATTGATTAAGTAGGACTTCGTCTGAGAGTAACTCAAGCACAGTTGACGTTGTTTCTTCATACGTCTGTGTGATACGCGAGAACCCTTGTTTCGTGAAATAGATTGCATTCTCACCTTCCTGCCCGGGTGCCGGGTTAAAGAATACGAGTGGAATACCTTTGCATAAGCTTTCTGAAATTGTGATACCACCAGGCTTTGTTAGCATTAAGTCACAGCAAGACATCCACTGCGCCATCTCTTGTGTATAACCGATGATGATCACGTTACGATTGTCTTTATACTCAGACTGCAGCTGCTGCAATAGCTGTGTGTTATTACCGCAAACAACGACAAATTGATGCGTGCTCGCTGCAGTTAAGTCTTTAAGCATTTCGTTGAAGCCGCTGACCACACCGAATGCACCTGCAACCATCAGCAATGTCTTCTTGTCAGGAGACAGACCATGCGATAATAACCAGGCGTCTCGGTCGACGGGGTCATTAAAGCATTCATGAATCGGTATCCCTGTAATATCGATGATCGCTTCATCTACACCGAGCGCTATCAGTTCAGATTTCAGCGCTTCTGTAGCAACAAAGTAACGGTTGCTGTTTGGCGTCAGCCAGTTTTTATGCATTGTGTAATCGGTAATTACAGTCGCTACCGGTGTATGGATGTTGAGCTCTTTTTTGATGATTGACATCACCGGTGTCGGGAAGGTTAGAAGAATTAAATCAGGCTTCTCCTTCATGATGAGATTAATGAGACGATTTAATCCGTAATAACGATAGAAGCAGCTTTCCGGCTTATCTTGATTTGCATAGTAAAAATAGCGATAAGAATTTCTAAAGTACTTATAGCTGTTAATATAGTATTTCTTGGCAATGCTATTGATGATAGGATGTGCCTCCTGAAATAAATCATGTTCAATCACTGTTAACTGAGGTAACTGCATACGATTCAACTGATTAACAATTGCATTTGTCACTGAGATATGACCATTACCATAGGAACCTGTGATGATCAGAATCTTCTTATTGTTTGACATAGTGCACACTCCGATTCTAAAGGTTAAACGTTCTATTATCATTATTAATGAAATTATACAACTTGTCATCTTAAATACAAAAAAATTACAATATTTATAATAAGTTAAATATCCATTGATGCTATCTCTATTCTTTATCAATGATAGAGATGATTGTGGTGTTTCTTTAATAATATGATATTCAGTATGGTAAATACTACTGAAAACATAGACAACATAAAATTATTTATTAATTATACGCTAATATCCTTCTATTTTATACAAATTATTTATTTAAACCTATCTTCAACAATTCATAATCTTATAAAAAAGGTGTATAATTAAGAATTGACTAAAGGAGGCTTATCAGTGAAAACGTCTGAATTACTTTCTAAAATAAAAGCCAAGAAGCTTTACGGAACATTTCCTGAACATATCAATAAAGTGGTTGTAGATTCAAGAGCAGCAGACAGCGAGAGTGTATTTGTAGCTAGTCATGGGTATACAGTAGACAGCCATAAATTTATACCGAATGTTGTTAGGCAGGGCTGTCGTATGATTGTCGTCGATCACTATATCGAAGGACTGGATATCGGGCAGGTTGTTGTGCGTGATACTTTGCAGGCAGCACGTATATTCACGCAGCATGTAATGGATTTCCCGTCACATCAGCTTACGACTTATGGTGTGACAGGTACGAACGGTAAGACGAGTGTGGCAACGATGATTCATCATCTGCACCGCGCACTGAATATAAATAGTGCATATCTCGGTACGAATGGCTTTCAATATAATGAAGAAGTTGCTAAAGGCGCGAATTCAACCCCTGAAACGATTACCTTAAATCAGCATATTGCACATGCAGTAGAACAAGGTGCACAGGCGATGGCGATGGAAATGTCGAGCCATGGATTAGCACTTGGTCGTACGGATGGTGTTGACATCGATGTTGCAATCTTCACGAATTTAACACAAGATCATCTGGATTTTCATGGAACGATGGAACGTTATGGTTTTCATAAGGCGTTGCTCTTTGCACAGCTTGGGAATGACTTTAAGCAGCAGAAGTATGCAGTGGTAAATGGAGATGATGATTATTCGAAAGAACTGATGATTGCTTCACCAAGAGAAGTGATTACATATGGCATTGAACAGAATACAGATATTAAAGCAACAAATATTAAAGAATCTATCGATGGCATTGCTTTTACACTTGAAACACCAGATGGCAATGTTGAGATTACATGTCCTTATATTGGTCGATTCAACATCTATAATATGCTTGCAGCCCTCACTGCACTGTGGACGCAAGGTCATGCTCTGAGTGCACTTGCTGAAGCAGCCCAAAGTTTACCGCCAGTAGAGGGCCGTCTAGAAGTGCTGGACCGCAACTTACCGATAGACTTAGTGATTGATTATGCACATACACCAGACGGCATGAACAAACTTATCGATGCGCTTGAACCTTTTAAACGTGGTAAGATGATTTTCTTAATCGGTATGGCAGGAGAAAGAGATTTAACGAAGACACCTGAAATGGGTGCAATTGCTTGTCGCGCAGATTATGTGATATTTACACCGGATAATCCTGCGAATGATAACCCGCGTAAATTAACCGATGCACTGGAAAGTGGTGCAACACATTCAAATTATGTGTCTTTCTTAGACCGTGCACAAGGGATTCGTCACGCGATTGAAGTAAGTGCACCTGGAGATATGGTCGTCCTCGCTTCAAAAGGACGTGAGCCTTATCAGATTATGGAAAATTACATTAAAGTACCGCATCGTGATGATTTGATTGGTCTGGAAGCGGCATATGATAAATATGGGAGAGAGTAACGATGAAAATTAGAAACAGCATAGGAGAAAACCTGCAATGTAAAGTATATATTCATGAAAACAAAAAGGAAGAAACGTTTTTAGTAAGTATTCCGGATATCTTCTTCTCTATTCAGTTCGATTATGATCTATACGGAGAAGCTTTAGAAGAACATTTATATTTACATCTATTTAATTTATTAGACGAAAAAGATGCATCTGAACTTGCACGCCGCATAGTGCAATGGACGAGCGAAACTTAAGGAGCGAATTTATGACATTAAGAGAAGAAGTAGAAATAAGAAAGACATTTGCCATCATCTCTCACCCGGATGCCGGTAAGACCACATTAACGGAGAAATTATTATTATTCGGTGGTGCCATTCGTGAAGCAGGTACCGTCAAGGGTAAGAAGACGGGTAAGTTTGCGACGAGTGACTGGATGGAAGTAGAGAAACAGCGTGGCATTTCTGTAACGAGTTCTGTGATGCAGTTTGATTATGATAACTTTAAAATTAATATTTTGGACACACCTGGACACGAAGATTTCTCGGAAGATACGTATCGTACGTTAATGGCGGTAGATAGTGCTGTCATGGTGATCGACTGCGCGAAAGGGATAGAACCACAGACGTTAAAGTTATTTAAGGTCTGTAAGATGCGTGGGATTCCGATTTTCACATTCATCAATAAGCTTGACCGTGTCGGTAAAGAACCGTTTGAGTTGCTGGAGGAAATCGAGAAGACGCTTGAAATTGAGACATATCCGATGAACTGGCCAATCGGTATGGGGCAATCATTCTTCGGTATTATTGACCGCAAGACGAAAACGATAGAGCCGTTTAGAGATGAAGAGAACGTGCTGCACTTAAATGAAGATTATGAACTTCAGGAAAGTCATGCGATCACTTCAGACAGCGCATATGAACAGGCGATAGAGGAGTTGATGCTTGTCGATGAAGCAGGCGAGACGTTTGATAAAGAGAAACTGATGACAGGTGATCTAACACCTGTATTCTTCGGCTCAGCCCTTGCGAACTTCGGTGTACAGAACTTCCTGAATGCATACGTAGATCATGCGCCGATGCCATCTGGACGTAAAACGGAGTCAGGTGAAGAAGTATCACCATTTGATGAAAGTTTCAGTGGATTTATCTTCAAGATTCAGGCCAATATGAACCCACAGCATAGAGATAGAATCGCCTTCATGCGTATCGTCAGTGGTGCATTTGAACGTGGCATGGACATTAAGATGACGCGTACAGATAAGAAGATGAAGATTTCACGTTCAACATCATTTATGGCAGATGATACACAAACGGTAAACCATGCTGTAAGTGGTGATATTATCGGACTATATGACTCTGGGAACTTCCAGATCGGTGATACGCTTGTCGGTGGAAATCAGAAATTCGAGTTCGAGAAATTACCGCAGTTCACACCAGAAATCTTTATGAAAGTGTCACCGAAGAACGTAATGAAGCAGAAACATTTCCATAAAGGAATCGAACAGCTTGTCCAGGAAGGTGCAATTCAGCTTTATCGTACACTGCATACCAATCAGATTATTTTAGGGGCAGTCGGGCAGCTTCAGTTTGAAGTATTTGAACATCGTATGAATAACGAATACAATGTAGACGTCATTATGGAACCTGTAGGGAGAAAGATTGCCCGCTGGATTGAGAACGAAGCGGATATTCGAGATGTTATGAACTCAAGCCGTTCGATTCTTGTGGAAGATAGATTTGAAAACAAAGTATTCTTGTTCGAGAATGAATTTGCGACGCGCTGGTTCCTGGATAAGTTCCCAGAAATTAAGCTCTACAGTTTACTGTAAGAAGGAGGAGTTATAGTGGATCCGTCAATTATCATTACCTATCTGTGGGTTATACTCGTACTCGTTGTATTAGAAGGCCTGCTTGCTGCAGATAACGCTATCGTTATGGCAGTAATGGTCAAGCATTTACCGGAAGAACGTCGTAAGAAAGCTTTATTCTATGGATTAGTCGGTGCATTTATCTTTAGATTTGGGGCACTCTTTGCCATCAGTTACCTTGCCAACTACTGGCAGATTCAAGCAGCGGGGGCTGCATATTTGTTATATATGTCCACTAAAAACCTCATAGATTACTTTAGAACAGACGATGCAACAAGTGCGTCAGAAGAAGCTGAGCTTGAGAAATATGGTAGTAGCAAAGGAAGCGGCTTCTGGATGACTGTTGCTAAAGTTGAATTCGCAGATATCGCATTTGCCATTGATTCAATGCTTGCAGCAATCGCCATCGCACTGACATTACCGGAAGTAGGACCACAGTTCGGTGGTATGAATCTCGGTCAGTTCCTTGTAATGTTTACGGGAGGAATGCTTGGTGTGATCATCATGCGATTTGCGGCAACATGGTTTGTTAAACTGCTGCATGACAATCCTTCACTTGAAGCAGCAGCATTTGCGGTTGTCGGATGGGTCGGTGTCAAGCTTGTTGTGATGGTGCTTGCACACGAAAAGGTAGGCATATTACCACACGAATTCCCACATAGTACATTATGGCAAGTAATATTCTGGACAGTCCTGCTTGGCATTCTTGTAATCGGATGGTTCAGCGGCAACAAGAAAAAAGCATAATACAATACTCAACTTAATGTATCTATATTATAATAGAAACATTAAGTTTTTTTAGTGGAGGCAGCGATGAAGAAGATTACGATAAAAAGAAGAGATTATAGAAGACCGAAACGCCTATTTTATGAGGGGCAGGGTAAACGCCATATATTTCCGTATCTGCATAAGAGAGATGAAGAAAAATTAATCATTGAACCTGATACTAAGGATACAGTGGATGAAGGTGTGGCTATTCCACCGGTCACGGAAACCCTCTCACAACAACCACAGGATGAAACCAAAGAGACGCCTGCTGAGGAAACAGTTGAAACGGAAACGCCTGGAATGCCTGAAAAAGCATCTGAACAAGAAGTGAAAGCACACGAAACGTCTACCGAACCATTGGCAGAAGAAGTCTCTGGAAGCAGCTTTAGATGGTTATTACCATTACTTATGGGTATTCTTGTAGGAATAATGCTAGCTGCACTGTTATTACCAAAGATGTTCCAGCAAAAAGATAAGCCACAGGAAGAAGCGGCGCTTACTCAGACGGAATGGATTGCAAAGCATAAGGATACGGTCGTAACGGTTACAAATCTGCAAAAGGCATCAGCAGATGAACCTATCGATGCACAGGCTTCTGAAAAGGCACCTGAGGAAACAGGCATCGGCAGTGGCGTTATCTATAAGCTCGATGAAAAATATGCATATATCGTAACGAACCATCATGTTGTGGCAAAAGCACCCACAATTGAAGTGACACAAGGAAAACTAAAGGAAAAGGCGACGCTTGTCGGCAAGGACATATGGACCGATATCGCAGTGATCAGAATACCTAAAGGGAATCTGAAATCTACCGTTACTTTTGGTGATAGCAGTAAACTTGAAGCAGGAGAGCATGTGCTGGCGCTAGGTAGTCCCCTTGGCAAAATATTTGCAGGAAGTGTAACAAGCGGAATCATCTCTGGGCTCGATAGAACGGTACCTGTGGATATTGATGGCGATAATGAGTATGACTGGTCAATGGATGTCCTTCAGACTGACGCTGCCATCAATCCGGGTAATTCAGGAGGTGCCTTGTTTAATGATAAGGGTGAGATGGTTGGACTGAATTCACTTAAGATTACGATGAACGGTGTCGAAGGGATTGCCTTTTCTATACCTGCAAATGATGTCAAGAAACATATTAAAGCTCTAGAAAAGAGCGGTTCAATCAAGCGTCCGAAACTGGGGATCAGCGTAGAAGATTTAGCTTCAGCTGAATATACCGGAAACTTGAAACAAGGTGTGCAGATCATGCAAGTAGAAGCAGCATCTGTCGCACAGCAGGCAGGTCTTATGCAGGGTGACGTTATAACACATCTTGATCAGACGAAGATTGAAGATAAGATCCACTTCAGAAAAGTATTGTTCAACGATAAGAAGATAGGCGAAACGTTAACGGTTAAGCTTGAAAGACAAGGTATCAAAAAGACGATTAAACTTAAATTAAAGTAAGGAAGAATGATGATGACGAAGCTATTGATGCGGCTTACACCACAGCAAGGTATTGTACTCTATTATCTTGTTGCAATATTTATTTCATTCTTATTGTTGCGTATTCCATACGTACATAAAGAAGGGATTACAATTTCATATATTGATTCGCTGTTTGTCGCAGTTTCAGGTATTAGTGTGACAGGGTTGTCCCCTGTATCCATCGTGGATACATATTCGACATTCGGACAGATGATAATTATTTTCATACTGAATCTCGGGGGTATCGGGGTTATGGCGATGGGAACGCTTCTTTGGGTTATCCTTGGTAAGAAGATTGGGATGCGCGAACGTCAGCTCATTATGGTCGATCATAATCAGTATAAGATGAGTGGCGTCGTAACATTAATTCTTGAGATTGTGAAGACGATGCTTGTAATTGAGCTGTGCGGTGCATTAATGCTAGCTTTTTATTTCTATAAGGATATGGATAGCATTACAAAGGCGCTGTTCCACGGGATGTTTGCAGCAGTATCTGCTACGACCAATGGCGGACTGGACATTACTGGAGACAGTTTAAACTCTTATGCAAATGATTACTTCGTACAGACGATAACGATGTTCCTCATTGTACTAGGAGCCATCGGATTTCCTGTACTCATCGAAGTTAAGAGTTATTTGACGAACAAGATACCGAACTTTCGCCTCAGTCTCTTTGCTAAGCTGACGATCGTCACATATATGCTGTTATTTATCCTTGGGACACTGACCATCTATGTGTTTGAATACCATCATGCCTTTAAGTCCATTTCGTGGCATAAAGCTTTATTTTATGCGATGTTCCAGTCAGCAACGACACGTAGCGCAGGACTTACGACAATCGACTTGACACAGCTGACAGATGCCACACAGTTCTTTATGTCTGGTCTGATGTTCATCGGGTCGAGTCCTAGTTCGGTAGGTGGTGGAATCAGAACGACGACATTTGCGATTCTGATACTATTTCTTATCAACTATAGCAATGGAAGAAACTCTATTAAAGTCTTCAACAAAGAGATTGACCCGATCGATATTAACCGTGCATTTGCCGTTATGGTGCTTGCGACGTTAATTTGTTTCAACGGACTGCTGCTTATATTATCATTTGAAAATGGTAAATATGGACTGCTTGAAATCTTCTTCGAGGTGATGAGTGCATTTGGTACGTGTGGGCTTTCTCTTGGCATTACTGCGGATCTGTCTAACTTGAGTAAGCTAGTCATCATGGTCTTGATGTTTATCGGACGTGTCGGATTGATTTCGTTCATTATTATGCTCGGTGGCAAGGCTGAACCAGAGAAGTTCAGATATCCGAAAGAACGTATCATGATTGGATGATCGATCGTTAAGTTAAGCAGCACATAATAATAAAAACCCGAATGATAAGAAGAAATGTCTTTCTTCATATCATTCGGGTTTTTATTGTACTGTCGGGAAAGAAATAATGAATGTCGTACCTTTTTGTTTCCTTGATACCACTTCAATGAAACCGTGATGGGCATCAACGATACTTTTAGTTATCGGTAGACCGAGCCCCGTGCCGTGCAGTTTTGTCGTAAAGAAGGGGTTGAAGAGTTCTTGCTGCACGTCTTTATCCATGCCTTCACCATTATCGATAAAGCGGATGACAGTAAATCCATTGGCATTCTCAACCGTAATCTTAAGTATTGCGGGGTCTGCATGTACCATTGCATCTTTGGCATTCTGGATCAAGTTGATGAGCGCTTGTTTGAACTGATCTTTAGAAACACTGATGAATGTCGGTTCATCTGTAAACTGTTTTACGACCATAATATTATGAATAGCCAGGTCGTAATCCAGAAAGTTTAAGATATCACGTATTATTTCTCGGGCATCCACACGTTCTGTATCGACTGTTGTCGGTTTACCAAGCAGCAGGAATTGGCTGACGATGAGATTGATACGTTCGAGCTCGCTTTTAACGATATGGAACTTCTGGTTATTATGTTTAGGATCGTACTGCAGTTCAAGTAACTCAACGAAGCCCTTTATTGAGGTCAGCGGGTTCTTGATTTCATGTGCAGTATTGGCAGCCAGCAACCCGATAATTTCTTTACGCTGCGTGTTGATATCTTCAAGTACCTTTTCGTTAGCACGTTTATTTCTGTAGCTGATATATAGTAGGTGTAATGTTAAGAAGATCAAAGATGCGATAAGCGTATAGATAAGCGCAGTGCTATAGACATCATAATAAATATTCCTATTTGTCGTCAGTGTGATTTCCCATGGTACTTTAAAGAACTTTTCGCTTGCAGAAATAGAATTTCTGTGTGGATTGATGGACTGGAAGATGATCTGATCATCAAAATCTTTGATAGTGACGGTCGTATCCTTCTGTAGGGAATCGATAACCGCGCCAATCGTATTCACATCGATTTCCATCGTGATGATATACTGCTGATTTAATTTGTTCACGCTTCTTGAAATGTAGAAGACCTTCTTATTAAATTCATTTTTTGTGACATTGCTAATTGAAGCGTGGTTCGAATTCGGCTGAACATTTCCCATAAAGAATGCGCGCGATTTCAATTTACTCCCCACTCGCATCTTTGAAGTTGCATGAAGAATCGTGCTCGTATCATCTAGTATATAGATGTTGATGATGCGAGGATCATTATGCTTAATCTCGTCCATTCTTTTTGTGACAGCGCTTGTATACTGAAATGCCGTCGTAAGATTATCGTTGATAGACAGGGACTCATTGATGAATGAATCAACTTGATTACTATAAATATTGATTGAGCGTCTTAGTTCATCGTTAAGCTTTTCTTTTTCTAATTCTGCAAGCGAATAAGTTATGAGTATATTCATCAGGATAAATAGTATAAAATGATAAAGTACGTACTTTTTTATATTTTTCATAGGCACTCCACAGTAATTATTTAATAAGGGCAGGGGATTTCATGAAGAAAGGAATCATTAATATACATATTATCATAACAAGCGATATATGCGGGAGAATGTTCAGTGAAAGCAATCATCCTGGATTGATAAAAGCAGCGACGTTTGTAAGAATGCGTCGTACAGGCGATGATCTGTTGCTATTGAATAATGGACAGACATTAACGGGTTCTTATGCTGCGGAATACTTTGCAGCGCATCGATCATTCAGAAGAAATCCTCAGATTACGATAATGAATGCGATGCATTATGATGCCAGCAATATCAGTATCCATGACTTTAAGCTCGGCAGAATGTACTTCAACCGCTCACAGAGTCTAAGCGATTTTCCTTTTATTTCGGTGAATATCATCAATTCACGAACGAAGGAACCTTACTATAACAAACCCTATATTATCAAGACAATTAAAGGCATCAAGATTGCAGTCATTGCGATAAGCGAGATAGGAGATGTTACAGATATCATTGAAGATATTGAAGTGGAGCACCCAGTCAATGCTATACGCACATGGATACGTTATCTGTATGATGAGGAGAATCCGGATTTCGTCATTGGCTTGCATAATGGAGATATTCAGACGATTGAAAGAGATGGCCATCTGCGTACAGAAGGACTGGATTTAATTATTACCAACAGTAATGAAAGACTACAGGACACAGAGAGAGAGATCATCTATACTTCAGGTCAAGAACACTTAACACAAGTGGATCTGGAATTTAAGGAACGCACGAATTCCTTTGAATATATTAAAAAGGATGTCGCTCCTGTAAGTATCGATCTATACCCAAATGATCCGAACCTGATGGAGAAAGTCTATTATGACGAGAAAGAATATAGACAATACAGTGAACAAATACAATAAAAAGTCTGACCTTAAGAAATCGTATAATTTCTTAAGGTCAGACTTTTTCATTGCGATTATTGTCCATAGATGATGAGCGTAATAATTGCTGTTACTGCACCGAGAACAGGCGTTATCAGTCGTTTCGTATAAAGATAGCTGAATGATAATATGAGCTGGATGATAAATAGTATAACGACAACTTCTAGGTCGACGGCATAGCTAAACAGCAAGGCGGATAATAGACTACTGATGACACCGGCAAGTATAGGGTGCATGTAACGTGTCATATTATCCTGCAGGAGTGCACGCATGAATAGTTCATGTAATGGAACGGCAACAATCAATGTGATGATGAGCTGCCATTTATAGTACACACCCATTGCTACAAGCTCACGCAGTAGTGCAGTAAATGATAATGCGAAATTCAGCTGTAGCAGGATACGATATATCAAGACGATAATAACGCTCGTTATCAGTCCCGCACCGATTGACGTCATCAGTCGTTTCGATGTGATATTACGCTCATAGAAGATATAGCCAAGCGATGAAAAGAGCAAAAGGCCGGTATAGACATGCCAGAAGACCTGTGCTTCATCACGTAACAAAAAGAGTACCACATGCATGAAAGCATAAATCGCAAATAATACAACAAGCGCGTGGTCAATTTTTTTCACGGCTATGCCTCGTGAATAATCTTATAGCGTTTATGGTTGATTACAGTTCTTTCTGGTATTTCAAGCTTTTCAAAGTTTTCCATGTACGTACAGTCAACGATCACAGAATTTTCATTGATTTTTTCGACCACACCTTGCAGTCCGTCATGAAATTCAATGATATCTCCAATTTTAGCAACAGTCATAGTCATCCTCCTCAAAAAAGTACTAATGAACATTATACTAGAAAAGCATGCTGATGAGTATCTTTTTATATCAATTTCTGAAGTTTCTTCTGACAGGATTTGCGATATGCTTTCAGTGAAGAGGTGCTCAAGTTCATCAGCTGTGCAATTTCTTTTTGTTTATAGCCTTCTAGTGTCAGCATGAGCCAAGTATATTCATTAGGTTTAAGTTGCTCTAAAAAGGCCTGGTATTCTACTAGAGATTCATCCATATAGGTGAAGGATTCTATTGCTTCCATCGGTGCATAACGATCCAGTTCTCGTTTCAATTTGCGAATTTCATCGATAAAGCAGAAGTTCAGCTTCGTAAAGATATATTGCTGCATATCAGGCGTTTTCGTAGGATCGTACGTATGATAAATATTCCATAATCGGATTGTGGCGAGCTGATACATATCGTCATACATATATTGCAGGCGATACTTGTGGATCAAATAATGGATGATGCGTTCGTTATCTTGTAGCAGCTGTTCAAATGACATTGAAGATTCCTATTCTCAACATCTAGATATTGTTGTGATTTCCGGATAGCTTTATGTTAAAGAAAGAAATGATAAATAGGTAATTAACAAACGCGCAAAATCTGTTGAAATGTTAAAGATTTTGTTAATTTTTCGTTTAAAATGCTTAAAAATCATCCAAAAAAAAGAAGATTTTGTATAATTATGTTGTAAAACAAATAAGGAGTGCTGTTATGGAGCTGCCAATATCTATACATACAATGTATCTCTATCAATATGGAGAAGTTGAAGGTCGTACAGAGTTAAGACGTTTTAATGAACAGACGGTTACCATGGACAGGCCTGCAGATCAACTGCTCGATGAAACCCTTGTGCTCTTAGGGAGTTCGCTTAAAACACGCAAATCATCTGCAAGGGTTCTGATGCGTACGAAAAAGTATATTCCGATTATGATGGAGGCGCATTTGAACTGGGCATTTTTTCAGGTTCATCAGAATAAGCAGCATTATAAAGCGTATATTAATCAGAAATATGTAACATACATAGAGGGGAGCGATGAATATACAGATATTACATTTCTGGACGGCGCGAAACTGCGTCTGCCACAGAAGGTGAAACATGTTCAGAAACAATATGAAAAGTGTATCTGTCTTGTCGATACACAGTATAAAATAATAAAACGACAATCATTGTATGATTGTCGTTAATGATGCCATAGGAATTTCTGTATCACTTTTTCGATGATATCAGGAATTTCTTCACTCACACTCTTGATATGTATGCGTTCTGAAAGCTGATGAGGATCCTTACCGAAGGCACCAATATTGATGACAGGTGCACTTAGTGCCTGCATATCGGCAAACGGTATGTTATAGTTACGACCGTATCCAGGTGTCTGATTCATATAGAAATCCGCATCTTTCATGCTTGCCTGATAGTTCACATAGCTTAGATCTGAAATGCCATTGAAATAATGAATCTTTCTAAGCTTACGATGGTAGCATTTATCCATCTGCTTTATCGCGTATTTCGATATCTGTGTAACGAGCTTATCCTCACTTGAATTTACTGCCGGATAATAGGGCGGTGCAAAGTAGGTGACGACAGTATAATCATTATGATGATGGGATGACAGTAAACCTTGAACAATCTGTTCAGTAATTTCCTGGTCAGTCTCAGCAGTAATCAATTGTTCGATATCGACATCATCTTGCTTTAGCAAATCGTGATAGGTGATGACGTTAATGTTCGGCATATCAGGTATGATGTGGGACAGGTCACGTTTAATTTCACTTACAGTACGGCGGACGATATGTTCAAACTGACTGAGCACACTTTCAGCCGTCTTTCTGAAGATAAACACATTATAATAAGCAGATGAGATAAACGGTGTCTGAACATTATAATCCTGCTTTAAGTCATGCATCTTTAAGGCAACAGGTAGCGGGGTCGTCTCTTTCTTATAATGTTCAGTGAATGCTGCATTGTATTCAATCTCCTGATTGATGCGACTGATAATATAGTTAGAACTGAGTCCTTTTAGGGGTTCACCTACATGTGTCTCCTTGCCGTAGACCATCACACCAGGCATCAGCTTACCAATGGAACCCGTATAGATATAATGTGTTTCATCGCCAGGAAGCTGGCTGAATGAAGGCTCAGAATTCATAATCAGCTTAACATCCAGCTGCAAGGACTGAACCCATTCATTTAAGAATGTTGTTGCAGCTTTCATACCAGATGATCCAACTTCTTCGTCCGGAACAGAAACGAGGATGATATTGACCGGCCAGGCCTCTAATGTCGCTTTTTCTAATATACTCATCTGCATCATCAATCCAGACTTCATATCCATCACACCACGACCGAACAAATAGTGGTCAGAATGCACATCTCTTTCAACGTCTTCATCAAATAGCGCCTGTCCTTTGAATGCTTCGATTAACGCATCACTGTCGAAAGCGTATGCCGCTAACTGCCCGTAGTCCTGCACATCCACTGTATCGTAATGACTCATCATAATAATGGTGCGATCCGTATCATAGCTCCGATATAGCGCACAGATAGCATTCTTATGATCTGATGTTTCTACAAGCTGAATATGAGATTCCGTATGCTTAAAGTAGTCGAGCTGTTCCAGCTGCTGCTTTAAGAAGAATGGGAAGCGCTGTTCTCCTTCGCTGTTTGTCACACTGTCATTCTTTACAAGTCGTTTCAATAATTCAATTCTAGCTTCCGGTGTCTGCCATAATGTGTTCATAAAGAACTCCTTAAATAAGAATTGTGAGCGTCTCTGTTGCTGTCACTTACTCTTATTATACGCATAAAAAAGAATAAAAAAATAGCAATAGAACTAAAGCTACTTTTTTAGTTCTATTACTGGTGATGTGAGCTGTTTCACTTTACGATGGCTGAAGAAGTAGACGAGAAAGACCGTCGTGAGCACCATAAACGTCAATATAGAGAAAATATGGTCATTAAAGTAGTGGTTGAGGTTCTTCGCACGGAAGATACCGACGAATAATCCGTGCAGTAAATAGATGAACATCGTCCTCGAACCGATATAAGTCAATCTGAGCTCTCTGTTCGGCACAATATTCAAGAAACTTACCGTACTGATCAATATGATCACGTACACTGCTGCGCGTTTAAGGCCACTATATATATCTGGTGTATGTGTTTCCAGTGATGCATAAGGTTTACTACCGAACAGCCAGCTGAAATCAATCTTAAAACACATATAGAAGATAAAGACAAAAAGCAATGTAATTATGGAGAATAACACATAGCGCTTATCTCTGACATGTTTAAAGTGTTCAGGCTGAGCATAATAACCGATAAGAAATAACGGCAGGAATACAAGCGTTCTGGACAGGCTTAACGTGTTGTTGATAAAGTCAAAGTAACCTGCTGCGATACCAATGAAGAACGTTACAGGCAGCACAATCTGAGGCTTAATGTCTTTAATAAAGAACAATATCAGCTGCCATGAAAATAAGCTCATCAAGAACCACATCGCCCATTGTGGATCGAAGGGATTTAATTTAATCGTCGACACATCATCGATGACATAATAATAAACAGCATAGAAAGTCTGAAAGATGATGTAAGGGACCAGCAGTTTCTTTGTGACCTTCTTAATATAGCCAGGTTTATGAATACCTTTAGCAAAGTAACCGGAAATGAGAACGAATGCAGGCATATGAAAGCTATAGATAAACATATAAAGTGCATATAAGAACGGACTCTCATCAATGTATGAACGTAATAAATGACCAAATACAACGAGGATGATGAGGTAAAGCCGCGCATTATCGAAATAGAACTCTCTTTGTTTTGTCATGGTTTACTCCTTTCAAATGATATAGTTTGCAACGATATCTTATATTGGAATAGATTATACATTTCGTTTCTAACCAATAACTACTATAGCCGTTATTCGTTCCTTTTAATCATTAAATTGCAGGACCACAAGAATTGCGTATTCTTGCTGTTCTTTTTACTGTGCGATAAAGGAATACAGCATAAAACCCGAATGATACAGAAAACACTGTATCATTCGGGTCTTGGATTGTTACTATTAAGCTTGAAGATTAGTATTCATGGATGACATAGTTCACTGCATCTAAACCTAATGTCTTGTACATGCTAGCGATAATCGCTGCATTCTTCGCTGCCCAGTTAATATCAGTTGCATATTGATGGGTTGCAGGATTTGCTGGATTCCACCTCATCTGATGTAATGTACGCTGACCATGATCGATATAAGCACTTCTGACATACTTTGCACCGCCGACAATCGCTTTAGACGGATTATCCCATCCTTGTGCTTTAGCATATTTAATGCCGCCGACTTCTGGGTTGTTATCATCAGCCTTTGCACCGTACATATTAAAGTACTTCGTGCCTTTTGAAGTAGTCGCAGTATTCGTGCTGTTGATACTAAGTCCATTTGCTAGCCTGCTTGAACCATGACCCGTCTCTAATATCGCATGGGCAATCAGGTAGACTTCATTGATGTTGAATTGCTGTGCTGCTTTAGCGAATGCTCGGCCTTGTCCGGCAAGTGCACCTTTACCGACAAGCAGCTTGTCTAATGTCTTTGCGTTGATGCCTTCTGACTTACCAAGGTCCAGGAACTGATATTTCATTACAGGGTCTGTTAGTTTATCTTGCGTACGCATTGCCTTTGTAACTTCAGCAGCTGTAGCGTTGCGTACATTGTATGCGCTCTTAGACGTACTAAACACAACTTTAGGTGCGCTGCCTGCATGAACTTTAGCAAGGTTCATCTGCTTTTTGACTGCAGCAGATAATGTTGTCGGTGATTTCAGCTTCGTAATGTTCTGCGTGAATAAGTCACTGGATGATACATAACCGATCTTGTTGTTATTATAGATAACCTTATGCCATAACGTACGGCCGACTTTATCCGTGCGAATCACTTGCAGTGTACCCCCTTTAACAGCAGACAGTTTATCGGTACGCTGTTTGTTCGCACCACTTGGAATATTATAGATATAGCTGGTCGGTTTCTTCACTGTATGTGCGGACTTTGTCCAGCTGACCGTAGCGGTCGGTACCGTCTTGATAAACTTGCTGCTGATCCATCCAAGTACCTTATTATTGTCTGCTACCTTATAGTACGGTTCGTTGTTGCGTTTCGCAGTTTCGTTTACATAGACTTGAGTATCAACAAGCTTTGTAACAGGTTTGATTGTTTTGAGATCTTTATAGATCAGCACTTGTTTCGGTGCTGTACGACCAATCAGTTTCACCGGTTTAGACTTTGTGATGACAGGGGTTCTGTCTACTGAAATTTCATGCTGTTTCAGCCAGCCACTAATATTATTTAATGTACCATAAACATAGACAGACTGATTTACCGTCATTTTCTTAGAAGGTGTAAATGATTTGCCGATGAAGGGTTTCAACTGCTTTACAACTTGTTTTATCGTACCATCTGGCATGCTGTATAACGAAGTTGCTTTGCTGTTTACTTTATATTTACCATTCATCTTAACTTCTGAAGAACGGCTTGAGACTACAGCATCACTTGCTTTCACCCAGCCACGCGGGATCTTTAGCTCATCTGTTAATGCATAGTAGGTTGCTCCGTTATACGTTGCTTTCTTATTCACATAATACGTACGGTTCGCCTTATCTGATGCATTAACACCTGACTTCTGATCAACTGAGGCGTAGATCTTAGAAGTTGGAAGTTTAACTTTAGCAACCATCTGAGCTGCAGACACCTTGATCGGCTGTGGTGCAGGCTTAACAACCGGTTTAGGGGCGTTCAGTGTCAGTTCGTTAAAGTTAATCCATCCTGTTAAATTGTTCACCGTACCGAAGTAGTAGTTCGTCTTTCCGACAGTGACTTTCTTTGTAGGTGTAAACTTCTTGCCGACATGTGATTTTAAGTTTGTAACAATTTGACTCGCTGTACCCCAAGGCGTCTTGTAGAGACTCGTTGCTTGGTTGTTAACGTTAAAGTTGCCCGTAACCGCCGTTTCAGCACTGCGATTCACTGCAGTCGTATCATTTGCTTTTACCCAGCCACGTGGCGTTTTCGTTTCGTCTGTAAGCGCATAGTACGTATTGCCGTTTAATGTCGCTTTCTTATTCACATAGTAAGTGTTGCCGGCCTTTTGACCCGCACTCACACCCGTTGCACTGTCAACAGAAGCATAGACTTTCGCCTTCGTGCTGTTGACGCGCGCCATCATCTGAGCGCTTGAAGTTGTTACTGTGCCCTTAACCGTCTCAGCCGGCTTTGGTGGCGTCGGTTGCACTGTAACTGGAGGCGTAGGTTTCGTACCATTTAACTTATAGTTATATTTCTCCTGTACAAGACTATAGAACTCATTAAAGGTATAATTGTTTTCAGCAAACCAGCCAACGGGATCTGAGTGATCTGTACCGCCGAGATAGTTTGAAACGGCCTGGTGTGACCATACGGTACCTTTACCGTCGTTATGTGCATTATCAACCGGTAACTTATAGTAGATGAGATTCGTCGCCAAGTAATCTGCTAAGTTATTAACAGACTTACTGAAACGATCTTTCCCGTATACACGCACGAGCTCAACATTAATATTACGCGAATTCGATACACCGCCAGCTCCCCATGATAAGTAATCTGTATTCGCTGTCTCGATAATGTTATTATCATCAACGAAAGCGTGAACAAATGCGTTGTTAATATTACGCGACATATATGAAATCTCGCCTTCAATCGTTGAATTCGGATTGGCGGTTTCATGAGCGACGATTCCTTCAGGCTTCGCAACACCATTACGATAGGCAATCTGTGGTGCATCCTTGAAATAACGTGTTTCATATTGAGGAACTTGATAATTATTATATTTGATATATTCATTTACTGACATGTTTGAAGGACTTTGAGCCTTTAACGTTCTGACATTTGATTTATTGGTTAAAGTACGTGCCTTGATGGACTTTGGTGCTTGCGCCTGTATGTTACTTTGTGTTGCTGAAGTCTTAAGTGTTGAAGCAGCCGTCTTAGGCGCTGTCGACTGTTTAGTAGTATTCACAGATTTTAGAGCAGGTGCAGCAGTCTTATTGGCTGTAGCAGCCGTTTGAGGTGCAGTCGATTGCGTCGTAGCGTTCACAGATTTTAAAGCGGGTGCAGCAGTCTTATTGGCTGTAGCAGTCGTTTGAGGTGCAGTCGACTGCGTCGTAGCGTTCACAGATTTTAGAGCGGGTGCTGCCTGCTCTACAGTCGGTGTCGTGGGTGTAACTGAAGTATTCACCTTAGCAACGGTCGCTCTTTGTTTCTCAGCTGTCGTATCTGCTTGAACAGCAGGTGCTTTATCTGCAGATGAAGGTGACGGAGTGGCAGTCGTCTTAGGCGCCGTTGTAGACGAAGGCGTTGTCGCAGTCGATTTAGATGTTGAAGTTGTCGCAGCTTTACCTGCTTGAGACAAGCTGTATTGAGATTTTACATCTACAGTCGCCGTCTGAGTCTTCACTGGAACAGCTTGTGCTGGTGTTGGCTGCTGTGCAGGCGATGTCGCAGTCTCTTGTACAGTCTTTGTTGCTGTTGTAGGTGTGATATCAGTCTGTGTTTTTTCAGGTGTCACTTGTGTTTGTTCAGCTGCATGCGCCACCGTTGTTCCTCCAGCAAGCATCATTAACAGTGCAGCAGGTGTTTTGTAGTAAAATTTATTATCCATGTAAGTTTCCTTTCTAATATGAACTTATTAACAATGTAATTATATACTGTCAGAAAATTTTAGTATATAAGCTTAATGATTTGTAATAATCCCTTAACATTTGCAACACCAATCTTGATGATACGGCCCTGGTCATTATCACTATATATATCGAGTAAAGAACTAAAGTTGAGCATAATAAAAAGGACTTATACTGTGTATAAGTCCTAATCGTCTAAAGCGCTTCTAATCTGATGATTGCTGTGTATTGCCAGAAGAGCTTCATTGTATTAATATTCCAGTGATTCATACCCATCGCAAAGCCGGAAGGTTTGAAGATCTGAACGTCAGAAACTTCAAGCGCAGCTGCGATTAAATACTGATAATGCACATCAATTGATTTAAAGTTCTCACTTAAGTGTCCGTCATCAAATACGAAATCCAGTGGCACATCATAATCGAATATATTAAGCTGCTCAAAGATTTCAGGAATTCCTACAATATAGCAGGCGCCATCCATGAGCGGATTTTCGCTGGCATCTCCATAATAGATGAGTAATGCTTCATAGTTCTGACGGTGATAATCGTTCACGTAAAAGAAATCTTTACGCAAATTCTCTCTGTCTTTGTTCTCGATCATGATTGTTTCTAATCGATCAAAAACTTTATCAATATGCTGATACTTCTCATAAGTTTTGCGTGTCATAGGGGCCTCCTTTAATAAATACTCGTATCTATCGGTTCTTCTATAGTTGCTTCACTATTAAGATTGTTTTCTGGCACTACAGTTTCTGTAGTGTTATCTAGCTCCGGTGAAGGAGATTCGCTGCTGTCTGTAGTATCATCAAACTCTGGTGAAGGGGCTTCACTGCTGTCTATAGTATCATCAAGCTCCGGTGAAGGAGATTCACTGCTGTTTGTAGTATCATCAAACTCTGGTGAAGGGGATTCGCTGCTGTCGTTAGTATTTTCATAAGCATCTCGAACTTCTTCTCTGTCCAGCTCCATCAAAGGAATGAGATCATTATAAAGCGTACGTACCTGGTAGTCCAGCAGGTCATCTTCTTCAGTCATCTTAAGCTCAAGATCTTCATGCAGTAGTTTAGAAATATCATAGACGTCTTCCATTACTGGATTATAATAATAAACACCGTTATACATATAATCCGTGCCTTGCAGCTGACGTTGTGTGAACTTTACATCATTTGAAGCATAATACTGTGCCATCGCACTGATATCATTAAACGTTAAGTTATGCTTTGCATTGTTACCAAGAATCTCTATCAGATCGTCCAGCTTGCTGATTGAACCTGAATCTTTCGCTTTCTTAGCCAGTGCAACAATCATCTCCATCTGACGTTTACCACGCCCAAGATCGGTGTCTACACTTCTGCTTCTGGCAAGGGCTAAAGCTTCATTACCATTTAGAAGCCGGCGACCTTTCTCTATCTTAATTCTGCCTTTGTCATTCTTCGTCGGTTCGTCGATATCAAACGGCACATCGAACGTAATACCGCCAAGTTCATCCACAATGTCAACGAACGCCTGCATGTTCACTCTTACATAGTAATCTACTGGTACATTGAACTTCTGCTCCACAGCATGTGCTGAACTTTTAGGACCACCTTCAGCGTGCGCATGCGTAATCTTATCATACATCTTAACAGATGGAATGTAACTTAGTGTATCACGCGGTATACCAATCAGGCGGACTTGTTTGTCATCACGGTTAAATGTCGCGAGAATCATAGAGTCAGTACGTGCCTCACTTATCTTCTGACCATTGTCGCGGCGCTCAGGACTGTCATCGATACCGAGGAACAGGATAGAGAAATTATCTACGGAAGGATTAACGGTATTATCACGCAGTTGAGACTTTTCGTATGCTTTATTATAGGATGTATCGATTGCCGTTTTTGTTGAATGATATAGATAAGCACCATAAGCGACAGGGACTGCAATCAGGCTGAGTGACAATAGTATAAGCATCCATTTAAATATTCTATTCATTGTTACACTTCCTATTTTCAAATTAATAAACTATTTAATTATAAAGGGTAAAATGATAAATTACAATTTTTATATATTCAGAATTAAATAGATATCAATATAGTTTTAAAAAGATAGATATATTAAAAAGAATAAAGTAAGACAATATTCCATGATTAATAAATTTGATTAAAAGATTGTAAAAATCGTTAATTTAATGTAAATTAAACACGTATGATTATGTGATGAAAGTAGGAATGCTATGAATCATAATACGAATGAGAAGGTCAATGTAATAGGGACGTATTTTGATAATTTAAGCATGATGGAAGTAACAGAGAGTGTAGTTAGTTTTATGGAAAATTATACTGATAGAAATTTGTTTATAGTTACTGCTAATCCAGAAATTGTATATTATGCTAAGAAAAATACTGGATATATGAATAAGTTAAAAACTGCAGATCTCATTGTCCCAGATGGTATCGGTATCGTTAAAGCTTCAAAAAAACTTGGAACAGAACTGAAAGAAAGGGTTCCTGGGATAGAGTTAATGGAAAATATATTAATTGAAGCAAATAAATTACATAAAAGAGTGTTCTTGTTAGGGGCCAGTAAAGAAACTGTCAAACTTTGCGAAGCTAATTTGAAAGAGTTGTATCCTAATATAAAGTTTAAATCTAAACATGGATATAAAGATATTACTGATTATAAGAGGTTAGAACAAGTAAAAAAATTTGAACCGGACATCGTCTTTGTAGCAATGGGATATCCTAAACAAGAAGACTGGATTTTTTATAATCAGCCCCATTTTAAGAATACTGTATTTATGGGAGTGGGAGGATCGTTTGATGTTTTTAGTGGAAAAGTCAAAAGAGCTCCACTTATATTTATAAAAATGAATTTAGAGTGGCTTTATAGATTGCTTACAGATTTTAAAAGAATTAAAAGAATAACAATAATCCCTTTATTTCTTTTAGAAATATACAAACAGAAGAAAAAACCATTTAATTATGAAGAGGAATTATGGTGATACAATTTTTTGATTGGAAATATGGTAAACTTATTAAATAATGAATTTCAAAGTAAAGAGGGAATATAATTGAAAGATCTAATTGGTATTATAAAAGAACAAATAGCCTCATTTATAATGGTTCAAAGGTTAGCAATTTATCAAATTAGGATTGATAATACAGGTAACTACTTAGGATCACTTTGGGAAATATTAAATCCAGCAATCCAGATCTTTATTTATTGGTTTGTATTTGGACAAGGTATCGCAGGAGGAAGAGAAGTAGATGGTATGGCATTTTTACCATACCTGCTAGTAGGCATTAGTATGTGGTTTTTCATGAACCAAGGTATATTAGAAGGTACAAAGGCAATTGTTAATAAAATTAACATGGTAGCTAAAATGAATTTCCCGCTTTCTGCTCTACCGTCTTATGTTTTGACTGCAAAATTTTACGCACATATTATTCTACTATTTTTAGTGATAATTGTAATAAATTTCTATGGTTTCCATCCAACTTGGTCCTATCTTCAGATACCAATTATGATGTTTTCTGGGTATATGTTTGTATTTGCAGCAACTTTATTGTTTTCAACTTTAGCTGTGTTAATACAAGATATCCACATGATTGTTCAATCTCTCATGAGGATAATGTTTTACCTTTCTCCAATTTTATGGGATCCTAAAAGATTTTTACCAGAATCACTACAAATATTATTAAAACTTAATCCTATTCATTATATTGCTGATTTCTATCGAGCAGCCTTGCTGAAAGACGAATGGTTTATTATAACGCATTGGGAGTATACATTATATTTCTGGTTTGTTGTATTAGTTTTATTATACTTAGGTTCGAAAGCACACATGAAGTTTAGAAACCAATTTTTGGATTATTTATAAGGAGTATATAATGAAAAAATTTAAATTTAGTATTATTATGCCAATATATAATGTAGAGAAATACCTAGAAGAAGCTATACTGAGTGTGGTAAATCAAACGATTGGATTCGAAGACAATATTCAGCTGGTATTGGTTAATGATGAGACTCCAGATAACTCAGTTTCAATAATAAAAAAATATCAATCTCTTTATCCTGAAAATGTAGTTTTTGTTGATAAAAAAAATGGTGGCGTTAGTAGTGCAAGAAATGCTGGGATTGAAGCGGCAACAGGTGAATACATTCAATGCTTAGATCCTGATGATATGCTTTCTGAAAATACGTTAGAAGCTGTATATCAATTTTTTGATGAAAAAAAAGCAGAAATAGATTTAGTTGCAATTCCAATAAAGATGTTTGAGGCGATGAGTGGGAATCATGTACTAAATAGAAAGTTTAATCAAACAAGAATCATTGATATTTATGATCAATATAATCTTATATTAATGCATGCCGCATCTACTTACGTAAAGAGAGAGGTGGCGAAACAGTTTAAGTTTGATGAAACATGTAAAATTGGGGAAGATGCTAAATATTCTACAAGTATTATTTTGGAATCGGGTAGGTATGGAGTTGTTAAAGACGCTGCCTATATGTATCGCGTAAGGGAAGATGGTAGCAGTGCAATCCAAACAATGGAAGAAAACGGAAATTGGTATAATCATACATTAGAAAGATTTAGTTTAGATTTACTGAATATCACTATAGAAAAGTTGGGATTTATTCCAAGGTATGTACAGAATATTATTATGTATGATTTGAAATTCAAGTTTAGAGTATTAGACTGTGAGTCTACTCCGTTAACGCAAGAAGAATATGAGAAATTTAAAGAAAATATTAAGAAAACTTTGCAATTTATAGATGATGATATAATTATATCTACTAAGTTCAGCCAATTGCATAAGAAGCGTGCACTAATGATGAAGAGTGAGTATGCAGGTTTAAATCCATTTAAAGTTATAGAAGGAAAGTCGAATGTGTATTTAATGTATAAGAATACGTTCTTAAATAAGTTGACAAAAGAAGCGGTAGATGTCGAGATTGTTAATATTAAAGATGACAATTTGATTATTGAAGGTGGTTTCAGAAGCTTCGCAGATATCGAAAAATTTGAAATTATCGCTAAAGTAGGGAATGGAGAATTTCCATGTAAATTGTTTAGAAGAGCAAATGAAGATAGTGTTTCATTTGATGAAATTACCCAAAAAAAATATGGATTTATTTTAGAGATTCCAAAACATTTTGTGACTAATAATGAAATATCATTTTATTTTAAGTCAGATAAATCATTTGTTAAGTTATTGACAAATACATTAAGATTTTCAAAATTAAATAAAAAAGAGAAAACGTCGTATGCTGTACTTAAAGACTTATTATATTATATAGAAAATAATAAGTTAATTTTTAAAAAATACAGCGTCAAGGAACATACTAAAAAAGAAATAGAAAAAATGAAATTCTTAATGAAAAAAGGTAAACCTGGTTATAAGGCTGTGTTATTTAGAACAGCATACTATGCACTTAATACTTTAAAGAAAAAAGATGTATGGTTAATGCATGACAGAATCAATAAAGGTGACGATAATGCACAAGCATTGCTTGAATATGCTAATCAAAAAAATGATAATATTAAGAAATACTTTATTGTCCGTAAAAATACAGACACTTATACTACATTAAAATCAAATGGTTATAATGTTGTTGGCTATGGAAGTTATAAACATAAATTATTGCATCTATTATCAGATAAGATTATTTCTAGCCATATTGATGAATGGGTATTAAACCCTTTTGGAAGCACAATCGTATACTATCAAGATTTATTTAAATTTAAATTAGTATTCCTACAGCATGGTGTAACTATGGTAGATCATTCTAAATGGTTTAATAAATTCAGTAAGAATATTGACAAGCTCATTACCTCATCACGGTTAGAATATGATTCAATGTTAACAAATAATTATTATTATACAGAGGATGAAGTTAAATTAACGGGTATGCCTAGGTTTGACAAATTAACTTCAGATTCAGATAAAAAGATTTTGTTTATGCCGACTTGGAGAAAACATTTAGTTAGTACGACGCGAGACTCTGAAGGTAATAGATTATATAATGACGATTTTAAAGATACGGAATATTTTAATAAAATCAATGAAGTAATTCAAGACAAACAATTGATGGATTTATTAGAGGAACATGGTTATGAATTATATTTCTTCCCACATCCAGATATTAGAACTCAAATCAAAGACTTTACACCTGACACTAGAGTAGTGATACCAAATTTTGATACGAGTTACCAAGAATTATTTAAAGCAGGATCAATATTAATAACAGATTTTTCAAGTGTTCACTTTGATTTTAGTTACTGTAAAAAACCTGTATTGTATTATCAATTTGATGAACATCATTTTGAAAAAAGTTATTTTTCATTTGAAAATCATGGTTTTGGACCAGTGGTTAATGAATACCAATCTCTATTTAAAGAAATAAAGAATTTGATAGATAATAAGAGTAAGATGGAAGAAAAATATGTTCAAAGAGTAGAAGATTTTTATGAATTTAATGACAGAAACAATTGTGAAAGAGTATATGATGCTATAAATAAATAAATAAAGGATGTTGTAAAATGAAGAAAGTAAAAAAAGCGATTATTCCTGCTGCTGGTCTCGGTACACGATTCTTGCCTGCAACAAAAGCAATGCCTAAAGAAATGTTACCGATTCTTGATAAACCTACGATACAATATATCGTTGAAGAAGCAGTTGCTGCAGGTATAGAAGATATTATTATCGTAACAGGTAAGCATAAGCGAGCAATTGAAGACCATTTTGATAATCAATTCGAACTTGAAATGGCTTTACTTGAGAAAGAAAAATTTGAAATGTTAGAGGCAGTAAGACGTTCAACTAACCTTGCTAATATTTTTTATGTTCGTCAAAAAGAAACTAAGGGATTAGGTCATGCCATTTGGACAGCAAAACAATTTATTGGAGATGAGCCATTTGCAGTACTGCTTGGTGATGATATCGTTGAAGCTGATGAACCAGCGATTCATCAACTTATCGCCCAGTATGATACAACATCTAAATCTATAATAGGTGTCCAAGAAGTAGAACCAAAGAATACACATCGATATGGAATAGTTGATCCGTTAGAACAGGACAATAGATTATACAAAGTTAATAAGTTTGTAGAAAAACCTGCACAAGGAACGGCCCCTTCTAATCTTGCTATTATGGGGAGATATGTCTTGACTCCTGATATTTTTGACTACCTCGAAAACCAAAGTGAAGGTGCAGGTGGAGAAATCCAACTCACTGATGCAATAGAAAGGTTAAATCGAGATGATATTGTTTATGCCTATAATTTTGAAGGTGTTAGACATGATGTTGGAGAAAAATTTGGGTTTGTTAAAACTACAATAGATTTTGCCTTAAAAAATAAAGAAATGCGTGAAGAAGTAATGGAATACATCAAGAAAATCGCGCAACAATAAGCCAGTGAATAGGTGAATAAGTTATGAATGAATCAGTAGTAATTAGAAATGTAACCAAGAAATATAGAATGTACAAATCTAATAAGGAAAGATTAAAAGATTTAATAATCCCAGGTAAAGCGGGAGAGGATTTTTATGCACTTCAAGATATTACGTTTACCGCATATGAAGGTGATGTAATCGGACTTGTCGGTATCAATGGTTCAGGTAAGTCAACATTATCGAATATAATAGGAGGTATTATACCACCTACTGAAGGTAACTTAGAAAAATATGGAGAAGTCAACGTGATTGCTATTAATGCTGGGTTAAATGGAAATTTAACAGGTATGGAAAATATTGAATTTAAATGTCTGTTATTAGGTTACTCTCAGAAACAAATTAAAGCACTTACGCCTGAAATAGTAAAATTCTCAGAGTTAGGGGATTTTATTTATCAACCTGTGAAAAAATATTCTAGTGGTATGAAATCGAAGTTGGGCTTTGCTATTAGTGTCACTGTAAATCCTGATATTCTAGTAATAGACGAAGCATTATCGGTTGGTGATCAGACATTTGCTGATAAAAGCTTAGCGAAAATGCAAGAGTTTAAAGAGCAGAATAAAACAATATTTTTTGTGAGTCATAATTTAGGACAAGTAAAGAAATTCTGTACAAAAATTGCTTGGATTGAGGGCGGATTTTTAAAAGAATTTGGTGACAAAGATACTGTTATGAAGCATTATGAAGAGTTTATTAATGATTTCAAAAAGATGAGTAAGGAAGATCAAGAAAATTTTAAGAAAAATTTAAATGATAAAAGAAAAGTAAGAAAAAAATCGCAGTAGTCGTATGACTATCGCGATTTTTGATTAAATTAATTGCCATAAAGTTCTTTTTTTATTTGAGTTGTAGATATGCCTTCAGTTCTTTCTAAATAAACGACTTCACAGTAGTCTTTTAGATAATCAAACTCACCTTTCCAATCACTACCCATTAGAAATGTATCAATTTCATAAAGTGTAACATCCTTTACTTTTTGCTCCCAGTTTTCTTCTTTTATTACTAAGTCAACATAACGTATTGATTCTAACATCATTTTACGTTGTTCATAATTATAATATGATTTCTTATTTTTAAGCTTATTAAATTCATCACTTGATAATCCAACAATTAAATATTCACCTAATTCTTTTGCACGTCTTAACAATTCGATATGTCCATAGTGAAGTAAATCAAATGTTCCATAAGTTATTACTCGTCTCATAATGTTTTATTCACACTTTCTATAGTATTTTTCCAAAGGTTTCGAATGATTTCATATTCAAATTTTTTGCTGAATTCAAAACCATTATGCTGAAGGGTATTGAATAAAGATTGATTATTAATGACTTTCAATATTTGATTGGATAAATCAGTTAATGATTCAGCTTGAGCTAATAAACCGTTTACTTCATCATTAATCAATTCTAAAGGCCCAACTGGGCAACCATATGCGACCACAGCATTATGTTTAGCCATTGCTTCTATTAAAACTAATCCAAAACCTTCATATCTGGAAGGCAAAATATAAATTTTACTTTCTTCTAGTAATGTAGGAAGATTTTTTGTAGTTGGATGCAATGTGATAATTTCATTTAGGTTATTTTTTTCGATTAATTCCTGTAATACCGCCTTCTCTTTGCCATCTCCATAAATATTAACTTTCCAATCTCTGATATCATCTTTTATTAAAGCAATAGTTTTAATTAATAAGTCAAATCCTTTTTCTTTTTCAAAACGTCCTGCACTGATTATAATATTACTTTTTTCTTTATCAGTCTTTACATTAAAATATCCTTTAGGTAGTGCGTTAGGTATCACTTTTATCTTGGACGAAGTTAAATGTGATTCATAGATGTCTTTATCTTTTTGTGTCAATGAAATCACAAGATCAAATTTTGAATAATATTTTATGATACTTTCTTTTAAAGCTTGTGAGTGTTTTTCAAATAACATATGTTCTTGAGCAATTTTAATAACATGCTCAGGTGCGTATTGAGCAACTAATAAATTATAACTAGCTCTAGTAGAAATTATCATATCACATTTTAAATGTTTTAAAAAACGAATGATTAATGCTTCAGAGTATCTAGAAAATTGATTTATGCCAGGTTCATCAGGATGAATATATTGTGGGTAACTCCATTGTGTAAATATTTTTCTAATCTTTTTATTAATGATTTCAGTAATAGAGTGTTGATTTAAAGTTGTATAATCAATTAGTGATTCTAATCTAATATTTTCATTAAATTTAAAAAAGGTATCACGTTGCCCCTTAAATACTGAAACAATTGTAACGTTGTGTCCGATATCATCTAGCATATTCGCAAGATTAGTGACTGCTCTTGTGGTTCCCCCCATGTAATAGACATTATGAACTAGAATAACGATATTTTTACCCATGATATTGCTCCAATCTATGTTAATATATATTTATGATTATACACAATGAGAGAGTTGATTGATATGAAGAGAACTATTATTAAAATCTTGTATTTAAATATTTTAGCAATATTTTCATTAATATTTCAGTTCACTAAAGTAAGAAAAAACAAAATAACAATTTATGTTACATTTCAAGAAGATATTGATCCAATCTTAAAGCAGATACCTGACAGGTATGATGTGGTAGTGATATATCACCCTAAATTAGAAAATTATATCAAAGGTTATAAATATCATAATTTTTCACAATCTAATAAGGGTGTTATTAAAGAGCTCTATCATTTGTCGACTTCTAAATGGATTATAGTCGATACTTATTATTTAATACTAGCTGGAATGAAGAAGAAAAAGGGACAGAAACTGATTCAGACATGGCATGCAGCAGGGGCCTTAAAAAAGTTTGGACTTCAGGATCATAGCTTAAAAAACGCATCTGATAAAGCAATAAAACAGTATAAGCTCGTATATAATACATTTGATTACGTGCTAGTAGGATCTAATGTAATGGAAAATATATTCAAGAAGAGTTTTGGTCTATCTGATTCAAAATTTTTGAGGATAGGCCTCCCTAGAATGGATAAATATAAGACATTAAACCGGAAAAAAGAAAACGATACTATTAGAAAACTCCATGGTGTTCCAGTAGAAAAAATAGTTGTCTCTTACGTACCGACTTATAGAGACTACGAAATGGTAGTTCATGAATTACCAATTGATTTCTCAGCACTTGATGAAAGATATCAATGTTTCGTAAAGTTACATCCGGCTGTAAATCTAAAGTCTCAGAATAAATGGGATACTAAAATGACGACGACTGAACTTCTGCTTATTTCGGATATTATTATTACTGACTACTCATCATTAGCGATAGAAGCGAGCTTTTTAAATGTTCCAGTTCTATTTTATAATTATGATCTCGAAGAATATGATGAAAAAAGAGGGTTAGTAGATAACTATTTTGAATTTATTGATAGTGAGGTCATTCGGACGAATGAGGAATTAATGAAACGCATTAATGAAACATTAACACCAAATGAAAAATTGAATCAAAGATGGAATGAGTACAATAATGGAGATGCTACAAGTCGACTCATAAAGTTTATAGATGAAGAAAGTTAGGGATGCAACATGAAGATATCTATTATAATACCAATATATAATCAAGAAGAATATATCATTGACACTATTACATCTGTTAAAAATCAAACATTTAAAAACTTTGAATGTATATTAATCAATGATGGTTCAACAGACGATTCACAAAAAATTATAGAGCGTGAAATTATCAATGATAACAGATTTAAACTTTATAGCCGAGAAAATCAAGGTGTTAGTGCAACTAGAAATTATGGTATTGAAATATCATCAGGGGATTATATCTATTTTATCGATGGTGATGATACAATCCCTATAGATGCTATGCAAAAACTTTATGCAGCTGCACTTGAAAAGGATGCTGATATCGTTATTGGGAAGATGGTTCACAAAATAAATGGTCAAGATAAAGAAATTTCTACCTACCTGTTAGATGGGGTTTATAGAGGTGGATATAAAACATTAGAAGAAAATCCTGAAATCCTGCATTCTATTGGACCGACTGCTAAGCTGTTTAAACGAGATTTAATACGTGATTTATTGTTTCCCATTAACTTTAAATTTGCTGAAGAACATGAATTTATTGTTGCTGCATATGTGAAAAGCAAGAAAATCTATACAATTGAAAATGTAGCTTATTACTATCATATTCGCGAGCAGAATAACTCTGCAACTCAGACGATTAATAATAATGTGAAGGAATACATGATGAATTTAATTGAATCACATATTAAAGTGCATTCAATTTTAGAACAGAATAAACTCCATAAAGCATTAAATTTCTATGGTTACAGAATCACAAATTATATAATGCTTCCATTATTATTACAGGCTGCTCAAAATAACCAACTAATTGAAATAACTAAAATAATAGATGATTATTTAAATACTTCTGCTGTAAAAACGAGTGTTGATAAAAATAGAATTAAAGAAATATATTTTAATCAGGTAATTAATAATTTAGATTACACACGATTCATTAAACAAAAACCTTACTTTGAAATGGTTCATAAACATATTAATACACATAACATTAATAAAATGTTTCCTGATAGAGTTAATTTTTATTCGACAAAGATGTGTATTAGAATTAAATTAATCACGAAAAAGGTATGTAGAAAAATAAAAATAAGTATATAAATTAAGGAGTAGTATGATTAATATAGTGAGAATAGAGAAAAATGATAAATGTCTATCCATCTTTGTTAATTATTCATTGCCATGCAATATAAGATGGCAAAGTAATAAAGGCCATATTGTGTATCCTGAAAATAACATAAAAACTTTAGATTTATTAAAGATTAATTTTGATATTGCGAAATTCAAACATACCGAATATGAGTTAATTAGCGATAATCCATATATTATAAATATTTCTGAAGAAAATCGTTCAAGAAATCAGAAATATTTTAATCTCGAGGAAAACGTCTTACTATATTTAAATCTGAGTCTACAAAAAAAAATTAAATTTCAACTTAATAAAATTTTTGATTTTAAAAATAAAAAGCTTAAAACTGGAGCTAAAATAAGAGTGTTGTATTGGTTGACCAAGCCATTTTTTATAAGAAAAAATATTATATTGTTTGGAGAGCGCCCAGATACGATGTCTGATAATAGTTCTTATTTATTTTTTAATTATTTTAATAAAAAATATAACAACGGCTATTATTTACACACTAATGACAAAACTGATAAAGTCATAAAAATTAATACGCTTAAACATATCTTGTACTTTTTAAATAGCAAAGTTTGTGTAAATGCTTATGATATTGAAAGATATATGTCTTTTGAAGGTTATGGTAAAAAAGGTTTACTAGAAACATTTGGCGATATTTTAAACTATAAAAAAGTCTTTTTACAGCACGGCGTGTTCTATAATGATATTAGCGATTATATTGACAAAAATAAAATACATTTTGATTTAGTCGTTGTGTCGACTGAACATGAAAAAGATTTTTTAGTTCAACATCATTATACGGATGATGAAATCGTCACTTCAGGACTACCGAGGTTCAATAAATTGATTGATAAAAGTGAATCTTTGGACGCAATAGATCTATTAATCATGCCCACATGGAGAAGTTATATTAAGGATGAAGCGCAATTTTTAGAATCTGACTATTTTATTATGTATCATAAATTATTAAAAAAACTCAATAAAGACTTTCCTGACAAAAGAATAGTATTCTTCCAACATTATGAATTTAAGCGATACAACGACTTTTTTTCAAATATTAATATAGATATTCAAAAAGACAATGACAAGATACCAGAGCTATTGATGAAAGCCAAAGTACTTATTACCGATTATTCTTCTGTTCTCTTTGATTTTAATGTCATGCAAAAAGATGTAATACTCTATCAATTTGATAAAGAAGCATTCTTTGAACAACATACTCAAGCACCATTAATTGATATTGAATCGTATGATCACTTTGTAAAAATTTCAAATCCAGAAGAACTATGTTTTAATTCAGTGAATGGAGATAATATATCATCCTGCACTAATCGATTAGTAAAATACATACCGAATGATGAAATTCTATATAATCTTTGTAATCAAATTCATTGTTTATCTCAAAAATAAAAAAATCTCTATCGACATTAATTAAAGTCGATAGAGATTTTCTTATTTTTGATGGTTGCGATGATTAAATTCGGTATATGCTTTTATACCATCAATAATACTATATTTCGCACTGTAACCTAATTCCTTTAATGGTGTAATTTCGGCAACTGAGTATTTGATATCACCTTTACGTGAGTCCTTGAATTCAACAGGTATATCATAAGAAAAACTATTTTTGAATGCATTGTATACTTCTAATAAACTTGTCTCATTACCTGTGCCAAGATTATACACCTTACCATTCGTCTGATCGTTATCTAAAGTTAACATTACTGCTGATACTAAATCATCGATATAAACGAAGTCACGTGTTTGATGACCATCACCGAGAAAAGTAAAGGTAGACTTACTTTCAAACTTTTTGTTTAAAATAGAGATGACACCGGAGTAGTCAGATTCTGGATTTTGCTTTGGACCGTAGACATTGAAAAATCTAAAAGAAGTCGTTGGAATATCATATAAGTCGTTATAAATTTTTGCATAAGATTCGCAAGAAAACTTTTGAATCGCATATGGAGATAATGGCTTTAAAGGATCTTCGACCGATTTTGGAAGTCCAGGCAAATCTCCATATAATGCTGCAGAAGATGCAAAGATAAATTTCTTCAGGTCAGGATTGTAAGATTTAATAATCTCTAATAAATTAATGGTAGCATCGATATTAATTTGGTTTGATTCGAGAGGCTTATCAATCGTTTCGACTACACTTACCATAGCTGCAAGATGGATAATATAATCAAATTTATGTTTTATAAGTAAATTTCTTATAAAATCATGGTTCCTTATGTCTTCAATATGTATATATTCTTCTTTTATGAATGGCACGTTGCTAATTTTACCAGTTGTAAGATTATCTAAGATATGCACTTCATTGCCGTTATTAACCAGCTTTTCTGCGATATTAGAACCGATAAAACCTGCGCCTCCTGTGATTAAAAATTTCATCAATATTCCTCCTCTAATGTCACTCTTATATAATACATGAAAATCAAAATTTTATAAAATCAGTTCTATCTATACTTAGAAATAATATTAAGGCACTTCCGTCGAATCATAATTAATCACATTGTTATTAGAATAATCATTATAAGGATTAACGTATTGTGATTCAATAGATGGAGGTTCATCCGTCGAATCATAATTAATCACATTGTCATTAGAATAATCATTATAAGGATTAATGTATTGTGATTCAATAGATGGAGGTTCATAGCCATCTTCCTCGATGGATAATTGGGGTAAGCCCAAGTTCTCTAGATACGTATTCTGTATGTGATGCTTTTCCTCTAGATTAGGAATAAAGTACCATAGGTTGTCGTTAAGAAATTGACCGTATCCTGTTAATTGAAATCTTTCGACCGTATTTAATGATTCTGAATAATTGCTGATTAAAGTCTTCAGGTCATCAAATGTCACATCTGTTACGACGTTTCCTTCTATCGTTTTTAATAATGAATCAATTTTAGATACAGAACTCATACTAATCAGTTTATCTGCCAGCGCCTGAATCACTAATTGCTGGCGTTCTTGCCTTCCGAAATCTCCGCCTGCGCCTACTTGCTTCCTGCTTCTAATGAAAGATAGTGCTTCTTTCCCATTAAGATGCGTCAGTTCACCTTGTACGAAATCATGACCTTCATAGCTGAAGGTTGCATTACTTACGACGTCGATTCCTCCGACTGTATCGATCATTTCTTCTATGCCATCCATATTGATCGTGGCGTAGTAGTCAATTGGGACATTCATTAATTTTTCCACAGATTCTACTGCCATTTTAGCACCACCATGATTATATGCGCGATTAATTTTTTCGTGTGTATTATGCCCGGCTATTTCACTGTATGTATCTCGCGGTATCGATACCATTACGCTTGTATTTTTCGTTGGATTGATACTTATGATGATGATTGTATCTGAGCGTCCTGCATCTCCTGTAGCGAGTCTTGTTGTATTAGAGTCAACTCCGAACAGTGCGATTGAAATAGCATCATGATCTTTGATTGATACTTGTTCCTTGCGTAGGTCGGACTTTTCTCGGCTGATATTTGTATGGATTACTTTAGCAGTTTTCTCTACCTTTGTGTTTAATGTTTGATAAGCAACTGCTGCAGTTGCAAGTAATCCTATTAAGATGATGATGAGTGTGATTATCCATATTCTTTTCTTCATAAGTCGCTCCTGTCATGTTGGTGATATCTTGTAATATATTAACATAAAATTAAATTCGTTGATATTAAATTTTTTTCTTTTACATTATGTTTACAATCAACATATTATATTAAAAAAGTATATAAATGAGCTGTTTATTAACTCAATATTAATAATTTATAACCAGCGTAAAACTACTATGAAGATTTGTTTAATTCTCACTTTTCCGTATTTTCTTAAGTTATACTACCCATGAAGTAGATAAAAAATATTACTTAATTAAATATGAGTTTTCTTGAGAAAAGGATGGATTCATTTGAAACTTACAACAATCGGTCTAGGGTACATCGGATTACCAACATCAATTATGTTTGCGAAACATGGGGTTGATGTTGTTGGGGTTGATATTAAACAAGAAGCTGTAGATAAATTAAATAACGGCCAGATTCATATAGAAGAACCTGGGTTACAAGAATCATTGGAGGAAGTGCTGGCCTCGGGTAAGTTCAAAGCTTCGACGACACCAGAGCAGGCAGATGCATATATCATTGCGGTACCGACACCAAATAACAGCGATGAACATAGATCATGTGATATCTCGATCGTGATGTCTGGTGTTGAAAGTATCGTCCCATTACTTAAGAAGGGGGATATAGTAATCGTTGAGTCGACGATTGCACCGCGTACCATGGATGACCATGTGAAGCCTTATCTCGAGTCTGAAGGATTTATAATTGGTGAAGATATCTATCTTGTCCATTGTCCGGAACGTGTATTGCCGGGCAAGATCATGCATGAATTAGTATATAACAATCGCATTATCGGCGGAATCACCCCTGCTTGTGTTGAAGCGGGTAAGCGTGTATATGGGACCTTCGTTAAAGGTGAAATGATTGAGACGCAGGCGAAGACCGCTGAGATGTCCAAATTAATGGAGAACACATATCGTGATGTAAATATCGCGCTAGCGAATGAACTCGCTAAAATCTGTAACGATTTAGAGATCAATGTTAATGATGTGATTGAGATGGCAAATAAACATCCTCGAGTTAATTTACATAAACCAGGTCCTGGTGTCGGTGGTCACTGTTTAGCGGTCGATCCATATTTTATTATCGCGGAGGCCCCTGAGCAAGCGCTGTTAATCAAACTTGCACGTGACATCAATGTGTCTATGCCTGAATATGTTGTGCGCCGTACGAAGGACATCTTATCTAGGCTCGGCGGCAACAAAGTCACTGTATTTGGTTTGACGTATAAAGGGGATGTGGATGATATTCGTGAATCCCCTGCATTTGATATTTATGAAATGTTAACTGCATCTCAATATGAAGTTGTCGCATATGATCCTCATGTGAAGCAGGAGTTTGTTGAGAAAGATATGGGAACAGCGGTTAAAGACAGCGATTTAGTATTGATATTGAGTGATCATTCTGAATTTAAGCAGCTCACTGATGGTGATTTTGATGGAATGAGAAATAAATATATTCTTGATACTAAGAACGTTGTTAAGACTAAGGATGAATTTAAAGAAGTTAAATACTATAACTTCGGGAATTTATACAATTTATAACTACAACAACAGAATACGTTCGTATTCTGTTTGTTTTTTAATAAGGAGTTTCTATGAAAAGCATATTGCTCATCTCACAAAATTTCTATCCTGAAATCGGATCTGCAGCAAACCGTATGAAAAATATATTCAATCATCTCGTGGATCATGGGTATGATGTCTATATCTTAACGACGCAGCCCTCTTACCCGAACGAGAAGATGTATAAAGATGAAAAATACTGGAATGATGAACGGTTAAATAACGTAGCTGATAATAGGGTGATCCGACTAGCGATGCGTCATGAAAAACAAAAGAAAAGTATGTCATCAAGGCTTTATTATTATATTGAATTTATGCTGAAAGTGCATTACTTCGTAAAGCATACGGAAAAATATTTCGATCTCATCTATGTTACAAGTCCTAATATATTTGCACCATGGGGGACATTATTTCTACAGCGTGACATCACTACAAACAAGACGATACTCGAAATTCGAGATTTATGGCCGGACAGTGTGTCTGCCCTCGATAAGATTAATATCGACGTATTTATGCCGATGTTAAGATTGATGGAAAAACGGATGTATAGAAATGCAAAGAAAATTGTAGTGAATAATATGTCGTTCATTCCACATATTCAGAAATATGTAAAAAATAAGGACTTTCTATTCCTGCCGAATGCGATTAACGATGAAGAACTTAACTTTCGACCGAAAAAAGCAACATTCAGCATCGTATATACTGGAAATCTAGGCTTTGCACAGGATAACAAACAGCTGGAGGAGATCGCTGTAGCACTTAATAAGAATAAAATTCCATTTAATGCGATTGTCTATGGTATACATGCCAATGACTTCAGACGATTTGTAGATGAACAGCAACTCGAATATGTTAACGTGTTTGAAACACTGCCAAAGTCTGAATGTCTTTCATTTACGAGTGAACACCATGTGGCACTCTCCATTCTTAAGCAATCTGAAGTATTTATGAACGTACTTCCCGGCAAGGTGATTGACGCGATATGCATGGAGGTGCCCGTTGTAACCAACTTAGGGGGCTTCACTCAAGCGCTGATACAGGATTATGAAGTGGGTATTAATATTGAATCCGCTTCAACTGAAAAACTGGTGGAAGCCATCTTAACATACAAAGATGATCCGTTCATGCTAAGGCGTCATACAGAGAACACAAAGAAAATTCGTTCTGAAGTTTTTAGATGGGAGACAAATATTCATAAACTAATGGATTTTATCAGTTAAATAAATTGAAGAGGCTGTAATTATGAAAATTATTATCGAATTGTTAGAAGAGCAGATAAACAACTTAAATCTTATTTGGAAGTTATCACGCTATAATCTTAAAAGTGAATATTCGAATCATTACCTTGGGGCATTCTGGAATATATTACAACCTCTTATGCAGGTTGTTATTTATTACATTGTCTTTGGGATGGGGTTAAGAGGGAATGCACATAACGGGGATATGAATTATTTGCTCCATCTGATTACAGGATTATTTCCATGGATCTTTATTTCCCAGGCAATTAACGCAGGTTCTAATACGATACATGCACAGTTAGGTCTAGTAACTAAGATGAAATTCCCTTCTTCTGTACTATTGTCTATTTCATATGTAATTAACTTTATTAATTTGGTATTTACGACACTGATCATCTTTTTAATTTCATACTTTAATCACTTTGTATCGTTTGGTCATTACTTTGAATTTCTGTATTTCATATTTGCATCCTATATGCTGATCTTTGCATTTAATCTTATTATGAGTACATTGGTCATTCTTATCAGAGATACGAAGCAGATGCTACAGAACGTGCTGCGTATGTGTTTCTTTGTCACACCAATATTCTGGGATGCAAATACGGTTTCACCTGTACTAAAGGTGATTACGATGCTCAATCCATTTGCTTATCTCATAGGAATATATCGCAATGCATTCATTGAAGGAGAGGGGATGCTCTATGGGAATATCACAGATCATCTTTATTTCTGGACGTTTACACTATTATTGCTGTATATCGGCGGGCATATTCATTATCGATTCAAGAATCGTTTAGTAGATTATTTATAAATTGAGGTGCAAAATGAAATATTTGTTAATTACAAACGCTTACCCAAGTGAAGATAAGATTTATTCGAATGCATTCATCCATAGAAGAGTAAAAGCATACCAGCAGGCAGGTCTGGATATTGAAGTTGTCGTTATGACGACGAAAGTAAGATTTGATGCTGTCTATGACGGGGTCACTGTAAAGTTTCTGGATGAATTCCAGCTCGCTGATTATGTCAATGGTCATCCGTTCCATAAGCTGCTGATTCATTTTATGAATCTGAAGATGTTCCAGGCATTAAAGATGATGCACACAGTACCTCCAGTAATTATATGGATGCATGGGTTTGAAGCCGAACCTTGGTTTTCAAGGTATTACAACTTCTTATCGAGCAAGCAGTCATTTTTAAATGTAATGGAAAGAAAAGATAGTTATTACGAAGAAGTTAAAGAGATGTTTCTTGCATTGATGGATAAGGATCTGTATGATGCGACGTTTATCTATGTCTCAAAAAGCTATAAAGAAAAATATGTCGATCCATATCTGGGTAAGGTACCTGATCAATATCATATTATCCATAACCCGATTAATGAGTCCCTATTTCCGTATCGTCAGAAAAAACCGGAAGATAGATTTAACATTTGCAATATCAGACCTTATACAGCTAAGAACTATGCGAACGATATTACAAGAGATGTCATTATCGGTTTAAGCAAGAAGAAATATTTTGATGAGCTGACTTTCGAACTGCATGGTGACGGACCTTTATTTGATGATATAACGAAACCGCTTCAAAAATTCAGTAATGTCAAATTAAATAAAGCATTTGTGCAACAACATGAGATTCATGAAATTCACGCAAGAAACGGCATCTACCTTGGACCTACTAGACATGATTCGCAAGGTGTATCGCTGTGTGAAGCGATGAGTAGCGGCCTTGTGCCTATCTCCAATGATATCGGTGCGATTAAGGAATTTATATTAGACAAGGAAACAGGGCTTGTTGCAGATAGGGATGATGTTGCAGGAATGATCGAGCGTATCGATTTTCTGGTGAACCATCCTGATGTGTTTCTGCGTCTCAGCCACAATGCAGCGCAAGCGATAAGGCGACTGACTGGAGAAGAAATGATAACGAAAAAAGAACTTGAGGTGATTGAACGATGACAAATGAAGTGAACTGGGAAGCGGCATATAATGATTTAAAGTCTCAGATTGAATTTATGATGGAAGATACGAGACAGTTACTGGTAGATAATCCTGTCAAACTAAAGATCAATAAGATTGTCGTAGATAAAGATGAGACGTTCTCTTCATTAATTGTCGACGCTTCTGGTGATACGATGATGTATGCATGCTATCTCTATCATCAAAGGTCAAAGAAAGAGCTGGTCAAGACGAAGTATCAGTATAGCAACACGTTCGTATTTCAACTACCGAAAGGGAAGTACTTTGCACGTCTCTTCGTAAAAAATCGCATGACGGGTCAGAAAGAAATCGATACGATTTCATTTACTGTGTAAGGAGGATATTATGACTTACGAACTGATTACGCGCTATCCTGAAGCAACGACAACACTCAAATTAAGTGCAGGAATTGATACAAGTATATTGAATCATATCACTCAGCAAGTAGATGATATCGATATATTACTGTCTGAAAGTCTTCCTGTTGAAGAAGGTACAAGAGACCTCGGAGATTTAGTGCATGCAACTCATGCTAAGAGATTAACGTTGCGCATTCCTGTCTCCTTGTTTGATACATGTAAAGACAGTATCAACATTGAATATGAATTAGCAGAGATAGGTAATAATGCTGATTATGTGTTCATTACATATAATTTAAAAAATAGAACGTTATCATCTATCAATAGCAGCAACATGATCAAATGGTATCAAATTCAGCAGTATGAAAGCATGGAAGCGTATATAGAGGGAACGGTGAACCGCACGATATATAAAGAGATGAAACAGTACCGAAGTCAACTTGGATGGGCAAATGCCAAGATTGAACGTTACGAATCGAAGGTTCAGGCGGGGATTCGTGAAGATGAAGCGGCGAAATATAATGAGTTAATGAATAAGTATAAAGAAACTTTAAAACGATTAAATAATCTGCGTAATTCAAGACTCGGTAAATTACAGATTAAATATTGGGATTTAAAAGGATAGGTGAAGAGATTGAACTATCAGCATGATGCAAAGCTAAGATATGATGATCTGATACGTGTACGAAAGAAAATCGGTACGATAATGGAAGGGCTGACGATCATTACTGAAGCACTGGACTATGGTCACATACAATCACACTTATCCTATATTGTTATCCCTCAGGATAAGACGGTATATGATGAACTTATTCGCAATCATCAATACGACAATGTATTGGTATTATCACCTGCGAAACAACTTGATATTAAAGAAGTTCTGAAATATGTACGCACTTCACATCTAATGTTTGTGAAAGATATTAAAGATCTTATATGTTCTGATGAACCTGTACATTTCAGGTCGAATCATATCTATATTGCGCAACGCGTTATGAATAGCGAGTTGAACCATGTACTGAAAGATGAAGAGACAAAAGAAGATGAAGAGATAGCGCTTGCACAGATCGATACGGAAAAGGAAACGTCTAAAGTAGTTCATCCTAATGTCGTAAAGATTCATGTCGATATTGAAGCTCTAAACGACTATGAACTACAGGACGGTGCTGTAGAATACCCTATGAATCATCTGCTTACTAAGCTCTATGAGTTTTACGGGATTATCATACCTAAACAATTTCTAGAGACCCATCGTTTGAAAGCGTCAATTACCGATAACCGTTTCGAAGCTATCACGGAAATGATATGTCATCATGCGTTTGTGATTACACCGTTTGCTGACATTCAGTATGTTCCTGAAGTGCGCAACCTTCTACACACTAAAGACTTAGAGACGATGCCTTCTTTAAATTATCTTAACGAAGTCGCACTGTATCGTAATACTACGAGTGTCAATTCATTTATTCAGCATGTGGCGGATATCTTGTTACTCAGAATTGGTAATAAGATTGATAAAGGTGAAACAAAGCTTGAGACAGAACTGGATAAACTGAAAGCATTTAAAACGATCAACCTTGAAATTCTGAATAAAGGGCGTGCAGAGGAGTTGGTCATCGCTTACTGCTTCCCGCCATACAATGATACTTCTGGCAATGTCATGGCAAAGCGTATCTATATGGAAGGGAATAAAGTAGATATTATCTCAAATAATATGGATAGGATCCGTAAGAAGGATTATTCGTTGGAAGGCATTGCAAAAGGGCTGATCGATACAAAGTTTATCGTTGATGCCAAACAGGCATTCAGCAGCTATGAAAGTATCGAAACGTTTACTCATCTAGGCATGGAGATATTCAGCACATTCAAAGATAAATATAATAAACTATATAGCCGTGCAATGTTCCCGGCGTCCCATTTCCTGGCGTATGAGATTAAACTGAGTAAACCTGAGATATACTGGCGCGCAGAATTCTCTGATCCGTTATTAACAGATGTGAAATCTGAGAATAGGTTCTCCCCGATTAAGTCTAATGAATACATTGAACATTTAAGAGAGACGCTACCTGAAGCCTATCAGGCGTTAGTCGATGATAATGTATTTAATGTGTGCGAGATATTACCATTTGCCTATGCCGATGAGCTCATATTTACAAATAGGCTGCAGCTCGAATACATTATCAGACGCTTTGACAGTGAGCTTCAGGCATCGATTCGTAAACGTGCAGTCATTTCAGCACATCCGACGTTGCCGCAGCCATTCTATCATATGGCGCAGGCGCACTATGAATATGATGAGACACAGCTCAACTTTGCATACTTCGGTAATTTCTATGATACCCGCGGATTCAGAGAGCTCGAGTTAATGTGTAAATACCTGATTTTAGATGGCATCACGAACTTCAAGGTTAATGTTTTCACAAATATAAATGCGAAGACGAATGGATTCTATAATAACAGCGATTTTAAAGATTACATTAGATTGAATCCCTACTTAGATTACTTTGAGTTCTTAAATTTAACTGAGCAGATGGATATTCTGATGATTTATGATGCGCATACGAAAGGGATCAAGGATGTTAATCCGTACCTGCCATCTAAGCTCAGCGATTATCTCGGAAGTACAGCTTACACACTGGCATTCATCGAAGAAGGCAGTATATTATCTGAACAAGTGGATGAAAAGCTGTACAAAGTAGATATGAACCATTTTTCTGCATATGGAGCAACTGTTCGAGAAATAAACAAACACCTTGATAAAGCGTTGACACTGAAAGAGGAGGTGTCTTATGGAAACAGTGAAAGTAAAGGTCGATAACGTATCTAAAGTATATCCGGTCAATCAGAGTAAAAGTCAGAAAATACTGGATATCCTTAAGTTCTGGCAGCATAAGACACATGACGATGTGTATTATGCGCTGAAAGATATCAGCTTCGAAGTGAATGCTGGGGACAGTGTTGGACTTGTCGGATTAAATGGTGCCGGTAAATCAACGCTCTCAAACCTCTTGGGAGAAGTCATCTCACCTACTGCAGGGACGATTGAAATAAACGGCCGAAGCTCACTGATCGCTATATCTGCAGGATTAAATAATGAATTATCAGGGGAAGAGAATATCCGTATGAAATGTCTGATGCATGGTCTGACTGAAGCACAGATTAATGACCACTTTAATGATATCATCGACTTCTCTGAACTCGGAGACTTCATTAAGAAGCCGATTAAGACGTATTCCAGCGGGATGAAATCACGCCTTGGTTTTGCGATTGCTGTCCATACAGATCCAGACGTACTCATTGTGGATGAGGCGCTGTCTGTAGGGGATGACACATTCTCTAATAAATGTATCGAACGGATGAAAGAGTTTCAAGAAGAAGGGAAGACCATCTTCTTTGTCAGTCATTCTATCGGTCAGATACAGAAGATGTGCAATAAAGCGATATGGATTCATTATGGCAAAATTGAAGCGCAAGGAGACTGTATTCCGACGGTCGGTTTATATGGCAGGTTTATTAGAAAATACAATCAGTTTGATAAGGAACAGCAGCTTGCATATAAAGAAGGACAGCTTCAAAATCAGATAGGCTCGATTAACGACATAGAAGTAAATAAAGAAAATGTATCTAAAAATACATTATTCGGTCTGATCGGTGTTACAGCATTATTTATATTCAGTATGCTGTCTCAATTAAATGTCATACCACTATCACATTATCTAAATATGTTAAAAGGGATGTTTTAACCGTGAAAAAGGTGACCATGTTTGTCTGGAACAACTTTACTAATGACGCAAGGGTGACAAGAGAAGCGAAGACACTTCAGTCTGATTATGATGTCACTGTCATCGCTAAACGTGAAAATAATGAACGTCATATCCCGCTTAAACAAAGTTATAAGGAAGGATATAATGCTGTACGCAAACATAAGACAGAACTACCGAAATTTATAGCGGATCACATTTATAATAACAAATTAAAGACCATACTTTTAAAGCACATGCCGAATGCTTTCTTGATGATGAAGATGATCCAGGAAGGCTACAGGCAAGATGCAGATATTTATCACAGCCATGATCTGAATACGTTAATTCAAGGGATTGCCTGTGCAAAATTGAGAACAGATAAACGTATACTAATATTTGATGCTCATGAAGTGAACACTAGCCGTACAAACTATAAGGTAGGTCTAGTCGGGACAATAGAAAAGTTTCTTATTCGATTTACGGATCGTACAATAGTAGAGAATGAGACACGTGCAACCTATCATGAGTTACTCTATGGATATCGACCGATGTCGCTCTATAACTACTCGGAATACTATGATATAGAGGAAGTTGAAGCGGTAGACCTTCCTCTTAAGTATGATAAGACATTTATTTATCAAGGCGGGCTACAGGAAGGACGTGGTTTAGAACGACTGCTTCGTGCGTTCTGGCAGGCGGATATCCCTGCAAATCTACTGATGGTGGGGGACGGAAAGATTCGTCCTCAGCTTGAAGCATTAACGCGCACACTCAACTTACAGGACAAGGTGACCTTTACCGGTCGTGTTCCTTATGAGTCGTTACGTTCGTATACAAAGATTGCATATGCAGGATTTCAGATTCTGGAAAATGTGAATTTCAATCATTATTCTGCATCGAGCAATAAACTTTATGAGTATATGATGGCCCATATTCCTGTGATCGCCACAGATCTTCCTGAAATAAAAAGGGTGGTGGAAAAAGAAGGGATAGGGCTAATCATAAAGCATGATTCAGAAGAAGAACTTACAGCAGCTATTCGTAAGATGTTTGAAGATGAAGCGATGAGAAATGCGATGAAAGAACGAATGAAAGTTAGTAAAGAACAGTATAACTGGGAGAAGGAAAAGCAGAAACTTCTAAATTTATATCATGACCTTGAGGTGAGCTGATGACAGAGCAAGAGAAGAAGTTACTTGTGGAGAGTTTAAATAATGAAAGATATGCCTTAAACCAGCTTAAATATAAGGACATGGAAATCGCACTGTTAAAGAAGAAGCTCAGTCTATATGAACATAGATGGCATAAACTAATGAATCTCCTACCTGTGAAAGTATTACGCTATGCACTACGCTATGTAAAGGGGCTGAAGTAAATGCGTATAAGAAAGAGAATTCAGGAGATCGATCAATTACTATCAAAAATTGAACGTAACGAACCTTTATATATTGAAGATACAGTAGAAGAAAGCGTCCAGCCAATAAAGAATAAAGGAATATCTGTTATCGTCCCATTATATAAAAGCCGAAAGTATTTACATCAATTGATAGAAAATATTAACACCTTCAGAACAACGACGTTTGAAGTGATCTTTGTGTTGAATGGAGATAAAGACTCTGTCGAAGAAGACAGAGAGACCTTAAATTCACTTACAAAAGAATTCACGTATCACATCATTGAATCAGGTCATGGCGCATCGATTGCACGCAATAAAGGAATTGAAATTGCTCAATATTCTCATACGCTCTTCCTGGATGCAGATGATACACTTCATCCACACACATTATTTGAGCTAAGTAAGCATCTCGATTTCGCTAATATTTCTGTATTTCATCTCTATAATGTTCATAATGAAGAGATTGAACAGGATAATATCATAGAAAAAGAAAAGAACCAGCTTAAAGGACAACTGACATCTGACTATATGAAACTGACTAAAATATTATCCATGAACGGCGCGAAGCTGATTCCGACACATTACTTAAAGACCATAAGGTTTGATGAAACACTGACATCAGGAGAAGATGTCGTACTGATGACGCACATCATAGCACGCTTCAGACCGCTCATCAACGTCATTGACAGTACAGCATGTGTCTATTATAGACATTTGACCGAGCACTCGGTAAGCAGGCAGTCGATGAGCTATGCATTTAACGTTACAGATAGAATCAGTGTTATACAGGCACTCGCACAGTTACTCGACACGGAAGACGATATATCAATAAGGCAGTTCATCATGAACCGCATGGATGCTCAGGCAGGATTTATCAATAGATATCTGCACCATGATGTGACAGCTTATCAGCAGGTGATCCAGGATTTACAGCGCATACATGCTGAATACCTCCCGTATCAAACGGTAAACAAAGGACTCGCACAGACACTATACATCGGATATTGCTTTGCACCGTATAATGATACAAGCGGTGTTATCCTCGGAAAGCGCATCGCCGAACGTAAAGTACCAGCTGATGTAATCTCCAATAATATGAGCGATGTGAGAACAACGGATTACACATTAAACGAACTATCAGACCCATATATCGCGAAACATTATGGCATTAACAGTAAATCCTCATTCAGTAACTATCAGCTGATGAATGTATTCGTGCAGCAAGGCACTAAGAAGTTAAGAAACAATACATATAAAGAAATCTATTCCAGAGTACTATGGCCGGCCAGTCATCTATTAGCATGGAAACTAAAGACAAATAATACAAAATGGATCGCAGAGTTCTCTGACCCTGTGCTGTACGATATTAAGAACAAAGAGCGACACAGTAAAGTACCCTTTACCTATGTCAATAGAATAAAAAGACAGGCACCAGCAGAATATCATCCATACATCGATAATAACCTGTATAATCTCGTAGAACTGCTCCCCTTTATATTTGCAGATGAAATCGTATTTACAAACAATAAACAGAGAACGCAGATGATAAAAAGGTTTACGGAAGACATACAGCAGTCAATTATCAAGAAATCCGTCATCAGACCACATCCAACACTATGTGCACATTACTATGAGAAGCAACGTGCACTGATCACAGTCGATAAAGCAACGTTCAATATCGGTTATTTCGGTAATTTCTATGAAACGCGCGGCCTTAAAGAAATTCAGGAACTGATAGATCATCCAGAACTTATTGAAGCACTTAATCTATCTAACTTACCATTAGCATTTCATATCTTTACAAGCAGTCCTGCGAGTGTCAGACAGATGGTCAGTCTCTATGAAATGACTCAAGTAAATGTACATGAAGCATTACCATACTTTGAATTTCTAAATGCGACGAAGCAATTCGATGCGCTTATTGTTATGGATGCACACACGAAGGGGATTAAAGAAGAGAATCCATATTTGCCGAGTAAGTTAAGTGATTATAAGGGAAGCGGTGTTCCTGTAATTGCTTACTGTGAAAAGGGAAGTCCGATGGATGAGATGGAATCGATTCAAGGGATTAAGATTAGAATTAAAGAAGATGATGTGTAATGCGTCATCTTTTTTTGTAAATAATAATAATTTTGTTTTAAATATTAACAAAGAATTGTAAATCATTGTATAAAAAATATTAAGAATTTGAAATTTCAAATCTAAATTATTGAATATTATGATATTATTAAAAACATAGAAATTAAATAGGATTTTAGGAGGAAGACATGGAAGAAGTAATTGATATTTCGAAGGTTTTGAATTTATTGAAAAGGAATTGGAAGTTTATTGTGGGTCTGTCTTTGCTTGGTGCATTGTTAGCTGCTGCAATAAGTTTCTTTTTAATTAAGCCGACATATTCAGCATCGACACAAATTCTGGTGAATTCTAAAGATGATAAAACACAATTCGAGTTACAAGCTAACCAGACAGATTTACAGTTAATCAATACATATAATGAAATTATTAAATCACCAGTCATCTTAGACAAAGTAGCGGATAATTTAAATATCTCCAACGATTTATCGTCAAAGATCAGTGTCTCAAATTCAACACAATCTAAGGTGATCACAATCAGCGCAACTTCTAAGAATTATAAAGATGCAGCTAAGATTGTTAATGAAACTGCGAGGGTCTTCTCTAAAGAAGTCGGAAAGATCATGAAGACAGATAATGTCACTGTCCTTACGAAAGCAGATGAAGATTTAAAGCCTTCTCCAGTGAAACCAAAGCCATTAATCAACACATTGATTGGTTTAATCTTAGGTTTACTGTTGGCGTTAGCGATAACACTTTTGAATAGTATGTTAGATAAACGTATTAAAACGGAAGAAGAAGTTCAAGAAATTCTAGGCTTACCAGTGATTGGTACGATTCCACACTTCGATGAGAAAACTTTAAAATAGAAAGATGGGTGAATATATTGTTTAAGAGAAAAAGTAAATCAACACAACTTCCTGAAAAGAGAAAACTAATTACGCATTTATATCCAAAATCGCCAGTAAGTGAGCAGTACCGTATGATTCGTTCGAATATCATGTTCTCAGGGATTGATAATGAAATCAAGAAACTCGTTGTCACTTCAGCCGGGCCTTTAGCGGGTAAATCAACAACTGCTGCTAATGTTGCCGTAGCTTATGCGCAAGCAGGAAAGAAAGTTTTGCTTATTGATGGTGATTTAAGAAAACCGACTGTTCATCATACATTTGAAACAAAGAATGTGTTCGGGTTATCCAATCTGATTACGAATCAGATAAATGTTAACCAGGCCGTTCAAAATACCCAGATAGAGAACTTATCAATATTGACTTCTGGCCCCATTCCTCCAAATCCTAGCGAATTGTTATCTTCAAATCGCTTTAAAGAATTACTGTCTAACTTCGAAGGATACTTCGACATGCTCATTATTGATACACCACCTGTACTCGCAGTAACAGACGCTGTAATTGTGGCTACTGTAGCTGATGGAACGCTTATAGTCACGAACACGGAAACAAATAATAAGCATCATTTGGTTAAAGCGAAGGAAGTACTACAGAAATCAGATGCAAACATACTAGGAGTAGTTCTGAACAATGTTGAGCAATCATCCACAGAAGACTACTACTATTATAAATACTACGGCAAATCAAATTAACCGAAAGGATTTACATCATGACTGCTAAAAAAAGGTTAATGTTCTTAATATTTTTAGATTCAATCATCGTTTCACTTTCTGTCTTTTTCTGCTATTCAATTATCTTTCCGTTCTTTGAAGGTGATCAACTCAATGATTTAATAGTATATTCAGTAATCCTTCTTCTAAGTCATCATTTATTTGCATACATATTCAATCTGTATCATCGTGCGTGGGAATATGCGAGTATTAATGAACTGATGGCAATCGTAAAAGGGGTTACGGCAAGTATCTTATTAACTTCAGTTCTAGCATTTATCATCAATGGCCAAGTCTTCATCCGATTAATATTTATTACCTGGATGATGCACCTCATATTAATTGGTGGATCAAGAATAAGCTGGCGCGTATTAAGACGATACATCCTTGATAAAGATATCGAATTAATTCCAACCCTGGTTGTAGGTGCAGGCCGCGGAGGAAACCTATTGATTCATCAGATGTTAACAACGCCTACAATGGGAATGAAACCTGTAGTAGCTGTCGATGATGATGTGAACAAGAAGAATATTGAATTAACAGATGGAATCAAAGTGAGAGGCACAACCTCAGATATACATAGTTTAGTAACTAAATACGATATCAAACGTATCGTAATTGCTATTCCTAGTCTGGATAAGCAAAAGTTAAATGATATACATAAAGCTGCAACTGAAACGGGGTCAGAAGTTTTAATTATGCCGAATATCGATGATGTTATGGCAGGTAAACTTGAAGTTTCACAGCTTAAGAAAGTAGAAGTAGAAGATTTGTTGGGTCGTGATCCTATTGAACTTGATGATCAAGGGATTTCCGAACAAATAGAAGGTAAGACGATACTTGTTACAGGTGCTGGAGGATCCATCGGTTCAGAGTTGTGTCGTCAAATTGTAAGATACAAGCCGAGACGTCTTGTATTACTAGGGCATGGAGAGAATTCAATATACTTAATTAATGAAGAGTTAAACAATAAGCTGCTGGGTAGTGTTGAAATTATTCCTCTTATAGCAGATGTTCAAGACCGTGAGCGTATGTTTGAACAGATGTTGAAATATAAACCAGATATTGTGTATCACGCGGCTGCTCATAAACATGTACCATTAATGGAATATAATCCAACAGAAGCTGTGAAGAATAATATCATTGGAACTAAAAATACTGCTGAAGCTGCTTTAAATGCAGAAGTGAGTAGATTTGTGCTTGTATCTACAGATAAAGCTGTAAATCCTCCGAATGTGATGGGGGCAACAAAACGCGTCGCTGAGATGGTTATTCAAGCATTGGATAAAGAGAGTACTACAACAAGGTTTGTTGCTGTGCGTTTCGGTAATGTATTAGGATCTAGAGGATCTGTGATACCTAAATTTAAGCAGCAAATTGAAGCAGGTGGACCTGTAACGGTAACTCATCCAGATATGACACGTTACTTCATGACGATACCAGAAGCATCTAGATTAGTCATTCAAGCAGGAGCACTTGCAAAAGGTGGCGAAATATTTGTCCTTGATATGGGTGAGCCCGTTAAAATTGTAGATCTAGCTAAAAATATGATTCGTCTTTGTGGCTTTGAAGAGGATGAGATTCCGATAGAATTTACTGGAATCAGACCTGGAGAGAAGATGTATGAAGAATTATTAAATGAGAATGAAATACATCCTGAACAAATATATGAAAAAATATATATAGGAAAAGTAGAAGATTCTCCCTTAGATAAATTAAATTTATTGATAAATAATCTACAAAATAGTTCAGAAATAAAAAAAGATTTATTGGGATTCATAAATAATAATAGAGGTGGAAAAAATGAATAATATTAAAATAGGTGTTATAGGTTTAGGATACGTTGGTATGCCATTAGCAGTAGCATTTGCAGAGAAGTACGAAGTAATAGGTTTTGATATAGATGAAAATAAAATTAATCAATATAATAACAATATCGATCCTACTGGAGAAATAGGTTCTGAAGGCTTAGAAAATACCAGTATGAAATTTACTTCAGATGAAGACGATTTAAAGTCAGTAAATTTTTTCATTGTAACTGTTCCTACACCGATTAAACAAGATAATACCCCGAATTTAAATCCAATTGAAGGTGCTACTAAATTAGTAGGAAAGTATTTGAAAAAGGGGGATATCGTTGTCTATGAATCAACAGTATATCCAGGAGTTACGGAAGATATCTGTGCTCCATTATTAAGTAAAATTTCAGGACTAGAGTCAATCAAAGATTTTAAAGTCGGATATTCACCTGAAAGAATAAATCCGGGAGATAAGGTAAATACTGTTAAAAATATTATCAAAATTGTATCCGGAATAGATGAAGAATCATTAGAATTGATTGCTAATGTATATGATTCTATTATTGAAGCGGGTATTCATAAGGCTCCAAACATTAAAGTGGCTGAGAGTGCAAAAGTAGTAGAAAACAGTCAGAGAGATATTAATATCGCTTTTATGAATGAACTATCGCAAGTGTTTAATTTGATGGATATTAATACTAATGATGTTATCGAAGCTATGAACACTAAATGGAATGCATTAGGTTTTTATCCTGGATTAGTAGGCGGGCATTGTATTGGAGTAGATCCATATTATTTTATATATAAAGCTGAAAATTTAGGATATCATTCACAAATAATTTCATCAGGTAGGAAAATTAATAACTATATGTCGAAATTCATAGCTACCAATTTAATTAAATACTTAGTTAAAATAAATAAAGTACGAAACCCTAGAATCTTAATTGCGGGGTTAACATTTAAAGAAAATACACCTGATTTTAGAAATTCTAAAGTTTTAGATGTAATTAAGGAATTAAATGACTATAATATTACTCCATATGTGATTGATCCTTTTATAGAGAACTTTGATCAAAAAGGAATACAAGCAAATTTTATTAAAGATTTTGATGAAATAGAAAATACATTTGATGGTTTAATATATGCGATTGATCATAAACAATTTCATGAAAACGATGATAAAATTTTTATAGAATTATTAAACAAAGAAAGTATAATCATTGACTTAAAAAATAGATTTAAAAATTACGAGAGTGAAAACATTAATTATTGGGCGCTTTAGCTAATAAGGAGGACGATAAATATGGAAAATAGAGTAATAAATTTTTCTCCAGTCTATATTGGGGATGATGAAATTAATAATGTTATTGATGTTCTGAAGTCAGGTTGGATAACTACTGGTCCAAAGACCAAAGAATTTGAGCGAAAAGTTTCATCATATTTAGGAACTTCAAAAACAGCTGCCCTCAATTCTTGCACTGCAGCTTTAGAGATGACATTAAGATTATTAAATATAAAAGAAGGGGATGAAGTTATTATCCCTGCTTATACATATAGTGCAACTGCTGCAGCAGTTGCACATACTGGAGCAAAAATTGTAATGGTTGATAGTAATCAGAATAATTTTCAAATGGATTATTCAAAATTGGAAGGTTACATAAATTCAAAGACCAAGGCAATTATTCCTGTAGATATAGCAGGTATACCATGTAATTATTCAAAGATTTTTAAAATCGTTGAGAAAAACAAGGAGAAATTTAATGCAAATGGAAAGATGCAAGAGGCAATTGGCAGAATAGCAGTTATTACTGATGCTGCACATTCATTTGGAGCTTCCTATGATGGCAAGTTAATAGGTAGCATTTCAGACTTTACTTGTTTCTCATTTCATGCTGTCAAAAATTTAACAACAGGTGAAGGTGGAGCAGTTACATGGAAGAGTATAAGTGGAATAAGTGATGATTATATCTATTCTAAATATATGCACCTAAGTTTACATGGGCAAACCAAAGATGCATTTTCAAAAAATAAAAGTGGACAATGGGAATACGATATTATCGCTCCTTTGTATAAATGCAACATGACAGATATCTCTGCTGCTATAGGATTAGGACAGTTAGATAAATATCAAAGATTTTTAAATAAAAGAGAAGACCTTATTAACAAATATGATGAATTATTAAACGATGATATATTTATTAAACCACAACATTTTACAAATGAATATAAATCATCCGGACATCTATATTTATTAAGGATAGGTGGTATCAAATCAGAACAGAGAGACCAAATAATAAATGAAATGGCAAAAGTTAATATAGCATGTAATGTTCATTACAAGCCATTACCTTTATTAACAGCGTACAAAAATTTAGGATTTGATATTAAAGATTATCAAAATGCATATGAATTATTTAAAAACGAAATTTCTCTACCTTTACATTATCAGTTAACAGAGGATGATATTGAATATATCTGTTTTAATTTGAAAAAAATTTTAAAAAAGGTATGTAATTATGTATAAAAAGTATTTTAAAAGATTAATAGATTTGTACATATGCTATATAATTTTTCCGCCATTTTTAATCATTTCAATAGTGATAAGCATATTAATAAAATTGGAAGATGGAGGAGATATTTTTTATAAAAGTAACAGATTAGGGATTAATAAAAATCAGTTTAAAATTTATAAGTTTAGGTCTATGAAAGAAAATGCACCAGATTATAGAAATACTGATGGATCAACTTTTAATTCTGACGATGATCCAAGAATCACAAATATAGGTCGATTATTAAGAAAGTCTAGTCTAGATGAATTACCTCAAATATTTAATGTAATCAAAGGAGATATGAGTTTTATAGGCCCAAGACCGGATACAGTTGAAGCATTAGATATTTATTCAAAAGAAGAAGAAAGAAAATTAACTGTTAAACCAGGAATTACTGGATATAATCAAGCATTTTATAGAAACAGTATTAGTCAACAAGAAAAATTTAAAAATGACGTATACTATGTAGAAAATCAAAGTGTATTTCTTGATATTAAGATCATAATTAGAACTTTATATTCAGTATTATTTAGTAAAAATATTAATAACAAGTAGGTGTGAATGAATTGTGATAGAAGATAATATTTCAATTAGAGGATTAAGAATTTCTGATGAAAAAATAATTTTACATTGGAAAGAAAATAAGTTCTTAAGAGATCAGATTGGCACCTTATTTCCAATAAGCGAATTAGAACACAAAAAGTGGTTTGAAAATAAAATGTTTGATAGCAATACAAAGTCATTTATGATTGATTTTAATGATAAGCCTATAGGAATGATCGGATTTAATAGGTTAGACTTAATAAATAGTAATGCAGAAATATTTATGTTTATCGGAAATCAAGAAAATCGAGGAAAAGGATTAGGGAAAACAAGCTTATCGCTATTCACAAATTTCTGTAAAAAAACTTTAAATTTAAAAATTATTTATTTATTTGTATTTGAGTATAACAATCATGCAATTAATCTGTATAAAAGATTAAACTTTAATGTAACTGGTAAGATACCTTGCTCAAAGTATCATGATGGAGAATATTTTGACACTATTATTATGACAAAATTTTTAGATAAAGAGGAATAGTATGAAAATTATTATCTTAGGTGGAAGTTTACTACAAGTACCTCTAATAAAAAAGGCGAAACAACTAGGTCTAGAAGTTGTATTAATCGACTTTAATTCAAATGCCATTGGAATAGAGTATGCTGATAAATTTTATGAAGTTAGCACTAATAATACTGATAGAATTGAAACTATTTTTTTAGAAGAGAATGCAAAATGTATTATTACTGCAGCTACAGATTCGCCTATGAAATCAATCGCTAAAATTAATGACAAATACAATCTTATTGGTATCGATTTTGAAACTGCATTAAATGCTACGAACAAAGCATTAATGAGAACGAAACTGCAAGAGCAACAAGTACCGATACCTAATTTTATTAAAGTTAACAATTACCAAGATTTTATTGAAGCATTGCAACTGTTTAAAGGAAAAAAAATTATAAAGCCTGTTGATTCATCAGGTAGTAGAGGTATTTTTTTATTAGAAGATGATACATATAGTAGGGATGCCTTTGATCATGCTAAAAAATATTCTACAAATGGGGATATTCTAATTGAGGAATATTTAATAGGTGATGAAATAAGTGTTGAAAGTATAGTTATTGAAGGTGAAACTCATATTATTGCAGTAACAGATAAAATTACAACTGGTAAGCCTCACTTTATTGAACTAGGGCATTCAATTCCTTCTAAATTTGAGGGAGAAGTCTTAAGTAATATTTATGAGGTTACGAAACAAGCAAATCAAGCTCTAGGTATATCAATTGGTCCATCACACACTGAAATAATTATTACTGACTCTGGACCGAAAATTGTGGAGGTAGGAGCACGATTAGGTGGAGATTTTATAACTAGCCACTTAGTTCCAGAATCTACAAATGTTGACCTTTTAAAACTTCATATTTTGCAGAGTATTGGAGAAAAGATAAGTATTGGAAATATTGAAAGTTATGGATCTACTATTAGATATTTTCAAAGTTTAGAGGGCATAGTAAAGAAACTGAGTTTAGAAAATGTTGATGATAATGATAACATAGTAGATTTATGTTTTTATGTGAGAGTTAATGACAAAGTGAATAAACTAACAAGTAGCGGCTCTAGAATCGGACATATTATTTACAAAAGTGAATCTGTAGAAAAGGCTATTAAAGAAGTTGAAGAAGTCATGAAACAAATTGAAATAGAGGTTGAATAAAATGAAAACGATATGGATAGTATCTGATGGAGAGCCTTTACCAACAGATGATGCGAACGTTAGGCTAAGAAGAATGGGAAATTTAGCTGAAATATTATCAGAGGACTGTAAAGTTATTTGGTTTTCTTCAAATTTTCAACACTATACAAAGTCATTTAGATCCAGCAATGACACTTTGGTTGAAATTAATAAAAATTATCACATTCAATTATTATCTACAAAAGGATATCAAAAAAATGTTTCAATTAATAGATTGATTCATTATAAAGTGTTATCAAAAAAATTTATCGATGTTTCATATATGATGGATACTCCTGATATCATTTTATGTACGTTAGCTCCAATAGATTTAGCAAAAGCCGTTATGAAATACTCAAAAAAACATAATGTAAAATATATTATAGACATTAGAGATTTATGGCCGGAAATATATTATGATGTCCTTCCTAATAAATTGAAATATCTAACTGATGTTTTAGTGAAAAAAAATAAATTAGAATTAAAATCAATATTAAAAAATTCATATTCTATAATTGGTGTAACTAGTAAATTCTTAGATTATGGTCTTGACATAGCAGGTATAAAATTAAGAAAACAGGATTGTGTAATCCATACAGCATATCCAATTCTTAATGTAGAAAATAACTTTTATGATTTATGGTCTAAATATAAACTAAAAACTGACGATAAAATAATAACATTTGTTGGCAACTTCAGTGATCAATTTAATATTGAGCCTATTTTTGATTCATTAAATTATTTAAATAATCAAGACATAAAAATAGTGTTATGTGGAGTTGGTAAAAACTTAGAGAAGTATAAAGAAGTTTATGGAAAAGATGAAAGAATAATCTTTCCTGGTTGGATAAATCAAGATGAAATATCATCTTTACTAAATAATTCCATATTAGGTATTGCGCCATACATAGACAGTATTAACTATAGAAATAACCTACCTAATAAGTTTGGTGAATATTTGTCATTTGGTGTTCCAATATTAGTTGGAGTTGAAGGAATGATGAAAGAGCTATTACTTTTAAATAAATGTGGTAATTTTTACAAAAATTCAAAAGACTTGGCTAAGCTAATTGATAGGTATACAATGGATGACGATTTTCAAAGTGAACAATCAAATGCTGCGAAAAAGTTATATGATAAGAATTTTAATGCAGATATAGTCTATAGGGAATTTGCAAAATATATAAAAGAAATTTAAAAAGACAATTAGCACTTATTATCTTATCTGATTTTACTTTTTGATAATGTTAGATGAAAGCAACGAAAGGACCCAATCAATAATGGAGATATTACATTTAAATTCTAATTATATTTTTACTGAAATATATAAAAATGCTATTAATAATATGGATTCAGACTTTGTACATTACATATTTAATCCGTTATATAATGAAGTAGACTTTGACAATAACATAGAAAATATCGAGATTTACGCACCTGTTATACTTACAAAATATGACAGAATTTTTAATCGTAACAGAGCAATTAAAACCATAAAGTACTTAGAAAATAATATTCCATTAAATTTTATTAAACTAATACATGCTCATACTTTAACTAATGATGGTGTTCTGGCCTTGAAGTTGAATGAAAAATACGGAATACCATATATATTAACTGTACGGAATACAGATATCAACTATTCGCTAAAATATAAAAAGTATAATATGCATTTATATAAAAATACACTTAAAAATGCATCCTTAATAATTTTTCCCAATAATTCATATAAAAAAAAACTCTTAGATTTGTTTAAAACTGATGCTATCTTATGCGAAAAGATTATTAATTCTAAGGTAATCCCAAATGGAATAGATTCGTATTGGCATGATAATGTTTATACAGATGTCCGTACACTAAAAGACAAATTAAATTTAATATATGTTGGTAGAATCTATAAAAATAAAAACCTACACAATATTTTAAAAGCGGTTAGTAGATTGGAAAGTGAATATAAAATTGACATAAAAGTAGCCGGAAAAATTATTGACCAGAATTACTTTAATCAACTAGAATTAATACATCCTTTCACTTATCTTGGGGAGTTGGAAAAGGGGCAATTAAAAAATATTTATAGAGAAAGTGATATTTTCGTTATGCCATCATTCAACGAAACTTTTGGTTTAGTATATATAGAAGCATTATCTCAGAATTTACCGATTGTATACACTAAGTATGAAGGTATATATGGATACTTTAATGATTATGAATATGGAGTGCCCGTTCAAGCTAATAATTACAATGAAATCTGTAGTGGTATAAAATATATTGTTAGAAATTATTCAGATATTCAATGTAATTTAGAAAATAAAGATTTTTTAGAAGGTTTTAATTGGGAAACCATAGGTAAGATATATAATAAAATCTATGTAGAGTTGAAGCGATGAAAAGCTTTTTTAAAGACTCCCTCATTAATATAATATCAAATATGCTAATAGTACTAGCTATACAGCTTTTAGTATTTCCTACTTTAAATAAAATTGAAGATAAAATAAATTTTTCAAATGTAATCGTGATGTATGGTTATATAATGATCCTCTCTACAGCATTATCCAATACATTAACTAATACAAGGCTTATTACAAGTAATTCTTTAGATATAATAAAAAAACACAATGTATTTTCATCATTATTTTTTCTTATATCTATAATAAATGTAATCATAACGATTACACTGCTCTTAGTATATAAAATTGATATATTTACTTCATGTGGATTCTTATTCTTTTCAATCTTTATATTTACTAGATTTTATTTGCTGGTGTACATGCGTGAAGAATTAAATTATATGAGAATATTAAAAGTAAATATACTTATATTTTTGAGCTATCTTTTAGGAATATATATATATATATGTTTAGATATTAACTATTCATTTATATTCGTAATAGGTGAATTGGCAGGCTTGGTAACATTAATTAGATATATCTACTTTATTGATAGAAAGCCATTAAATTTTAGAATAACTTTTGATAAAGAAATATATTTTAGTTATATAAACTTAATGGTTATTAATTCTATAATAAATTTACTTAACTATTTTGATAGAATAATATTATTACCAATAATAGGCCCTATGGCAGTGAACGTATATTTTATTGCTTCTACGGCAGGAAAAATGGTTTCGTTAGTTACCACACCTATTAATAACGTCATCCTTTCATATATTGCTAAAAAAGAGATAAAAAAAGAAATGATACTAAAAATATTAATATTTTTAGTAGTGATACTAATACCACTTTTTTACGTTATAAAATATAGCTCTATTTTGTATATAAATATTTTTTATAATAATTATTTAGAGCAAGCTAGCAATATAGTTAGTTATGTAAGTGTAATTTGCTGTTTGTCTCTAGTTATTAGTATTGTTCACCCATTTACGATTAAGTTCATAGAATCTTTATTACTATTAAAGCTACAGATTTTTTATTGTATTTTGTATGTAGTACTATCTCTTATATTGACACCGACTTATGGTTTGATTGGGTATTGTATAGCAACATCTATATATTTATTTGTTAAGTTAGCTTTAACGTTTCTAATCTTACTCAATAAAAATAAGTCTATTATAAGATAAAAAATAAGATGGAGATAACGATGTTGAAAATTAATAAAATATATATTGAAAATATCCTTTTTGCTTTAACCTTTATTTTGCTACTGTTTGGAACGTTAAATTCAATCCCTGGGAACATTGTTGGGAATTTATCTATTATTTTTAGCCTTTTGTTAATGTTTTTAAATCTACTTTATAAATTAATTTTAAAAAAAACTTACAATAAATCATTAACATCATTCTTTATAATCTCACTATTATATATATTAAGTTCTTTATTTTCGTCTGTATTAAACTATAATTCAACTTTGAATAACACTTTACAATTCGCAGCAATAATGCTATTTTTTATAAGTTTTTCTACGATAAAGTGGAATAGTTTTAAAATCAATTTTTCTTATATTATGTCATTTATTTATGTTTCTCTAAACTTAATTTATGCTGCGACTTTGGGAAAATTCTCTCAATTTATGAGTGTATATCCAAATTCTAACTTAGTAGGGGCTTATGGTTTTATAGCATTATTTTTTATAATTTTGAAGTTTAATTATTCAAATAATAAAGTACTACCCATCATCGGTATATTGTTATCAACGTTACTAATCATTATTAGTGATACTAGATCAATTATTATGTCGATAATAATAGTTGTTTCTGTATTTATAAGCTGGGGTAAAATAACTAAGAGTATGTTTAGAGCAAATCTTTTCTTTGTGACATATATAGGTATACTTGTCTTTATAATCGTTATTTATGCGAAGCTTCCAAGTTATAATTTTTATCCAAAATTAGAGAGTTGGATGATTGAAAATACTGGGAAAAGTATTATGTCTGGTAGATTAGAAATATGGTCTGAAGTAATGAACTTAATAAATGAAAAGCCTTGGTTTGGATATGGTCCGGATGTCAAGGCCTCAATAATAATTTCTCTGAATGCGTCTCCTCATAACATTTATATTAATACAATGTTACAAGTAGGTATAATTGGTTTAATTCTTTTTGTGGGCATATTGTATACGATATTTTATAGCTATGTATTAAAAAAGAATGAAATAATGGTAAGGATTTCTGCAGCCTTTTATTTTGGTATAATATTTCATCAGTTATTCGAAATCACTTTAACCCAAAATCAGTTATCTATTGGATTATTTCAATGGCTTATTTTCTCTGTTGGTTTTAATAATATTAAAGAAACCTCATAAGTAATAAATTAAAAGGTACTCAATATTCTTAACCCCTCGATATATATCAGGGGTGATTTTTTGCGTTTTCTGATGAAGCTGATGATTTCAATCTTCGTCATGCTGCTACTATTCTTTGTATTATAAAAGGACTTTGGATTATCCAAAGTCCTTTTATAACGCGATTTTTCTAAACAATATATCCTGCAGCGTATACTTATCTAGCACTGATAGATATGCATTCAATGCTTCACCGAGTACACCTTGCAGCCCACATATCCCTGCAATCGGGCATGTGTTCGTCTCACGATCAAAACATTCGACTAAGTTGAAATGTTCCTCGGTCTTTCTTATTAAAGCACCGATATTAATTTCTTCAGGTGCCATCTTGATGCGTATGCCGCCACCGCGTCCGCGCGTCGTTTCAATATAACCGAGCGTCGCGAGGTTATTCACAACCTTCGTCAGGTGATTCTTCGAAATCCCGTAAAAATTTGCAATTTCATCTATTTGAACACGGTGCTCTTGACGTGCGATATACATCAAGACACGTAATGAGTAATCTGAGTAAAGTGTTAGTTTCATGGTCATCTCTCCTTATCATCCATATTATAGCATTAGAACGTGAATTTTTTGTTTTTATATTATATAAATGATTGTAATTTGTGTAGATGAGGTGTATATTAAAGATGTATTTATAATGTATCTTTAAAGAGGGGGAGTTAATGTGTTAACAGAAGAAACTAAGAATATCATCAAAGCGACGATTCCAGTACTGGAGGAGCATGGTACGGAGATTACTTCAGCATTCTATCAGCATATGTTTGAAGCGCATCCTGAGTTACTCAATGTCTTCAATAAGACGAACCAGAAGTTAGGGCGTCAGCAGACAGCATTAGCACAGACAGTTATCGCTGCGGCGAAGCATATTGATCGTCTGGAGGCGATTGTTCCGAATGTCAACCAAATCGCGCATAAGCATAGAGCGCTAGAGATTAAACCGGAGCATTATCCGATTGTGGGTGAGAATTTGATCTGGGCGATTCAGCATGTACTAGGTGATGCGGCAACGCCTGAGATTGTGGCGGCCTGGACAGAGACATATGGAGTGATTGCTGATGTATTTATTCAGATGGAGGCAGCACTGTATGATGAAGCGGACTGGCAAGGATTTGTACCGTTCAAGGTTGTAGCGGTTAAGGAGGAGTCTCCTGAAATTAAGTCATTCACGGTTCAGAGTGATGCGGTTCAATTGAAACCTGTGAAAGCGGGTCAGTATATTACAGTGAAGGTGCATCCTGAAGATGAAACAAATGATGCATTACGTCATTATTCAATCTGTTCTGTTGATACATCTCGTGGACTTAAGTTTGCGGTTAAGCGTGACGTTGCAGGTGAAGAGAGAGGGATGGTCTCTAACTATTTACATGATCATGTGCAAGCAGGAGATGAGATTCTGTTATCTGCGCCGGCGGGTGAGTTCCTAGTTGAGACTGATAATAAGGACCTCGTGTTTATAAGTGGGGGCGTAGGTATGACGCCACTCATGAGTATGTTAGAGGATGAGGTGGATAAACGCAGCATTAAATTTATTCATTCAGCTTATAACCGTGATGCTGTTCCATTTAAAGATGAGATTACGAAGCTTCATAATAACAGCAATGTTGCGTTCTACTTTAACTATTCAGAAAGTGCGGGGCGCTTAACGAAAGAGAAGCTATCACGAATTATGAACGGTAACGAAGAAATCTATATGTGTGGTTCCGTTGGATTTATGGAAGGCATGCTTGAGATCTTCAGTGATATGGGCATCGATAGAAGCCGCGTACACTTCGAGCCATTTGGTCCGAAGATGAGTATTACAGTATAGTATCTGGTTAATAGAGTTATTAAAGCACAGCGCTAGCTGTGCTTTTTTTAATATGATATTTTAATTTCTGCATGAATTTCATGCAGTTTTTTAATATTTTAATGTGCTTTTTTTATTTTTTGCCTTACTTATGGTTATTTTGATGTGCATTTTTTGAAAAATAGGTTTTTGACAGATTTGGTGGTTACGGTTATGTTTTTTGTGAGGTGACATATGATAGCGAAATTTCATGAAACGAATGATAAATTATTGCTGCTTCACGAGTTATATGGTCGATTGGATTTATCTAAATCAGACTATGATTTATTGAGGCGTTATTTGTCTGGATTTGAAGGTGAACGCAAATTTCTGGATGTTATGGGTGAAATTGATGGTGTTGTGGTCCTCTGGGATATTTATCTGGAGGATTATAGTGCGCAGTTTGATTTTTTAGTGTTAGCTGGACAGTATGTGTTTCATTTTGACGTTAAGCATTATAGTGGGGTTTATGCGTATAGGGATGGGTTGTTTAAAAGTGCGAATGGTCGTGTGAATAAGCGTTTGATGATGCAGCTTACTGCTAGTGAAGTAGGGCTAAAGCAGTTTTTACTGAAGCACGGCTTTCATTACAAAGTGACAAGTCGTGTTGTATTTATGAACGAATCGTTTCAATTAATCGGGGATACTGATAAATATATTTTGTTTTATTATGATCTTGGACGTGTCGTGGACTATTTAAAGGGGAACGCTGGCATCTGTGAAGATATGATGAGGCTGAGTGAGGCGCTGATCGCCCATCACGGGGATGACTCCAAGTTTTATAATACTGATGATTATGATATGGATGATATAAAGCCAGGTATACGATGTCCGAAGTGTCGTCGTGTTGGTATGATTCGAGATGTTAAGGGTCATAAGTATCAATGTCGATGCGGGCATAGGGTGAGTAATCGTGAAGCGGTCGATATCGTGTACCGTATGTTAGAACTGTTTCGCGTGGATAAGATTCGTAAATGTGATCTGAATCGTCATCTAGAAATGCCGAACCGTACATTACAGAGAATTTTGAGCAAACATTATATAAAAAAAGGGATTAATCGAGGTATTTACTATGAAAAGAAGTAAAAATGGCACTGAAAATGGCGCTGAAAAATGATTTGAGTGCCATTTTCAGCGCCAAATCAGGTTATTTAAGAAATATTGGCACTCAAAAATGTACCAAAATAATAGCATATTAAATATTGGCCCGATAATGTACCTGCACCCACAAAAAAGACACCCAACTTCAGTTGAGTGTCTCACCTATTATTTCTGCGCACGTTTCGCTGCAAGTAATGTATTATTTAATACCATTGTAATCGTTAAAGGTCCTACGCCTCCTGGTACGGGTGTGATTGCGCCAGCAACTTCAGAAACTTCATCATATACAACGTCTCCTGTTAACTTTCCGTCAACGACTGTATTTCCTACATCTACGATCACTGCGCCTTCTTTCACGACATCCTTCGTCACTAATCCTGGTTTACCTACAGCAGATACGATAACATCAGAGCGTTTTAATACTGCATCCATATCTTTACTGCGAGAGTGCAGTAATGTTACCGTTGCATTCGCATCTGTTAATAGTTTCGCAACGGGTTGTCCTACGATATGGCTTCTCCCGATGACCGCAACATCCTTTCCTTCCAGGTCTATATCTGCATGCTTTAAGATTTCCATAATGCCCAGTGGTGTACAAGGGATATATGTTTCAACCCCTGCATAGAGTCGGCCGATGTTGATCGGATTGAAGCCGTCAACGTCTTTTTCTGGTGCAATCTTCTCTAGCACTTTCGTTTCATCGATTTGTTTCGGTAGTGGGACTTGTACAAGGATTCCATGTACATTGTCATCCTTGTTCAACTTGTCGATTTCTTCTAATAATGCCGCTTCAGTCGTACTTTCATCAAGATGGATGATACTTGAGCTCATACCGATCTTCTCAGCAGATTTCTTCTTGTTGTTCACATAGCTCTGGCTTGCACCGTCATTTCCTACAAGGATCACAGTTAGATTTGGCGTAACCCCTTGTGCCTTTAACTGTTCGACTTCCTGTGCAAGGTTCGCACGATAATCCGCTGCAATTTTCTTTCCGTCTAATACTTTTGCTGACATTCCAGTTCCCTCCATTTATTCGAACATTTAATATCATTATAGCAGTAAACAATCTAAAAATACGAACAAAAAAATAATAATTAATAAAAAAAACAATAATTGTTCGTTTTTTACGTTGAAATCTGTATCTGTCATTGTTATGCTATATAAGTAATATACACATAAATGAAGACGGTTTTCAAATAATTATAAAGGGTGATAGTTGTGACAGTAGCAGTAATAATGGGGTCTTCTTCTGACTGGGAGACGATGAAAGAAGCGGTTACAATGCTTGAAGCTTTCGGCATCGACTACGAGGCGAGTATTGTATCTGCGCATCGTACACCGCTCGCGATGGTTGATTTTGCGAAGTCTGCTCGTAGTAAGGGCATTGAGATTATTATCGCGGGTGCTGGTGGTGCGGCGCACTTACCGGGAATGGTCGCTTCGATGACGACACTTCCGGTGATCGGTGTACCGATTGAATCGAAGGCTTTGAAGGGAATGGATTCCTTATTATCAATTGTACAGATGCCTGGTGGAATTCCGGTAGCCACGACTGCTATCGGTAAGGCGGGTGCTAAGAATGCCGGTATACTTGCTGCACGTATGCTCAGTCTGAAAGATACTGCTTTAGTAGCACAGCTGGATGATTATGAAGCATCTTTAGTCAAGAAGGTGGAGGCGATGCAGCATGACCTTAAATAAATTTGCGCTCGGTGACACGATTGGTATCATCGGCGGGGGTCAGCTAGGTAAGATGATGGCACAGTCTGCACAGCGTATGGGATTTAAAGTTGCTGTGCTTGATCCTGATGAGCGCTGTCCTGCACGCTTCGTGGCACATCATTTCGTGCATGCACCGTACAATGATATTGCAGGATTGAAAACGTTAAGCCGCTATAGCGACGTCATCACATATGAATTTGAGAATATTAATGCAGAGGCACTAGAAGTCATTGCGAAAGAAAATCATGTACCTCAAGGTTTTGAGACGGTAAACATACTGCAGAATCGTCTCAGTGAGAAGGAAGCCATCGCAAGAAGTGGCGCTACGGTTGTTCCATATAAGCGTATCGAAGGTCCAGCGGATGTCGATGATGCTGTGCGTGAAATCGGTCTGCCACTCGTACTGAAGACTGTGTTCGGCGGTTATGATGGGAAAGGACAGCTTGTTGTAGCGGAGAAAGCACAGCTAGAAGAAGCATATAACATGGCTGATGGTACTATTCTCGTTGCAGAGAAGCGTATTGCGCTGGACCGTGAGATATCGATTACAGCGTCACGTAATCTTCAGGGAGAGGTCGTCTACTTCCCTGTACAGGAGAATGTCCATCGTAACCAGATACTGTTCAGTACGACGGTGAAGCATGCGCATGAGTATACAGAAGCTGCGATTGCTGAAGTGGAGAAGATCATTCATAAGATTCATTTCGTGGGTACGTTTACTGTGGAATTCTTTATTGATAAAGAGGGTAAGCTCTATGTCAACGAGATTGCACCGCGTCCTCATAACTCCGGACATTACTCTATTGAAGCGTGTGATTATTCGCAATTTGATACGCATATTCTGTCGGTGCTTGGCTACAGATTACCGAAGCAAATCAAGCTCCACAGTTCTGCTGTGATGTATAATCTGCTCGGCCAGGATCTGGACTTGATGGAACACCTCTTCCCAGAACATCCAGAATGGCATGTCCATGTATATGGTAAAGAGGCTAGGAAAGAAAATAGGAAGATGGGACATATTACCCTTTTGTTGGGCGATGATACGGATACTTATTATCCTATATATAAGGAGCTGATGAAATGACTTTAGTTTATGAAGGAAAAGCAAAGCGTGTATACAGTACGGATGAGGACCATGTGTTCCGCATCGAATATAAAGATGAAGTAACAGCGGGGAACGGTGCAAAGAAAGATAGTATGGCTGGTAAAGGTCGGCTGAACAACTTGATTACAAGCTATTTCTTCGAGCGCCTTGCACAAGAAGGGCTGGAGTCACACTTTATCAAGAGGTTAAGCGACACTGAACAGCTGGTTAAAGCAGTTACGATTATCCCGCTTGAAGTTGTTGTCAGAAACTATGCTGCAGGTTCAATTGTCAAGCGTCTCGGCTTTGATAAAGGCACGCAGTTCAAATCACCGCTTGTAGAGTTCTATTATAAGGAAGATGCACTGAACGATCCGATTATTACAGATGACCATGTGAAGTTACTGGGTATCGCAGATGATCAAGACATCGCTGAACTGAAACGCCAGGCGTTAATCATCAATGACATGCTCATTAAGATGATGGATGAGATGAACTTACAGCTCATTGATTTCAAGATTGAGTTTGGTAAGGATCAGGACGGTAACATCCTGCTTGCAGACGAAATTTCACCGGATACTTGCCGCATCTGGGATAAGGACACGAAAGAAAACTTTGATAAAGACGTATACAGAGAAGACACAGGTTCACTGATTGATACTTATACTAAATTCTATAATAAACTGGAGGCGTTATAAAATGACTAAAATCGAACTATACATCACATTACAACCACAGGTATTAGACACACAAGGACAAACGTTAACACGTGCGGTACATGACCTGGGCTACACTCAAGTCAACGATATTCGCGTAGGTAAAGTATTATATATGACGGTTGACGAAGCGAGCGAACAGGCCGTTGCGAACATAGTCAATACATTAAGTGAGAAGTTATTTGCGAATACTGTAATCGAAGAATACAGCTACAAAATTGTTGAAGATGAGGAGACGAAATAATGAAATTTGCTGTGATTGAATTTCCAGGTTCAAACTGTGATCGCGATATGTTCAATGCAGCTTTGAATACTGGCTTTGAAGCGGAATATGTAGATTATCGTAAGACGTCACTTGAAGGTTTTGATGGTGTGTTAATTCCAGGAGGATTCTCATTTGGTGACTACCTGCGCTGTGGTGCGATGGCACGTGTTGCGCCCATCGTTCCTGAAGTAAAGCGTTTAGCTGCTGAAGGTAAGCCGGTGCTTGGTGTATGTAATGGATTCCAGATCCTGACGGAGATCGGGTTATTACCAGGTGCGCTAATGCATAATACGAAGCATCAGTTTATCTGTCAGAATGCGCCACTTAAAATCGTCAATAACGACACGAAGTTTACACATAAGTATGATAAAGATGAAACAGTGATCTATCCGATTGCGCACGGCGAAGGAAATTACTACTGCTCAGATGAAACGTTAGCTGAACTGAAAGCAAACAATCAGATTATCTTAACGTATCATGACAATCCGAACGGCTCGATCGAAGATATCGCAGGAATCGTGAATCAAGCAGGCAACGTATGTGGTATGATGCCTCACCCGGAACGTGCGATGGAAGCATTGCTTGGTACGGATGACGGTGTGAAATTATTCGAATCCATTTTAGAAAGCTGGGGGAAATAATCATGGTCAAGTTTCTAGAACCAACTGCAAATGAAATTAAAGAGAATAAATTATACCAGGATATGGGGCTTTCAGATAAAGAGTATGACAAAGTTGTCGATATTCTAGGACGTATGCCAAACTATACTGAAATCGGAATCTTCTCAGTAATGTGGAGTGAACACTGTTCATACAAACATTCTAAACCTTTCTTAAAGCAGTTCCCGACGACAGGTGAACGCGTATTGATGGGACCGGGTGAAGGCGCAGGTGTCGTGGATATCGGTGATAACCAGGCCGTTGTATTCAAGGTTGAATCCCATAATCATCCTTCTGCCATTGAACCGTACCAAGGTGCGGCGACAGGTGTCGGCGGTATCGTCCGTGATATCGTATCCATCGGTGCACGTCCAATCCAGTTACTTAACAGCTTACGCTTCGGTGAACTAACAGAGAAGCAGAACCAGCGTCTATTCAAAGGGGTCGTTGCAGGTATCGGCGGCTACGGTAACTGTATCGGTATTCCGACAGTTGCAGGTGAAATCGAGTTTGACCGTCAGTACGAAGGCAACCCCCTCGTCAATGCGATGTGCGTCGGTATTATCGACCATGACAAGATTCAAAAGGGAACAGCGAAAGGCGAAGGCAATCCTGTTATCTACGTGGGACTTAAGACGGGTCGTGATGGGATTCACGGTGCAACATTCGCTTCTGAAGAATTAAGTGAAGAGAGCGAATCTAAACGCCCATCAGTGCAGATCGGCGATCCATTTGTCGGTAAGAAGTTGATGGAAGCGACACTTAAAGCCATCACCTTCCCTGAATTAGTCGGCATCCAGGATATGGGTGCGGCAGGTCTGACATCATCAAGTTCTGAAATGGCGGCGAAAGGTGGCAGCGGTATCCATCTTGAACTCGAGAAAGTACCAACGCGTGAAGCGGGTATCTCACCATATGAGATGATGTTATCTGAAACACAGGAACGTATGCTACTTGTTGTTGAAAGAGGGACGGAACAGAAATTCTTAGAGTTATTCGACCATTACGAATTGGATAATGCAGTGATTGGTGAAGTAACAAATACAGACCGCTTCGTATTGACATATGAAGGTGAAGTATTTGCAGATATTCCGGTTCAGCCATTATCTGACGAAGCGCCGGTGTACGTACTAGAAGGTCGTGCAGCGCAGTTTGATGATGTGCATCACGACTACTCAAATATCGATGCACAGGATACATTGATGAAGTTATTATCTCACCCGACGATGGCTTCTAAGAACTGGGCATATTCACAGTACGATCAGCAGGTCGGTGCAAACACGATCATCAAGCCAGGACTATCAGCAGGTGTAACACGTGTTGAAGGTACGAAAAAAGCCATCGCTGCAACCTTAGATGGTGAAGCACGTTACGTATTCAACAACCCATATGAAGGCGGTAAGATGGTCGTTGCAGAAGCATACCGTAACCTAGTAGCTGTCGGCAGCTTACCTCTTGCAATGACGGACTGCTTAAACTACGGTAATCCTGAAAAGCCTGAAATCTATCAGCAGCTAGCAGATTCTACACGTGGTATGGCGGAAGCGTGTGGCGCGCTGAACACACCTGTTGTTTCAGGTAACGTCAGCCTATATAACGAAACAAAAGGTGATGCAATCTTCCCGACACCAGTAGTGGGTATGGTCGGATTGATTGAAGATGTTGATTATTTAGTAGATTTTAAACCGTCTAAAGGCGATACAATCTATTTCGTTGGAGAGGTTAAACCGGACTTCGGTGGCAGCCAGATCGAGAAGGTATTATTCAATGAAGTCGCACATACTGATGTAACGATCGACCTCGAGCAGGAAGTAGCGCGCGGTGAAGCGATTCGTCAGCATATTATTGACGGTAAGCTTGGTCATGTTCAAGCGGTCGGTAAAGGTGGGGTCGGTGTGAAACTTGCACAGATTGCAGCATACTTCAATACAGGTCTTGAAGCGCAGCTTGATGTGAATGATGCAGAACTGTTTGCTGAAACACAGGGGAACTACATTGTTATTGCGAAACAAGGTATGGAAATTAATATCGAAGGTGCACAAGCAGTCGGTACATTCGGTACAGAATCATTTAAATTATCTACGAACCAAGGGGAAGTTACATTAGACGTGAATCGTATGACGGAGGCTTGGAAAGGGGCAGTTCACGCATGTATGACATCAGAGGTCTAAACGAAGAGTGTGGTGTATTCGGTATCTGGGGTCACCCAAATGCCGCGGAACTCACTTATATGGCACTGCATTCATTACAGCATCGTGGTCAGGAAGGTGCAGGTATCGTATGTTCCGACGAGAAGAATATTTATGGCGCGCGCGGCATGGGATTATTACCTGAAGCGATCAGTGAGGTGAAACTCGAGTCATTAAGCCACTTTCATCACGCAATCGGTCATGTACGCTATGCAACGACGGGTGCATCTGAAATGTCTAACGTTCAGCCATTTATCTTCAAGCATTCTAAGGGCGACATTGGTCTTGCACATAACGGAAATTTGACGAACGCTGAGCAGATTAGGCTTGCACTGGAATCTGAAGGTGCAATCTTCCAGACGTCCAGCGACTCAGAAGTGTTAGGACATCTGCTGTTAAAGGCGAAATCAGATAATAAGCTGAATAACTTGAAAGCATCATTAAATCAGATTAAAGGTGCATTCTCATTTCTCGTGTTACATCCTGAAAAGCTCTTCGTAGCACGTGATGCACACGGTGTACGTCCGCTGATGCTCGGTAAGGTTGATGGTGCATACTGTGTGGCAAGTGAAACGTGTGCGTTTACAGCGGTCGGTGCAGAATATATTCGTGATATCGAACCTGGTGAAGTGCTTACCCTATCTCATGAGGGTCTGGCAGAAGATGCCTATACGATGAATACACAGTCCAATATGTGTTCTATGGAATATGTCTACTTCGCACGTCCGGATTCAGAATTCCGTAAGCATTCATTATATGAAATACGTAAAGCTTTAGGGCGTAAACTCTACGAGGAGATGAATATCGAAGCGGACGTTGTAATCGGTGTACCGGACTCTTCATTACAGGCAGCGAAAGGTTTCTCTCTTGCAAGTGGGATTCCGAACGAACAAGGTCTGCTCAAGAACCGCTACATCGGCAGAACCTTTATCTCGCCGGATCAGAAGATGCGCGAACGTGCGGTCCGTATGAAACATTCACCGATTCGTGACGTCATTGAAGGTAAACGTGTCGTCGTTATCGATGATTCGATCGTACGTGGTACGACGAGCAAGTTTATCGTGAAGACATTGAAGCAGGCAGGTGCGAAAGAAGTGCATATGGCAATCTCTAGTCCACCGCTCATTCATCCGTGTTATTACGGTATCGACGTATCAACGCACGCAGAACTCATCGCGGCAAATAAGAGCATTACTGAAATCGAAGCAGAGCTGGAAGTAGATTCACTTACATATTTATCGGTGGATGGTATGCACGAAGTATTCCGTTCATTTGACTCTAAAGGTGAATGTAATGCCTGCTTTACAGGGAACTACCCGATTGAAATCGTGGATCATGTATTACCGGAAGAAAAAGAGAAGAAGAAGAAGGGAGTATAATTATGGCTGAAAGTTATAAACAATCAGGCGTTGATATCCATGCAGGATATGAAGCGGTTGAACGCATGAAAAAGCATGTGAATAAGACGATGCGTAAAGAAGTGCTTGGAGGGCTCGGCAGTTTCGGTGCGGCATTCGACTTATCACAGCTGAACATGAAAGCACCTGTTCTCGTTTCAGGTACTGATGGGGTAGGTACGAAATTACGTCTTGCAATCGATAGTGATCGTCATGACACAATTGGAATCGATGCAGTGGCAATGTGTGTGAACGATATTTTAACGACAGGTGCGATGCCGTTATACTTCCTTGATTACTTAGCATTAAATAAAGTAGACCCTGTAATCGTCGAACAGATCGTTAAAGGTGTTGCTGAGGGCTGTGCTGAAAGTGAATGTGCACTGATCGGCGGAGAAACTGCAGAGATGGGCGATATGTATCATACAGGTGATTATGATATCGCTGGATTTGCTGTCGGTGCTGTTGAGAAGGATGCATATATTACAGGTGAACGTATTGCTGAAGGTGACGTGATATTAGGACTTGCTTCAAGCGGTATTCACTCAAACGGTTACAGCTTAGTCCGTAAGATCATTAAAGATAATAATCTCGATCTAGATGCTGAATTTGATAATGGTAAGACGTTACTGGATGTTGTGTTAGAACCAACACGTCTATACGTTAAGAGTGCAAAGGCAATCTTGAATGCAGCGGACGTACACGGTATGTGTCACGTGACCGGGGGCGGCTTTATTGAGAATGTTCCGCGTGTCTTTGTGACTGACGGGTTATATCCGGAAATCGATGTTACAAACATTCCGCGTCAGAAGATCTTTGACTTATTACAGGAAAAAGGCAGCATCGACAAATTGGAAATGTACAATATCTTCAATATGGGTATCGGATTTATCTTTATCGTACCGGCTGATGCAGTTGAAAAAGTGCGTGCAGCCGTTAACGAAGAAGTATTTGAAATCGGTCATGTCGTACGTGGGGATAAAGCAATCGACATCAAAGGTGTGGAATATGATTAAGGTCGCGATCTTTGCTTCAGGTAATGGTTCGAATTACGAGAAGATTATGGAGCATATTCAGGCAGGATTCCTGGATTATATTGAAGTGACAGGCCTCTATACAGATAAACGTAGCGCGTTCGCAATTGAGCGCGCCCGTCGTTTTGATACGCCTGTACACATCTATGAACTGAGAGCATTCGACGATAAAACAGCATATGAGACAGCGATACTGGAACAGCTAAAGCGTGATGGTGTGGAATGGGTCATTCTTGCCGGTTATATGAAGCTTGTTGGCAAGACGTTACTTGATGCATATGAAGGAAAGATGATCAACATCCATCCATCGATATTACCGAGCTTTCCTGGTGTTAACGCTGTCGGACAGGCGCTGGATTATGGCTGCCGTGTCAGTGGCGCTACTGTCCATTACGTTGATAGCGGTATGGATACAGGTAAGATCATCGACCAGATGAGCTGTCCGATCTACGAAGAAGATACAGAGGAGACGTTGCAATTACGTATTCAGAATCTAGAGTACGAACTCTATCCACGCGTCATCAAGAAAATTATTCGATAAGGAGTCTACTTATGAGAAAAGCATTACTAAGTGTGTCAGATAAAACGGGGATCATTCCATTTGCACAGCAGTTAACAGAACTTAACTTTGAACTTTATTCAACTGGTGGTACGAAAAAGGCATTAGAAGACAATAATATTGCGGTAAAGTCAGTCAGTGAACTAACAAACTTTCCTGAAATTATGGACGGACGTGTGAAGACATTACACCCGAACATTCACGGTGGGATATTAGCGGACCGCAGCAACCCTGAGCACATAAAAGCAATGGAGACTCACGGTATTCAGCCGTTAGATTTAGTGGTCGTGAATCTCTATCCATTTGAAGCGACAGTTGCAAATCCAGACGTTACTGAAATGGATGCCATCGAGAATATCGATATCGGTGGGCCGACAATGTTACGTTCATCAGCAAAGAACTTCAAGCATGTCATCACTGTTGTAGACCCGGCAGATTACGAGGAAGTCATCGAAAAATTAAAAGCCGATACTTTAGACGAGACATTCCGTAAACAGCTGATGATCAAGGTGTTCACACACACAAATAAATACGATGCAGCAATTGTTAACTTCTTCAGCGATAATACATCAACGCTGCGTTACGGTGAAAACCCGCATCAGAAGGCGCGTTTCATCAGGACAGATACAAAACCGAACACTTTAGCTGGTGCACGCATTCTGCACGGCAAGCCGCTGAGCTTTAACAATATTAAAGATGCAGATGCAACACTGTTCTTAGTGAAGCAGTTTGATATGCCTGCTGCAGTTGCTGTGAAGCATATGAATCCTTGTGGTGTCGGAACAGGCGAAGTCGTCAGCGAAGCATTCCAGAATGCATATGATGCTGACAGCCAGAGTATCTTCGGAGGAATCGTCGCATTAAACCGTGAAGTGGATAAAGCAACTGCTGAAAAGATGCACGCCATCTTCCTGGAAGTAATCATCGCGCCGAAGTTCAGCGACGAGGCACTTGAAATATTGACGGCGAAGAAAAACATTCGACTGCTTGAAATTGATATGGATACAGATAAAGATGAAGAAGAGTTCGTATCTGTTTCTGGGGGCTATCTCGTTCAGGATAAAGATCTGCTGAACGTAACGCGTAATGATATGCGTGTCGTAACAGAGACAGAACCGACAGAAGCACAATGGAAAGCAATTGAACTTGGCTGGAAAGTCGTTAAAAGCGTGAAGAGTAACGCCATCGTCCTTGCAAACGATAAGCAGACAGTCGGAATCGGTGCGGGGCAGATGAATCGTGTCGGTGCAGCGAAGATTGCCATCGAACGTGCCATTGAAATGAACGATGATGTCATCCTTGCAAGTGATGGCTTCTTCCCGATGTCTGATACGGTGGAAACTGCGTATGCTGCAGGTATTAAATGTATCGTTCAGCCAGGGGGCTCTATTAAGGATCAGGATTCAATCGACAAAGCGAATGAATGCGGCATCGCAATGGTGATGACAGATGTCAGACACTTTAAACATTAGGAGGCAGCTATGAATATATTAGTAATCGGTAGTGGGGGTCGTGAGCATGCACTGGCGAGAAAGCTCGCACAGTCACCACGTGTCACGGAAGTGTTCGTTATTAAAGGCAATGATGCGATAGCCCGCGTGGCAACGCTTGTGGATATCGCTGAAGATGATCATGATGCTATCGTACAGTTTGCGCAAGATAACACGGTTGAACTTGTCGTTGTCGGCCCAGAGCAACCATTGATCGATGGCTTAAGCGATCGATTAAGTGAAGCAGGCATTAAAGTGTTTGGTCCGAACAAGAAGGCTGCCCAGGTGGAAGGCTCTAAAGACTTTGCGAAAGCATTGATGAAAAAATACGACATCCCGACAGCAAGCTATGAAACGATTGATAATAAAGCAGATGCACTAAAATACTTAGATGACAAAGGGACACCGATCGTCATTAAATACGACGGGCTTGCTGCTGGTAAAGGTGTCGTCGTTGCAATGAACCGTGATATGGCGGTTGATGCCATCAATGATTTCTATGCTGAAGCAGGGGCGAAAGTGGTCTTTGAAGAGTATCTTGAAGGGGAAGAATATTCACTTATGGTAATCGTTAATGATGATTTCTGTATCCCGTTTGATACGATCGCACAAGACCATAAACGTGCTTTTGTCAATGATGAAGGTCCGAACACTGGTGGTATGGGTGCATATTGTCCAGTAAATCATATCTCTCAAGATGTCCTTAAGACAACATATGATACAATCGTCTATCCGACAGTGCGTGCAATGCATGAAGAAGGGCTGAACTACTTCGGCGTACTCTATGTCGGTGCAATCCTTACAGCTGAGGGACCGAAAGTTATTGAATTTAACGCACGTTTCGGGGATCCAGAAGCGCAAGTGCTATTAAGACGTTTAGAAACAGATCTCGTAGCGTTGATTGAAGCTGCTCATAATAAGACTGAACTGGACTTAGTATGGCGTAACAAGGCGATATGTGGTGTCGTGCTGGCATCGAATGGTTATCCGGGCAGTTACGATAAAGGTGCAGTCGTAGAAGGCTATGATTATCAGGATGACTATATTGTGAGTGCGTTGAAACGCGTTGATGACACGTGGGTAACGAGTGGAGGACGTGTGATGCTTGCATTGGGTGAAGGTGATAATCTTCAACAGGCACAGCAAGCAGCATATGAAAATGTTAAGAAAATTAAGAGTGACGGTCTGTTCTACAGAACAGATATTGGAAATAAAGGTCTGAAATAAAATGCACAATAGAGGCTGGGACAATTGTCCCAGCCTCTATTGTATTAAACGGCGGAACACTTTTGTCCCAGCCTCTATTTATTCAAATGTTTTTTGTACGTCTTCTTTAGTCTGTTCCTGACCTTCTGAATTGCTATCTTGTTTTTTCTCTTCTTGTTCTTTAGCTTCTTCTGCATTATTCTTTAACTCTTCGTATTTTTCTGTCATGATAATTCCTCCTAAAAGTTGTTATAGTTTAGTTTACCCCTCTTCTCGATCATTAAACATCTCAGTCTTAAGCATGATTTTATTGAAATGCTAGGACATTTCTCATAAAACACATTATAATATGGAATGAGGTGGAATTATGAACTGGATTAAAAAACATTTCGAGATTCTGATTGGATATCTATTAGGTACCATGAATATGATTCTTGGAATATTTGTCATTGTGAATCACAAACAGATTTCACATTTTAAAGATGTCGATATCAATAAGATGCATATGTATAGTTTCTTTGATTTTATCAATATTTATTCGTTTGAGCTGATCAAGCTGCTGAGTCATTATATTAATCAGTTTACACTCTTATCTGGTGTGCTATTTATTGTCATTGGAGGTGCATTCTTCTATGTATCACGTAAGCTCAGACAGACGACACTTTATGATAAGGTGATTGCTCAAGTCTACCTTTTGTTCGGTGGATTACTGTATATCATCACATCGATTCTTATTTTTGAGATGTATGGCTTCTACGCACTGTTATATCTGCTTTTCTTCATCAGCGTCGTCTACTATACTTTGAACAGAAAGCGTCTGAATACGCATTTTAGAAAGCTGCATATCAATATTCTTATATTCATCTATGCGCTTGCATATTTTATGACACAGCTTGCGGTCTATGATAATTTGAATGAAGAGAAGGTGACACCGCTCGATGTGATGACCCTCAACTTCTTCTTTATCCTGCTTGTGCTTTTAGCAACATTATGTCTTGTTAACTATGTATTCTTGAAGCGTACGCTCGTTAAAGCATCCGATCACATGAAACGTACTGAGAAGAAGCGGGATTCTAAGATCAGCCGAATGATCCGTGAGAATACGAACATGACGATCAATAGGTTATCTGAAGAGTCGCTGAAATTAGATGAAAAGGTCGTCCTTATGATGCAGAGATGCTCTCTAAGAAAGCTCATCAACCTACAGGATGAGGATATCCCGTCGTGGTTTAAGTATCCGCGCTGGATCAAAGCATTTCATATCGAACTGCTACTGAGCAGTCTGCTGTTTATCATTACAGTAATCGAACTGAATAACCGCAACATGCTGTTTGAAGCGACGAAGTTCAATGTTGTGAAGATGCAGTATTTCTACGAATGGATTAATTTATTCGGAATGCTTTTAATCATAATTATGTACATCTATTTTACATTGATGATTCATTTTAGATCTCGCGGTTACTTCGGGCAGTTATTTACAATCTCATTTTTAATGATTAAAGTGATTGTTAGTTTCTACTTGATGCTATTTAAAGGAATCAACTTATCCCTATTCATCCCTCCGATACTTATATTACTGCTGTTAATACAGTTACCGCTGTATATAATCCATTTGCAGAAAAGGTACTGATAATTTCAACTGAATGTTTTTCTGAAATTCTATTGTGGAAAACTGGGATTCACGATATAATCGTTATGGAAACGTTACCATGGGGATGGGAGAAATTTCCGTGAATCAAATAATGAACGTGGAATAGACATCTGATAGAGATGTCTATTTTTTATGGTATAGTTAATGTATTAAATTTTAAGGAGAAATGTATGAAAAATGTAACGATTAAACGTAGTAAGCAGCAGAAATTTACCCATGGTTATGTCCTGCTGGAGACAGATGATGTGTATCAGACAGACCAGATTGAAGAAGGGGAGCTGTTCACCGTTAAGACCGAGCAAGGTGAACTTATTGGTACATTCTATTCAGGGTTACAGCATAAAGGTCTTGGATGGAAGGTAAGTGATGCATATTTACAGTTTATCGATGCTTCATATTTTATTAACCTCTTTGAAACCGCGAATGCAGAACGTGCCTCTCTATATAATAGTACAGATACGAACGCCTTCAGATTGTATAATGGTGAAGGCGACGGACTTGGGGGCTTTACGATTGATTCATACGATGGACACCTGTTGATCACGTGGTATTCAAAGGGTATCTATCATTTTAAGCAGGACATAATTGAAGCGGTGAAAGCTGTATTTCAGTATAAGACAATCTATGAGAAGCTACGCTATGATAAGAATGTGCCGACCAATCAGGTAAGCGATGAAGGTACGGAATTTCCAATCATAATTAAAGAGAACAATCTGCATTATATGATCGATCTGACGGACGGTGCGATGACCGGTCTGTTCTTAGATCAGCGCGATGTAAGAAAGAAGCTGCTCCATATGGATACGAAGCATCGTGATATGCTCAATCTGTTTGCGTACTCAGGTGGTTTCTCTGTAGCAGTGGGCAGTAATGGCTACAAGACAACCAATGTAGATATTGCGAAACGTTCGATTGAACTGATGCAGCAGAACTTTGCATTAAACGAGATGAATCTGGATGACCAGACATTTATCACGATGGACGCATTTGATGCGCTCGCTTATTTTACTCGTCACCTAAAGACATTTGATATCATCGTAATCGACCCGCCGAGCTTCTCACGTCATAAGAAGAAGGTATTTACAGTTAAGGATAACTATCATGAACTGATTACACAGGCGCTGCCGCTCGTCAATTACGGCGGATATCTGGTACTGTCGACAAATGCGTCGAATGTATCACTCAAACAGTTCAGAGCAATGATAGAAGAGACGCTGACAGACCGTGCCGATTATGAGATTGAGCAGATCATGGGTCTACCAAAAGACTTCAAGACGACAGACAAGTATAAGGCATCTAAATATTTGAAGGTCGTGTTTGTAAAGATTAAAGGATGATTAAACAATAGCTATTCTGGGAATAAAGCTTTAGATATTTATTTTAGGAGGAATCTATTATGGGATTATTAGATACTGCCATTAATATGGCGGCAAAACAATTTAAGAATAAAGAAGTGAAGACCCTCAGCTTACCGCAAAGTGAAGCGGATATTATAGAACGCCGTAAACGCGCAGAAAGTATGCTACACAATAAATCACTTATGTCGTCTGCTGCAGCCGTCGTGCCAATACCAGGGCTTGATGTGACAGCAGATTTAAAGCTGATGACTGATATTATCGAGAACATCAATAAAGAGTATGGCTTAAGTCATAAGCAGGTTAGCGGTTATGCAGATGATATTAAACAGAAGATCGTCTTTTCAGCTGCGAAGTCTGGAAGTGACTTCATCGGCAAGAAAGTTACAAAAGGCTTTGTTGCTGTGGTATTCAAGATGATGCTACGTCGTGAAGCACTGAAACAGTCAAAATGGGTGCCAGTTATCGGCCAGGCGGTCAGCGGTACAATCAGCTATTATATGATGAAGAAGCTCGGTGAGCAGCATATCGACAAATGCGAACGTGTCGCACGTGACCTTATCGTTTAAATGCTTTGTGAACATTTTAACAGAAATATTTGACAGCTTGTTGCTCTGTATCCAAATGATTGAGTTTCGCCAAAAAATTTGGTATATTGAAAGCGTATAGACAAGTAGTTTATATATTAAATTAATGCATAATGCAGCCAAAAGGAGATTATTATTATGGAACAAAAATCTTATGTAATTATTGACGAAACAGGAATCCATGCACGTCCAGCAACAATGTTAGTTCAAACTGCAAGTAAATTTGAATCTGATATTCAATTAGAATATAATGCGAAGAAAGTAAACTTAAAATCAATCATGGGTGTTATGAGTCTAGGTGTGGGTAAAGACGCAGAAATTACAATCTATGCTGAAGGTAGCGATGAGAAAGAAGCAATCGATGCAATCAGTGAAGTATTAGTTAAAGAAGGTTTAAGCAAATAATGACAACTTTAAAAGGTATCGGTGCATCAGATGGCATTGCAATTGCCAAAGCATACCTTCTGGTTGAACCTGATCTGTCTTTTAACAATGAAAAAGTAACAGATGTAGATGCAGAAGTTGAGAAATTCAAAGCTGCCATCAATCAATCAAAGGTAGAGTTGACACAGATTCGTAACAATGCAGAAGTAGCGCTTGGGCCAGATAAGGCAGCAATCTTTGATGCACATCTGCTTGTACTTGAAGACCCTGAACTTATTAATCCGATTGAAGATAACATTCGAAATAATCAGATGAATGCAGCAACAAGCCTCTCTGAAGTTTCAACGAACTTTATCACAATATTTGAATCGATGGATAATGAATATATGAAAGAACGTGCAGCAGATATTAAAGATGTATCTAAACGCGTATTGTCGCATATTCTTGGTGTGTCACTACCAAATCCAACGATGATTGATGAGCCTGTTGTCATCATTGCAGAAGACTTAACACCTTCTGATACGGCGCAGCTGAACAAGAAGTTTGTTCAAGGATTTGCGACAAATATCGGTGGGCGTACAAGCCATTCAGCGATTATGAGCCGTTCATTAGAAATTCCAGCGGTTGTTGGTACTAAAAATATTACCGGTGCTGTGCAGCAAGGAGATTTTGTAATTGTTGACGGTATTTCAGGAGAAGTCATCATCAATCCAGATGAGCAGACGATTACGGGGTATAAAGCACGACAATCTGCTTTCTTGCAAGAGAAAGAAGAATTAAAGCAGCTGGTTAACGATAAGACGGTCACTAAAGAAGGTAAGCACGTAGAGCTTGCTGCGAACATCGGTACACCGAATGATCTTGAAGGCGTTAAGAATAATGGTGCAGAAGGTATCGGACTCTATCGTACAGAGTTCCTTTATATGGGACGCGATACTATGCCTTCTGAAGACGAACAGTTTGAAGCATACAAGACGGTGCTATCTGAGATGGATGGTAAACGTGTTGTTGTGCGTACATTAGATATCGGTGGAGATAAAGAGCTTCCGTACTTAAACTTACCGAAAGAGATGAACCCGTTCCTTGGATACCGTGCGATTCGACTTTGTCTGGATCAGCAGGATATCTTTAGAACGCAGCTTCGTGCGTTACTGCGTGCATCCATCCACGGTAAACTGAGCATCATGTTCCCGATGATTGCGACAATTAACGAATTCCGTGAGGCGAAAGCAATCTTAGAAGAAGAGAAAGCGAGTTTAACTGCAGATAAAGTTAAAGTTGCTGACGATATCGAGCTTGGAATCATGGTAGAGATTCCTTCTACAGCAGCAATGGCCGATATCTTTGCGAAAGAGGTTGACTTCTTTAGTATCGGTACGAATGATCTTATTCAATATACGATGGCAGCAGACCGTATGAGCGAACGTGTCTCTTATCTTTACCAACCTTACAATCCAGCAATCTTAAGACTGATCAAGCAAGTCATTGATGCCAGTCATAAAGAAGGTAAATGGACAGGGATGTGTGGAGAAATGGCAGGAGATACGACAGCGATTCCGTTATTGCTAGGTCTAGGTCTTGATGAGTTCAGTATGAGTGCGACAAGTATCTTAGGTGCACGTCGCCAGATTAAGAACTTAAGTCAGCCAGAGATGGCGAAAGTAGCTGAGCAGGCTTTAAACTGTGCGACACAAGAAGAAGTTGTGCAGCTCGTAGATGCATATCTATAATCTGAATTAAATTTAAGTTGAATCAATAAAACCCGAATAATAGGGAAAATGTAATTCATTTTCTCTATTATTCGGGTTATTTGTATAGTTATTTATTAATCTCGATCAGGGTGATCTCCGGTCGCGCACCGATGCGTACTGGAAAATGGGTCGTTCCGAGCCCGGTTGAGGTATGGAGCTGCATCTTATGCTGCCTGTACTTTAATGTATAGAGTCCGCGGTAATACTTTCTACCAAGCATCGGTCTCACTGGTGCACCGAGTATTGGCAGGGCGATCTGTCCGCCATGTGAATGTCCGGAGAGCTGCAGATCGACATCGAACCGTTTCGTGAAACGTGCAAAGTCAGGTTCGTGGATGAGTGCAATGGTATAGGCATCATGTGTCTTGTTGTAAAGCATCTGATCGATGTTACCGCCGCTATTGATGATATCGTCAGTCCCGCACATATAGATCGATTCATTATCATATGTAATATACTTTCCGTAGTTGTTCAGGATCTCAATTTCTGCATGCTGCATCACGCGTTCCAGGTCATGTGTGCGATGTGCGCGCTGATCGTGATTGCCATATACGAAGAACTTGTGACGCGCCTGTATCGTCTTAAAGAGCGGTATATAGCGGTCAGAATTTTCTTTGAAACGGTCCAGATTATCAAATACATCTCCTGTGATACAGACGATATCAGGTTTCTGCTGATTCACCTGTTTGATTACATGGATAAGATCTTCATAATCAAACTGAAAACCGATATGCATATCTGAAAGATGGACAATCCGTAAGGGTCTTTCATGCTTCTTATGGAGTCCCTTAAGTTTGATGTGGCTGAGCTTCAATTGATTGACGGGATTGGGCATCATCGGAATCAGTCGCTCACCGAAATGGTCGATAAAGGCATACATCAATTGTTTAAGCATGAAGATACGCTTCAATCTTGTCGATATCCGGCTGATAGAAGAGCGCGTCGTCAATCTTGATAAGCGGCGTGCTCATCGCATCGTAGTCTATCATCTCGATCTTATAGAGCATATGTGAAATATTTTTTTCGGTAAATGTATAACCTTTATTAGTGAAATATTGTTTTATAAATGTACATGGCGGACAATCGTCCTGTGTATAGATTTCAATATTCATAACAGTGCTCCTTTTTTTATAATGACATGATTATAACACAGATTTGTCATAAATAAGTGGTTCAATTACTTTAAAAAAGGAACAGAGTAATATACAATAAATGTTATGTGAGTATTATCACAAAAGGAGGATTTTATTAATGGATGGACTCGTTATGAGTAGAATTTTAACTGCGATGACTTTAGGTTTTCATATTATCTTCGCAACGATTGGCGTGGGTATGCCACTGATGATCATGATTGCTGAAGGTATCGGTATTAAGACAGGGAATATGAAATATATTGCACTTGCACGTCGTATGGCGAAAGCATTTACAATTACTGTCGCAGTCGGCGTTGTAACCGGCACAATTATCGGATTACAATTATCGTTACTTTGGCCGTCATTTATGAAGCTTGGGGGCCAGGTGATTGCATTACCATTATTTATGGAAACTTTTGCGTTTTTCTTTGAAGCAATATTTTTAAGTATCTACCTTTATACGTGGGACCGTTTCAAAAATAAATGGATACATTGGATATTAAATATTCCGATCATCATCGGTTCAACGCTAAGTGCACTATTTATCACAAGTGTGAACTCGTTTATGAATACACCACAAGGTTTCGATCTGAAAGACGGGGTGCTGGTGAATATCGATCCGATTGCAGCGATGCTCAATCCTTCATTCTTCGTACGTGCATTCCATGTAGTGACAACAGGTGGGATGACGATTGCTTTCTGTGTGGCAAGTGTCGCGGCAGTGAAATTACTGAAGAATAAGTTTGCTGAAGATAGACAGTATCATAAGTCAGCACTCAATATGGCGATGATTGTCGGTCTAATCTTCAGTTTATTGACCATTCTTGCAGGTGACCTTTCTGCGAAGTTCCTGCATAATGAACAGCCTGAGAAGCTTGCAGCGATGGAATGGCATTTCGAATCTGAGAAGCAAGCAGATCTTGTACTCTTCGGTGTGCTAGATGAAAAGACACATGAAGTTAAAGGTGCGATCAAGATTCCTGGTGTCTTAAGTTTTCTGGCAGATAACAGCTTTAATACAGAAGTTAAAGGATTGAATGAGTTTAAAGCAGATGAACGTCCGCCGTTAATTATTCATTATTTCTTTGATCTGATGGTATTTTTCGGGATGTTCTCGTTTGCTGTGAGTGTCCTTTATGTCATCTTGAAGAAAGTACGTACAAAGGTGAGTACGAGCAACTTTATGCTTTATTTAATGGCACTTACAGGTCCGTTATGTATGCTTGCGATAGAGTTCGGCTGGTTCTTAGCTGAGATGGGCAGACAACCATGGTTACTCAGAGGATATATGAAAGTCGCTCAAGGCGTGACGCATGCAGAAGGTGTCAGCTTAGTGCTTGTAGGCTTTGGGTTACTTTATCTCATAATCGGATTCAGCTGTAGTTATGTACTCATCAGAATGTTCAAGGATAAGTCTGCAGCACAAGATATTGAAACATATGAATCAACGTATAATGGGGGTAGAGCATAATGGACTATCAACATATTGGAATACTCGTACTGTGGACGTTCTTATTCGGTTATATTATTCTCGGTGCCATTGATTTTGGTGCAGGATTCTTTATACTGTATGCCAAGCTGACACATCAGGAGAACGATTTAAGAGACGTCATCAAACGTTACTTGAACCCGGTATGGGAAGTAACGAATGTCTTCTTAGTCTTCTTCTTTGTAGGAATTGTCGGATTCTTCCCGGACACTGCCTACTATTTTGGAACGACATTACTGATACCTGTAAGTATTGCACTCCTGTTGCTGACGATACGAGGTTCGTTCTATGCGTTTGAGACATACGGTAAGGACTCTAAACTTGCATGGGTTGCATTATATGGTATCAGTGGATTGCTGATTCCGGCATCATTCTCGACAGTTCTGACGATTTCTGAAGGTGGATTTATTCATGAAACGAAGAAGGGGATCGCACTCGACTGGCTTGAACTCCTGATGAGCCCATTTTCATGGAGCGTAGTGTTTCTATGCATCATTTCCGTGCTGTTTATCTCTGCAGCATTCTTGACGGTCTATGCAAAGCGTGCAAATGATATGAAGGCGTATGGAATCTTAAGAAAATGGTATTTAATATGGGCATTGCCGATGCTTGTCATCTGTCAGTTCACATTCTTAAGTTTAAGACAGCAGAACGCACTGCACTTTAACACAGCAGTAGGTGATTACTGGTGGCTCTTCGGACTCAGTATCGTATGCTTCTTAATTGCACTGGTGCTGTATTACTTAGAGAAATCACTTGATATCGCATTTATCTTTGTCGTGCTGCAGTTTGCGACAGCATTCTATGGTTACGGTATCAGTAAATTACCATATATCCTATACCCATATGTGAATATGGATAAAGCAGTCGTGAATGAGACGATGGCCTTTTATTTAGTCGTCGCATTTATTTTAGGTTTACTTTTACTGCTCCCTTCATTATATTTATTAATGAGATTGTTTATCTTTGATGCAGATTATGTCAAAGGGAAAAAGAAATAATAAGGGGTAGTCATTATGGAAAAAGAATTTGTTGTCATTGGGCTTGGCCGATTTGGTGGTAGTATCGTAAAAGAATTAAGTGCCCTTGATATGGACGTTATGGCGATTGACTCAGATGAAGCGCGTGTCAATGAGTATGCTGATATTGCGACGCACGCAGTGATTGCAGATACGACGGATGAGAATGTACTGAAAAGCCTGGGTATCCGTAACTTCGATCATGTCATTGTCGCGATTGGGGATAATATACAGGCAAGCATCTTGACGACATTAATCTTAAAGGATCTTGGTGTTAAGAAGGTTACAGCGAAGGCGCAGAATGATTATCATGCGAAAGTACTGAACAAAATCGGTGCAGACACAGTGGTACATCCAGAACGAGATATGGGCCGACGCATTGCGCACAATGTTGCGAGCTCCTCTGTACTGGATTATCTTGAACTTTCTGATCAGCACTCGATTGTTGAGATCCGTGCAGGTGAAACATTGCAGGGACATACTATTCTTGACCTGGATATCCGTGCAAATTATGGTATCAATATTATCGCGGTTAAGCGTGGCAGAGAGATTATCGTGTCACCTGATCCGGCTGTCGCGATTGAGAATGGAGACATTCTTATAATGATCGGTCATGATAATGATCTGAACCGTTTTGAGAAGAAGATTATGAAAGAATAGAAGATAACCCCGAATGATTCTAGAATCATTCGGGGTTATTGTTATTTAAATATACAGTGACGAGGGTGTATATTATTCTTTCTTATCTTTATTAACATCCATGATCATCGGCAGGATCATTGGTTTACGTTTCGTCTTTTCGTAAAGGTATGGTGCAAGCGTTTCGCTGATGACATTCTTAATATGATGCCATTCAAGTTCTTCGCCAGAATTTAATTTCTCGATAACGCGTTTTTTAAGTAGTCTGCTCGCTTCATAGATCATATGTCCAGATTCGCGCATATATACAAAGCCGCGAGAGATGATGTCAGGACCACTAAGCAGCTGATTCTTTTCGAAATCCACGCTGACAACTACGATGACTAAGCCTTCTTCTGACAGCATCTTACGGTCTTTGATAACAACGTTGCCGATATCGCCGATACCACTACCATCAACAAGTACATTACCAGCTTGTACACGACCTGCATGACGTGCTGAGTCATGTGTTAATGCCAGTACGTCACCATTTTCGTGAATAAATACATTATCTGGGTTCACACCACAGTCGACACCGAGCTGTCCGTGCAGGCTCTGCATACGATACTCCCCATGAATCGGCATAAAATACTTCGGTTTCATAAGGCGCAGCATCAATTTCTGTTCTTCTTGAGAACCGTGTCCAGATGTATGGATATTTGATAATTTACCGTGGATAACATCAGCGCCTGCTTTGTAAAGGGCGTTGATCGTACGGTTTACGCTTAATGTATTCCCTGGAATAGGGGAAGAACTGAAGATTACTGTATCTTCAGGAATAATAGAAATCTGACGATGCGTGCCATTGGCGATACGTGACAGTGCTGCCATCGGTTCCCCTTGAGAGCCGGTACATAGAATCAGTAATTTATGTTTCGGTACTGTATTGATCTTATTCGCTTCGATAAATGTTTCAGGGGGTACTTTAATATAGCCTAGTTCTGTACCAATCTTAATATTGTTCTCCATAGAGCGTCCGAATATGACAATCTTGCGGTCGAACTTCACGGCTGCCTCAATTGCTTGCTGCACACGATAGATGTTTGAAGCGAATGTCGCAAAGATAATACGACCTGTACACTTACGGAAAATTTGTTCGACGTTCTGTCCCACTTCACGTTCACTGATCGTAAAGTTCGGAATTTCAGCGTTTGTTGAATCTGATAATAGGCACAGCACACCTTCTTCGCCAAGACGTGCCATCTTAGCGATGTTGGCAGGTTCGCCAACAGGTGTAAAGTCGAACTTAAAGTCGCCTGTATGCACAATCTTACCTTCAGGTGTATCTACAATGACACCGTATGCTTCAGGTATAGAGTGTGTCGTTAAATAGAAGGACACCTTCAAGTGTTTAAATTCAAAGATACTGTCTTCAGTTATTGGATTTAAACTTGCGGTCCTAAGCAAGCCATGCTCTTCTAATTTATTACGAATAAGGCCTAATGCTAATGGTCCGCCGTAAATTGGAACATTCAGCTGTTTCAGTAAGAAAGGCACGCCACCAATATGGTCTTCGTGTCCATGGGTTATAAATAAGCCTTTAATTCTCTCTTTGTTCTCAATGAGATACGTGTAGTCAGGAATGACATAATCGATACCAAGTAACTCGTCCTCTGGAAACTTAATACCTGCATCAATGACGACAATCTCATCCTGATACTCTATTGCGTAGGTGTTCTTACCGATTTCGCCCATACCTCCAAGCGCGAAGACACCTACTTCATTTTTGCTTAATTGTTTCATTAAATTTTCTCCACGCTGTAATTTTCAGCTTTTTGTTCATACTCAAGGTGTGCACCTTCAAGTTTCTGAACAAATTCGATGTTGTAAGGACGATCGATTAAATATCTTCTCACTTGTTCTTCGCTCACTGCGTCGAAAAATTTAACCTGTGTGTTTTCACGAATGATTACTTCTGCTTTGTCTTCTTGATATAATACTTTAAAAATTGCCATGTTTATTGCCTCCTATAATTTACATAAAGAATGCCCTAGAAGTCTAGGGCTTAATAACCGTACAAGACATTATTAAAAATGTATGAGTACTACTATATTACATGATTTTTAATATAAGTGTAAAGCCTTATGAAGCGAATAATCATATTTATATGAAAATATACTGAAAACTGATAGTTTATAAATAAATATAGTAGGAGGACAATGATGGAACATAAACTAATATTATTTGATATTGACGGTACGCTTTATGATTACGACAAAAACATTCCAAATTCAACGATGGCTGCGATAAAGGCGTTGCAGACACAAGGGCATACTGTCGCGATTGCGACAGGACGTGCGCCATTTTTGGTGCAGCCAGTTCTGGAAGAGACAGGTATTAAGAACTATGTGTCATTTAATGGTCAGTATGTCTATGCGAATGGTAATGTCATCTATGAAAACCCACTCGATACTGAAAGCCTTAAAGCACTTGAACATGTTGCACATGGACATGATCATCCCGTGGTCTTCTTAACACATGATGACCTTGTAGCGAATATTGATTTCCACGAGTATATCAAGACAAGTCTGGATACGATGCATATGGCGCATCCACGTAAAGCTGATACTTTCTATATGCAGCACAAAATCTATCAGGCGCTGATATTTCATCAGCAAAGTGAGGATGGAATCTATGATGGGCAATTTGAACATCTGAAGTTTATACGATGGCATGAACTGAGTCGTGATGTCGTGCCTGCTAACGGCTCCAAGATGAGGGGGATAACGCACCTTGCAGCCTCGCTTGGATTTAATATTGAAGATACGATTGCGTTTGGTGATGGATTAAATGATATCGAGATGATCCAAGGTGCTGGCATTGGCGTTGTGATGGGCAACGGTGTTGATGAATTGAAACAGTATGCAGATTTCATTACAAAAGCAGTTGATGAAGATGGTATAATGTATGCAGTTAAAGCATTAAATTTAATTGAAGGATGATGACGATGAATACACATGCACAAGAAATGTTAAGAGAGTCAGAAAATAAAGCGATTCATCTTAAAATGATAGAATTTAATGTCAGAGGAAATGATGTCGTAGCTACATTCTTGTACGAAGACCTGTTTGAAGCAGAAGATGTACATTTGGCACCGAGACCGAAAGATCCGATGTTTCTGCATGTTGATGAGCTTGATGAAGTCACACAGGTGCTGGGTGAAAAAGGGATTGCATACCAAGTTAGAAACGATGAATTTATTTAAAAAAACCGAAGCTTAAGCTTCGGTTTTTATTCAACTGCAATGGCATCCTTTTGTACTTTCATTGGATCTGCTTTATCGATATGATCATAGAACATGACACCGTTCAGATGATCGATTTCATGCTGAGCGACGATTGCACTGAAGTCCTTCAATCTAAGCTTCACTTCTTCGCCATCTGGGGTATACGCCTTGACGGTGATACGCGCATAGCGATGTACGATGCCCGGTACAGCTTCATCTACACTCAGGCAGCCTTCACCGGTCGGTAGATAGGATTTCTCGACACTATGGCTGATAATCTTGGGATTGATGAGCTGATGCGTCACATAATCGCCCTTTTTTTCGTCGTAGAAATGGATGACGAGCATGCGTTTCTTATAGTTCAGCTGTGGAGCGGCGATGCCGACACCACTTCTTAGCTGATACTTCCTGCTTTGTTCTTCATCCTGGCTCATCTTAAGAAACTCAAGCATATCATCGATCAGCTGTCTGTCTTCTGTTGATAGGGGGAGGGGAACTTCCTCAGCTTTCGCTCTTAATGTAGGATGTCCGTCCCGAATAATGTCTTTCATTGTTAGCATTGTCTTCACTCCTCAGAGTAAAATATATCAGATTATTAAGATATGTGCTATCGTTTGAAAATGATTTTGAAAAGATATAACATAAAGCCATAAATTAAGGAGGTTCAATATGAAGATAAGTAAATTAATATTTGCTTTGTTAATGGTTCTGTTATTAGCTGCCTGTCAAGGTAAGACAGAAGCGCTCGGCAATTTTGCCACACAGATCGACACTTCTGTAAAAGCGGAAGAACCTGTTAAGACAACAGGTGAAAAACTACAGAAACTAGAGAATGATAAAGTGAAAATCTTTAATCAGATCAATAAAGCGAAGCAAGGTGAAATTAAAGGCTACGCTGACCAGCTGCTTAAAAATGCTGACGACAGAAGAGACGCCATTCAAGAAGAAATAAAGGCAATGGACAAATCAAAAGGAATTTATGAAGATGCAAAAGCGATGACGAAAGATATCAAAGATGAAACACAGAAAAAGCAGGTCGCATCATTTATAGAGGTGAATGATAAAAAGTACACGCAGCACCAGCAGCTTATGAATAGCTATAAAGACATCCTTAAAACAGAGAAAGATGTATTTACATATTTGAAACAGCCACAGCCAAAATCTAAGGTGGTCAATGCCAAGATTGAAAATGTTACTAAGAAGTATGAACAGTTCAACAAAGATACTACGGCCTATGCCAACATGTTAAGAGCAGTCGAACAAGAGAAGACGAAAATGACAGATATCTTGAACGGTAAATAAGTGCTGCTATTACATTTTTGATATATAACAGGTTCATCGTTTACTATAACACAGCGTGAAATAATCCTTATTTCATGCTCTTTATATTGTCACAAACTTTTTCTTTAACAGTAATACAATTTTGTGATATTATGAACTTGTAACGTATAAAAACTAGAAAGGTTTGGTGAATTGAATGGCTCCGAAAAAGCAAGCTCCATTCGATGCAGTTTCGACTCTACAAGAGATCGAATCAAAATTTGAAGTAGTACAAGTATTAGATTTAGATGGCAATGTCGTTAATAAAGACTTTATGCCTGACTTAACGGATGAACAATTGGTTGAATTAATGGAGAGAATGGTCTGGACGCGTGTATTAGATCAACGTTCTATCTCTCTTAACCGCCAAGGACGTTTAGGATTCTATGCGCCGACTGCGGGTCAGGAAGCTTCTCAATTAGCTTCTCATTATGCTTTAGAGAAACAAGATTACATTTTACCGGGTTACCGTGACGTACCACAATTAATCTGGCACGGTTTACCACTTACAAAAGCTTTCTTATGGTCACGTGGACACTTTGTTGGGTCTCAAATGCCTGAAGGAATGAACGCTTTAGCACCACAAATCATCATCGGTGCACAATATGTTCAGACTGCAGGGGTAGCACTTGGTCTTAAGAAACGTGGTCAAGATGCAGTAGCAATTACTTATACAGGTGACGGTGGTTCTTCACAAGGTGACTTCTATGAAGGTATCAACTTTGCATCAGCATTTAAAGCACCTGCAATCTTCGTTATCCAAAATAATAACTATGCAATCTCAACACCACGTAGCAAACAAACAGCTGCGAAAACATTAGCACAAAAAGCAGTAGCGGTCGGTATCCCTGGTATCGTTGTTGATGGTATGGATGCTTTAGCAGTATATCAAGCAACGAAAGAAGCGCGTGACCGTGCAGTTGCTGGTGAAGGTCCAACATTAATCGAAACAATCACTTACCGTTATGGTCCACATACGATGGCCGGTGATGATCCTACACGTTACAGAACTTCAGATGAAGATGACGAGTGGGTGAAAAAAGATCCATTAGTACGTTTCCGTAAATTCTTAGAAGCAAAAGGATTATGGTCTGAAGAGAAAGAAAATGAAGTAATGGACAGAGCGAAAGAAGACATTAAAAACGCGATTAAAGAAGCGGATGCGACACCAAAACAAACTGTGACGCAATTAATGGAGATTATGTACTCTGATAACGTTCCTCAAAATATTAAGGAACAGATGGAAATTTATAAAGAGAAGGAGTCGAAATAAGTCATGGCACAAATGACAATGATTCAAGCGATTACAAATGCGCTTCAAACAGAACTAAAAAATGACGAAAACGTATTAGTTTTCGGAGAAGACGTTGGTGTCAACGGTGGGGTATTCCGTGCGACTGAAGGACTTCAAAAAGAATTCGGTGAAGATCGTGTATTCGATACACCACTTGCTGAGTCTGGTATCGGTGGTTTAGCGGTAGGTTTATCATTAACTGGTTTCCGTCCAGTAATGGAAATTCAGTTCTTCGGATTCGTATTCGAAGTATTCGATTCAATTGCAGCACAATTATCTCGTCAACACTTCCGTTCAGGTGGAACAAAAACTGCACCAGTTGTTATCCGTTCACCATTTGGTGGTGGGGTACATACACCAGAACTTCATGCAGATAACTTAGAAGGTCTAATGGCGCAAACACCTGGTGTTAAAGTTGTTATCCCATCAAACCCATATGATGCTAAAGGATTATTAATTTCAGCGATTCGCGATAACGATCCTGTTGTTTACTTAGAGCATATGAAATTATACCGTTCATTCCGTGAAGAAGTACCTGAAGAAGAGTATACGGTTGAAATCGGTAAAGCAGCAGTGAAACAAGAGGGTACTGATTTATCAATCATTACTTATGGTGCAATGGTTCAAGAATCTATGAAAGCAGCAGAAACGTTAGCGAAAGATGGACATTCAGTAGAGGTCATCGACTTACGTACTGTTCAACCACTTGATATTGAAACAATCGTTGCTTCAGTTGAGAAGACTGGTCGCGTTGTTGTTGTTCAAGAAGCGCAAAGACAAGCGGGTGTTGGTGCGAATGTCGTATCTGAAATTTCAGAGCGTGCGATTTTAAGCCTGGAAGCACCTATTGGACGTGTATCAGCCCCTGATACTGCTTATCCATTTACTCAAGCAGAAAACGTTTGGTTACCAAACAAAGAAGATATTATCGCAGTAGCGAAAAAGACGTTAGAATTCTAATCTAGAAGATAAACGTGTAAAATGAAAAGTGGCATCACGATGTTACTTTTCATTCATTTATTTTAATTCTTAATTCTTTAGGAGGAATTTATTGTGGCATTTGAATTTAAGTTACCTGCCCTTGGTGAAGGGATATTTGAAGGTGAAATCGTAAAGTGGTTCGTTAAGTCTGGTGACGAAGTACAAGAAGACGATATTTTGTTAGAAGTACAAAGTGATAAATCTGTAGTAGAAATTCCATCTCCAGTAACAGGAAAGATCAATACGATCGTGGCTGAAGAAGGAACTGTAGCAAATCTAGGTGAGGTTATCGTAACAATCGATTCTGATGACGCACACGCACAAAATGATGCTGCAGAATCAAAAGAAGAACCAAAAGAGGAAGCACAAGCTGAAACTACAGAAGCGCCTAAAGCAGAAGCACAAGCACCTGCACAAGACGTTGAAGTTGATGAAAACCGCCGTGTTATCGCAATGCCTTCAGTACGTAAATTAGCCCGTGATAAAGGGGTTAACATTAAAGCTGTTCAAGGTACTGGTAAAAACGGTCGTGTCTTAAAAGACGACGTTCTAGCGTATGCTGAAGGTGGACAAACAACTGCAAGTACACCTGAAGCACCAGCTCAAGAAGCACCAGCACAAGCAGCACCTCAACCAGTTGCAGCACCAGAAGGTGACTTCCCAGAAACACGCGAGAAAATTCCGGCAATGCGTCGTGCAATTGCAAAAGCAATGGTGAACTCTAAACATACTGCACCACACGTAACATTAATGGATGAAGTAGAAGTACAGGCATTATGGGATCACCGTAAGAAATTTAAAGAAGTTGCAGCTGAACAAGGTACGAAATTAACATTCTTACCATACGTTGTAAAAGCGTTAGTTTCAGCACTTAAAGCATATCCTGCTTTAAACACTTCATTAGATGATGCGACTGAAGAAATTGTACACAAACATTATTACAACATTGGTATCGCTGCTGATACTGAACGCGGTCTATTAGTACCTGTTGTAAAAAATGCAGATCGTAAATCAATCTTCGCGATTTCTGATGAAATCAATGAATTAGCAGTTAAAGCACGTGATGGCAAACTTTCTCCTAGCGAAATGAAGGGTGCTTCATGTACAATAAGTAATATCGGTTCAGCTGGTGGACAATGGTTCACTCCAGTTATTAACCATCCTGAAGTTGCAATTTTAGGTATTGGTCGTATCGCGCAAAAGCCAATCGTTAAAGATGGAGAAATTGTTGCAGCACCAGTTCTTGCATTATCATTAAGTTTCGACCACCGTCAAATCGATGGCGCAACTGGACAAAGTGCAATGAACCATATTAAACGCTTGTTAAATAATCCAGAATTATTATTAATGGAGGGGTAAACAGATGGTAGTTGGAGATTTTCCTATTGAAACAGATACTATTGTAATTGGAGCAGGTCCTGGTGGATATGTTGCAGCAATTCGTGCAGCACAATTAGGACAAAAAGTAACAATCGTAGAAAAAGGAAACTTAGGGGGCGTTTGTTTAAACGTAGGTTGTATTCCTTCAAAAGCAATGCTTTCAGCTTCTCATAAATACGAAACAGCGAAACATTCTGAAGAATATGGAATTAAAGCTGAAAACGTAACTTTAGATTTCTCTAAAGTTCAAGAATTCAAAAACAGTGTTGTTAATCGTTTAACTGGTGGCGTTGGTTCTTTACTTAAAGGCCGCAAAGTTGAAATCGTTCAAGGTGAAGCTTACTTCGTAGACCAAAACAACTTGAAAGTGATGACTGAAAAAGCTTCTCAGACTTACACATTCAAGAATGCGATTATCGCAACAGGTTCACGTCCAATCGAAATTCCAAACTTCAAATTCAACAAACGTGTTATCGATTCAACAGGTGCATTAGCACTTCCTGAAGTACCAGAACACTTAGTTGTTGTAGGTGGCGGATATATTGGTTCTGAATTAGGAACAGCTTACGCTAACTTCGGTTCAAAAGTTACAATTTTAGAAGGCGCTAAAGATATCTTAGGCGGATTCGAAAAACAAATGACACAAGTTGTTAAAAAAGGTCTTAAAGCTAAAGGTGTTGAAATCGTTACTGAAGCAATGGCGAAGTCAGCTGAAGAATCAGAAAACGGTGTTAAAGTCACTTATGAAGCTAAAGGCGAAACACATACAATCGAAGCGGACTACTGTTTAGTAACTGTAGGACGTCGTCCAAATACAGATGAGTTAGGTCTAGAAGGTTTAGGCATTAAAATGACTGATCGTGGTATCATTGAAGTTGACGCTCAAAGTCGTACTTCAGTTGAGAACATCTACGCAATCGGTGACATCGTTGCTGGACCACCACTTGCACACAAAGCTTCTTATGAAGGTAAAGTTGCAGCTGAAGCTATTTCAGGTGAAAAATCAGAAGTAGATTACTTAGGTATTCCTGCTGTATGTTTCACTGAACCTGAATTAGCGACGGTTGGTTACACTGAAGCAATGGCTAAAGAAGAAGGATTAGACTTTAAAGCGTCTAAATTCCCTTACGCTGCAAATGGCCGTGCATTATCAATCGGTGAGACTGATGGTTTCTTAAAACTCATCACACTTAAAGAAGACGGATTATTAATCGGTGCGCAAGTTGCCGGTGCTGGTGCATCTGACCTCATCGCGGAACTTGGTTTAGCAATTGAAACGGGCATGACTGCAGAAGATATTGCATTAACAATCCACGCTCACCCAACATTAGGTGAAATTACGATGGAAGCAGCAGAAGTTGCAATGGGTCACCCAATTCACACAATGTAATAAACTTTACAATTTCAAAGTACTATTCATATTATATGAATAGTACTTTTTTTATGGAGGAATGTATATGAACTATAGTTATCCAATCGATACAGAATGGTCACAAGATGAGATTATAGATGTTGTTAATTTTTTGAGCTTGATTGAAGATGCGTATGAACGTAGTGTGAATACTGAAGATTTTCTTACGCTTTATCGCGCTTTTAAACAAGTGGCACCGATGAAGTCAGAGGAGAATCGTATCTTAAAGTCATTTGAACAAGTATCGACGTATTCCGGCTATCATACTGTTAAGCGTGCACAACAAGCGAAAGAAAATAACGAAAAAGTATTTTCAATGAAGTAAATTTTTAATGAATATTGAAATGTACATCGATTTTTGATACATTTAATACATTATTAAACTATTTGTTTATAATTATTAAACTAAGGTGTGAATGTATGGATATCGGAAAAAAGATAAAAGATTTAAGGCGCCAGAAGAATTTGACACAAGAAGAGCTTGGCGAACGTACAGATCTCTCAAAAGGATATATTTCACAGCTGGAACGCAATCTATGTTCCCCTTCAATGGAAACATTCTTTAATATTTTGGAGGTCCTGGGCTCTAAGCCAAAAGATTTCTTCAGTGAACAGCAATATGAGCAGCGTATTCATTATCCAAAGTCAGAACAGACAATCTATGATGAGTATGATGATGGCTACATGATTAACTGGCTCGTTCCAGATTCTAATGAATTTGATATGGAACCGGTCATTATAACGATTGAACCCGGTAAGAAGTATAAAAAGTTTTTACCAAGCATGTCAGATAGTTTTATCTATGTGTTACAGGGTGAAGCGAGTATTCATATCGGTAGAAGAGATTATCATGCGCAATGTGGGGAATCGTTCTATTTTAAGGCGAACGAATCCCATCAATTATTTAATCGAACAGACAAAGTGGCACGCGTACTGATTGTGGCGACAGAGTCTTACTTATAGAGGTGAACAATGAAACAATTTATTCAGTTTAACCATGTGACAAAGGCATATGGAGACAATACGATTCTTAATGATATCAGCTTTGAAATTGAAAAGGGTAAGTTTTATACGCTGCTTGGACCATCGGGTTGTGGGAAGACGACGATATTACGTCTGATTGCCGGCTTTGAGAAAGCATCAAGTGGCGATATATACTTTGATGAAGCGCGTATCAATGATGTACCGCCGAATAAACGTAAAGTGAATACCGTCTTTCAGGACTACGCCTTATTTCCGCATTTAAATGTGTTTGAAAATGTAGCGTATGGTCTACGTATCAAGAAAGAAAATGAAGACAGCATTAAAACGAAGGTCCGAGAGGCGTTACAGCTTGTAAAACTTGCAGATTTTGAAAACCGTGATATTAAGGATATGAGTGGTGGACAACGTCAGCGTGTCGCGATTGCACGTGCCATCGTTAATGACCCGGAAGTGATATTACTTGATGAACCGTTAAGTGCCCTTGACTTAAAACTCAGAACAGAGATGCAGTATGAACTGCGAGAAATTCAAAATCGTCTCGGTAAAACCTTTATCTTTGTTACACATGACCAGGAAGAGGCGCTTGCAATGAGCGATTATATCTTTGTAATGAATAAGGGTAAAATTGAACAAAGTGGTACACCACTGGATATCTATGATGAACCTGTGAACCGTTATGTGGCGGACTTTATCGGAGAATCAAACATTGTAGACGGTATCATGGTCAAAGATTACGTCGTTGAGATGTACGGCAAGCGCTTTGCATGTGTCGATAAAGGATTTAAACCAGATGCAAAGGTGGACATTGTAATACGTCCAGAAGATATCGAAATCACTGCACCTGAAATGGGTAAAATTCATGCGCTTGTTGACTCTACACTGTTCCGTGGTGTGCATTACGAAATCTGCTGTATTGACGAAGCAGGGAATGAATGGATTATTCAGTCGACGAAACCAGCGACACCGGGTGAACGTGTAGGACTTACATTTACCGAGGAAGCAATACATATTATGCTGCCTGGTGAGACAGAAGAAGAATTCGATCGTCGTATTGAATCATACGAGGTGTAGTATGCAAAGAGCGAAAAACTTTTTCTTAGTCCCTTACATGCTCTGGATTATTCTGTTTATCGTAATGCCGCTCGTTATGATATTTTATACGTCGTTTACGAATCACGATGGGCAGTTTACATTTGAGAACTACCAGTCTTTTTTGACGCCGACATATTTAAAGATGACACTATCTTCCTTTATTTATGCATCGATTATTACCTTATTTTGCTTAATTATTGCATACCCGATTGCGCTCGTCTTAAAGCAGGCGAAACATAAACAGCTATGGTTGCTGATCATTATCTTACCGACTTGGATCAATCTGTTATTAAAGACGTATGCGTTCATCGGTATATTCAGTAAACAAGGCACTATCAATGATGTGCTGCACTTCTTACATCTACCTGCAGCAAATCTACTGTTTACAGATACAGCATTTATCTTTGTATCTATCTATATCTATATACCATTTATGATACTGCCGATCTTTAATAGTATGAATGAAATTCCGGACAATTTAATCCAGGCATCACGCGATCTCGGTGCATCCGAGTGGATGACCTTTCGAAAGATCATCATGCCCTTATCACTTGAAGGGGTGAAAACAGGGATACAAGTTACATTTATCCCGGCTTTAAGCTTGTTCATGATTACCCGTCTGATTGCAGGGAATAAGGTTGTCAACTTAGGGACAGCAATTGAAGAACAGTTTTTAGTGACACAGAACTACGGAATGGGTTCGACGATTGCCGTATTCTTAATTTTAGCGATGGCATTTGTGATGATCATCACGAAATCTAAAAACGAAAGCGAGGATATAAAATGAAACTAAGAGGTAAATTATTTTTAGCGGTCGCACTTTTCATTTTATATTTCCCGATCTTCTATTTAATGTTTTATTCCTTTAATTCTGCTGGCAATATGAATCATTTTGAATCCTTTACGTTAGATCATTACAAGGCAGTGTTTGAGAATAAGCGCCTACTCGTTATTATCGTGAATACACTCGCTGTGGCACTTATTGCAGCAAGCATCTCTACAGTGATTGGTATCTGTGGCGCTATTGCGATACACTATATGCGCAATAAGAAGATTAAAATCGGACTATTGACATTAAACAATATATTGATGGTAAGTTCTGATGTAGTGATCGGCTCTTCGTTTTTAATCTTATTTACTGCGATCGGTCACTTTACAGGGCTTGGGCTTGGATTCTGGTCTGTACTTATATCACATATCGCATTCTGTGTGCCCATCGTGGTACTGCTCGTATTACCAAAACTATATGATTTAAATACATCTCTTATTAATGCGAGCTATGACTTAGGTGCGAGCACATGGCAGACGATCAAAAATGTCATTATCCCGCATATACTCCCTGGTGCACTTGCTGGATTCTTTATGGCACTGACTTATAGTCTGGATGACTTTACAGTCAGTTTCTTCGTCACTGGAAATGGCTTTAGCGTATTATCTGTTGAAATCTACTCGATGGCACGTAAAGGCATTTCAATGGAAATCAATGCGATCAGCACATTAATGTTCTTAGTGGTGATGACAATCATTGCAATTTACTACGTAGTAACAACAAATGCAGATAAGAAGAAGTTAAAGGCAGGTGCAAAATCATGAAACAACTGATGCAGCTAATCTTCATCTCACTTGTAGTTGCCGTATTATTATTATTCTCAAGCCGCTTTATCAATCCACCGCCATCAGGTGGAAAAGGGAATGTCCTCTATGTATATAACTGGGGCGAATATATCGATCCTGATCTGCTTAAAAAGTTTGAGAAGGAAAAAGGGATTCGTGTCGTACTAGAGACGTTTGATTCCAATGAAGCGATGCTCGCAAAGATTAAGAATGGGGGGACAAGCTATGATATTGCTGTCCCTAGTGAATATGCGATTCAGAAGATGAAAAATGAAAAGTTATTGCTGCCCATCGATCATGATAAAATACCAAATCTAAAAAATATTAATAAAGATTTTATGGATCTCCCTTTTGATAAGAAAAATGAATACTCTATCCCATATTTCTGGGGTACTGTAGGCATTCTATACAATCCGGACACAACGAAAGACATTGATTTTTCGAGCTGGGATAGTTTATGGGATAAGCGCCTGAAAGACGACGTTCTTATTGTTGACGGTGCCCGTGAAGCACTTGGATTAGCGCTGAATAGTATGGGGGAATCTTTAAATGAGACTGACCCTGATAAATTACTTAAGGCAGAGCAGAAGCTTGAGAAACTTGCACCGAATGTAAAAGGTGTTGTAGCAGATGAAATTAATACGATGATGGTACAAAAAGAAGCGGATGTTGCGGTTGTATGGAGTGGCATGGGTGCTGATATCATGACAGAAAATGAAAATCTGGACTTTGTTGTACCAAAAGAAGGATCGAATCTATGGTTCGATAATATCGTCATCCCAAAAACGGCACAAAATATTGAAGGGGCACATGAATTTATTAACTTTCTGCTTGATGCACAAAATGCAAAAAAGAATACGGAGTGGGTCGGATATGCGACACCAAATAATGCGGCTTTAAGATTACTGGATAAAGAAACACGAGAAGATGAACGATTCTATCCGAATAAAGCAGTGCAGGAGAAGCTGGAAGTATATGAGGACCTTGGTTATGAAAATATAAAAAGATATAACGAACTCTTCCTTAAATTTAAGATGTCTTTGAGATAAGCGTACGTTGATTTCAGCCAATTTCAATATTTGTGCATAAAATTTATTTGTGAGGGTACTATATAAGAAATAAGTTTAAAGGAGATGGATATATGAGTCGTAGAGAATATACTCAAACAGTACAACCCGTAAGTCGAGTTCCTGAAAAAATCTTTGGGTGGTTAGCATGGTTACCACTATTAGCACTTTCATTATTTGGTCTTTATCAATTATTAGTGAATGGGAACAACCCAGAATTCATTCAGGCAATGAAAGATGGATTGAATGAAGAGATGCAGAAAAATAACCAAATGGCAGATGCCTTTAACCAAATGGGGTTAACAGTTGAAGAAGCTGTACCATTATTTGTTAAGAGTTTCTGGTATTTCTTAGCTTATTCTTTAATCCCGATTATTTTAGGATTAATCGGATTACTTAAGATGAAGAAGAGAATCTTTGCAGGAATAATGTTATTGCTTGCTGGATTGTTTACAACACCATTCTTCTTTACATTCATCTTAGGATTTATTCCATTATTCTTCTTTATTTCAGCAATACTTTTATTTGCGCGTAAAGATAAAGTAATTAAGAATAATGACTATTATGAAGACCCTGCACATGTTGAGCGTGAACAGCACGCTGCACCATCACATGTTGAACGCGATGCTCGTATCGAAGAAGAAAAGGATTTCACTTATGATGCAGACGACAAGCATGACGATGTCGTGGTAGATGATGTAGAACGTTCTACAGTTCGTGAAGACAGAGTAGATACACATTTCGATAACAATATCGATAGTGATTCAGACCGTGTAACTTACGTTGATAAAACAAAAGATGCAGTCGACGAACGTCGAGACAACTATAACAATAGAAGATAAGTAAAACTTAAGACCAATATAAAAACCAGAAACGATTGTTTCTGGTTTTTATTATGAGGACAGGATTACCTGTCCTTTTATTTTTTTAAGAGTAATGAGCCGATTGAAAGTGCTGCGCCACCAAGCGCTGCAATGCCAACGTACTTTGAATTTGAAGTGCCGCGTACTTCATCCCGCTTAGATTTACTCGGAAGTTCTGTGTGATGTGCATGCGCTACATCACCCGTATTTGTATGTACAGGGTCAACGATGCCCTGCTCCTGTTTCAGCTGCTGGAAGGATGTACCGAAACCCTTAACAAACTTTGTCAGTACGATAGAACCTTCAACGAAATCTTTATTTGTTAATACTTTAAGTAATCCGGTCCACCCAAGTGGTGTGCTTTGATTATATTCAGTCGATAATTTCAGACCTTTATTGAACTTCAAGATCATCGGTTCGATATCATTGAAGTTAAACTTACCTAATCCTTGGACGAGTAGGAGTGCGTTACGAATCGCCTGGTCACTTTCAGTTTCATTGATGGCCTTTAACACACGCGTTAATATCGGATCGCTTTGAGAGAGCGCAGCATTGGCTGCATTTAATGCTTCATGCTCATCGAGCTGTTCGAGTAAACGGAATAATTTAAGTAACGTATCTTTATGCTGGATCAGCTGATCTTCTAATTCACGTAATTCCTTTTGTCGGAGTGCTTCAATATCTACTTCAGTCGGTTTAATTACACGTGTTGGTTGTGCCATTATCTATCACCTCTCATTTTAACGATATCGCCTGGATACACATAGTCATCTCGTCTCCATTTCGCTTCAACGTTAACGCCCATTTGTGGTACACGGTTCCCGAAGCGGAAGTTATTTTCTGGTAATGGTGATTTCTTACCTTTATCTAGGATGATAAGCTTTGCCTTTGTTTCTTTGTAAGCTGGTGTTGATGTGTCTTTATCTGCGATAGAGCTTGAGAGCAGGTTAATCGCTGCATCGCCATTATCGTTCATCGGTAAGTAAACTTCTTTGCCGAATACACGGTCAGTAATTAATGCGCGTACATCAACCTTGCCGTAGGGTGACTGTAAGCGTACGAGGTTACCTGTTTGAATACCACGTTCGTCTGCAAGTTCCTGAGAAATTTCTAAGAATGCATCCGGTGTTTCCATTGCAAGACCTTTAACTCGATATGTCATATTACCTTCGTGGAAATGCTCAAGCAATCGTCCGTTGTTAACATGAATATCATATTGTGCTTCATATTCAGTCGGCTCTGTCCAGTCAACAGGGAAGAAGTTCGCTTTCTTATCATCAAATGGGAAGCCTTCTGTAAATAATAACGGAGAATCTGTGCCGTCTTCTTTAACTGGCCATTGTAAGCTATTGAACCCTTCTAGTCGGTCATAGGATACCCCTGAGTAGATTGGTGTTAATGACGCGATTTCATCCATTACGTCACCTGGATGCGCATAATCCCAGTCTGCGCCCATATGCTGTGCAATCTCCTGAATAATCTTCCAGTCTGGTTTCGTACCTTCTAAAGGTTCCATTACTTGATAGAGACGCTGAATACGACGCTCTGTATTCGAGAATGTTCCTTCTTTTTCGAAACTTGGTGCTGCAGGTAGAATAACATCTGCATATTCAGCAGTTTTTGAGAAGAAGATGTCTTGTACAACGAAGAATTTCAGCTTTTCAAATCCTTCGCGGACGTAGTTGATGTTCGAATCAACGATACCCATATCTTCACCTTTTAAGTATAATACATCAAGCTCATCCGCATGCATTGCATCTACCATCTGGTGGTTATTCTGACCGACATTAGGGTTTAATGCTACACCCCATGCTTTGCTGAATTTTTCAAGCACCGCTTTGTCTGCAATCTTTTGGTAACCAGGAAGATGTGTTGGCATGCTTCCCATATCTGAAGCCCCTTGAACATTGTTGTGACCACGTAATGGATAAGATCCTGCACCTGGTTTCATATAGTTACCTGTTACTAGCAATAGGTTAGAGATCGCAGTAGAAGTATCACTACCCCCACGTTGCTGAGTCACACCCATCGCCCACATAACGGCTGTCGTTTTTGCTTCATGGATCATTTCTGCAATCTTGATAATTTCTTCTTTCGACATGCCAGTATGTTCTGCAGCATAATCGATTGTGTATTTCTGTAGTCCTTCAACGAGGGCAGTGTAGTTGTTCACATGCTTATCGATGAATGCCTGGTCCTGCCAGTTATTGTCGATAATATATTTCGTTACTGCATTTAACCACACTAAGTCACTACCTGGATTCGGACGCACGAACATATCAGCACGTTCTGCCAGCTCATGTTTACGGATATCTGCTACAAGTAATTTAGAGCCGTGTAATTTCTGAGCACTCTTTACGCGCGTTGCGATAACAGGATGTGCTTCAGCTGTGTTTGTTCCGAGTCCAATAATCAGTTCTGCACGTGCGATATCTGTAATCGAACCTGAGTCTCCTCCGTAACCAACCGTACGCCATAATCCCATCGTTGCAGGAGACTGACAGTAACGTGAACAGTTATCTACGTTGTTCGTACCTACGACTTGACGGGCAAGCTTCTGCATTAAGTACGATTCTTCATTTGTACACTTAGAAGAAGTGATGAACGCTAATCTTTCAGGACCACGCGTATCAATCGTCTCTTTAAATTTAGAAGAGATTAAGTCGAGTGCTTCTTCCCAGGTCGCTTCTCTAAAGCCATCCGCTTCACGAATTAATGGCTTCGTTAGACGTTCACCTGAATTTACGAAATCCCAGCCGAATTTACCTTTAACACATGTAGAAATCTGGTTCGCCGGTGCTTCAGGGCTTGGTTCTACTTTCAGCACTTCGCGACCTTTCGTCCATACTTCGAAAGAACATCCGACACCACAGTACGTACAAACTGTCTTAGTCTTCTTGATTCTATCCTTACGCATCTCTGCCTCAACGTCTGAGATAGCCATAAGCGGTGTGTACCCTGTTTCTACTGCTTTCGTAACTTCTACAGCCGGACGGAATGCGTCCTTAAGCATACCAGTTAAGAAACCAGCTTCACCAACCATGCCAACTTCCATCATTGCATTACATGGGCATACGGTAGAGCAGTGACCACAATTGACACAAGAGGAATCATCGATATTTAAGTCCGTATTCCCATCCCAGATGACACGTGGACGTTCTAATTCCCAGTCAATCATCAATGTTTCATTGACCTGTACATTCTGACAGGCTTGCACACAGCGACCACAAAGTATACATTGATCTGGATCATAACGGTAGAACTTACCGATATTCTTTGGTGCACCTTTAGGAGACTGGGCAGTAGCCTGATGATCTATCTTTAAATTCTTAACGGTATTATGTACTGTACAGTTTCCATTGTTAAAATCACATACTGTACAATAAAGTTCATGATTACGTAATATTCTGTCCATCGCAATCATCTGTGCTTCAAATGCTTCACTTGATCCTGTCTTGACAATGTCCCCGTCTTTAAGCTGTGTACTACATGAACGTACGAGCTCACCATTGACTTCAACGATACATGCATCACATGTTTCGATTGCACCAAGATCGGGGTGATAGCATAGTGCTGGAACATCAATGCCCTTAAACCTTAAGTAGTCGAGAATGCTTACATTGTCCGGAACTTCCATCGGTTTGCCGTTCAGCGTAATACTGACCGTTTGTGATGTTACATCATTCATAAAATTACCCCACTTCATATTTATTTTAAAAAATATATGCCCTAACCTAATTATAAATTATCTGAGTATTATTGCAATTTTATTATTGAATTGATTTCAGTAATGAATAGAAATAAAACAGATAAAAATATGAGACGAGAACAAATGATGCGTAATCATCTGCCCTCATCTCATACGTATTAAATATATAAAGGAAGTAATTTAAAAAACGTATCTTCTACCGCTGCTAAAAACTTTTTATCTGACATCAATGCATCATCATCAGGTAAGAATACTTTGCCGAATAATAGTTCTCCTTTTTTTACATTGATGAGACGATCGATATAACGTTTCAGCGCATCTTCATCTAGTGAATGAACTGCTTCATATGTCTTTTTCATATGATCGCCCTTAATGATAAAATCACGATCAAGTGCTAATATGTCATTAACTTGCTGCTGCCACTTTGCCGCCATGCGCTCTTTTTCAGGGGATTCATAGATAATGCCAAAGAGTACGAAAACGTGGTCATCGAAGAGTCCAATCTGGAAGTGGGGCAGCATCTTGTAACCGCGTTTGTTTGTTGAAAATGCAACCCATGTATCGTTCGGTGGATTCGTTTTTCGACGCAGATGTTTTGCTACATGTGGATAGAATGTTTCATCTGTATGCTGAGATAAATAGCTGCTAAAATATTCACCAAGTGCTTCTAGCTTCGGACGCGTTGTTTCGATCAATGCTTCCATACGCGGCTCTAAGCCTTCCACGTTAAAGACATTGAAATCTTTTGAAGTAAAATGATATTTTGCCATAGTTCACTCACCTTTTTCTTTTATATATACTATTATATACATAAAGTTGAAACAATTTTGCTTATGTTTAAGATATTGTATAATGATCCTAGGAGGAGATGCTATGGAATTATTTGAATTTATGAAACAGATTGTTTATCAGGCTGGCAGTAATATTAGAGCTCAACTTAATCAGCCGTTATTAATAGAAACGAAATCAAATCCAAATGATCTTGTCACGAATATGGATAAAGAAACCGAACAGCTGCTGTATGATGCAATAATGCAAGCTTACCCAATGCACCATATTATCGGTGAAGAAGGAAGCGGTACAGATATTACCTCTATGGAAGGTACGGTATGGATTATCGATCCGATTGATGGTACTTTGAACTTTGTACATCAGCAGGAAAACTTTGCGATTTCTGTCGGTGTATTTGTTGATGGGAAGAAGTATGCGGGTGTCATCTATGACGTCATGCGTGACACGATGTATAGCGCACGTGCAGGACACGGGGCATACAAGAATGAAGAGCCGATAGCACCACTTATTGATAGCGAACTGCATCAATCTATCATCTCCATGAACCCGAACTGGTTAACGAAAGATTATACGAAAGACATCTATAGTGACATCGTCATCAAAGCAAGAAGTGCAAGAAGCTATGGTTCAGCAGCGTTAGATTTCGCCTATGTTGCAACAGGCAAAGTGGATGCTTATATTACGCTCAGGCTCCATCCATGGGACTTTGCCGGTGGCGCCATCATCGCTGAGGAAGTGGGGGCAGTCGTTACGAACCAGCTGAATGAACCGCTGGATATGCTCCATGCGAATTCAATTATGGTGGCAAACAAAGCGCTCCACGATGAAATTTATACACAGTATTTGAAACCACATTCAGCTGCTCTTGATAGCATCCATCAAGAGAGGTTCCATCGCCGTTAAATATAATAGGCACCTTTAGTTGTGCCGAACTTCTGGAAGTGTTTATTCAGCAGTTTCGTGAGTATAAAAGGTGGGAAGTAATGCGCTGTAAATTCAGCGAAATTACGTCTCGTCAGTCTTTGTTCGGATAATATCGCTTTAAACTGTGAAATATTATGATTGAACAAGCTTTCTGAATCGATGATTGCATTACAATGTGTGCAGTAATTCAGAGATTTGAACCGGTTGAGTGTATTCAGCGCTAAGCAGTCAGGACAGCTGACACCCTTTTTGTAGTCGGGGAGATGGATTTCATGTATTACAGAAGTATCGACTAAGACAGTGCTAATGGTGCTGTTTTTTTTTTTTTTTTGAGCAGATACTCATGCGCTCAAGATAGGGTAAAATCTGATCCTTTAGCAGAATATCGCCCGGGTGACTATGGATATCAAGCATGAAGGTCTCATTGAACATCACACATTTTGTATACACGGGCAGTTGCGTTGAAGTTTCAGGCATCACATTGATAACAGAATACTTCATACAATGCAGTTCGGAAATATCGGCGTGTGTGGTATAAGTTGTGCTATTTATAAGCATACCGTCACCGTCAATATGATGTAAACCGCTATAATCATTGAACTTAAATAAATGTACTGCATTATCAGTGATAATAATCAGGTTGATATAGATATTGTGATGCGTCTGATACTGCCATATGCACTCAAAGTGTGTATGGTCAATCTGATTTAAAAGCGCCATAAAGGCATGCTCAAGCTGATAACGTTTATTCAGCTCATGTAGCTGTGCGGCGCAGTGCGTATTGGATGTACGATGGACAAGCGATTCCAGTGCAGTTAATGTATGAGGTTTGCTTAATGGTTTAATGTGCATATCAGTTCTCCTTTGCATTGATGATTATAATATAGCGACTCAATTGGAGATATTCAAATTGCTATATTTAAAAAATTACAAAAAAATCACACTAAAATTTAAAAATTTTAGTGTGATTAATTAAAAATAGTATGAAAGATTAAAAAATAGTGTCTCAAAATTAAAAAGCGGTAAATCGATAAAAAATTTTTTTAAAGCTCACCATTTTCACGAAACTTCTTCTTGAAAGTGAAGCCTACGCCAAAAGTGGCGATAAATAATATCACTGCTATACCTATAAGTAATAAGTTACCTTCAGCAAGTCCGATACTAAAGAGGATAAGCATCAGTACTGCGAAACAAGCAAGTGCGAATTGTGTAATTGTACTTTTCTTCATATAAATTTACTCCTTTTTACTTTCTATAAACTCCATGATATATTAATATCGTATTATATGATATAATATCACAGTTACATAAAAACTGTAAGTTGATTAAGAAGGGAAAGACCACATGACTAAATTAAGAGAAGATGTACGTAATATTGCAATTATAGCCCACGTCGACCATGGGAAAACGACTTTAGTAGATGAATTATTAAAGCAATCGGGAACATTCCGTGAGAACGAGCAGGTTGATGAACGTGCAATGGATTCAAATGATATCGAAAGAGAACGTGGTATCACGATTTTAGCAAAGAATACAGCGATAGACTATAAAGGAACGCGTATCAACATTCTGGACACACCAGGACACGCCGATTTTGGTGGAGAAGTGGAACGTATCATGAAAATGGTAGATGGTGTTATTCTTGTTGTTGATGCATACGAAGGAACAATGCCACAGACGCGTTTCGTATTAAAGAAAGCGTTAGAACAAAACTTAAAGCCAGTTGTTGTAGTAAATAAAATAGATAAACCTTCAGCAAGACCTGAAGAAGTTTTAGACGAAGTATATGATTTATTTATTGAATTAGAAGCAAATGATGAGCAGCTCGATTTCCCTGTAGTGTATGCTTCAGCAATCAATGGAACTGCAAGTTTAGATGCAGCGACACAAGATGAGAACATGCAGAGCTTATACGAAACAATTATCGATTACGTCCCTGCACCGATTGATAACCGTGATGAGGATCTGCAGTTCCAGGTTGCATTACTTGATTATAATGACTATGTTGGTCGTATTGGTATCGGTCGCGTATTCCGTGGAACGATGGAAGTGGGTCAACAAGTATCATTGATTAAATTAGATGGTACAATCAAGAATTTCCGTGTGACGAAGATCTTCGGTTTCTTCGGATTAAAACGTGTTGAAATCGAAAAAGCATATGCAGGAGACTTAATCGCAGTCTCTGGTATGGAAGATATTAACGTAGGAGAAACTGTGGCGCCAGTTGACAATCCTGAAGCGTTACCTGTTCTGCGCATCGATGAGCCGACTTTACAGATGACATTCTCTGTAAATAACTCACCATTTGCAGGTAAGGAAGGGAAATTCGTTACAGCACGTAATATTCAAGACCGTCTTGAATCACAGCTTGAAACAGACGTATCATTACGCGTTGAATCTGTAGGTCCGGATAGCTGGACTGTATCTGGTCGTGGGGAACTGCATTTATCCATCTTAATCGAGAATATGCGTCGTGAAGGTTTCGAACTTCAAGTATCAAAGCCTGAAGTTATCGTAAAAGAAATCGACGGTAAGAAATATGAGCCGTATGAGCGTGTACAAATTGATGTACCGGAAGAACATACAGGTTCTGTTATAGAATCTCTTGGAGTACGTAAAGGTGAAATGGTAGATATGGTTAATGGTGGTAATGGCCATACACGTCTTATCTTTAACGTGCCTGCACGTGGACTAATCGGATACCGTACGGAATTTATGTCGATGACACGTGGTTACGGTATTTTAAACCATACCTTTGATGAATATCGTCCATTACTTAAAGGACGTATCGGTGGTCGTCGTAACGGTGTTCTTGTGTCTATCGATAAAGGGGTAGCAAGTACGTATGCCATCTTAGCGCTGGAAGACCGTGGTGTAAACTTCATGGAACCAGGAACTGAAGTATATGAAGGCATGATCGTTGGTGAAAACTCACGTGATAATGACTTAACGGTTAACATTACGAAAGTGAAAGCAGCAAACAACATTCGTTCTGCGACAAAAGAACAGACAACAACGATGAAGAAACCGAGAATCTTAACACTTGAAGAAGCGTTAGAATACTTAAACGATGATGAGTTAGTGGAAGTTACACCAGAATCTATTCGTCTAAGAAAGAAAACATTAGATAAATCGCAACGTGAAAGAGAACAGAAGAAAGCTAAAGCTGCATTACAGGAAGAAGAATAGGAGTGATTAAATGAACTTTCTTATAGGGAACGTAAGCACGGATCCTGAACAAAGAATGTCATTTCTCGCAAAACTGTTTGCAGTAGATAAAAATCCAGAAGCTGGCATGTGGTATTTACTTATCGCAATCTTTATACTAAGTGCAATCGTCTATAATCTAGGCTTTGCACGTAAGTTAAAGCTATGGCAGAATGTAGTGATCTATATCATGCTATTTTTAGGATGCATCATACTTAACTTCCTTGCGGTATTTCTACCGGTAGGGGAAAGCCTGATCATCGCAGCCATCGTTTTAGGATTATATCGCTATCGACTGCATAAAGAACGTAATCAGAAAATAGAAAACAGAGATTAGGCAGCAGCCTGATCTCTGTTTTTATGTCTATATAATTTCAATTCCCGTTACATGGGCAAGTTTCAAATTTAGTGTATCTTCCAGTAAATAGGCATCGACCATCCCGTCATCATATAGACGTTTACCATCTTTAGAAAACTGAACATAAAAATTCGGTAACGCATCTAATTGAATCTCAGCACTTTCAGTTTCGTTAGTCAGCCTTATACGTGTAGCATCCTGATGAGGCTCAGCATTCCTAATAAATGGTTCGAGGTTCATTAAGAATGTCCCTTCAAGCAGTTGCTGCTTCTTGTATTTCTTTTCTGAAACAAGTGTCGGAGGCTTTGAACCGCCTTCTAATATCTCTCGATTCCATTCATAATTATCCTGAAATGAAATGGTATCATCATCAAGTTTAATCGTTTTCTTGATTGTATCCATCTCAACTTTACGATCATCAAAGATAAAAGTTGAAGGATCCAGTGTAATATTAAAATTTACTTTTCCCTTAATTTGAATTATCATCACAATCACCCTTTCAATCATATTATGATATACATTGGTCGATTAGTAAATGCTTGATTTTTAAAGGCTCGTGCTATAGAATTTTAAAGTATAGAATATGAAATGAGGGAGTATGCTATGCAGGGGAATAATGATTACAAACAAAAGGCATATGACCAGCTTAATCAAGATGCAGACAAGATTCTGCAGCTGATTAAAGTCCAGATGGATAACTTAACGATGCCTCAATGTCCACTTTATGAGGAAGTTTTAGATACACAGATGTTCGGGTTAAGCCGTGAAGTTGATTTTGCAGTGAAGATAGGACTTGTGGACGCCGATGAAGGGAAAGCATTACTTGTGACGCTTGAGAAAGAATTATCTAAGCTCCATGATGCGTTTACCAATATTTAAGTCTAAAGCGCATGCTTTAGACTATTTTTTAGAAATGAGCGGATTTGATGAATTACTTGAAAGAATTTTTTGATTATGTTAAGCACAATACTAAATATGTGGATTTTCCGTTGCTGATTACATATGTTGTACTTACGCTTACAGGGCTTGTGATGATCTACAGTGCGAGTATGGTTGCGGCGACACGTGGGACATTGACCGGTGGTATACCTGTCAATGCAAACTATTTCTATGTTAGACAGTTGTTTGCAATTATCCTTAGCTTCGGTATCGTTTTTGTAATGACTTATTTTATGTCGATTAATCTGTTGTACAACAAGAGATTACAGCAGTTTGCAATCTTTGGTGTCATGGCGCTACTTATTCTCACCCGAATTTTCGGACGTGAGGTCAATGGTGCGAAGAGCTGGCTAAATTTAGGATTTATGCAGCTACAGACTTCTGAGCTGCTGAAGATTGTGGTGATCATCTACCTGGCATATATCTATAACAAGAAACGTAATCTTGATAAACTGAGTACGGATATCATCGCACCACTAATTCTTGTAGGACTTTGTTCTGGTTTAGTACTGATGCAGAATGATTTCGGCTCCACAGCACTGATCCTGATGATTGTTGGCAGTATCTTCTTATATTCAGGTATTGCTATTAAGACGGTACTTAAGATGGGGGCATTAGTCGCTGTGAGTCTAGCGACCGTTACATTATTTTCTCTAGGCACGGGCCTTACAAACTTTCTCGGTGCCCATCAGAAACAGCGTTTTGAAGTACTTGCAAATCCCTTCAAAGATGAAAGTGGGGCAGGATATCACCTATCCAACTCACTGCTTGCTATCGGTAATGGGGGATTCTTCGGTAAAGGATTAGGTAACGGGGTGATGAAGCTTGGGTATCTGCCTGAGCCGCATACCGATTTCATCTTTGCCGTGATTGCTGAAGAACTGGGGCTGCTCGGTGTGATTGTCATCATCAGTCTGCTCTTTTATATTGTGTTTAAAGGGTTTGTCTATGCAGCAAGCGCGCGTACAATGTTTCATAAGCTGATCTGTGTCGGCGTATCCAGCTATATCGGAATCCAGACATTTATTAATCTCGGTGGGATCTCCGGATTAATTCCTTTAACTGGAGTGCCGTTACCATTTTTAAGTTATGGTGGATCGAGTTTGATGAGTTTATCTATTGCAATCGGATTACTGCTTATGACATCGAAGGATATTAAGCGAGATAATGAACGAAGAAAAGTATAGAAATAAATTAGAGACTGGATGATTAATGCCTTTCTCTTTTTTTCTACTACCATGTGAAAACGGTAACAATATGACGAGTTCGTGTCAATTATGGCTAAAAGCAGAATGTTCTTAACAATTATAATATAATGTATAAGAAATGAAATGAACTGAGTGGAGGCTGTATATGAAAACGATTAAGAAATTACTTGTCGCTAACCGTGGTGAAATTGCAATACGTATTTTTAGGGCTGCTACAGAACTACATATTCCGACTGTTGCAATCTATTCTAAAGAAGACAAAGGTGCACTTCACCGATATAAGGCAGATGAGGCTTATATCATTGAAGGCGCAAGTCCGTCTGATTGCTATCTTGACATTGAAGCGATTATAGAGACTGCAAAATCATGTGGTGCAAATGCAATTCATCCGGGGTATGGTTTCTTAAGTGAAAATCAGCAGTTTGCAGTGCGCTGTGCACAAGAGAATATCATCTTCATCGGTCCGGAAGTCCGTCATCTCGATATGTTTGGTGACAAGATAAAAGCACGTAATACAGCAATCCAGGCTGGACTTCCGGTGATACCCGGAACAAAGGATGCAATTAAAGGTTTAGATGAAGCGGTGCAGTTTGCACATGATAAGTATCCGGTTATGATAAAAGCACTGTCTGGTGGCGGTGGAAAGGGCATGCGTATCGTGCGCAATGCTGAAGAACTGGAAGAAGCCATTTCACGCGCACAATCAGAGGCAATGAAATCCTTTGGAAGCAGCGAAATTTATATTGAACAGTACATAGATGCGCCGAAGCATATTGAAGTTCAGATCATTGGAGATAAGTTCGGCAATATTGTTCATCTCTTTGAACGAGATTGTTCAGTACAACGTCGACACCAGAAAGTAGTTGAAGTTGCGCCATCAGTCGGATTAAGTGATACCGTAAGAATGAACATCTGCAATGCTGCGGTTGATCTGATGCAGCAGATTTCATATGTCAACGCCGGAACGGTAGAATTTTTAGTTCAGGGAGAGAATTTTTATTTTATAGAAGTAAACCCGCGTGTTCAAGTAGAACATACGATTACAGAGATGGTCACAGGGATAGATATCGTTAAGTCACAACTACTGATAGCTGATGGGGCAAAGTTAAGTGATGAACGTATCGCGATTCCACAGCAGCACGAGATTGTGACACACGGCTATGCGATTCAATGTCGAATTACGACAGAAGATCCTGCTAATAACTTTTTACCGGACACAGGTCGTATCACAGCGTATCGCTCAAGTGGCGGGTTTGGTGTGCGTCTTGACGCAGGTGATGGCTTCCAGGGCGCTGAAATCTCTCCTTACTATGATTCACTGCTCGTTAAATTGTCTACGCATGCTCTTACCTTCAAGCAGGCTGAAGAAAAGATGGTACGTTCATTAAAAGAAATGAGGATCCGCGGTATTAAGACGAACTTACAGTTCCTTCTGAACGTAGTTCAGCACCCTATGTTTACTGCAGGTAATTACAATACGCGTTTCCTGGAACTTTATCCTGAATTATTTGACATAGAAGCCCCTAAAGATAGAGGGACGAAGACGTTAGCATATATCGCTGATATTACTGTGAACGGTTTTCCGGGTATTAAAAAGACCGAGAAACCTGACTTTGAACTTCCGCTTACCAAGACCTTTAAAGCCACTGGTTTATCAGGAACGAAGCAGCTGCTTGATGAACATGGGCCATCTTATGTCAGCGACTGGATCAAAGCGCAACAAGAAGTACTGATTACTGATACAACATTTCGAGATGCGCATCAGTCATTGCTGGCAACACGTGTGCGTACTAAAGATATGCTTGCAATCGCATCACAGACCAATCATCACCTAATTGATAGCTTCTCATTAGAAATGTGGGGCGGTGCAACATTTGATGTAGCATATAACTTTCTGAAAGAAGATCCGTGGGAGAGGCTCAGAAAGTTACGAACGGCTGTACCAAACATACTATTTCAAATGCTCTTAAGAGCATCGAATGCTGTCGGTTATAAGAACTATCCAGATAACGTTGTGCAGCAGTTCATCCGAGCGGCAAGTGATAATGGTATCGATGTCTTTAGAATATTTGATTCGCTTAACTGGCTCGATCAGATGAAAGTAGCCAATGAAGCGGTACTGAATGCAGGTAAAATTTCTGAAGGGACCATCTGTTATACCGGCGATATATTAAATCCAAAGCGTTCAGATGTCTATACGCTAGACTATTATTTAAAGATGGCTAAAGCGATGGAACGAGAAGGATTCCATATCCTAGCGATAAAAGATATGGCTGGCCTGTTGAAACCTGAAGCAGCTTATATATTAATTCAGGCATTAAAAGCAGAAGTATCATTACCAATTCATCTGCATACACACGATACGAGTGGTAATGGTATTATGACGTACAATAGAGCAATCGATGCGGGTGTTGATATTATTGATACAGCGATTTCCAGTATGAGTGGACTGACAAGTCAGCCTTCGTTGAACAGTCTCTATTACAGTTTAGAAGGAAAAGACAGACAGGTACGTGCAGATATAGAAGGACTTGAAGCACTTTCACATTACTGGTCAGTGGTGCGCAAGTTCTATCATAACTTCGAAAGTGATATACAGTCACCAAACACTGAAATATACCAGCATGAAATGCCAGGAGGACAATACTCGAACATTGAACAGCAGGCGAAAAGCCTAGGTCTTGGCGATCAGTTTGAAGCGGTTAAAGATATGTATAAAAGAGTGAATATGATGTTCGGTGATATTGTTAAAGTTACACCATCTTCCAAAGTCGTCGGGGACATGGCATTATACATGGTGCAGAACAACCTTGATGAACAGACAGTTATAGAACGCGGAGAAAGCCTTGACTTCCCGGATTCCGTCGTATCCTTCTTTAAAGGAGAGATTGGACAACCGTCAAATGGCTTTCCTGAAAGATTGCAAAACGTCGTATTAAAGGGAAAAGAACCGCTTACTGTACGACCTGGGGAAGCATTAGCACATGTAGATTTCAATGAACTGCAGCAGACGCTTACAGAACGTTTTCAAGATGTCGCTGAGGAAGATGTCCTCAGTTATGCACTATATCCGAAAGTATTTGAAGTATATAAAGAGACAGAAGCGCGATATGGCAATATTTCATTGCTCGACACCCCGACATTCTTCTATGGTATGCGCAAAAGTGAAACTGTAGAAATAGATATCGATGCCGGCAAAACGCTGATTGTGAAACTACTGAGCATTGGACATGTGCATGAAGATGGATATCGTACGTTATATTTTGAACTTAACGGGATGCCAAGACAAGTACGTGTGAAAGATAATGCGGCTGAAGTAAGTGTCAATACATTACTTAAAGCAGATGCTAAGAATAACAAGCATATTGGAGCGCAGATGCCAGGTACGGTTGGAGAAATTAAAGTGTCAGCAGGAGCGCACGTTCGTGCGGGTCAAACGTTGATGATTACTGAAGCGATGAAGATGGAGACAAGTGTACAGGCGCCTGTAGATGCGGTGGTGAAACACATCCATGTAGCAACTGGAACAGCTATCCAGACAGGCGATTTGTTAGTCGAGTTTGAATAAAATAAAATAAGCGTTGGCAATGATTACATTGCCGACGCTTGTTTTTATGTGAAATCATTTATTTTGCTCTGCTAATAAGCAGGATAAAGTAACATAACAGGCCAAAGAGTAAAGTTATAAACAAGGCATGGAGTAGCGCGATGTAGAGATTAACTGCTGTAAATATCGTTAATGCACCAGTTGTTACTTGTAAACAGATTAATATGAAAGCAATCATATAACCGTATTTAATAACACGGTACTGCGCGTAGTTCTGCATAGCATGAAAGGCAACATAAGTCAGCCATATAAATAGAATGAAAGCAAGCGTTCTATGGCTCATCTGCACCCATTCATAGAAATTCTGAGGCAGTGTAAACGCACCTTTACGACAGAGCGGCCAGCTGGAGCAGGCGAGGCTTGCTTTCTCATGGCGTACGAGTGCACCACTATAGATAACAAAATAGATAAAGCTTGTGAGCCCGATCGTATGACGTCTAAGCTTCGGCTGTAATGTGAGTTTAGTTGCATCAAATTTCTGATCGACTTCAAAGATAAGCAGTGTAAGTAGAAATACAGCACTGAAGCTAATCAGTGATATTCCGAAGTGAAGCGCAAGTACAAAACCATTCTGCTGCCACATCACTGCCGCCGCACCGATCAAAGCCTGTGCAAAGATAAATCCGATGCTCATATAGCAAAGGAACTTTGTTTCTTTCTTATGACCAATATATTTTATGCTGAGTATTACAAGCCATGTCACAGATAATAATGCGAGACCTGAGACGCCACGGTGAGCAAGCTCAATCAAGGTCTCTTTCGGAATATGAGTCGGAACAAACTTTCCGTGACAAAGTGGCCAGCTACTACCACAGCCATCTGCAGATCCTGTCTTTGTTACGAGTGCACCACCAATCTGAACAAATAGCATGAGCACGGTCGTAAACAATGATAACCATTTTAAATTCTTTTCTTTTAACAACAAAAACACCTCTATCTATATTCTTAACATCTATAAATAATGTCATTTTATCTCATTTCTAAATAGTATATACTTAAGTTATAGTATATCAATCATAGGGATAAGTAAATGTGTCACATTCGTGAACAATTGAAATTACTTGTAAAAAAGAAAAATGTCACAATTTAATTTCGAAAATGTATAGAAAATGTGACAGTTTTCATATATTATTGTTATTATATGCGTTAGTATTGTAAAAGGAGGGTGAAAATGCAGAATGAACACATTTTAAAAGGTGTTAAACCAGTTGAACGGCGTCTGACTTTTAAAGATGTAAAAGCGATTGTGAAGCTTGGACTCGTACAAGGCAATTTAATACCGGCGTTTGCAGGTGCGTTTATTGCAATTATGTTAAGCGATCGTTCATTTTTAAGTAGTATACCTGAACTTTTAACGATGCTTTTCGGCACTACACTAATTATGGCAGGAAGTTGTGCACTGAATAACTTTTATGACCAGGATATTGACAGTATTATGCCAAGTAAGCAAAATCGACCATCTGTAACCGGTAAAGTTTCTACAGCTTCGATTCTACAGCTCAGTCTTGTGCTTATGGTCGTCGGAGAAATACTTTTGTTCATGATTAACATCGAGACAGGAATCATCGGATTTCTTGGCATCTTTGGCTATGTTGTCTTATATTCAGTCTGGTCTAAACGACATCTTGTGTCCAACACAGTAATAGGAAGTTTTCCAGGTGCGATTCCGCCGCTTGTTGGCTATGCAGCGATTGAACCATCTCTTAGCAGCACAGCGTGGATGCTTTTCATCATTATGTTTATATGGCAGCCTGCACATTTCTATGCGCTTGCGATTAAACGTAGTGAAGAATATGCACTTGCTAGCATACCGATGCTACCTTCAGTTAAAGGGTTTAAACGTACAAGGCTTTCCATGTTGTTTTGGGTGCTGCTTTTGTTACCGACACCATTTTTTATGCAGGAACTCGGCACGGTATTTATCGTACTTGCTTCGGTACTAAATCTAGGATGGCTGTTATTAGCGATTTCTGGATTTAAATCAAATGTTAAAGAAAATAAATGGGCAATGACAATGTTTGTTTATTCTTTAAACTATTTGATGATATTTTTTGTTATGATAGTAGTAGTTACATTAATTCAAACGATTTGATTATGAATGGTGAAAGAGGGGTTAGAATTTAATGAAGAACAATTTAAAAAATGTAAAGCTGATCGGTTTATTTTCATTATTGTTAATGACCTTAGCGGGTTGTGGTAAAAATGAACTGTCTGCTTTACGTCCTGCAGGGGAAGTTGCAAAGGATCAATTTAATTTAATGATGCTTGCGGTAGGTATTATGGTTTTCGTTATTATTGTAGTAGTAGTTATCTTTATTTTAGCTGTATTTAAATTCCGTCGCGGCAAAGTCGGTGAAGACTTTGTACCGAAAGATGTTCATGGGAACCATAAGTTAGAAGTGATCTGGACAACGATTCCAATCATCTTACTTATCATCTTAGCGATACCAACTGTTATGTTAACATTTAAACTAGCAGATACGAAAGCAATGGATAAGGTTGATGCTAAAGGTAAGAATAAAGAAATGATTGTTGATGTAACTGCAAATCTGTACTGGTGGGAATTTGAGTACCCTAACGAAGGTATCGTAACAAGTCAGGAACTTGTTGTTCCTACAGATACAAAAGTTTACTTCCGTCTGCATTCAGCTGACGTAAAACACTCATTCTGGATTCCGGCAGTGGGTGGTAAGATGGATACAAACGTTGAAAACATCAATAAATTCTACTTAGTGTTTGATGATAAGAAAGCGCAAGACGCGAAAAACATGTTCTACGGAAAATGTGCGGAATTATGCGGACCATCTCACGCATTGATGGACTTCAAAGTTAAAACAATGGATAAAGACCAGTTCAAAACTTGGGTATCTGATATGAAAGCTATCAAAAACCCTGTAGCAACAACAGATGCTAAAGAGGGCGAAAAAGTATTCAAGCAGTCTTGTCAAGGTTGTCATGCTGTAACACCAACTGGTAAAGGTGCTAAAGGTCCAAACTTAACAACATTTGGTGACCGTAACCGCGTTGCTGGTGTTATGGATCATAATGAAGAAAACCTTAAAAAATGGATCAAAGATCCTGAATCAGTAAAACCTGGTAACAAAATGACAGGTGCTTACAAAGTTTCAGATAGTGAAATTGATGCGCTAGCTAAATACTTAATGGAACGTAAAGTTGAAAAGTAGTAAATAAAGGGAGGTTACACATTTGGCTACACAAAAAAAGCGTGGTTTACTAATGGAGTACTTAACGACAGTAGACCATAAAAAAATTGCAATTCTTTATTTAATCATGGGTGGATTGTTCTTCGCCATGGGTGGTATCGAAGCGATGATCATTCGTATTCAGCTTGCAGTTCCTGAAAATGATTTCGTCTCTGCGGGATTATTCAATGAAATGATTACGATGCACGGTACTACAATGATTTTCTTGGCAGCAATGCCATTACTGTTTGCATATATGAACGCAACAGTACCGTTACAAATTGGTGCACGTGACGTTGCATTCCCATTCCTAAATGCATTAGGGTTCTGGTTATTCTTCTTCGGAGGTGTATTCTTAAACTTATCTTGGATTTTAGGTGGCGCACCAGATGCAGGGTGGACTTCATATGCTTCACTGTCACTTGCATCAGAAGGGCATGGGATTGACTTCTATGCATTAGGTTTACAAATTTCAGGTGCTGGTACTTTAATTGCAGGGATTAACTTCCTTGTTACCATTATTAATATGCGTGCTCCTGGTATGACATTTATGCGTATGCCATTAATGACTTGGACAACATTAGTTGCTTCAGCTTTAATCGTATTCGCATTCCCTCCACTGACTATCGGATTATTCTTGCTTATTTTCGATAGAATGTTTGGAACAGGATTCTTTGTAGTATCACAAGGGGGTAACACAATTATCTGGGAACACTTATTCTGGATTTTCGGTCACCCTGAAGTATACATTTTAGTATTACCAGCATTCGGTATTTTCTCTGAAATATTTGCAACATTCTCTAGAAAACGTTTGTTCGGTTATTCTGCAATGGTATTTGCAACAGTATTAATCGGTTTCTTAGGCTTCATGGTTTGGGCACACCACATGTTCACTGTAGGTCTAGGTCCAACAGCGAACGCGATTTTCGCAGTAGCGACAATGGCAATCGCCGTACCAACTGGTGTGAAGATCTTCAACTGGTTGCTTACTATCTGGGGTGGTAGTATCGAATTTACGACGCCGATGTTATATGCATTAGCGTTCATCCCTACATTCGTAATGGGTGGTGTTACTGGTGTAATGCAGGCATCAGCACCAGCTGACTATCAGTACCATGATTCATACTTTATCGTAGCGCATTTCCACTACGTAATCGTTGGTGGGGTAGTATTCGCGTTACTTGCAGGCTTGCATTTCTACTGGCCATTAATGTTCGGTAAGATGTTAAGTGAGAAATTAGGTAAAGTTTCCTTCGCACTATTCTTTATCGGTTTCCATCTAACATTCTTCCTACAACATTTCTTAGGATTAATGGGTATGCCACGTCGTGTATTCACTTACTTACCTGGTCAAGGTTATGACACATTTAACTTAATCTCTACTATCGGTGCTTTAACGATGGCCGTAGCAGTCATTATTTTATTGATAAATATTATCTTAACTACAGTGAAAGGTCCTAAAGTAGGACGTGACGCTTGGGGCGATGGCCGTACGTTAGAATGGTCATTACCAATCCCAGTACCATTTTATAACTTTGCACAAACACCACTTGTGCGTGGATTAGATGCATTTGATCTTGAGAAGAAACAAGGTAATGGTGAAATCTTACCAGCTGAGTCATTAGGTGATGTTCATATGCCAAATAACTCAATCTTACCATTCGTTCAGTCATTAGGATTATTCGTTGCAGCATTTGGTGCTTTATACTTAGCAGATGGACAAAAATGGGCACTTGATGCAGTTAAAGATTTACCGGTTCAACCATGGGCTCCATTTGTATTAGTTTTAGGTTTAGCGATTACAGCAGGAGCAATGATTACACGTTCTGTAGTTGATGATCACGGTTATCATATTACTAAAGAAGAGCTTATCGAGTACGAAAGAGGTGTTAAATAATGGCACATCATGAAGAACAGATGACAGTCGAGAGATGGCCAAGTCATCCTGAGACAGCTTCATTAGAAGGTAAGAACAAATTATTAGGATTCTGGATTTTCCTGGGTGGAGAAACAGCACTATTTGCATCATTGTTTGCAACTTATTTAGCACTTAAGGACCATGTTCCTAGTGAAGATCATCTTTTAGCGAAAGATTTGTTTCATTTACCACTTGCATTTGTAATGACGATGTTACTTTTAACTTCGTCTCTTACAAGTGTGTATGCACTGTATCACATGAAGAACTATGATTTCAAAAAGATGATTACATGGTTAATTATCACAGTACTTCTCGGCTTAGGATTCTTAGGTCTAGAAATTTATGAGTTTGTTGAATATGTTCATAAAGGTCATACATTCCGTTCAAGTGCTTTTGGTTCAGCTTTCTACTTCTTAGTAGGAACACACGGATTCCACGTTATTATTGGATTAACTTGGATTATTCTGTTAATCGTACGTAATATGAAGCGTGGTTTAAGCGTATATAATGCAGCGAAATTTAATACAGCAGCATTATATTGGCACTTTATCGACGTAGTCTGGGTATTCATCTTTACAGTAGTTTACTTGTTAGGGGTGTTAGGATAATGTCAAATGAATTAAATCATACGAATTTTAATCAAGAACGCTATGAATTTGAGAAACGTTCAAGAACAGAAGAAATGAGAATGCAGGTAACAACTTTTGCAATTATGATCTTCTTAACATTTGTTTCTTTTGCAATGGTTGCAGCTGGACTAAGCAAAGAATTTGTTATCCCAGCAGTCTTATTACTCGCACTCATTCAAGTTATTCTTCAATTCTATTACTTTATGCATATGAAACATAAAGGGCATGGAACAGCTCAGTTATTTATGTTAACTGGATTGTTTATTGCAGGTAGTTTTGTTTTTATGGCGCTTTACTTAACTTGGTTAGGTGACCCATTAAAATAAGAGTGAACCCGGAGTAATCCGGGTTTTTATTTTTGCCACAAATTAGTTGAAATATTGTGCTTTATTCTTCAAATTGTACGCTATAATAGAAATGATTGAAGTATAAATTTTTGGAGTGATTTTATGGGTAGTATTAGTTCTATCAGGATATTCGGATTTTTAGCGAACTGGAGTCCTTTCTTTTTAGTTGCCATTATTTTCACGACTATCGTGTTTTTCTTGATAACAGGGAGATGGCGCCATGAAATTCCTGGCAATCGACCGTTGAAACGTTCAGAAGCAGTTATATTTATTATATGTATGTTTTTACTGTATGCAATGAAAGGTGCGCCAGTGGATCTACTTAGTCATATTATCTTTAGCTTCCATATGTTACAGATGGCCATCCTTTACTTACTTATCGTGCCACTGTTATTCTTTGCGATACCGGAATATCTAATTGATTATTGTATTAAACTGCCTATTATTGAACGTGTCTTTAATTTTCTGACGCGTCCGATTATAGCGCTGATTACGTTTAATGGATTGTTCTCAATCTATCATATTCCAGCCATACTGGATGGTTTAAAGCAGAATGCGACATTACACTCATTGTTTACAATTCTTTTGTTTATTACTGCATTCTTTATGTGGTATCCAATATTTAACAGGACAGCTCTTGAGCGTAAGCAGCTGTCAGGTCTTGTGAAGATTGGCTATATCTTCGCAATCGGCGTACTTTTGACGCCGGCGTGCGGGCTGATTATCTTTGCCAGTCATGCCATGTATAAGACATATACAGATCCAGCGGCATGGATGAGTGCCATGACCCTTTGTGTGCCTACAGGGACATTACAGGATATCGTTCAAAATTCGAGTATTAGTGGCCCGCAGTATTTCACAAATATGACACCAAAAGAAGATCAGCAGACCGGTGGCGTAATCATGAAGGTGCTACAGGAAATATTCTTTGGCTTCATGCTGTTCCACGTTTTCTTTAGATGGTCAAGAGAAGAGAGAATGAGTTCTGAGGAAATAACACAGAGAAGTTTGGATGAAAAGTTACAGCAGGATGCTTATTTTAATCAATACAGATAGGAGAAGAATATGAATTTACCAATTTTACCTACAATCAGTACGACATTTATCGTTATCAGTGCCATACTGGTAGCAATCGGATGGTTTAAAATCGCACGACGTGATATTGAAGGACATAAGAAGACGATGCTACTAGCAGGTGCAGCGGCCCTGACATTCTTTATTATCTATGCTACAAGAACAATCTTTATTGGGAATACAGCATTTGGCGGACCTGATAGTATCAAACCGTACTATACAATTTTTCTGATTTTTCATATTACACTTGCAACGACCGGTGGGGTGCTAGGATTAATCAATATTATTACGGGTCTTAAAAATAATTTAAAGATTCACCGTAGAATAGGACCGATTGCCTCAATTATCTGGTTCTTCACAGCAATTACAGGTGTAGCTGTTTATCTACTGCTTTATGTATTTTATAAAGGTGGAGAGACAACATCGGTTATTAAAGCGATTATAGGTGGCTAAATAAAAAAACGATCAGACACTATGTCTGATCGTTTTTTATATGCATAAAGGTTTAAAGGATTACACTTTAAAGTTTAAATTAAAGGCACCTGACTCTAATATGATGAGTATGATGATCAATACAATCGGCCCGATGAAGAAACCGACAAAGCCCATAAGCTTTAATCCGATAAACATCGCAATAAGCGTAGGGAGTGGACTGAGTCCAACGCCTTTGCCCATCACTTTCGGTTCTAATACTTTTCTTTGAATGAGCAGGAAGACCGATAATAGAACGAGTTTGACAGCGAGTGATGAGTCTCCAGTTATATATGCATAGAGCGCCCATGGAATAGTCACACCTGTAGCACCGAGTATGGGCAGCAAATCGACGAGGCAAATGATAAAGCTTAATACGAGTGCATTTTTTGGTGTGATAAATAACAGTCCGATAAAGGTGAAGAACCAGGTGATTCCGGATAATATAAAAGCCGCACGCAGCATACCAAATACGGATGAGGATACTCTTTTCCATATATACATCGCTTTTTCATAAGTTTTATCGTACGTATGCTTTCTGATAAAGGCATGCATATTCGGTATTTCCAGCATAAATAAAAATAAGGCGACTAAAAACACAAGTCCAGAAATAAAAGTTTCTGGTAAGCTTGCAACTAAATTAGTGATACGTTCAGCGTTAAAATAGTTTAATATTGCATCTCTTAGATTAAATAGAAATTTCTGAGTTTCATCAAATAATGCATTGGAAACACTTTCTGGAATCATCTTAGCAAGTCGTGCTTCAAATTGTGTCCATGCATCTAATATATTGTTCATCTTGTCTGGCAAGTCTTTTGAAAACTGAATAATATGCTGGATAAGCTTCGTTAAGAATAAATACATAAATAATAGGATAAACGACAGGATAGAAGTATAAACAATCGTTACGCTCCATTTTCGGCTCCTCACCTTTTGCTCCAGCAACTTTACAAAGGGCTCTATCATAAGCGCCAGAATAAGTGCGACGATAAGCGGAATGGATATCGGAACGATAAAGTAGAAGAAGAGCAGTGCGATGACCGCAATTGCTAAGAATGCGATATTTCTTTTTGTTATTAGTCGTTTGAACATTGCATCACCTCATATAATAAACAACCGAATGAAACATAGAAAATTATGCATCACTCGGCTATACTTAATATTATTTTTGAATTGCTACGATATCATTAAATACTTTATTGATTGTTCGTTTGCAATGGTCCACAAGCTTATCTGAGAAGTATTCATCTTCTCCGTATTCAATACCTGTTGGATAATAATGTTTACCTAAATAAGGGTCCATCATCTGAAGTTTGGCATCACGTGCTCCAACATCCCCTTCAACTGCGTAACCAGGAATACGTAGGTAGTAGATTCCTTCATCAAGTTCGTATTTTAAGTCGTAGGTTACACGTTCGTAATCCCAATGCCCGCCAAGAACAAAGCCATGCTTATTCATTACGTGCTGGATTAATGATTGATCAGCAACGATTGATTCAATGCCTGAATTTGCGAATACCATATTATAGTTCCTCCCTAAGTCATTCTACTTTTAATTTTATGATAAAATCATACTTTCTGCAATCGAATATTCATTTGATTTTAAATAATGTTAAAATAGTTATAGAATAAAGGAAGATTGTCAGGAATTGAGGTGTATTTTTGAAAAGTATATTGATAAAGTTATTATTTATATTACTTGGCTCGATATTTTTATTTTATCTGTTCTATTCGCCGTCGAGCAAGTTTGATATATTAGAAAATCCAGCAAAGGATAAAGTTTCGCATAAACAAATTGAAAAAAAAATAACGCATTCAGTAAAGCAACCTGCTTTAACTGAGGGGATCGGTCAGTATATCGGTAAACCTATCGATGTAATGACGAATAAATTTGGTTATCCGAATCGTATCTATAGTTCGAACTTCAGTTACAGAAATTTTGTTTATAAATTGAAGGATGCCTATTATATTGTTGGAGTGAAAGACAACCGCATCAAGATGATCTATGCGACAGGCAAGGATGCAGATGTTGCACCGTATGAAATATTAAGTCCTTCCGGCAAAATGTTCGATGGTAGCAATATTGTATCAGAACCTATTATTTCTACGCAGGATGGAGATTATCAGTTCCAGTTATCTGAGGCTGACATAAAGACGCAGGCACTTGTGGAATATGAAGGGCTCTTTATGCAGGTCTTTATCGATAGGTTTACAGGTAAAATAATGGCGGTGAGATATCTTTCTCCGGATACATTAGTAGAAATGCAGCCCTATGCAATGAGTTATAATGGAAAGACGATAGAGAAGAAGCTCAAGGACGAAGTGCATCGAATAGAAGAAATTGCTATTAACAGTAATGAGGTCCTTACGATGTTTGAACTGACAAACACAATGCGTGAACTGAATGCACTTGAACCTCTAGATACGAATGAAATTATCAATCATACTGCTCAGTTTCAAGTAGCTAAGCTCAGCAATGAGAAGCAGCAGGTCACATCGGTAGAAGACGAGATCGGCTCTAAACTCAGTGCCGAAGGAATCGATTATCATCATCTGTCTCAAAACATCGCCTATAACTTTGAAGATGTACCAGGTGTTATCAATAGCTGGATGAATTCAGTGGAACATCGTAACAATCTATTGAATAAAAACATCAACGCGATGGGTGGAGGCATTTCAGGGAGCTATAACTCACTTATATTTTTAGAGGATTTATCATTGAAAGAAGATTAGGAAGTGAAGTCTTGTTATATACAGAAGAAATATTTGAATGTATTGAAAGTGCTGAACACATCAATACGATGTTAAAGCACAGTAGCGCCTATCATGAATACCGTGATAGCTATATAGAAATTGCACAAAATAAAGAGGTGCAGCAGCTGAAACGTGATTTTCTGAAAATAAAAATACAATATGAGGAAGTTCAACGATTTGGCAGGTATCATCCAGACTATACGAAGATTATGATGGAGACAAGAAAGCGTAAGAAGGCATATGATATGCATCCACTTGTAGTCCTGTTTAAACAGAAGGAAACGCAATTGCAGCAGTTACTAGATGAGATTATTACCATCGTGGCACATGCGATTTCAAATGAAGTAAAGGTTGAAAGAGGGAATCCGTTTTTTGTAGATCATGTTTGCAGTTCGGGGTGTGGCTGTAGTTAGGAGGATATATGAAAGAGGATAAGTTGATTCAAAAATGGATAAGAAAGAAGAAATTTTTGAATCGGCCGGATGAAATGCTTTATCGTAGTCGAAGTACAGATTTGCTCTACACACAGTGGATGAGTGCCTATATACTTAAATATATTCATTTTAACTATCATGATAAGGTGCTATGTATCGGTTGCCATGGTGGAAAGTGGGTTAGTGATATCGATAGAACGGTGAATATCAAAGGATATATACTCGATCAGTCCGTACGTCAACTCCAGTATGCCATGCATCTTTATCCGCATTTCAACTATGATATTTCTGATGAGCATCTTCCCTTTAAAGAACGTAAGTTTCATAAAGTGATTATCAATCAGCCTTTTGACAGTTTCTATGAACATGAGGCGCTCATTCAAGAACTGCAGCGTGTTACAAAGAAAAAAGGGCGCATCATCCTGTTTCAGCGTAAAGGTATTTTACATCCAAAGTTGAATCTTGAGCCATTGTTACAAAATACTATATTAACGGTGACACAAGAAACTGCATATAAAAATATGCTGATTTATGAGCTTAAAAGGAAATAAATAAGAAACATCGTGCGTACGCACGATGTTTCTTATTATCATATTATTGACTAATATTTCGTTTAAGCCTCATCGCAATGTCTGGTCGATCGGTGACGATTGTATGGGCACCAGCCTTTAACAATTGTTTCATCTGATCGATACTATTGATAACCCAATAACCGGGGGCGACATTTTGAGATTGCAGAAATTGTATAAACTGAGGTTGTGCCAATGAAATGCCATAAAAATGCGTAGGAATCTGAAACGTATCCGCCTGTACATGAGCCATATTTTTATAGTTAGTACTATAAAGCAGAAAAGTACGTGCGACTTCTTTTTCTCCGGCACCATATGCGATCTCTTTATCACATCGGTTACGGAAGCGTCTGATCTGCTCATCATAGAAACTTGTGATTAATACTTGATTGAAAGCTTGAGCATCTTCAATGACTGCATATAATGCGTCGATGATACGTTTGCCAGCAGCTGTATCCGGTCCATCTTTAATATCAATATTAATACGAATATCTGGAAATATGCGGATAAGGTCTGATAATGTTACAATCTTTGCATCTGGATGGGCACGAAATGGCTGCTCACCATTAATATCTGTAAATCGGTAGCCAAAGTCAAGCATCTGTAACTCTGCTAACGTATGATCATATACAAGTCCTGATCCATTACTCACGCGGTCAACCGTAGCATCATGCAGCACAACGACCTCATTATCACGCGTTAAGCGAATATCAATCTCAAAGCCATCTACATCAAGTGTCTGAGCATGCTTGAACGCGAGCATTGTATGTTCAGGACGTAACTGCAGCCCGCCACGGTGTGCAAATATATAAGGTGCATGACCTTTAAAGTATGGTTTAACATTTTTGGCTGCTGGCGCTTTTCGTCTGCTGATAAGCGCCGTACTAACGGCGTAGAAAGCACCACCTATGGCAAGTAGTTTCATATATTTATTCAACTGTTTGACCTCCGAATAATTTTGATAATTTAATTTTAACAGAACACATGGTACTATTAAAGAAATGAAAGAGAGGAATATGATGATGTCCATCGTTGAGAGAACACAACTCATAATTTATATAAAGAGTCCGAAACACGAAAGACAGCTACGCAAATTCGGACATATCGTGCATATTAATCGTAGTGAAAAATGGTTATCAATGTACATAAATAACGATAAACTAGAATGGACGCTTGAACAGCTTGAAAAACTTAAGTTCGTTACAAACGTCGTAAGTTCTTCATACAAATTACTGAAGAAAGATTATTCTAATACATCGGTGGAATAATACGCTGTAGACGTAAGACACCTGTTAAATATTGATAGTAGAGTTCATCTTCATAAAAATGCTGCTTGCTTTTTATCTCGTGCTCTATCACTTTGATATTATATTGATCGGCCCAATTCTTGAGCATATCATATTTCTTGCTTTGACCATGATATGGATATTTGATGCATTCAAATATGCTGTACATTGCCTGAAACTTATCCTGTGCCGGATGCATAATCAGAATACAGGACGTCTTCGGCTCAGCTTCAAGTGTCGTATGCAGAAATAATAGACAGTGGACGCGTTCGTGATTATATTTCATCAGCTGTTCGAATTCAAACAGGTCGCTTAATCCTGTTCCTAGAGGTATAAATGTCTGTTTCATCGTTCGACTCCTTTTTAGGTGATAAATTAAGTATACTAAATTTTTTATGGAATGGAATATGGGGGAGTATTATGAGAGTTATCGGTGGTAAATATAAGCGCTTTCCTTTAGAAGCGTTAAAGGGTGTCACAAGTCGTCCGACGACAGATAAAATAAAAGAGACGATGTTCAATATCATTGGGTCACTGGAAGGAAGCGGGCTTGATCTGTTTGCTGGCAGTGGTGCTCTTGGAATAGAAGGGATAAGTAGGGGACTAACGCATGTTGTATTTGTAGATGGCAGCTTCCAGGCGGTCCAGGTCATCAAGAAGAATGTTTCAAAGCTTGATGAACAGGTTGAAGTCTATAAGAACGATTATAAACGAGCGCTCAAGGCTCTTGTTAAGCGAGAGATGCAGTTCGATATCATCTTCTTAGACCCGCCATATGATAAGGGGATTATTAATGATGCACTGCCGTTCATTCGCGCAAACAAGTTACTTAAACCAGGCGGCTTAATTATGATAGAATGTGAAAAGCACGAAACAATCGATACGTTAGATTATGAAGTGCTGAAACATGAGAATTATGGCATTACAAAACTAATCTTATTAAGAGGGATAGAATGAAGAATATAGCAGTTATACCTGGCAGTTTCGATCCGATTACTTTAGGGCATCTTGATATCATTAAACGCAGTGCAGGGCTCTTCGATGTGGTTCATGTATCAGTGCTGAACAATGCAAGTAAACAAGGGTTCTTTACGATTGAAGAACGTATCGAAATGATTAGTGAAGCGGTTAAAGATATTCCGAATGTTGAAGTTGAGTATTTTCAAGGACTACTTGTGGACTACTGCAACAAAGTAGGTGCAAAACAAATTGTGCGTGGTCTACGTGCAGTCAGTGATTTTGAATATGAGATGCAGCTGACAAGTATGAATAAGAAGCTTAATGATGATCTTGAAACATTATATATGATGACAAATAATCAGTATTCATTTATTTCATCAAGTATGACGAAAGATGTTGCAAAGTACGGTGGGGACGTTTCAAGTATCGTACCCCCAAATGTTGAACTTGCTTTAAAACAAAAATATGCAGAAATAAACAGAAGACCTTAGTTTAAGGCCTTCTGTAGATTACTGGGTTGTTGAATTCTGTCTGTGATTGACCCGTCAGTATGTTGTATACATCAGTAGCTTTAACTTCCAGCGAGAAATAATGCACATTCTGTTTGTTAATATTCGTTATAATTGGAACAGGACAGAGAGTCTTCACCTGTTTAATATAATTTCTTCCTTGTTCATTCATAGCAAGTACACGGATTGCTTCAATCTGAGGCTTTGATTCCGATACGTTGAGCAGGATATAGGTGAGTAGTCTTCGAATCCGTGCTTTCGTATAACGCTTAGTACTTAAGCATTCTATAAGGTGATCATAGCTTTGAGCCTCATGAATATACTTCTTGATGCGATATTCCAGACCTTCATACATCGTGTATATTGTGCGCAGTGTACTTAAGTCGCTCGAAACGATGCGGTATTTTAACAGCTGAAAGAGCATGTCTTTATTTAACGGATGTGCGATATACTGTAATGAAGACTGAGGCAGCGCATGCTGGAAGCGTGCTGCGTTATAATAGGCTTTACGGATTGCTGCTGCGCTTGAAATTTCTCCGGTCAATGATTCATCAAGATAGGCATTGCTGACCCTTTGTACGGGAAAGAACGATAGTCCGGTATGTGCACCTTGTCTTATATATTGTACTGCAAGGATATCGTTACTCTTTAGGCCGTTTGACATAAGTTCTGCGTATCCGATATCTCTGCGTGTCGGTTTTATATTATCAAGTCGCATCGCTTCGTGAGTGAGTGCTTGCAGATCATTGCTTTCGCTCCCGAATGACAATGTATCAGCCTGTAACATGTGTGCTACTGATACGCCGCCATATGCGAAATCATCTGCATAGCTCATCGCATAGAATTGCGGTAATTCAACGACAAGATCACAATGATGAATGGCCATCTGTGCACGCTGAAATTTACTGACGAATGCAGGCTCACCGCGCTGCGTAAATTGCCCGCTCATAATCGCGATGATAACATGCTCAGGAAATGCTGCTTTTATTTTGTTGATATGAAATAGGTGTCCGTTATGAAATGGGTTATATTCTGCGATGATCGCTATTGCCTTCACTAGTATTTCTCCTTTTCAGCGTTTATAATGACATTGTAACAGATTTATCTGTTAAGAAAATATCTTGACAAAGTACATATATAAAGTGTAAAATAAATTTTGTGTTTGTAAGAGGTGAAACCATATGAAATGGTCATTAACTGAATTAAGAAAGCATCGTGATAATGCTTTGTCAGTTGATTCAGAAATCAACTTAAATGAATTAATCAAAAGCCTGGACTTAGTCGATTTATCTCTGATACATGTTGAAGGTAAGCTGACACCGAAGTCTAACGAAGTTATCGCTGACTTACATCTTACGGGTCATTATGTAATGACGTGTGCAAGGTCGCTTGAAGATGTAGTTGTTCCGTTTGATATCCAATCGATTGAGTATTTTGATGATAGTGAATTTGAAGTTGACTATGAAGATAACAGACATCCATTAGAAAATGGTGTGATTGACCTTAAACCTGTTATCCAGGAGTTAGTCGTGCTCAACAAACCTGCACGTGTGGTAAAGGATGATGTTGATCTGACATTAACGAAAGGTAACGGTTGGGAAGTTATTGATGAAAGTCAATTAGAAGAGGAATTACCTAAGGTTGATCCTAGGTTAGCGAAACTTCAAGCTTTAAAAGACAGTATGTCTGAACAATAAGTGATAGGAGGCAAAAACAATGGCAGTTCCATTTAGAAGAACATCTAAAACAGCGAAAAGAAAACGTCGTACACACTTCAAATTATCAGTGCCTGGTATGGTTGAATGTCCATCATGCGGAGAAATGAAGTTATCTCACCGCGTATGTCCATCATGTGGGTCATACAATGGTAAAGAAGTAGTATCTAAATAATAGTGATTGCAAGAGGCCGGAAACAAATTCCGGTCTCTTTTATTGTGTCATTGCTGACTAAGGCTACTTATTTATAAGCCGTTAAATTGTTTTTTAAGATGATAATCATTATACTAAGTAGTGATTATATGCGAGGTGTAGATAGTGGAACATTATAAATTTTTAGAAGAGTCATCAGGGTCATTTATTGATCGATACATACATACGGAATTGAGTGCGTTCTATCATTATGCAGTAAGCGAGGCGGGACTAGCGGCAAGAAGTGACGTACGTCCTAATGGAAGAGAACGAGAACTGAGCGATGTGATTGCACAATATATGGGCGATGACATCTCACATGCTCAGCGCACTAACATTGCAGCAATAAGAGAAGGTCACCAAGTCGTTATCGGTGGACAGCAGGCAGGACTCTTTGTCAGCCCGATGTATACAATCCATAAGATTATCTCTATTGTTGTTATGGCGAAGGAACAATCAAAGCGACTTGGAAAGCATATCGTACCGGTATTCTGGATTGCAGGAGAAGATCATGATTTTGATGAAGTGAATCACGCAAATATTTATGACAACGAAAGCATTATTCATCGTGTGAAGTATTATCCAAAACAAGAGGTAACGGATTCTGTCAGTCACGTTCAGATGGAAACAGAAGCCTTCCATGCAGCGTTAAACAAACTGATTTCATTGCTGGATGAAACTGAACATACGAAACCGCTTTTTGCAATGCTCTCTCAACTTCCAGATAACTGGACGGAACACTTCCATAAGATTGTACACGAGCTATTTAAGGCTTATGGTGTTCTGTTTATTGACAGTCATTATAGTCAATTGAGGGAATTAGAGCGAGAACTGTTAACTTGGCAGTTTGAGCACCATCTTGAGATCGATCGTGCTTTTCGTGAGGGGCAGGACAAACTTGCTGAAACTATAGGTGAACGTCAGATTGTTACGGATACGAATGTTCATATGTTCATGCAGTATGATGGTATCCGTCAGTTGCTGAAGTATGAAGCGGGGAAGTATGTGTTACCAAAGTCAGAGGTCTCATTTACTAAAGAAGAAATCTTGCAGATGATTGCCGCGTCACCAGAAATATTCTCAAATAATGTCGTGACAAGGCCGCTGATGCAGGAACTTGTATTTAATACGCTCGCTTTTATCGGTGGACCTTCAGAAATTAAGTATTGGGGAGAACTGACACAAGTATTCAATCTTGCGAATATTAACATGCCAGTTGTTGTGCCGCGTATGCGTATTACGTATATTACTCCGGAACATTTAAAGATTATGGCACGTTACGATATATCAATAGATGGACTGTTTCAAGAAGGTATAGAGTATTTTGAGCAAAACTTCTTAAAGTCAAAAGAAAACTATCTAGTTGAACAAGAGATTAATACGATGCAGCAGCAGCTGGATGCATCTTTTAAAGCGATTCAACAGCTAGATAGTGATGTAGAGCTAGCAAAACTGGCACAAAAGAATCTTCAACACCATCATATGCAGTTCAACTATTTTTTAGAGACATATCGCAAGCAGATTAAACGCAGACATAATACTGAGATGAAGCATTTCAACAAGCTGCGCAATGAGCTGACACCTGGGGGACTGCAAGAGCGTATCATGCACCCCGCGCAATTATTGAACCGTTATGGCCTGGATGTATTCTCTGATGTTATCGATACGTTTGAAACGTATCAGTTCGAACATTTAATAATTAAAACAAATGAATAAGACGAAGCCTGTTACATTGATCTTAACAATGTAACAGGCTTTTTCTGTTTTAAACAATTAATTATAAAAAAAATTGCATAAATAGTGGAGGAAAGTGGGGGGGTATGGTAAATTAGATTTAAGGCGAGGTGAATCGAAATGTTTATGGGTGAATTTCAGCATCAGCTTGACGCGAAAGGCCGAATGATTGTGCCTGCTAAATTTCGCGAAGAATTAACTGAACATTTCGTGATTACACGTGGCCTTGACAAATGTCTCTTTGGTTATACATTAACCGAGTGGGCAGCTATTGAAGAAAAACTAAAAGCATTACCACTCACAAGAAGAGACGCTAGAAAATTTATGCGTATGTTCTTCTCCGGAGCTGTGGAAGTCGAGATGGATAAGCAAGGACGTATCAATATTCCGAAACATCTGATGGAATATGCGGGTCTATCTAAAGAAGCTACAGTTATCGGTGTATCTAGTCGCATAGAAATTTGGGATCGTAAGTTATGGTCTGATTTCTATGAAGAGACAGAAGAAGAATTTGAGACAATTGCAGAAGAATTAATTGATTTTGATTTTTAGGAGGATTCTATGTTCCATCATGTAACAGTATTATTAGAAGAAACGGTCGATCAGCTGAATATTGATCCAAATGGGATATACGTCGACTGTACATTAGGTGGAGCAGGACACAGTCTATATCTTGTGAAGCAATTGCAGGAAGGGCACCTCATATCGATTGATCAGGATCAGACTGCGATTGATAATGCGCACATCATACTGAAAGATTATCTCGATAAGGTAACGTTTGTTAAGGATAATTTTCGCAATCTTTCTGATATCCTCACACAGCTTGGTATTCAGAAGGTTGACGGGATTTTATATGATCTAGGAGTATCAAGCCCGCAGCTTGATGTAGGAGAGCGTGGTTTCAGCTATCATCAAGAAGCTAAGCTTGATATGCGTATGGACCAGACACAGGCACTATCAGCTTATGAAGTGGTCAATACCTGGCCATACGAGAAGCTTGTTTCTATATTCTTCCGTTATGGTGAAGAGAAATTTTCTAAACAAATTGCAAGAAAGATTGAAGCTGAACGTGAGTTACAGCCAATTGAAACAACGACTGAACTAGTTGAAATTATTAAAGCAGCAATTCCGGCACCCGCAAGAAGAACTGGAGGGCATCCAGCTAAGCGTGTCTTTCAGGCGATACGAATTGCTGTCAATGACGAATTAGGTGCCTTTGAATCTTCTATAGAACAAGCGATTGATAGTGTTAAGCCGGGTGGAAGAATTTCAGTCATTACATTTCATTCTCTTGAGGATCGATTATGTAAGCAAGTCTTTCAGGAGTACAGTAAAGGGCCAGACATCCCTCGTGGATTACCGGTCGTTCCCCCTGAATACCAGCCGAAACTAAAGAAAATCACTAGAAAACCAATTATATCCTCAAATGAAGAGCTCGAACATAATAATAGAGCGAGAAGCGCAAAGCTTAGAGTCGTAGAAATATTAAAATAAAGAGGTGACAACATGGCAGTAGAGTACATCAATCCGAACTATTACAATCAGGTCAATGAACAAGTTAAAGTTAAATCTGTTTCAAAAACACATGTTGTTTCCCTTTCAAAGCTTGAAAAATTAATTTATTTAACATTAGTGTCATTGATTGCGTTTGTAAGCATCTATATGCTATCTTTGAAATATGATGCGTATCAGACGAACACTCAAATTGCAGCAATCGAAGGAAAGATTGTACACCAGCAAAGTGTCAACGGAGAACTGAATTCTGAAGTGATGAAACAGTCTTCATACGAACGTGTCTATAGTAAAGCGAAATCATATGGATTAAGCTTGAAAAACGATAACGTAAAGGTAGTGCAAAAAGATGTCACGAAGTAAACTAAAACTAAAGAAAAACAAAATAGGAGCAGTCCTCTTGATCATGCTATTCGGACTGCTCTTTTTTTCATTGATTTTTAAATATGGCATGATCATGCTTACAGGAAAGTCCAGCGGTCAGGATCTTGAAATGCGTGCGAGCGAGAAATATGTTCGGAATATCGTCAATCAGCCTGAACGTGGTAAGATTCTAGATCGCAATGGACAGGTGCTTGCAGAGGATATTGAATCCTATAAGCTTGTCGCAATCCTCGATAAACGATTTTCAGAAGGAAGTAAGCAACCGAGACATGTCGTTAATAAGAAGAAGACAGCTAAAGCTTTAGCTGACATCATCGATATGAAAGAAAAGGACATCTATAAAGTGCTGAGCAATAAAAAAGCATTTCAGGTCGAATTTGGTAAGGCGGGTAAAGACCTGACGTTTGATCAGAAACAGAAGATACAGAACTTGAAGATGCCTGGACTCACATTCTTCTCTGAGAAGAAAAGATTTTATCCAAATGGGAATTTCGCTTCTCATTTAATTGGTTTGGCAGAAAAAAATGGAGATACAAATATGATGACCGGAATGCTTGGTAGTGAGAAGATATTCGATTCTTATCTATCGGGAAAACCAGGTAAAACGACCTTTAAACAGGATATATGGAACTATGTACTGCCTAAGTCAGGCAATGTCGTGCCGGCACAGGATGGGGACGATGTTAAGCTGACGATTGATAAGAACATTCAGATTTTTGTGGAAGACTCACTCGATATGATGGTCAAACGCTATAACCCGAAAGACATCTTTGCTGTTGTAATGGATGCAAAGACGGGAGAAATATTAGGAAGTAGTCAGCGACCAACGTTTAATCCTCAGACAAGAGAAGGATTCGGAGAAAAATGGGCCAACGATCTGTATCAGAATACGTATGAGCCAGGTTCTACTTTTAAGACTTACGGTCTTGCAGCAGCAATTGAAGAAGATCAGTATGACCCGAAAGCGAAGTACGAATCAGGTGAACGAGAAATAGATGGCATAACGATTTCTGACTGGAATGACGTTGGGTGGGGAACAATCACTATGAGCAAAGGATTCCAATTGTCTTCAAATGTGCTGATGATGAAACTGCAGGACAAAGTAGGCACCGATAAGATGAAGACATATTATGAAAAGTTTGGTTTTGGCAGATCGACGCAATCACTTTTCGATTCAGAAGCTACCGGGCATATTTCGTGGAATGATGAACTGAGTCAAAAAGTAAGCTCATTCGGGCAGTCTACAACCGTAACTCCGGCTCAGATGTTACAGGCTGAAAGTGCAATCGTCAATGAAGGTAAGATGCTGAAGCCCTATTTTGTGAAGTCCATTACGAGTAAAGATAATAATGATATTTACACTGGTCAGAAAGATATCATTGGACAGCCGATTTCAAAATCGACAGCACAAAAAACGATGCAGCAGCTCTATGATGTTGTAAATGGTAAGGAGATGCATGCATTTAACTATGGTCTAAAAGATTATAAAGTTGCTGGTAAGACCGGTACAGCACAAGTGCCGGATACGGAAAAAGGTGGCTACGTCCAAGGGGCTAATCCATATATGGTCAGCTTTATGGGGTATGCACCAGCCAAAGACCCTAAAGTTATCATCTACTACGGTATGAGTCTTGCACAGAAGAATGATGCTGAAGCATATGCACAGGGGGTTTCAAAAGGGTATACACCCCTTATGGAAAATACATTGAAATATTTGAATGTAGGATCACCTAACAAGGATAATGCAAAGCTTATATTTAATACGCCGGATGTCATTGGAAGTAAGCCTGATAAGGCATCTACTGAGATTGAAAGTGCTTCGCTTCAACCTGTTCAGATTGGAAGCGGCAGTACCGTGACGAACCAGTTACCTGCTAAAGACACGAAGTTAATAGCCGATAATAAAGTATTTATTCTGACTGAAGGTACAAAAGTGATGCCGGATATCACTGGATGGAGTAGACGCGATCTTCTGATGTTCAGTACGTTGACCGGAGTAGAGATACAGTTTAAAGGTAACGGTTATGCCATCAGCCAGTCTATTGATGCAAATAATCCTATAAAGCAAGGTGATAAGCTGACAGTTGAACTTGATTCATTAGATCCTCTAAAACAGTCTCCAGTCTACAATGATGTTATTAAAGCACAGCTGCAGCAGGAAAAAGAAGTGTTAAAAGAACAGATAAAAGATAAAAAACTAAAAAATTCGAATTAAAAGAAAGGAAATCAGTAATTCTGATATGTGAAACTTATGAATGAAATTTATTTTGGAGTCATTACATTTATACTTACCGCAATACTTGTCCCTTTGTTTATCCCTCTATTAAAAAGAATGAAGTTTGGTCAGTCTATTCGTGAAGAAGGGCCGAAAAGTCATATGGTAAAGAGCGGCACACCGACAATGGGAGGATTGACGTTTTTAATCAGTACGATCTTACTAAGTGCGATCGCCTGCTTCTTCGTTGAAGACAATGGGCCGTTGATACTATTGATACTTGTTACAGTAGGGTTCGGACTTATTGGATTTGTCGATGATTATATTATCGTTGTAAAAAAGAACAATCAAGGTTTGACATCGAAACAGAAACTTTTATTCCAGATCATTATTGCAATTCTTTTCTATGTTGTAAGTAATGTTCTTGGATTACTATCACTCAGCAACGAAATTAATATTCCATTTACGGATATCGGGATTCCATTATCTATATTCTATGTCATCTTCATCATCTTCTGGCAGGTAGGCTTCTCAAATGCAGTCAATTTAACGGATGGTCTTGACGGACTGGCAACAGGGTTATCAATCATTGCATTCAGCTGTTATTTTTATCTTGCAATGGTGCAAGGTGCTACAGCAATAGCTTATTTCTCAGCAATCTTAATCGGGAGTCTGTGTGGGTTCTTGATCTATAATAAGAACAAGGCGAAGCTGTTTATGGGTGATACAGGTTCATTAGCACTTGGTGGGGTTATCGCGACAGTATCGATTATGCTGAATCAGGAATTAACGCTGATTTTTATAGGCTTTGTATTTGTTGTTGAGACATTGTCGGTGATGATGCAAGTCACATCATTCAAACTGACTGGTAAAAGGATCTTCAAGATGAGTCCGCTTCACCATCACTTTGAGATGGTGGGCTGGAGCGAATGGAAGATTGTAACCGTGTTCTGGATTGTCGGTATATTAACTGGACTCATCGGAATTTATTTAGGAGTGAATTAAATGAAACATATACAAAAGTATCAAGGGAAAAAGGTGCTCGTTCTCGGACTTGGAAAAAGTGGCTATGAAACAGCGAAACTGCTGTATCGTCTTGGGGCACAAGTTACGATCAATGACGGTAAAGATGTTTCTCAGACAGAGCAATATCGCGAACTGACAGAGATGGGCATTACTATTATCGGAGGCCATCATCCCCTTTCATTGCTTGAAAATACGACGCTCATTGTCAAGAATCCAGGTATTCCTTACACATTACCGTTAATAGAACAAGCACAAACATTGAATATTCCTATCATTACTGAAGTAGAATTAGCTTATGAAATTACCGAAAGCTCCATTATCGGTATTACGGGTACAAATGGTAAGACGACTGTTACATCCCTCATTGGAGATATGTTTAAATCACATCAACATGCAGGGTTACTATGTGGGAACATTGGTTTTGTAGCTTCGAAAGTCGCTCAGAATGCAGGCGCTCATGATACGCTTGTTATGGAATTATCATCGTTCCAGTTGATGGGAATTCAAGAATTCAGACCGCATATTGCGCTCATTACGAATATTTATTCCGCTCATCTGGATTACCATGGTAATCAGCAGAACTATACTGATGCTAAGATGCAGATTATTAAAAATCAGACCAGTGAAGATTACCTTATATTCAATGATAAGCAACGTACATTGTTGCAAAAATATGATATAAAGTCCAAGGTCGTCTATTTTTCTACTGACGAAAAAGTAGAAGGTGCGTATATAGATCAAAACAAAGTATATTTCTATGATGAATTTATCATCGATGTGGAAGACATCGTTCTGCCAGGCATACATAACCTTGAAAATGTGCTGGCAAGTATTGCGGCTGCAAAACTTGCAGGCATAGATAACATTCATATTTGTGATACATTAAAGACGTTTGAAGGGATTAAACATCGTCTGCAGTTTGTAACTGAGACAGATGGGGTGAAGTATTACAATGATTCTAAGGCCACGAATACATTAGCAACAAGCTTTGCGCTCGATTCATTCCAGCACCCGATTCATTGGCTTGCAGGGGGACTGGATAGAGGGAATGGGTTTGAAGAATTAGACACACACATTCATCATGTGAAGCGAATGTATATTTTTGGAGAAACAACTGAAAAACTTACAGCTTTTGCAGCGCAGCATCATATCCCTTGTACGATATGCAAAGATGTGACAGATGCAGTGATTAAAACTGCATCATATGTTGAACAAGGTGAGGTAGTGCTGCTCAGTCCGGCATGTGCCAGCTGGGACCAATATCCTACGTACGAAGTAAGAGGAGAACACTTTATCAGTCAGGTCAAATTAATTTAGAGGTGATATGATGGAGGATAAAATTATTCATACACCCCGTTTTGATGAACAAGGAAGAATGCGCAGAAAGAAACGTCAGAGACTGCAGCTATTTATCTTCTTAAGCATTGTTGCAATCGTGTCTTTGATTCTTATCTATATGTTCACGAGTATCAGCTATGTAAAGAAAATATCAGTTAATGATACGTTGATTAACAGTACAAAGACAATCAAAGAGAAATCAGGTATTCAACCTAAAGCGCGTATCTACAGTCTGGATACGAAACAAATTGTGTCAAATATTGAATATCTTGATGGGGTAAAATCAGTTACTGTCAGACGTCATTTTCCGAATGTAGTCAGTATCAATGTAGAAGAATATGATGTGCTTGGTGTTGTAAAGGATGGTGAGCACTACCATCCTGCACTGGAGAATGGACAGATTCTACATAAGCATAATTACGCTGAGCCATCAGAAGTACCCCTTCTAAATAATTTTAGCAGTAAGGCGCTGAATCAGCTTGTTAAAGTTTTACGTGCCTCTGATGATGAAATCATCAATCAAATTTCAGAGATTAACTTTATACCGAAAGCAGAAGCTTCTAACCGCGTCCAGTTCTATATGAAAAATGGACTGGAAGTTATCGGTGATATGCGTACCATCGACAACAAACTGAATTACTTCCCGGCGATGGCAAGTAAACTCAAAAAAGATAGTAACGGTCGAATACTGAAACCAGGTATTATCGATCTTGAGGTCGGAGCAGTATTTATCCCCTATGAATCGAAGCAAGCCGAGGAAAGAAGAATTGAATTAGAAGCAGCGATGGAAGAACGCTCTCAAAAAGATAAAGCTGAGCTTGAAAAATCTGTAGAAAAACTGAAGAAAGAGTTAAATCAGGTCAAAAAGAACAGCTAAAGTATAAATTTTCAAAAAAAAAAGTCTAATATTCATAAAACAGTTTATAGTTTTTCAAATAACGACTATAATAAGAATAGTGTATGACTGAATAAAATGTTTAGGAGGTGCCTATCGATGGAAGAACATTATTACGTATCAATTGATATCGGTTCATCGAGTGTAAAAGTAGTGGTAGGAGAAAAGTTTCACAATGGCATTAATGTGATAGGTACAGGCCAGACTTTTACTACAGGTATTAAAAATGGAATGATTGATGATTTTGATGTCGCACAGCATGCGATTAAAGATACAATTAAAAAGGCACAGATTGCCTCAGGAATTGAAATTCAGGATGTTTTCTTAAAGATGCCAATTATCTATTCTGAAATTCATGATGTAGTGCATGAAATTAAATTTGAGGGTGCTTCAACTGAAATAACAGGTGAACATATTGAAGATGTTCTGGATGGCATTCGTGCTAAGAATGCTTCAAAAGATATTGAGATTATCGGTGTCTATCCAAAGATGTTTAAAGTCGATGATCTGCATGAAGTAACGGATCCAAAAGAAATGGTTGCGACACAAAGCCTGGCAGTAGACGCAGGCGTTATCACAATTGAACGCAGTGTACTTATCAATATCTTAAAATGCGTCGAAAGCAGTGGCGTGCATGTTCTGGATGTCTATTCTGATGCTTATAACTATCAGCACATCCTGTCACCGACCGAAATTGAACTTGGCACGTGTGTCATCGATATTGGTGACCAGTTAACGCAAGTGGCATATTATGAACGCGGTACATTATTTGATGCAGATCATGTTCAGATTGCAGGGAGTGATATTACTGAAGATATCTCTGAAGAACTGAATATTACATTTGATGAAGCTGAAAAAGTTAAAGAACAATATGGACATGCGTTCTATGACCTGGCGAGCGAACAAGATGTATTTAACGTTACGCAGATTGACGCCGAATCCCCTGTGAGTTTCAGTCAGAAGGATCTGAGCGATATTATCGAAGGTACAGCGGAAGAAATCTTCCTTGAAGTATTTGAATTACTGCAGGAAATGGGATTAAATAAAATTAACGGTGGCTTTGTACTTACAGGCGGAACCAGTAATATGCTCGGAATTAAGGAATTACTTTCAGATATGGTAAGCGAGAAGGTAAGAATTCATATTCCACAACAGATGGGCATTAGAAAGCCTGAATTTACTTCAGCAATCTCGACAATCAACAGCGGTATAGTATTTGATGAATTATTAGATTATGTTACAATTAATAATCATGATGTGCCTTCAGAAACAGAAGAACAACCGGTTGAAGCTGAGCCGAAGAAAAGCGCATTAGATGGATTATTCAAACGTAAGAAAGACAATGTTGAAACGCGTGTCTATACTTCTAAAGAAGAAACGAAGGCTGCACCAGCAGAAAGTCATCAAGATGCGCTTGACAATGATGAAGAAAAACCAAGTATGATGAAAAGGATAATGAAATCATTATTTGATTAAAATGGCCATTTAAAATATTAGGAGGAAAAACAATGTTAGAATTTGAACAAGGCTTTAATCACTTAGCAACTTTAAAAGTTATCGGTGTTGGTGGAGGCGGTAACAATGCCGTCAACCGAATGATCGATCACGGTATGAACAACGTAGAATTTATTGCGATTAATACGGATGGCCAGGCTTTAAACTTATCTAAAGCTGAATCAAAGATTCAAATTGGTGAAAAGTTAACACGTGGACTTGGTGCAGGTGCAAACCCTGAAATCGGTAAGAAAGCCGCAGAAGAATCACGTGAACAAATTGAAGATGCAATCCAAGGAGCGGATATGGTATTCGTTACTGCTGGGATGGGTGGCGGAACAGGAACTGGTGCTGCACCTGTTGTTGCTAAGATTGCCAAAGAGATGGGGGCATTAACCGTTGGTGTTGTGACACGTCCATTCTCATTTGAAGGTCGTAAACGTCAGACACAGGCTGCTGCCGGTGTTGAAGCAATGAAAGCGGCAGTTGACACATTAATCGTCATTCCAAATGATCGTCTATTAGATATCGTTGATAAGTCAACGCCGATGATGGAAGCATTTAAAGAAGCGGATAACGTATTACGTCAAGGGGTACAAGGGATCTCAGATTTAATCGCGGTATCTGGGGAAGTGAACCTAGACTTCGCAGACGTTAAAACAATCATGAGTAACCAAGGTTCAGCACTGATGGGTATTGGTGTATCAAGCGGTGAAAACCGTGCAATCGAAGCAGCTAAAAAGGCAATCTCTTCTCCATTGCTTGAAACGTCAATCGTTGGTGCTCAAGGGGTTCTAATGAATATTACCGGCGGAGAATCATTGACTTTATTCGAAGCACAAGAAGCGGCAGATATCGTTCAGGACGCAGCTGACGAAGATGTAAATATGATTTTCGGTACGGTTATTAATCCGGAATTACAAGATGAAATCGTTGTAACAGTTATTGCAACAGGATTTAATGACAAACCGACACGTTCGGTATCTCCTGCAAGCTCATTTGGTCATTCAGCACCAGCACCTGAGCGTGAAGTGCGCAATGAAACACCCGTACAGGAAACAAGAGAGCGTCAATCAAACGATGAAGGACTAGATGTACCAAGCTTTATTCGAGATCGTGGTTCAAGAACACGTCGATCAAGAAGATAATGAAGGCTTTAATATTAGGAGTGGACCATTCTCATGTTCCACTCCTTTTTCAATATTGGGGGTCGTTATGGATATATTTAAGAGAAAAGCTGTTACGTTTAACTATAAGGATGATGAACATATAATTGGTATTACAGGTCGCAATGGTGGTGTCAGTGACTATCCAGAGCTTTCTTTGAATATGGCAAGATATATAGAAGATGCACCAGAAAATGTATCTCGCAATCAACAGCGTGTTGCTCAAGAAATCAATTTTGATACTTCAAAGTGGGTCTTTCCAATTCAAAAGCACGGAACTCATATTAAAGAAGTTTCATTAGAAGACAGAGGGATAAATATTACTGAATTGACCACTGCCCTGGACGATGTGGATGGCCTCTATACATATGATAGAGAAGTATTATTGACCATGTGTTTTGCAGATTGTGTACCCATCTATATCTATAGTGTGACCGATAACTTTATCGCGCTCGGACATGCAGGTTGGCGTGGTACTGTAGGAATGATCACCGAAAAGCTCATTAATGTATATAAAGGTGATAAGACACATCTGCATTGTGTGATCGGGCCTTCGATTAGTGGCAAGGCATATGTCGTTAATGATGAGATTAGAGCAAAGTTTATGTCACTGAATCTCCAGCTGGAAGATTGCTTTATACCGAATGGTGATATGTATGAAATAGAGCTGAAAGAAATCAATAGGCGTATCGCGCAGCATGCTGGTATTGCCGCTTCGCATATCCATGTCTCACAGCGCTGCACCTCAACTGGAAATGAGGATTTCTTCTCATATCGAAAAGAAGCAGGTAATACCGGCAGGATGTTAGCTTATATCGGAAAGAGGGATGACAATGGAAGTCAGAAAGAATCTTGACACAATTAAACAGGAAATTGAAAGTGCACTTCAGAAATCTGCTGATCACAAAGCTCCGACTATTATTGCAGTGACAAAATATGTTACAATAGACCGAGCAAAAGAGGCGATGGAAGCAGGTATCTGTCATCTTGGCGAGAATAGAATTGAAGGCTTCCTGGAAAAGCGTGAAGCTTTAGGTGATGCGACGATGCACTTTATAGGCACATTGCAATCACGTAAAGTTAAGGAGGTCATCAATCAGGTGGATTATCTGCATTCACTTGACCGATTGTCTCTTGCAAAGGAAATTGACAAACGTGCTGAAAAGACGATCAAATGTTTTGTACAGGTAAATGTTAGCGATGAACAGAGTAAACACGGAATTAAGAGAGATGAAGTGATGGACTTTATTCATACTTTAGCATCTTATAGTCAAATTGAAGTGGTTGGCTTAATGACGATGGCGCCAGCAGATGCAGATGAATCAGAACTAAGAACATATTTTAAGGCGATGAAGCAGCTGCAGCTGAAGGTTCAGGATGCACACCTATCTTATGCACCATGTACAGAATTATCTATGGGCATGAGTAATGATTATCAGATTGCAGTAGAAGAAGGTGCGACGTTTATTCGTATTGGTACGAAGCTCGTCGGTTAGGAGGATATAATGGCTTTTAAAGATGTATTTAAAGGATTCTTTGCATATGAAGATGAAGAAGATTATGTAGAGGAACAAAGTGACAAAGTAAGAGAACCTGCGCAAAAAAAGGTTGTCAAAGAAACTTATGTTCCTGAAAAAAAGGTTGTACGTACAGAAAGTTTCCAAAAACAATCGAAACCTAAGATGAAAGTGAATGAAGAAAAAGTGACGAAAGCGAATGTTGTCAATATGCATGATGATATAATGAATGTAAGCTCAAAAGTATGTTTGTTTGAACCGCGCGTATTCTCAGACACACAAGATATTGCAGATGAATTAAAGAATAGACGTGCAACGCTCGTAAATCTGCAGCGTATCGATAAAATATCAGCAAAGCGTATTATCGATTTCTTAAGTGGTACAGTGTATGCTATTGGCGGAGATATACAGCGTATCGGTCAGGATATCTTTTTGTGTACACCTGACAACGTTGAAGTGGCAGGTACGATAACAGAAATGCTAGAGGCACCAGAAGAGGAGAATGAATGAGTACATATATGATTGTTTATAATCTATTTAATTTTTTAATGCTATTTTTAGAAATATTTTACTGGGGCATGATCATCTACTTTTTTATGTCATGGCTGCCAGGAGCAAGAGAATCAAAGATTGGTCGCATGATGAGTAAAGTATATGAGCCGATACTAGAACCCTTTAGAAGAGTGATTCCGCCACTAGGTATGTTTGATGTTTCGTCAATAGCGGCATTGATTGTTTTGCGCTTTTTCATGCAAGGCATCGCAGCGATATTCAACATCATATTAAACAGTTTGGCATAAGTCGTACCGGTTATGATAGCTTTGTTACTTATAAACTATTATGACCGGTAAATTATGTTTGGGAAAGGGAATTTATGAGTATTTATCAGCATTTCAGATATGAAGAAATTGAAACTGTTAAAGTATTGGAAGACCTGGTCGCACAGGCAAAAAGCCAGTATGCACCAATACTCACGCACTTTTTAGATCCAAGACAGCAGTTTATTTTAACGACACTCGTCAACAGAACGGATTTAAACGTATCTTTTTATGGTGGAAGTGGCGAAAGAGAACGTGTCCGTGCACTCATTTATCCAGAATACTATGAAGCACAGCAAGAAGATTTCGAGGTCAGTGCCTTTAAAGTGAAATATGCACAGAAGTTTGTAACGTTAACCCATCGCAACGTTCTTGGTGCACTCATGCAACTTGGATTTAAACGTGAGTATCTCGGGGATATAATTATAGGTGACGAATTACAGATTGTAATTGCCTCTCATTTGAATGATTATCTAGTACAGCATCTGACAAAACTTAAAGGATCAACCGTAAAACTTATTGCGATAGATGCAGATACATTGAATGAGGCCGTTGAAACATATCAATCACATCATGCCACAGTTTCTAGTTTAAGGCTCGATGTGGTTGTTGCTGAAATGATGCGTAAATCAAGAGCGATAGCGCAAAAGCATATCGAAGCAGGTCATATTAAGGTAAATCATGTTATAATAGATAAAGTAAGCTTCGTTATTGCGTCTGGGGATACACTCTCAATTAAAGGCTATGGTCGTGCGCAGCTTACTGAAATAGGAGATTTAACGAAAAAGAATAAAAACCGAATTACATATAAAACATTATTTAATCAATAGTACGAGGTGAGACAATGAAATATAGTCCAGAAGAAATTAAGTTAAAACAGTTCAACGTAGTACATAAAGGTCTGAATGAAAATGAAGTCCGTAACTATCTGGAAGAATTAAGCAATGAACTTGAAACATTACGTCGTGAAAAGAAGATGCTGGAACAGCTGATTGCTGATAAAGACGAGAATATCAATCGTTTTAAGAATGTAGAGAATACGATTTCTGATGCTATCCTAGTCGCACAACGTGCAGGCGATGAAATCAAGGCAGCTGCAGGCATGCAGGCAGATGTCATTATTAAGGATGCAAAAAGTCATGCCGATCTCATCGTGAATGATGCTATGCAAAAAGCGCGTGAAATTGCTTATCAGACAGAAGATATGAAGCGCCAATCTAAGATTTTCAGATCACGTTTCCAGCTGTTAGTTGAAGCGCAGCTAGACCTTCTTAAAACTGAAGACTGGGATTATTTGCTTAACTATGAACTGGATACACGTCCATTACAAGAAGATGCTGCCCCTCAAATAGATCCAGCTGTAAATCAAGGTGGCGGATCAGTAGATAAAAATGAAATTTCTGAAAACTAGGACTTACGTTTTTTAAAGTTTCATGTTAATATTAGAAATAACAAACATGTAGAACCGGATTGAAGTCCTGTTATGAAAGCGAACGAGGGATAGTGTGAGCCTTGGCATAACGCCTTTAATCAGATCACTCTACTCAAAAAAACCATACTAAACATAAAGCGAGCTCTGTAAGAGTTAATCCAGGTGGTACCGCGGCAATTGTCGTCCTGATTAATGATTATAGACTCGCTTTTTTAAAGGAGAAGAACTATGGATTATAAAGACACATTATTAATGCCGAAGACAGATTTTCCGATGCGTGGAGGTTTACCGAATAAAGAACCCCAAATTCAGGCGCAGTGGGATGAAAAGAAGCTCTATGAAAAAATATTAAAGAAAAACGAAGGTAGAACGCCTTATGTTCTTCATGATGGTCCTCCTTACGCAAATGGACAGATTCATATGGGACATGCATTAAATAAAATTATTAAAGACATGATTATGCGTTATAAAGCTATGAATGGATTCTATGCCCCTTATGTACCTGGATGGGATACGCATGGTCTTCCGATTGAAACGGCACTGACGAAAAAAGGAGTGGACCGCAAATCAATGTCTGAAGCGGAGTTCCGCGAATTATGTCGCGCATATGCCTTAGAACAAATTGAATTACAAAAGTCCGATTTTAAACGATTAGGTGTTAATGGTGACTGGGAGAATCCATACATTACATTGCAGGAAAAATTTGAAGCTGAGCAGATTCGTCTGTTCGGTGACATGGCTGCTAAAGGATATATCTATAAAGGTAAAAAACCTGTCTACTGGTCGCCTTCAAGCGAATCTTCATTAGCTGAAGCAGAGATTGAATATCAAGATAAAGTATCTCCTTCAATCTATGTTGCATTTGATGTATTAGATGGTAAAGGTTTAGTCGATGATGATGTGAAATTTGTTATCTGGACGACGACGCCTTGGACATTACCCGCTAACGTTGCGATTGCGTTAAACAAAGATTTAGACTATGTACAAGTACGTGTAAATGATACATCATATATCGTAGCACAGGCTTTATTAGATAATGTTTGTGATGCAGTTGGCTGGGACAAAGAAGGTGTTCAGATTGAGAAGACGTTCAAGGGTGCTGACTTAGAATTTGTTAAAGCACGTCATCCATTTATCGATCGTGAGTCTTTAATCATCTTAGGGGATCACGTTACAACAGACGCTGGTACAGGATGTGTACATACTGCGCCAGGACACGGGGAAGATGACTTTATCATCGGTCAGAAATATGAGTTAGATGTGATCTCACCTGTGGATGGTAAAGGCGTTTACACAAGTGAAGCTGGTGAATTTGAAGGGATGTACTACGACAAAGCGAATAAAGTAATCACTGAGAAGTTAGAAGCTTCAGGTCACCTATTAAAACTTGACTTCTTCAAGCACTCATATCCGCATGACTGGAGAACGAAGAAACCAGTTATCTTCCGTGCCACACCACAATGGTTTGCATCGATTAATAAAGTGCGTCAAGATATCCTGGATGCAATCGAAGAAACAGAATTTAAAGTGGACTGGGGTAAGACGCGTATTTACAATATGATTCGTGACCGTGGTGACTGGGTGATTTCACGTCAGCGTGTATGGGGCGTGCCACTTCCAGTATTCTATGCCGAAAATGGTGACATCATCATGGATAAAGCGGTAATTGAACATGTTGCGACACTTGTTGAAAAGCATGGGACAAACGTTTGGTACGAAAGAGAAGCGAAAGATTTATTGCCAGAAGGGTTTACACATCCAGGTAGTCCGAACGGAGTATTTACAAAAGAAACAGATATTATGGACGTTTGGTTTGACTCAGGTTCATCTCACCGTGGTGTATTGGAAGCGCGTCCGGAATTATCATTCCCAGCTGATTTATACTTCGAAGGGAGTGACCAGTATCGTGGATGGTTCAACTCATCGATCACAACAGCAGTTGCTACACGTGGCAAGTCCCCTTATAAGAAATTATTATCGCACGGTTTCGTAATGGATGGACAAGGACGTAAGATGAGTAAATCATTAGGAAATACAGTACTACCAGAGAAAGTTGTCAAACAGATGGGTGCAGATATTATCCGCCTATGGGTAATGTCCGTAGATTATTTAGCAGACGTTCGTATTTCTGATGATATCTTAAAGCAAGTCTCTGAAGTATATCGTAAGATTCGTAACACATTTAAGTTCCTGTTAGGAAATGTAAATGATTTTAATCCGGCAACGGATGCCGTTCCTTATGCAGAACTTGTAGAGATTGATCAGTTTATGTTAAATAAATTATATACATTCGTTAATAATGCACATAAACATTATGATAATAACGATTACTTATTCATGTATCAAGAGTTACAGAACTTTATCAACGTAGAATTAAGTAACTTCTATCTGGATTATGGTAAAGATATCCTTTATATCGAAGCACAGGATAGTCATGTCCGTCGTAGTATGCAGACGGTTGTCTATGAAGTATTGACATCATTAACGAAAGTGTTAGCACCAATTATTCCACATACTGCTGATGAAATCTGGAGCCATACGCCACATGTGGATGAAGAAAGCGTACATTTAGCAGATATGCCAGAAGTACAGACTGTAGACACAGCGTTGATCGGTAAATGGAATCATTTCCTAGAGATTCGCGATGATGTACTAAAAGCAATCGAAGAAACACGTAACGATAAAGTAATCGGTAAATCACTTGAAGCGGCTGTATATATTCAGGCGAAAAACGAAGAGGACCAAGCATTGCTCAAATCATTCGATAATCTGCATCAACTCTTCATCACATCTTATGCAGAAGTTGTTGATGAACCGCAAGGAACAGATTATAACTTGAGTAACGTACTTGTAAAGCATGCTGAAGGTGAGAAATGTGAACGCTGCTGGAATTACTCTACAGTACTTACAGAAGAAAGCCACGCACACCCACATGTGTGTCCAAGATGTTTATCAGTACTTGAATCTAAATAATATTAAAACCAGGATCTCCTGGTTTTTTTTTTTTTTTTTTTAAGTATTTTAAAATTAAATAAAACGAAAATTTCAATTGCAAGTTAGCCACTACATCCAAATTAATAGAGATAGTAGCTTAATGGTTCACTTAATAATCCTTCGGATTTTAGTGACTTCAGAAACAGGTATTTAGGTGTTTCATAATCTAGAATTTTTCTGGGATAATTGTTCATCCAGTTTTGGATACGATAAATTATCTCATCAGATACTGATTCCATACTGATTCCTTTAGGGATTATCCGTCTAATGAATTTATGATGGTTTTCTTTAGTACCTCGTTCCCATGATGAATAAGGGTGCGTAAAGTATATTTCAGTGTCAGGTAGTGTCTCCGTAAGGTCACTGAACTCTGATCCGTTATCAGAAGTAATAGACTTGAATATTCGTGAAAATGAATTATCTAATTGATCTTTTAATTGACTTAATGCTAATGTGACAGCATCATTATTTTTACTTTTAATAGGAACGATGATTTCATATCGTGTCTGTCTTTCAACAAGTGTAAGTAACGCTCTTTCGTTTTTAAGTTTAGAACCAATAACAGTATCAATTTCCCAATGACCAAAGACATCTCTAGAATTGATTTCGTGACTTCTATCTTCGATAGATTTTCCTAATACTTTTTTATTTTTTCGACTAGGTCTTCTATTTGTAATTGGTTTTCGTGATATCTTCTCTATAAGGTCGATATTAGAGGTCTTCATAATTCCTCTTTCAATCCAGTTATATAGTGTTGAAACACAAGGAATAATAGAATCACAAAAAATATTATTCTTTTTAGCATAGGCTATTACAACATCGGGAGACCATTTTTTATTCAACATCATCTTATCAGCCCAATCAATAAAAGCATGAGATAACTGATGTTTTGGTGTCCTGCAAGAATTCATACGATTTGTTTCATATTTAAGTTGAGCAACATCAGGGAAATAGCATTCATAATCATAAAAATATTCTTTACTATTAGAAACTATGCGCTTAATTTGTTTAACAGTTCCTCTATTGATCTCATTGTTAATCGTTTGAGGTGCTCTATTCAAAATTTTAGCAATAGCACGATTTGAATAATTTTCACTCTTCAAAATCTGAATTTGATGTCTTTCAAATTCAGTTAAGTGTTTTCCTTTAATATGATTAGTGGTACCATTTAGATGAGTCATTTGCATTCATTCCTTATTGTTTGTTGTGGTAACTACAATATTAACATGGATGCACATGGCTCATTTTTTATTTTTTTAAAGCACACCGTAGGTGGCTAACTTGATTATAGAATTTCCCAAATTAAATAAAAATATTATGTAAACTAATAAGTTTGAAGACGAAACGACGTTTATGTGTTAAAATAACAAAGATTGGAGTGAGGACATGAATCGTAAATATCGCATTATACCAATGACTTTATATACCGCCATATTGATATTGATGGATCAAATTTCAAAATATATTATTGTAAAGACAATGAATATCGGAGAGAGCATACCTGTAATCGGTGATGTATTACAAATAACTTCTCATCGTAATTACGGAGCGGCATGGGGAATGCTTCAAAATCAGATGATCTTCTTCTATATTATTACTATCATCGTACTCATTGCACTTATCTATTTTTATTATAAGGAAGCAGCAGATAATTTACTGATGCAGTGTGGACTAATGCTTATTTTTGCAGGTGCAATCGGAAACTTTATCGACAGATTATTTAGAGGGAATGTCGTTGATTTTATCGATACGAAGATTATTAACTATGACTTTCCGATATTTAATGTTGCGGATAGTTGTCTGACAATCGGCGTATTTATTTTACTTTATGAGCTTTTATTTAACCAAAAAGAGGAGAAATCACATGGAAACATTTAATTTTGAAATAAACGAAGAAGAAACAGGCATACGTATTGACAAATTTCTTGCGGATGCAAATCCAGACTGGTCACGCAGTCAGATTCAGGACTGGATTAAAAACGATCTCGTTTTAGTGAACGGCAAAGTCATTAAATCGAATTATAAACTGCGTTTAAATGATGAAATTTCAGTGACTGAGAAACCAGTAGAAGAGATCGATCTCGTAGCACAAGATTTAGGTTTAGAAATTTATTATGAAGATAAGGACGTTGCTATTGTCTATAAACCAAAAGGTATGGTGGTACATCCTGCACCAGGACATCCAGATGGAACGTTAGTGAATGGATTGATGCATGCAATCACAGACTTATCAGGTATCAATGGTGAGATTCGTCCAGGCATCGTTCATCGTATCGATAAGGATACTTCAGGACTATTGATGATTGCCAAGAATGATATTGCACATCGTGGTCTAGTCGATCAGCTCGTGGATAAATCCGTTACGCGTAAATATACGGCATTAGTTCATGGCGTGATTCCGCATGAATTTGGTACAATTGATGCGCCGATTGGGCGTAATCAGAAAGACCGTCAGGAAATGGCTATTGTTGACAATGGTAAACACGCAGTTACACACTTTAATGTGCTTGAAACATTTGATAAGTATACACTTGTAGAATGTGTGCTTGAAACAGGTCGTACACATCAGATTCGTGTGCATATGAAGCATATCGGTTTTCCACTTGTCGGAGACCCGAAATATGGTCCGAAGAAGACGATGGATATCGGTGGACAGGCGTTACATGCAGGCGTATTAGGCTTTGAACATCCTGTTACTGGAGAATATATTGAACACAGTGCACCGCTTCCAGAATACTTTGAAGAACTGCTGACAAAGTTAAGAAAATAGTATGTAATTTTACTTTTTCGATTGACAAAACATTTTAGAGTGTTAGTATTAATCTAAATAAATCACGTTAAGCTTTTAAATAAGTCCAGAGAGACTTATAAGGCGTCGAGAAAACCTCACGTCTATTTGGCGTGAGGTTTTTTTAGGAGGGACACTATGGATAAGCGTATTATTCTTGATGACAAGGCAATTGACCGCACGTTGACACGAATCGCACATGAAATATTAGAGAATAATAAAGGTGCACATGACCTTGTATTACTCGGTATTAGAACGCGTGGTATTTATCTGGCACAACGCATTCAGTCTAAAATTGAGAAGATTGATGGAATTACTGTGCCTACAGGTGTATTAGATGTAACACAATATCGTGATGATGTGACAGATCGTGTCTCACAGGACGTCGTTGCATATACGATTGATACAGATATGAATAATAGACATGTCGTCATCGTTGATGATGTGCTCTATACAGGGAGAACAGTGCGCGCCTCGCTTGATGCGATACTCGATCATGTACGTCCAAAACGTATCAGCTTAGCTACGTTAATAGATAGAGGGCATCGTGAACTCCCGATTCGTGCAGACTTTATCGGTAAGAATATTCCAACAGCATTAAGTGAAGAAATTGTTGTCATGCTGGATGAAGTTGACGACAAAACACAAGTATATATTAAGTAATCCTTTTAAATTGGTACGAGAGACCAGCAAAGGGTTTAAGTGATAACAGACACTTAAGTCTCTTTGCGTACGCAAAGAGACTTTTTTTATTATATGGAGGGATATTATGACAAACGAAGAAATTTATGAACGAACAGTTGAACCAATATTAGATGTGCATGAGAAACCGAAAGCAAGTGAGTGGTTACTCTTAAGTTCTCAGCACTTATTTGCAATGTTTGGTGCAACTGTACTTGTACCTTTTCTGACGGGGCTACCTGTATCAGCAGCGCTTATTGCTTCAGGATTAGGGACTTTGCTCTATATATTGATTACTAAAGGAAAGATTCCTGCATATCTTGGCTCAAGCTTTGCATTTATCACACCGATTATTGTGGGATTAAAAACACATAGTCTAGGTGAAATGTTGATGGCGCTTTTTATGAGTGGTCTGATGTATGTGATTATCGGAATAGTCATCAAGTTCGTAGGTGTGAACTGGCTGCTTAAATTACTGCCACCTGTTGTTGTCGGGCCTGTTATTATGGTCATCGGACTTGGACTAGCCCCTGTAGCTGTAAACATGGCGATGTATACAAATAGTGGGACGATGGAAGGGTATAGCATTAAATACTTATTTATTGCATTCGCAACACTCGTTACAGTGATTATCTTCTCGGTGCTCGTTCGAGGCTTCCTGTCAATCATTCCAGTACTCATTGGCATAATTGTCGGATATATCACAGCATTAGGTCTTGGGGTCGTAGATTTAAGTGGCATTCAAAAAGCAAAATGGTTCCAGCTTCCGGACGTACATGTTCCGTTCGTAAGCTATACACCGAGTATTGACTGGATGCTTGTCCTTATTATGCTGCCGATCGTCTTCGTAACAGTGAGTGAACACATCGGTCACCAGGTTGTGATCAATAAGATCGTCGGACATAACTTCTTCAAAGATCCGGGATTACATCGCAGCTTAATTGGAGACGGTGTCTCAACGATGCTCGCTTCAATTATCGGTGGACCACCGAGCACGACATATGGTGAGAACATCGGGGTGCTTGCGATTACACGTATCTATAGTATATGGGTCATCGGAGGGGCCGCAGCACTTGCCGTGATTCTTGGATTTGTAGGTAAGTTTACAGCCCTCGTATCAAGTATTCCGACACCAGTTATGGGTGGTGTCTCAATATTATTATTCGGGATTATCGCTTCAAGTGGCTTAAGAATGCTCGTCGAATCCAAAGTGGATTTTGGGGATAAGCGTAACTTAGTGATTGCTTCAGTCATATTAGTGCTGGGTATCGGTAAAGCACATCTTGACTTTAGTGTCGGTCAAATCAACTTGAACATCGAAGGCATGGCGCTCGCAGCACTGGCTGGAATATTACTCAATGCGATATTACCTGAATCAAAAGTACATGAAGACTATTAAGGGGTGGAATAATGAAACATCTGCATTCGATTACTGAACTTTCAAATGATGAAATTATGCACACGATTGAACGTGCAATAATGATTAAAAATGGTGAAATAAAACGCTATGAAAATATTTATACGGCAAATCTCTTCTTTGAAAATTCAACACGTACAAAATGCTCATTCGAGATGGCAGAGAGAAAGCTCGGCCTGCAAGTCATACCGTTTGAAACGAGTACTTCAAGTGTAACGAAAGGTGAAAGTCTGTATGATACTTGTAAGACGCTTGAGCGTATTGGGTGCGATGTGCTGGTAATCAGACATCCTGAGAATAATTATTACGAGCAGTTAAAGCGCCTTAACATACCGGTAGTCAACGGAGGAGATGGCAGCGGTCAGCATCCGACACAGTGTCTACTGGATTTGATGACCATCTATGAAGAATATGGAAAGTTTGAAGGATTGAAGATAATCATCTGTGGAGATATCTTAAATTCACGTGTCGCAAGAAGTAATTATCATGCGCTTTCTAGTCTAGGTGCACAAGTTAAATTTGTTGCACCTGAAATTTGGCAGGATCATTCATTGGATGCTGAATATGTCAGGATTGATGATGCGATTGAAGAGGTTGATGTCTGTATGCTGCTACGTGTGCAGCATGAACGTCATGACGAAGATGCTTCAAACTTTTCTCAAGTCAACTATAACAGGATGTATGGGTTAACAAGAGAAAGGTACGATAGATTGAAGGAGGACGCTATTATATTACATCCGGCCCCAGTGAATCGGGGTGTCGAGATTGATAGTGAACTTGTTGAAGCGCCGAAGTCACGTATCTTTAAGCAGATGGAAAACGGTGTCTACACACGTATGAGTATTTTAAGTCAAGTCATTGAAAATAATCGATAGGAGTGTTGAATATGTCAACTTTATTAAGAGGCGGAAAAGTATTAGTTAATGATGAACTTGTTTCAAAGGATATTCGAATAGAAGACGGGAAAATAGTAGAGATGGGTGAAAAGTTAAACGTCTATAATTCAAAAATTATTGACCTTGACGGTAAGTTTGTAACGCAGGGCTTTGTTGATGTACATGTTCATCTGCGTGAACCTGGTGGTGAACATAAGGAGACGATTGAAACAGGCACACGTGCAGCAGCACGCGGTGGATTTACAACAGTCTGTCCGATGCCGAATACACGACCAGTTCCTGATAGTGTGGAACGTATTGAAGCATTGAATCAATCGATTAAACAGCATGCGAAAGTGCGTGTGTTACCGTATGCATCTATCACCGAAAGACAACTTGGAAAAGACTTAGTGGATTTTAAGGCGCTAAAAGAACACGGTGCATTTGCTTTTACAGATGATGGTGTCGGTGTACAAACAGCATCTATCATGTATGAAGCGATGCAGCAGGCTGCACAACTTAATATGGCAATTGTTGCCCATTGTGAAGATAATTCACTCATTTACGGTGGTGCAATGCATGAAGGGAAAGTATCAAAAGCCCTTAATATTCCTGGTATTCCTTCAATTTGTGAAGCTGTACAGATTGCTCGAGATGTACTATTAGCTGAAGCAGCGGATTGTCACTATCATGTGTGCCACGTATCGAGTAAAGAAAGTGTGCGTGTCATACGTGACGCAAAGCGTGCAGGCATTAAAGTGACGGCAGAAGTGACGCCCCATCATCTATTACTGAATGAAACTGCAATTACAGAAGATGATGCGATTCTTAAGATGAATCCACCGCTTCGTAGTGAAGAGGACCATCAGGCATTAATAGAGGCATTACTTGACGGCACAATCGACTTTATCGCAACAGATCATGCACCTCATGCTGCAGATGAGAAGGATCAGCCGATGATAAAAGCACCGTTTGGTATCGTTGGCAGTGAAACAGCATTTCCATTGTTATATACAAAATTCGTTAAAAATGAGGATTGGACATTAGGCCAGCTTATTGACTATTTAGCAGTAAAACCAGGTCAAGTGTTTGATTTACCATACGGCAAATCTTTAGAAGTTGGTAGTATTGCAGACATCGCAGTCATTGATCTCGACGAGGAATATGAAATTAAAGCTGAAGACTTCTTATCAAAGTCAAACAACACACCATTTATCGGAGAACGTGTCTACGGCAATGTGAAGCTAACACTTGTCGAAGGACAAATCGCTTATCAGGAGGGGCAACATGCGTAAACAAAGATATCTTGTATTAGAAGATGGCACTACATTTAAAGGATATAGATTTGGAAGTGACAAAGAGGTAGTAGGAGAAATCGTATTTAATACTGCGATGACAGGTTATCAGGAGACATTATCAGATCCGTCATATACAGGACAAATCATTACATTCACTTATCCGTTAATCGGAAACTACGGTATTAACCGTGACGACTTCGAAACGTTAACCCCTTCTCTTAAAGGTATGGTTGTACGTGAAGCATGTGATTTGCCGAGTAACTTCCGCAATATGGCGACACTGGATGAGACATTAAGAAGCTATGATGTTCCGGGGATTGACGGTGTAGATACTAGAAAATTAACACGTATAATCCGTCAGCACGGGGTACTGAAAGCTGCCATCATCAATGATGAAAGTAATATTGATGCGACAATTGAACGTTTGAAAGAAGAAACGCTACCTACAGATGAAGTTGCGCAAGTATCAACAAAAAGTGCATATGTGTCTACAGGTAACGATCTGCGTGTCGTGCTTATCGATTTCGGAAAGAAAGAAAACATTGTCCGTGAACTGAACTCACGTGGCTGTGACGTAACAGTAATGCCATATACGACAACAGCTGAGGAGATTATCAGGCTGAGACCGGACGGTGTAATGCTGTCGAACGGACCAGGGAATCCAGAAGTTGTAACTGAAGGAATCGAAATGATAAAAGGGATTTTAGGAAAAGTTCCATTCTTCGGTATATGTCTAGGACATCAGCTGTTCGCACTCGCAAGTGGTGCAACGACATTCAAGATGAAGTTTGGACATCGTGGTGCTAACCATCCAGTGAAAAACTTAGCGACAGGTAAGATTGAAATCACATCTCAAAATCATGGTTACGCGGTGGATCCGGAATCGATTAAAAACACGGGCCTTGAAATTACACATACAGCTTTAAACGATGGAACAGTAGAAGGGCTGAAGCATAAGTCATTACCTGCATTCTCGGTGCAGTATCACCCAGAAGCGTCACCAGGTCCTCATGATCCAAACTATTTATTTGATCAGTTTATCGACTTAATGAAAGAAAATAAGGAGCGTGTCACAAATGCCTAAACGTAATGATATCAAAACAATTCTCGTAATCGGTTCAGGGCCAATTATTATTGGACAAGCTGCAGAGTTTGACTATGCAGGTACTCAAGCATGTCTGGCATTAAAAGAAGAAGGATATAAAGTAATATTGGTGAACTCAAACCCTGCAACGATAATGACGGATACTGAAATTGCAGATAAGGTTTATATCGAACCCTTAACGTTAGACTTTGTCTCACGTATTATTCGTAAAGAGCAGCCAGATGCATTACTGCCGACACTTGGTGGACAGACAGGATTAAACATGGCGGTTCAGCTGCATGAAGCAGGAATTCTGGAAGAAAATAATGTTACGCTGCTTGGAACGAAATTATCTTCAATAGAACAAGCGGAAGACAGAGATTTATTCCGTAACTTAATGAATGAACTGAATGAACCTGTCCCTGAAAGTGATATCGTTAATACGGTTCAACAGGCGATTGATTTTGCGACAAGTATCGGTTATCCGGTAATCGTTCGTCCAGCATTCACGATGGGGGGAACAGGAGGCGGTATCTGTCACGATGAAAAAGAACTCGTTGAAATCGTGACAAATGGTCTGAAATATTCACCTGTGACACAATGTTTGATTGAGAAATCCATTGCAGGTTATAAAGAGATTGAATACGAAGTGATGCGTGACTCAAACGATAATGCCATCGTAGTATGTAATATGGAGAATATTGATCCAGTTGGAATTCATACAGGAGACTCGATCGTTGTCGCACCGAGTCAGACGTTAACAGACAAAGAATATCATATGTTACGTGACGTATCGTTGAAGATTATCCGTGCATTAGGGATAGAGGGTGGATGTAACGTACAGTTAGCACTGGATCCCCATTCATTCAATTACTACATTATAGAAGTAAACCCACGTGTATCACGTTCGTCAGCACTTGCATCTAAAGCTACAGGTTACCCGATTGCGAAACTTGCCGCGAAGATTGCTGTAGGGCTAACGCTTGATGAGATGATGAACCCAGTAACAGGTACAAGCTATGCTGCATTTGAACCAGCACTTGATTACGTTGTATCTAAGATTCCGCGTTTCCCATTCGATAAATTTGAAAAAGGTGAACGTGTGCTAGGTACGCAGATGAAAGCGACTGGTGAAGTTATGGCGATCGGACGAACATATGAAGAGTCATTGCTTAAAGCAATTCGTTCGTTAGAGTATGGTGTACATCACCTTGGATTACCAAACGGTGAAGACTTTGAACTTGATTTCATTAAACAGCGAATCGGTGAACAAGATGATGAGCGTCTCTTCTTCATCGGTGAAGCAATCCGTCGAGGTGTGACTTTAGAAGAGATTCATGAGATGACACAAATTGATTATTTCTTCTTAAATAAGTTCCAGCATATCATTGATATCGAGCATGACTTAAAGGACAATGTCGGTGATATCGATCACTTAATCTGGGCTAAGAAATACGGATTCAGTGATAAAGTGATTGCCCATCGCTGGAATATGACAGAAAAAGAAATCTATGATATCCGTCATGCAAACAATATTCTGCCTGTTTACAAAATGGTGGACACATGTGCATCTGAATTTGAATCGAATACGCCTTACTTCTATGGAACGTATGAAACGGAAAATGAATCTATTCGTTCTGATAAGAAGAAAGTTGTCGTGCTTGGATCTGGACCAATCCGTATCGGTCAAGGGGTAGAGTTTGACTATGCAACAGTGCATGCTGTATGGGCGATTCGTGAAGCGGGTTATGAAGCAATTATCATTAATAATAATCCTGAGACTGTTTCAACAGATTTCTCTATTTCAGATAAACTATACTTTGAACCTTTAACGGAAGAAGATGTGATGAACATCATTAACCTGGAGCAGCCAGAAGGCGTTGTAGTTCAGTTTGGTGGACAGACAGCAATTAACTTAGCTGAAAAACTTACGAAATATGGTGTGAAAGTATTAGGGACATCTTTAGAAAATTTAGATCGTGCCGAAGACCGTAAAGAATTTGAAGCGTTAATGCAGAGAATTGAAATTCCGCAGCCTCTGGGTAAAACTGCAACTTCTGTTGAAGAAGCAGTAGCAAATGCAGACTTTATCGGCTATCCTGTTCTTGTGCGTCCTTCATATGTACTCGGTGGACGTGCGATGGAAATTGTTTATAACGAAGAAGAACTGATCAATTATATGACGCAAGCTGTTAAAGCGAGTCCTGAGCATCCTGTATTAATCGATAGATATTTAACAGGTAAAGAAATTGAAGTTGATGCGATTTGTGATGGTGAAACGGTCGTAATTCCAGGCATTATGGAACATATCGAACGTGCAGGGGTTCACTCAGGTGACTCGATTGCGGTATATCCACCGCAAACATTAACTGAAAAGCAAATTGCGACGCTGGAAGACTATACGAAACGTTTAGCACATGGTTTAGAGATTAAAGGATTACTGAACATTCAATATGTTATTAGTAATGATGAAGTATTCGTGCTTGAAGTAAACCCACGCGCGAGCCGTACAGTACCATTCTTAAGTAAGATTACTGACGTACCGATGGCAAACTTAGCGATGAAAGCAATTTTAGGTGAATCGTTAATTTCTAAAGGTTACAAAGACGGACTTGTTCCTTACAAAGAAGGTGTTTATGTCAAAGCGCCGGTATTCAGCTTCTCTAAACTTAAAAATGTTGACATTACACTCGGACCTGAGATGAAATCTACAGGTGAAGTGATGGGTAAAGATATTACGTTAGAAAAAGCACTATATAAAGGGCTGGTTGCAAGTGGACTTCAAGTTAAGGATCACGGCACTGTGCTTATTACAGTTGCTGATAAAGATAAAGCAGAAGCACTAGGGCTTGCAAAACGTTTCCATGAAGTAGGGTACCGCATTATGGCAACGAGTGGTACAGCGAAGTTGCTTAAAGAAAATGATATTCCGGTTGTTGAAGTGAGTAAGATTGGTAGCGAATTTAACTTACTTGATGTTATTCGTGACGGACATGTCCAGATCGTCATCAATACAATGACGAAAGGGAAGCAAATTGAACGTGATGGCTTCCAGATTCGTCGTGATTCAGTTGATAACGGTGTACCATGTCTAACATCTCTTGATACAGCACGAGCATTACTTGAAGTCATTGAAAGCATGACATTTAATATGAATCAAATGTAGGGGGTCTATTGATGCAGGAAGAGATGCGAGTCGTTAAACAAACAAGTATCGCAAGAAATATATACGAAATCGTTTTACAAGGTGACATTACGAAAAACATGACAAAGCCGGGACAATTTGTGCATATGCGTGTTGGCAACAGTTCAGAGTTTATGCTGAGACGTCCAATTTCTATCTGCTCAGTAGATCAACAGGCACAGACTTTAACGTGTTTATATCGTGCTGAAGGAAAAGGTACAACGCAGTTATCACAACTGAAATCAGGTGATAGCGTAAATATATTAGCACCACTAGGGAATGGTTTTCCAGTAGAAGCTGCACAGAAAACAGCATTACTCATCGGTGGAGGTATCGGTGTACCACCATTATATGAATTATCTAAGCAACTCAATGCACGTGGCATTAAAACAATCCACGTGCTCGGCTTTCAGTCGGCTGAAGATATGTTTTATATTAAACAGTTTGAAGCGCTTGGTACGACGCATGTTGCGACAGTTGATGGGACATATGGTACGAAAGGTTTTGTAACAGATGTTATAAATGCGATACCGGTCGACTATGATACGTTCTATACATGTGGTCCAATCGTCATGATTAAGGCGATACAGGAGACGTTACCACATACGCCAGGTTTTGTTTCATTGGAAGAGCGTATGGGATGCGGTATCGGGGCATGTTATGCATGTGTATGTGAAGCGGATAATGAAGATGGCTACGTGAAGATTTGTACGGACGGCCCAGTATTTGAGAAAGGGGCACTTGCACTATGAGATTAAATATTGAACTACCAGGATTGAACTTAAAAAACCCGGTCATGCCTGCGAGTGGATGCTTTGCTTTCGGTAAAGAGTATGCACAGTTTATGGACTTAAATGAACTCGGTGCAATAATGATTAAAGCTGCGACACCAGAACGCAGATTCGGTAATCCGACGCCGCGTGTTGCAGAAACATCAAGTGGTATGATCAATGCGATAGGATTGCAGAATCCAGGTGTCGACCATATTATTCAGCATGAACTGAAGTGGCTGGAACAATTTGAAACACCCATCATCGCAAATGTTGCAGGTTCTAAAGTTGAAGATTACGTTGAAGTTGCAGAGAAGATTTCAAAGGCTCCGAATGTGTGTGCACTTGAACTTAATATTTCATGTCCGAACGTTAAGGAGGGCGGTATACAGTTCGGGACTGATCCTGACACTGCGAAGGAATTAACGCGTAAAGTTAAAGCAGTATCAAGTGTTCCAATATACGTCAAGCTTTCTCCAAATGTTACAAACATTGTAGAGATGGCGAGTGCAGTTGCTGAATATGCCGATGGTATTACGATGATTAACACATTAGTAGGGTTAAGGATCAATGAAAGAACGGGTGTTCCGATTATTTCTAACGTAATCGGAGGATTAAGTGGCCCTGCTGTTAAACCAGTTGCGATGCGTATGGTTTATGAAGTGCGTCGCGCATTGCCGAATATTCCGATTATCGCTATGGGTGGCATTACAGAAGCACAGGACGTTATCGACTATATTTCAGTTGGTGCAGATGCCGTCGCTGTTGGTACAGCAAACTTCCAGAATCCGACAGTTTGTAAAGATATCATTGATGCATTGCCAGGTCTTTTAGATAAATTGGGTGCTAATCATATTCATGAATTAAAAGGACGTACACAGGAGGCAGTGAAATGACAAAACCCATTATAGCTTTAGACTTTAAAGATATGGAAGCCGTAAGAATATTTTTAAAGCCGTTCAATGAATCATTATTTGTTAAAGTAGGGATGGAACTTTATTTACAGAATGGCCCGGATATCATAAAAGAAATTCGTAATCAAGGTCATGAGATCTTTCTGGACTTAAAGTTGCATGATATTCCGAATACAGTTGGTCAGGCAATGAAAGGATTAGGAAATCTAGATATTCAGATGGTGAATGTACATGCTGCTGGCGGCTCCATCATGATGCAGCGTGCCTTAGAAGGGTTACGTGATAGCGGTAGCAATGCATCTCTGATTGCAGTGACACAGCTGACAAGTACTTCCGAACTCATGATGCAGCAGGAGCAGAACATTCAGTCTTCCATTAATGACAGTATTTTAAACTATGCAACGTTAGCACAGAAGTCTGGACTTGATGGTGTCGTATGTTCGGCAAATGAAAGTGCAATGATTAGAGAGGTACTTGGTGATGCATTTCTGAAAGTAACGCCGGGTATTCGTACACCTGAAGATGCAAAAGGCGATCAAGTACGCATTGCAACGCCTGAATTTGCGAAATTGAATGGTGCAACACATATCGTTGTCGGGCGTTCAATTACACAAGATACAAATCCAGTCGCAAAATATCATCAAATAAAGAAAGCGTGGGAAACAGATGTTAAATAAAGAAATCGCAAAAGCATTGCTAGAAATTGAAGCAGTATCATTACAACCGAATGATATGTTTACCTGGTCCTCAGGAATTAAAAGTCCGATATACTGTGATAATCGATTAACAATGAGTTATCCTGCGGTACGAGATCAGATTGCTGAAGGTTTAAAGTCTTTGATTGAAACACATTTCAGTGATGTAGAGGTATTAGCAGGAACAGCGACTGCAGGTATTCCACATGCAGCATTTACTGCACAGAAGATGAACTTACCGATGAGTTACGTGCGCTCATCCAGTAAAAAACATGGTAAAGGGAATCAGATTGAAGGCCGTGTATTAGAAGGGCAGAAGGTTGTTGTCGTAGAAGATTTAATTTCTACTGGGGGATCAGCGATTGAAGCAGCGGATGCATTAACAGCGCATGGTGCGGATGTATTAGGCATCGTTGCAATATTTACATACGGATTAAGCAAAGGGAAAGAAAGATTAGCACAAGCAGGATATCCATACTATACGCTTTCTGATTTCGATAGTCTCGTTGAGGTTGCAAGTGAGACAGGGAAGATTGAACAAAGTGATATTGAAGGATTAATTAACTGGCGTGATAACTTATAAGCAAAAAGAAACTGTTTAATGTATACTATCATTAAACAGTTTTTATTTTTTTGAGGTGAGAGAATGGGCAAATGGGACCACATTAATAAGTTTATTAAAGAAGATGACGATAGAAAGAACGTTGTCAACGATTCATTGGACCAGCAACATGTAAAGACCAGCAAAAGAAAACAGGTAATCGCACAAGTAAAGCAACCGATTAAAGAATTTGATTACCATATCGATTCTTTCTTGAACTATGCTTACCGCTCATTTGTCATGCCGAATAAAATAATAGATAACAGCAAAAGTAGTAAATATTTTTATTTTGCGGTTAGTAACTACTGTATCTTCTTGTGTATGCTCTATCTGCTTGGTGCATTTCACCTACGTACGTTTAATAATCTGGAAGGCATTAATTATGTAGTCAGTGGGGGTACATTTGCTTTAATCGCTATTCTAATGACGTATTTAATTCAGATGCTTGCTTTAAATCGGAGTAATAACTTCTATAAAGTATTTGTAGATACGATCAGCTACTATACGCTGTACAATTTCTTTATGCTTATCGAGCTGCTTTGTGTGTATCTACGCCCAGAATTCGTCATGATCATCTATACGATAAGATTTTTAATTATTATGACAGTGCCGATCAAACTCTTCTTTACATATAAAGAGATGAACAAGATAGAGATTGATGTCTTCCCGTTGCATATTCTATATATCATCATTATGGTGAGCTATATTTATATTACTAGAGACATGCCATGGCTGAACTTCTTTAAGTTTGTTCCTTCTGTGTAAATAAAGTACTAAATAAGCACTTGAAGCCTCTGAGGTTTCAAGTGCTTATTTAGTAATTAATTGAAGAAAGCCTGGTTCATTTCTTCTGCAAGTGATGCGATATCATCTGTAATCATTGATATGTATAGCTTGATTTTCGGCTCAGTACCTGATGGACGTAGTGCAATCCATCCATTCTCAAAATGAAACTTTAGCACATCAGCTTTCGGGAGCTCAATCTTTGTTTCAGAACCATCAGCATAAGAAGTCTGTGCAAGATAATCATCAACACGGATAACTTTTTGACCTGCTATTTCAGAAGGGAATTGGGCACGGCTTTCACTCATTATCTTTTCGATATGTGCTTTGCCTTCTTGGCCTTCAAAGGTGTGGGAGAATAATTTCTCCTGATAATGACCATATTTAGAATAAATGTCATTCATCTGGTCTACAATTGTACGCTGTTCATTCTTGAGCTCACTTGCCAGTTTGATAATGAGCGGGACGATTTGAACAGCATCTTTATCACGTACAAATGGACCGGCCATATAACCGTAGCTTTCCTCATAGCCAAATATATAGTTATACGCTAAAGAAGATTCAAATTGAGCAATCTTCTCTGCTATAAATTTAAAACCTGTTAAGACGTCAAACATTTTTACATTGTTTGCTTCAGCAATCTTGCGGCCAAGGTCACTCGTTACTATGGATTTTACTGCAGCACGATTTTCAGTCGTTTTAGTAGACTGAATACGATAGTGGAGGAGTAAAGCGCCTATTTGATTCCCATTGAAATAATGAAATTTGCCATCTACATATGCAACTATTCCCATACGATCCGCATCCGGATCTGTCGCAATCAGTAGATCTGCATTTGAGGCTTTCGCGTAATTGACAGCCAAATCAAATGCGTCATGATCTTCTGGATTCGCAGATTTTACAGATGTAAAATCGCCATCTGGAATCGCCTGTTCCTTAACCACTTCATATTGCGTAAAGTTAAGTGCATCTAATAGTTCAGGTATGATCGGTACACTTGTACCATGCAAACTTGTAAAAACGACTTTAAGATCAGATGCCGGGATATCTTCGACGAGTGAAATAACTTCCGATTTATAGGCGTTGATTATGCTATCATCTAAATATTCAATCCTGCTGTGTGCTAGCAGTTCAGCTTTACTTGTAGAGTTAAGTGCAAATACATCATCAATATCATCGATAAAAGCACTTACCTTTTGTGAAGCTTCAAGCGCTAGCTGTCCGCCATCTGGACCATAGATCTTAATCCCGTTATATTCAGGTGGATTGTGGCTTGCAGTTATCATTACGCCTGCATCGGTCTTTAGGTGACGCACAGCAAAAGACAATTCAGGTGTCGTATGATATCTGTCGAAGATATATGTCTTAACATTATGGTGACCTAATACTTCAGCAATTGCATCACAGAATTCCGGCGAGAAATGTCTCGTATCGTATGCGATGACCACGCTCGGTTCTGCTTTAAGTTCAATGAGATACTGTGCAAGGCCTGTTGCTACTTTCTGCACCGTGTATTTATTCAGACGGTTCGGTCCAAGTCCAATCTTACCTCGAATACCAGCTGTACCAAAAGATAAATTGCCTACATAACCCTCTTGCTTATCCTGTTCAGATAACTTTTCATAAGCTTCAATACTGATTAAACTATCATCGATATGTGCTTCCCATGTACTTTGATTTGTCAAATGTTCCATCTCCTTATATAGATTAACTTCATTAAATCATGAATTGTATACGCCGACCACTGATATGCTGATAATTTATTTAAAAATTCTTTTTTAGTAGCAGACATTGGTACGGATTTAATGTCACTTGTGACTGGACGAGCTTCTGTTGAGTGCTTTCATTCGTCAGTACTACTTCATATTGACCCATTCTTGGTAAGGGTACGTCATAATTGATCGCTGTAGGATTAAAAAGAAGTATAAACTCATATCTTCTATCGAAAAGCAATACCCCGAATAAAGGCTGGTCAATGTTAAGTTGTATGATACGTTTTGACTTATTTTCAAGCGTCTGAACCTTAAATATTTCATAAGTACGTCTTATTTGTATGGCTTGTTTGATGACATCAAGTTCTTTGTCATATTTGATTCTTCTGTTCCAGTCGATTCTATTGATGAAATCACTCAAGTTGTATGTGTTACCATGCCCATATTTTGTCCTAAAAAACTCTTGTCCAGCATGGATGAAAGGAGTCCCTAGTGACAGAATGGTGAAGATTGTAATCATCTGATGAATCTTATGCTGCAACTGTATATCGGTCTGAGTCGTATAGTTGATGCGGTCAAATAATGTATGGTTATCATGTACTTCTGCATAGTTAATCGACTGCTTGGCTGGGATACCTGTCTGTCCTGTGAAGAGTGTGAACATTCTTTCATAGTATCGCCCTTTTCCGTTGAAATAGCCTCGATCCTTAAGGTCGAAATTGTTCCCTTTTAATGTGTCCCTAAAGAAATCGTTAAAAAAATGAACGTCAGGGACTTGATCGATATTCTCATGAATCGTCTTTATAGCATCCGGCATTGCACTATATAGATTCCAGCCTTCACCTAGGATAAAGCCATATTTATTCTTACTTTGGATCAATCTTTCGATATGCTGCATCGTCTCAATATCAATAACACCCATCAAATCAAAACGGAAGCCGTCGATCTTAAAGGTATCAATATAATATTCTAATGTATCCAATATATATTTACGCATCATGACGCGTTCTGTCTTAACATCGTTTCCAACCCCAGTGCCATTGCTTAATGTACCATCTTTATGATAGCGAAAATAATATCCTGGCACGAGCTGTTCAAATGGAGAAGTCTCCATCTTATATACATGATTAAAGACGACATCTAAAATCACACCCATATCTGCTTCGTGATATTTCTGTACTACCATCTTTAATTCTTCGATTCGTTTCACAGGATGCACCGCGTCTGTAGAATAACTGCCATCAATCGTCTGATAGAATTCCGGATCATATCCCCAGTTGTAATTGGACGTGAAATCAATATCATCAACGCGAGCGAAATCGTTTACGGGTAATAATTCAATATGACTGGTGCCTAATGATTTTATATAATCAAAGCCAGTAGTATGCCCCGTATGGGTTGAGGTTCCTTCTTCGATTAACCCTAATAATTTGCCTTTATGCTGTATACCGCTATTCGGATGCATCGAGAAGTCTCTTGTGTGGACTTCATAAATAATGACATCATTACGTTCTATTTCTGGAAATTGAGAAGGAAAGTCTTGCACTTGATTCATATCGATGACCACGCTTTTCGTACTATTGACAGTTAATCCTTTAGCGTAGGGATCGTTCACTCGTATTTTCTTGTTGTTGATCATGACTTCGTACTGATAGGAAATACCATGGAGATTATTATCAACGACAACGGTATATGTACCGTTGTTCTTACGAGTCATTTCATACGTATGGTCATCTGTTACGACGATTATAGACTGCGCAACTGGTGACCATACAGAGAATGTCGTCTTATCATCTTTAATCGTTGCACCGAGGGTTTCATCCAGTGCACTAAATGCTGATTCAAAATTTGAGGTTCTCGTGATATCTCCTATGAATAATGGAATTTCTTGCCCGTCATATAATATATGATATGTTTGAGACAGATGTATAGGATGTGACATCTTCAATTTATAATAGTAGTTATTTTCAAGTTTAAATTGTTTCATCAATTCTAGTTTGAAGATACCATCATTATCGATTTGAAAATGTCCATTTAATTTTACATTTGATTGAATGGTTATGAGATTAAAATCATCTATATAAGCTTGCAATGGTAAAACCTCCTACTCGTTTAATATTATAACGTGTAACATGGAAAATATAAAAGTAAAAATATTTTGAATATAGGAAATTTTATTCATTTAAAGGGTATAATATAGAGATGAAAATATAATTAAATAATGTTTAATTAACATATCGTTCACATTTTTCAATTATACTGAAAATAAGCAATATGACGGAGGGATGAAATGGTAACTGAATTAGATCGATTTTTATTTCATCAAGGGACGCATTATGCATCCCAGCAGTTTATGGGCGCTCATTTCAACAAAGAGAAAGGTGAGACAACATTTACCGTATGGGCACCACATGCGCGCAAGGTAAGTGTTGCATTAGATGCGAATCAATGGACGGGTACTGGATACGAACTTGAGAAAGTACCGGATAGTGGATTGTTTACAGGTACATTTAATGTATGTATTGGTTCAATCTATAAATATTTAATCGAAACTAAACAAGGTCAACAAATATTCAAGGCGGATCCTTATGCATTCTATGCTGAGAAACGACCTGCAACAGCATCGGTTGTCACGGATATCTCCTATCAATGGTCAGATGAAGCATGGCAGAGTAATAAGACTTCTCCTTATGATCAACCAATCAATATTTATGAAGTTCATCTTGGAACGTGGAAAAAACATAATGTTGAGCGCTACGAAGGAGAATCCATCGATGCGTTTACAGATCGTTCATATTATACATATAGAGAAATGGCGGAGTCCTTAATCCCGTATGTGAAGAAGATGGGCTATACTCATATTGAATTGATGCCAATTACTGAACATCCTTTCGATTTGTCCTGGGGTTATCAAGTAACGGGTTATTTTGCACCTACAAGCCGATTTGGTACACCACAGGATTTCAAATATTTTATCGATCAATGTCATCAGCACCAAATTGGAGTGATACTGGACTGGGTACCGGCTCATTTTTGTAAGGATGCGCACGGTCTCAGGATGTTTGATGGGACTCCGTTATTTGAACATCCCGATATGTATCGTGCAGAAAAACGTGGCTGGGGGACGTTGACCTTTGATTTTGGACGAACAGAAGTACAGAGTTTCCTCGTGTCAAATGCACTATTTTGGTTGAGTGAATATCATATCGATGGTTTGCGTGTGGATGCTGTACATTCAATGACGGATCTTAATTTTGAGAATCATAAAGCACATGAGAGAATTTTTAATGAGGATGGGACAACGATTCATAAAGAAGCGGTTGCGTTTTTACGGAAGCTGAACACCGAAGTTTTCAAACATTACCCGTATACATTAATGATTGCAGAGGACTCATCAGATATGAAGAATGTTACAGCGCCAGTTGCTTCTGGCGGACTTGGGTTTAACTTTAAATGGGATCTTGGATTTATGCACGACACGCTTGATTATATGGAACTCGATCCTATTATGAGGCAGCATCACCACAATTATTTGAACTTTCCGCTTGTCTATCGCTACGACGAAAACTTTATCCTACCTTTCTCACATGATGAAGTGGTCCACGGTAAACTTAGTATGCTGGATAAAATGCCGGGAGATCAATGGCAGAAGTTCGCGCAGTATCGCTTATTATATGGCTATCAGATGACCCAGCCGGGTAAGAAGCTTAACTTTATGGGTAGCGAGATTGGAATGTATGCTGAGTGGAAAGATAAAGAACAGCTGGACTGGTTCTTGCTGGACTATCCCATTCATCAAGGACTGCAGGATTTTGTTCAGGATATGAATAAGCTGTATTTAAAAGAAAGACCACTATTTGAATTAGATTACAAAACAGAAGGCTTCAAATGGATAGATGCAGACAATAATACACAGAATATTGCGAGTTACATGCGTACAGATCGTAAGGGTAACACTTTGATTATAGTGCTTAATTTCTCGAAGGAAGTTTATTATGACTTTACCGTGGCAGTAGATCAGCCTGGTAAGTATAAAGAATATTTTAATTCAGATAAAAAAATATACGGTGGCTCTAATCAAGTAGTCAGTAACTATCTTTTTTCAGAAACTATCGAGGTAACCGGTTTCAAACATGCGATAAAAGGGAAAATACCACCGTTCGGATTTGTAATCTATAAAAAAGTTAAAGAACGAAAAAGAACATCATAGATATTACAAAAAAATATGAATGAGGTAGGGGATATCATGTCAAATGAAGTTGTTGGAATGTTACTTGCAGGTGGAAAGGGAACGAGATTAGGTCAGCTGACAAAAAATATTGCAAAGCCAGCAGTGCCCTTTGGAGGAAAGTATCGCATCATTGACTTTACATTAAGTAATTTATCGAACTCAAATATATCGACAGTAGGAGTGCTTGTTCAGTACGCACCACTAATGCTGAACCGACATATTGGATTAGGAAAACCGTGGTCGCTTGATAAGCAGGATGGTGGCGTTACTGTGCTTGCTCCATTTGCTGATCAGGAAGGCGCTTCGTGGTTTGAAGGTACTGCCGATGCAATTACAAAGAACATCCATTTTATCGATCAGTATGACCCGGAATATTTACTGATTCTTTCAGGAGATCATATTTATCAGATGGATTATCAGCAGATGCTCGATTTCCATAAAGAAAAGCAGGCCGATGCGACGATTTCTGTAATTGAAGTGCCGATTGAAGAAGCAAGTCGCTTTGGAATACTAAATACTGAAGAGGATCTTAAGATTTATGAATTCGACGAAAAACCAGAACATCCAAAGAATAATCTTGCGTCGATGGGAATCTATATCTTTAGCTGGAAAGTTTTACGTGAGTATTTAATCGCAGATGAACAAGATACGCAATCTGAACATGACTTTGGTAACGACATCATCCCCAAAATGCTGGATGCTAACAAACTTCTTTATGCGTATCGATTCGAAGGATACTGGAAGGACGTAGGTACGATACAGTCCTATTGGGAAGCGAATATGGATTTACTAGAAGAAGATTTAAAAGAGCTGTTAAACAGCAAGTCATGGCCAACGTATTCTCATGAAGAAAACTTGCCGCCACAATATGTAGGTACTCAAGCAAATATCGATGATTCACTCGTCTGTCCAGGGTCATTTATCTTTGGTCATGTCGATCATTCAGTGCTGTTCAGCGAAGTTATGGTAGGCGAAGGTGCTATCGTTCAGGATGCAATCATCCATCCAAAAACTGTAATCGGTAAAGAATGTACAATCAGAAAAGCAATTATCATGGATAACCTTATCATTCCAGATGGTGTTACGATTGACGGAACAAATGAGCAGGAACCGATTGTTGTTGGTCCTAAAAATATTCATAAATTTACAGGAGGTCATGCATAATGCGTTCGCTTATGGGATTAATCAATTTATCAAATGAACAGGATTATTTAGAAGAACTCACGTATTTTCGAAATGGTGCGAGCGTTCCATTTGCAGGGAGATATCGTCTGATAGATTTCAGCCTTTCTAATATAGTAAGTTCGGGTACTGATCAAGTTGCAATCTTTGTCAACCAGAAGTACCGTTCTTTAATGGACCATCTTGGAAATGGTGATGATTTTGGGCTTGATGACCGAAAATCAAAATTATTTGTGCTCCCTCCGGATTGGCACGATCCATCGGATATTTCTAAAGGAGATTTAAGGCATTTTCATAACAACCGTGATTTCTTTATTAGAAGTAATGCAACGGATGTGATTATTTCTGGATCACAGCTGATTGCAAACACGGACTTTAAGGACGCATTTAAATTTCATATAGAAAATGATGCAGATATCACATTGATTTCAGAGAATGTGGATAAGCTTGAAGAAATGCATCAACCATTATTACGTGTAAATAATGAAGGTTCGAAAGTGACATATCTTAACCATGATAGTGCCAATGCCCACGTATTTACTGGAACATATATTATAAAGAAGGATAAATTATTTGAAATCATGGATTACTGCATTCAGAATTATAAAGATAATTTCTTCTTCCATGGTATATTCGAAAGAATAGATGATCTGGATGTCACATATTATGATATTCAGGAAGTGACAATGTATATCAACTCACTTAAGACATTCTATAAGAATAACTTGAGCATTTTAGAGCCTGAACGTTACAAAGCAATATTTATGAAGGAAAATAGAATTAAAACAAAGATTTCTAATCAACCTCCGACAAAATATATTGGCGATTGTACCGTTCTAAATTCGATTGTTGCCAATGGGTGTGAAATTGCAGGACATGTTGAAAACAGTATTCTTTACCGCGGCGTATGTGTTGAACCAGGTGTAACGATAAAAAATTCGATTATTATGACCAATTGCCATATAAAAGCTGGTGCTTTGATTGAAAATGTTATATTAGACAAAGACGTCATTGTGAATGAGCATCAGAAATTAATCGGGTCACAAGATAAGCCGTTTGTTGTTGCGAAAAGACAAACAATTTAAAGAAAGTTGGAAAAGTGATGAAAAAGATATTATTTGTAGCTTCAGAATGTACACCTTTCTTTAAGTCTGGAGGACTCGCTGATGTAATCGGCAGTCTTCCTCAATATTTAAATCAAACAGGTGACTGTGAAGTACGTGTGATTTTACCACTTTATCAAGACTTGAAATCTGAATATAAGGAACAGCTTAAAGAAGAAATGATTTTTCAGACACATGTAGGCTGGCGTTTTCAATATACACGCATTCTATCATTAAAATGGAATGGTATTATATATTATTTTGTTGATAATATGCAGTATTTCAGTCGTGATACACTGTACGGTTATGATGATGATGGAGAACGTTTTGTCTTCTTTTCAAATGCTGTAATAGAATTTATCTATAGAGGAGATTATAAACCGGACGTACTTCATGGACATGACTGGCAAGCGGGGGCGGCAGTTGCCTTTTGTAATATAAAGCAACCTGTTGCTGGAATGCGTACTGTATTCACAATCCACAATATCAAATATCAAGGAATGCTGATGTACGATGCGTTTGACAACCTTTTTAACCTCGAGCGCGTTCATTTCGCGGGTTTCGAGTGGAGAGGCATGCTGAATCTTATGAAAGCAGGTATCTTCCATGCTGATAAGATTACAACAGTATCTCCGAGCTATGCTGAAGAAATTAAGTCACCATACTACGGCGAAGGGCTTGAAGACTTATTGAATATGCGTGCACGTGATTTAACAGGTATTGTCAATGGGATAAATGTTAAAGACTATAACGCGCTTACTGATAAGAACATCGCCGTCAATTTCAAAAGTTCGATACTTAAGAAACGAGAGAATAAGACGATACTTCAGGAAACGTTCGATCTTCCGAATTCTGCTCATATACCGATGTACGCAATAATCACGAGGATGGTAGAACAAAAGGGTCTGCATCTTGTGATGCGTATTATGGAAGAATTTATCCAGAATGAGGTACAGCTCTTTATCATGGGAAATGGCGAAGTAGAGTTTGAAAACTACTTTAATTATCTTCAGGAGAAGTATCCAGATAAAGTACGCTTCTATAGAGGGTTTGATGAGCAGGTTTCAAGACAAATCTATGCGGCAAGCGATTTCTTTATCATGCCGTCACTTTTTGAACCCTGTGGTCTGAGTCAACTGATTGCGCTGCAATATCGCTCAATTCCAATAGTTCGTGAAACAGGGGGGCTGAAGGATACCGTCATTCCATTCAATGAAGTGTCGATGGAAGGTACTGGGTTATCCTTTGCCAACTATAATGCACATGAATTATTAGATAGGCTTTATGCATCATTATTAATCTATCATGATGAAAATAAATATAAAGCTCTGATTAAGAACATCACAAAAGTGAATCATAGCTGGGATGCTTCAGCAAGACAATACTTAGACATCTATTAAGGAGACTTCAATGAAAACATATACAAAATCAGAATTTCGTAAAGTATTAGAAACTAAGTTGATGAATAAACGTACTGCAACCTTGGAAGAGTCTACAGATAACGATATATTCTACGCAATATGCTCTATATTAAAAGATGAAATTAATCAGGCAGGAGTGGATACTAGACATCATAACATTGAAGCTAAAAGACGCCAGATTAACTATCTATCGATGGAATTTCTGATTGGAAGATTAATTGAAAGTAACCTATTGAATGCCGGACTATTAGATGTATGTAATGAAGTACTGACTGAGCTCGGTCGTGACCCTAAGAAAATTTATAGTGAAGAAAATGATGCTGGATTAGGAAATGGTGGTCTTGGCAGACTTGCTGCGTGTTTCTTAGATTCTATCGCCTCTTTAGGGTATATGGGGAACGGTTTTGGTATACGTTATCGCTATGGGTTATTCGAACAGCGTATTGTTAACGGTACACAAATTGAATTGCCAGATAACTGGTTACAGGAAGTATACCCTTGGGAAACAAGAAGAATAGAGGAAGCGGTGCCTGTAAATTTTGGAGGTCAAGTCACTTCAGAAGTACTTGAAGATGGCAATCTTAAATTTACTTATAGTAACCAGGAGACAGTACTTGCAGTGCCATATGATGTAGGTGTTGTAGGATATGATAATGATAATGTCAATCAGCTGCGTCTTTGGAGTGCTGAACTACCACACGACACGATAGATCATGGAGATAACAAGAATCGACTTGAGCATATGCAAAGTGTAGAACGTATTTCAGGTTTCTTATACCCTGATGATTCAACTGAAGAAGGTAGATTCTTACGTCTCAAGCAACAGTATTTCTTAGTTTCATCTACGATTCAGACGCTGATCAATCAATTCAAAGAACGCTATCAGCTGCCTGTAACAGACTTCCATAAGTATCATTGTATTCAGATCAATGATACGCATCCTACATTCGGTATTCCAGAACTGATGCGTATTCTGATGGATGAAGAAGGGCTCGGATGGGATGACGCGTGGCACATTACTACGCACACATTTGCCTATACGAATCATACAATCATGCAGGAAGCGCTAGAGAAATGGCCAGTATATCAAGTTCAGAATGTTAACCCGCGTATCTTTATGATTATCAATGAAATCAATGAACGTTTCTGTAAGAGTGTATATGAAGCACATCCAGAAATGCGTGATAAGATTGGTGATCTTGCAGTCATCAGTAACAATGTGGTTCATATGAGCAAGCTTGCTATCGTCGGTTCTTTCAGTGTGAACGGTGTAGCTGCGCTCCACTCTGAAATTATTAAAGATTATACATTTAATGATTTCTATAAGCTGACGCCAGAGAAATTTAATAATAAGACGAACGGTATAACGCATAGAAGGTGGTTGATGACCTCTAACCCTGAGCTGTCAAACTTAATCAGTGATACTATCGGGGATAACTGGGTGAAACATCCTCAGGAATTAACGCAGTTGATGCATTATTATAATGATGATGCTTTCCTGGATCGATTAGCTGAAGTGAAGCTGCACAATAAAAAAGCACTTAAAGAGGTCATCTACAATAAGACAGGCATCGAAGTAGATGAACATTCTGTATTTGATGTGCAAGTGAAAAGATTACATGAGTATAAGCGACAATTATTGAATTTACTGCGTATTATCTACCTCTATAATGAAATTAAGCGTAAGCCGTCTATAAAAATACAACCGATAACATTTATCTTTGGTGCCAAAGCAGCGCCGGGATACCATATTGCTAAAGAAGTGATCAAACTGATTCATGCTGTTGCAAATGTAGTTAATCATGATACAGATGTTGATAATAGAATTAAAGTTGTATTTCTAGAAAACTACAATGTGACATTAGCTGAAGATATTATGCCGGCAGCAGAAATATCAGAACAGATTTCAACTGCATCGATGGAAGCATCAGGGACAGGTAATATGAAGATGATGATGAATGGTGCGATTACACTTGGTACGATGGACGGCGCGAATGTTGAAATTGCTGAGCTTGTAGGTAAAGAGAATATCTTTATCTTTGGTTTAAGTTCTGAAGAAGTCATTAATTATCAGTTAAATGGTGGCTACCGAGCAGAGGACATCTATAAGACGGATTCACGTGTGAAAAATGCGATGGACGCGCTTATCAATGAACAGTTCGGCAGAAACTATGCATTTAATGACCTGTACTACCATGTACTGACAAACAATGATCCGTACTTCCTGCTTAAAGACTTTAACTCATATATTGATATTCATCTCACTGCGATGGCAACGTATCAGGATAAGAGGAAGTGGAATCAGATGAGCTTGACGAATATAATGAAGTCGGGTCAATTCTCTAGTGACCGAACGATACAGCAATATGCGACTGATATTTGGAAGTTGAATTAATTAAGAGCTGAGACGATAAAGTCTCAGCTTTTTTATGGAAATTTCGCCATCATCTGTTATACTAAATATATAACAGAAACTTTTTATTTTGTATTTTGAATTGTTCTATAATATGTATAACAAAAAGGGGTGTTGATAATATATATTGAATTAAATGAAGAGAGCACGACTCCTGTATATTTGCAGCTTGCGAATGCGATAATTGCGAATATAGCATCAGAAAATGCAGTGCCATATGATGCGTTACCTTCAAGCAGAAGTTTAGCTCGTGGATTACAAATTAACATGCATACTGTGAATAAAGCATACCATTACCTGGAAGATAAGGGGTTGATACTCGTTCAGCCTAAGTCAGGTGCGATCATTCATCCGGATGCATTGAAGGCTGCTTCGAAAGCCGAACAGGAAGATTTGCTGGAACGATTAAAGCCGATAATTGATGAAGCGAAATGCAAGCAGGTCGATATATCAGACTTATTAAAAAAATTAGAGGAGCGTGAATAATATGGAAGCCGTTATTACAACTATTATCTTACTTTGTACAGGTCTACTCTTTTTACTGAATGCACGATATATCAGAAGAAATATTCTCTTTAGTGTGTATGTTCCAGACAGTAAGCGTAATGATAGTAAGGTGAGAAATATTGCGCAAACGTATAAACGAAATGTATTCATTATCAGTATATTATTTGCAGTTATTCATTTATTGTTGATGACGATATTACAATCTGAATTGCAGTTTATCCTGTTTACGATACTTATATTCCTATTGATTATCGCAATGATCTGGATATATAGAAGTGCATTTAATCAGATGAGGTTCTTAAAAGAAAAAGAAGACTGGATGGCAGATATTAAAATGTATAAAGCTGTAGATACAAGTTTAATGGATGAAGAAAATTCGAAGTCTTCATACTTCTATATCATACAGCTCGTAATGCTCGCTGCTGCGATTATATATGTTGCAATCAACTACAATGCAATACCTGACACAATTGCGACGCACTGGGGGCTTAATGGTGTACCGGATGATTGGAGTGATAAAAATATAATAACTGTATTCTTCCCTTCAGGCATAGCACTCTTTATGATATTTGTGTTATGGGGTTCAAGCAAAGGGTTATCACTTTACCAGTCAAATGTGAGTCCGGCAAATAAAGAAGCTTCGAAAAAGTATGCGACAGATACAAAGCGCAATAACGAGATGTTACTGCACGTCATATCATTTATTATGACAATTTTATTTATCTTCATTCTCGTAAGACCTGTTCTGTTCGGGAAAGAATATATGCCACCTTATATAATGGAAAGTATTATATTTATATCAATTGTCGTGGTGATATTTGGTATTGTTCAGCAGATTAGCAATGATAAGAAGTATCGTGCCTCAGCCGCTTTAAATGATAAAGCACCGTATCATAATGAAAAAATTATATATGGGGACTGTTTTATTATAATAAAGAAGATGATAACGTGTGGGTACCAAAATTATCTGAATTTGGGATGACACTCAATATGGCAAGACCAGCTGCATGGTTTATCGCATTTATGATTATTGTGTTTCCTATAATACCGATAGTGATTATGATTATAATGACTTGAGATAAATATTTAATATGATACGATTATACTGTACTACAAATAAAAATAAAAATGTCACTAGGGGTGCATTCGTGCTGAGAGGAGTAATCCGACCCTTTGAACCTGTTTGGTTTATACCAGCGTAGGGAAGTGCTTAATGCCTATACCTGCGTATAGGCGTTTTTTATTGAGGAGGAATAACATGTTTACTGAGCGCATATTAAAGCGTGTCGAACCGATATGGGCTTCTTATCTGGAACATCCTTTCGTTAAGGGGCTAGGTGATGGGTCGCTTGAGAAGGAAAAGTTTCAGTTCTGGTTAAAACAAGATTATGTTTATTTAATTGATTATGCTAAATTAATGGCGATCGGGAGTGCGAAGGCACCTGACCTGCGTGTGATGGGCATATTCTCTAAACTGCTGCATGGTACGTTGTTTATGGAGATGGATTTACATCGCAGCTATGCGAAACAGTTTGGCATTTCTGAAAGTGAATTAGAAGCAACTGAAGCGGCATCAGTGAATACAGCATATACGAGCTATATGCTGAATCATGTACAGCGTGGTGGTGCCGAACATGTTACGGCGTGTCTGCTTGCGTGCGCATGGAGTTATAACTATATCGGGAATCATTTAGCGGAGCAGGACGGCGCATTAGATGATAATAATCCATATCGTGACTGGATTGAAACATATTCAGGGGAAGCATTTACGGAACTTACGAATGATGCAATTGCACTGATGGATGAGCTTGCTGAAGGTATGCCGGAGCGTGTACTTGCAGATTTAGAGGAGATTATTGTTAAAACAAGCTACTACGAGTATATGTTCTGGGAGATGTGTGAATTTAAAGCACATTGGGACATTCCAGTGAAGTAAGTTGTAATGTTAGAATAGTTAAAGTCAGAAGCTAAGCGGATGCTTAGCTTCTGACTTTATTATTTATTTAAAAAGAAAATTTTGAAAAGTGTGAAATGTATACGACAACAATCGATTATTTTTTGTTACTATAATAAGAACACATATGTATATTATAAAAACAGGAAGGGATTGTTGATATGGATATTTTGATTGGAACAGGTTTCTTACTCCTTGTCCTTGTGCTGTTTACGTTATTTACGTATAAAGCACCATCTGGTATGAAGGCGATGGGGGCATTAGCGAATGCCGCGATTGCAACATTTCTTGTCGAGGCGTTTCAGAAATACGTTGGTGGAAATATATTCGGAATAAAGTTTCTAGAAGAATTAGGAGATACAGCCGGAAGTCTCGGTGGTGTAGCAGCAGCTGGTTTAGTTGCTTTATCTATTGGTGTATCTCCCGTTTATGCACTCATTATAGCAGCAAGCTGTGGTGGCCTTGATTTATTACCCGGGTTCGTTGCAGGGTATGTCGTTGGTTATGTTATGAAATATGCTGAAAAATATGTGCCTGAAGGTGTTGATCTAATTGTAGGAATTATTATTATCGCACCGCTTGCACGGATGCTAGCAATGCTTGTTACACCATTAGTAAATAATACGCTAATTAAAATTGGTGAAGTGATACAGCAATCTACAGATGCGAGTCCGCTGGTTATGGGATTTGTGCTTGGTGGTATTATTACGGTTGTAGGAACTGCACCACTGAGTTCGATGGCTCTAACAGCACTACTTGGTCTGACAGGGTTACCGATGGCGATTGCTGCAATGGTATCATTCAGTTCAGCGTTTATTAATTCAACGATGTTCTATAAATTAAAGTTAGGAGATCGTGCCTCTATCTTAGCTGTTGGCATCGAACCGTTATCACAGGCAGATATTATATCCTTAAATCCTGTACCGATCTATTCTTGTAACTTTATCGGTGGTGCACTTGCGGGTATGGTTATTGCACATTCTGGAATGATTAATGATGCACCTGGAACAGCGAGTCCTCTAGCTGGATTTTTAGTGATGTTCGGCTTTAACGAACCACTTCAGATTATTGGATGGGGTAGCGTTATTGCGGTAATCTGTCTAATTGTTGGGCTAGTAGGAAGCCGTATATTTAAATCTTATCCTCTGCGCAGGAAATCAGAATTTATATAATTGGTTTATACATCTAAAGTATGGCAGTATGACATTATCTTTTTATATATTATTAATGGTATAATAGTATAGAATTTTGAAATAAGGAGATAACATATGTTAAAAGAGATAAAAGAATGGATCATATCAATACTTGTTGCACTTGTCGTTTTCTATATCGTACATACATTTTTATTTGCAACGTATGCAGTCAATGGTGACTCTATGTTCCCGACGTTTAAGGATAAAGAGCGCGTGATTATCAATAAGATTGCGACAAAGACAGATAGCATTGATCGTGGAGATATTATTGTCTTTCATACAGATACTAAAAATGACTATATAAAGCGATTGATTGGTAAGCCTGGCGATACGGTTGAATATAAGAATGATAAACTCTATATAAATGGACAGTATATTCAGGAAGATTATTTGAAAGAAAATCGCAAGAACAAGACGAATGAAAAGCTGACAGATGATTTTACTGTAGATATGTTAGTAAATGCGGACGGTAATAAGAAGATTCCTGAAGGTAAATACCTGGTATTAGGAGACAATCGTGAAGTCAGCCTTGATAGTAGAAGAGAATTAGGACTTATTGATAAAAGCGATGTCGTGGGTAAAGTATCTCTGCGTATATGGCCATTTGATGCGTTTACGCGTTATTTTTTCGAAGACAACTTTGATAAAGTGAATAAATAAAAATGGTTGAGACGATTTTAGTCTCAACCATTTTTATTTACATATATTTATTAATCCTTAATAAATTATTTACAAAGGTATTATAATCTCTTAATAATTGATTGTTAATCTAAACAAGTAATAAAAATTTCTTTTACATTTGGAGGAATATTAATGACTAGATTTCGTTATATTACAGCTGGAACATTAGCTGTATCTACAATTTTATCTGCAATTGCGCCGACCACTGCATTTGCGGGAGGAAAACCTTTGCCACAAAATAATGGTGTAAAATCAGAGGTCGTTCAATGTGGCAATAAACAGAAACCAAAAAATGTTATCTTTATGATAGGTGACGGCATGGGTCCTTCATATACTTCAGCATATCGATACATGGAAGATAAGGAAGAGACACATGAATTAGATCCAGTTGCTTTCGACCATTATTTACTAGGTGCACAACGCACAATTGCTGATGATGATCATGAGAATATTACAGATTCAGCATCTGCAGCGACAGCGATGAGCGCCGGTACTAAAACTTATAATAATGCAATCGCTGTTGATAAACAGAAGAAAGAAGTAAAGACTATTCTTGAGCAGGCGAAGGAAGTAGGTAAAGCTACGGGTTTAGTTGCGACAAGTGAGATTACACATGCGACTCCTGCAGCATTTGGGGCACACGACATTTCTAGAAAGAATATGCCGCAAATTGCTGATGATTATTATGATGAAATGATAAATGGACAGCACAAAGTAGATATACTGCTCGGTGGCGGTAAAGAATACTTTGAACGTAAGGATAGAAATTTAGTCAAAGCATTCCAAAAAGATGGATATCGCTATGTCACAGATAAAGCTTCTTTGACAAAAGCAGCGCAATCTAAGAATCAACAAATTCTAGGTCTGTTCTCACAAGGTGGGATGCCGAAGATGATAGATCGAAATGAAAGTATGCCGTCACTTAAAGATATGACCGAAACTGCCTTGACAAAATTAAGCGGTGATAAAGATGGGTTCTTCCTGATGGTTGAAGGATCTCAGATTGACTGGGCAGGACATGCAAATGATATTACAGGTGCGATGAGCGAAATGAAGGATTTTGACTTAGCTTTCCAGACAGCGATTAACTTTGCGAAGAAAGACTGTAATACTTTAGTCATTGCAACTGCCGATCACTCTACAGGTGGAATGTCGATGGGACAAGGTGGAGAATATAACTTCCTTGTTGATCCTATCAAACAGATGAAGCATACTCCTGAATATTTGAGCGCAGCGTTGCTGAAAAAAGATGCAAATATAGATAAAATAATCACAGAAAATATTGGATTTACATTAGAAGCTGCTGAAATGAAAGCCATAAAAGAAGCTGTTACTAAAAAAGATGATGAAAAGATTGAGGATGCAATTGAAGCGACAGTTAACAAACGTAGCTACACAGGATGGACAACGAATGGCCATACAGGAGAAGATGTAAACGTCTATGGATATGGTCCAGGTGCACAAGCTTGGAGAGGTAATATGGATAATACAGATAACGCAAAACGAATTTTTGAATATCTTAAGAAATAAAAAATGAATGTGCCGAATGGCACATTCATTTTTTTAAACTTTAGATTAAGCTGTAACCCATTGAGATGGACCAGCTGTATTGTATAACTTAACAGCGGCTGCATCTTGGATTGCTTCAGGTGCTGATGCTGGAGATACGCCTCTCCACTCAGCTGGAGCTACTGAATCCCAAGTAGATTGTAAGAATTGGTATTTACCTGCTGCGCCAGAAGTAGGATTAATTGCACGGATATTACCGCCAGATTCACGTTGAGCAATTACTTGTAAATGTGAGTTAACACTTACTGGTGAAGTTGCTGATCGTGTTTGAGCTGGCGCTTTATATGTTGATTGTGCTTGATAGTTCTGCGCTTTAGGTGCTACATACGTTTGAGCAGGTGTCTTTGCTACAGGAGCCTGTGCTTGTACAGCAGGTGCCTCCTGTTTGAAGTTGTTATTTGTTACTGAGCTGAATGCTTCTGAATCTGCTGATCCAGTATGGTTATATTCCCAAGTCCAGTGCGCACCATTTGAATCAAAGGTAAAATGATAGCCATCCTTAGTGAATTCATAGTGATAAGCCCCTTCGTGTACAGGGTTTTCATTTAAAGCTGATGGGTTGTTTAATGCTAAGTTTGCTAATTCGGCTTTGTTGATTTGATTTGCTTCTGCTGTTTCCGTAGATGCATCTGCTTGAGAAGCTGAAACACCAGTTACTCCTAATGCTAATGCTAATGTTGAAGTCATAATTGCTTTTTTCATTATATAAAATCCTCCAGTAATTTGTTTAATTAATATTCTGAATCAAAGTAAGATTCATTTGGCTAAGTGATACTACATACACTAACACAATTAATATGTCTGTGCGTTACAGCTACATAACAATTCATTACAACGTTGAAATGTTCTCGTAATATTTGTTGAAATGTACTATGTCTGTAACAGCACATATTAAAACATAATCAATTCGATAATACAAATAAAAAGGGATATAAATTTAATAATCTAAATATGAATTGGAAATTAATTTTCAAAATAAATCTTAAGTAAAGATTTTTATTTTTATATAAATCGCAGCAGCTTCTTTCATTTTTCTTCATGTTAATATATGTAATTAATTACAATTAAAAATATAATTATTTTTATTTAACACAATAAAAATATGAATTCAATTAGTCAAAGATAATCAAAATTATATTTGACTATCTTTGACTATTGGTGTATAATGTAATTACAGAAGTGATAAGAAACTTCTGTTAGCACGATTAAAATTGAATATAGGAGTGATTTAATATGAATAATGGTATTTTTGATAATAATTTTGATGCGATTTTTAATAGAATGTTTAATGAAATGAATGAAGGGCAGGTCTCACGCAAGTTCTATATTAACGGACAGGAGGTATCGGGTGATGCGATGCAGCAACAACAACCTCGTACTTCAAAACAAACGAGCGATACTTTCTTAAGTAAGATAGGAAGAAATTTAACAGAGGAAGCAAGAAACAATGAATTGGATCCTGTTATAGGTAGAGAATCCGAAGTTCGTCAAGCTGCTGAAGTATTAAGTCGACGTATTAAGAATAACCCGATTCTAGTCGGTGAAGCAGGTGTAGGTAAAACTGCGGTCGTTGAAGGTCTTGCCCAGGCAATTGTAAAAGGGGATGTACCAGCTTCGATTAAAGGTAAGGAAATCATTTCAATCGATGTGTCATCGCTTGAAGCGGGGACTCAGTATCGTGGTGCATTTGAAGAAAATGTACAGAAATTACTTGAAGAAGTGAAAGCGCAGGGAAATGTAGTATTATTCATCGATGAAATTCATCAGATTATTGGCAGTGGTGCAACTGGTGGAGATTCTGGAAGCAAAGGTTTGTCCGATATATTAAAACCAGCGCTTAGTCGTGGTGAGATATCTATTATCGGTGCAACGACGCAGGACGAGTATCGCAATAATATAATGAAAGATCCGGCACTTGCTCGTCGTTTTAATGAAGTCGTTGTGAATGAACCGTCGAAAGCAGATACAATTAAAATCTTAAAAGGGATTAAGGAAAATTATGAAAATCACCACAATGTTAAGATTGGTGATGATTTGATAGAAACAATCGTTGATTTATCCATCCAATATATGCCAAACCGTATGCTACCGGATAAAGCAATTGATTTGATGGATATTACGGCAGCACATGTTTCATCCCGTAATACGGTTGTAGACAAAGTAGAGACTGAAAAAGAAATTGAAACGCTCGAAGCTGATAAGATGCAGGCAGTCGAGCAGGAAGACTTTAATCGCGCACATGAATTGCAGATGAAGATTAAAGCTTTAAAAGATAAATTATCAGCCGGTGTGGAAAGTAATCATGTATCAAAAGAAGATGTGTCTGCTACTGTAGAACGCATGACAGGTGTGCCCGTTTCTCAGATGGATGATAATGAAATTGAGCGTCTAAAACATATGCAATCCAGACTTGAAGGTAAAGTCATCGGTCAGGATGAAGCTGTTCAAGCTGTTGCGAAAGCAATCAGACGTAATCGTGCAGGATTTGATGATGGTAATCGTCCAATCGGCAGCTTCTTGTTTGTAGGTCCAACAGGTGTCGGTAAGACAGAGCTTGCTAAACAACTCTCTTTAGAACTATTTGGTACGACTGAATCGATGATCCGTCTGGATATGAGTGAATATATGGATCAGACAGCTGTCTCTAAAATGATCGGTACAACTGCCGGTTACGTTGGATATGATGACAACTCGAATACATTAACTGAACAAGTACGTCGTAATCCATATTCAGTTATCTTATTAGATGAAATTGAAAAAGCAAACCCTCAGGTTCTCACATTGCTGCTACAAGTATTAGATGATGGCGCTCTGACTGATGGTCAGGGTAATACGGTAAACTTTAAGAATACGATAATAATAGCAACAAGTAATGCATCGTTTGGTGAAGACCGTGAACGCACATCCATTTATGAAGAGTTAAAAGGATACTTCAGACCTGAATTCTTAAACCGCTTCAATGCGATTGTTGAATTTAAGCATTTAGCTAAAGAAGATTTGAAACAAATTGTAGAACTATTGTTACATGATGTGCAGGAGGTAGTTGCACGTAAATCAATAGATATGGAAGTGACAGAACGTGCGAAAGACTGGTTAGTCGAGCATGGCTATGATCAGGCTTTAGGTGCAAGACCATTACGTCGATTGATCGAAAGTGAAGTACGTGATTCTATTACAGATTACTATTTAGATCATATTGATGTAAAACAGGTGACCATCGACCTGAATGAAACAGAAGATGGTTTAATGGTTAAAGAATAATTATTAGGATGAGCGTGAGCAGGGACCAGATTACTTAGCAATCTGGTCCCTGCTCTTTTTTTGTAAAAAATGAAAAGGAAGTACCAAATTAACAGTTAATTTGGTACTTCCTTATTTAAATAGCTGTTTCTTAAATGTTCGACGTAGTCTTCTTCAGGTGTAACCATGACAGTACTCTGATCGGTATACGTTACGAATCCGGGTTTAGCACCGCTTGGTTTATGCACATGCTTGATTTCTGTATAATCAACTGGAATTTTAGAAGAACCTTGTGCTTTTGAGAAGTAGCCGGCAAGCATTGCAGCATCTTCAACTGTGCCATCTGTTGGATTGCTATCAAGAATTACGACATGACTGCCTGGAATATCTTTTGTATGAAACCATAGATAGTTGTTACGCCCTAATTTATGCGTAATGTATTCATTTTGAAGGTTATTGCGGCCGACCACAATTTCTTGGCCGTCACGCGATAAGTAATAATCGATAGAGGACTGCTGTTTTTTGGATTGTTTTGTTTTATGTTTTTTCTTGATCAAGTTTTGCTCTGCAAGCTCTGTACGGATATCATCGATATCGTCTACAGAAATATGATCCAGCTGCATCTGAATCGTCTCTATATATGCTATTTCATCCTGAGTCGCCTTTATCTGCTCAGCAGCATGTGCTTTACGTGTTTTTAGACGGTTATATTGTTTGTAATAATACTGTGCATTCTCTGCTGGTGATTTTCTTGGGTTCAGTGGAATTGTCACAGTTTCTTCATTATAATAGTTCTTCGTTGTGAATTCATCCATGCCTTGTTTGAGCTGATACATGTTGCTCGTTATAAGTTCTCCATAAAGATTCATCTTGTCCATCTGTTTTGTCTGTTCTAGTTCATCAACAAGTTTTGCGAGCTTCTTTTCATTTTTTTGAAGTAATGAATTTAAGTGACGTGAAAGATCGTTCGTCTGATTACGGACACGTTCACGCACTGCTCGGTCTTTATAATAGATATCCAGCATCTCGCTTAAATTATGATAAGTTTCGATACTTGTACTGTGCGCTACTGGTCGGAAATAGAAATCTTCTTTGCCATCAATGGAAAACGTTGAAGCATTTGTTTGTAACGTCTGCATGAATCGATTAAATGCGATATCGATATCATTATCCATCGATAGCATCTCCTTGACTGCGAGAGGACTGAATCCTTCAAGTAGTCTTAGTACTGCTTTATGAATAGCGAGCGTGTTGTCAAGCTTGTCACTGATTGTATCTACTGTGAATGGATTTGTCTTTTTGTCTGTTGGTGGAAACTCGTAGTTGAATCCAGGCATTAAAGTACGTGCGCTGTTTGTGTTGGGTGTTAAGTGTTTGAAACTGTCTAATATTTTATTGCTATCATCTGTTAAGATGATGTTACTATGTTTCCCCATTATTTCCAGATAGAGATGTCGCTTAATACGATCACCAATTTCATCGGTATTATTGATAGTAAAATGAACAATACGGTCATTTCCAATCTGTTCGATACGTTCGACGATACCACCTTCAATATGTTTACGCAGCACACGTAAGAACATCGGAGGTTCAAATGGATTATCGAGCTGATTATTTGTGATTTGCATACGTGCAAAGTTTGGATGTATTGAGAGCATTAATTTTTGATTTTTGCGGTTCGCTCTTATCGTTAAGATGACCGTAAATTGATCGGGTTGTGTAATCTTATTGATTCGTGCTGTTTCTAAAAATGATATTTCTTTAATCATCTGATGCGTAAATAAGCCGTCAAAAGCCATGTCTTCACCTTCTTTTTATAATGTTTATAGTGTAACATGAAATAACAATTTCACAAGGCGAATGTTTCATCTATATTTTTATTCATTTATATGATAAATTTAATTTATATCATTTTTATGAAAGGTCGTAGACATGGATATAGAAAAAGGTTTATTAATTGTATTATCTGGTCCCTCTGGAGTTGGTAAGGGAACTGTGCGTCGTGCGATATTTGAGGATCCGGATACTGATTTCGAATACTCAATTTCAATGACGACTAGAAACAAACGGGAAGGCGAAGTAGATGGTGTAGATTATTTCTTTAAGTCACGTGAAGAATTTGAAACACTGATTGAGCAAGATGCATTTATCGAATATGCTGAATATGTCGGGAACTACTACGGGACCCCTGTACAGTATGTTAAGGATACTATGGAACGTGGTAAGGATGTATTTTTAGAGATTGAAGTTGAAGGAGCAAAGCAAGTCAGAAAGAAATTTCCTGAAGCACTATTCATCTTCTTAGCGCCACCAACACTTGAACATCTAGAGGAACGACTTATCGGTCGTGGCACTGAAAGTCAGGAAGTCATCAATCATAGAATAAGTGAAGCACGTAAAGAAGTGGAGATGATGAATCTCTATGATTACGTAGTGATCAATGATGAAGTGATGGATGCAAAGGAAAAGGTTCAGATGATTGTTGAAGCTGAACATTTAAAACGTGAACGTGTAGAAGCACGATTCAGAAAAATGATACTGGAGGCAAAATAATGTTAAACCCACCATTAGATAAATTAAAAGAAAAAGTGAATTCTAAATATTTAATCGTAACCCTTGCGGCGAAACGTGCACGTGAAATGCAGGATCATCCAGATGTAAAATTGAATGACCGATACCTATCGTATAAACCTGTTGGTCAGTCTTTAGAAGAGATTGCTGCAGGTAAGATTCATATTACAAGCGAACACCCTGAGGAATAGTATAAACTGACAAATGTAATGTTTGTCAGTTTTTTTATAGGAGGAATTTAGACTTATGAAGATTGTATTAGGCGTTACTGGTGGGATTGCGGTATATAAAGCGATAGATTTAACAAGTAAGCTCGTACAGAATGGTCATGAAGTGCGTGTCATTATGACGGAGAGTGCAGAGCAGTTTGTAACGCCACTTGCATTTCAGGCGTTAAGCAGAAATCCTGTATACACAGATATCTTCGTGGAACAGAACCCAGCTGAAATTCAGCATATTGCTCTTGGAGACTGGGCAGATATTATGATCATCGCACCATTAACTGCATCAACGCTCGGTAAGATTGCACATGGTATCAGTGACAATATGCTGACTGCAACTGTACTTGCGTTTACGAAGACGATTTATTTAGCACCTGCCATGAACAGTAATATGTACAATAACCCGGCAGTAACGGACAATATTCAAACGTTACTGAAGCGTGGATTCAAATTCATAGAACCGGGAGAAGGTTTCTTGGCGTGTGGCTATATAGCAAAAGGACGCATGAGCGAACCACTTGATATCATGAAGTTTATTGGTGAAGATAATATAGAAAAAGATTTGCAAGGCAAGAAAGTATTGGTCACAGCAGGACCTACAATTGAAACGATAGATCCAGTGCGCTATTTAACGAACCGTTCATCGGGTAAGATGGGCTATAGTTTAGCTGAAGCAGCAAGCCTGCGAGGTGCAGATGTAACATTAGTATCGACAGACGTAGGAATACCTGTGCCGAATGGGGTACGTCATATTAAGACTGAAAGTGCACAAGATATGTTCAATGCAGTAAAAGATAATATGGAACAAGATCTGATTATTAAAGCAGCAGCAGTAGCAGACTATACACCAGTAGAAACACATGACCAGAAATTAAAGAAACAAGAGGGAGATCTCACGATTACATTTAAACGTACAGAGGATATACTGAAATATATTGGTGAGCATAAGACGACACAACTTGTAGTTGGCTTTGCAGCTGAGACAGAGCATGTCGAAATGTATGCACGCGGAAAATTGAACAAGAAAAATGCAGATGTTATTGTTGCAAATAATGTAGGTGATAAATCTATCGGATTTAAATCGAATGACAACGCTGTAACGATGTATTTTAAAGATGGAACGCACATCGATATTCCAAAACAATCTAAGCTTAACATTGCACATGAAATATTATCACATGTAAAAGAGAAGGGATTTAAGTGATTGCAAAAGTTATCGTAGACGTTAATAGTAAACGTGTTGATAAGTTATTTGATTATTATATTCCGGAACATCTAAAAAGCGATATCGTACCTGGCCAGAGAGTTGTTGTGCCGTTTGGTCCACGAAAAATACAGGGTTATGTTATCAAAGTGACGGATAATGCAGAATACGACAAGCTAAAGCCTGTCATTGCGATTCAGGACTTTATACCGGAACTTACGCCTGAATTAATAGATTTAAGTGAGTGGATGAGCTATTCTCACGTCTCAAAGCGTATTGCAGTGCTCGATGCGATGCTGCCAAACGCAGTAAAAGGGAAGTATAAGAAGATATTCCGTTTAATAGATGATGAACGTATGCCGCAAGAACTCAAGCAATATTTTAAAGATGCAACCTTAACACTGGAACGCGCGCAGCAGCTTGAAATTGTTTCGCTGCTCAAGCCATATATTGAATGTGGTGACGTCGTTGAAGATATCGAAGTCTCTCAAAAATACAAGAAAAAAACATTCGTCGGTGTGAAGCTTAATCATTCGAATGTAGATGACATCATTTCACAGCTAAAATCTGAAACGCAGATACGTGCGATCGAACTCATAAATGATGCAGGAGAACTGACATTGATCGAACTGAAAGAAGAGGGCATATCAAACGCTGTAGTCAATAACTTAGTCCAAAAAAGATTTTTAGAAAAAATCAATATTGAAACGACGCGAGATCCGTATGCGCATAAAGTGTTCTTTGAAGATAAGGAAAAAGCACTGCATGATGAACAGCAAAGTGCATATAACGCTGTTATGGCAACTATTAATAAAAATCAGTCAGAAACATTCCTGTTACACGGGATTACTGGAAGCGGTAAGACAGAGGTATATCTTCAGCTCATTAAAGAAGTGCTGGACAAAGGACAGGATGCCATCGTACTGGTACCTGAAATTGCGCTGACACCTCAGATGGTAGATCGATTCAAGTCCCGCTTCGGTGATGAAGTGGCCGTACTGCACTCAGGTCTTTCTAACGGTGAACGCTATGATGAGTGGCGCAAGATAAAGATGGGGGAGGCACGCGTATCTGTCGGTGCAAGGTCCAGTATATTCGCACCATTTAAAAATATCGGCATCATCATTATCGATGAAGAGCATGAAACAACATATAAGCAGGAAGACTATCCACGATACCATGCCCGCGAAATTGCAGAATGGCGTGCCAAGTATCACCATTGTCCGCTCGTGCTCGGAAGCGCCACACCATCACTTGAAAGTTATGCACGTGCAGAAAAAGGTGTATATACGAAACTCGAAATGTTAACACGTGCAAACAAATCCGCGATGCCTGAGATGATCGTCTCGAATATGCGAGATGAACTAATGCAGGGAAATCGTTCGATGTTCTCCGGCGTACTGCATGATAAGATTCAGGAGAAGATTGATAAAGGAGAGCAAGTCGTGCTCTTCTTAAATAGAAGAGGGCACGCACAGTTTATGCTATGCCGTGACTGCGGACACGTACCGATGTGCCCGAATTGTGACATTAGTTTAACGTATCATAAATATACGGATGAGCTGAAATGTCATTATTGTGGACATAAGGAACCACCTGGTAATATATGTCCGAGCTGTGAAAGTGAACATATACGCGAAATGGGTGTCGGTACGCAGAAAGTTGAAGAGATCATTTATCAGACGTTCCAAAATGCAAAAGTTATCCGTATGGATAATGATACGACGCGTAAGAAAGGTGCACACGAACGACTGCTTGAACAGTTTAAAAACGGAGAAGCGAACATTTTACTCGGCACACAGATGATTGCAAAAGGACTGGATTTCCCGAACATTACACTCGTTGGCGTACTGAACGCCGATACGATGCTCAATTTACCGGACTTCAGAGCAAGCGAGAAAACATTCCAGCTTATAACACAAGTCGCTGGACGCGCTGGACGAAGTGAAAAGACAGGCGAGGTCGTCATTCAGACATATAATCCTGAACACTACGCAATACAACACGCAGTAAATTATGACTATAAAGCATTCTTTAAAGAGGAGATGGAATACAGAAGACTCGGCAAGTATCCGCCGTACTTCTATATGATCTATCTTAATATGCAGCATCATAATTTAAAGACCGTACTGACCGAAAGTAAGCATATACATGATATATTAGTGCAGCACCTATCACCAAAAGCATATGTACTCGGACCCGCACCGAGTCCAATTGCACGAATTAATAATCAGCATCGTTTCCAGATATTGATTAAGTTTAAATCAGAACCCGAACTGTTAAAGGCACTTAACTATCTGGATGACCATTACCATGAACTGTTTGTGAAAGATAAGTTCTCGCTGCATATAGATATAAACCCGTATATGATGATGTAATCATTCGTCATCTCTCTTAAAATATAGTAAAATAACACCGAGCACTCTCTTTAACTTTGTTTAAGGAGAGTTTTATCATTTATATCAATACGTGGTAATACAGTGCGTTTTCATGTAAAATAGAATGATTGAAGATATAAAGGAGAAGTTACGTGATTAAACAATTAATAGAAGAACAAAACCCATTGTTACATCGTGAAGTTAAGGATGTTACTCAGTTTGATGCGAGTCTAAAGGCATTGATCAAAGATTTAGAAGATACATTATTCCATCATGATGGCGTTGGGATTGCTGCACCTCAGATTGGTGTGGATTTAAAGGTTGCATTAGTAGATATGGAATCAGATGGTATATTGCAACTTGTGAACCCGAAGATTGTTTCTTATTCAGAAGAGACGGAAAGTGATGTAGAAGGATGTCTGTCAATTCCTGGTGTATTCGGTCTTGTCGATCGTTCGATTGAGATTGTCATTGAAGCAAACGATTTAGATGGTAATAAGATTGAAATGACTGCGTATGATGATATTGCGCGTATTATTCAGCATGAAGTAGATCACTTATACGGTGAATTGTTCACAGAAAAGATGACGAAACAGTTAACTGAGGAAGAACTGGAGGAGATGTACGGTGAGTAAGATTATATTTATGGGTACGCCTGACTTTTCAGCACCAATATTAAAGGCATTACACGAATCATATGGGGTGAGTCTCGTTATTACACAGCCGGATAAGCCTGTCGGGCGTAAACGCGTACTAACACCGCCTCCTGTTAAGGTGATGGCAGAAAGTTTAGGGATTGAAGTATATCAGCCCGAATCGATGAAAAGTGATGAAGCGTTCGAGAAAGTGCGTGCGCTTAGTCCTGATTTAATCGTTACAGCTGCTTTTGGTCAGATTTTACCGGAGCGTGTTCTTGATATTCCACGTCTAGGTTGTATTAATGTACATGCGTCGCTGTTACCGAAGTACCGTGGTGGTGCACCGATTCATAAAGCGATTATTAATGGTGAGAAGTATTCGGGTGTGACGATCATGTATATGGTGAAACGTCTTGATGCAGGAGATATGATTGACACTGTGAAAGTTCCGATTGAAATCGATGATACAGTCGGAACACTTCACGACAAGTTAAGCGATGCAGGAACGCAGCTATTACTTGAAGTAATGCCTAGCGTACTGGATGGCACGAATAGTCGTACATCCCAGAATGATAGTGAAGCGACATTTGCCTCTAACGTCAGTCGTGAAGAAGAATTTGTTACATTTGACCGCAGTGCACTTGAAGTGCATAACCATATTCGCGGGCTAAGTCCATGGCCTGTTGCATTTGCGAACTTTGATGGTAAGGTTATGAAGCTGTGGGCTTCAGAAATTGCTGAGGGCAGTGGTGTACCTGGAGAAATTATTCAGGCAGACAAGTCTGGTATAGTTATTGCGACGAATGATAGAGCAGTGCGTATTACATCATTACAGCCTGCTGGTAAGAAACGCATGGATGCTGCAAGTTTTGTTGCAGGTGCGAAGTCACAACTTGTTGGGATGAAGTTTAATGAATCATAATGTGAGAAGTGTCGCACTTGAAATACTGGATGCAGTTTTAACAGAAGGTGCATATAGTAATCTACTGATTAATGAAGCAATAAAAAAAGGTTATGTTGAACCTGTTGACCGTGCGCTCTTAACGGAACTTGTATATGGCACGCTGCAGCGTAAACTGACGTTAGAATTTTATGCGGCGCCGTATATTAAGACGAATATTAAAGGGTGGATGAGAAGACTTATACTTATGAGTATTTATCAGTCTGTCTATTTAGATAAAGTGCCGGATCATGCCATCATCAATGAAGCGGTGGAGATAACGAAGCGCCGAGGCTCAGTGGGTGGTGCGAATACGGTAAATGCAATTTTGAGAAACTTTCAGCGTAATCCGTTACGTGATTTAAATGAAATAAAGGATGACCTAAAGCGTTTAAGTGTTGCAACAAGTACACCACTTTGGCTGATAAAGCACTGGAATACACACTTTGGATTTGACACAACGCGTGAGATGGCGGAGGAATTTCTAAATTATCCGGATACGACAGTTCGTGTGAACACGACGAAGATTACGCCAGAAGATGCAATAAAACGTCTGACTGAAGCGGGTTACACTGTTAAACAATCAGAAATTCTACCTGAATGTTTAACAATCGATGGACCGCCTATCGTGCAGCATGAATTATTTAAACATGGTTTCTTAAGTGTTCAAGATGCTTCAAGTATGCTTGTTGCGAATGTGCTGGATCCACAACCAGATGAAACAATACTTGATGCATGTAGTGCACCAGGTGGTAAAGCTTGTCATATTGCAGAAAAGATGAACAGAACAGGACATATTGATAGTCACGACGTTCATCCACATAAGATAGATCTAATCCAGTATAATATCACACGACTATCACTGCGTAATATTCATCCGAGCGTGCACGATGCAACAGTTCCGTTTGATAAACAGTATGATCGTGTATTAGTGGATGCACCGTGCTCGGGCTTTGGTGTAATGAAACGTAAACCAGAGATAAAGTATGAGAAGACACAGAAGGATATCGATACGCTTTGGCCACTGCAGCTTGAAATATTGAAAAATGCGGCTAACGCAGTGAAACCTGGTGGTGTTCTCGTATATTCCACTTGTACGATCGAACAGATGGAAAATGAAAACGTTGTGTATTCATTTATCAAACAAAATGAAGACTTTGAAATAGAAGCGATTGAACTGCCGGTTATCGGTAAGAAAAAATTATTGCAGGTGTTGCCGCAAGACTTTAATTCTGACGGCTTCTTCATTGCAAAACTAAGAAGGAAGTGTAAATAATGGCATTATTAGAAAAGAAAAATAAAAAGTTCATGCCGAACTTTGATAAACCCTCAATTTATTCATTACAACTCGGAGAATTAAAAGAATGGCTGGCAACGCATGGTCAGCAAAGTTTTAGAGCGAAACAGATTTACGACTGGTTATACGTAAAACGTGTTAACTCATTTGAAGAGATGTCAAATTTATCGAAAGAACTGCGTAAAGTGTTAGAGGATAACTTTACGATGACAACGTTAAAAACTGTTGTTAAGCAGGAAAGTAAAGATGGGACAATTAAATTTCTATTTGAATTACAGGATGGATATACGATTGAAACAGTGTTAATGCGTCATGATTATGGCAATTCAGTGTGTGTAACAACGCAAGTAGGCTGCCGTATCGGTTGTACGTTCTGTGCATCAACTCTAGGTGGTTTGAAACGAAATCTAGAAGCTGGCGAAATTGTTGCACAAGTACTAAATGTTCAAAAAGCATTAGACGAAGTAGAGGAACGAGTAAGCCATGTCGTTATTATGGGTATTGGTGAACCATTTGAAAACTACGAAGAGATGATGGATTTCTTAAAGGTTATTAATCATGATGATGGTCTTAATATCGGTGCGCGACATATTACAGTATCTACATCAGGCATCATCCCACGTATCTATGACTTTGCCGATGAAGAACTGCAGATCAACTTTGCACTTAGTTTACATGGACCAAATAACGATATTAGAAGTCGCTTAATGCCGATTAACCGCGCTTATGATCTAGAGAAGTTAATGGAGTCAATAGAATACTATGTCAATAAAACAGGACGCCGTATTACTTTTGAATATGGATTATTCGGTGGTGTGAACGATCAGGTTCATCACGCTAAAGAATTAGCCCAGCTGATTAAACACCTAAACTGCCATGTCAATTTGATCCCTGTAAATCATGTGCCTGAACGTGACTATGTTCGTACTCCGAAAGAAGATATCTTTAAGTTTGAAAAAGAATTAAAACGCAATGGAATCAATGCTACAATTAGACGTGAACATGGCTCTGATATTGACGCAGCTTGTGGTCAGTTAAGAGCGAAAGAGAGACAAGAAGAAACGAGGTAGAGATATGCATGCACGCTTTTTTACCGATATCGGTCCAGTAAGAGCAAGAAATGAAGACGCAGGTGGCGTTTATTATAATCATACAGGCCAGATGTTAATGGTGATTTGCGATGGTATGGGCGGACATAATGCAGGAAATGTTGCCAGTGCATTGGTCAACGATATGCTTAAATCACGTTTTGAAGAAGAAAATTTCATAGAGTTTGAATATGCAGAAAGCTGGCTTAGAAATAACATCGCTGAAATTAATCGTGAGCTCTATAAACAATCTCATTTGAATGACGATAACCAGGGTATGGGGACGACACTTGTCTGCGCATTGCTTTACGATAATCATGTGGTCATCGCGAATGTCGGAGATTCAAGAGCCTATCTTATAAATGAACGAGAGCTTAGACAAGCGACCAGTGACCATACGTTTGTCAACCATCTTCTTTTGGCTGGGGGTCTGACGAAGGAAGAGGCGAAACATCATCCTCAACGTAATGTAATTACAAAAGTTATGGGGAGTGATAAATATTTGCATCCTGATGTATTTGTATATGATTTTAATAGATATAATTATATTATGTTAACTTCTGATGGATTGACAGATTATGTTGAAGAAACACAGATACATGACATATTTAAATCTATTAATCTAATCGAAGATATCGGTAATCAGCTGATTGAGACTGCTATAAACAGCGCTGCTAAAGACAATATTTCGATTGTGATCGCTTCTTTAAAAGGGGGCATGTAACATGCTCGGTACGATCGTTAGTGAACGTTATAAGCTTCTAAAGTATATTGGCGGAGGCGGCATGAGTAGCGTGTATCTTGCTCAAGACATTATCCTGAATCAGAGGGTTGCGGTTAAGATAATTAATATTCCTCACGTTGATGTTGAACGTGCTGTTCAAAGATTTCAGAGGGAAGTTCAAAACGCTACGACATTGTCTCATCCAAATATTGTTAAAGTGCTTGATGTAGATGAAGATGAGCGACACTATTATTTAGTCATGGAATACGTAGAAGGTCCAACCCTCCATGAATATATACAGCAGCATGGCCCATTATCACCTGAAGAAGCTGTATTTTTTACTAAACAGATTTTGAGAGGGATTGAACATGCTCATTCATACCGTATTGTGCATCGTGATATTAAACCGCAAAATATATTGATGACAGACAATAAAGAGCTTAAGATTTCCGATTTTGGGATCGCACGTGCACTGAGTGAGACAGCGATGACTCAGACAAATCATATTATGGGGAGCGTCCATTATCTCTCTCCAGAACAAGCAAAAGGAATCAGGACCGATGAGTCAAGCGATATCTACTCCATAGGTATCGTGCTATTTGAAATGCTTACTGGGCATCCCCCCTTTGAAGGGGAGTCCGCAGTTGGTATCGCGATTAAACATATCCAGGAGACGATTCCTTCGATTCGTGAGGAAAATAGCGCTATACCCCAAAGCCTTGAAAATGTAGTCAATAAAGCAACGATGAAAGATAAGCTCAGAAGGTATCGAACGACTCAGGAGATGTATGAAGACGTAACAACTGCGCTTGATGCTAGCAGAACTAAAGAAGATAAAGTAGCAGAGATAGACGATAAGACAAAGATGATTCCTGTTGTTAAAGACAGTAGGACTGAGACCCCATCCGTTAAGGAAAGTTCGATTCATAAGGAGCAATACGTTGAGAAACCAGCAAATAAAAAGCGGTGGCTTTTATGGCTTGTTCCATTGATCCTTATGTTTACCTTAAGTACCGTTGTATATGCGGCTCTATTCAAAGTATATAAAGTAACGGTCCCTGAACTAAATGGAAAATCTTTAACACAGGCAACTCAAATTTTAGACGATAATAATTTGAGAAAAGGCGAGGTCAGCTACACGTTTACAAATGAAGACGAAAAAAATCAAGTTGTTGATACAAAGCCACTTGCCGGTAATAAGATAGATGCACATTCGAAAGTAGATTTAAAAATCTCAAAAGGGGCTAAAACTTTCACTATTGGTGACTACGTCGGGGAAAATATTAAAGATGTAAAGAAAGAACTGGAAAAACAGCAGCTTAAGCGCATTAAACTGAAAGAAACCTTTGACATGGCTTCCTCCGGAGAGATTCTGAAACAAAGTGTAACTGCTGGTACTAAAGTTATTCCTGAGGATACAGAGATAGTTCTGACAGTTTCTAAAGGTACAGAACAAGTATATGTTCCTGATTTTACGGGGCAGTCCTACGATATTGCAAAAAAGGAACTAGAAGCGCTCGGTTTTATTGTCAATGTGGCGCAAAGTACAACTTCTGAATCGATACCAAAGGGCAGAATTATTTCTCAGGATATACGTAATATAAATTATCAATACGGCTCAATCATCAATTTCGTTATATCTAAAGGTAAGGAAAGTTCTTCCGAGGACAAGGCATCATCAGAAAAACCAAAAGAAAAGAACGATACGAGCGCTTCCAATTATGACAAATCATATTTTGGAACATTTACGATTCCATACCGAGGAGAAGGTTCTAAGCAGAAAGTTGAAATCTTTATTCAGGATAAAGATAATGACATAGATAAAGTGTATGAATCATATAAGACGACAGAGAGCACGACAAAGAATTTTAATCTCACAATAGGTAAGGATAAAGAGGGAATCATCCTCGTAAAAGTTGATGGTAAGACGTATATGAATGAACACATCAATTATAATGAACTCGGTAATTAACTGGATGCAGGTGCATCCAGTTTTTTTCTTTTGCTTTTCAATGTATAATAACTATAAAAGGGGGAGTGTCTATGAAATATCATCATATTTTTAAAGCTGTATCAGAAAAAATTAGTGAGGTATTACATATACATGATGAAGCAACGAAAGAGCTCTATACGACGATTGTGAAGCAGCTAGCTCCTGGTAACGATTTTACCTTCGCTGAAATTATGAAAGAATATCTTGCAGAATATCAGCAGAAAAGTTTTAAGTTTTATCAACATCAACGTCATAGCGGATTCGTAGTAAATAGAATAGACGAGGGACTTGAAGTGATTGAAGTGAATGAGGATACACGATTTGTAACCGGGGATATTATTACACATTTAAGCGGTGATGCTGTTGATGTATTGAGTGACCGTTACCGCAAGCAGCTCTTTCATGATACGTTCCATAAACAAGAATGGGCACCCCTAATCATGAAGCAGCACGATGCAGAGATAAGGAGAGGAAGTGAGCATTATCACTTCACATTAAATAGCTATGCGTTACCTGAACCTCAAGTTCTTATCCGAGATACATATCAGCAGATTACTATCTATGCACCGGATCAACTTGTGAATATTCAAGAAACTATCATTAAAGATACTCCAATTATACTAGACTTAAGATACACAAAGGGGATACAGCAACTATATGATATCCAGCCGGAAATCATATTGATCAGCAGACATACTGAAGGAAGTGCTGAAGCCTTTGCCTCTAACAGTGATGCATTAAAAGTAGGTGAAGAGACTTTTGGTGCATTAAGTGAGTATGAAACACTTGAATTAGGACCATATACTTTTGAATATGGTATAACCGGTGAAAGAACAGCATATCCGGATGTAGAAATTGATAATGAAGCTGCACAAGATAAGATTTTAGAATATGCAGTGAATCATGTTAGAAACATCTAATTAAGGGTAGAGTTTACTATTGATTACATAAATATGGAGGGTATAACAATGAGTAAAAGAATTCCTAAAGATAGAGGTATTGATAATTCATTCAAGATTATGAAAGAAGGCTATGAATACGTTCCCGCACGTATGAAGAAATTCAATACGAATATTTTCGAAACGCATGTTTTAGGAGGTAAAGCTGCTGTTGTTATCAGCGGTAAAGACGCAGCTGAATTATTTTATGATAACGATAAGACAGAACGTAAAGGTACATTACCTAAACGTGTTGTAAAGACGTTGTTCGGTAAAGGTGCAATACATACTACAGCGGGTAAGACGCATATTGATCGTAAGGCGTTATTTATGTCTCTTATGACCGATGAAAACTTAGCCTACTTAAGAAAGCTTACGCGTATTTACTGGTTCCAGAACATTGAGCATATGCAATATAAACAAAAAGTAAATGTCTATGAAGAAGCAACTGAACTGCTTACTAAAGTTGGACTACGCTGGGCAGGTATTGCTGATAACCCTGATAATATCAAAAAGATGGCAGATGACATGAATAAGATGATTGATTCATTCAGTGCGATTGGTTCATTATATGGCGGCTATCGTGAAGCGAAAAAAGCACGTGCACGTGTCGAGCAATTTCTGGAGGATCAAATTAGAGCTGTGCGTAAAGGAAAGATTCATCCGGAAAAAGGAACTGCCTTATATGAATTTAGTCACTGGGAAGATATGAACGGTAAACCAATGGACGCAAGACTTTGCGCGGTTGACTTGATGAATGTCATACGTCCGCTTGTCGCAATCAATAAGTTTGTGAGCTTTGGTGTGCTAGCGTTGCACGAGTTTCCTGGAGAACGTGTTCGTGTTGCATTAAACGAAGAGGATTATGCATATAAATTCGTGCAGGAAGTAAGAAGATATTATCCGTTCGTTCCATTCCTGCCAGGTAAAGCGAAAGAAAATATTACATTTGATGGTTACAAGATTAAAAAAGATACGATGATGCTCCTGGATATCTATGGTACATTACATCGAGACGATTTATTCAGTGAACCTGAAAGATTTAATCCTTACCGCTTTGAGAACTGGGACGGAAGCCCATTTGATCTGATCCCTCAAGGCGGAGGAGATTATTACACAAATCACCGCTGTGCAGGTGAATGGATGACGATCATCATTATGGAGGAAACAATGAAATTCTTTGCAAATGAAATCTCTTATGATGTACCACCTCAAGACTTTACAGTGGATACGACAAAGTTTCCTGGTAAAGTGGCTTCTGGAATGGATATTGAAAATATAAGGGTGAATATCGACCGTACAAAATAAAATGACTGAGGCGCACGCCTCAGTCATTTTATTTTGTGATTTCACCTTGCCAGTCATCCATCCCTTGGTCGACTACTGTAATGTTTAAATTCTCATTATCGAGATATTCAGCAGCCTGAAGCGCACGTCCTCCACGCTTACAGATGATGATGTATTCATCTTCATCATTAAATGAATCGACTGAAGCAGGAATTGTATCCAGTGGGATATTCTTTGCACCTTTAATATGCCCTTCATTATATTCTTCTGGTGTTCTTACATCAATAATATGTGCTTCTGTACCAATCTGTAACGCATCTTGTAACGCATCTATTGTAATATGTTTCATATTATTTTCCTCCTTTTTTGTTTATCATACACTGTTTAGGCTAAAATTAAAAATATAACAAAAGAGGTGATGAAGATAATATTATTTACGAATCCATTGGACAGGGTGCAGGAATTTATTGCAGATAAAGAAGCACAGTTACATCATATGATTGATATGCTCACGACGATGATTCTATTAGGTTTTGGATCTATTCTGGTTATTTTAGGATTTACTTTATATTTGCTTTACAAAATATACAGACAGACGAGTAAGCATTATGTCGATCGAATTAAAGCTGAGGTTGAAAAAGAGCTCATTCAAAAGTATAACCTTGAGCTTAAAGAGGAATATAAATCATACTTACAAAAAAGAGTTGACTGACCACTTCGAATTCTAGAAGTGGTTTTATATATATTCACAGCTAAGAGAATGTTATAATTTAAGTGAATATTAAGAAGAGGTGATATGTATTAAAGGTCAGATTATAAAAGCATTAAGTGGTTTCTATTATGTAAAAAGTGAGGCGAAAATATATCAGTGCCGTGCGAGAGGTAATTTTAGAAAACGCGGTATTTCTCCGTTAGTAGGTGATTTTGTAGAATTTCAAGTTGAAAATGAGACGGACGGCTATATCTTGTCTATTGATGAAAGGAACAACAGTATGGTACGTCCACCTGTAGCAAACATTGATCGCGTAATCGTGGTTCTAAGTGCAAAAGAACCTGAATTCAGCTTGAATTTACTGGACAAGTTTCTCGTTAAAGTCGAATCTTATGGCATTGAACCTGTAATTCTTGTGACAAAGAAAGACCTGATTAATAAAGAAGAGGCATTATTTATTGAACGTGCACTAAACCAGTATGAATCTATCGGATATGAAACTTATTTTGTGACCAATTTGAATGAACAGTCTTATGACGCACTCGTTCAAGGAATCACTGTGCTGGCAGGCCAATCAGGTGTGGGTAAGTCTTCGTTTATCAATAGCCTCATTCCTGATGCTAATTTAAATACCGGTGTCATCAGTAACGCTTTAAATCGTGGTAAACATACGACAAGGCATGTCGAACTAATACCACTACAAAATGGTTATATTGCAGATACACCAGGGTTTAGTTCTCTTGAACTTGATAACATTGATAAGTATGAACTTAAAAATATGTTCCCGGATTTTGTTAAGCTTTCGCCTCAATGTAAGTTTAGAGAATGCCTGCATCTTAATGAACCGAAATGCGCGATAAAGACAGCGCTGGCAACAGGTGAAATACTGCAATCAAGGTATGATCATTATTTACAGATGATGTCTGAAATTGAGAATAGAAAGGTGAGATATTAATGAAAGTAGCTCCAAGCTTGTTGTCCTGTAATTTTCTTGAATTGAAAGAGGAAATAGCTGACCTCCATGCAGCAGGTGCAGATTACCTTCATTTTGATGTGATGGATGGCCAATTTGTTCCGAACATTTCTTTTGCTTTTCCAGTATTACAGCAAATTAGAAGTATAACAGATCTGACGATTGATACACATTTGATGATACAAGATCCGGAACGGTATATTCAAGCATTTGCTGATGCAGGCAGTGATATTATCACTGTGCATGTAGAATCTACGAAGCATATTCATAGAGCGTTGCAGATGATTCGAAATGCTGGCAAGAAATCAGGGATTACACTTAATCCAGGAACGCCGGTCGAATCGATTATCCCGGTTCTTGATATGGTTGATCTTGTTCTCGTTATGACAGTTAATCCAGGTTTCGGTGGTCAGTCATTTATCAAGAGTAGTGTTGATAAGATTCGTTCCTTAAATGAATATCGAAATAAGCATGGACTTTCATATGAAATAGAAGTTGATGGCGGTGTCAATGAAGATACAGCACTTTTATGTAAAGCAGCCGGTGCTGATGTGCTTGTAGCAGGTTCTTATTTCTTTAAGCATGATGATTATAAAGTACCAGTAAAGATATTGAAAGGAGAAGTAGGATGAATCTTCATATATTATGTACGCAGCTGGAAGTAGATGAATCGATATTTGAGATGTATGGAAGTGATGACTGGATAGGTGTGGATTATGGTGCGTTGATGCTGATTGATCATAACATTCGACCAATCGCAGCATTTGGAGATTTCGATTCTATTGATGAGACAGAGAAATTACGTATAGAGTCTGTTATCGATATCGACCTTCTTCCTGCTGAAAAGAATGAAACAGACCTTGAAGTTGCAATGCAGTATGCGAAAGACTTAGAATACAACAAAGTATTTATTCATGGTGCGACGGGCGGAAGACTCGATCATTTTCTTGGAAACCTGCAGACATTATTGCATCCAGAAATATTATTGTCGGCAAGCGAATTTCATATCGTTAATGCGTATAATACGATTCAGGTACTTACTGCAGGCACACACATTATTGAACATGAACCTGATAAAAAGTATATATCCTTTATTCCGGTGAATGACGGAGTAACTTTGACACTTGAAGGATTTAAATATGATGCTGATCGCCTGGAAGTGAATCTTGGAATTACAAGAACGATTTCAAATGAATTTGTTGAGCGTCGTGCGCAAGTTACGGTAGAACAAGGGATGGTTTATTGTATACAAAGTACAGAGCAATAAAAAAAGACCTTTCACACAAAGGTCTTTTTTGTATCTATATATTCAATTAAACGCGAGTCACTTTACCTGATTTTAATGCACGAGCTGAAACCCATACACGTTTAGGCTTACCATCTACTAAGATGCGGACTTTTTGTAAGTTAGCTCCGAAGCGACGTTTGCTGTAGTTCATTGCGTGAGAACGATTGTTACCTGTTACGGCTTTACGACCTGTAACATGACATACTTTAGCCATTGTTTTTGCCTCCTTTAATAGAATATAGAGATACACTTATCTTTTACATACCATAATAATTTAACATAATTCAATATGTAATGCAATAAATTTTTGTTTATCAGTTGTAACAATAGAGTAAAAATTACAGTAGTTACTTAAGATAATATTATATATAATATTATTTTTACCTTTAAACAATAGATTTCTTGTAATTATGAATATTTATTGATTATAATAATATGACGAGTGTATAAACAAGGGAGGCAATGAAATGACATTAGAAATAGCAAATGAATTTGGTTCAATCGATATCTCTAGCGATGTTATCGCAACGATTGCAGGTGGAGCGGCAGTTGAATGTTATGGTATCATCGGTATGGCAAGTAAACATCAGGTTAGAGATGGTATTGCAGATATTTTAGGGCGTGACAACTATTCTAAAGGTGTTATCGTAACAAATAATAACGGTACTTTAGATGTTGATATGTATATTATTGTTGCATATGGCACAAAAATTTCTGAAATTGCAAGTAATGTACAATCGACAGTTAAATACACTTTAGAACAAACTTTAAACTTAACGGTTAATTCAGTAAACATATACATTCAAGGTGTACGTGTCATCAAACTGGATGATGAAGAATAGGGAGGATTTCATAATGAAAACAATTGACGGCAAGCTATTTGCTGAAATGATCATCACAGGAGCAAATAACTTATCTCAAAATGCAGACTATGTAGATTCACTGAACGTCTTTCCGGTACCAGATGGTGATACTGGAACGAATATGAATCTTTCGATGAGTTCAGGTGCGAAAGAAACTGAGGAGAATATTGAAGCACATATTGGAAACGTTGGAATTGCATTCTCAAAAGGTTTATTAATGGGAGCACGTGGGAATTCGGGCGTTATTCTATCACAGCTATTCAGAGGGTTTTCTAAGTATATCGAAGCGGAGAGTGCGATAGACGCCCAAAAATTTGCTAAAGCATTTCAAGCAGGTGTAAAAACAGCTTATAAGGCAGTAATGAAACCCGTTGAAGGTACCATTCTTACAGTTGCCCGTGAAGCTGGAGAAGCTGCTATGAAGGCTAGTGAATCAACGGATGACTGTATCGTAATTATGGAAGCGCTCGTTAAAGCTGGGAACGAATCATTAAAGCGTACACCAGACCTACTTCCAGTATTAAAAGAAGTTGGGGTAGTAGATAGCGGCGGTCAGGGTTTGATGTATGTCTATGAAGGATTCCTTGCTGTTTTAAAGGGTGAAACAATTGCAGCACCTGTTAAGCGAGATATTAATGACGACTTTATTAATGATGATCATGACTTCGGTGATGTGGTTAAAACTGAAGACATCGTGCCAGGATTCTGTACTGAATTTATGGTTCGATTTAAAGATGGAATGAAACCATTTAATGAAGATGATTTCAGAGAAGATATGTCTAAGTTTGGTGACTCGCTCCTTGTGATTTCTGATGAAGAAATCGTTAAAACGCATGTTCACTCAGAAACACCTGGGGAAGCATTAACATATGGTAGTCAATATGGAGAGATTATCAAGATTAAGATAGAGAATATGCGTGAACAGCATCGCGAAGTGTTACGTAAGCGTGGTATTAAGGAAACTAAAAACGAGATTGAGAAAGTAGAAAAAGCGTTGATCACAATTTCTATGGGTGAGGGTATTACTGAGTTATTCAGGTCGATTGGTGCAACGCATGTTATTAGCGGTGGACAGACGATGAATCCATCTACTGAAGATATTGTAAAGATTATTGAAGCAAGTGGATGTAAAGAAGCGGTCGTTCTACCGAATAATAAGAACATAATTATGGCTGCAGAACAAGCAGCTCAAGTTGTGGATATTCCTGTAGCAGTAGTGCCGTCTAAGACAATACCACAAGGGTTAGGTGCGATGCTTGCATACAATCCGGAAGCATCTAGTGATGACAATAAGGCATTAATGACAGAAGCGATGCAGCATGTGAAGTCAGGTTCCGTTACATATGCTGTCAGAGATACGACTATTGATGGTGTTAATATTGAGAAAGATGCATTTATGGGTATTAATGAGAGTAAGATTACGGTATCGGATAAAGATCAGAACAAAGTATGTATTGAATTATTGAAATCAATGATTGATGAAGATGCAGAAATTGTTACGATCATTAAAGGAATCGATGCTGCAGATGAAAATGTTGCTACCATTGAAAATTTCTTAAGTGAAAATTATGAAGATATTGAAATTGAAATACAAGATGGAAAACAGCCTATATATAGCTTTATGTTTTCTGTAGAATAAGTTAATCTATATGTATTAGAACTACACTTTAAAGTGTAGTTCTTTTTAATGGATAAGGGGGAGCTTTATGAAATATAGAAGTGTATTTGATATTATCGGCCCGGTGATGGTGGGTCCATCATCTTCACATACAGCAGGTGCAGTCAGAATCGGTTTAGTTGCCAGAGATTTATTTGGAAGGATGCCGGATGCTGTTGATATCTATTTATATGGTTCATTTATGGAAACATATAAAGGACATGGAACAGATGTGGCATTAGTTGCAGGTCTGTTAGGTTTTGATACGGATGACAGTCGTATTCCAAAAAGCGTTGAACTTGCGGAAGAAGCAGGATTACAGATAAATTTTATTGAGATGACAGAAGAAAGAAGTCACCCTAATACTGCCGTTCTCAACATGAGAAGTCATGATCAGCAGCTCTCTATCGAAGGCATTTCAATTGGAGGGGGTAAGATTGAAATAGTTGCATTAAATGGTTTTCCGATTGCAATTTCGGGGAATTATCCTGCGTTACTCGTATTTCATAAAGATACGTTCGGCACGATTGCGAAAGTTACAAGTATTCTTAGCGACCACAAAATTAATGTCGGTCAGATGCAGGTCTCACGTAAGGAAAAAGGCGACCTTGCTTTAATGACATGTGAACTAGATGATGAGATAACAGATGATGTACTAGAGCAAATTAGGCGTTGTGAGGGTATTCAGACTGTAACGTTGATGACAGAATCATAGAGGGGAGAAGTTATGTTTAAAAGCGTAGAAGAACTGATACATATTTGTGAGACAGAAAATAAAAGCATAGCAGACGTTATGATTGCACAAGAGATGGCTGTAAGTAAGCTTGATTACGAAACAGTAATGTCGAATATGGAAAGAAATTTAATCGTAATGGAACAAGCTGTAGCGCGTGGTCTGGATGGTGTTACAAGTCCTACAGGTTTAACTGGAATGGATGCGGTGAAGTTACGAAATTATATTGCAAAGGGCAATACGTTGAGTGGCGCGACCTTGCTGGATGCAGTTTCAAAAGCGGTTGCGACAAATGAAGTGAACGCTGCCATGGGATTAATTTGTGCAACACCGACTGCTGGCAGTGCTGGAGTAGTACCAGGAACATTATTTGCTATGAAAGCAAGACTGAATCCATCGCGTGAACAGATGATTAAATTCTTGTTTACGACTGGAGCATTTGGATTTGTTGTGGCTAATAATGCCTCTATCTCCGGTGCTGCAGGGGGGTGTCAGGCAGAAGTAGGCAGCGCAGCAGCTATGGCAGCAGCAGCGATCGTAGAGATGGCTGGTGGCTCGCCACAGATGAGTGCACATGCATTCAGTATTTGTCTTAAGAATATGCTGGGTCTTGTATGTGATCCTGTAGCTGGACTTGTAGAAGTACCGTGTGTAAAAAGAAATGCAGCTGGTGCATCCAACGCTATTGTATCAGCAGATATGGCGCTTGCAGGTGTGGAGAGCAGAATTCCGACAGATGAAGTAATTGAAGCGATGTATAAGATAGGTTTAACAATGCCGAGTGCACTGCGTGAGACAGGTCGTGGAGGTCTTGCAGGCACTAAGACTGGCCAGGAAATGAAGGAAAGAATCTTTGGAAAATCAGCATCTTCTAATAACAGATAGTACATTGAAGGAGTTAAGAGGTGTCGGCCCGAAATCTTTAGAGAGTCTCAATTCACTCAATATACATTCTATTGAAGACCTCATATTATATCTGCCTTATAAATATGAAGATGAAACCGTCATTAATTTACATGAAGCCGAAGAGGGTGCAAAAATAACGGTGCAGGGTGAAATTTACTCTGCGCCTGTTTTGGCTCATTTTGGGCGCGGAAAATCTAAAGTATCATTCCATATGATGGTTGACAATGTCGCGGTGAAAATAGAATTCTTTAATCAGATGTATGTGAAGCGGATTGCAGAGATAGGCAAGACGGTCAAAGTCACCGGCAAATGGAACAGATCAAAGCAAGTGATTCAAGGCAGTAAAATATCAGAAGATGAACATTCAGGTGTGCAGCTTGTCCCGCAATATAGTCTGAAAGGTTTGATTAAGCGAGCACAGTTTAGAAAAATGATTGACAGCGCGTTTCAGACCGTGAAAATTCATCCCTTTTTGCCGGATCACTTAAAAGTGAAATATAAACTCTGGGATCTGGATCAATCGCTATATGAGTTACATATTCCTTCAAACCATAAACATTTGCAGCAGGCACGTAGAAGTTTTGCTTTTTGCGAATTATTACTCTTTCAGCTTAAGATGCGTATGCTTAATCAGCTTGAACAAAGTGGGGCGCCACATAGCAAGGTCGATTATGATATTACGAAGGTTAAGGCGTTTATTGATACGCTGCCCTTCGAACTGACAGATGCACAAAAACAAGTTGTCAATGAAATATTTCGGGATATGAAGCATGAATTTCGCATGAATAGGCTGCTCCAAGGTGACGTAGGATCAGGGAAGACTATCGTTGCTGCAATTTGCATGTATGCATTAATGACTGCAGGTAGACAAAGTGCATTGATGGTGCCGACAGAAATACTGGCTGAACAGCATGCAGAAAGTTTATCTGAAATCTATGGTGAATCACTAAACATTGCGCTTCTTACAAGTTCAGTCAAAGGTAAAAAGCGGAGATTAATTTTAGAAGCGTTAGAACGTGGCGATATCGATATCATTGTAGGTACACATGCGCTTATCAGTGAACCCGTGCAATTTCATGATCTCGGTTTAGTTATCACCGATGAGCAGCATAGGTTTGGAGTAAATCAACGTAAATTATTACGTGAAAAAGGCAATGATGCAAATGTACTCTTTATGACGGCTACACCGATACCACGTACATTAGCAATCTCTGTATTTGGTGAACTTGACGTTTCAACGATTAAACAGATGCCAAAAGGACGTAAACCCATTATTACAGAATGGGCGAAACATGAGGAAATTGAAATTGTCCATGATAAGACTGCACGTGAAATACGAGCAGGCCGACAAGTCTATGTGATATGTCCGCTGATTGAAGCTTCAGAACATTTAGATGTAAAAAACGCAATTGAAATCTATGAAGCTTATCAAAGGCTATTTGGCACTGATAAAGTAGGACTACTCCATGGTAAGATGAAGACAGAAGAAAAAGATGAAGTGATGAATAAATTCCAAAACCATGAATTTGATGTTATAGTATCTACAACAGTCGTTGAAGTCGGTGTGAATGTTCCGAACGCTACGTTGATTGTCATCTATGATGCAGAACGCTTTGGTTTATCTACTTTGCATCAGTTAAGAGGTCGCGTCGGTCGAAGTTCTTATCAAAGCTATTGCATATTGGTCGGCAACCCAGAAAGCGAAACAGGCATAGAAAGGTTGCAGATTATGACGCAGACAACAGATGGCTTTGTACTCAGTGAAAAGGATCTGGAAATGAGAGGACCAGGTGACTTCTTCGGCATTAAGCAAAGTGGTCTACCGGACTTTAAGGTAGCAAATATTGTTGAGGATTATCGCATGCTGGAAGTTGCGCGTGACGAAGCAAGCAAGTTAATACTAAGTGGTGCAATCGCGCAACCTGAATTACACGCATTAAAGATGCGTCTAGATGCAGACCTTGCTGAACATCAACTTGACTAAGAGGAGATTGAAATGAGAGTTATCGTAAGATTGATTGGAGTTCTATGTATCGTAGCAGCGATTACGATGTTTTTCTGGCAGGATATTCGTGCGTATTTCACGCATTCAGTCAACGAAAAGATTATACAGTCATATGAGAAGAATGATGATAAAGTAAATGTTAATGGTTTTGAAAAATGGATCACTAAAACGGAACCTGAAAAATTAAAGCTTAAAGACAATATGATCGGCTACTTAAAAGTGCCGGCTGCGGATATAAACGAGCCATTATATAAAGGACCGGCAACCCAAGAAGCAATGAAAAATGGTGTCGTACTTGTAGATAAAGGTGAAAAGATAACAGAACAGAATGTTGCGATTGCGGGTCATCGTGTAGAAGGTGCAGGAATTCGTTTCAACTATCTGGACCGTGCAAAAGTTGGCGATACCGTTGAATTATTATCGAGAAGCGGCAAGAATATTTATAAGATTACAAAGATCTATGATGTGCAACCGACTGAAGTCGGTGTACTAGATGAAAAGCCTGGAAATCCACAGGAACTTACCTTGATTACGTGTAACGATTATAACCCAGATACTTTAATGTTTGAGAAGCGAATGATTGTCAAAGCGCAGATAATTGAAAGAAATGGTCAAAAGTAGCAGGTCAAAAGGTAAAATAGATACGCTTATAAAAATGAATCGTTTTGTGAAGGTCAAAGGAATAAGGCATACAAATGTCTTTTCCTTTTTTTGTTGCAGTGTGTGTATATTTTTGTTATATTTACTAGTATTAAGACCAACTACTAATAAGGGAAATGAATGCATGAAAAAGTTGTCAAAGCACTTAAGACAGGAACAGTTACAGCAATTATTGGAAAACGACCCATTCATAACGGATGAAACATTAAGTCATGAATTTAATGTAAGCATCCAGACCATTCGTCTTGACCGTCTGGAACTTAATATACCCGAATTAAGAGAGCGTATTAAGAATGTAGCGGTTAAATCACACGACGAAATTAGAACGTTATCTATGGATGATATTATTGGAGAAGTTATCGATATTGAACTTGATCATATGGCATTATCTATTCTGGATATTAAGAAAGAGCATGTGTTCAGTCGAAATAACATTGCGAGAGGACATTATTTATTTGCACAGGCAAATTCACTGTGTGTTGCTCTAATCAATGATGAATTTGCACTGACTGTTTCAAGCAATATACATTTCCAGAAGCCTGTAATGCTTGGTGACCGAGTTATAACAAAGGCAGTGCTTATTGAGAAGAAGGACCAAAGAGCAAAGATCGAAGTCTTCAGCACAGTCAATCAAAGTCAAGTGTTCTATGGCGAGTTTGAGATGTATTACAATAATAAAGGAGCTTAAATATGATTAAGATAGCAGTAGATATGCATGGGGGAGACAATGCACCGGACATTGTTCTAGATGGAATTGAAATGTTCCTTAAGGAATTTAATGATGTAGAGATCCATCTGTACGGTGATGAAAAAGACAATCGACTTAATCATCCGCGACTAAAGATGCATCATACAACACAAGTCATCACGATGGAAGATGAACCTGTGCGTGCGATTCGACGAAAGAAGGATGCTTCCATGGTGCGTGCAGCAGAGAGCGTGAAACTAAAGGAAACTGATGCTGTTGTTTCTGCTGGTAATACGGGTGCATTGATGGCTGCGGGATTATTTGTCATCGGAAGAATAAAGGGAATCGAACGTCCTGCACTTGCGCTGACATTACCAACAATTAATGATGAAGGATTTATGTTACTGGATATGGGTGCAAATGCTGATGCCAAGCCAGAACACCTCGTCCAATATGCTAAAATGGCATCGATTTATACGCAGAAAAATCGTGGTATCAGTAACCCGTCTGTAGGACTCGCAAATATTGGCACAGAAGATAAAAAAGGGAATCAACTCGCACGTGATACGTTTAACCTGCTAAAAGAAGAGACATCAATCAACTTTATCGGTAATGTTGAATCTAAAGCACTGCTAAACTATGCAGCAGATATCGTTGTTACTGATGGATTTACAGGAAATATGATTCTAAAGACCTTAGAAGGTACAGCGAACAATATCTTTAAGATGCTGAAAGAAACTTTGTTAGCTTCAACAAAAACAAAAATTGCAGCAGGGCTCATAAAAAAAGATTTGATGCAACTTAAAAATAAGATGGATTACTCAGAGTATGGAGGTGCCGTATTATTTGGAGTTGATGGAATTGTTATTAAAGCGCATGGTTCGAGTGATAAGAAAGCATTCTTCAATGCGCTTAAACAAGCACGACAATCAGCAACAGAAGATGTTATATCATTGTTAAAGCAAGAGGTGACACATGAGTAAGCGGGCGCTACTGTTTCCGGGACAAGGGTCACAGTTTATTGGTATGACCGACGATTTTAACGAGCGGGGGCAAGAGACGCTTAAACAATTGAATCGTCTGTTTGATGTCGACCTCGTCAATATTATGCGCCATGATGAAGCGGTTAATGACACGAAGTATACACAACCGGCAATTGTAATGCACAGCGTTGTATTGTTAGAGCAAATTCAACAGCCGTTTGACTATTGTCTAGGCCATAGTCTAGGAGAATACAGTGCATTAGTCGCATCTGGTGTATTAACTAAAGAGGACGCTGTTCAAATCGTCTACAAACGAGGTCAGTTAATGAGCGAAGCATATCCTCAAGGTGTGGGAAAGATGGCGGCAGTTATTGGAACAGATCGATGGGTTATAGAAGAGGCTTGTGAAGCTGTTAGCAATGATGGTCATCTATTAAACGTTGCAAATATTAATGGTCCAGGACAAATTGTTGTGTCTGGTCATACGCAATGTATAGAAGCACTCATTGACAGAAAACATGAACTCGGCTTAAAGAAAATTATTCCGCTCAATGTGAGTGGTCCATTTCATTCAGAGCTTATGAAAGTAATCGAAGAAGAATTCAGGGCGTATCTTGAGCAGTTTGATTTTCAAGAAGCACAAATTCCTGTTGTGCAAAATGTAAGTGCATCATCAGAAATTGATGCGAAACGCATCAAGGAGAATTTAGTAAAACAATTATATTCTCCAGTGGAATTTACAGATTCTATTCGTTATCTGATTGATCAAGGAGTCACTGAGTTTGTTGAAATCGGACCTAAAAAGGTGCTCACTGCACTCGTAAAAAAGATAGAACGTAATATTACTGTTAGAAATATTACTACTACAAATGAAATAAGTGAGGTTTAATATGAAAGCGGCTTTAGTTACGGGAAGTTCCAGAGGTATCGGCAGAAGTATTGCTTTAGCTCTGGCAGACGAAGGATTTAATATTATCGTCAATTATTCAGGAAATGAACAAAAAGCAAAGCAGGTTGTACAAGCAATTATTGATAAAGGTCAGAAAGCTGTTGCGATTAAAGCAGATGTCAGTAATCATGAAGAAGTTAAATCGATGATAGATCAGTCCGTTGCTACTTTTGGATCGTTAGATTGTATCGTCAACAATGCAGGGATCACTAGAGATAATTTAGCGATGCGTATGAAGAGAGAAGAATTTGCAGATGTCATCGATACGAATTTAACGGGCGTATTCAATGTCATCCAGGCTGCCTCAAGACAATTACTACGCCAACGTGCAGGAACTGTCATCAATGTCAGCAGTATCGTTGCAAGTATCGGAAATGCAGGACAAGTCAATTATGTTGCAGCTAAAGCAGGTGTTGAAGGAATGACGAAAACCTTTGCTCGAGAATTTGCCAGCCGTGGTATCCGTGTTAACGCAGTAGCCCCTGGATTTATTGAAAGTGATATGACCGACGTGCTGGATGAGACGCTTGTTCAAACGATGAAAAGTCAGATACCGTTAGGTGAGATGGGCCGACCTGAAGATGTTGCGTATATGGTAGCATTTCTGGCGAGTGATAAAGCACAGTATATTACAGGACAGACATTTCATGTTAACGGTGGTATGTATATGCAGTAATCACTATAATTATTTTAAGGAGGTGAAATTATGGAAAACTTCGACAAAGTAAAAGATATTATCGTAGATCGTCTTGGTGTAGATGCAGATAAAGTAACTGCAGAAGCTTCATTCAAAGACGATTTAGGTGCCGATTCTTTAGATATCGCTGAATTAGTTATGGAATTAGAAGATCAGTTTGGAACTGAGATTCCTGATGAAGATGCTGAAAAAATCAACACGGTTGGTGATGCAGTGAAATATATCGAATCATTAGAAAAATAATATAAGGCTATAAATACATAATCCGAACACACCATTTGCAGCTGTGTTCGGATTTAAGTTATTAATGATGATTATTTTAAAGTTTATTAAGCAATCACTTTTTTTTACAGCGTATATAACGTAAAATAAAAACATAGATAAGGAGGACGAAATGAATAAAAGACAGCTAATAATCGATAAATTTAAAGTAAAGTTAAACAAGGTGCTCACACACCTGGATATTATACCAAATGATGTTGAACTGTATGTACAGGCATTCTCACACTCGAGTTTCATTAATGATTTCAAGCTTGATAAAAATAAGGACAATGAACGCCTGGAATTTCTAGGAGATGCGGTGTTAGAATTGATGGTTTCACAATATTTATACCAGCAGCATAGTGATCTGCCAGAAGGTAGGCTGACAAAGTTGCGCGCTGCAATTGTATGTGAACCTTCACTTGTGACATTTGCGAAGATGTTGAAGTTTGATCAGTTGATTTTGCTGGGCAAAGGCGAGGAAAAGACAGGTGGCAGAACACGTCCTTCTTTAATTGCAGATGTATTTGAGGCCTTCGTCGGGGCGTTATATCTTGACCAAGGACATGATGTAACAAAAAGATTCTTTAACAGCTATATTTTTCCTGCTATAACTGAAGATCTGCTGCATGGCCTTATTGACTATAAGACTTATTTACAGGAATATATTCATAAAACTAAAAACTTACAAGTTACCTATCGCCTCGTTAAAGAGGAAGGACCGGCACATTTCAAAGCGTTTACGTCTGAAGTTTATGTTGAAGATAAAGTGATTGGTACAGGCACAGGAAGAACGAAGAAAGAATCAGAGCAACAGGCAGCCCAAACTGCTCTATTGCTTCTGACAGCAGGAGAGTCATAATGATTTATTTACAGTCGGTAGAAGCAACTGGTTTCAAGTCGTTTGCAGATAAGACAACCGTGCTGTTTGATGAAGGTGTTACAGCGATTGTTGGACCAAACGGTTCGGGGAAAAGTAATATTACAGATGCTATCAAGTGGGTGCTTGGCGAACAATCAGCAAAATCCCTTCGCGGTGCAAAGATGGAAGATATCATCTTCTCAGGTGCACAGGATAGGAATGCAACTAACTTTGCACAAGTAACACTTACGATCAATAATATTGAGCGCAGCCTTGCTGTTGATTCTGATAAAGTACTGATTACTCGTAAACTCTTTCGCTCTGGTGAAAGTGAATATTTCTTGAATCATCAGAAAGTAAGACTTAAAGATATCACGGAGTTATTTCTAGATAGTGGTCTTGGTCGTGATGCTTTCAGTATTATTTCTCAGGGAAAGGTCGATCAGGTACTGAATGCTAAGCCGAGCGAACGTCGACAATTGATTGAAGAAGCGGCCGGTGTATTGAAGTATAAGAAACGTAAAGTGGAAACTGAACAGAAGCTTGAAGACACGATGAATAACCTCAGTCGTGTGCATGATATTATTTTTGATCTAAAGGATCGCGTAGAGCCCCTTAAAATTGAAGCGAGTATTGCTGAAGAATATATCGCATTATCTGAAGAAATGAAGGATGCAGATATTCAAGTGACGGTACATGATATCAAGGAGAGTAGTGCAGAATATGAACGTCTGCAGCAGGAGATTCAAAGTTTTGACGAACAGCTTAAATATAGGAAGGATAAGAGTGCACGTATTTCTAATAAGCTGGATGCACATAAATCGGAAAGAAATGAACAGCAGAAGCTTCTTGAAACGTATAAGTCTGATTTGTTACACATTACTGAGCGTATTGAACGTAATATCGGTCTGCTGAATGTGAATAAAGAGCGTCTCATTCACCAGGATGCGAACTTTGAGGAGAAACATCAGCTGCAAAAAACATTTGCCCAGACGCTGGAACATACAAAAAAAGAGTTATCAGCAACAGAAGCGAAAATACAAACTTTAAAACAGGAAAAATTATCAAAAAAACAAAAACTATCCCAGACAGAGCACGACCAATCTGCATTAGTCGATGATATCGAAGCGTTGATTGAAGAGACAAGAAGTGAATACTATGAACAGTTTACGATGAAGACGAAACTTGAAAATGATATACAGCATATGAATTCAAGGATCGAACAGTTTAATCGTAAGGAAGAAGCGCAAGTTGATGAATCGACAATGACACAGTATGAAGATTTGCTCTCAGAGCAGCAGTCGTTGAACGAACAGATTAATAGTATGGAACAGATGGTTGATAACAAACGACTATCCTATACAGAGCGTCAGCAACATATCACTAAGCAAAAACAGCTTTACTTTAGGGAAAGTGAAAACTTAAAACAAGCTGACCGTTTTATCTCCACACTAGAATCTAAAGTGAACCGATTAAAAATAATGCAGGAAGAATATCAAGGGTATTATCAAGGTGTCAGGTTACTGCTAAAAAATAAAGAGAAGCTCCATGGTATTCATCATACGGTACTTGATACCATAGCAGTAGAACCTCGCTATAATGATGCGCTGGATAGTGCTTTAGGTGGGGTCTTACAGCATATTATCGTAGAAGATGCACAAGTTGCACGTAAAGCGATAGAATTCTTGAAGTCAAAGCAAGCAGGACGTGCTACATTTCTACCGTTAAATGTCATCAAACCTAGAAACATCACGAGTGATATCTTAACTGGATTGACCCAATTCGAAGGGTATATCGGCACTTTAAATACGCTTATTACAGCAGATCATAAATACAAAAATATTATAGATAATATTGCAGGACATATTATCATCGCAACGACACTTGCTGAAGCCAACAAGATTGCAAAGTTTGTATCATACAGACATAAAGTTGTAACACTGGATGGACAAGTCGTTAATCCAGGAGGTTCAATGACAGGTGGAAGTAAACAAAAACCGACGCAAGCCTTGTCATCTCGAAATGAATTACAGCAATTGTCTCAGCAATTAAACGACTATGAATCACAAACTTTACAGCTAAGAGAAAAGGTAAGTCAGTTGAATGAATCAATTTCAGAGGCTGAATTCCAGCTTGAACAGGATAAACAGAGTGGAATTCAGCTGCGTGATGAATTACATCAGCTAAAGTTAACGCGTGAAGAAATTCATATAAAGCTAGAGCGTCTGCAGTCAAAGCTTGAGACTAGAACACAATATGATAAAGAGCGACAAGAAATCAATCAGCTGGAGAAAGATAAAGCGCTTATCTATGACAACATTCAGACAATCGAATCACGACTATCGGAACTAACAGACAAAATAAAGTTATATCAGAATAATGCACAGAATAAAAAATCTTTACTTGAAAATATGCAGCATGAAATGCACAGTATTAATAAATCGATAAATAAGCTAGAAGCAGATATTCATTATCATCAAAAGGTAAAAAGAGATCTGTTAGACAAAATAGAGACAACAGAAGGCGAACTTAAACATTTAAGTCAACTTGAGCATGCGATTGACCGAGAAAAGCTTCAAAAAGAAATCATTCAACTTGAAAAATATATTGGTGAAGACAAAGAAAAGAAAAGTTTCCTGCATCGACAAATTGAAAATATACAGCAGACTCTCGGTGAATATATCGAACAAGAAGCCGAACTTGAAATGCAGAACAAAGAACTTGTGCGTCAAATAAGTGGCATTGAAAATGGCATCGGTGAACTCAAAGTACAGCATTCGAGATTAGATGTAAAGCTTGAAAACTATCTCGAACATCTAAACTTTACTTATGAAATGACCTATGAGGCTGCAGAGGACTATATATTTGAACATCGCTTGACGGTCGATGATGCAAAGCAGTTAAACGAACTAAGAAGTCGTGTCAAACTGACAAAGATTGCCGTCGATGAACTAGGACCTGTGAATATGAATGCGATTGAACAATATGCAGCAGTGAGTGAGCGTTATGAATTCTTAATATCACAAGAAGCAGATCTACTTGAAGCCAAAGATAATCTAGAAATGATCATAAGAGATATGGATCATACAGTTGCTGAGCGCTTTAAGACTACATTTGAAGTGATATCAAATGCTTTTGAGCACATCTTCAAACAATTGTTCGGTGGTGGAGAAGGACGATTGATTCTGACTGAAGAAGATTATTTAACAAGCGGAATAGATATCTATGTTCAGCCACCAGGAAAGAAAAGACAGCACTTGTCATTGTTATCGGGCGGTGAACGTGCGATGACTGCGATAGTTCTGCTCTTTGCAATTTTAAATAGAAAGAAAGCACCATTTGTGATCCTGGATGAAGTGGAAGCAGCGCTTGATGAAGCAAATGTCAGTCGATTTGCGCACTATTTAACAACTTTAAAGGAAGATACCCAGTTTATTGTGATTACTCATCGTAAAGGGACGATGGAAGAAAGTGATAGACTTTATGGTGTTACGATGCAGAACTCAGGGATATCCAAACTAGTAAGTGTTAATCTTAAAGAAATTGACGATAAAAAATTTAAGGAGTTGACGAAATGAGTTTCTTTAAAAAATTAAAAAATAAATTTGTCGGAAATAACGAAGAAACAACGGATCCATTGAAAACATTAGCACCAGACGATACACTAGATCCGCAGCAGGAGGATCCAACTCATGATGTGCAGACAAGCGAAAGTGTAAGTCGCGCTGAAGTTATTGAACAGCCGAAGAAAACGGAAAAGAAATCTGACTGGGACTTCGACTTTGATGATGATGATTTAATTTCCATCGAAGAGTTTGAGGAGCTTGAAGCACAGCAGATTGGTGCGAAATTCCGTGAAGGTCTAGAGAAATCTCGTGAAAACTTCCAGAATAAACTTAACGATTTACTTGCGATGTACCGTACTGTTGATGAAGATTTCTTCGAAGCTTTAGAAGAAATGCTGATACAGGCAGATGTTGGATTTAATACGGTCATGGATTTAGTGGAATCTCTTCGTATGGAGGCGAAACGCCGCAATATTACAGAGACCGCTGACTTAAGAGAAGTTATCGTAGAGAAGATTGTAGAGATCTATGAACAAGAAGACGATAAACTACAGGAAATGAACATCCAGGAAGATGGACTGACTGTAATACTTATGGTTGGTGTTAACGGCGTCGGAAAAACAACGACAATAGGTAAACTTGCGCATCGCTACAAAGGACAAGGAAAAAAAGTGATGCTTGCTGCAGGAGATACCTTCCGTGCTGGCGCCATAGAACAGCTTCAAGTATGGGGTGACCGTGTCGGTGTTGAAGTAATTAAGCAAAGTGAGGGCTCAGACCCTGCAGCTGTTATGTACGATGCAATCGGGGCTGCGAAAAATCGTGGCGCGGATATTTTAATCTGTGACACAGCAGGGCGTCTTCAAAATAAAGCAAATTTAATGACAGAATTAGAGAAAGTTAAAAAAGTATTATCTCGTGCTGTACCAGGTGCTCCGCATGAAGTGCTGCTTGCATTGGATGCGACAACAGGACAAAATGCGCTCGTACAGGCAAAAGCATTTAAAGAAGTGACAGATGTATCGGGAATTGTTCTGACGAAGCTAGATGGTACCGCAAAAGGTGGTATCGTACTTGCAATTCGAAACGAACTGCACATCCCTGTTAAATTTGTCGGACTCGGTGAAAAGCTAGATGACTTACAGCCGTTCGATGCAGAAAGTTATGTATACGGATTATTTGCTGATATGATTGAAGCTTCTACTGAAGAAGAGAATAAGGCGGCAGAAGTAATGAAGGATAATTCAGACGATGAATGATCTGCTAAAGACGATGCGCATGAACTATCTGTTTGACTTTTATCAGTCATTATTAACAGATAAACAGAGAAACTATCTCGAAAAGTATTATATGGATGATGAATCACTGTCTGAGATTGCTGAAACGTTTGATGTATCAAGACAAGCAGTTTATGATAATATTAGACGGACTGGTGATTTATTAGAAGAATATGAAAGTAAGCTTGGTCTATATCATAAATTTGAACAGCGTCAGGCTATATACGAAGAGATGCTTCAATTAACTAAATTACAGAATAATGCACAACGTAATCAGCAGTTAGAAGCATATATAGAACAATTACAAAGAATAGAATAGGGGGTCATTGTATGGCTTTTGAAGGATTATCAGATCGACTCCAGGCTACAATGCAGAAGATTAAAGGTAAGGGTAAAGTTACAGAAGCGGATATAAAAGTGATGATGCGCGAAGTACGCTTAGCATTACTTGAAGCCGATGTTAACTTTAAAGTGGTAAAAGAATTTGTTAAGACAGTATCCGATCGTGCGATTGGTTCAGAAGTGATGCAGTCATTAACGCCTGGACAGCAGATTATTAAAATTGTACAGGAAGAACTAACGACTTTAATGGGTTCTGAGAATACTCAGATTAATATGAGCAAGAAACCACCGACTGTTGTGATGATGGTAGGTTTACAAGGGGCAGGTAAAACGACGACTGCAGGTAAGCTTGCACTTTTAATGCGCAAGAAATATAACAAGAAACCACTGCTTGTCGCATGTGATATCTATAGACCAGCTGCAATACAGCAGCTACAAACAGTAGGGAAGCAGATTGATGTACCGGTATTTACTTTAGGGGATCAAGTATCACCTAAAGAAATTACAGAACGTGCACTGCAACACGCAAAAGAAGAACATCTGGACTTTGTGATTATCGATACAGCAGGACGCCTGCATATTGATGAAGCATTGATGAATGAGCTTGTTGAAGTTAAAGAAATCAGTCAACCTGACGAAATTATGCTTGTCGTAGATTCTATGACAGGTCAAGATGCAGTGAATGTCGCTGAGAGTTTCGATAATCAGCTGGATGTTACGGGTGTTACTTTAACGAAACTTGATGGAGATACTCGTGGTGGGGCAGCGCTCTCGATTCGAAGTGTCACACAAAAACCAATTAAGTTTGTCGGTATGAGTGAGAAACTTGATGGACTAGAACCTTTTCATCCAGAACGCATGGCATCTCGTATTCTAGGTATGGGTGATGTGTTAAGTTTAATCGAAAAAGCACAGTCTCAAGTAGATGAATCTAAAGCGAAAGAACTTGAACAGAAGATGAAGACCTCATCATTCACTTTTGATGATTTTCTGGAGCAGCTCGAACAGGTTAAAGCTCTAGGGCCTCTTGATGAACTGCTTAAGATGATTCCTGGTGCGAACAAGATGAAAGGTCTGAATAATGTTAATATGAACGCTAAGCAAATCGATCATGTGCAGGCAATTATACGTTCAATGACGAAAGAAGAACGTAACAATCCGGCGATTATCAATGTATCACGTAAGAAGAGAATCGCAAAAGGGTCAGGCAGAAGTTTATCTGAAGTGAATAAACTGATTAAGCAGTTTGACGAGATGAAGAAGATGATGAAGCAGTTTACAGGAATGAAAAAAGGTAAAAAAGGGCGTAATCCATTCCAGGGCATGAATTTACCGTTTTAATATTTACTAAAAGACAGAAAAAACTTGATTTTTTCTGTCTTTTATATTAAATTTATTTTTGTAAAGAAAAAACACTTTACAGGAAGTAAGTTTCCTGTTAATATTAGTACTTGAGAAAAGATTAGAAATGGAGAGATTTATAATGGCAGTAAAAATTCGTTTAACTCGTATGGGTTCTAAAAGAAACCCATTCTACCGTATTGTAGTAGCAGATGCACGCGCACCACGTGATGGTCGTATCATCGAAGCAATTGGAACTTATAATCCAGTTGCTAAACCTGAAGCAGAAATCAAAGTTGATGAAGCTTTAGCTTTAAAATGGTTAGCTGATGGCGCAAAACCAACTGATACAGTTCGTAATATCTTATCAACGCAAGGTATTATGGAGAAATTCCATAACCAAAAAATCGCGAAGTAATCGCTATGGAAAAATTAATACAAACCATTGTTACACCGCTTGTGAGTCATCCTGAAGATATTAAGATCACGAAGGAAGAACATGCATCCAGCATTACGTATCATCTATCAGTCAATCAGGACGATAAAGGTAAAGTAATCGGTAAACAAGGTCGTATTGCTAAAGCAATGCGAACAGTTACGAGTGGTGCAGCGCTTGCGTCTGTTAAGAAAGTGTTTGTAGAGATTGATTAAGGGTACCTTTTTTGGTACTCTTTTTTTATGAGATGGAGGTTTTGTGAAATGGAAATGAATGTAGGGAAAATCGTCAATACACACGGTGTGAAAGGCGAAGTAAAGATTTTAACGGCATCTGATTTTGCATCAGAACGTTTTAAGCCGGGTAAAGTGCTAATGATTCCATTTAAAGATGAGCGAGTTACGCTCACAATCAAATCGTATCGCACCCATAAAAACTTCCATATGGTAGCATTTGAAGGTTTAAACAATATAAATGATGTAGAGAAGTATAAGGGTCTGGATGTCTATCAGGATATTGAGAATGAAGATATTATATTGGACGAAAATGAATACTTCTATTCAGATATTATTGGGTGCACTGTGTTTGATGGCGAACGCGAAATCGGTATTGTGAATGATATCTTTGAAACAGGAGCAAACGACGTATGGGTTGTTCAAGGCGATAAAGAATATTTAATTCCATACATTGAAGATGTTGTTAAGTCAATCGATATTGATAATAAAACAATCATCATTGAAGCGATTGAAGGGTTATTATAATGAAGATTGATTATTTAACATTATTTCCTGAAATGTTTGACGTGCTGAATCACTCTATTATGAAACGTGCTCAGGAAAAAGGAATTGTGGAGCTGAACACGGTTAATTTCAGAGATTATTCAGGTAATAAACATAACCAAGTGGATGATTATCCATATGGTGGGGGGCAAGGCATGGTTCTAAAGCCAGAACCGATATTCAATGCAATGAATGCCATTGATAAAACGAGCAAGACACGTGTTATCCTTATGTGTCCGCAAGGAAAACCTTTCACGCAGCAAGTGGCTGAATCGTTAGCACAAGAAGAACATCTTGTATTTATTTGTGGTCATTATGAAGGATATGATGAACGTATACGCGAGCATCTTGTAACTGATGAACTCTCTATCGGTGATTATGTATTAACCGGCGGAGAACTTGCAGCAATTACAATGACAGATGCAATCGTGAGACTGATTCCTGAATCAATAAAAGAAGAGAGTCATAGGGATGATTCATTCTCAACAGGATTACTTGAACATCCACAATATACGAGACCAGCTGACTATAATGGAATGAAAGTACCGGATGTACTGCTTAGTGGTAACCATAAGCATATCGACTCATGGCGCCATGAAATGCGCTTGAAGCGTACTTTTGAACGCCGACCAGATTTATTAGAACACTACCCACTGACTCAGTCAGATAAAGAATATTTAGAACACCTTAAACATGATAATTAGGTGTCAATATATATTGCTTTACACAGTGAAGTATGATATTATTTTAAAAGTGTGAATCACACATAAATCACTATGATCCGCTGAGCGAAGACTTAAGAACATAGGCAGAAGGAGAAGGTAAAATGAATAACAAATTAATCGAAGCAGTAACAAAAGAACAATTACGTACAGACATTCCTGCATTCCGTCCTGGTGACACTTTAAAAGTTCACGTACGTATCGTTGAGGGAACTCGCGAACGTATCCAGGTATTCGAAGGTGTAGTAATCAAACGTCGTGGTGGTGGAATTTCTGAAACTTTCACAGTTCGTAAAATTTCATACGGTGTTGGTGTTGAGCGTACATTCCCTGTACATACACCTAAAATCGAGAAAATTGAAGTATTACGTCGTGGTAAAGTACGTCGTGCTAAATTGTACTACTTACGTAGCTTACGTGGTAAAGCTGCACGTATTAAAGAAATTCGCTAATATTAGACAAACAGAGCTAGAGACTTATGTCTCTAGCTCTGTTTTTTAAATAACGAATATATAAGAAGGTAAGAAGCATGCCTATAACAGAAATTACCTGCATTAAATGGAAATATGGTGGTGTATATTTAATCGTTATATGTTTTGCGTCAGCATCAACCTTAACGGCTGTCATCAAGTAGTTCCCTTCAGAAATCTGAGCTTTTTTACCATCAACTTTAGCACTCATACCTTCTAAAAATGGAACGGGTATAACCACATAGCCTGCTTTATGCTTTGCAAGTGTAATTTCCATCTTGTCTTTATTCTTCTTAAACAAATGTGTATTTGTATTCTTTGATGCTTCTTTTAGTTGTTGGTAATCCTCACCATATATTCCAAGAAGTTTATAGTGATAAGTACCTGTCTTTAATTTTAGATCGATAACATCTGTTGCTTTGACTTTTAACGTGATTACAGGATTAAATCGGCGATAATCATCATTCAAAGGTTTTCTTGACTGATAAATTTCGTTGATCCAGACATAATGATAATCTGTAGCTGTCTTTGATTCAATGCTCAAAGTTACATAAAGATCCTTATACTTATTGATTTTCTTGCTACCGAGTTTATAAGTGATGCCGCCGTTTTCCTGATTCACAATAAGTTTATTGCCCTGAAGTGTCGCATTACGCAATTGCGGCTCGGCATCTTGCATTAAGTTCTTCTGTGGTTTAATCTTGCTGTCGCCCTTGCCTTCAAGTACAACACCATTTAGCATCGCGTGTTCTCTATCTATAGGCTGTTTCAGTTCGTTTGCATTATATACTTTATCGGTCACACGAACGAATGGAAGTCTATGAGTATTATTATAGACATAGTACTTTTGCGACAAGTCATTCTCAGCATAGAGGTTACCACGCTCATACCCATAGGGGATAGTCATCAATTCATTGATTCTGATAATCTGATTGACATTAAATAAACTATTTAAGTTTGCGCGTTCACCAAGACGATAGTAAATAGAGTTACTATCCGTATCCATCGTAATATTTAGATCCTTATCATAAAACTGATAGATATCTTTGTTGAAGATACTTGAATATAATTTTATCCCATTGAACTGCAGTAACATCGGTGTATTATGTGTGATTGATGTCTGCCAGTCTATACGGTCACCAGGCTTTAGCACCGCCTTGATTTCATCGATAATTCTGTTTTGAATCGGCGATTGATAAGTTTTACTTGTAATATATTCGATATTTCGCTCCTTTTCAGGATGCAACGTATCAATCTGTTCGGTCATATATTCATATACAAAGAAATTGGTCATGATAAAGATAACGGCATGTATGAGTATATACAGGTATCTTTTTTTATTATAGATATAATATCCGATTAGAACACAGATTATCGGAATATAAATCAGCCAGATCAGAAACTTCTCGTGACCAATTACAGAAACAGGATAGATGAATAGTGCAGGTATTAAAGAAATTAGAAATGACTTCATTTTAAGTTCGCTTAATTTATCAAGATAGATCGCAGCTAGAATGGAAGTCGTAAATACAAGTAGATAGACCCATCTCCTCTGATCAATTGAGAATCCGTTAAAGAAACTATCAAAATATGGGCTTAAAGAACCGATCATAAAGATAATAGAAAGTATCGCATAAAGTCTATAATCATAATGCTTATACAATACAAACGTCGCTAAAGCGATAACAGCCACTGCTGAAATAACGACATAATAGCCATCATAAAATAAATTATAGAAACCGACCATATCAATGATAGGATTGAGCTTAATTGGGGGTAGTGTTCTGTCATTCATTAAATAGCTTGTAGCACCAGTGAAAAATCCGACACTGCTGATCATCAGTGCAAGGATGCCGCTTATGCTACCTGTAATCAGCTTTTCCTTTAAGTTCAGTAGATCATCATCTTTACTAAAAATCGATCTATATAAAAAATATACAGATACGAAAATAAATTCATAGTAGCTAAAATAAAAGTTAGCATGCAGTGTCAGCGCAACTGCAATTATAAAAAGAAGCGGCTTTCTTTCTCTGAACAGTCGTTCGAGACCAAAGATTGTCATTGGGAGCCACAACATTACATCACTAAAGAAGCTCCATGTAAATGTAAAGAAGTAGTACACTGTTGACCAGCCATAAATAAAGCTGCCGGTAAATGCGGCATAGCGGTTTATATTCATATATCTTAAAAATTTATAAGTCACAAAAAATATAAGTGATAGTTTGATGATTGAGATGAAGATTTGATTTTTTGCCCAGAATACTGGGTCAGTCACATCATAGGATAAAAAAATATCTCCAATATAGATACAGATAAAATTTAAATATGTTATCGGCGATGTAGAATAATAATAAGAAAGACTTTTAAGAAAGTCTCCACCGATGCCAAAGTCCATATCATAGAAGAAATGAAGATGAGAAAACTTATTATACAGATACATCTGAAATGGCAGCATCTGTGCAATACCATCACCCTTGCCGGTGAACAATGTCCCGCGGTCAAACATACGATAAAGGACAACACTATGTGCGATACATGCACATAGTATTGAAGCAAGCAATAGAGATATATTGGGATAACGCTTAAATCTTTGTCTCATCTTTAGTTAACCTCGTAAATTTAATGTAGAATACAGCCAGGATGATACCCATCAATGACAATAGTATCATGAGATAAAAGTATGGAGGTGTGTAATTTAGAACAACTTCCTTTGTGTCTTTGGTTACTGGGATTGTAGTCATAATATAATTGCCGCGCTTTACCTCTGCTTTCTTTCCATCCACGTGAGCTTTCATGCCATCACGATAAACGATAGGAACAACCATCGTGCCATCTTTAGAAGATTTTAGGTTGATGGTCATTTTATTACCTTCATCTTTGAAATTATAGTCAATTTCTTTCTTCATGCTCTTCAACTGTTTATAATCTTCACCATAAATACCATTGATTTTCAGTTTATAAGTACCAGGTGTCAGACCGATTAGAATCTTTCCGTTCTCAGGTGATTTTACACGATACAGCAAATCATCATAATGTGTACGATACTTACTTGTCTGGAAAAGACGGTTGTTGGCATATTTGTTCACATTAATCTGATGATTTGTGATAGGTGAAATGATTTCAACGTGCATATCGACATAGAAATCCTTGTATTGTTGTTGTAGGTTTTGAGGGATTTCGATGATTAATCCACCACTTGGAGGATTGACTTTAAGCTTCTCATTTTGGGTAAGCCAATTTGATCCGCTTGTATTGATGTGTACCTTATCGATTAAATTTTTATTTTTCTTGAAAGGATAGCTTGTAGGTTCGTCTTCTGAAATGATACCTTCCATCATCGCATGTTCTCGGTCGATAATTTCAGTGAGATCCCTAGTATTGACAAATTTATTTGTAATCCTGACAAAAGGAATGGTCTGTGTGTTCTCATAAACTTTATATTTTCCGTCATTCTGAACGAGTTTAAAGTTTTCGGGTACGTCAGTCTGATATGCTTTACGAACGAGATACTTGACGTTGAACAATGACTCAAGGTTGCTTCTTGACTGGAAGGTGGAGTATCGACTGACTGACTCCTCCTTCAGATTAATCTTCATGTCTTTAAAATAGAAATCGACTAAAGCACCATCGAATATACTTGAATACAGACTTACACCTTTAAACCCTTGATACATCGGTGTGTTATCTTGTTCAAGCACCCTCCAGTCGATACGTTCGTCAGCTTTCGTCTTTTGTTTTAGCTGATCGATAATATGCTGTTGCAAAGGTGAATCATAAACACTTGATACAATATAGCTCATCTTCGCACGATCATTGATACCCGGATTATAATTATCCAGTTTATTATGCACTCGAATGACGTCCCAGTTGAAGATAAGAATTAAGATAATCATAGAAATATAGAGCGCACGCTGCTGTTTTTTATCCTTTACGATTAATACTAATAGTCCGACGATAATGATGATCGGAACAATATATACCCAGCTCACCGCTTTATGAATCACAAGATGACTCGCAAAGACCATCGATATCCCGGGAATAACGGAGATGAGATAGTGTTTAACCGTGATTGTTCTAAAGTGCATAATATACATTCCGATCAGACCACTTGTGAAGAAGGATATTAAATAATGCCAGCGTTTTTGTGGAGCACTGAATCCATTGAATACAGCATCTATAAAGGGTGTAAGACTGAAACACATAAAGATAATCGACATGATACTAAAGAATCTGTAAAAATAATTGTCATATAATTTAAAAGTAAAGATGGCCTGAACCGCTAAGAATAATACAATGACTAAGTAATTGTCATAGAAGATATTTGCATTTTGATCGAAAGAATCAAATAAAGAAATACCCGCTTTATATGGTGCACGTTCATTTTGTAGAAAGCTCTTAACACCATAGAAGAAGAACACACTGCTGATCAGTAATCCGATGATCGACATGATAACAAAATGAGGCCACTGTGTTTTACGAGGCACAACATCATATTTTGATCTGAATATATTTCTTGCAATAAAATAGATAAGTCCTGCAAGCAGGTGATAATATGCGAAATAGAAATTATTAATAAATATAAGTGCTGCTGCAATGATAAATATAGAATGTTTCTTATTCTGAATGAAATATTCAATTCCAAGCAACATAAGTGGTAAAAAAATAAAGACATCGCTAAAAAACGACCAGTACAATGTAAATCTGAAATATATAGCGGACATGACAAATAAAAAAGCAGCAAGCATTGCTGATGATCCTGCTAAACGAATCTTTCTAAAGTATAAGTAACTGAAAATAATAGCGATAGCAGATTTAACGATAGAAACATAAAAAGCGTTTTTGGCCCAAAATGAAATACTGTCTGTTTTAAAGTTGAAAAATACATCTAGAAACCAGACGCATATGATGTTTATAAAGTAAATAATATTTGTTGAATAGTAATATGATAAATCCGTAAAATAATCGCCACCAAGACCGAAATCCATACTGTAGAAGAACTCACCATTAATAAATTTCTTATAAAGGTAAAGCTGCATTGGCAGCATTTGTTCTAATCCATCATTTGGACCTGTAAAAATTGTACCATCCTGCAAAAAACGGTAAATATAATAACTATGCCCAAAGATAGCAAGCATCAAGGCAATTACCGGAATAAATATTTTTCTGTTGTTTTTCATCATTTACTCCTTTGTTAAGATATAAGTTGTAACGAAATAAGTAATAGGTATCGTAAAGACTAGTGCAGGGAAAGGGGCATAAACTTTATCGATATGCAGTGATTCCACGAATATATATAGTAGCAGCGTCTGTACACCCATATTCACAACCTGCGTCAGTGGAAATTGAATAAATTTTTTAAAGGTGGGTTTCACTTTATACACAAAATAACAGTTTAAAAAATAAGAAATAATAAATGACACGAGAAATCCCGTTAGATGACTCGTTAAATAACCTAAATGTAAAACCTTTAATAATAGCAAATAGACAAGGTAATAATTGAATGTATTAATGAAACCTACAACAATAAACTTGATCAGTCGACTGTAACGTTTTATCATATGCGTGTTCTCACGTTCTCCTGCAGCTCGTTTTTACTAATATTAGTTTCGCTAATAATGTAGTGGGGTCGACCCTTTGTCTCATAATAAATCCGACCGATATATTCGCCGATAATGCCAAGGCCAAACAGTTGAACGGAACCGAGAAACAATACCGATGCAATGATTGTGAAATATCCAGGTGACTCTACGCCGTGGCGCATAATTTGTATGAAAGTGATCAATATATAGAGTAAGCATAACGTCATAGTGAGTGCGCCAAAATGGAAACAAAGACGTAATGGTTTATTGTTATAGCTAATAATACCGTCAATTGCATAGTCAATCAGTCTTTTTGGAGAGAATGAAGACTGTCCTTCAAAACGTTCAATATTTTTAAAGTTTAATGTCTTTTTGCTGAAACCTACCCATTCAAATATCCCTTTAGAAAATCGGTTATATTCTTTTAAGGAAAGGATGCTATCAATCACACGTCTTGAGATCAGACGAAAATCACCTTCACCATCTGTTAGCTGAATATCAACTGCATTGTTGATAAGCTTGTAAAATAACTGAGTTGGGAATTTCCTGATGACATGCTCTCCTGAACGGTCTCTGCGCATGACCACTTGGTCATATCCTTCTTCATAATAATGAATCATCTCCGGTATGCGTTCAGGAGGGTGCTGGAAATCAGCATCTAAAATAACAGCACAGTCTCCACGAGCTGCATTGAGTCCGGCGATCATAGCAGACTCTTTACCGAAATTGCGAGAAAAGGAAATGTACCTTATTTGTGGAAAAAGGGTTGCCTGCTCTTTTATGATTGATAAAGAATGGTCTTTACTTCCATCATTGACGAGTATGAGTTCATAGTTGTAGTTGTTATTATGCATCACAGCATCAATCTGTTCAGTAAGTAGCTGAATATTCTTCTCTTCATTATAAATTGGTGCGATGAGTGAAATTAGCATAAAGACTCCTTAAGTAATGTGTTAAAATATTAATTATAAATCATAAAGATATTTTAACATACAATGAAGTAAATCGTATTTTGTATGATGATTAAATTAAATAACTGGAAAGAAGTGAAATTATGGCAATACAATGGTTCCCAGGACATATGGCAAAGGCAAGGAGAGAAGTTACAGAGCAGCTTAAGCTCGTCGATGTAGTATTTGAGCTTGTTGATGCACGCATCCCTTACTCTTCACGAAACCCTATGATTGATGAAGTAATCAAGGATAAACCGCGCGTCGTATTATTAAACAAGATGGATATGGCAAATTTAAATGAAACAAAAAAGTGGATGTCCTATTTTGAGGAACAGGGCTTTTATCCTGTGCTCATTGATAGCAAAAATGGTAAAAATCTATCCCAAGTAACGAAAGCGGCAGAAATCGTTACTAAAGAAAAGTTTGACCGCATGAAGCAAAAAGGGTTACGTCCACGTGCAATTCGTGCAATGATTGTCGGCATTCCAAATGTGGGTAAATCAACTTTAATTAATCGCCTTGCAAAGAAGTCAATCGCAAAGACGGGGAATATGCCAGGGGTTACAAAGAAACAGCAGTGGATTAAGGTTGGAAAGACATTGGAACTATTAGATACACCCGGGATTTTATGGCCGAAGTTTGAGGATCAGACTGTCGGCAAAAAATTAAGTTTAACAGGTGCAATTAAAGATAGCATTGTTCATTTAGATGAAGTCGCTATATATGGGATTTCGTTTTTGCAGGAAAGAGACCTGAACACATTTAACAAGCACTATAATATTGATGTCACAGCAGATACGCCGTATATTGAAGTATTTGATGCGATCGGCAGAAGCCGTGGCCTAAAGTTAAAGGGTAATGAAATAGATTATGAATCGGTTGTAGAATTAATTATAAGAGATATACGTAACGAAAAAATAGGAAAATATACATTCGATCATATTTCAATGTCAGAGGTTGATGATGAAGAGTAATGACTATACCATCGCTTTACTTAAAGAAAAAGTAAGAGAGATGAATCAAACAGAACTTATTGATTTTTTTGAAGAAGAGTCGAGAAGTGGTGCGTTAAAAGTAAAGCAGGCGAGAGCAAAACAAATCGCGCAGGAAACTCAAGCAATAGATGAATATGAACAAATGCTCGAATATGAACGTCGCTATAACGGAAAAGTCGTTTGTGGTATTGATGAAGTCGGGCGTGGTCCATTAGCGGGCCCAGTTATCGCATGTGCTGTCATCTTAAACGATGGCCATCACTATATTGGTCTAAACGATTCGAAGCAGTTATCAAAGCATAAGAGGGCATCGCTTTATGACGCATTAACACAGTCGGTTGCATATGCGATAGGAGAAGCAAGTGTGGAGGAAATTGATAAATTCAATATATACGAAGCAACGAAAATTGCGATGCACAGAGCGATAGATAAGTTACCTGTAAAGCCTGACGTACTACTGATAGATGCGATGAAACTGAATACAGGTTTAATTGAGGAATCAATCATTAAAGGAGACGCTAAAAGTATTTCTATCGCTGCAGCAAGTGTTATTGCGAAAGTTTATCGCGATCACCTGATGGAAGAGATTCATAAAGATATTCCTTACTATGATTTTAATCATAATGCTGGATATGGCACTAAAAGACATTTAGAAGGTTTGATGCAGTATGGGATAACAGAGCATCATCGCAAATCATTTGAGCCGATTAAATCAATGATAAAAACAGAAGAAAACGCAAAGACAATTACGTAACTATCGTAATTGTCTGTTTTTTTTAAGCGTTTGCGGTTTACAATAGCGCTTTCATTTTTTATAATTGGAACGTAAGCTAAATTAATGTGCACTATAGGAGGATGGACAATGAATATCCATGAGTATCAAGGGAAAGAGATTTTTCGCTCTATGGGTGTAGCAGTTCCGAACGGTTCTGTTGCTTATACACCTGAAGAAGCAGTTGAAGTAGCTAAAGGTCTAAAAGAAGGGGTCTACGTCGTTAAAGCTCAAATTCACGCTGGTGGCCGTGGTAAAGCTGGCGGTGTTAAGATTGCAAAATCTTTAGAAGAAGTTGAAAGCTACGCGAAAGAATTACTTGGAAAAGTATTAGTTACGCATCAAACTGGTCCTGAAGGTAAGGAAGTTAAACGTCTTCTAGTTGAAGAAGGATGCGATATAAAAAAGGAATATTATTTAGGTTTCGTACTAGACCGTGCTACAGACAGTGTAGTATTAATGGGTTCTGAAGAAGGTGGGACTGAAATTGAAGAGGTAGCTGAAGCGACACCTGAAAAAATCTTTAAAGAAGTTATCGATCCAGTTGTTGGATTAATGCCTTATCAAGCACGTCGTCTAGCATTTAACATTAATATTCCGAAAGAATCTGTAAATAAAGCAGTAAAAATTATGCTAGGTCTATATGATGTATTTATGAAGAAAGATGCTTCAATCATTGAAATTAACCCACTTGTAACAACAGGTGAAGGGGAAGTTTTAGCGCTTGACGCTAAAATTAACTTTGATGCAAACGCATTATTCCGTCAAAAAGACGTTATGGAACTACGTGATTTAGATGAAGAGGATCCAAAGGAAATCGAAGCATCTAAATATGATTTATCATATATCGCTTTAGATGGGAATATCGGTTGTATGGTAAACGGTGCCGGTCTTGCGATGGCAACGATGGATACAATTAATCATTTCGGCGGAAATCCGGCGAACTTCCTTGATGTAGGGGGCGGCGCAACGAAAGAGAAAGTTACTGAAGCATTCAAAATCATTTTAGGTGATGAGAAGGTTGAGGGGATTTTCGTTAATATCTTCGGTGGTATCATGAAGTGTGATGTAATCGCAGAAGGTGTTGTTGCAGCGGCTAAAGAATTAGAATTAACAATCCCATTAGTGGTACGTTTAGAAGGTACAAATGTGGATCAAGGTAAAGAAATTCTAGGTAATTCAGGATTAGCAATTACACCAGCAAGCACGATGGCTGAAGGTGCACAAAAAATCGTTGAATTAGTAAAAGAAGCTAAATAGGAAGCGGGGATAATCGTGGGAGTATTTATTGATAAAGATACAAAAGTAATCGTACAAGGAATTACAGGATCAACAGCATTATTTCATACGAAACAAATGATTGAATATGGTACAAAGATCGTTGCCGGTGTTACACCAGGTAAAGGTGGTATGGAAGTTGAAGGCGTACCGGTATTTAATACCGTTGAAGAAGCAGTAAAAGCAACAGGTGCTACGGTATCTGTTATATATGTACCAGCACCATTTGCTGCAGATGCAATTGTTGAATGTGTAGATGCTGAATTAGATTTAGCAATCTGTATTACAGAACATATTCCAGTATTAGATATGGTTAAAGTGAAACGTTATATGCAAGGTAAGAAAACACGCTTAGTTGGACCGAACTGTCCTGGTGTTATTACTGCTGATGAGTGTAAAATCGGGATTATGCCAGGATACATTCATAAAAAAGGTCACGTTGGCGTTGTAAGCCGTTCTGGAACATTGACTTATGAAGCAGTGCATCAGCTAACACAAGCAGGTATTGGTCAAACAACAGCTGTAGGTATCGGTGGAGATCCTGTAAACGGTACGAACTTCATCGATGCACTAGAAGCGTTTAACAATGATCCTGAAACTTTAGCTGTTGTGATGATCGGTGAAATCGGTGGGACAGCGGAAGAAGAAGCTGCTGAATGGGTAAAAGCGAACATGACGAAACCTGTTGTAGGCTTTATCGGTGGTCAGACTGCACCTCCAGGTAAACGTATGGGACATGCTGGTGCGATTATTTCTGGCGGTAAAGGTACGGCTGAAGAAAAGATTAAAACAATGAATGCTTGCGGCATTAAAACTGCAGCGACACCTTCTGAAATTGGTTCTACATTAATCGAACGTATTAAAGAAGAAGCAGGCTTATACGAAAAATGTTTAACAGTTAAATAAAAAAGAATCCGGACGACCTATATATGAGTTATAGGTCGTCCGGTATTTTTTTATTAATATTTACAAATATTAATACTTAAATGAAATGAAATTAAAGAACACCTATTAGAATAGTAATGAGGTGACAGATATGAAACGACATCATAAACTTTTAAAACTCATTTATGCAGGTTTCACGACTCAGGAGTTACACAAGATATATAATGTTTACCATTCATTTGATTTAAATTTTCTTCAGCTCAAGCCTATATTACGACAAATTCTTAACTGCCATGAGCGCACGCTGGATAATAAGTTATCAAAATTTCAGAATCTCAAAATCAAAACGCTGTTAGAAGAGCTTGCAAACAAGGAGATCACCCCAATCTATTTTGATTCAGAAGCGTACCCACAACTACTGCTTGAAATTTATGATTATCCTTTTGTTTTATTCGCAAAAGGCAATATTAATCTTCTTAACTATACGAATGCCTTAGCGATTGTAGGGAGCAGAGATGCAACGAATTATACAGCAGATGCCCTGGACCAGATTGTACCGGTACTGATAAAAAATAATATATACATCGTCAGTGGTCTGGCAAAAGGCGCAGATAATTATGCGCATCTGGCATGTAACTTTTATGGAGGTCATACGATTGGAGTCCTCGCGTATGGTCATGATTTCATCTATCCTGCAGAGACTACTTTAATAAGAAGGCTGATGGAAAAACATCACATCGTGATAAGTGAATATCCACCGGCTACACCGATACAAAAGTTTAGATTTCCAGAACGTAATAGAATTATTAGCGGTCTTGCTCAAGGCATCCTGATCACTGAAGCAAAAGAGAGGAGTGGGAGTTTAATAACGCTGGATCAAGGTTTAGAACAGAATAGGAACATCTATTGTCTGCCAGGACCTATCATTCATGAACTTTCAGCAGGATGTAATAAAAGGATCAAAGAAGGTGCAAAGCTTGTTCAATGTGCACAGGATATTATAGAAGATTATTTTTTTCCTGATATTTCAAAAAATTAAAACTATATTTATGAGTTTTATTTGACAATCACTTACTTATACGTATATTATTTATCATTGAAAACAAATTAAGTAAGAGGGGGATATACAATTGGCAGAAAATCTCGTCATTGTTGAGTCGCCTGCAAAAGCTAAAACCATTGAAAAATATTTAGGGAAGAAATTTAAAGTGGTCGCATCTATGGGGCATGTACGTGATTTACCGCGTAGCCAGATGGGCGTTGATACTGAAAATGATTTTGAACCAAGATATATAACGATTAGAGGAAAAGGGCCTATCGTACAAGATTTAAAAAGACATGCAAAGCGCGCGAAACATGTTTATCTTGCGAGTGACCCGGACCGTGAAGGTGAAGCGATTGCCTGGCATTTGGCACATATACTGAATATAGATGAAAAAGCAGAATCCAGAGTTGTATTTAATGAAATTACAAAGGATGCTGTCAAAGAGAGTTTTAAGCATCCAAGACAAATTGAACAAAATCTTGTTGATGCTCAGCAAGCACGACGTATACTTGACCGTCTCGTAGGTTATAATATTTCTCCGGTATTATGGAAAAAAGTTAAAAAAGGACTTTCGGCTGGCCGTGTTCAATCTGTGGCACTTAAGCTTATTATTGATCGAGAAGAAGAAATCAATGCGTTTAAACCAGAGGAATACTGGACGATTGACGGATTATTTGAATATGATAAAAAACAGTTCAAGGCAAAGTTCTTACATGAGAATAATAAACCTAAGAAATTAAAGCAGGAAGACGACGTTAAAGCAATTGTCAAACAACTGAAATCAGATACATTTAAAGTGACAGATGTCACAAAAAAAGAAAAACTCAGAAATCCTGCACAACCCTTTACTACAAGTTCGCTGCAACAAGAAGCTGCACGTAAGCTTAACTTCAAAGCACGTAAAACAATGATGCTTGCACAACAATTATATGAAGGGATCGACCTTAAGAAACAAGGTACAGTCGGGCTGATTACATATATGCGTACGGATTCTACTCGTATTTCAGATACTGCAAAGAATGAGGCTGCAAGCTATATTGAAGAACATTACGGTAAAGAATTCTTGTCTAAACGCAGAAGTAAGAGTGGAGGTGCCCAAGATGCACATGAAGCAGTACGCCCAACATCGGTGATGCGTACGCCTTCTGAGATGAAAGCGTATCTTTCTAGAGATCAGCTACGCCTATACAAATTGATCTGGGAGCGTTTTATGGCAAGTCAAATGGCTGCAGCAGTCATTGATACGGTCAGTGTAGACCTTGTTCAGGATAATATTAAATTTAGAGCAAATGGTCAGACAATTAAGTTTAAAGGATTTATGAGCGTGTACATCGAAGGTCAGGATGAAGAGACTGAAGACGGAGAGAATAAATTGCCGGTGCTGGAAGTGGGTAACACAGTTAAGGCTGTTAATATCGACGAAAATCAGCATTTCACACAACCACCTCCACGCTACACTGAAGCACGTCTTGTTAAAACGATGGAAGAAAAAGGTATTGGCAGACCTTCAACTTATGCACCAACCATAGATACGATTCAAAAGCGTAATTATGTAAAAGTTGACCAGAAGAAATTTTATCCGACGGAGCTTGGCATCATTGTCAACGAGTCTGTTAAAGAATACTTTCCTGAAATTATTGATATTGATTTCACGGTGAATATGGAGACATTATTGGATAAAATTGCAAGTGGAGATATGGAATGGAAGAAAGTTGTTTCAACATTTTATGGTGATTTTAAAACGCATGTTGAACGTGCAGAAGCAGAAATGGAAAAGATTGAAATTAAAGACGAGCCAGCAGGAGAAGATTGTGAGAAATGCGGTTCTCCGATGGTATATAAAATGGGACGTTACGGTAAATTTATGGCCTGTTCAAATTTCCCTGACTGCAGAAATACAAAAGCAATCGTCAAAACTATTGGTGTACCATGTCCAAAGTGTAAAGATGGCGAAGTTGTTGAACGTAAATCTAAGAAAAATAGAATTTTTTATGGCTGCAGTAATTTTCCAGAATGTGATTATATTTCTTGGGATAAACCTATTGCAAGAAATTGTCCGAAGTGTGACACGCAGCTTGTGGAACGCAAAAAAGGGAAGCAGACACAAGTTGTATGCACGAATTGTGATTATGATGAGAAGCCTCAATAACACATCCATAAATAATCATGTTAATCTGAGAACAGATTTGAAATATAATCTGTTCTCTATTATTTTTTCGATTTTTGTGAAAAATGAATCTGTTTTTAATAATAATAGTTTATTTCATTACAAAATTGTAATACAATCATGAAGGATATTCAGGAGGAGATACTATGACAACTGTAAATATAATTGGCGCTGGGCTTGCGGGTAGTGAAGCGGCATACCAATTAGCAAAACGAGGTATTAAAGTTAAACTATATGAAATGAGGCCGGTAAAGCAGACCCCAGCTCATCATACAGACAAATTTGCTGAACTTGTCTGCTCGAATTCATTACGAGGCAATGCATTGACGAATGCTGTCGGTGTTCTTAAAGAAGAGATGCGTAGACTCGATTCGTTAATCATCAAAGCTGCTGATAACGCAAGCGTACCCGCAGGCGGAGCACTAGCTGTAGATAGACATGAATTCAGTGGATATGTGACAGATACATTAAAGCAACATGCAAATATTGAAGTTATCAATGAAGAAATTACGGAGATACCAGATGGACCGACGATAATTGCGACTGGCCCATTAACTACTGAAAGCTTATCAAAACAAATTCAGACGCTAACAGGACAAGATCATCTCTACTTCTATGATGCGGCTGCACCTATCATTGAAAAGGATTCAATCGATATGGATAAAGTGTATTTGAAGTCGCGTTATGATAAAGGTGAGGCTGCATATTTGAACTGTCCGATGACAGAAGAAGAGTTCAATACATTCTATGATGCTTTACTTGAAGCAGAAGTAGTGCCATTAAAGGAATTCGAAAAAGAAATCTACTTTGAGGGCTGTATGCCGTTTGAAGAGATGGCGAAGCGAGGGCGTAAAACACTATTGTTTGGACCAATGAAGCCTGTTGGTCTAGAAGATCCTAAGACTGGGGAACGTCCATATGCAGTTGTCCAGTTACGTCAGGATGATGCAGCAGGAACACTTTATAATATTGTAGGTTTTCAGACACATTTGAAGTGGGGCGCACAAAAAGAAATATTAAAGCTGATTCCTGGTCTTGAAAATGTGGAAGTTGTCAGATATGGTGTTATGCACCGCAACACGTTTATCAATTCGCCGACAAATCTACAGCAGACGTATCAATTTAAAGGCAATGACAGTCTGTTTCTGGCTGGACAGATGACAGGTGTAGAAGGTTATGTGGAAAGTGCAGCAAGTGGATTAGTTGCAGGAATCAATATGGCGAAGTATGTTGACAATAAGCCTGTGATTACATTCCCTGAAAATACAGTGATCGGTTCAATGGCATATTACATCACGCATACAAGCAGCAAGAACTTTCAACCGATGAACGCCAATTTCGGACTCTTGCCAAGTTTAGATAAACGTATTAAAGATAAAAAAGAACGATATGAAGCGCTCGCAGCACGCGCATTAGCTTCTTTAGAACATTTTAAAGTTACTTTATAGTGTTTTAGTTGTGTGTCAATTTTAAATTGTGATAGAATTCAGATAAATAGGAGGACTGTATGGACACTAATGATTTGCAAAGATTCTTAACTTACTTGAAGAATGAGCGTAATTTTTCAGACCATACTGTTACTGCCTATAAAAATGATGTACTGCAGTTTATTGCGTTTTTAGAACACGAACAGTTAGAGTTTAGAACTTTTGAATATCGTGATGCGAGAAATTACCTCGTGAGTCAATATAACAAAGGGCTTGAACGTACGACGGTGTCGAGAAGAATTTCTGCGTTACGCTCTTTTTATGGGTTTTTATATGATGGAGACGAAAGCAATCCCTTTGTACAACTTGTTCATCCGAAACAAAAGAAGTATCTGCCTGAATTCTTCTATGAAAAAGAGATGACTTTATTGTTTAATAGTATCGACATGTCAAAACCATTCGCAGTAAGGGATAAATTCATACTTGAGATGTTGTATGCTACAGGTATGCGTGTTTCAGAGTTTATTGAGCTGAAGAGTGATGCATTCGATCTAGGACTTATGACAGTAAAGGTGATGGGGAAAGGCCGTAAAGAAAGAATTATTCCTTATGGTGCCTATGCACATCGGTCATTACTGGATTATCTGGATTTTAGAAACAGCAAGGTGATAACGCATGACTATTTACTGGTTAATCAGCGGGGTGGTCCTCTCACCGCTAGGGGACTGACATATATTCTTGATATGCTGATTAAGAGGAGTAGTGCGGATGGACATATCCATCCCCATAAATTAAGACATACATTCGCAACACACTTATTGAATAATGGAGCAGATTTGCGTACTGTTCAGGAATTGCTTGGCCATGTCAATTTATCGACAACGAGCAAATATACGCATATAACGAAAGCGCACTTAAGAAATTCATATTTAAAAGCACATCCAAGAGCATAAGGAGTGAAAGAATGAATAATCAATTACATGCTACGACAATTTTTGCAATCAGACATAATGGTCGGGCGGCGATGAGTGGTGATGGTCAAGTGACACTCGGCCAACAGGTCATTATGAAACAGACTGCAAGAAAAGTGAGAAGACTTTTTAATGATGAAGTCATGGCAGGATTTGCCGGCAGTGTTGCAGATGCATTTACGTTATTTGAAATGTTTGAAGCAAAACTTCATGAATATAATGGTAATTTATCACGTGCAGCAGTTGAGCTTGCCAAAGAATGGCGTGGCGACAAAATGTTACGTCAACTTGAAGCGATGCTGATTGTTATGAACAAAGATGAACTGCTTGTCGTGAGTGGTACAGGCGAAGTGATCCAGCCTGATGATGATATTATTGCGATTGGTTCAGGTGGGAATTATGCGCTAAGTGCGGGGCGTGCATTAAAGCGTCATGCCAGTACATTGAGCGCCCGCGATATCGCACAGGCTTCTTTAGAAACAGCAGCTGATATATGTGTATTCACAAATCATAATATTATTATTGAAGAAATTTAGGAGGCAAATCATGAAGTCAGCGAACTTAACGCCAAGACAAATCGTTAGTCATCTTGATGAACATATTATCGGTCAGCAGGATGCAAAGAGGAAAGTGGCGGTAAGCTTAAGAAATCGTTACCGTCGTATGGCACTAGATGATGAGATTCAAAAGGAAGTTATTCCTAAGAACATATTGATGATTGGGCCAACGGGTGTCGGTAAAACAGAGATAGCGAGACGAATGGCAAAGCTGGTTGGCGCGCCTTTTGTAAAAGTAGAAGCAACCAAATATACAGAAGTCGGTTATGTAGGTCGCGATGTTGAAAGTATGATAAGGGATCTTACAGAAAATGGTGTCAGGTTAATTAAAGAGAAGAAAAAACAGGAAGTTCTAGAAGAAGCTAAACGAAATGCAGAAGAACGCCTTGTTAAGTTGCTCGTTCCAGCGATGAAGAAAAAAGAAAATAAAGCTGGAAATCCATTTGAAATGCTGTTCAATCAAACTATCCAAGAAGAAGAAGATGCACCAGATGAGCATGTAAAATTAAAACGTAAAGATATTCAAGTTCAGCTGAAAGCAGGAAAATTAGAAGATGAAACTGTCAAGATTAAAGTAGACCAAGAATTTAAAGGACTGAATATGTTCGGTATGGATATGCAGAACAATCAAATGCAGGATATGTTCAGTCAGATGATGCCGAAGAAGAAGGTTGAACGTACGTTAAAGGTTTCAGATGCAAGGGACGTTCTGATTGATGAAGAAGCAACAAAGCTGATCGATGAAGAATCAATGCATAGTGAAGCTGTAGCCTTAACTGAGCAGTTAGGAATTGTATTTATCGATGAAATAGATAAGATAGCCGGAGGTAACCAAGGGCCGGATGTTTCAAGACAAGGTGTTCAGCGTGATATATTACCGATTGTTGAAGGTAGTGTAGTTCAGACGAAGTATGGAGCTGTTAATACTGAACACATCCTATTCATAGGTGCTGGGGCTTTCCATGTGTCCAAACCAAGCGACCTGATTCCAGAGTTACAAGGGAGGTTCCCGATTCGGGTGGAGCTTGATAAGCTTTCGGTAGATGATTTCAAAAGAATACTAAAAGAACCGAAACTATCGTTGTTAAAACAGTATGAAAGTTTGCTGGCGACAGAAGATGTTACTATCCAGTTTACGGATGAAGCGATTGACAGACTCGCGGAAATGTCCTATGAAGTGAATCAGGAAACAGATAACATTGGTGCAAGACGCCTACATACAATTTTAGAAAAGATGCTTGAGGATCTGCTGTTTGAGGCTTCGGAAATGCCGAACGCACATGTAGATATTACTGCGCAATATGTCGATGCTAAACTAGGAAACATTACAAAAAATAAAAATTTAAGTGAATTTATACTTTAAAGGAGTGCCTTTTAATATGGGATTATTACAAAAAACGAGAAAGATTAACAAACTTTTACAGGAGCATAAAGGGATTGCAGTTGATTTTAAAGAAATGGCAGATTATCTTGGTTCAACGATGCAATCTAATGTGTTCATCTTATCACGTCGCGGAAAGTTATTAGGTTTTGGTGTTAATGAACTACTTAAGAACGAACGCATTATCAAGATGCTTGAGGAACGTCAGTTTCCAGAAACATATGTTGAGCTACTTTTAAATATTGATGAGACAAAGAGCAATATTCAAATAGAAAATGACCTTTCTGTGTTCCCATCTGAAAATGCAGACTTATTCGCTCAGTCTAATACGGTTATTATCCCGATAAAAGGGGGCGGTACACGCCTTGGAACGCTTGTATTAGGCCGTGTAGATAGAGCGTTTGATGATGAGGATCTCGTACTAGGAGAATATGCAGCTACTGTAGTAGGTATGGAAATTCTGCGTGAAAAGCACGCTGATGTTGAAAAGCTTGCGAGAGATAAAGCAGCAATCAATATGGCTATTAATTCACTATCGTATTCAGAGAAAGAAGCGATTGAACATATCTTTGAAGAATTAGGGGCATCAGAAGGATTACTTGTTGCTTCTAAAGTAGCAGATAGAGTCGGAATCACGCGTTCGGTTATCGTTAATGCACTCCGTAAGCTTGAAAGCGCAGGAGTTATTGAATCGCGATCGCTTGGTATGAAGGGTACATTTATCAAAATTAAAAAAGAACATTTCTTAGAGGAACTATCTGCGTCACATTAATCAATGTGATAAATATACAAACTTATAAGAGATAATTTATGTTTCTTTTAATTTTTATTATTGAATGTAATATTGATTTATGTTATATTAATCTATGGCTAAAAAGCCAAATTCACACATTACAGATAAGTATTTCGGACGGTGCAACATCTGTTGTTTCTGAAATTGCCTGTAATGGCGGAATAAAACCAATTAGGAGGAAATTAAAATGGCAGTAATCTCAATGAAACAATTGCTAGAAGCTGGTGTTCACTTCGGTCACCAAACACGTCGCTGGAACCCAAAAATGAAGAAATATATCTTCACTGAAAGAAATGGTATTTATATCATCGACCTTCAAAAAACAGTTAAGAAAGTTGAAGAAGCATACAACTTCGTAAAATCTATTTCTGAAGAAGGCGGTACTGTATTATTCGTAGGTACTAAAAAACAAGCACAAGAAGCAATCAAAGAAGAAGCGGAACGTGCAGGTCAATTCTTCATCAACGAACGTTGGTTAGGTGGAACATTAACAAACTACAAAACAATTTCTAAACGTGTAAAACGTATTTCAGAAATTGAAAAAATGGAAGAAGACGGTACTTTTGACGTACTTCCTAAAAAAGAAGTAGTTGAACTTAAAAAAGAATATGATCGTTTAATCAAATTCTTAGGTGGAATTCGTGAAATGAAATCTATGCCTTCAGCATTATTCGTAGTAGACCCTCGTAAAGAGCGTAACGCGATTGCAGAAGCTAAGAAATTACACATTCCAATCGTTGGTATCGTAGATACAAACTGTGATCCAGATGAAATCGATTACGTAATCCCTGCAAACGATGATGCGATTCGTGCCGTTAAATTATTAACTGGTAAAATGGCTGATGCAATCTTAGAAGGTCGTCAAGGCGTATCTAACGAAGAAGTTGCAGCTGAACAAAATATTGATTTATCTGAAGAAGCAGAAGTTAAAGCAGAAGAAACAACTGAAGCTTAATTGAAATAAAAGTGATAAGTGTATAACATTTATCACTTTTTTTAAAAGCTAAAGCATTTGCTTTAGTTTTAATTAAAATTTTAGTAAAATAAAACCGTAAACATAAATCTCTGGAGGTATTATACATGGCTATTACAGCACAATTAGTTAAACAATTACGTGAAAGAACAGGCGCAGGTATGATGGACTGCAAAAAAGCATTAACTGAAACAAACGGAGATATCGACGCAGCAGTTGACTACTTACGTGAAAAAGGAATTGCGAAAGCTGCTAAAAAAGCTGACCGTATCGCTGCTGAAGGTACAACTTATGTTGCTTCTAGTGGCAACACTGCAGTTTTATTAGAGTTAAACTCTGAAACAGACTTCGTTGCACGTAATGAAGGTTTCCAAGCATTAGTTAAAGAAATGGCAGATCATATTCTAGCAACTAAACCAGCTGATCTTGATGCATTAATGGCGTCTGAAATCGAAGCAGGTAAAAATGTTGAAACTAAATTGAACGAAGCAATTTCTACAATCGGTGAGAAATTAACTTTACGTCGTTTCGTATTAGCTGAAAAAACAGATGCAGATGCATTTGGTGAATACTTACACATGGGTGGACGTATTGGAGTATTAGCAGTAGTTGAAAATTCAACTGATGCTGAAGCTGCAAAAGACGTTGCAATGCACATCGCTGCATTAAATCCGAAGTTCGTTTCTCGTGAACAAGTTTCTGCTGAAGAATTAGAACACGAAAAAGAAATTTTGAAACAACAAGCATTAAATGAAGGTAAACCAGAAAATATCGTTGAAAAAATGGTAGAAGGTCGTCTACGTAAATATTTAGAAGAAATTTGTGTGGTTGATCAGCCATTCGTTAAAAATCCAGATCAAACTGTTGCTGAATTCTTAAAATCAAAAGGTGGTTCATTAAAATCATTCGTACGTTATGAAGTTGGAGAAGGTATCGAGAAACGTCAAGATAACTTTGCTGATGAAGTAATGGGGCAAATGGGTAAATAATGTTCTGATAAAGACACTTCGGTGTCTTTTTTTATACATAAAAGGTTAGAAAAACTACATATAATGATTTATTTAACAGAAGATTATTGATATAATGGCTATAGTTTTGTGTACAGTACACATATTTTGAGAGGACGGGTAATAATGATTGAAACTTCTAAATATAAGCGTGTCGTATTAAAGTTGAGTGGAGAAGCGCTTGCTGGAGAAACAGGCTTTGGCATTAATCCGTTTGTGATTAAAAGTGTTGCGAAACAAGTGGCAGAAGTAGCGAAGATGGATTGTGAGATTGCTGTAATCGTAGGCGGTGGTAACATATGGCGCGGTAAAACGGGAAGTGACCTAGGTATGGACCGCGGTACTGCTGACTACATGGGGATGCTTGCTACGGTAATGAATTCATTAGCATTACAGGACTCTTTAGAACAATTGGATTGTGACACGCGTGTGCTAACTTCTATTGAAATGAAGCAAGTTGCAGAACCTTACATTCGACGTCGAGCGATACGCCATCTTGAGAAAGGTCGTGTTGTCATCTTCGCTGCTGGTATTGGGAATCCTTATTTCTCAACAGATACAACAGCTGCATTACGTGCTGCCGAGATGGAAGCAGATGTCATTCTTATGGGTAAGAATAACGTAGACGGTGTATATTCAGCTGATCCGAAACTAGATCCAAATGCGAAGAAATATGAAACCTTAACATATATCGAAATGTTACAAGAAGGTCTACAAGTAATGGATTCAACAGCAAGCTCATTCTGTATGGACAACGATATTCCACTCATGGTATTCTCAATTATGGAAGATGGTAATATTAAACGTGCAATTATGGGTGAAGAGATAGGGACTATCATCACAAAATAAAATATAGAATCAAAGGAGAAAAAGAATGACAACTGAAATTATGAATGAATTAAAATCAAAGATGGAAAAGAGTATCGAGAGCTTACAGCGTGACTTTGCTGCGATTCGTGCGGGCCATGCAAATGCTAATCTGTTAGATCGTGTATCTGTAGTTTATTACGGTGCTGAAACGCCAGTTCAGCAATTAGCAAGTATATCAGTTCCTGAAGCAAGAATGCTTTTAGTTACGCCATATGATAAAACATCAATTGATGATATTTTAAAGGCAATTAATATGGCAAACCTTGGTGTTAACCCGACTTCAGACGGGAATGTAATCCGTATTACAATACCAGCTTTAACAGAAGAACGCCGTAAAGAACTCGTTAAAGAAGCTAAGAAAGAAGCAGAGAATTCAAAAATTGCGATTCGTAACATCCGTCGTGATGCGAACGATGCACTTAAAAAAGCTGAAAAAGCTGGAGACATTACTGAAGATGATTTAAAATCATTTTCTGATGATGTTCAAGCTGAAACTGATAAATTTATTAAAAAGATTGACGAATTAACTGCGTCTAAAGAAAAAGATATTTTAGAAGTATAGGGTACCTGTAATAAAATAAATTATAGTTTGAATAAATGGCGAGCCAAATCATTTTTGGCTCGACCTTTTTTTGTGATTTTCATGAATATACATATATCTTATGTTAAAATATATGAATAAGTTGAATTACGGAGGCGGCTATGTTCCCATTTAAGAAAAGGAAAGTGACAGAAAGTATTCAAATGAGTAAAGCGCATATTCCGAAACACATTGCTATTATAATGGATGGTAATGGGAGATGGGCGAAAGCTAAGAAGATGCCGCGCATTAAAGGGCACTACGAAGGCATGCAGACAGTAAAGAAGATAACAGGACATGCAAGTGATCTCGGAGTAGAATATTTAACATTGTATGCATTTTCTACCGAAAACTGGTCACGACCTAAAGATGAAGTAAATTATTTAATGAAGTTACCAGGAGATTTCTTAAATACCTTTCTTCCGGAATTGATTGCAAAGAACGTAAAGGTGGAAACGATTGGATTTATTGATGATCTGCCAGAACACACAAAGAAGGCTGTACTAGAGGCGAAAGAAAGAACAAAGGATAATACAGGGTTAAAGTTAGTATTTGCATTAAATTATGGTGGCAGAAAAGAAATCATCTCTGCGGTACAGTTAATTGCAGAACAATATAAATCTGGAGAGCTTTCATTAGATGAAATCAATGAGTCTCAGTTTAATGAATTTTTATTTACTAAAAATATGCCGGATCCAGAACTTCTCATCCGTACATCTGGTGAAGAGCGCTTAAGTAACTTTCTAATCTGGCAATGTTCATATAGTGAGTTTGTGTTTGTAGATGAATACTGGCCGGACTTCACAGAACAAAGTTTAGATAAATGTATTTCAATATACCAGAATCGACATAGACGATTTGGTGGATTATAAGGAGTAAATCATGAAAACAAGAACGATTACTGCGATAATCGCAATGGCAATCTTTTTGCCCGTGGTTGTATATGGTAAGCTGCCACTATTAATTATGGCATACTTACTTGCGATTGTAGCGCTAAAAGAAGTGTTGAATATGAAGAATATTAAGCTTTATTCATTACCCGGTATTATTAGTGTAGTCGCAATATGTTTAATTATGTTACCAGAAAAAAGTAAGCTTGTTGCGCTCGATTATCAGGTTCCTTTTTTAATATTAATGAGTTTAATTATGCTGAGCTATACAGTGATGAGTAAGAATAGATTCAATTTCGTGGATGCTGCATTTTGTATGCTTGCAGTTGCATATATTGGGATTGGGTTTATGTATTTCTATGAAACGCGTAACAACGGTCTGATTTATATTTTATTCGCTTTACTTATCGTATGGGTAACAGATACAGGTGCATACATATTTGGACGTTTATTTGGCAAGAATAAGCTGTGGCCAGAAATCAGTCCCAATAAAACGATAGAAGGCTTTGTAGGAGGTATTCTAAGTTCTACTATAATAGCAATTATATTCAGTATCAATTATGATATGCCGCTATCGATCCTGCCACTGATTCTTTTAACTTGGTTATTCAGTATGTTCGGGCAGCTCGGTGATTTAGTGGAAAGTGCGCTAAAACGTCACTTTGATGTTAAAGATTCAGGTAATCTGTTGCCTGGACATGGCGGAATACTCGATCGCTTTGATTCTTTTATCTTTGTACTGCCTTTGATGAATATATTATTGATTAGTTTCAAATAAACAATCACAGCATTATTTTATACATAATAACCCAGTTCATGTTTTGCTAAATCGTGAACAGGGTTATTTTTTCATGTGATAAATGTATTTGAATGCTTATTATGATTGCAAGATTTATGATAGAATAAAGCTATTAAACGTAAAAAAGGTGAAACAATGAAAAACATAGGAATATTAGGTGCCAGCGGATCAGTTGGTACACAAGGATTAGATATAATTAGACAATATCCGCATGCTTACAAGCTTGTGAGTTTTTCGGTTGGTAAAAATATTGATCTGGCAAATGAAATTATTGAAGAATTTAGACCGGACATCTGCTGTGTACAAAATAAAGAAGATGTAGATAAGATTAGATCAACGGCTATTAAAGTCGTATATGGTAATGATGGATTGATGGAAATAGCTGCATATCACAAAAATGATATGCTCTTAAATTCAATTATGGGGAGTGTCGGATTAAAGCCTACTGTTCATGCGATTAAACACGGCATCGATATTGCGCTTGCCAATAAAGAGACGCTTGTTGTTGCAGGTGAAATTATTATGCAGCTCGCCCGTGAAAATAATGTGAATATAATACCTGTAGACTCAGAGCATTCTGCAATCTTTCAGTGTTTAAATGGTGAAGATCATAAACATATTGAGAAACTGATTATTACAGCGAGTGGAGGTTCATTTAGAGATTTATCTCGCGCGGCACTGAAAGATGTTACTGTACAGGATGCACTGAAACACCCGAACTGGTCGATGGGTCAGAAGATTACAATTGATTCTGCGACAATGATGAATAAAGGACTTGAAGTCATTGAAGCAAGATGGCTGTTTGATATGCCAATCGATAAAATTGAAACTCTGTTACATAAGCAAAGTATCATACACTCAATGGTAGAGTTCAATGATACAAGTGTGATTGCCCAGCTTGGGACACCGGATATGCGTATGCCGATTCTTTATGCATTTAGTTATCCGGATCGTCTCGCACGTAAAGCAGAACGACTAAATCTTGCTGAAGTTGGTCAGCTGGACTTTAAGGCGATGGATTTTGATAGATATCGATGTCTGAAACTTGCATATGATGCAATCAGGATTGGTGGCACGATGCCAGTCGTAATGAATGCAGTCAACGAAGTTGTCGTGCAGCAGTTTTTAGATGAAGAGATTGACTTTTTAGATATTGAGACAATTATTGAACGTGAAATGAATGCACATGATGTGATACAAAGTCCAGATCTTGAAACCATTCTTGAAATTGATGCACAGTATAAGTCAAGAAAGTATGAGGTGTAGCGATGTTAGGATTATTAGCCTTTATATTAGTCTTCGGATTAATCGTTACCGTGCATGAACTTGGACATTTAATCTTCGCAAAACGTGCAGGTATTATGTGTCCGGAGTTTGCAATTGGTATGGGACCGAAGCTCTTCTCTTACAAGAAGAATGAAACGCTGTACACGATTCGTATGCTGCCAGTTGGTGGGTATGTGATGATGGCTGGAAGCGGCATGGAAGAAAATCCGCTAAAAGCAGGGATGAATGTTAATATTAAGAGGAATCCTAATGGCGAAGTGACGCATATTCTGCTTGATGAGCAGCATCAATTCCAGCAAATTGAACAAATTGAAGTCGTTGATAGTGATATGGATGATGCAATGTTTATTGAAGGTATCAATCAATATACGCAGCAGCAAGAGCATCTTCGTATTGCAGAACAGTCATATTTTGTCCGTGAAGGAGACTTGATTCAGATTGCTCCTCCGAGCAGACAGTTCAGAACGAAGAAACCATTGCCAAAGTTCTTAACATTATTTGCAGGACCATTCTTTAATTTTCTGTTGACACTTGTACTATGTATTATCATTGCATTTATGATAGGTTCTCCTACAAATGCTGTGAAAGAAGTAGCTGAAGATTCTCCTGCAATGAGTGCAGGACTGAAGGCTGGTGATAGAATAGTACAGCTCAATGACGAGAAGGTAAGTACATTTGGCGAAATAAAATCTTACCTTGCGAATAATGAGGGTAATCCGTTAAGCGTAACCGTTGAACGTGGAGACCGTGCTGAAAAGATAGAACTGAAACCTAAAAAGATTGTCACTCAGATTTCTAAAACAAAGAAAGAAACGACTTATCAGATCGGTTTCTTACCAGAAAGACAGTTTTCACTCACAGACCCATTTATAAATGGCTTTAATGAAACGATGCGCTATGCAACGCTGATTTTTACATTACTTATCGAACTGTTTACTTCTATATTTACAGGGAGTTTTTCATTTAATATGTTAAATGGACCTGTAGGTATCTATAAATTTACAGATACTGTTGCGCAGCAAGGACTTATCCCACTGCTTAATTTAGCAGCAATGCTTTCTATAAACATCGGGATTATGAATTTGATACCTGTTCCTGCTTTAGACGGCGGACGTATATTGTTTGTTCTGTATGAGGCTATATTCAGACGTCCTGTGAATAAACGTGTAGAGATGATTATCGTCGGAGCAGGGGTAATATTTATGTTCTTTGTGATGATAATGGTGACGTGGAACGATATTTCAAGATATTTCTTAAAATAAACAGCACTGTGCTGTTTATTTTTTGTTTGATTAATGATTATTTTATTATATGATATATGTATTATAGATTTTAGGAGGCAGCTATGAAACAGAGTAAGATGTTTATTCCAACATTAAGAGAAGTTCCAAGCGATGCAGATAGCAAAAGTCACCAGCTACTGCTTAAAGCAGGGATGATCAAACAAGTCGCAAGTGGTGTATACAGCTACTTACCGATTGCGAAACGTGTATTGAACAAGATTGAGGCTATCGTACGTGAAGAGATGGAAGCGATTGATGGTGTCGAAATACTAATGCCTGCCTTACAGCCTTCAGAGCTTTGGAGCGAATCTGGTCGCTGGCAAAGTTACGGCGCAGAGCTTATGCGTATGACAGACCGTCATGGTCGTGAATTTGCGCTTGGACCGACGCATGAAGAAATTATTACATCACTAGTGCGTGATGAATTAAAGTCTTATAAGAAGTTACCGGTAACGTTATTCCAGATTCAAAACAAGTTCCGTGATGAAAAGCGTCCTAGATTCGGATTGTTACGTGGCCGTGAATTTATTATGAAGGATGCATATAGCTTCCATGCGACAGAAGCATCACTTGATGAGACATATCAAGACATGTATGATGCATATTCCAAGATCTTTACACGACTTAATCTGCAGTTCCGTCCAGTTATCGCAGATAGTGGTGCAATTGGTGGCAGCCACACGCATGAATTTATGGCGTTAGCGGAAATTGGTGAAGATACGATTTGTTATACAGATGGCAGTGATTATGCAGCAAATATCGAAAAAGCAGAAGTCGTATACCATCCAAATAAGAAACATACAGAAGAGAAAGCATTAGAAAAAGTACATACGCCTGGTGTAAAAACAGCGCAGCAGTTAGCAGATTTCTTAAAGCGTGACTTAGATGAAATTGTGAAATCAATGATTGTTAAAGTCGATGACCAGTTTGTAATGTTCTTAATTCGTGGACATCATGAATTAAATGATATTAAGGTAAAATCATTCTTTGGAACTGAACATGTAGAGATGGCAACAGATGATGATATTCGTTCAATCTTAAATGCGAGTCCAGGTTCATTAGGCCCAGTAGGAGTTAATAAGATTGATATCTATGCAGATAACAGTGTACAGGATCTAAATAATTTAGCAGTCGGTGCAAATGAAGATGACTATCATTATGTGAATGCGAATGCCGATCGTGACTTTAACGTGAAAGCATATGGTGATTTCCGATTTATTTTAGAAGGTGAACCAGCTGCAGATGGTAGTGGTCCAGTTAAATTTGCTGAAGGTATTGAAATCGGACAAGTATTTAAACTCGGTACAAAATATAGTGAGAGCATGAATGCGACTTTCTTAAACGATCAAGGCCGAGCAGAGCCTATGATAATGGGATGTTACGGAATAGGCGTTTCACGTACATTATCAGCAGTAATCGAGCAGCATAATGATGACAAAGGTATTATATGGCCAACTGCTATTACCCCATATGAAGTGCATATCATCAGTGTGAATCCTAAGCAGGAAGCCCAAAAAAACCTTGCAGACCAGCTCTATGCTGCATATCGCACGCAGTATGAAGTACTGTATGATGACCGAGCAGAACGTGCGGGTGTGAAATTTAATGATGCAGATTTAATCGGAATACCGGTTCGTGTGGTGGTTGGGAAACAAGCAGCCGACGGTATTGTCGAGGTTAAGAACCGTCGTACTGGGGACGCTGTTGAAGTCCATATAGATGACTTACAAGAAACGATTCAATCAATTTATGCATCTTTTGAATCATAATTTGATATAATGAATAATAAAAGTAATACGCACCTGCGTGTTACTTTTTCATTTTGAAGGTGGTAAAAAACGTGACAATAAATAATAACGAAAAATTTAAAGTATTGTTAAAGCAGCTGCAGATTGAAGATTTATTTACAATACCTGATCTCGATGAAGCAGAACTCACTAAGATTGATGTTTATAAGAATGACCGTAGATGGCATATGTACTTTAAATTTCAAACGCACCTGCCATATGAATTATTTGCTCTGCTTAAATCTAAGATTAAAGAACATTTTGAACATATTGCAACAGTGACATTTGAAATAGCAGTATTGGATGCTCTTGATACAGAGAAACTCTGCGCATATATTCCTTATGCGATTAGCCAGACGAATATGAGTCCAAGTTTAAAGCATCAGTTAAATAGTAAAGCGTTTACATTCAGCGGTGATATATTAAAATTCAATGTGACGAATGATATCGAGAAAGTTCACTTTGAAAAGAACTGTAATGGCGCGCTTCTTAAAGCCTTTAAAGACGTAGGTTTTAATGTCTCACGTTGTGTATTTGAAGTGTCAGACAATGCTGAACAAGAAGAGCTGGCATCTTTAGAAGCGTATATACAGGAAGAAGAAGAAAATCATAGTAAAATATTAAGAGAAAAGATGATCGAACGAGAAAAACAGCGTAAAGAAGATGATGGCCCTGAAGTGACACGTTGTCAGATTGGGAAGCCGATACAAATTGAAAATGTTAAACGTATCGAATCCATTATCGAAGAAGAATATAAAGTTGCACTTGAAGGTGTAGTCTTCGATATCGATATTAAAGCACTAAAAAGCGGACGACATATCGTGCAGCTTAAAATAACAGATTACACAGATTCTTTAATCGTTAAGATGTTCACACGCAAAGGTAAAAACGACTTAGAGCATTTTGAGTCATTGAAAATTGGTGACTGGGTGCGTGTACAAGGTCGTATTGAAATGGACACCTTTGTACGAGATTTGGTCATGATGATGGATGATATCGAGGCCATCAAAAAACCTGAAAAGCAAGATAAAGCACAGGACAAACGTGTTGAATTCCATCTGCATAGTGCGATGAGCCAGATGGATGGTATTACGCATATCGGAAAATATGTTGCTCAAGCTGCAAAATGGGGCCACAAAGCAATCGCGGTAACTGATCATAACGGCTGTCAGGCATTTCCGGATGCACATGCTGCAGCAAGTGCAGCGGGCATTAAGATGATCTATGGTATAGAAGGGATGCTTGTCGATGAGGGTGTGAACATCAGTTACAAACCACAAGATATACCACTGAAAGATGCGACCTACGTTGTCTTTGACGTAGAGACAACAGGTTTAAGCTCACAATATGATAAAATTATTGAACTTGCGGCAGTTAAAGTGAAAGACGGAGAAATCATCGATAAGTTTGAGCGCTTTAGCAATCCCGGAGAACGTCTGAATGAAACGATTAAGAACTTGACTGGAATTACTGATGATATGCTTATAGATGCACCGCCAATCGAATCTGTATTGAAGGATTTTAAAGATTTTGTAGGGGATGCAATCTACGTGGCGCATAATGCAAGCTTTGATATGGGATTTATCGATACTGGTTTCGACCGTTTAGGATATGGAACAACGGAAAATGGTGTCATCGATACGTTAGAACTTTCAAGAACGATCAATACTGAAATGGGCAAACATGGCCTTAACTTTCTTGCCAAGAAGTATGGTGTAGAATTAACACAGCACCATAGAGCCATCTATGATGCTGAAACGACTGCGCATATCTTTGTGAAGATGTTAAAACAGATGGAAGCGCTTGGTGTTACGAATCACAAGGAGATTGACCTGAAGCTCTCAAATAAGGATGCTTATAAACGTGCGCGACCGATGCACGTAACATTAATCGTCCAGAATCAAAAAGGATTAAAGAATCTTTTCAAAATCGTAAGTGATTCTATGGTGGAATACTTCTATAGAACACCAAGAATCCCGCGCTCACTTTTAAATAAATATCGTGAAGGTATACTGGTCGGAAGTGCGTGTGATAACGGTGAAGTGTTTACGGCGGTGATGCAGAAGGATCAAGAAGAAGTTGAGAAAATTGCGCGCTACTATGATTATCTTGAAGTACAGCCAAAAGCACTATATCAGCATCTTTTAGATAAAGACTTAATCCGTGATAATGAAACGATGGAAGAAATCTATAAGCGTATCCTCGATGTTGGTGAAAAACTAGATATTCCAGTTCTAGCCACAGGTAATGTCCACTACTTAAATGAACACGATAAGATTGCACGTGAAATCTTGATTGCATCAAATCCGGGTAATCCGTTGAATAGGCAGACATTACCAGATGCACATTTTAGAACGACCGATGAAATGTTAGATGCCTTCCATTTCCTAGGAGAAGAGAAAGCTTATGAAATCGTCATTAAAAACACAAATGAACTTGCTGATCGTATAGAGACGGTTATTCCTATTCAGGATAAACTGTTTACACCGAATATCGACGGTGCAAATGAAGAAATTCGAGAGATGAGCTATGCACGTGCACGTAGTATATACGGGGAAGAACTTCCTGAAATTGTTGTTGCCAGATTAGAGAAGGAACTGGATAGTATAATAGGTAATGGATTTGCCGTTATATATTTAATTTCTCAGAAGCTCGTGAAGAAAAGTCTGGACGATGGCTACCTGGTAGGGAGTCGTGGTTCGGTTGGATCAAGTTTTGTAGCGACAATGACTGAAATCACTGAAGTCAATCCATTACCTCCGCATTATATTTGTCCGAAATGTAAATCAAGTCACTTCTTTGAAGATGGAAGCGTTGCGAGTGGTTTTGACTTACCCGATAAATCATGTCCATCATGTAATGTGCCATACATTAAAGAAGGGCAGGATATTCCATTTGAAACGTTCTTAGGATTTAAAGGCGATAAAGTTCCAGATATTGACTTAAACTTTAGCGGAGAATATCAGCCAATTGCGCATAACTATACAAAAGTACTATTTGGAGAAGATAAAGTGTTCCGGGCAGGTACGATTGGTACGGTTGCAGAGAAGACGGCATTTGGTTATGTGAAAGGCTATATGAATGATTCAGGTGCGCATAAACGTGGTGCTGAAATTGATAGGCTTGTAAAGTCATGTACGGGTGTCAAACGTACGACAGGACAGCATCCTGGCGGTATTATCGTTGTGCCAGACTATATGGACATCTATGATTTTACACCGATTCAATATCCTGCAGATGATCAGTCCAGTGCATGGAAAACGACTCATTTTGATTTCCATTCTATACATGATAATTTATTGAAGTTAGATATACTCGGACACGATGATCCTACGATGATTCGTATGCTACAGGATTTATCAGGTATGGATCCTAAGACAATTCCTGTCGATGATAAAGAAACGATGAAAATATTCTCGAGCCCTGAATCCTTAGGTGTCACTGAAGAGGATATATTATGTAAGACTGGAACCCTAGGTGTGCCAGAGTTTGGTACTGGCTTCGTGCGTCAAATGCTTGAAGATACAAAGCCTTCATCATTCAGTGAGCTCGTGCAGATTTCTGGATTATCTCATGGGACAGATGTATGGCTTGGCAATGCTCAAGAACTTATAAAGAGCGGGACATGTGATTTAAGTTCTGTTATCGGATGTCGTGATGATATTATGGTGTATTTAATGTATGCCGGCTTAGAACCATCACTTGCATTTAAGATTATGGAATCTGTGCGTAAGGGTAAGGGACTATCTGAAGAATTTGAAGCTGCAATGCGCGAGAATAAGGTGCCTGAATGGTATTTAGATTCATGCAAAAAGATTAAATATATGTTCCCGAAAGCCCATGCAGCGGCATATGTACTCATGGCAGTACGTATCGCATACTTTAAAGTGCATCATCCGTTATATTATTATGCAAGTTACTTTACTGTTCGTGCGAGTGACTTTGATTTATTGACGATGACGAAAGACAAGCATACGATTAAAGCAACAGTGAAAGATTACTATAGTCGTTTTCATGACCTCGGTAAGAAAGAGAAAGATGTACTCACAGTGCTTGAAATTACTAATGAAATGGCGCAGCGTGGCTTTAAGGTTCAGCCGATTTCACTGGAAAAAAGTACAGCCTTTGAATTCATCATTGAAGATGACACATTAATTCCGCCCTTTATCTCTGTTCCGGGTCTAGGTGAGAACGTTGCGAAACGCATTGTAGTAGCGAGAGACGAAGGACCATTCTTGTCAAAAGAAGAGCTGAATAAAAAAGCAGGCGTTTCTCAAAAGATCATTGATTATCTAGATGAACTCGGAAGTCTTTCTGGTATGCCTGATAAGGCACAGCTCTCAATTTTTGACTTGTAATTGTTTGATGAATGCACAACTTTATGTTATGATTTAATTGTTAAAGAAAATACTCTACTAGCGAAAAGAGTGGGAATCCCCGCTCTTTTCTTACGTTTATGTTAGGAGGATTATATGAGTAAAGTTACAGAACGCGTTGAAGCGATATGTCAGCCGGTAGTTGAATCTTTAGGGTTTGAACTTGTAGATGTGGAATATGTGAAAGAAGGTCCGGATTACTATCTACGTATCGCCATAGACAAACTAGGTGGTATCGATATTAGTGACTGTGCACTGGCAAGTGAAAAAATCAGTGAAGTGATGGATAAAGAAGACCCGATTACAGAAGCTTATTTCCTAGATGTTTCATCTCCAGGTGCAGAACGTCCGCTCAAAAAGGAAAAGGATTACGAGAACGCAATTGGTAAGCATGTCTATGTAAAACTTTATGAACCTGTTGAAGGGGATAAAGAATGGATCGGTGAATTAAAAGAAGTCTCAAAAGATACGATAACATTGTCAGCAAAGATTAAAACGAGAACAAAAGTGATTGAAATTGACCGTAAGCGTATTGCTAAGATTCGTCTTGCAGTCATTCTATAGGAGGCAGTTATGAAAAACAATGAATTATTAAATGCGATTGATTTTCTTGAGAAAGAAAAATCGATTCCAAGAGACGTATTAATAGAAACGATTGAAGCAGCTTTGATCACTGCTTATAAGAAAAACTATAATTCGGCCAACAATGTACGCGTTGAACTGAATATGGACAATGGAGCATACCGAGTATATTCACGTAAAGACGTAGTTGAAGAAGTAATGAATCCAAGAGATGAAGTAAGTCTTGAAACAGCATTATTGTCGAACCCCGCATATGAAATCGGCGATATATATGAAGAAGATGTTACACCAAAAGATTTTGGACGTGTTTCAGCACAAGCTGCAAAGCAAGCTGTACTACAAAGATTAAGAGATGCAGAACGTGGTATATTATATAATGAGTTTATCGATAAGGAAGATGATATTATGACTGGTATCATCGACCGTGTGGATCACCGTTATGTCTATGTGACTTTAGGTAAGACAGAGGCTGTTTTATCTGAAGCAGAAAGAAGTCCGAATGAAGTTTATCGTCCGACAGAACGTATTAAAGTCTATGTCAACAAAGTTGAGCAGACGACTAAAGGACCTCAAATCTTTGTGTCACGTAGTCATCCAGGATTATTAAAACGTTTATTCGAACAAGAAGTTCCTGAAATTTTTGATGGCACGGTAGTGGTGAAATCTGTAGCCCGTGAAGCAGGAGATCGCTCAAAGATCAGCGTCTATTCCGATAATCCTGATATCGATGCTGTGGGAGCATGTGTCGGTGCGAAAGGTGCTCGTGTTGAAGCGGTTGTGGAAGAACTCGGTGGAGAAAAAATTGACATTGTTGAATGGAGTGCAGATACAAAGACTTTCGTTAAGAACGCATTAAGTCCATCTCAAGTTGTCGATGTATTGGTAGATGAAGCGAATCAGTCAACAACAGTAATTGTTCCGGATTATCAGTTGTCGCTCGCTATTGGTAAGAAAGGTCAGAATGCACGTCTTGCTGCCAAGCTAACGGGTTGGAAGATTGATATTAAATCTGAGACAGATGCTAAAGAAGCGGGCATTTACCCGGCAGAATAGGGGGGGTTTAATGAAGCAGCGTAAAATACCCATGAGAAAATGTATTCTTTCTAATGAAATGAAACCTAAGAAAGAACTGATTCGTGTCGTTAAAAATAAAGAAGGCGAAATATTTGCAGATGCGACCGGTAAGCAAAATGGGCGTGGTGCATATGTTTCGATGGATTTAGATATCGTAAATAAAGCACGTGAAAAAAAGAAATTAGAACATTATTTCGAGACCGATGAAACGGTGATGAATCCAGTATATGATGAAATTATTCGACTCATCTATAGAGAGATGATTCCAAAACGATGACATCTAAAGATAAGTTATTAAACCTGCTAGGTCTTGCGATGCGTGCAAGAAAATTATCTACTGGAGAAGAGCTTGTATTAAATGATGTACGAAGTAAACGTGCTAAGCTCGTCATCATTTCTACAGACGCATCAAACAATACTATGAAAAATGTTTCGAACAAATGCCAGTCCTATCAAGTCGCTCTAGAACAAGTATGTACAAGGTATGAACTAGGCTATGCACTTGGTAAAGATGAACGTGTAACAATTGGCGTTCTGGATGCTGGATTTGCGAAGTCAATGAAAGCTTTGATTCGAGACATCAATGAGGAGAGAAGCTATGAGTAAAAAGAGAATATATGAATACGCAAAAGAAGTCAGCTTAAAAAGTAAAGATATTATCGATGCATTAAAGAAAATGAATATTGAAGCATCGAGTCATATGCAGGTAATCGAAGCAAAAGAAATCAGTGCATTAGATAAAATCTTCAAGAAATCTGATGCTAAAGCAGAAGTGAAACCTGAGCAAAAAGCTGAATCAAAAAAAGAAGAACCTAAAAAAGAACAGCCTAAAAAAGAAGAACAGAAAAAGCAAAGCGATCAGAAGAAGCCTCAAAATAATAATCAAAAACGTAATCCAAACCATCGTCCTGGAAGTCATAATAAACCAGGTACGGGCGGTCCATCTAAAAACAAAAAAGGTAAAGGCAAAGGTAAACAAAAACCTGAACCAAAACAAGAAGTACCTGTTGTAAAAGAAACACCATCTAAAATTACGTATGAAGAAGGCATTACAGTAGGAGAGCTGGCTGAAAAACTAGGTAAAGATGCTTCTGAAATCGTTAAAAATTTATTTATGGTTGGTATTATGGCTAATATCAACCAATCTTTAAATCAAGAAGCAATCGAGCTTATTTGTGATGAGTATGGCGTAGAAGCTGAACTAGAAGTTGTTGTGGATGCAACAGACCTAGAAACATATTTTGAAGATGTAGATGCTAATGAAGAGGATATTATGGAACGTCCGCCTGTTGTTACAATTATGGGACACGTTGACCATGGTAAAACAACATTACTTGATTCCATCCGTAATACACGTGTTACTGCAGGAGAAGCAGGAGGAATCACACAGCATATCGGTGCATATCAAATTGAATATAATGATAAGCCTATTACATTCCTTGATACACCAGGACATGCTGCGTTTACGACTATGCGTGCACGTGGGGCGCAAGTAACAGATATCACAATATTAGTAGTAGCAGCTGATGATGGCGTAATGCCACAAACGGTTGAAGCCATTAACCATGCGAAAGCAGCAGAAGTACCAATCATCGTTGCTGTAAACAAAATTGATAAGCCAACTGCTAATCCAGACCGTGTAATGCAGGAACTTGGTGAGCACGGATTATATCCTGAAGATTGGGGCGGCGATACTATCTTCGTTCAAATCTCCGCAATTAAAGGTGACGGAATCGATGATTTACTAGAAATGATTCAGCTTGTAACTGAAGTTGAAGAATTAAAGGCAAATCCGAAACGTACAGCGATCGGAACTGTAATTGAAGCGGAATTAGACAAATCTCGTGGACCAGCTGCATCTTTACTTGTTCAAGATGGTACGCTTGAAATCGGAGACTCTATTGTTGTTGGTAATACGTTCGGTCGTGTCCGTGCAATGGTCAACGATCTTGGCAAACGTATCAAGACAGCTGGACCATCTTTACCAGTAGAAATTACTGGACTTCAAGATGTACCTTTAGCTGGAGATCGTTTTGTTGTATTTAAAGATGAGAAGAAAGCGCGTCGTATTGGTGAAGCACGTCAGCAGCAGAATATTTTAGCGCAGCGTCAGGAATCTCAAAAAGTTTCTCTTGATAACTTATTTGAACAGATGAAACAAGGTGAGATGAAAGACTTAAACGTTATCATCAAAGGTGATGTACAAGGTTCAGTTGAAGCGCTGGCAGCATCACTTATGAAAATTGATGTTGAAGGTGTTAACGTACGTATTATCCATACAGCAGTGGGTGCAATTAATGAATCTGATGTTACTTTAGCGTCTGCATCTAACGGTATTATCATTGGTTTCAACGTCCGCCCTGATGTTAATGCGAAACGTGCGGCAGAAGCTGAAGGTGTAGACATGCGTTTACACCGCATCATCTATAAAGTAATCGAAGAAATCGAAAGCGCGATGAAAGGGATGTTAGACCCTGAGTTTGAAGAAAAAGTGATCGGTCAGGCGGAAGTTCGTCAAACAATCAGTATTTCTAAAGTCGGTACAGTAGCCGGAAGTTATGTGACTGACGGTAAGATTACGCGTGATTCACAAGTACGTATCATTCGTGATGGTATCGTCGTTTACGAAGGTCAGGTTGATGCATTAAAACGTTTTAAAGACGATGTACGTGAAGTGGCACAAGGATATGAGTGCGGTATCACGATTGAAAACTTCAATGACATCAAAGAAGGCGACATCTTTGAGGCCTTTGTCATGGAAGAGATTAAACGCGTCTAATAAAGCTATTTCTGAGAGTTGAAAGAAGAGAAGACTAAACTACAATATTAAAACACTTCACGAAAATTCGTGAAGTGTTTTTTTAGATTAATAGGGAATAGAGCATTTCATTATTGTTAACGGCGATATACTTAGGATCGAACTGCTGCACACGTTGGTAGAGACTATTTTTATCGCTCTTATCTTTCAGTTGTACGCCAATGATGACAGCACCTTTACTTCTTGCAGTTTTCTTGAGGTATTCAAACTTTGTGATATCATCTTCAGGACCCAGTACATCGTTAACAAATGTTTTCAGTGCACCTGGTCGCTGTGGAAAGTTAACGATAAAGTAATGTTTTAAAGATTCATACAGGAGTGCACGTTCTTCAATTTCATTCATACGATTGATATCATTATTGCTACCGCTGATGATACATACAACATTCTTGCCGATGATATGATCCTTAAAATGTTCCAGAGCACTTACACTCAGTGCACCTGCAGGTTCAGCGACAATCGCTTGTTTTGTATACATGTCGATGATTGTGCTGCAGACCTGTCCTTCATCGATAGCGATACAATCATCGATCACCTGTCGTGCGATATCAAATGTCAGTGCGCCCACAGTTGCTACAGCAGCACCGTCTACGAACTTATCGATAGCATCTAATGTGAGTCTCGTCCCTTTTTCAAGAGATTGTTTCATGCTGCTTGCACCACGAGGTTCTACTGCAATGATCTGCGTTTCTTTGCTGACATCCTTAAGATATGTACCAACACCTGATATTAATCCACCACCACCGACCGCCTGAAAACAGTAGTCGATTACAGGTTGATCCATAAAGATTTCCTTTGCGACAGTTCCTTGGCCAGCCACTGTATGATTGTTATCGAAAGGATCGATAAAACTAAGGTTATGATCTTCTGTATATTGTAGCGCGGCAGCAAGACACTCATCAAATGTATCTCCATACAGTTTAATCTCCACGTTATCTTGCCCAAAGAACTTGACCTGTTCTATCTTCTGGTTCGGTGTAGTTACCGGCATAAAGATGACTGCGTGCAGGTCGAGTTTATTTGCAGTGTAGGCGACACCTTGTGCATGGTTGCCGGCACTGGCACAGCTGATACCTTGCTGTCGAACCGCGGGCGTCAGCTGGCTGACGGCATAATAGGCCCCTCTTAGCTTGAACGAGCGTACCCATTGCAGATCTTCGCGTTTCAGGTAAACATTGCACTGATATTTTTGAGATAGATATAGATCCTTTTCAAGTGGTGTATGCTTGACTACATGTTTCAGTACTTCATATGCCGCTTCTATATCATCTTTTGTAACAGGCATCTTTGTATGCGTATGGTTCATACTATTCCTCCTCTAGTTGTTATTGATAAACGGCATCATCGTTCTAAGGTCTGCACCGACTTTCTCTATAGGATGTCCCGCCTGGGTACTTCTCATAGATTTAAAAGACTCAAATCCATTATTATTGTCTTCGATAAACTGCCTGCTGAATGCGCCAGACTGGATATCAGCTAATACCTGTTTCATATTCTCCTTAACTTCAGGTGTAATAACGCGTGCACCAGAGACATAATCTCCAAACTCAGCGGTATTAGAGATGGAATGTCTCATCTTCTCCATACCGCCTTCGTACATAAGGTCTACAATCAGTTTCATTTCATGCAGTACTTCAAAATAGGCGAGTTCTGGCTGATAACCTGCTTCCGTCAGTGTTTCAAAACCATAGTGGATGAGCTTTGTGATACCGCCGCAGAGTACCGCTTGCTCACCAAAGAGGTCTGTCTCTGTTTCTTCTTTGAAGGTCGTTTCGATGACGCCCGCGCGTGTAGCACCGATGCCGTGTGCATAGTTCAGTGCAAGGGCCTTTGCGTCACCAGTTACATCTTGATCGACTGCAAATAACGCAGGAACAGCACTGCCTTTAACATATTCACGTCGAACAAGATGTCCTGGTCCTTTTGGTGCGACTAAGAAGACATCAACATCGTCAGGTGCTTTGATTGCACCAAAATGTACATTAAATCCATGAGCGAAAACTAAAGCCGATTGTGGTTTGAGATGAGGTGCGATTTCCTCGTTGAATACACGCTGCTGTACTTCATCCGGCATAAGGACGACGGTAACATCTGCATGTTCTACAGCTTTACTGACGTCATATGCTTGAAATCCATCTTCTTCAGCCTGTGTTCTGGACTGTCCTTCACGTACTCCGATGACCACGTCATAGCCACTGTCCTTAAGGTTCAATGCATGTGCGTGTCCTTGAGAGCCGTAACCTAGTACTGCGATTTTCTTATTTTTTAAGTATTCCTTATTTACATCGTTATCATAATATACTTTAGCCATTATAAAACCTCCTGAGTTGTGTTGTTTACTACTGATAATACAGTTATTGGTTTTTCTAGTTGTTTGATGACAGTATGAATGTTCTGGCCGTTTCTTAATGCTACTTCCAATGTCAGATTAAATTGTCCGCCTTCTGATTGTCCATGCAGTGCTATAACTCTAATGTCTCGTCGGAAACAGATGCTTGTAATACGATTCAGCACTTCGGGACGGTCTGTCATGCAGATGCTAAGCGAGTAGTTCATTCGTATCCCTCCACTTCATGATTAGGTTTCCCAGATGGAACCATTGGAACCACCATCTCATCAGGGGAGATTCTGATCTCGATGAACGCAGGACCTTGATAAGCAAGTGCTTCATAAAGTGTCGCTTCCAGAGCCTGTTGCTGCGTGATAAGGTAGGGTTTGACGCCATATGCGTTGCTCAGCATCTGAAAGTCAGGCTGTCCACTGAAGACTGACTCGCTATAACGCTGACCATGGAATTTATGCTGCCATTGTTTCACCATGCCGAGCGTACCATTGTTCAGCATGATGATTTTGACCGGGAGCTGATATTCGTTTAATATCGCCATTTCCTGGTTGGTCATCTGAAAGCCGCCATCACCGACAATAGCAACTACCATCTGATTAGGTGCGCCAAGCTGTGCACCGATTGCAGCAGGAATACCGTAGCCCATCGTGCCGAGACCACCACTTGTGATCAGCTGTGCCTTCTTGAATGGATAGTATTGGGCGGTCCACATCTGATGCTGACCTACATCCGTTGCAACAACGGCTTCATCTGTAAACCTACCGATAAGTTCAACCACATGTTGTGGTCTGATGAAAGTTTCGGCCTGTCTATACTTGAAGGGGTACTGCTGATGTCTTTCGATACATATCTCTGTCCAGCTGCTGTCGACAGAGCAAGGTAGATCCAGCAGCTGTGTAAGAACCGACCTGACATCTCCGTGGATTGCGAGGTCAGCTTGTATAACCTTATTAAGTTCACTTTGATCTATATCGATATGAACGATCTGTTTGTTCTGCTGAAAGGCTGCAACATCTCCGATGAGCCTGTCATCGAACCGACTCCCGAAGTTGATCACGCAGTCACTTTCAGAAAGTGCCATGTTCGCAGCATAGCTCCCATGCATGCCCCCCATACCTAAAAAGAGGGGATTATCGTATGGAACTGCGCCAAGTCCGAGCAATGTTGTCACTACTGGGAGATGGTATTTTTCTGCAAAACGTGTCAGCATATCGTTTGACTGAGAATGATTGATACCTGCCCCTGCCAATAGAAGCGGACGCTGTGCTTGAGCAAGTAAATTTGCCAGCTCGTGGACTGTTTCAATGTCAACATTTGGTGCAAGTGTGTAACCCGGCAGGTTCATCTCAGTCTGTAGCGGGCCTCTAGCCTTACTGATACCGATATCTTTAGGAAAATCTATAACTACTGGTCCTTTACGTCCTGTACTGGCTACGTGAAAGGCTTCGTTGATAACTCGAGGTATCTCTTCGACTGAGCGAATCTGATAGTTATGTTTCGTGATTGGTGCTGTCAGCGAAATCAGATCTGCTTCCTGGAATGCATCTAGTCCGATACCTTGCTGATGCACTTGTCCTGTGATGACGACAAGGGGCAATGAGTCACAGTAAGCATCTGTTATACCGGTTACTGCATTCGTCGCTCCAGGACCACTTGTCAGCACGACAACCCCAGCTTTGCCACTTGAACGTGCGTAGCCTTCTGCGGCGTGTATCGCACCTTGTTCATGACGTGTCAGGATATGTTTGAAAGGTGCATCGTAGAATGCATCATAAAGTGGAAGTACCGCACCTCCTGGATATCCAAAGACGTATTCTACATCGTTGTCAACGAAAGATTGCACAAGCAGTTGTGCGCCTGTTTGTTCATGGTTCATGGTATTCCTCCTTATAATAGATGTTCTGGTATCTGCATGACACCGCCTGTATTAGCACTTGTGACAAGTGCTGTATAACGTGCGAGGTATCCAGATCTAACTTTTGCCTTAAAAGGTTGTAGGTGTGCCTTACGTTGCTTTAGTTCATCATCTGTTACATCGACGTTCAGCGTACGATGCACAAGGTCGATGGTGACCATATCTCCATCTTCAATGAGTGCGATAGGTCCCAAAGCCGCTGCTTCAGGTGAGATATGTCCGACTGCAATACCACGGGTTGCACCTGAGAACCTTCCATCAGTGATCAAGGCGACCTCCTTACCGAGGCCACGTCCGACGATGGATGAAGTAGGGGCAAGCATCTCAGGCATCCCTGGACCACCTTTTGGACCTTCGTATCTTATAACGACGACATGGCCCGGACGTACTGTATGGTTATCGATTGCCGCGACCGCTTCGTCATGGCTATCAAAACAAATGGCTGCACCGGTGAACGTCTGTATAGAAGGATCGACACCGCCTACTTTGATAACCCCTCCAAGTGGAGCGATATTACCATGAAGCATCGAAAGACCGCCGTGTTCACTGTAAGGGCTATCCAGTGTATGGATGACTTCCTCATTTTGTATTGTGTGAGCAGCATTATTGTCGCGTAGAGTAGCACCAGTAACTGTCATGCGGTCAGGATGAAGAATTCCTTCACGCTTCATCAGTTCATTGATGATTGCAGGTACACCCCCTGCGTTATGTACATCATGCATGGAGTAAGAAGAACTTGGTGCAATCTTCGATAAGTAGGGTGTTTTTTCAGCTATTTCGTTGATACGCTCTAAGTCATAGTCGATACCCGCTTCGTTTGCAAGTGCGAGTGTGTGAAGAACAGTATTTGTGGAACCACCCATCGCCATATCCAGCGCAAATGCATCGTCGATTGCCTCTTTTGTTACGATATCCTTCGGTTTGATATCACGTTTGACAAGATCCATCAGCTTAAACGCACTCTCTCTGATCAGTGCTCTACGTTCTTTACTGACGGCAAGTGCAGTACCATTGAAGGGGAGTGCAAGTCCGAGCACTTCCATCAGACAGTTCATGGAGTTTGCAGTAAACATACCAGCACAAGAACCACATGTCGGACATGCATTTTGTTCCATATCAAGAAAGTCCTCTTTTGTGAGTGTACCTTCCTTGAACGCACCGACCGCTTCAAACATGCTAGATAATGTCAGTGCCTTGCCGGTAGCGGATAATCCTGCCTTCATCGGACCTCCTGAGCAGAAGATAGCAGGAACGTTCGTTCTTACAGCAGCGAGCAGCATGCCAGGTGTTATCTTATCGCAGTTCGGAATATAGAAGACACCATCAAACCAGTGGGCATTGATAACTGTCTCTGCTGCGTCAGCTATGATTTCACGGCTCGGCAGAGAATACCTCATGCCGATATGACCCATAGCGATTCCGTCATCAACACCGATCGTATTAAATTCAAACGGTATGCCACCTGCTTCTCTAATCGCTTCTTTTGCGATGTCTGCAAGTTCTCTTAGATGAACATGTCCAGGGACGATATCGATATATGAGTTGCAGATTGCAATAAATGGTTTATTCATATCTTCTGGTGACTTAATTTGTCCCGTTGCGTGCAGTAGGCTGCGGGCCGGTGCTTGTTCAGGTCCTTTTTTGATCATATTACTTCTCATATAAATCCTCCCTTAATTTTACAAACAAAAAAAACGATGCCCTGAATAGGACATCGTTCCCAGTCCTATTCATGTGAAATAGGACTTAAACTTATAAGTAGTGTAATCTACCTACAGTTCCAGTCCGGACCGATAATAATAATAATGTTGTTAAGTTGTAAATGTCTGTTATTCATCATCATCTGTCCTTCCTGTTTTTTTGTATGTTACAAATTTAAAGTAAAATGACATAGATGTCAACACAATATTTAAAATTTTCTAAAAATTAAGCAAAATACAAAAACGCAAAAATTGACAATCAGCAGTTTGAATCCTTATAATAAAAGTAATCGAAAGTATAGAGGTGAAGTATATGAGTTTAAGAAGTGAACGAGTTGGTGAACAGCTGAAGAAAGAAATCAGTGAAATTATCAATCAGAAGCTAAAGAATCCGAATGTCGGCTTTGTAACAGTGACAGAAGTTGAGGTTACGGGTGATTTAAGTCTAGCATCGGTTTATGTAACGGTGCTTGGAGAAGAGAAGGAGCGTAAGAAATCTTTAGAAGGTCTGGAGAAATCTAAAGGATTCATTAAATCAGAAATCGCACATCGTATGGATTTACGTATTGTACCTGACTTAAAATTTAAATATGATGAGTCCATTGACTATGGTAATAAAATCGAGCGTATGATTGCGGAATTAAATAGAGATAAATAGACCAATCACACTTTTTCATGTAAACTATTTTAGAGTTTACTGAAGGAGTGTTTTTTTATGGATGGCATTATCGGTATTAATAAGGCGCGGGGGATGACGAGTCATGATGTGGTGTTTAAGCTACGTAAAATTTTAAGGACGAAGAAAGTCGGTCACACGGGGACACTTGATCCTGAAGTGGATGGCGTATTGCCGATTTGTGTCGGTAAGGCGACGCGTATCAGTGATTATGTGATGCAGAGTGGTAAACGTTATATTGCAGAGGTGACCCTCGGCGTTCAGACGGCGACTGAAGATGCTCATGGTGAGGTTGTGAATACGGCATCGATTGAAGAGGGAATGTATACAGAGGCGCAGGTCGATGAGGTGTTACTTCAACTAACGGGTTCAATTAGACAAGTTCCTCCGATGTATTCCGCGGTTAAGGTAAAAGGACGTAAATTGTATGAATATGCACGTGAAGGAATTGAGGTTGAGCGTCCAGAACGTACAGTGGAGATTTATGAATTAATACGTACAAGTGCTGTTCGTTTTATTGATGGTAAATGTATATTCAATATTGAAGTCGCATGTGGTAAAGGGACATATATTAGAACGCTTGCCACTCAAGTAGCAGATAGTCTAGGTACTATTGGTCATATGTCAGATTTGACACGAACGGAGAGTGGTGGATTTAAGCTTGAAGACTGTATTACAATAGATGAATTACGTGAAGTACCCTATGATGCGATAGCTGAGCTTCTCAAACCGATAGAGGCGGGTCTTGCCCATATGCGGCATGTCGCTGTCGATGAGCCGACATCCGTCAAGATTATGTATGGCCAAAAGTTACGTCAGATGAGCCCGCCGATTGAAGATGAGACGGTGATGACGTACAATGATAAGGTAATAGCAATTTTCATACCGGATGAGAAGCATCCAGGTTTGATCAAAGCTAAAAAAGTATTTAATTAGGGGATAGCTATGAAAACAATTGAAATGATACATCCAATAGAGCAATGTTATGATCACGAACCATGTGCCCTTGCAATTGGTTTCTTTGATGGGATTCATACTGGACATCAGAAGGTCATTGAAACCATGATATGTATTGCTGAGAATAAAGGACTGAAAAAAGCGGTGATGACGTTTGACCCTCACCCTTCTGTCGTCTTAAATCCTGAAAAACAACGCACAGATTATTTGACGCCGATGCAGGAGAAGAAGCATATATTAGAAGCGATGGGTATTGATTATTTATTTATCGTGCCGTTTACTTCTTCGCTCGCTCAAATGGAGGAGCATGACTTTATCTCGAATTATTTCACTAAAAATCATGTAAAAGAAGTTGTAGCTGGTTTTGATTTTACTTATGGTAAATATGGAAAAGGAAATATGCTTAAACTTGAAGCGGATAAAGATGGTTTCAATGTAACGACTGTAGAAAGACATGCGCTAGCTGACGAGAAAGTTTCTACTACTTTAATTCGTAAAGATCTGATTCATGGCGATATTGAATCAGTGAATGCACAACTTGGAAGACCTTATAAAATTACTGGTCTTGTTGTTCAAGGTGAAAAGCGTGGACGTACAATTGGATTTCCGACGGCAAATGTTGAGCCGAATGAAAACTTTGTATTGCCACGTTTAGGTGTGTATGCCGTTACGCTGAAGCTCGATCAGACTGGTAAAATATATAAAGGCGTCTGTAATGTGGGGGTAAAACCAACCTTCCATGACCCTGAAAAACAGCAAGTTTCGATAGAAGTGAATATCTTTGATTTCAAAGACTCAATATATGGAGAACGTGTTGAAATTGAATGGTATGAATTTTTACGTGCTGAAAAGAAGTTTGATGGTATTGATAGTCTGATTACACAAATAAATGCAGATAAAGCACAGGCAATTGAAATATTGAATGACATTCATCTTGATTAATTATTGATTCATGATATAATAACGAGGAACCTTTCCTTGGCTTATAGATCACTCCGACTTTATGCTCAGGTTACGGTGTCAATTAAATTTATAGGAGGCTATTAACAATGGCAATTTCACAAGAACGCAAAAATGAAATCATTGCACAATACCGTGTACATGAAACTGACACAGGATCACCAGAAGTACAAATCGCAGTTTTAACAGCAGAAATCAATGCGTTAAACGAGCATTTACGTACACACAAAAAAGACCACCATTCACGTCGTGGTTTATTAAAAATGGTAGGTCGTCGTAAAAACTTATTAACTTACTTACGTGAGAACGATGTTCAACGTTACCGTGAATTAATTAAATCATTAGGATTACGTCGTTAATTCTAATTTTATCGAAAGAAACCTATGTTTCTTTCGTTTTTTTTTATGCGATTTATGACATAATATGAATTGTCATGTTATGATTAAGGATATATGTGAGAGAGGAGATACATACATGTCTCAAGAAAAGAAAGTTTTTAAAACAGAATGGGCAGGTCGTCCATTAATTATTGAAACTGGCCAGTTAGCAAAGCAAGCAAATGGTGCAGTACTCGTACGCTACGGGGATACGGTAGTATTATCAACGGCGACAGCAAGTAAAGAACCTAGAGATGTGGACTTCTTCCCATTAATGGTCAATTATGAAGAGAAATTATATGCGGCAGGTAAGATACCTGGAGGATTCAACAAACGTGAAGGCCGTCCAGGTGAGGATGCTACTTTGACCTCACGATTGATTGACCGCCCGATTCGTCCATTATTCCCAAAAGGTTACCGTCATGATATTCAGGTCATTTCTATGGTTATGAGTGTAGACCCAGATAATTCACCTGAAATGGCAGCGATGATCGGTTCATCTATGGCACTTTCGGTTTCAGATATTCCATTTGAAGGACCAATCGCAGGTGTGAACGTAGGTTTAGTTGATGGAGAACTCATCATAAATCCTAATGTTCAGCAGCGTGAAGTTTCTGTTCTGGACTTACAAGTTGCAGGTCACTTTGATGCGGTCAACATGGTTGAAGCGGGTGCGAAAGAAGTAGCGGAAGATAAGATGCTTGAAGCAATCATGTTCGGTCATGCTGAAATTAAGAAACTTGTTGAATTCCAGCAATCGATCATTGATGAGATACAACCTGTAAAGTCTAGGTTTGTACCTGTTGAAACGGATACAGCCTTAGAATCGAAGGTAGAGCAATTATCAGAAAGCTTTGGACTATCTCAGGCGATTCAAACTCAGGAGAAGCTTGCACGTGAAGAAAATATTACAGCAATCAAATTAAAGGTCATCGAAGCTTTTGAAGGTGAAGGTGAAGCTGTTATCACTGCAGTGAACAAGAAGTTCGATGCACTGATCAAAGAAGAAGTGCGTCGTCTTATCACAGAAGAAAAAGTGCGTCCGGATGGACGTCGCCCAGACGAAATTCGCCCGCTTGATTCAGAAGTCGGCATTTTACCTCGTGTACATGGATCTGGTCTATTTACACGTGGACAGACTCAAGCCCTATCTGTAGCAACATTAGGTGCATTAGGTGAACATCAGATTATCGATGGTCTTGGCGTAGAAGAAGAGAAACGTTACATGCATCACTATAACTTCCCGAATTTCTCTGTAGGTGAGACAGGGCCAATTCGTGCACCAGGTCGTCGTGAAATTGGTCATGGTGCACTAGGTGAACGTGCGCTATTGCAAGTCATTCCAGATGAAAAAGAATTCCCATATACAATTCGTGTTGTATCTGAAGTTTTAGAATCAAATGGTTCGAGTTCACAAGCATCAATCTGTGGTTCTACGCTCGCCTTGATGGATGCTGGTGTACCAATTAAAGCACCAGTTGCGGGTATTGCAATGGGTCTTGTAACAAAAGATGATAATTATACGATTCTATCTGATATTCAAGGTATGGAAGACGCACTTGGTGATATGGACTTTAAAGTTGCAGGGACAAAAGAAGGTATCACAGCAATACAGATGGACATTAAGATTAACGGGTTAACAGAAGATATCTTACGTGAAGCATTAGAGCAGGCGCGAGTAGGTCGTCTGCATATTATGGAACATATGTTATCTACAATTTCTGAACCAAGAGCAGAACTTAGCCAATACGCACCTAAAATTGAAATTATTCATATTAATCCTGATAAGATTCGTGATGTTATCGGACCAGGTGGTAAGAAAATTAACGAAATTATCGATGCAACAGGAGTTAAACTTGATATTGAACAAGATGGTACAGTCTTCATCGGTTCAAGTGATGCATCAATGATAGAAGAGGCGAAGAAGTTGATCGAAAATATTGTACGTGAAGCTGAGGTTGGCCAAATTTATATGGCAACAGTAAAACGTATCGAGAAGTTCGGTGCATTTGTTGAAATCTTCCCAGGTAAAGATGCGCTCGTACATATCTCGCAAATTGCTTTAGAACGTATAAACAAAGTAGAAGATGTTGTGAAGCTTGGTGATCAGTTCTTGGTGAAAGTCACTGAGATTGATAAACAAGGTCGCGTAAATGCATCACGTAAAGTGCTGTTAGAAGAAGAGAAGAAAGCATCAGAAGAAAAGTAGATTATTAAGGTGAGGCGATATGTCTCACCTTTTTATTTGATTTGTCAGTGAGGAGATTATTTGGAGCATATTAAACTTAAGAATGATATGACATTTGCATATCACGAAACAAAATTAGAGGTCGTTCATATTGGACTTTACATTAAAGTGGGCACATCGGATGAGGCAGGGTATCCAGCAGGTATCGCACATTTTATTGAACATATGGTGTTTAAAGGAACAGAGCAGTTTCCATTTCAAGCATTATCAGATAAAATTGATGCAATTGGTGGAGAAGTCAATGCCTATACGACTAAGACATATACATGTTATTCGATTAAGACGTTAAAGCGATTTGAACGTGTTGCCATTGAATTGCTGAAAGAAATGGTGTTCTGTGCTACATTCCCGAATGATGAACTTGAAAAAGAACGTCAGGTCATTCTAGAAGAGATAAAGATGATCGAAGATGATGATGAAGAACGTGCATTTGAGCAGTTCGAAAGCGCGTTACTTGAAGGCACTGCATTTAACACACCGATTCTTGGTACGGCTGACAGTGTTAATAATATTACTCAGACAATGCTTCAAGCGTTTTATCATAAATTTTATCAGCCAGATAATATGATCTTGTCGTACGTTGGAACTGATTATCATTTTATTAAGGATTACTTTGAGCAATTTAACTCTGTTCACAAAGTGATACGCCCACTGAAAAGATTTAAAATGAACACGATTCATCTTACGCATCATAAAGAAAGTATGGAACAAGCACATGTTATACTGGCGCATAGAGGGATCAGCTATCTGGATGAAAAAAGTACATGCTATGAGATTATAAATAATATCTATGGTGGCAGTATGACGAGTTTGCTATTCAGAAGGTTAAGGGAAGCACTAGGGTTATGCTATGCATTATATTCATCGGTCGATGCTTATGAAGAAGGTGGGATTCTTTATACATACTTCGCTACTGACGCAAAAAACATAGAACGATGTATGGCAGAGATTCATCTTATACACAAGCAGCTTGCAGCAGGTATTGAAGAATCGTTGCTTTTAAAAACGAAACATTATCTTGTAACAAATTTATATATGAATCTAGATTATGATGGGTCCATTATGGAGCATATGGGTAAGAGCATACTGCTTTACAATAAGATATATGATATACATGAACTGGAAGAAAAAATAATGGCTGTTACATTAGAAGAGGTAAATGAAGCGCTGCAGGTTTTTAAGAAAGCGTATGCAAGTTACCGAATATACTAGGTTTCTATAGATTAATCCTTGCTAAAAATGTATAATATGAATGACTATATAACAAGGAGATGTAACTATGGTATTTGATAAAATTCAGGTGAATGGTTCAGAAATTGAAGCAGAAGGACGTTTTAGAATTGAAGATGAAACTGTACATGTGTCAACGACAAGCGAAGATGTGGGATTAGCGTTCAAACAAGTTGAGACAACAAATGCACCTGTGCAGCTTGTACTTTATAAAGGGGATACAGATCGCTATGCATCTGAAGGGCTAACATTAAAGCACTATACAGTAGCTGGTGGCGAATTTAAGATGGAATTAGAAAAATAATAGCAGATGTGCGTAAGCCTTATTATAGAGGCTTACGCATTTTTTATTGTTAAATTGTCTATATTTAGCTTATAATATAAGAAGTATGAATTGAACGGGTAGAATTTAGGAGGAACTATTTTGAATCTAGTAAAAAAAGATAATGAACATATAAAGATGACACCCCTTGGTGGTGTAGGTGAAATAGCAAAGAACATGTACATCGTTGAAGTAGACGATGAAATGTTTATGCTTGATGCAGGACTTATGTTTCCTGAAGATGAGATGCTTGGAATAGACGTAGTTATACCAGATATCAACTATGTCATTGAAAATAAGGCGAAATTAAAAGGAATATTCCTTTCGCATGGACATGTTGATGCAATTGGAGCTTTAAAGTACATTATGAATCAGATTGATGCACCTATCTATGGATCACGTCTGACGATTGCACTTGTTAAAGACCGAATGAAAGAAGCAAATATAAATAAGAAGATTAAGTACTATACTGTAAATAATGACTCGATTATGCGTTTTAAAAATGTGAACGTATCATTTTTCAGTACGTCACACAGTATTCCAGATAGCCTTGGTATCGTGATTCATACATCACATGGTGCAATTGTTTATACTGGTGAATTTAAGTTTGATCAAAGTTTATCCGGAAGTTATAGACCAGATATTACAAAGATGGGTCAAATTGGTGATAACGGTGTACTTATGCTGATCAGTGATTCCACAGAAGCTGAGAAACCGGGTTACAATACACCTGAAAATGTCATTGAAAGTCATATCAATGATGAATTTGCAAAAGCAAATGGACGTATCATTGTTTCCTGCTACGCATCGAACTTCATTAGAATACAGCAAGTATTAAACAGTGCAGCTAGAAATAACCGAAAAGTATCATTTCTAGGTAAATCATTAGAAAGTTCGTTTAATACGGCACGTAAGCTGGGATACTTTGATATAAAAGAACAATTGCTGATACCAATCAAAGATGTGGAGAAGTATCCTAAGAATGAAGTCATCATTATTTCGACTGGTACTCAAGGTGAACCGATAGAGGCACTTGCACAGATGGCGCTCAATAGACATAATATACTGAATATAGAAGAAGGGGATACAGTATTTATTACGACGACACCTTCATCTAATATGGAAGTCATATTAGGCTCTACAATTAATCATCTTGTTAAAGCAGGTGCGAAAGTCATACCTACTAATAAGAAGATTCATGCTTCTGGACATGGATGTATGGAAGAGCTTAAACTGATGCTCAACTTAATGAAACCTACTTACTTTGTTCCAGTTCAAGGTGAATTTAAGATGCAGATTGCTCATGCGAAGCTTGCTGCTGAAGCAGGTGTACTGCCTGAACATATCTTCTTATTAGAAAAGGGGGACTGTCTGAACTTTGACGGTGAGTATATGCTTGCGAACGAAAAGGTAACAGCAGGTAATGTCTTGATTGATGGTATTGGTGTTGGAGATGTCGGCAATATCGTATTAAGAGACCGACGCCTTCTGAGTGAAGATGGTATATTTATTGCTGTCGTAACGATCGATCCAAAAAATCGTACCATCGCTGCAGGACCTCAAATTCAGTCAAGAGGATTTGTTTATGTACGTGAGAGTGAGGATCTTCTCAAAGAAGCTGAAGAAAAGGTTAGAGCTATTGTAGAGGATGGTTTGACTAAAAATAAAATTGAATGGGCTGAAATTAAGCAGGAAATGCGTGATAAGCTGAGCAAGCTGCTCTATGAACATACGAAACGCCGTCCGATGATCATTCCTGTAATTTCAGAAATTTAAATTATAAATAAACAAGCTATTAATAGCTTGTTTATTTATTTAGTAAGGTAGGTGTCAGTATGGCTATTAAGAAGAAAACACGTAAGAAAAAACGTAATACAAAGAAGAAGGATAATATACCCTATCGTTATTTGATTGCTCTTTTGATTATTGGACTTATCTTTGCCGCCATATTTCAATTTGGAATCATTGGCGTAGGCATTGACAGTCTATTTACATACTTTACGGGTAGTGCACGGTTTTATGCGTACATACTGATTCTTTTAGTGACGATATACTACACCGTCAATCAAAAGATGATACCACTGAATCGTCGCGTTAATGGCTGGTTATTGATGCTTGTAGCGCTACCTTCATTTTTACAGGTTATAGAGCATATGTTAAATGGTAAGCCCATCGTGCCGTTATTTAATTCAATTTATGAGCTTCAATCTCATTCAGGTATTCATTTTTTTGGTGGCGGTATCATAGGTTATCTGTATGATATGGTGTTCAGTACATTAATCAGTACATTTGGCTCACTTTTATTATCGCTACTGATGATAACCATCAGTACATTGCTGATTCTTGGAAGATCTATTCGTCTTGCTGCCGAAAAAACATTCCTGTGGCTCATGAAATATCTACGCCTGTTAATGGCTAAAGTTACAGACTATGCAAAAAAGGACAGGAACACACAACAAAATGAGGTCATCGATGTGTCTGACCTCCCTGTGCTTACTCAAGATGCTGAGGATATCCCAATTTATGACAGTGTAGAGCAATTTGATAACAATGAAGATCTTGTGGAAGCTGAAGCGTTTATAAGTACAAGTAAAGATGTACCATCTAAGATGGGTAATATGGATCTTGAAACAGTGGAACATACAAGTGCAACAACAGAAGATGAGAATCCGAATTATAAGCTCCCACCGATTACTTTATTACATCCTGCTGCTGAAAAAGCAAAGAACAATATGCAGAACGTAAAAAAACGTGGACAACTTTTAGAAACGACTTTAAAGAATTTTGGGGTCAATGCAAAGGTGAGTCAAATTAGGATTGGACCAGCTGTTACCCAATATGAAGTACAGCCTGCTATGGGAGTTAAAGTCAGTCGAATCGTCAATTTACATAACGATATCGCGCTCGCACTTGCTGCAAAAGATATCCGTATAGAAGCGCCGATACCTGGCAAATCGGCAGTTGGTATAGAAGTCCCGAATCAGTCGGTCTCTATGGTCACCTTACGAGAAGTGCTGGAAGCATCTCCTGTAAACGATAATAAGCTGAAGGTTGTGCTTGGAAGAGATATCTCAGGAGAAGCGATCACTGCAGAACTTGACAAGATGCCACACTTACTTGTGGCTGGTGCAACCGGAAGCGGTAAGTCGGTGTGTATTAATGGTATAATTACAAGTATACTTATGAATGCGAAGCCTCACGAAGTGAAGCTGATGATGATCGATCCTAAGATGGTCGAATTAAACGTCTATAATGGTATACCGCATCTACTGACGCCAGTGGTCACGAATCCTCAGAAAGCTGCTCAGGCGCTGCAGAAGATTGTTGGTGAGATGGAACGTCGTTACGATTTATTCAGCCATACTGGTACACGAAATATAAAAGGATATAATGCGTATCTTGAAAGACAGAATCAGGAGATGAACGAAAAGAATGCGAAGCTTCCATATATAGTAGTCATTGTTGACGAACTAGCTGATTTGATGATGGTGGCAAGTAAAGATGTAGAAGCAGCCATTATGCGACTAGCACAGATGGCGCGTGCGGCGGGGATTCATCTGATCATCGCTACTCAGCGCCCATCTGTAGATGTAATCACAGGTTTAATTAAAGCAAATATTCCTTCGCGAATTGCGTTTAGTGTAAGTAGTGCTGTTGATTCAAGGACGATTCTGGACAGTCAAGGTGCAGAGAAACTGCTCGGTAAAGGAGATATGTTATATTTACCTTATGGGCAATCTAAACCGACGCGTATACAAGGGGCTTTCTTATCTGATGCTGAAGTAGAAGCTATCGTTCAGTTTGTTACAAGACAGCAGTCTGCAAATTACGTTGAAGAGATGACGCCTACAGACGTAAAAGAAAGCGAAGCTAATTCAGAAGATGAACTTTATCAGGAAGTATATGCATTTGTAATCGAAAAACAGAAAGCTTCAGCCAGTTTACTGCAGAGACAGTTTAGAATTGGATACAATAGAGCGGCACGTTTAATTGATGAACTGGAAGCAAACGGAGTAATTGGTCCCGCTACGGGAAGTAAACCAAGAAATGTTTTAATAGAACAAAATGAAGAATAGGAGCGGTAATATTGTCTGTAAATCATGAAGTTGTCTATACGAAGGACTGGATTCTATCAAAGATATATTCTGGAGATTTCAATAGTCATAAACCGATACCCTCTCAATATGAGATTTCAAGACAGTTAAATATATCACGTGATGCTATTGAACTCGCATTTCATGAACTTATAACTGAGCAAATTATAACTGAACACTTTCAGGAAGGTTATTTTGTCAAAGAGAAGCCCCCATTCAACTATCCGGTTGATGAACTAAAGAGTATTACTTCTATGATTGAAGAAGCAGGTTACGTAGCCGGCACCCTCATTATCAGCCAAGACATTGAACAACCGTCGCTAGATGATAAAAGTGTGCTGCGTATAGATGATGATCGAAAAGTGACGGTTATCGAGCGTATTCGTACTGCCGATGAAACCCCGGTTGTTTATTGTCTGGATAAAATTGATATGATGAACTTTGAAATGGATAGCGGCATCAATTCACGGTCATTATTTGATGCACTTATGGATGCAGGGTTAGCCATCAGCTATGCTACGACTGAGATAGAATCAATCGGCTATGAGCCGTATATTTCTAATGCGCTGGATTGTGTGCCTGATGATAGTTTACTCCTTTTCAAACAGATTCATTATAACGATAATCATGATCCTGTACTTTATTCGATGAATTATTTTAAATCGAGTCAAGTCAAGTTTAAAATAAGACGTACAAAGAAAGATTAGGTGAATCACATGTCACATCACATTAATTATTTAAATACTTCTCAATTTAAGACGATATCGCTCGTAATTAAATTTAAAGCACCGCTTGATGAATCTACAATGACAGCAAGAAGTGTGTTATCAAAGTTAATGCAGAAAACTTCACAGAAGTATCCTACAGAAATAGAGATGATGAATCATCTATCAGAACTGTATGGGGCAAATTTATACAGCTCTGTTTTAAAACAGAACAATGCACATGTCATCACTTTAGGTGTAGATATTGTTAACGATAAATATTTAACAGATACAAACTTACTTGAAGAAGCTTTTAAATTATTACACGAAGTACTATACTTCCCGAATGTGCAGAATCAGGCTTTTAATACACGGCTTGTGAATCAAGAAAAACGCTTATTAAAGAATAAATTTTTGGCGATAAAAGAAAATATTGGGCAATATGGATTTTATCAGTTGCTGCACACAATGTTTCCGGAGGACCCGAACCGACTACCAAGCTTTGGCGATGAGCATCAACTGGACAATATTGATGGCAGAGCGTTGTATCAAACCTTTCAGAAGATGGAACAAGAAGATGAAATTTATTTCTATGCAGTAGGTGAAATCGACTCAGAAGAAATTGAATCACTTTATGAAAAATATATACAGCTCAATTCTTCAACGGTAACTTTAAATGACAGCAGACCTACATCGAATAAAGAGACAAATTATGTTGAGGAAACAATCGATACCACACAAGCGCGGCTTAATATAGGTATGAAGTTTGAAGTGCATCATCCAGACAGATCGTACTTCAGCTTTATCGTATTGAATCATCTCTTTGGTGGAGATGCGTCCAGTATGCTCTTTATGAACGTTAGAGAAAAATTGAGTCTAGCTTATCAAATACATAGCCAGATTGATGCGCGCAGTGGATTGCTGTATGTACTTGCAGGTGTAAATCAACAAAATAAAGCACGTGCAATCGAAACGATTCAAAACCAATTTGAAATGATAAAAAGTGGTGAGATTGAAGAAAAGATGGTAGATTTGTCAAAAAGACTGATTATCAACAGCCGACTTGAGTCAACGGATCGTCCGAAAGGATTTGTGGAAACAAGTTTTTCTAATACATTTGGGTCTGAAATATCACAGGAAGAATGGATTGAAGGTATTCAAGCTGTGACAAAGGCTGACATCATAGATTTAGCGAAAACTGGATATTTTCACACAATATATTGTCTAGTGAGTGAGGTGCAATAATGAAGAAAACATACTATCGTTCTATAGATGAATCACTTTATGAATATCAGCTTGATAATGGTCTTGATTTATTTATCATACCTAAAAAAGGGTTTAAAAAGTCCTATGTTACTTTAACCGCTAAATATGGTTCTATACATAATGATTTTTATCTCGATGACCAGTTGATACATATGCCAAAAGGGATTGCACATTTTCTTGAACATAAGATGTTTGAAAAAGAGGACGGAGACATGTTCAATGAATTTTCTGAGCATGGCAGTTCTGCTAATGCATTTACATCGTATGACCGAACGAGCTATTTGTTTACGACTGTCGAAAGTCTCAAAGAAAATATCAAGCTACTAATGCATATGCTTGATACCCCATATTTTACGCCAGAAAGTGTGCACAAAGAAGTGGGTATCATTGCTGAAGAAATTAAGATGTATCAAGACCAGCCCAACTATAAGCTCTATTATCAGACTTTAAATGCGATGTATCATCATCATCCCGTAAAATATGATATCGCGGGTACGATAGAAAGTATCTCTGAAATTACTGACACTACTTTATATCAATGCTATGAGACCTTTTATCATCCGGAGAACATGGTTATGTTTATCGTAGGAGATGTAGCACCCGAGGAAATGTACCAATATGTTAATGGTTTAGGTACAAAAAGAGATAAATACGTTCCAGCCGAACTTATGAAGATTGATGAACCGACGGATGTGTATGTACCGATGATCCAATCAAAGGGAAGTATACAAAAGGATAAGTTGATGCTTGGTATTAAGACGAATGTTCATCATCGACATGAATCTCATATGAAAATTGAAATGGAAATGCTTTTTGCATTAGATCTTTTATTTGGAGAGCAGACTGATTTTTATCAATCGCTACTAGATGAACACCTCATCGATGACACGTTTGGGTATAGTTTTATTATTGAACCTACTTTTTCTCATATATTGATCGCCGGTTCAACTGATAATATTGAAGAACTGAAGAAACGTATTTTATTACAGCTGAATCATTTTGAAATGCTGAATGATGAGGCGTCCTTTAGACGTCTGATAAAACAGACAATAGGTGAATATGTTTCCAGTATGAATAGTCCTGAATATATTGCTAATCAGTTTACACGCTATTTCTTCAATGGAGACATTCTCTTTGATTTATTACCGATACTCAATCAGTTACAACTCGAGGACTGTATATCAACGTATAAAACAGCGATAGCATCTGCCTCAATTACAGATAGCAGGATGCTACCGAATGGGTAAATATATGGTTATTGGAGCGAGCGGAGATATCGGCAGTCAGATTACACGAGATTTGCTATTGGATGGACATGAAGTCATCGCTCAGTACTTTAGTGCAGATATTACGCAGTTGAAAGAACAGTTTATTGGACAGGCAATTTCTTTTTTACAGCTTGACTTATCGGTTCCTTTACAAAAGAATCCTTTTGAAACATGGATGACAGCACATCTTGATGGTTTAATCTATGTTGCTGGTAAGTCCTATTTTTCAGAACTTCGTGATGTCACAGATGATAAAATTCATGAACAGTACGCGATTCATTTCTTTAACCTTGTGAAGTGCGTTCAATATACTTCTAGTGGCTTATTACAAGGAAATAATGGTAGAATTATTGTAATTAGTTCTATATGGGGTGAAACAGGTAGTAGCATGGAAAGTATCTATAGTGGTTTCAAAGCGGCACAAATCGGCTTTATAAAATCTATCGCTAAAGAATATGCACAAACAAACATTACCGCAAACATTATTGCACCGGGCCTCGTTGCCGGAAAGATGACGGATGCACTTGGAGATGATGTGCAGGACATCATTGAACAGATTCCTCAAAGAAAATGTGTACAGCCGGTAGAAATCAGCCATTGTGTACGCACTCTGCTACACCAGTATGCCCATACGACAACAGGCACTGTAATACGGATCAATGGTGGCTGGTATATATAGGAGGAAGCGAATGGAACAAACTTTAAAAAAGGAATGGTACCTTGAATATGAGATAGTGATTAATCGTGCGGGTCTTCTAGGAGATGTATCAAGTTTACTAGGTGCACTTGGAATCAGCATTATTACGATTAATGGTGTTGACCAGGGAAAGCGTGGACTGCTCATTAAGACAGATGATGTTGAGAAGGTAAAACGATTCGAGCATATTATCAGTCAACTTGATGATATTGAAATCGTTAAGCTGCGCGAACCGAGATTGACAGATCGTCTCGCAGTGCGCCATGGGCAGTATATACAGAAAGATACCCATGAGAAAAATACTTTTCGCTTTGTTCGTAAAGAACTGGGAATACTGGTCGATTTAATGGCAGAGCTCTTTAAAGAGGATGGGCATCGATTGATTGGAATTAGAGGAATGCCGCGTGTAGGGAAGACGGAATCTATTGTCGCAGCAAGTGTATGTGCACATAAGAAATGGTTATTTATTTCTTCGACAATGATTAAGCAGACAGTGCGTAATTCTTTATTTAAAGGAGAATATGATGACAGTCATATTTACATTATAGATGGCGCGCTATCAATCAGACAAAAGCCAGAGCATCTGGATCTAATTCGTGAAGTGATGGCACTGCCTGCAACGAAAGTGATTGAACATCCTGATTTATTTGTACAGAAAACCGATTATACATTAGAAGATTTTGATTATATTATTGAGATTCGTGAAACTGAAACTCAAGAAATTACTTATGAACAATTATCTAAAAATAATTTGTTTGATAACGATGAATTTGGATTTTTTTAATAAAGGAGCACTTTAATGAAACAAATTGGACAAATTTTAAGATCTAAACGTGAATCTCTTGGTATGACATTAATCGACCTTGAAAAGAAAATTAAAATCCAAAAAAAATATATTGAAATGATTGAGAAGAATAATTTCGAACACCTGCCAAATCCAGATTATACACGAGGTTTCATTGAAAAATATGCACGTTGTGTAAATCTTAATGGGAAAGAATTGATTAAACAGCATGAATCAGAACTTCCAGTCGAAAAAAAATCGGCTAGAGAAGCAATAGGCACTTTAAAGGCGACGCATATTACAGAGAATGATCATTCAACGCGTAAATTGTTTTATATCATTATAGCGAGCTTAGGTATTCTTTTCATCATATGGATACTCAGTCAACTGCTCTTTACAAATAAAGATGAGACGTTTAAACCCGCATCTCTCAATCCTTCACGTAACATCCCTGTTGAGAAGAAACAAGAAACTATATCAAAGGCTGACGAACCAGCTGTTAAAACGCAGGTGAAACCTGAAACAAGTCTGACATATAAAAACTTTGATGGTAGTAATTTAACCTATGAAGTTAAGTCACAGCAACCCCTGACCGTGAAGATCGTTTCTAAAGTGCCGACATGGGTACAGGTATTTGATGATAAGAACAAGAACTATGTATACAATGAAATTAAAGAACAGAGTTTCAACATTGATAAGGATGCCAAGGAAGTAACAATTATTTCAGGTAATTCTACTTCAGCAGATATCTATATAAATAACCAGAAAGTTTCGGTTCCAAAGGAAGCAGAGAATCTTATCACGCGAACTTATTTCTTTAAAGTTTCAAAAAAATAGAGTTAGGATGAATAAAATGAATATACCAAATCAAATTACAGTGGCTAGAGTACTTTTAATACCGATATTCCTAGTATTCTTACTCGTAGATTTCAATATGGGTGATATTTCTGTGCTTGGGTCTGAAGTAATGCGCATCGAACAGTTTATTGCAGCATTAATTTTTATTTTTGCTTCGCTGACGGACTGGATAGATGGCTATTTGGCGCGTAAATGGCAGCTCGTAACGAATATGGGAAAATTTCTAGATCCATTAGCAGATAAATTACTTGTTTCAAGCGGTCTAATAGCATTAGTCGAGCTTGATGCGATACCTTCATGGGTGGCAATCGTTATTATTGCACGTGAATTTGCAGTTACTGGACTGCGTCTTTTACAGATTGAGCAAGGGTTCGTTTCTGCTGCAGGACAATTAGGAAAGATTAAAACCGCAGTAACCATGCTTGCGATGACACTACTGTTACTTAATGAACCATTTTCAGAGTGGACAGGTTTTAACAGTGGCTATCTTCTCATGTATGTCGCAGTATTCTTCACTGTATTATCTGGAATTGAATATTTTTATCACGGACGCGATGTATTTAAAAATTCAAAGTAGCATAAAAGACATTTAGTATACTAAAAATACTAAATGTTTTTTATTACAATAATTAAATTTTAAACGTGTCATTTTTCAATTTTCTCAAGTATCACTGGAATAAAAACGCTTACACGTTCTTATTTTTTAATTATTACACAAAAAATACAAACAGACGTTCGCATTTTACTTGCTATTTTTAACATTAATGCGTATAGTATTAAATGTAGTAAATAACAGCTAAAGAATATTTAATAGTTCAATATACAATCATTAATTGATCTTCAGGAGGATATATATGAGTGAAAGACAAAAAGCATTAGACACAGTTATTAAAAATATGGAAAAATCATTTGGGAAAGGTGCAGTAATGAAGTTAGGAGACCGTACTGACCGTAATGTCTCTACAGTATCAAGCGGTTCTATTACATTAGATAGTGCACTTGGTGTCGGTGGTTACCCGAAAGGTCGTATTATAGAAATTTATGGTCCTGAAAGTTCAGGTAAGACAACGGTGGCACTACATGCTATCGCAGAGGTACAGCGCCAAGGTGGAGTTGCCGCATTTATTGATGCTGAGCATGCACTTGATCCGGTATATGCTAAGAATCTTGGAGTAGATATCGAAAATCTTTACTTATCTCAACCCGATCATGGTGAACAAGGACTGGAAATTGCAGAAGCATTTGTCAGAAGTGGTGCGGTAGATATTATTGTGGTCGATTCAGTTGCAGCCTTAACACCTAAAGCGGAAATTGAAGGAGAGATGGGAGACTCGCATATGGGACTTCAAGCGCGTCTTATGTCTCAAGCGTTACGTAAGTTATCAGGTTCTATATCTAAGTCTAATACGATTGCAATATTCATCAACCAAGTACGTGAGAAGATTGGTGTAATGTTCGGTAATCCAGAAACGACTCCAGGTGGTCGTGCGCTTAAATTCTATTCTTCAGTGCGTCTCGAAGTACGACGTGCAGAACAATTGAAACAAGGTCAGGAAATTGTAGGGAATAGAACAAAGATTAAGGTCGTTAAAAACAAAGTTGCACCTCCTTTTAAAGTAGCAGAAGTTGATATTATGTACGGTAAAGGTATTTCTCGTGAAGGAGAAATCGTTGATTTAGGTGCAGAATATGAAGTGCTGCAAAAGTCAGGGGCATGGTACTCTTATGATGGAGAACGTATTGGTCAAGGGCGAGAAAATATTAAGACTTATCTGAAAGAAAACCCAGAAGTACGTGACGAAATCGATCAGAAGATTCGTAAGGCGATGGGTGTCGGTGCTTCGTTAGAAGAGGCGTCAGCACAGAAAGAAGAAGTGCCAGTAGAAGATAAGTTATTCGACGATGAGTTAGAATAGTTAACAGCCTAAGGGAGGAGCGTAGTGCCTCTCCCGATTTTATAGCGGATGATGTTATTTATTTTTAACATCGTTCGTTTTTTATAGATAAATTTTCGTCATTATGAACTTAGTTTACATGCGAGAGTGAATATCAGATTTATATTATGGTAAATTTGTAACAAATTAAAATTTCATACAACAATTTGAGTAAAATGATGTAAATTTATATATTTAATGAGGATGACAGCTTGACGAGTATAACTCATAAACGTACAATTAATTTATATGGATATACTTCATATAATGTTTTATTGATATATAAAAGCAAATAAGGAGGTGTTTATGTGAGCTTAACTATCCTCTTATTCATTTTGCTTAGTATCATAATCGGTGTTGCAATCGGTTATTTTGTTGCGAAGAACGTATTAACAAATCAGCAGATTCAGGCAAGAACAACTGCAGATTTTATCGTTACTGAGGCTAACAAAGAAGCCGAAAGTCTTAAGAAAGAGAAGCTTCTTGAAGCGAAGGAAGAATATCAAAGACGTAATGATCGTCTGGAAGAAGATTATAAGGAAAGACGTTCAGACTTAGCGAGACAAGAAGCAAGACTCCTTCAAAAAGAAGAAAACTTAGATCGTAAAAGTGACCTTTTAGATAAAAAGGATGATCTTTTAGAACAAAAAGAATCTAAAATTGAAGAAAAGCAACAGCATGTAGATGCGTTAGAGCAAAGTGTTCAAGGAATCATAGCACAACATGAACAAGAATTAACACGCATCTCCGGACTGACACAAGAAGAAGCGAAGCAAGAAATTATTGATCAGGTTGAAGAAGAATTGACGCATGATATTGCAGTCATGGTAAAAGAGAAAGAGCAGGAAGCAAAGCAGAATATTGATAAAAAAGCGAAAATGCTTCTAGCTACGACTGTACAGCGATTGGCTGCTGAACATACTTCTGAATCTACAGTTTCTGTAATTAACCTTCCAAATGATGAGATGAAAGGTAGAATAATTGGCCGAGAAGGTCGTAATATTCGTACATTGGAAACGCTAACAGGTGTAGATCTTATCATCGATGACACACCAGAAGCGGTCATCTTATCCGGATTTGATCCAATTAGAAGAGAAATTGCGAAAACAGCGCTTGAATCTTTAGTGTCTGATGGAAGAATTCATCCAGGTCGTATTGAAGAAATGGTTGAAAAGGCAAGAAAATCTGTGGATGAAATCATACGAGAAGCAGGAGAAGCTGCAACGTTTGAACTTGGTATACATAATCTGCATCCTGATATCGTGAAGATACTTGGACGAATGAAATATCGTACGAGTTATGGACAGAATGTACTGAAACATTCCGTAGAAGTTGCACACCTTTCTGGTATGTTAGCTGCAGAACTAGGACAAGACGTTGCGCTCGCTAAGCGTGCGGGACTTTTACATGATATTGGAAAAGCGATTGATCATGAAGTTGAGGGATCGCACGTTGAAATCGGAGTAGATCTTGCGAAGAAATATCGTGAACATCCAACCGTAATTAACGCAATTCATTCACATCATGGAGATGTGGAACCAGACAATATTATTTCTATTCTTGTGGCAGCAGCAGATGCATTAAGTGCAGCACGCCCAGGTGCCAGACGTGAAACACTTGAGAATTATGTACGCCGCTTAGAACGTCTGGAAGAAATTTCTGAAAGCTATGATGGTGTAGAGAAATCATTTGCGATTCAGGCAGGTAGAGAAATTAGAATCATTGTGACGCCTGAAGAAGTCGATGATTTAAAAGCACATCGTATCGCAAGAGATATTAAAAACCAGATTGAAGAAGAGCTTCAATATCCTGGACATATAAAAGTAACTGTTGTGCGAGAAATGCGCGCAGTTGAATATGCAAAATAGGTCGTGACACGAGCGGTCAGACATGAGTAGAATCAAAAAAGATGACTAGAAATGTTATATTTCTAGTCATCTTTTTTACATTGTGGACCAGTATTGCATGATAGATAATCCAATCGAGAAAATGATGCCCCCAACTAGTGCTGATTTATACTTAGGGGGCTGTTTTACTGTTCTAAAATAATTCGTTATGCGATCACATATCATATATGTAATAAAAAATACGATGAACAATGTGACTGCTGTTCCGATAAAATGCATTTTATCACCTCATTTTTGATTGTATCAATAAAAATCATTTAATTCATTTATGATTTTCTATATAATAAAGACAAATAGAGTAGAGGTAGTGAATTATGAGAATATTATTTATCGGTGATGTTGTAGGTGCGGTTGGGCGTAATATGTTAGATGAGTACTTACCACAGCTTAAAAAGAAGTATGGACCGAATATTACGATAGTCAATGGTGAGAATGCTGCGCATGGAAGAGGGATTACAGAAAAGATATTTAAAGAAATGATGACGCTCGGAGTTGATTGTGTCACGATGGGTAACCATACATATGGCGTGCGTGATAGTTATGAGTTGCTAAATAGCGATCATAAGATTATTCGTCCAGCAAACTTTCCTGATGAAGCGCCAGGTAAAGGAATGGAAATCATTAAATTTAATGATAAGAAGATTGCTGTGATCAATCTACAAGGGCGAGCATTTATGATGCAGAGTGACTGTCCGTTTAAGAAGTTCGATGCGCTATATGAAATCGCTAAACAGGAGACGGATTATATCTTTGTAGACTTTCATGCTGAAACAACAAGTGAAAAAGGTGCATTTGCATATTATGCAGATGGCCGAGCGAGCGTCGTTGTTGGGACACATACACATATTCAGACGAGTGACAACCGTATTTTACCTAGGGGCACGGCTTTTATTACAGATGTCGGTATGACAGGTTACTATGATGGGATACTTGGTATTAATAAGGATGAGGTCATTCACCGCTTCTTAACAGGAATGCCAGTTAAACATGTTGTTCCCGATACAGGACGTGGTGTGTTAAGCGGTGTATTTGTAGAACTTAAATCCAATGGTCAAGCAAAGAAAATTGAAAGAATACTTATCAATGAGGATCAACCGCTCAGTCGATAACGTATCGGCCATTCGACTGATTTTTATATAATTTACCTATGTCTGTTATATAGACATAGGTTTTTCTGTTATATTAGAGATAGTTAATTTAGGGAGGAATTGTTTTGAAGACACAAATTTCTTGGAAAGTCGGCGGTCAGCAAGGTGAAGGAATTGAAAGTACTGGAGAGATATTCTCAACTGCGCTGAATCGTCTGGGCTATTATTTATATGGTTATCGTCATTTCTCATCACGTATTAAAGGTGGACATACGAACAATAAGATTCGTGTATCAACAACACCTGTCTATGCTATCAGTGATGATCTGGATATACTTGTGGCATTTGATCAGGAGACGATTGATTTAAACTATCATGAACTGACGGCTGAAGGTATAATACTAGCAGATAGTAAGTTTGATCCTGTTGCACCAGAGGATTACAATGGCGCATTTATTAGTATGGGATTCACTGAAATTGCAAAAGAACTTGGTACGGCATTGATGAAGAATATGGTGGCGGTCGGTGCTACAGCGAATCTTATAGGCGCTGACCTAAAGCACTTCGAAGTTTTAGTGGATGACCTGTTTGCTAAAAAAGGTGAAAAGATCTGTACATTAAATAAAGAAGCGCTACACAAAGGTTATGCAGAAATTGAAAGTCATTCAGAACTTACTGTGGATTATAAATTAGAACCTTCAACCGAAGAAGGACATTTATTTATGATTGGTAATGAAGCAATTTCACTTGGCGCATTAGCAGGTGGAGCACGTTTTATGGCTGCATACCCAATTACACCAGCGAGTGAAATTATGGAATATATGATTGATAAATTACCACGCTTTGGTGGGACTGTAATTCAGACAGAAGATGAGATAGCTGCAGCAGTTATGGCAATAGGCGTAAACTATGCGGGCGTACGTGCATTTACTGCATCAAGTGGTCCAGGACTATCGTTAATGATGGAAGCGATTGGACTGAGTGGTATGACTGAACAGCCGTTAGTCATCGTAAATACGATGCGCGGAGGTCCATCTACAGGATTGCCAACGAAACAGGAGCAGTCAGACTTAATGCAGATGATCTACGGAACGCATGGCGAGATTCCAAAGATTGTCCTTGCACCAACAACTGCTGAAGATGCCTTCTACTTAACGAACGAGGCATTTAATCTAGCGGAAGTATATCAATGTCCGGTTATTATTTTAAGTGATTTACAGCTTTCTTTAGGGAAACAGACTGTTCCTGTACTTGATTATAATAAGATTAATATTGATCGTGGTTCACTTGTTACTGAAGTTGAACCAACGGAGGATAAAGCATACTTCAAACGCTATGCGGTAACAGATAATGGCATTTCACCACGTACGATTCCTGGTGTGAAAAACGGTATCCATCACGTTACAGGTGTTGAACATAACGAAGAAGGAAAGCCGAGCGAATCTCCCGTAAACCGTGCAAAGCAGATGGAAAAACGTATGCGTAAATTAGAACAGCTGAAGATTACTGAACCTGTTGTATACAATACGTATCATGAAGATGCAGATGTGTTAGTGATTGGTTATATTTCAACGTATGGAGCGATTGATGAAGCAATCCATCGTGTAGAAGGAAAGGTAAACCATCTGCATATGAAACAACTTCATCCGTTTCCGACAGAAGAGGTTCAGCAAGCGATAGATAAAGTGAAGAAAGTGATTGTTGTTGAACATAACTTTAACGGACAACTTGGACAGATTATCAAGATGAATACGAATCATCAAGGTAAGATGATTCAGATGAGTAAGTATGATGGTACACCTTACTTACCTCACGAAATTGAAGAGAAAATCAACGCAACATTAAAGGAGTTAATATAGATGGCAACATTTAAAGATTTCAGAAATAATGTGAAACCGAACTGGTGTCCTGGCTGTGGGGACTTCTCAGTACAAGCGGCGATACAAAAAGCATGTGCGAACATCGGCTTAGAACCAGAACAGCTCGCGTTAATAACAGGTATCGGCTGTTCTGGACGTCTGTCTGGATACGTAAATTCATATGGTGTGCATTCGATCCATGGTCGAGCATTACCGATGGCACAAGGTGTGAAGATGGCAAACCAGGAGCTTACAGTTATCGCTTCCGGTGGAGATGGTGATGGTTTTGCGATTGGTATGGGGCATACGATTCATGCGCTACGTAGAAATATTGATATCACGTATATTGTAATGGATAATCAAATTTATGGACTGACTAAAGGACAGACATCACCAAGTTCAGCACATGGATTTGTCACTAAGACAACGCCAAAAGGCTCGATTGAGAAGCATGTTTCTCCGCTTGAACTTGCACTTGCAAGTGGCGCAACTTTTGTCGCACAAAGCTTTTCTAGTGATATAAAAGATTTAACATCAATTATTGAAGCGGCAGTTAATCATAAAGGATTCTCATTCGTCAATGTATTTTCTCCGTGTGTCACATACAACAAAGTAAATACGTATGACTGGTTTAAAGAAAATTTGACGAAACTTGCTAATATTGAAGATTATGATCATACCAATAAACAGCTGGCGATCAATACAGTACACGAACAAGATGGGCTTGTTACAGGTATCGTGTATCAGGATACCGATGCACCGACGTACGAATCACAAATTGATGGCTACAGTGAGAACTTAACAAAAGCAGATCTAAATATTAAACAAGAGGAATTTGATGCTTTAATGGCTCAGTTCAAATAAAAACTAAGTATCTGTACCTTATTTATAATAAAGCTGTTATACTAAAACAGTACAAAATAATATAAATTTTTAAACACTAGGGGAGTTATTCTGAGATTGGATTCGTCCTAAACCCTTATATACCTGATCTGGATTATACCAGCGTAGGGAAGTGTCAACTGACACAACCTGCAATCAGGTTGTGTTTTTTTGGAGGCTAATATGAATAAAAAGTTATTGTTAAGTGCGAGTTGTGTCATTTTACTAGCAGGCTGTGGAGATCAGTCAGCCGATAAAGGTAAGGAAGATAAGAAAGAAAAAGTGACGATTATGCTGGACTGGACGCCGAATACAAATCATACAGGACTATATGTAGCACAAGAGAAAGGTTACTTTGACAAACAGGGTTTAGATGTTGAAATTAAGACACCTGGTGAAGTGAATGCCGATCAGCTTATCGCAGCAAACAAAAAAGATGTTCAGTTCGGAATTAGTGCACAGGAAACAGTGACGCAATCACGTTCTGAAGGCATTCCAGTGAAATCGATTGGAGCAATTATCCAGCATAATACGAGTGGATTTATGAGCTTGAAAGATAAGAATATTAAATCACCGAAAGATTATGCAGGGAAAACATACGGTGGATGGGGTGCACCGATTGAACAGCCAATGATTGATGCAGTTATGAAAAAAGACGGAGCATCAGTGAAAGACACTAAAATTATCAATATGGGAAATACTGATTTCTTTACTGCATCTAAGAAGAATATCGATTTCGCATGGGTTTATTATGGATGGACTGGAATCGAAGCAGAAACACGTAATATCGATGTAAATATGCAGTATTTAATTGATTACGATAAAAATCTGGATTATTACACACCTGTCGTTATTGCAAATGAAAAGTATTTAAAATCAAATGGTGAGACAGCTAAGAAATTTATGACCGCACTTAAAGAAGGTTATGAGTATTCAATTAAACATGACAAAGAGAGTGCAGATATTTTGATGAAGTCTGTTCCAGAACTTAAAAAACAAGAAAAGCTCGTATATGCATCACAAAAATATTTGTCACCTAAATATCAGGATGATGCGAAATACTGGGGCTATCAGGAAGAACGTATCTGGAAGAATTTTGGACAGTTTATGAAAGATAACAAAGTGATTACTAAAGACTTCATTGCTAAAGATGCATTTACAAATGAATATGTGGAGGGTAAATAATGGCAGATACAATAATGAGCATACAAATTATTCCGAAGACGCCAAATGGTGAAGATGTAATTCCATATGTTGATCGCGCAATTGAAGTGATTGAAGCATCAAACTTAAAGTACATCGTGAATCCGCTTGAAACATCAATTGAGGGGAACATGAATGAGTTGCTTAAGTTAATCGAATTAATGAATAAAGAGATGCGTGAAATGGGGTGTCCATCTATTATTTCACAAGTAAAGTTTTATCATGCCGAAGAAGTATCGATGGATGTGCTTGTACAGAAGTATAGATGATGAAATATGTTAAGTTTTTTCTATTTTTTATAGTACTACTTTATTTTTGGGAACTGCTCGTTCGGTTACTACAAGTTGATGCATATACGTTACCTGCGCCAAGCGTAATATTTATCAGCTTCTTTAATGACTTTAACACATATCATGTGCATTTATATCCGACTCTATTACTCGTTATATTAGGCATTATTTGCTCGGTATTATGCGGTATTACTGTAGCCGTACTATTACGTTTAATCCCTGGGCTGCATGAGTATGTCTATCCATTGCTCATAATGAGTCAGAATGTACCCGTTATCGTCATTGCACCACTACTAGTCATTTGGTTCGGATTTGGAATATTGCCGAAACTTATCGTGATAACACTTGTGTGTTTCTTTCCGATAACTGTGAGCTTACTTGAAGGATTTAATGAGACAGATAAAGAATTAGAGAAATATATGAAGATGATGGGGGCAACGCGTCTTGAACGTTTCAAAAAGCTTGAATGGCCAAATAGTATGCCTTATTTCTTTAATGGATTAAAGATTGCTGGCACATACTCAGTAATGGGTGCAATCATTTCTGAATGGCTTGGCAGTGATAAAGGTTTAGGTAAATTTATGCTTATAGCTCAGCGTGCATTTCAAGTAGATCAGGTGTTTGTAGCAATTGTCTGGATCATTATCTTTGCTATGGTCATTTATCTTGTTATATATATTATTCAGCGTATTGTATTGAGGTGGCAACGATGATTCCTATTATTCAACTTAACGATATTATGCATCGTTACGATAAAGATATTGTAATTAATAATATTAACCTAGAACTGAATAAAGGTGAGATTGTTGCATTGATCGGCCCGAGTGGCAGCGGTAAGAGTACGATATTAAATATTATCGGTGGATTACTCATCCCTTCAAGTGGCGAGTGCTTATTGCAAGGGGAACGTATCAATGGGAAAACAGGACATGTGTCCTTTATGCCTCAGACACACTCACTGATGCCATGGCGTACAGTGATACAAAACATTAACCTCGCAACAGAGATCAGTGCGAATGATAGCGTGAATAAATCAGAACAATTGTTAGAAAGAGCAGGCTTCACTTCCATTAAAGATAGATACCCCAATGAGCTTTCTGGGGGAATGAAGCAGCGTGTTTCATTCCTACGTGCATTAAATACAGAACATCAATTACTGTTACTGGATGAACCATTTTCAGCATTGGATGAAATAACACGTAATGATATGCAGATCTGGTTGAGGTCTTTATTATTGGAGAGTGATAAAACGGTGCTGATGATTACACATAGTATTGATGAAGCAATTAAGATGAGTAACCGTATACTCGTTTTAAATCAGAAACCTGCTACGATAGTCAGATCGATAGATGTGAACCAGGATTTATCTGTTTCGCAAATCGCAGAATTAAAAGCACAAATTATTCAATTATTAAAATAACCGAATGTGAGATTGACTCACATTCGGTTATTAATATTAATGGTGATGCATTAATATTTTTTTCTGTCTTCATTTCTTTTCATCTTTCTTCTGACGGAATAGGATTGTAAGAAGCTAAAGACGGCAGGAAGCACTGATACTAATATAATTAATATTAATACGATTTCAAAGTTGTCTTTAACGATCTTTATATTCCCGAAGAAGTAACCTGCAAGTAGGCATATACCAACCCACAGAATTGCACCGATAATATTATACGTAATAAAGTAACCATACTTCATCTTACTGGCACCAGCTACAAACGGTATAAAAGTTCTGATAAAGGGCATAAAGCGGGCAATTGCAATTGTTTTACCGCCATGAGTATTAAAGAAATCCTCTGCTTTATCAAGGTGTTCCTTCTTAATGAATTTACCGAGTTTAGGATGATTATAGACACCAAGTCCAAGAAATTTACCGATGTGATAATTAACCGTGTCACCGATTACAGCTGCAGCAAACAACACGATAAATAATATCCAGATATTTAATGCGCCTTGAGGGGCGAGTGCACCAGCTGCAAAAAGCATTGAGTCTCCAGGTAAGAATGGCATGATCACAAGTCCTGTTTCTACGAAGACGATTGAAAATAAGATTGCATAAGTCAATGTTCCATATTCTTTAACGATATTCACTAGATGTTCGTCAATATGTAAAATAAAATCCATAAGTTGACTGATAAATGACATGGTTAAACCTCGTTTCTCCAAATAATTATTAATTATACTTTATTTTAAAAAAAGTTGCGATGGAATAGAGCATAAATTATACATTTCGGAAACCGATATGTATAATAGTATAAAATAAACAAAATGGGAGGGGTTCTATTGAAAGAGATATTAAAGTTTACAATACCATATCGCTTATGGATTGTTATAGCGCTCATACTAATGCTATTAGAACTAGCGGTTGAACTCAGTTTACCGATTATATTATCGCTCATTATTAATGAGGGATTAATCAAGCAGAATATGGATATTACGCTTCAATATTTAATCATACTGCTGATCATAAGTGTTGCTGCGTTTATCTGTGGTGTGATCAATTCATTTATTTCGAGTCATGTCTGTCATGGTTTCTCCTTTGACTTGAGAAACGCCTTGTTCAAGAAGGTGCAGCAGTTTTCACTTAAACACATAGAAAGCTTTAAGACATCCAGTATCATTACACGATTGACAAATGATGTGATTGCGTGTGAAATGGTACTTTTTATGAGTTTACGTATTATGTTGCGTGCACCACTTCTAGTGTTGGGTAGTATCATCATGAGCTTTATTGTTGCGCCGCACTTAGCACTCTATCTTTTAATTGGTGCTCCGATAATATTTGTGTTTCTGTATTATACTTCTAAGGCAGGTATGAATCTGTTTACACGTGTTCAGAAAAAACTTGATGGACTGAATCGTAATATCCAGCAGAATTTATCTTCTGTGCGTATGATACGTGCGAATATGAGTGCAGACTATGAATCTGAAAAATTCGAACATACCGCCTTAGATCTTAAAGAAGATACAACACGTGCACTAAAGTTGATGGAACGTATACTTCCATTTCTTTTGATCGTAATGAATATCGCATTATTGTTCGTAATTTATATTGGAGCGATAGATGTCACTAATAACGCACTGAATGTAGGTGCACTCGTAGCAGTCATTAACTATGCCCTCAGAATGCAAGGTGGGTTTTCAATGTTTGCATTTATCATCATTGCGTATTCAAGAGCAAAAGCAAGTGCAGAACGTATGTCTGAAATATTAACTACTGATGTAGATACATATCACGGAGGCACGGATATTGAAGTGAGTGGTGGCGCATCAATTGTATTTGATAATGTATCGTTTAAATATCCGTTAAGCCATCAAATGGTGCTTAAAGACATTTCTTTCAATATTGAAGCGGGGGAGAAATTCGTTATTATGGGTGCGACAGGATCTGGTAAAAGCGCTTTACTTAGTCTGCTCCCTAGAATGTATGAAGTGACACAAGGTAAGATTATGATCAATGGCATTGATATTAAAGAAATGGAGATTACAGATCTTAGGGATATGATTGGATATGTACCTCAGAGAAACATACTGTTTACAGGTAGCGTGTTTGATAATATCCTATTTGGAAATGCACATGCTGAATCTGAGGATGTAACAGAAGCAACGAAGATCGCACAAGTCCATACGAATATTCTGGATTTCGATGCACAGTACGACACCAAAGTCGGACAGCAAGGTGTGAATTTATCGGGTGGACAGAAACAACGACTCGCGATTGCCAGGGCGGTCATAAAGTCGCCGAACATCCTGATTTTAGATGACAGTACATCTGCGCTTGATATCCATACAGAGAATAATTTATTTGAAGAATTATCTAAGCTAAGTATGACGCGTATTATTGTGACACAGAAGATCCAGACAGCAATGACAGCTGACCATATCCTGTTATTAGATAAAGGAGAAATCGTTGGTTTCGGGGATCATCAGTCATTGATAGAAACATCAGAACTGTATCAAGCAATCTATCACTCGCAGGAAAGAGGTGATCTCCATGATTAAATCGATATTGGGTCATCCAGTAATTTTAACGCGTAAAGATATAAAAGAGAGCAAAAGTATTAAAACAGATCAAAGAGGCAATCCAATACCGAAATCACGCAATTGGAAATACGCTATCGGTGGCATCTGGTCCTTGATGGAAGGCAATAGGTTAAAGCTTACAGTTGTTATAGTGTCGGTGATTATTTCATCTTTATTAGGACTCGTAGGACCATATATGATTGGACAGATGATTGATAATAAAATACTGAAGAAAAATTTTGAAGGCATTGAAAATGATCTTCTGATTCTGTTCTTTATATTTATAGGTTTATCATTATTTTCATATGTTGCTGCAATAATTATGGTAACGATCGCTCAGGAAACGGTGTATAAATTACGAATGCTGCTATTTAGTCGACTTCAGAAGTTACCGATACCATTTTTTGATAAACGCCAGCATGGTGAACTGATGAGCCGTATGACAAATGATATCGATACAATATCTCAAGTGCTGAATTCGTCATTTATACAGTTTACATCAAGTATTATAACGATTATTGGTACAATTATTGTGATGTTGCTGCTTAGTCCACTGTTAACGTTATTAACGATGATGATCATCCCTTTAATGTTAATTGCGATGCGCTGGATAACAAATCGTACGAGTATTCTGTATAAAAGAAGACAAAGAGCAATCGGTGAAATGAATGGTTATATTGAAGAGATTATTTCAGGTCAGGAAGTTGTAAAGTTATTTACAAGAGAAGCCCGTGTGACCGAAGGATTTACTGAGAAGAACGCAAAAGTAAGAGATATCAGCTACTGGTCGGTATCTTATTCTGGTCTTATTCCGAAAGTGATGAACTTCTTTAACAATTTATCATTTGCAATTGTAGCAGGTATCGGAGGGGTATTAGCACTAAACGGAAATGGTATTACTGTCGGAACAATTGTTATATTTGCAGAATATGCAAGACAATTTACACGTCCTTTGAATGATCTGGCCAATCAGTTCAACACTGTATTATCTGCATTAAGTGGTGCAGAGCGTGTCTTTGAAATCATCGATACTGAACCTGAAGTAGATATCGATAACAGTAATAGAAATTTAACGATACGTGGGGAAATTTCATTTGAACAAGTGACTTTCAAATATAACGAAGAACAATTAAAACCAACCATTAATGATGTGACGATACATTTAAATCAAGGGGAATCTCTCGCCTTAGTTGGTGCGACAGGAGCAGGTAAAACGACACTTGTACAGCTATTGGCAAGGTTTTATGAAATTAACGCAGGTAAAATAATGATTGATGGTATCGATATAAAAGATATTCCAAAACAAACGTTACGCAATCAGATGGCTTATGTGCTGCAGGATCCATTTATCTTTGACGGTACGATTCGAGAAAATATAAAGTACAGAAATCAGCACGTCTCTGATGAAGTCATGATTCAGGCAGCAAAAGATGCAAATGCTTATGATTTTATTATGAGATTAGAAAATGGTTTCGACACAGAAATTAGTTTTGAATCAACACATCTTTCCCAAGGTGAAAAACAGTTAGTCAATATCGCGCGTGCGCTGATATTAGATCCAAAGATTTTGTTGCTGGATGAAGCGACGAGTAACATTGATACCGTTACAGAAATGAAACTTCAGCAGGCGATTGAACGTCTAATGAAAAATAGAACGAGCATCATCATTGCGCATCGCTTAAATACGGTTAAAAAAGCTGATAAAATTGTTGTACTTGAAAAAGGTGAAATATTAGAACAAGGCTATCAAAAAGATTTAATTACAAGAGATGGTATTTATGCGGAAATGTTAAAAAGTGGAGATGAAGCATTATTAGAATAAATTTAATCCGTCATTATTATATAAATGACGGATTAAATTTATGTTTTTATGTGAGATGTATCTACAGTAAAAATACTTTGAAAATATTTGATATAAAAGCTATACTATAGTAATGATATTATGAATAAAATGGGGTTATTTAAATGAACGAAGAAGGTAGAATACAATCTTCAGGTGCAAAAGGCAAAGCAGTACCTGAGAAAGATTATAGCAAATATTTTGAGCATGTTTACCAAGGACCAAATCTAAAAGAAGCGAAGCGTCGTGGCAAAGAAGATGTGAATTACCATAGCGATTTTAAAATTGATGAACAGTATCGTGGGTTAGGTCGCGGTCGTAAATTTTATATTAGAACTTATGGTTGCCAGATGAATGAACATGATACAGAAGTAATGGCAGGGATCTTTGAGGCTCTAGAATATGAAGCGACAAGTGATGTCAATGATGCAGATGTTATTTTACTCAATACGTGTGCCATTCGTGAAAATGCAGAGAATAAAGTTTTCGGTGAAATTGGGAATCTAAAACATATCAAACAAGCGAAACCAGATGTACTCATCGGTGTATGTGGATGTATGTCACAAGAAGAATCTGTAGTGAATAAGATCTTAAAATCTTATCAAAATGTGGATATGATCTTCGGTACCCATAATATACATCGACTGCCAGCAATATTAGATGAAGCCTATATGTCTAAAGCGATGGTTGTAGAAGTCTGGTCTAAAGAAGGCGATGTTATTGAAAACTTACCAAAGTCACGACTCGGTGATACGAAAGCATGGGTCAACATTATGTACGGCTGTGATAAATTCTGTACATATTGTATTGTGCCATTCACGCGTGGTAAAGAACGTAGTCGTATGCCAGAGGAGATTATTGCTGAAGTACGTGATCTTGCGCGACGTGGGTACAAAGAAATTTGTTTACTTGGACAAAACGTAAATGCTTATGGTAAAGATATCGATGGACTGAACTACGGATTAGGCGATTTACTTGCAGATATTCAGAAGATTGATATTCCACGTGTACGTTTCACTACAAGTCATCCATGGGACTTTGATGACCGCCTTATTGAAGTGATTGCTGCAGGAGGTAACATTGTACCGCATATCCATCTTCCTGTTCAAAGCGGTAACAATGAAGTGCTGAAGATTATGGGGCGTAAGTATTCACGTGAAAGTTATTTGGAGCTGATTGGTAAAATTAAAGCAGCGATGCCAGAAGTTGCACTGACGACAGATATTATCGTAGGTTATCCGAATGAAACAGAAGAACAGTTCCAGGAAACATTATCTCTCTATGAGGAAGTTGCTTTTGACCATGCTTATACTTACTTGTATTCTCCGCGTGAAGGCACGCCGGCTGCAAAGATGAAAGATAATGTACCGATGCGTGAGAAAAAGGATCGTCTGCAACGATTAAATAAACTTGTTGGTGACTATACTGAACGTGCATTGTCCCATTATCTTGATCAGGAAGTAATCGTACTATGTGAAGGACCTTCTAAGAAAAATGATGAAATTCTCGCAGGATACACTGAAAAGAATAAATTAGTGAACTTTAAAGGACCGAAAGAAGCAATTGGACAGCTTGTTAAAGTAAGAATTACAGAAACAAAACAATATTCAATGAACGGCGAACTAATAGAAATTATTAAACCAGTTGAGGTGTAGAGATGTATACAAATGATGAAATTTTGGAAAAAGCAAAAGAATTAGGTAAGATGATGGCAGAAACAGAAGCAGTTGAGTTCTTTAAACGTGCAGAGGCACAGATTCATGAAACGCAGGTTGTCAGAGAGAAAATGGCGTCTTTAAAATCATTACAAAAGCAAGCCGTCAACTTCGAACAATACGGCAAAGAAAAAGCATTACAGATGGTCGAAGAAAAAATTGCAAAAGTTGAAGCTGAACTTGATGAAATGCCAATTGTTGATCAGTTCAAAGAAGCGCAATTTGAAGTGAATAGCATATTACAGATGGTTTCTCATGCAATCAGCCAGACCGTAACGGATGAGATTATCGTTTCAACAGGTGGCGACTTATTAACAGGTGAAACGGGTGCAGAAAAGAAAAATGCAGCACCTGGATGTGGAAATTAATAACAATTAAAGGGGTTGAGACGATTCTTGTCTGAACCTCTTTTTTAAACGAATCCCTAAATGGAAATTATGAATAAAGGATTGAGAATATGTCTAAACCTACACCGATGATGACACAATATTTACAGATGAAAGCGCAATATAAAGATTGTATCTTGTTCTTCAGGCTGGGTGATTTCTATGAAATGTTCTATGAAGATGCCGAATTAACAGCGAAAGAACTAGAGATTACATTGACGCGCCGTGATAAAAAAAACAATATTCCAATGTGTGGGGTACCGCATCATTCAGCAAAAGTTTATATCGAACGTTTAATTGAAAAAGGTTATAAAGTTGCCATTGCTGAACAGATGGAAGATCCAAAACAAGTTAAAGGAATGGTAAAACGAGAAGTTGTTAAAATCATAACGCCTGGAACGGTTATGGATGATATGATCAGTGAAAACGAAAGCAACTACATTGCAAGTATTCATTATGAAGAGGTGTTTACACTTGCTTATAGTGATGTATCTACAGGTGAGCTAAAAGTGACCCGATTAAATGAGGATGAAATGTTAAATGAGTTATCATCCGTAAATCCGAAAGAAATCATTACAAATATCGATTTGAACGAAGTACTAATCAATAAAATAAAAATGATTACGGATGTCATTTCAAGATTTGAAGTAAATGATACATTTAAACAGGCTGACAGTGTTGATCAATCGCTGCAACCAGCAGTTAATTTATTATTATCTTATATCCAGTATACACAAATGCGTGCGCTTGCCCATATCGACGAAGCTGTATACTATGAACCAGTGCATTATATGCGTCTTGATATGTATGCGAAACGTAATCTAGAACTTACTGAAAGTATACGTCATAAAAATAAGAAGGGCACCTTACTGTCTATATTTAATCAATGTAAAACACCGATGGGGAATCGCCTTGTTAAAGAATGGATCGAACGACCATTACTGAACCATCAGGAGATTGAAGAGAGACATAACGGTGTCGAATTATTTAATGAGCATTTCATTTTAAGACATCAACTGAGAGAGGCGCTAACGCATGTATATGATATTGAGCGTTTAGCAGGACGTGTACAGTTTGGTAATGTCTCGGCTAAAGATCTTGTGCAGTTAAAATACTCATTAGAACAATTGCCTATGATACAATCACTTCTAAAAGAACACGATGAAGTGATTCGTACATTAGATAATATCGATGCATTACAACCATTATACGATATGTTAGAAGCAAGTTTATTGGACGAAGCACCGACTTCTATTAAAGAAGGTAGTATCTTCAAAGATGGATTTAATGATGATGTTGACGAACTCAGATATGCCTCTAAAAATGGTAAGCAGTGGCTAAATGAACTTCAGGCAAAAGAACGTGAACGCACAGGTGTGAAGTCACTAAAGATTGGTTATAACAAAGTTTTTGGTTATTATATTGAAATATCTAAAGCGAATCTTGTTAATTTAGATGTTGATGCGTTCGGATACACGAGAAAGCAGACGTTAAGTAATGCAGAACGCTTTATAACAGAGGAACTTAAAGAAAAAGAATCTTTAATTCTCGGTGCAGAAGAGAAGCTGATGAATCTTGAATATGAACTGTTTATTCAACTACGTGATTTTGTGAAAACATTTATATTAAATTTAAAGCAGCAGGCAAAAAATATCGCAGTGCTTGATTGTCTTCAAAATTTCAGTGAAATTGCTACAAAACATCAATATACCAAACCGATTATATCTAGCACTAAGGTATTGAACTTAAAAAATGCAAGACATCCAGTTGTTGAAACAGTGATGGAACGTGATCAGTATGTTGCAAATGACTGCAAATTAGATGACCATACGTTTATTTATTTAATTACAGGCCCTAACATGAGCGGAAAAAGTACATATATGCGACAAGTCGCATTAATTAGTATCATGGCGCAGATGGGAGCATTTGTACCAGCTTCTTATGCTGAAGTTCCGATTTTTGATCAGATTTTTACGAGAATTGGCGCAGCAGATGATCTTGTATCAGGACAAAGTACCTTTATGGTAGAAATGTTAGAAGCAAAAAATGCATTACAGAATGCGACAGAAAATAGTCTGATTATATTTGATGAAATTGGAAGAGGCACAAGTACATATGATGGTCTGTCATTAGCGCAATCGATGATTGAATACGTTCACAATAAGATTGGTGCAAAAACATTGTTTTCAACCCATTATCATGAACTTGTCGACCTTGAACAAACACTTGATGGTCTGAACAATATCCATGTTGCAGCAAAAGAATATAATGGCGAACTAATATTTCTGCACAAAGTGATGCCGGGTGCTGTCGCACATAGTTATGGTATTCATGTTGCTAAACTTGCACAGTTACCAGCTGAGATCATTGCACGTTCCAGTGAATTATTAGATGAATTTGAACACAATGAAAAGGTTAGAAAAGGAGATTCAAATAAGATAATTCAACCATCATTTAATTTGTTTGAAATAGAAAACGAGGATATTAATAATAATAATTCGAATCATGAGCATGAATTAATTATTCAGCAAATTAAAGATATATCGATTGACGAATTAACGCCGATTGATGCGTTATTGAAATTACAGGAAATCAAATCCCGAATAAAGTAGGTGGATCACTTGGGAATCATTAAAGCTTTAGATAGTACGATAAGCAATAAAATCGCAGCAGGTGAAGTGATAGAACGCCCGCAATCTGTCGTTAAAGAACTCGTTGAAAACGCCATTGATGCAAAGAGTACAAGTATCACGATTGAAGTTGAAGAAGCGGGTTTATCAAAAATCAAAGTAACGGATAACGGATCTGGAATTTTAGAAGAAGATCTTGAATTAATGTTCAGAAGACATGCAACAAGCAAAATAGAAAATGAGCACGATCTATTTCATATTCGTTCACTAGGATTTAGAGGAGAAGCATTAGCATCTATTGCTTCTGTTAGCAAAGTGCGCGTCACTACATGTCATGACGGGACGATAGGCCGTCAAATTGATGTAATTGACGGAGAAATAGTAGATAGAACTTTGGCACAGGCACGTCAAGGAACAGAAACAACTGTCGAAGGTCTTTTCTATAATACGCCTGCTCGATTAAAATATGTAAAAAGTCTTCATACAGAGCTCGGGAAAATTACAGATATCATCAATCGATTTGTTATCAGCTTCCCCCATATTAAATTTACTTTAGTAGCAGATGGCAGAGTACTTATAGCCTCAAATGGCAATGGTAAGATGCAGGAAGCGATGGCTGTGGTCTACGGGATGAAAATCGCACAGGACCTAGTTGAGGTCAACGGCCGAACAGGTGATTATGAAGTGCATGGTTTTATTGCCAAGCCGGAACATACAAGAAGCAACAGGCATTATATGTCTCTTTTTATCAACGGGCGTTATATCAAGAACTTTATGCTCACAAAAGCAATATTATCAGGCTATCATACGTTATTACCTGTTGGAAGGTATCCTATTCTTGCAATTAATATCGTTATGGATCCTGCATTAGTAGATGTGAATGTTCACCCGACAAAGCAAGAAGTAAGATTATCTAAAGAATCTCAGTTGATGGAGCTTATCGAGCGATTGATAAAGGAAAAGATCTGGAAACAGAATTTAATTCCAAAAGTAGAAAAGAAAAAGGTGATTGAAACATTTCAGCAGCAAAAGTTTGAATATGATCTATTAAGAGAACATCATGATAAGATAAAACAATCCGACCATAGTGAACATACACCAGTGAATCAAATCGATGAAAACTTTAAAGAACAGCATAAAGCAGCACGACTGGATAAACAAAGAATTCAGGACGGTGAAGGCACTAAAGAAACATCAGGATTTATTAGTGATTCAGAAGCAGAATTAAATACAACTGCAGAAGTCTTACCAGAAACAAATGAATCATCTGACGTAATTGAAAATACAAGTACTAATACATCCCATGCTAAAAGAAAGATCCCTTACATGGAAATTGTCGGTCAAGTTCATGGGACTTACATCATTGCTCAAAATGAGGATGGTATGTTTATGATTGATCAGCATGCAGCACAAGAAAGAATTAAATATGAGTACTTCAAAAAACAAATTGGTAATGTAGGATTGGAAATGCAGTCGTTACTCATTCCGATTACAGTAACTTTAAGTAAAGATGAAGCAATAAACTTAAATAAAATCAATATGCTGCTTAAAGGTATTGGGATTCATCTTGAACATTTTGGAGGCAATGATTATATAGTAAATGATATCCCTGTATGGTTCCCGGACAACTATGAAGAAACGGTACAGGAATTGATAGATTATGCTCTGCAACATCGACAGATAGATTTGAATAAATTCCGTGAAGAGACTGCGATTATGATGAGCTGTAAAAAATCGATAAAAGCGAATCATTATTTAAGGATTACAGATATGAACTATTTACTAGAAGAACTTGCACATACTGTAGAACCATACACATGTCCGCATGGCAGACCTATCATCATTCAATTTACAACTTATGAACTTGAGAAACTATTTAAGAGGGTGATGTAATGATTTTACCGGCAATCCGTTCTATGAAAGATCTTGAGAAGTTTGTGACGACTCAGTATTCCACCTGTGTCATATTAGATATGCATATTGGCCATATCAGTAACTATATTCAATTTCTAAATCAGCACCAGAAGTCAGCATTTATACATATCGACTTAATTAAAGGGATGTCATCTGATGAATATGCGACAGAGTATGTTATACAGAAGTATAAAGTTGATGGTATCGTATCCACAAAACCAAAGATTATAAAGAGGGCGAACCAGCTCGGTGTTAAAACGATTCTCAGAACGTTTATCATAGACTCAAGTGCACTGAAAAAAAGTTATGAGCTTATACAAAGTGCTGATCCTGATTTTGTCGAAGTACTGCCTGGCCTGCTTTATAAGGCAATTGAAAATATTCACAAAGTAACCGGCAAAAAAATTATTGCAGGGGGCCTTATTGAATATCCAGAGGAAGTGGAGATGGCATTATCAGCAGGTGCTACGTATGTGACGACAAGTAATAAGGACCTTTGGAAACATTGTGAAATAAAATAATTGACAACGTTTACATTATTAGATATGATTGTGTTAAGTTAATATTTGGGACGAGTAGAAGAGACCTCTAATTTGAAGTATTAGGGGTCTCTTTGTCTTTTTTTAACTTAACTAAACAATGAGGAGTGGGTCTATGAATGCTTTTGTGGGAGAATTAATCGGGACTGCAATCTTAATCTTATTTGGTTGTGGTGTAAATGCGAACGTTAATTTAAAGGGGACGTACGCAAAAGGCAGTGACTGGATTGTTATCGCAGTAGGTTGGGGTCTTGCTGTGGTTATGGGTGTGTATGCAGTCGGATCAATTACTGGTGCGCATTTAAATCCAGCAGTTACAATAGGAATGGCAGTTGATGGCAGCCTTCCGTGGAATCAAGTCCTTCCGTATTTTGCGGGGCAGATGATTGGAGGGGTACTGGGAGCAGCATTAGTATGGTTCCAGTTTATGCCGCATTTTAAAGAAGAAGATGATGCAGGTACTAAACTTGGCGTATTTGCTACAGGACCAGCTTATCCTAACTATGTTTCTAATTTTGTATCAGAAATCATAGGGACATCAATCTTAGTTATGGCACTGTTATTCATTGGCGGAAATAAATTTTCTGAAGGTTTGAACCCTCTTGTAGTAGGGTTATTGATTATAGCCATCGGAGTAAGTTTAGGTGGAACAACTGGGTATGCAATCAATCCGGCACGTGACTGGGGTCCGCGTATCGCTCATACGATTCTGCCGATACCAGGTAAAGGGTCTTCCAACTGGAAATATGCAGTGGTTCCAATGGTAGGTCCGATGGTAGGTGGTGTCTTCGGCGCTACATTATTCCATGTTTTATTCAAAGAAGATCAATATATGTTATTTGGTCTATCAATCGTATTAATTGTCGCTACATTAGTGCTTGGTGTATTCTTGAATAAAGCAGTATTAAAAAATGAAAAAACAGACTTAATATAAAACAAAGGGTGATGATTATGGAAAAATACATTTTATCAATTGATCAAGGGACAACAAGTACACGTGTAATTGTTTTTAATAAAGATGGAGAGATTAAAGGGGTATCTCAAAGAGAATTTACGCAGCATTTCCCAAAAGCAGGTTGGGTTGAACATGATGCCAATGAAATCTGGTCAACTGTATTATCATGTTTTGCATCCGTCCTTACAGAATCGAATATAAGACCTGAACAGATTGAGGGTATTGGTATCACAAATCAACGTGAAACAGCAGTCGTATGGGATAAAAATACAGAGCGTCCAATTTATAATGCAATCGTATGGCAGTCTCGTCAGACGCAGGAAATCTGTAATGAACTTAAAGATAAAGGACTGGAAGATGAATTTAGAGAAAAGACAGGCCTTCTACTCGATCCTTATTTTTCTGGTACGAAAGTCAAATGGATTCTTGATAATGTAGAAGGTGCTAGAGAAAAAGCTGAGAATGGTGATCTATTATTCGGTACGATTGATTCGTGGCTTGTATGGAAACTTTCTGGATGTAAAGTACATGTAACTGACTACTCAAATGCAAGTCGTACATTGATGTATAACATTCATGAATTGAAATGGGATGAAGAGCTCCTTGAATATTTAACTGTACCTGCTTCAATGCTACCTGAAGTACGCCCATCAAGTGAAGTATACGGTAAAACAGCAAATCATCATTTCTTTGGTCATCAGATTCCGATTGCAGGTATTGCTGGAGACCAGCAGGCAGCGCTATTTGGACAAGCATGCTTTGAGTCAGGAGAAGCTAAGAACACATACGGTACAGGTTGCTTTATGTTAATGAACACAGGCGAAAAAGCAGTTAAGAGTGAAAATGGCTTATTAACGACTTTAGCTTATGGTATTGATGGCAAAGTCAACTATGCGCTTGAAGGATCCATCTTTGTTGCGGGAAGTGCAATTCAATGGTTACGTGATGGTATGCGTATGATTCAAAGTGCTCCGCAAAGTGAAGAGTATGCTACAAATGTTACAGATGCTGATGGTGTGTATGTCGTGCCTGCATTTGTCGGACTAGGTACACCTTACTGGGATTCTGAAGCACGCGGTGCAGTTTTCGGTCTAACGCGTGGTACACAAAAAGAACATTTTATTCGTGCAACACTTGAGTCACTTGCATATCAGACCCGTGATGTTCTTGATGCGATGGAAAAAGATTCGAAGATTGAAGTTAAAACATTAAGAGTTGATGGTGGTGCTGTCAAGAATGATTTCTTGATGCAGTTCCAGTCTGATATTTTAGATGTACCAGTAGAGCGACCGGAAATTAACGAGACAACTGCCTTAGGTGCAGCATACCTGGCTGGACTTGCAGTGGGTTACTGGAAATCAAAAGATGAAATTCGTGATCGCTGGAACCTTGAAAAGCAGTTTGATCCTAAAATGGATGAAACAAAGAGAGATGATTTATATAAAGGCTGGCAGACAGCGGTTAAAGCTACACAAGTATTTAAAAAATAAGATTTAATGGAGGAATAATAATGCAACTTTCAAGTCTGAATAGAAATCAAACATTGAACAAAATGAAGGAAGAATATTATGATATCGTAGTGGTTGGTGGTGGTATCACTGGTGCAGGTATCGCATTTGATGCAGCGCAGCGCGGTATGAAAGTCGCACTCGTTGAAATGCAGGACTTTGCAAGCGGAACTTCTTCACGTTCAACAAAGCTTGTTCATGGTGGATTACGTTACTTAAAACAGCTGCAAATTGGCGTTGTAAGTGAGACTGGGAAAGAAAGAGCGATTGTTTATGAAAATGGACCTCATGTAACGACACCAGAATGGATGCTCTTACCGATGCATAAAGGGGGTACGTTTGGACCAGCAACAACGTCTCTTGCATTAAAAGTTTATGACTTCTTAGCAGGTGTAAAGAAATCGGAAAGAAGAACAATGCTATCTGCAAAAGAAACATTAGCGAAAGAGCCTCTCGTAAAAGAAAATGGCCTTAAGGGTGGGGGCTATTATGTTGAATATAAAACAGATGATGCGCGTATGACGATTGAAGTGATGAAACGTGCGGCAGAATTTGGTGCTGATATTTTAAACTACACAAAAGCAACCGGTTTTACTTATAACAAGAAAAACAAAGTGAGTGGTATTGAAGCAATTGATACAATCTCAAATACGAAGTTTAAAATTCAAGGGCGCAAAGTTGTCAATGCATCTGGACCATGGGTTGATGAAGTGCGTGGAAAAGATTATTCGAAAAATAATAAACAACTCCGTCTGACAAAAGGAATCCACCTTGTCTTTGACGAAAGTGTTTTTCCGCTCAAACAGGCAGTTTACTTTGATACTGAAAGTGACAAACGTATGATTTTTGCCATTCCTCGTGATGGTAAAACGTATGTCGGTACTACAGATACATTCTATAATAATGATAAGACAAGTCCTAAAGTAACACAGGAAGATCGTGATTATATCATTGATGCAATCAACTATATGTTCCCGACTGTAAAAGTTAAAGACGAAGATATTGAATCAACTTGGGCTGGTATTCGTCCTCTAATCTTAGAAAAAGGGAAAGACCCATCTGAAATTTCGCGTAAGGATGAAATTTGGGAAGGTAAATCAGGTCTTCTGACGATTGCTGGTGGTAAATTAACAGGGTATCGCCATATGGCACAGGAGATCGTTGACTTAGTTGCAAAACGTTTAAAAGAAGAATATAAGCTTAGCTTTAAAGAAAGCAACACGAAACATGCAACAATTTCTGGTGGAGATGTAGGAGGCAGTACTAATTTTGAGCACTTTATTGAAAAGTCATTGAAACCTGAACTCTATAGTTATCTGCCGGAAGATGAACAAAGATTTCTGATTAAAAAATATGGTTCAAATGTAGAGAAATTATTTAACATTGCACATACGAAACATACTGCTGAAGTCAATGGCCTGCCTTTAGCTTATTACGCACAACTTGTATATTCAATCCAGGAAGAAATGGTGATTAAACCTACTGATTTCTTGACACGTAGAACAGGTGATCTATATTTCGATATTAAAAAAGTTGAACAATATAAGGAAGCGGTTATTGATACGATGGCTAATTTGCTTAACTATGATAATGCGCAACGCACAGAATATACACGTGAGCTTGAACAAAAGATTAATGAAGCAAAATCACCATCTGTTCAAGTTTCGGTAGAATAAATTACGGAGAATAGCAATTGTGATTCAAACCATCCAAATAATATTTGGATGGTTTTCCTATATTTTCAGATGATGATAAGGCTATGACGAAAATAAATTGTTTCGCTATAATAAAGATGAGGTGAAGAATGATGGAAATTACAAATAAGTTTATTACATTGAAGGATAACACACGTATTGCATTTAAACTTTATAGACAAGAGGAAAGCAAGGGTGTCATTCAGATGCTTCATGGTATGGCCGAACACAAAGAACGTTATGATGCAGTGTGCAGATATTTCTGTGATATGGGGTATGATGTGCTGATACATGATCACAGAGGGCATGGCAAGGATATTGGAAGTTCAGAACAAGGACATTTCCCATCGATTGATACTTTGGTAGAGGATGCATATGAAATATTTGAAACATTTGATTTTAAAGGAGAATTTATTTTGTTCGGACATTCTATGGGAAGTATCGTCGCTAGAAAATATGTTATCCGTTACCCTGGTTTATTCGATAGACTCATATTGTCAGGTACTAGTTTCTATAGTAAGAAATATGAGGCAGCTGCGCTATTGCTTAAACCACTATTAAAGATACATCCACCCTATAAAAAGCTAGATTTCGTCAATAAATTGACTCTGAACGATTTTAATCGTAAGTTCAGACCTTTACGAACAGAGAGTGACTGGATCAGTTTGAATGAGGATAATGTCGATGCTTTTGTCTCAGATCCTGATGCAGGATTTAATATGTCGATAGGTGCTTTAAATTCAATTAATGAATCATTAAAGTTTACTAGCAGTAAAAAGAATGTTAAACGCATGAACAAATCGTTAAAGATTCTGCTTATTGCTGGTCAGGACGATCCGTTTTCTAATTTCGGGAAAGGGGTGGAAAAGACAGGTCGATTATATAAAAAATGTGGAATTAAACATGTCTTTATCCAGCTCTATGAAAATTCAAGACATGAGGTATTATTTGAAAAGAATCAAAATGAAGTATTACAAAATATTAGAAAGTGGTTGAAGAATGAATAAAATTCCGTTAATCGTTATTGTGGGACCTACAGCTGTAGGTAAAACAGCATTAAGTATTGAAGTAGCGAAAGCTGTTAATGGTGAAATTATTAGTGGGGATGCGATTCAAGTCTACCGAGGTATGGATATCGGTAGTGCAAAGATTACACAGGAAGAGATGGAAGGCATACCGCATCATCTGATTGATATTTTAAACCCAGATGAGGCATATTCAGCAGCACAGTTTAAAGTCCATGCTGAAAAGCTGATTGAAGACATATATAGCAGGGGAAAAACACCGATGATCGTCGGCGGAACGGGATTATATATACAAAGCGTACTATATGAATATGAATTTGTAGAAGAGGATCAAGCGCTGAAGAAAGAACTGATGGATCACTATGAAAGTCTGGATAAGGAGACGCTTTATCGTCTGTTAACTGAGAAGGATATGAAGGCTGCGTCTCAAATTCATATTAATAATAGACAGCGAGTGTTACGTGCTCTGACATATTATGAAATGCACCATAAATCTATCACTGACCAGAAGAAGCTTCATACATTAAGTTCTAAATACGATACATATATTATAGGGCTTAATATGCCGCGTCCTACACTATATGACAGAATCAACCGCCGTGTATTGCTTATGGTCGAACAAGGACTTGTTCAGGAAGTGAAGACATTGATAAGTAAGGGCTATAGACAGAGCCAAAGCATGACTGCAATAGGATATAAAGAGATGATTCCTTATATAGATGGAGAAGTTTCGTTGAATCAGGCGATAGAACATTTGCAGCAAAACTCCAGGAATTTTGCAAAACGTCAATTGACATGGTTCAATAATCAGATGACGATTGAATGGTTTGATACGTCTGAATTGACGATAGAATCAATCGTCGAACAAATTACTACAAACATACAGAGGGATGATAATGATGAATTCAGCTAAACTGCAGGACACATTTTTAGATAATTCCAAAGAAATCAGCAAGAATTAACAGTATTTTTAACAAAAGGCTTTCATATAGAAGGTGTGGTACTCAACTATGATAAATGTCATCCAGCTTAAAGCAGGAGATAAACACAATCTCATTTACAAGCATACCATCTGTACTTTTGCAGTGTAAATATGTTGTAAGTAATAAAGAACAATTCCTCTGAAAGGAATTGTTCTATTTTTATAGATATTTTTCTATATGCTTTTTCAACTGCTCGGGTGTAGTTGTAGGTGCAAAACGCGCAACAACATTACCTTGTCTATCAACTAAAAATTTTGTGAAATTCCATTTGATCTTACTGCCCATGATCCCTTTTGTCTCTTCTTTTATATATTTAAACAGCGGGTGTGCGTTATCTCCATTCACATCTATTTTTTCATGAATCGGGAAAGTAACGCCATAGTTCAAACGACAATTCTGTTCAGCTTCAGCCCCACTTCCGGGTTCCTGGCCTCCAAATTGATTACAAGGGAATCCCAATATAGTAAACCCTTGTCCTTTGTATTCCTGGTAGAGTTTTTCAAGTCCATCAAACTGTTTTGTAAATCCACATTCGCTCGCAGTATTAACGATCAGAACAACTTGATCTTTGTATTCTGCAAGTGAATATGATTCGTGATTTGCTTTAGTAACCGTATATTCGTATATAGACATATAAACGCATCCTTTCTAAATATGTTAAAATGAAGTATCAAATAATTGAGGTGAAACTTTGAAAGATACACAAAAAGCGACTGAACGTGCTCTTATTATAGCAGTTCATCTAAAAAAGGACGATGATTTTAACTTCGGTGAATCGTTAGAGGAAATTAAATCATTATGCCATACAGCTGGCATTGAAGTTACCGAAGTTGTTATTCAGAATAAAGATAGAGCTGATAATAGTTATTATATAGGTAAAGGAAAGTTAGAAGAAATATTAGAGTTAAAGGAACGAGAAGATATAGCATTCGATATGGTTGTTGTTAATAATGAACTCACAACAAGTCAATCGAAACATTTAAATGAAGTGCTTGACTGTAAAATAATAGACCGTACTCAGCTTATACTGGATATCTTTGCACAACGTGCAAAAAGTCGAGAAGGTAAATTACAAGTGGAGCTTGCCCAGCTCGAATATTTATTGCCAAGATTATCTGGACACGGACTAAGTTTATCAAGACTTGGTGGTGGTATCGGGACACGTGGACCTGGTGAAACGAAACTAGAGATGAATAGGCGACATATCAGAAGCAGAATTCATGATATCAAGCTACAACTCGAAACGATTAAACAACATCGGCAGCGTTATAGAGAAAACCGAAAAAAGAGAAATATATTCCAGGTTGCGCTTGTTGGTTATACGAATGCAGGCAAATCGACATGGTTCAATGCACTTTCAGACAGTGACACATATATGGAAGATCTACTGTTTGCGACGCTTGATCCGAAGAGTAAGATGATGAAGCTGCATGAAGGTTATCCAGTACTATTAAGTGATACTGTTGGTTTTATCCAGCAGTTGCCGACTCATTTAATCGAAGCATTCAGTTCGACATTAGAAGAGGCGAAGTATGCAGATATTCTTATTCACGTCGTTGACAGAAGTCATCCAAACTATATGAATCATATCGATACGGTCGTTGCTCTGTTAAAGGAGCTAGATATGGATACAATTCCGGTACTTACGCTTTTGAATAAAAAAGATAAGCTCGAATCCTTCGTCACAGCTGCAGGGAAAGATGAATTGCTTGTATCAGTGTTTGATCAACAAGATAAGACACATATACAAAGCAAACTCATTGATATGATGCAGCGTAATATGTCAAAATACACAATTGAAGTTGAGAAGGATGCCGGACAGATAATCGCTTTCCTGAAGGAACATACACTAGTTTCAGCAATAAATTTTAATGAAGACAAAGATAAATATGAAATATGTGGCTATGAACATCGTCGTGAAGGTATATTAAATAAGCTATTAAGTAATGAACAGATAAAGAGGTTATAATACTATGAAAATTACGAAGTATGAACAGCTCCAGCAATTAATCGATGACAATGAAATTAAAATCACGCCGATATTTAAAAGGATAGAATCTATCGCCCTTTATAATCAAAAAAAAGTAATAGATGCATTTAATGATATAAAAATTACAGACGCTGATCTCGGCGGTACGAATGGCTATGGCTATGATGATAGTGGGCGAGATAACTTAGAAGCGGTGTATGCACATGTTTTTAAGACAGAGGATGCCATCGTTCGTCCACAAGTCATCAGCGGGACACATGCAATAACGCTTGCATTAAGCGCTAACTTACAATTCGGGGACGAATTACTCTACATAACGGGTCAACCCTATGACACGCTTTTGGAAGTTATCGGTATTACAGGTAACGGTATCGGTTCATTGATTGAAAATGGTGTTGCCTATAAGGATATCGATTTGGTCAACAATGAAATCGATATCGAAAATGTCTTAGAAGCTATAACATCAAAAACGAAGATGATAGGTATTCAGCGCTCTAAAGGGTACAGCTCACGTAAATCATTGACAATTAAACAGATAGGTGAGGCAATATCAGCGATAAAAGATAAACATCCTGATGTTATTGTATTTGTCGATAATTGTTATGGTGAATTCACAGAAATTCAGGAACCGTCAGAAGTGGGTGCAGATTTAATTGCGGGCTCGCTCATTAAGAATCCAGGAGGTGGACTGTGTAAAATTGGTGGTTATATTGCAGGACGTGAAGATTTGATTGAGCGTGTTGGATATCGTCTCACAGCACCAGGTATCGGCAAAGAAGCAGGTGCCTCACTTTACAGTCTGCATGAAATGTATCAAGGATTTTTCCTGAGCCCGCATGTTGTGAGTCAGGCACTAAAAGGCGCAGTATTTACTAGTGCGATGCTTGGGTCTTTGAATCTGAATACAACGCCACTTTGGAATGATGAGCGAACAGACCTCATTCAATCAGTCATCTTCAATGATAAAGAAAAGATGATTGCATTTACACAGGCTATTCAGATGGCATCTCCTATAAATTCACAGTATTTACCGATGCCGGCATATATGCCTGGCTATACGGATGATGTTATTATGGCAGCAGGCACATTTATACAAGGCGCATCACTTGAACTTACAGCAGACGGTCCGATACGTTCACCGTACGAGGTTTATGTTCAAGGCGGATTAACTTATGAACACGTTAAACTCGCAATAATAAAAGCGATTGAAATACTGATTGAAAAAGAAATTATAACGTTATAACAAATCCATGTAAGGTTTCCTTACATGGATTTGTTTTTTATAAAAAAATATGATAAATTACAACTATGTTCGAAAGGGTGTTGAAGATGCGTGATGCAATAAGAAGAAATATGCCGGTGTTTCCAATGAGTGTCGTTATGAAACTAACAGAGCTTTCTGCAAGGCAAATTAGATACTATGAATCACAGTCGTTGATTACACCTGAACGAACAAGTGGGAACCAAAGACTATTTTCAATGAACGATCTGGATTTATTACTTGATATTAAACTGCTTTTAGAAAAAGGGTTTAATATGAAGCGTATTAAATCGATTATCAATGAGGAGAAGTCACAACAACCCACATTTGAGATTAAAGAATCTCTTGATTACGAAGTTTCAAAGCTCGACCGTAGTAAAGTCCCTATTAACCGTGGGGATTTGTCAAGATTTTTTAAATAAACAACTGGAGGATATTATGGCGAAATTTACAAGAGAAGACATCATCAAGTTAGCAGAGGAATCAAACGTACGTTATTTAAGACTACAATTTTCTGATATTCTAGGTACAATTAAAAACGTAGAGGTGCCTATCAGCCAGTTAGAGAAAGTACTAGATAATGAAATGATGTTCGATGGTTCATCAATTGAAGGGTTTGTTCGTATCGAAGAATCAGATATGAAATTATATCCAGACTTAGATACTTGGGTTATTTTCCCATGGACTTCTGATAAAGGGAAAGTTGCGCGTTTGATCTGTGACGTATATAAGCCAGATGGTACACCATTCTCAGGAGATCCACGTAGTAACTTAAAACGTGTCTTAAAAGAAATGGAAGCGTTAGGATTCACTGAATTCAACTTAGGACCAGAACCAGAATTCTTCTTATTCAAATTAGATGAAAAAGGGGAACCAACACTTGAATTAAATGATAATGGTGGATACTTCGATTTAGCGCCTACAGATTTAGGTGAGAACTGTCGTCGAGACATCGTTTTAGAACTTGAAGACATGGGCTTTGATATAGAAGCGAGTCACCACGAAGTAGCGCCGGGTCAGCACGAAATCGACTTTAAATATGCAGATGCAGTTACTGCATGTGATAACATTCAAACATTCAAATTAGTTGTTAAAACAATTGCGCGTAAACATAATCTTCATGCAACATTTATGCCTAAACCATTATATGGTGTAAGTGGTTCAGGTATGCACTTTAACGTTTCGTTATTCAAAGGGCCGAAAGAAAATGCGTTCTATGATCCGAACGGAGAAATGGAATTATCTGAAGATGCGCGTCACTTTATCGCAGGAGTTCTTAAACATGCAAGAGGATTTACTGCAGTGTGTAACCCATTAGTAAACTCTTACAAACGTTTAGTACCTGGTTATGAAGCACCAGTTTATATCGCATGGAGTGGCCAAAACCGTTCGCCATTAATTCGTATTCCTTCATCACGTGGACTATCTACACGTGTAGAAGTACGTTCGGTTGATCCATCTGCTAACCCATATATGGCATTAGCAACGATTCTTCAAGCAGGGTTAGATGGCATCAAGAATAAATTAGCTTGTCCAGCACCAGTTGATCAGAATATTTATGAAATGAATCGTGAAGAACGTGAAGCAGTTGGTGTAGAAGACTTACCATCAACACTTTACACAGCGATTAAAGCGATGAAAGAAGACGATATTTTAAAAGAAGCACTGGGTGACCACATCTATCGTGCATTCATCCACTCAAAAACTATTGAATGGGACATGTATCGTATGCAGGTGTCTGAGTGGGAACGTGACCAATATATGAAACAGTATTAATAGAAGTAGGCTGCATATTGCTTATTAAATCAAAGACAAATAGAATTTATCTAGTAAATGCCAGGTATTAAACAAAATGAATATATAATCAAAATCAAATATCTAAAAAGGGAGAGAATCTAGTATTCTCTCCCTTTTTAAATGGAATCAATATTTCAAAGCTTGTGTAAGTTCTAATGTTATAGGATAAATGTCCTATAATAAAGGTTTAATTAAAGTGTAATGGATGATAAGAATCTTGTAAAAGAATCATAAGTGATATTAAGTCTTATTGATAATCCTGAATCTGTAGCTATATTTGAGTATTCAATTCCGGAGTCCAAATTAATGTAAACAAGAATACCGTCCTCTAAATCAATTATTGTGAAAGATAAGTCTGGTTCTGTAAAATATAGAAAGTTGAGAGTATTTTCAAGCTTATATGTATTCATTAAAAGTATATCTTCTTCGAATAACGCGATTTCTTTTGAAACATTCCTATTGTCATAACTTATTATCAAGTTATATACAGTACATACATCTCTTTCTTCCTTTTTTACTAATATAAGAGCTATATTATTTTCTTTATAGTCTCTATCTTTAAGTACGAACTTTTTTTCCATATTTTTGTGTCCTTTTATACATTCTTTTTTTGTATATATGAAGTTACGACATGATTATTTTTTACTACTAATATTGTACCTGTCGCTTTATTTTATAGAATTTTAGCACCTGTGTTTCTACCTGTGTATTTGACTAAATAAAACTCCTATTAATTTTATATAATTATAATGTAGTTTAACACAATTTACTAAAAATAGTATAAAATAGGTTTGTTGTCATGTAGAAATATTATAAAAGGTAGAATAAAATTATAAAAGGTGAGAGTATATGAAAAAACATAGAGGACTTAAGAGAATATTTAAATCAACCTTGGATAATTATCATGAAAATTTTATTAAATATAATGGATATATAGAATTATATGTTCCGCAAATAGGTTTTATGAATGAAGATATCAATGGGAAAGAATATCAAATTATCAATGTTCTAATTGAAAATACTAAACATTCTATTCCAAAGGATGCAAATTTTATGTATGTGATAGATGAACTAAATATTTTGAATAGTCATATAATTATAAGTGACGATAGTAATGATTTTAATTTAAACCTCAGGCAGGAATCTTTAGAAAAAATTCCTAATTATCTCAAACAAATAGAAAGTAAATTTGATTTGAAGTTCAAGCGCATGGTCTCTATAACGGAAATGAACTTTGTAGATTATATTAATTTAGGTGAAAATGATAAGTTAGATATACTTTATTACATAAGAAAAGACGAAGAAAAAGTAATATTTGTAACAAATGTATTGTGGACTTGGAGTAGTATGTGAAAAGAAGCATAGAACATATAAAACTTCATTAATATCTTGCATTTGTTTACTTAAAAAATAGTAGGGGTATTTTATATTTTAATAAACAGTAGGAGAATAATATGAATATATTTACTTGTTGTGTTTGTGGTTACCTAGATTTAGATGAAACTCCATATTACGAAGACTTTGCGGGTAGCAATGTCATATGTGCTTGTTGTGGTTTTGAATATGGTGTCGATGATTATGATAATCCAGGCATAAACTATGAGACTTTAAATGATAAAGAAGCTGTAGAAAAGGCACACCAATTATCGAGAGAAGAATGGATTAAAAGTGGATGTAAGGTGTTTGATCCTACAGTATACAGCCCTATAGATATTAAAGATGGAAAGTTAGAAAAAAGAAAAGTTATAGAACAGTTTAAAAATATAAACTATAATTTTGATAATAATCCACATAAAAGAAGTTAATTAACTGGTTATGCAGGAATGTAAAATAAACTGTGTAAGTAGAGTGCGTACGACTCTGCTTCGCAGTTTTTTTATTTTCCTAGCGCGCTAACGCTTACTTGATCCATAAAAAGTGTTGGTTAAAAATCAAACCAATGGAATGTCAACAGGTTCTTAGACACTTTTCATGTGTAGAACTTTAAACGCCATTGGTGTTAAATACTGTAATGAAGAATGTGGTCTAAAATTGTTGTACCAATTCACATAATCAAATAATTCTGTTTCTAACTGTTCTAAGCTTTCAAATTTCATCTGTTTTGCAAATTCGGTTTTCAGTGCTTTCATCGTTGCTTCTGCAACAGCGTTATCATATGGACAGTCTTTAGCATTTAATGAACGCTTGATTTCAAAAGTCTTTAAACAATCTACGTGTCGTAAGGTCGCATAACTAATAAAGAAACAGACATATTCATTAACGAATATGTCTGTTTCTCTTGGGGTTACTAGTAAATAAGATATAACTAACAAATATCAGTATAAATATCTTTAAGTTTAAAGTAGTATGGACTATCAAAGTCATTACGCATATAATCATGATTCAAGTGATTATAAAATTCAATTAATCCTTCTTTTACAGCATGATTGAATTCATTTAAAGGTAATGAATATGTTGTACGTTTATCTTTTTCTTCTAAAATTGTAAGAACAATATTATTTTCTTTTTTAAATGTATAAATTTCAAAATCTACATCTAAATATGAAATTATATACTCATTCATAATAGTTGCTTGATATAAATCATACCATAGCATATATAAGTCACCAGTCTGAACTTGTTTGTCTACAATTATATTTCCACTGTCTTCAATACAAATACTACCTTCAAAATATCCTTCATTATCTTCATTACTAAACAATTCAACTTTTTTAAAATCTGCACCGATTGGAATAAGAGAAAGTCTTCGCCCTTCAGATGTTAATTGGTTATTTTTGTAATTATATTCTAAGTCATTCAAATGTATATTATAAGCAAAGCTTGTAACTCTCAAAACATAGCCCTCCATTTTTAATTAGGGTAGAAAGAAGATATTTTACCACTTGAGTTAATAGAAATATGTGAATCGTCTATACTTAATTGGAATCGGTTCCTCTATATATGAGCTTTGTTAATGCGTAAAATATGCCTCATATGCGGCAATTACCGCTTGGTCTGCATCTTTATCCTCGATGCCAAACATCATACTTATTTCTGATGAGCCTTGATTGATCATCTTTAAATTGATATTGCGAGCCTTAAATGCCTCTGTTGCTTTATTAGCGGTACCTACAAGTGTTTTCATACCTAGACCTACAACCATCAGTATTGCGATATTCTTTTCTATTGAAAGAGCGTCTACTTTTAATTCGTGTTCTATTTTTTCTAGTAACTTTGCTTCCTTTCCTTCAAGCTGGTGGGCGCGTAATATAATACTAATATCATCGATTCCAGAAGGCATGTGTTCATATGAAATATTCATATCTTCTAGAATTGATAAGAGACGACGTGTAAATCCAATTTCTCTGTTCATCAAATATTTCTTCATATTAATACTGGCAAACCCTGTATCACAACTTACACCAACGACACCTGTAGATTGTCGTGTATTCGTAATGAGTGTTCCTGGGTGATCTGGGTCGTTCGTATTCTTGATGTTTACAGGTATTTGAGAACGATAGACAGGAAGTAATGCCTCATCATGAAACACACTGAAACCAGCATAGGAGAGTTCTCGCATTTCTTCATATGTCAACTGTATAATTGAAGCAGGATGATCAACGATATTGGGATTTGCTGAGAAAATACCTGATACATCTGTAAAATTCTCATAGACATCACTGCTTAAACTGCTGGCGATAATTGCCCCTGTAATATCACTGCCTCCACGAGAGAAGGTGTTGATATCTCCGTTCTTATTAACACCAAAAAATCCAGGAATGATTACTTTGCCTTCAGCATGAGCAAGATTATTTTTTATTTTTTCATAGCTTTCTTCTAATACGATGGCATTAGAGGGTTCATCACTGACGATAAGCCCAATATCTCCTGGAGATAAATAAGTCGTCATTATTCCTTGTTCGTTGTTGTAGCTTGCTATAAGCTGCGCATTGAAATCTTCTCCGCAGCTCTTCAAAGCATCTGTCAGTCGCTCGGGCTGATCTTGATAGCGCATAATATAGTCATTGAGCTGAGTACGGAAAGTCTCGATTAATGAGTGACGTATATTCAGCTCTCGTTCTATTTGTAGAAATCGTTCAAGTATTTGTGAGATGAGCTCCTGATAATCTTTTTTATATGTAACAGCTTCTACCAGAGCAATAAGCAAATCTGTAACTTTAACATCCTTATTATGACGTTTTCCGGGTGCAGATACGACAATGTATTTCCTCGTTGCATCATTATTAATAATATTCAGTATCTTTTTAATCTGTTTAGCATCGGCCACACTTGAACCACCAAATTTACAAACTTTCATAAAATCACTCATTTCGCTTAATGTTATTGTTATTTTATCTTTAAAGTGTAATAGAATATAGAGTATATGATCATTTTCATAAATTATTCTATAAATCTTTACATTGATGATGTTTTAGTTATACTATATTTATGAATCCTTTTCAAGAATACATTTGTATTCTTGGTAAAAACATAATCGGGAGTGAGATAATGAAACAAATTAATATTGCGTTATTAGGTCTAGGAACGGTGGGTACGGGTGTCGTTCAGATCCTTAAGGAGAACCATGAACAGATAAAAGAGAAGCTGAATACGGATATTCGAATTACATGGATACTTGTTTCTGATGTAACAAAGCCAAGAAGTATCGAGACCGCACATTATCAACTCACTGATAATATAGAAGATATCAAAAATGATGATACGATAGATATGTATGTCGAAGTAATGGGTGGAATAGAAAATACGAAAGAGATATTACTCTATGCATTGAATCAGAAGAAGCATGTAATTACTGCAAATAAAGATCTGCTTGCAGAGCATCTAGAAGAGATGGAGCAAGCGGCCCATAATAACGGTGTCTCTTTAAAATATGAAGCCAGCATCGCTGGAGGTATTCCTGTAGTAAATGCTTTGAATTATGGCTTAAACGCGAACGGTATCGGCAAGTTTATGGGAATATTCAATGGAACGTCTAATTTTATATTGAGTAAGATGACACATGAAAGACAATCTTATGAAGAAGCATTACGAATTGCTACAGAATTAGGTTTTGCTGAAGCAGATCCTACAGCAGATGTAGATGGTATAGATGCTGCCAGAAAAGTAACCATTATGAGCTATCTTGCTTTTAATCAATTCAGAAAACTTGAGGATTGTCGATATACAGGGATCAGAGAAGTGAAGTTATCGCATATCGATATTGCCAAAGCTTTTGGATATCGCATTAAATTGATTGGTAGTGGTGTCATGAATGGTGATGATGTATCTCTATATGTAGAGCCGATGTGCATTCCATCTGATCATCAGTTATCGCATGTCGAATACGAATATAATGCAATTTACATTGATGGAAATGCTGTTGGAGATACAATGTATTACGGTAAAGGAGCCGGTAGTCTTGCAACAGGAAGTGCTGTTGTCAGTGATATCCTGAACGTAATAGAACTCATAGGGACTGATCTTCACAACTTGCCGCTGCATCTTGAAATTAAGCAGGAGACGCGTGAACAGCCTTCTTGTTTACTTTTGATTATCGATTTGTATGCAGATAGTAATATTGAAGCAATACTGAATGAAATTTCAGTTGAAAGACATATTGTAAGGGATGGCATGCTTGCAATTGAAACAGACCGAGAAGTAAATTATGAATATCTAGAAGAACAGCAATTAAACTATAAAACTTATAGAATTGAAGGTGTATAGAATGAACAGATGGTCAGGGTTAATCGCAGAATATAAACATTTTTTACCCGTAAGTGAGGCAACACCGAAACTCACATTAAATGAAGGCGGTACGCCATTGATACATTGTGCTCATCTTTCAGAGGTTCTTGAAAATGAAGTATATGTGAAATATGAAGGTGCGAATCCTACAGGTTCATTTAAAGACCGCGGTATGGTGATGGCTGTAGCAAAAGCTAAAGAAGAGGGGAAAGAAATTGTCATTTGCGCTTCTACGGGGAACACTTCAGCTTCAGCAGCTGCCTATGCTGCAAGAGCCGGAATGAAAACGATTGTAGTAATTCCGGAAGGGAAGATTGCTATGGGTAAATTGGCTCAGGCAATCGTTTATGGAGCTGATATCGTTTCTATCGAAGGTAACTTTGATGAAGCATTGAAGATTGTAAGACATGTTGCAGAAAAACGTGATGATATCGCACTAGTAAACTCCGTTAATCCATATCGACTAGAAGGTCAGAAGACAGCTGCTTTTGAAGTAATTGAACAGCTTGGACAAGTTCCAGACGTGTTAGCGATTCCTGTTGGAAATGCTGGTAATATTTCGGCATACTGGAAGGGGTTTAAAGAATATGATGCAAATCATAACGTTGGTTTACCAAAAATGTATGGTTTCCAGGCAGAAGGTGCTGCACCGATTGTAAAAGGTCGTATTATCGAGCAGCCAGAAACGATTGCTACTGCGATTCGTATCGGGAATCCTGCAAGCTGGAAGCTCGCAGAAGCAGCACGTGATGAATCGGAAGGAATGATAGATGCTGTAACAGATGATGAGATACTAGAAGCATATGACTTAATTGCAAAGAAAGAAGGTATCTTTGCTGAACCGGGCAGCAATGCAAGTATTGCTGGTCTGTTAAAGTTAAAACGTGAAGGTCGTCTGTCAAAGGGGCAGACGATTGTTGCAGTATTAACGGGAAATGGGCTTAAAGACCCGCAGACTGCGATTGATTCAATTGAAATACAGCCTGCTGTGCTAAAGAACGATGAATCAGCGATTATTAGATACATTGAGGAGCGAGTATAATGCTATATATAAAAGTCCCAGCGTCAACATCCAATTTAGGACCAGGATTTGATTCGATCGGTATGGCTGTAAACATCTATCTTGAACTTGAAGTAGAAGAAAGTGAAAACTGGGAAATTCAGCATCTCGGTGATGTACTATCTGAACTGGATGATAATGATGATCATTACATCAGGAAGATGTGTCGACTGTTTATGCAGCAGTTTAATCTAGAAGAAAAAAAGTTTAAAGTTATAATGTATTCTGATATCCCATTAGCGCGTGGCCTGGGAAGTAGTGGTTCAGCACTCATTGCAAGCCTTGAAATTATCAATCATTTCTATCAATTAAATTTAACAAGAGAAGAACGTATTCGTATACTCTCTCGAATTGAAGGACATCCAGATAATGTTGCACCGAGTATTAAAGGTGGTATTGTTGCAGGATATTATAATAATGTAACCGATGAAACGGTGACATTAGATGTTCCTGTGATTAAGTGGCCGATCATGGTTGTAGTTCCTAATTATGAACTGAAAACTGAAGCATCAAGAAATGTCCTTCCCGACCACATATCGTTTGAAAATGCAGTTCGTGCAGGTGCAATAGGTAATATGCTTATAGCAGCACTTTACTCTGAAGATTATAGGACAATGGGGAAGATGATGACAAGTGATCTTTATCACGAACAGTATCGTGCACACCTTGTGCCGCATTATCAGATGGTGAAGGATGTTATCACTGAGGACTGCTTTGCATTTTTAAGTGGGGCAGGGCCATCGATCTTTATTGTATCTCATCCTAAGCAGTATGATGAAAATCGTTTCAATCTACTAAAGTTACCCGACTGTGACGTAAAAAGCATAGAACCCGATCAGGAAGGCGTAATTACCTTTGAAAAAGAAGGTCGTATGGTAAACTAATACTATCAATTTTTAGGAGTGAGAAAATGAACTATAAACTGATAGTGCTCGATATGGATGATACATTACTATCATCTAAGAACGAAATATTGCCTTCAACGATCAAGGCATTGATAGAGGCACAGAATAATGGTGCTATGGTTGTGCTGGCATCCGGCAGGCCGACAGGTGGCATGATAGATGCAGCAGAAATACTACAGCTGGACACACATCAATCCTATATTATCAGCTATAACGGGGCTGTTGTAACAAGGATGAATGATCGCACAGTTGTAGATGCAACATATGTTCAGCAAGCGCATTTTAGTGAAATTTTACGATTTTTAAGAAAGGAAAATGTAATGGCACTGACATATAAGGACAACACAATTTATTATGAAGGTCAGTCAGCCTACGAACAAGTAGAAGGTGAACTTACAGGTTTAGAAATGATTAAAGTAGACAATCTGCAAACTGTCATTACAGAAGATGTGCCTAAAGTGATGGGCGTCGGAGATATTGAACATATTGAGGTTTTAAACAAGCAGCTGGAAGGAAGTTTTGGTTCTGACATCCACGCTACGACCTCAAAGCCATTCTTCCTTGAATTTATGCATCGTGATGTTTCAAAAGGAAAGGTGTTACAACGTCTGGCGGAGCAGCTTGGAATTCAGCAGTCAGAAATTATTGCATTTGGTGACAGCAATAATGACAAAGATATGCTTGAATTTGCAGGACTGGGCGTGGCGATGGGGAATGCGAATAATACGATTAAAGAAGCTGCAGATGTCATCACACTCAGTCATGATGAGGATGGAATCGCACAAATAATAGAAACATATCTATATAAAAAATGATGCTTCATTGATATGTTGATGATAATGAAGCATCTTGAAAATTATGTAATCTATGGAGTACGAAGCAATGATGTTATAATCTTGATAAATCTAGGGGTCAGAATTTTCTGGCCTCTTTTTTGACAAGCAGCAACAATTATTTTGCTGTATGTGTCCATTCTGAAGCATTGCGATGTCTTTTTGTATGTGCAAATATATTATCAGCAGCATAATCTTCATTTGTATAGACAGTAATATCGTAGAATACCATATCGTCTTCAAACGGCTCATAAAGGTACGTATCCTTTAGATGGTCGAATAATCGGATCATTGCAGTGCGATCTAGTCCTGGATATTCACGTAAAATCTTTTTAATAATCTGGTTATGTTTTTCATAGACACCCTGCACTACAATTACAAATTTTTCATCAGTTTTTAGTACGTCATCAAATAGGTTAATTTGTCCATTACTCATTATCACCACTCCTTTATACATATTATACAAAGAAACCCTACACAATGTATAGGGTTGTTGTCTTATAACGTATGCTTTTCAAGATTGATATCTTCAAGTTTAATGACTTTTGTACGTTTAACTAATTTATAGCTAAAATAAGTTATGATTGCAACGATAATAGGAATATATGATTCAACGACCTTAACATAATTCATCGCCTTAATATCGCCAAATGACTGACCAACTAACAAGAAAATAATGGTACAAATTACGATAATCGGTCCTAATGGGAATAAGGGTGCTTTATATGCAAGTAAAGCGTCGATATCTTTATTTTGTTTTATAATTGCATTTCTTAGACGCATATGACTTATTATACTGATAAGCCATACGATTAGAACAAGCGATCCCACCATGTTTAATAGTTTGAAATAACCTCCTGCATTGATGTTTGCATAGATTAATGTGAGTATAACGAAACCTGTTGTTACTATTAATGCATTAAATGGCATATTATTTTTATTTAGTTTTCCAACAAACCTCGGTGCTTTATTATCCTGACTTAATGATAATAATAGTCTGCTTGTTGCGTACAATCCAGAGTTACCTGCACTAAGCACAGCAGTTAATATCACTGCATTCATTACAGAAGCAGCAAACAGGATACCTACTTTATCGAATACGATAGTAAATGGGCTCATAGACACATCGCTATTCTCATTAATGAGCTGAGGATCTGTATATGGGATAATACAAGCAATAATAAATATAGAACCGATATAGAACAATAAAATTCTCCAGAAGACTTGCTTAATTGCTTTTGGCATAGATTCACTTGGATTCTCAGACTCGCCCGCTGTAACAGCCACGACTTCAGTTCCACCAAATGAGAATCCAGCGACAATTAATACTCCCAGTAATCCGAATATACCATTATGGAAAGGGGCATCACCAACCGTAAAATTTTTAAATCCAATAGGCTCACCACCAATAATTCCAAAAATAAGTAATAACCCCATGATCAAAAATAAGAAGATGGTTGCTACTTTAATAATACTGAACCAGTATTCAGCTTCTCCGAAAGATTTAACAGAAAATGCATTCAACATGAAAATCAATGCTAGAAAAATAAGACTCCATATAAAAGGATGAATGCCACCGAACATCTCCCAGTAACTTAGGACTTTAGCAGCAGATAATATATCGACACTTGTTACTAAGCTCCAAATAATCCAGTAAAACCAACCAACTGTAAACCCTGCAGCTGGATCGATAAAACGGGTTGCATAAGCATTAAATGCACCAGACACGGGATAAAATGTTGCGAGTTCTCCAAGTGCTGTCATTAAAAAGTAAATCATAATACCGATAACAGCATATGCGACTAATGCACCACCGGGTCCAGCTTGTGCAACAACTGCACCACTTGCCATGAATAATCCTGTACCAATCGAACCTCCGATTGCTATCATTGAAATATGACGAGTCTTTAAATCTCTATCCATCTTCTTATGTTCCATATAATCACCTATCTTCCTAAAAATATAATCCCTATTGTAAGATAATTAAGAAAATTTATCAAGAAAAAGTTTTAATGCGTTTATGCTTTTAAACGTTAAAGTATAAATGCGAGTAAAAACTGGACTATGAAAATAAGTGTTGACTCTTCGTAGTCCAGAAAAATTGTTAATAATTATTATTTTGTCTCACGGTGTAAAGTGTATTTTTTTAATCTTGGACAGTATTTCATCAATTCAATACGCTCAGGATTATTTCTTTTATTTTTCTTCGTGATATAGTTTCTATCGCCACATTCCGTACAAGCTAAAGTAATATTTAATCTCATTTTGTTCACTCCTATAAATTTATTCTTTTTAGTCTAATATGATATCAGGATTTGTTTCTGCTACCGTAAACTGAGGCAGGGAATCATTAAATATTGTCCAGTCCATCTTCATTTCTTCGTCTGTTAATAAACAGCGATCAAGGTCAGATACAATTTGCTGTTGATTCATTTCGATTCCGATAAAAACGATTTCAGTCTGGCGATCACCGAATGCATCCCATCTCTCCTTAAGTGTAGGATCTTCTATCATTTCCAGAGCTATCTCATCCGTACTTAACGTTGCAATCCATTCACCAGCACCTTGAATCTGCATCGAGTTACCTGCCTGGCTGATTAATCCACACATATCATTACGGGATGCCAACCAGAAGAATCCTTTTGAACGTATAACATCTAATGAAAAGTTTTCTAGGAAATGCATAAAACGTTCAGGATGGAAAGGGCGCTTTCTTCTATATACAAATGAGCCGATACCATACGCTTCAGTTTCCGGTGTATGCTCATCGTTTAATTCTTTTAACCATCCGGCACTTTGAGATGCTTTTTCAAAGTCAAATAACTTCGTGTTTAAAATTTTATCCATGTGGATTTTTGAGTGATCTGTCTCATAAATTAGTGCATCCGGGTTTAACTGATGGATTAATGCACGTAGTTCCTTAACATCTTCCTCATGCACTAAATCCGTTTTATTTAATAGAATAACATTTGCAAATTCAATTTGATCAATTAATAAGTCAATGACTTCACGTGTATCATGCTCATCATTTGCCATCTGGCGTTCAAGCAGCGATTCACCTGATGCATAATCATCCCAGAATCTGTTCGCATCAACAACTGTAACCATCGTATCTAACACTGTATTGTCACTTAAGTTTATACCTAGCACTTCATCGTTTAATGTTAACGTTTGAGCTACTGGTAAAGGTTCAGAGATGCCAGTAGATTCAATAACAATATAATCTAATTCTGAAGTTGTAATGAGCTTATTAATTTCAACCAGCAAATCTTCTCGTAACGTGCAACATATACAACCATTTTGTAACTGTATCATCTTTTCATCGGTACGTGACATATTTACTAGGTCAGCATCAACATTAATCTCGCACATGTCATTTACGATGACACCAACGCGTTTGTCTTCGTTATTCATCAATATATGATTAAGCAATGTTGTTTTCCCGCTTCCTAGAAATCCGCTTAATACCGTAATAGGGACTTTCAAATGTATAACCTCCAATTCGTAATCATTACGTTTTAATATGTTATCGCTTTTATGACCATTTGTAAAGTAAAAAATCAAAAAGATAATTCTTCAGATAATCTTGCTTCTATCTATTGCATTTGTAAATAAAGAAGTATAGAATATTAAAACGTAACGATTACGAAATAGGAGATGATGAAATGAAGAAGTATTTTTCACTATTAGTGGTAATGGTAGTGATGCTGTTATCAGCTTGTGGTTCAGCAGATACAGTTCAAAAGGAGGGTAAACTAAAGGTCTATACGACAGTATTTGCATATAAGAGTATTATTGAGCAAATTGGTGGATCGCACGTTGAGGTGCAATCAATTTATCCGAAAGGAATCGATATCCATACTTTTGAGCCTACACAAAAAGATTCTTTACGTGTAGCGAAATCTGATATCTTTATCTATTCAGGTAAAGACTTGGACCCGGTTGGTGCTAAGATTGCTAATATTGCAAAAGATAAAACTAAAGTCGTGTCATTAGTACATGAAATCAAAGAATCTGATTTGCTTGCCAGTGAATCACATGAACATGGTGATGAACATGAAGATCATAATCATGGCGTACATGACCCGCATATATGGCTAGACCCAGTGTTTAATAAATCTTTTGCAAAGACGATAAAAGATGAGCTCGTTGCTAAAGATAAAAAGCATAAGAAGGCCTATGAAGAGAACTATAACAAGCTGATCAAAGATCTTGATGCCATTGATAACAAGATGAAAGATATTGCGAAGAATAAAAAACATGATACGGTATATATCTCTCATGATTCATTAGGTTATCTTGAACACCGCTATGGATTTATGCAAGAAGGTGTATCTGGTATGAACAATGAAGAACCTTCCCAAAGTGATATTATCAATATGATTAATAATATTGAAAAGTCTAAAGCATCGGTGATTTTATATGAGCAGAATATACCATCCAAAACGACAGATATTATTAAGAATAAAACGAATGCAAAAACGGTAAGGTTTCACAATATGGCTGTATTAACAAAAGACGATAAAGGGAATATTACGTATCAGCAATTAATGGAAGATAATGTCAAAGCTATTGATGAAGCTTTAAATAAATAGGAGGAGCGATATTTTGGCTAAAAAATCAAAAATAGCAAAAGAACTAAAAAGGCAGCAGCTGGTAGAACAATATAGAGAACAAAGAGCAACGTTGAAAGCTGCTGGAGATTACGTCGGTTTAAGCAAGTTACCAAGAGATTCATCACCTTCAAGACTTACGAACAGATGTCATATTACAGGAAGACCGCGAGGCGTTTATCGTAAATTCGGACTTTCTCGTATCGCACTAAGAGAACTTGCGCATAAAGGACAGCTACCTGGTATAAAAAAATCGAGCTGGTAGTACATGCTTAATTAGAAAGGTTAAGGCCATAAAAAGTCTTAGCCTTATTTTTATGTTATAATTTTTATTATGTCATATGTTTGATATAATAAAATGAAATTATGATCTAGGAGTAAACCATGAAAGAAAAAATAACTGCATCACTTTTAATCACGACTGAAGATAAAATATTGATTCAAGACAATGGCAACAAGCGAATGAAATTACCAGGTGTCGTAAAAAAAGGTCAATATACAATTAAACAGACTGCTGAGCAATTTGCGCGTAAGTTAAATAAAGAAATCAAAGTAGGAGGTATCTTGTTTGTTGTTGAGGAGAAAAAGCCGTTTAAAGGATTGATTTTTGAGACGATGGTTAATGATACTGCTTTTGTTTTCAATACACGCAATCAATCTGAATTTAAAGTAAGACATCCATATGCGTGGCTTGATTTTGATTACCTCGATCAGCTTGATATCGCTGATGAATTAAAACAGCTGATTATATCCAATCAAGTGATAAAATCAAGTGTGCCCTTAATCAATCTACATTAGGAGATATTATGAAAAGTTACTGGTTAAATTTTGCTGTTACTGATGTTGAACGTGCTCTAAACTTTTATCGTAATATCGGATTTGAAATCATTGATGAACGAAGTAACAATGAAACATTAGGTGCCTTTAAAATTGGTGATAATACGATATGTATATTTAAGCAGGATATACTTGAGCAGTTTATGCAGACACCATTAAAAGGTTACGCTGATCACCCTGAGATTATCATTTCCTTTGATCTGCCTGAAAAACACAATGTCGATGAGTTATATGAACGTATTGTTCAGTCGGGCGGAAATGCAGTAAGTAAGCCTACGGTAAAAAATGGTTATTATGGGTTTATATTCACGGATCTTGATGGTCATTATTTCAATGTGATGGTAATGTGAGGTAATTTATGTATAAGAAAATTGTAATATTAATTTTTACCGCAAGTATTCTGCTGTTATATTTTCTTCCTTCGATACACGGAAGGGGACAGATTAATCTCTATGTCCGCCTGCTGCTTTATGTTCTTACACTTCTTGGTTTATACATGAGTATGCTGATTGGACATATAAAGATGCGAATGCTCTATACTGGATTATTTGTATTGTTGACGGCAATAATATTGTTTATGCATACCTTTAATATATGGATATAATAGACTTTGATAACGGTTAAATACGATTAAAAAGAAGAGAAGATGACAGGGAATATTAATTTCTCGTCATCCTCTCTTCTTTTTAATGTGCCAGCATTTCTTCTTGTATTTCTCTAGCAGATAGGTCATCAGGATAGTATGTTGGCCAGTTTTCAAGTTCTTTTAGGAGTGCTTTACGATCATCCCCCATATAGATATGGAAATGAAGTGCACGTTCAGGAGCGATGATATGATCGCTGAACTGCACATAGTTGGGTGCCTCATTATCTCCATATACTTTTTTGAATATGTATCTAACGCCGCGATTTCCTTTTTCATAAGTCAGAATCTCTTTGCCATCATATTCATACTTAGCACGATGTTTTTTATTTTGTTTTGTAAAGATGATGTCTTTTTCACCAATTTTGATATGGGCGACATCAGTCTCGTATCCTTTATTATAGTATTCCTTTACTTCTTTCTTCGACTTATTCTGATCTTCCGCTTTATGTTCGAATACTTTATCAAGAGATCCATCTTTTAAGAAGGGATACACAGACTGCCAGTCACCTTCCCAGTCTGTTAACCGCCTGTCTTTTACAGCGTCATCTTCAAAATACCCTTCGTAGATTTTTTTGTCTGAATCTGTCAGATGATGTTCATGTTTGTGACTATGTACCTGTTTGTCTTTATGATGTTCAATCTTCTGTTCTTTTTTTACAGCTGCTTTATCTTCAGTGGTGTCACTACATCCAGTGAGCAATATAGCAAGTGAGACAGTTGTACCGATAATCAATTGTGTTTTCATATGTATTCTCCAATCGTAATTATTACGATTTAAATATTACTTCAACCCACATGATTCGTCAATGGTAAATTTTAAATTTATGGTAGAATGAATTTAAATATATTGAAAGAGGAATTTGTCTATATGAAACTAACTTTGATTTTTAGCTATGTACTGCTATTATTTGTCTTAAGATATGGATTCCAAATATTGAATGATCAAGTAACGCTTCTGCTACTGATTGGTGGATTAGCATTATTCGGATTTTCAAACAGAAAAAAATAGAGCAGGGTGAAGGCTTCCAGCTCTATTTAGTAGTTATCCAGAACATCTGTATCTTTTGGCATAAATAAGGCGAGTAGGATATAGATTGTAAATGTAGGTATATTCGCTGTAAAAAATGAGACTAAAATGAATGTGATTCGAACTACTTTAGAATCAATATTAAAATATTCACTAATACCACCAAGAACTCCAGCAACATAGCGATCAGTTGTTGACCTTGTAAGACGTTTTTTCATTATCTATCACTCCTTTTTTTAAATATAGCAAATAGATGTAGATTATTCCAATGATATACTAAAATGTTTAACATATAGTATTATGGGTATAGTAAAGATAGATTATTTAAGGGGATAGTAACATGGAAACAACAGAGAAGAAAAATGAAAAAGATATACTTGAACAAGTTAAAACGATATTAGGCAAGTAGGATCCAATTGATAAATAATATTACAACACCCGAGCCAGTTAGAAAAGTTTTATTCTAACTGGCTCGGGTGTTGTGATATTGGTATTAAAAATTATATACATGTAGCAAAACGTATGGCCTAATATTAAAATTCTCTGAATAGACCTACAACTTTACCAAGAACAGTGACTGAATCAAGGTAAAGCGGTTCCATTGTCAGATTCTCGGGTTGTAGACGGTAACGATTATTTTCTTTGAAAAAGCGTTTAACTGTCGCTTCATCTTCATCTGTCATCGCAACGATAATATCTCCATTTTCTGCGATGGACTGTCTTCTTACAATTACTTTATCTCTATCAAGAATGCCCGCTTCAATCATACTTTCCCCAACGACTTCTAAAATAAATATGTCACTGTTATGGCTAGAAGTGAAGTGTGCAGGTAATGGAAAGTATTCTTCAACATTTTCGATTGCAGTAATCGGGACCCCTGCAGTAACCTTTCCGATAACCGGTACATGAATTGTAGCCTCAGAATAATCTTGTGAATTTTCACCGTGTATAATCTCAATGGCACGGGGCTTCGTTGGATCTCGTTTAATATAGCCTTTTTCCTCGAGACGAGAAAGGTGGCCGTGCACAGTCGAACTTGAGGCAAGTCCGACAGCTTCTCCAATCTCTCTTACACTCGGTGGATATCCTTTAGTTGATACAATATGTTTTAAATAATCATATATCTCTTCTTGTCTTTTAGTGAGTTCTCTCATTTTAAACACTCCTTATATGTGGTGTTACACGTATTATAGCATACACGTTCGCATGTAACAAACATTTGTTCGTATTTTTATTGACATAGAACACACGTTCTGATAAAGTGTGAATACAAACAAATGTTCTAGGAGGAATTTGATATGACCGTTAGAATTTCTAAGGAATTTATACTATATTGTATCTTGTTTTTAATGATTACGCTTTTTTCGGTACTTTATATAGAACAATCGCAAGCTATTTATTATAATGAAGCACCTGGATTTACCGAACAGATAGGAGAACAAGACAATGGCAGATTACCGCATTCCGATTCTTATCATGATCCTGTTTCCAATGGTGAGGTACTTGGTGTTGTAAATTAATTAAAATATTTAATGTATTATGAGTGTAGCCAGTTGGTTTCACTCGTTTTTTTTGGTATCTTTATAATGAAAGGAATGAGAGTTATGCTAGATGAAAATAAGATGAAGAGAATTAATGAACTAGCTCAGAAGAAAAAGACAGCAGGTCTTACGGAGGAAGAAGGTAAAGAACAGACTTTATTACGTAAAGAATATTTACAGTCCTTCAGACAGTCTTTCAAGAAAACGATTGAGAACACGACCGTCATAGACCCTGAAGGTAATGATGTAACACCTGACAAGGTGAAAGACATTCAAAGATTAAATAATATCAGAAAATAAATTTTGTAGATGGGAGCATTTATATGTTTAATGAAAAAGATCAATTGGCAGTAGATAGTATTAGAGCTTTAAGTATCGATCAGATTGAGGAAGCGAATTCGGGCCATCCGGGGTTACCTATGGGTGCGGCACCTATGGCTTACACTTTATGGACACGTCATCTTAATTTCAATCCGTCATCACATCATTTCTTCGATAGAGATCGATTTGTACTATCAGCAGGACACGGTTCGGCTTTGTTATACTCATTGCTGCATGTTTCTGGTGGACTAGAAATAGAGGAACTTAAGCAGTTTAGACAATGGGACTCTAAAACTCCGGGACATCCAGAATACCGTCATACTAAAGGTGTAGAAATCACAACAGGGCCACTAGGGCAAGGATTTGCGATGAGTGTCGGTATGGCGATGGCAGAAAAACATCTTGCTGCAACTTTCAATCAGCAGTCAGATATTATTGATCATTATACGTATGCATTAGTTTCAGATGGAGACTTGATGGAAGGTATATCACACGAAGCTGCAAGTCTTGCAGGTCACTTAAAACTTAATAAATTAATTGCTTTATATGATTCGAATGATATCTCTTTAGATGGAGAGCTGAATAAAGCGTTCTCTGAAGATGTTAAAGGGCGTTTCGAAAGCTATGGCTGGGAACATATTTTAGTGTCCGATGGTAATGATATGGAAGCCATTGATAAAGCTATTTCAGTAGCGAAATCAAGTGATAGACCTACGATCATTGAAGTTAAGACAATTATTGGTTATGGTTCTCCGAATAAGCAAGGAACGAATGGCATCCACGGGGCTCCATTAGGAGGAGATGAGCGTAAGCTTGTATTTGAAGCATACGGTTTAGAGGCAGATAAGAAATTCCATGTAGATCCAGCCGTTTATGAAATATTCCAGCAGACGATGCTAAAACGTGCAAATGAAAAAGAGCAGTTATGGAATGAGAAATTTGCGCAATTAGAAAAAGAAAATGCTGAACTAGCACAACAGCTTAGACAAGCGATAGCTGGTGAATTAAATTCTGACTATGCGGAGGCTTTACCGGTATATGAGGCTGGTACATCAGCTGCTACCCGTGCAACGAGTGGTGATATGATCCAGGCAATCGCAAAAACAGTTCCTTCATTCTTTGGGGGATCTGCAGATTTAGCATCTTCTAATAAATCAAATGTTAAAGATACAGAAGACTTTTCGGCTGAAACGCCTGAAGGAAAGAATATCTGGTTTGGTGTCAGAGAGTTTGCAATGGGTGCTGCTTTAAATGGTATGGCTGCTCACGGTGGGCTTAAAGTATACGGTGCGACATTCTTTGTGTTTAGTGACTATTTGAAGCCGGCAGTAAGATTATCAGCGTTAATGGGCTTACCAGTCACATATGTATTTACACATGACTCAATAGCAGTTGGTGAAGATGGGCCGACACATGAACCAATCGAGCAGCTGGCTGGTTTACGAGCGATTCCTAACTTAAATGTGATTCGTCCGGCCGATGGTAATGAAAGCCGTGCCGCCTGGAAAATTGCGCTTGAATCAACTGATGCACCGACTGCACTTGTCCTTACGCGTCAGAACTTAACTGCGATTGATATTGAACAGGACAAACTAGAAGCGGGAGTTGCACGTGGTGGTTATGTTGTATATCAGTCTGAGCATCCGGAGATATTAATAGTCGCAACTGGTTCGGAAGTGAATTTAGCGATTGATGCAGCAAAAGTGTTAGAAAAACAAGGTAAAGGTGTTCAAGTGGTATCAATGCCGAACACTCAAAAATTTGATGCACAAGATAAATCATACAAAGAAGAAGTATTACCATCTTCAATTAAGCAGCGTGTTGCAATTGAAATGGCTGCTTCTGATAGTTGGTACAAATACGTTGGTCTGGATGGACTTGTAATTGGTATTGATAAATTTGGTGCAAGTGCACCTGGAGAATTAGTTATGGAGAAATATGGATTTACTGTAGAAAATGTTGTAAATAACATTTTGAATATGAAGTAAATAAAAGGCTGTATATCAGCCTTTTATTATTTATAGAAAACATATTGAAAAAAAAGTTTGTTTTTAGTAAAATTTTAATGGTATAAGAAAGTGGGTGAACAAATGGCTACTTGGATTTGGATATTGATTGTACTACTTGCATTAGCAGCAGGTGCTGCTTTAGGATTCTTCCTGGCAAGAAAATATATGATGGATTACTTGAAGAAAAATCCACCGATCAATGAAGAAATGCTTCGTATGATGATGATGCAAATGGGTCAGAAACCATCTCAAAAGAAAATTAATCAAATGATGCAGATGATGAATAGAAATATGAATCAAAATCTTAAATAAATAAAGGTCTTTAATGAGACGCCAAGACCCGTGAATGATTGTATGAATCACTCACGGGTCTTAATGTTTTAATTTTTAAAATCATTTATTGGACTGGTTCTGTAGATTCAGCAGGAAGAGTTTCAGCAGAATCTGTTGTCTCAGGTTCAGCTATTTCTTCAGTAACAGGAATATCAGTTGCTTGTTCTGTTGGTGGTTCCTGAGTAACTGGCTGCTGTTCAGCAGGATATGTCTGTTCAGGAAGTGGTTCTACAGGTGCTTCTTGTATTGGTGCTTCAATAACCGGTGCTTCTGTAGCCGCTTCTTCAGAAGATTCGATTGCTGGTGCTTCTGTTGATGGGCTTTCAGTCGCTGGTGCTTCAGTTGTAGGTACTTCTGTAGTAACGGTTTCGGAATCAACCGCTGTTTCAGTAGATTTTACGCGTTCTTTGACAGCTGTAATTTTTTTCTCTGCTTTTTCAGTTAATTTATTATCAGGCTTTATTTTATGGTGCTGTATTATTTCATTAGAAGGTTCATCACTAACTGAAGTAGTAATCTCTGGTGGACTCTCTCTATTACAGGCTGTAAGACTAATCAGACCCAGCATAATGCTAATTGACACTATCGGTTTTTTCATTGAACTTCCTCCTCGTTATTTATTTAAATATATCATATTTTATTCAATTATTATTTATTTTTTATCAACTTTTTGTCACATTTAATTCATAAAAATCATCTTAATTTGAAGTGAATATTTGCTAAAATAGAATGGAATGGAGGTTTTTTTTGATGAATGATATTACGATAGCGGTTGCATTTGGTGCAGGTTTATTAAGCTTTGTGTCTCCATGTGTATTACCGATATATCCAGCATTCTTATCCTATATCACCGGTGTTGGTTATAATGATCTGCAAGATTCGAAGTTGAATCGAAATGCACTGTTACATACGATATTCTTTTTACTAGGTTTTTCAGTCGTCTATATTTCTCTAGGTGTCGGTATCGGGATATTTTCGGACTTTTTACTGTCATATGACAATACAATACGTATGCTCGGTGGATTGCTCTGCATTATATTCGGATTGATCATTTTAGGTATCTTTAATCCTAAACTATTGATGAAAGACCATAAATTCGAATTTAAAAATAAACCAGCAGGATTTTTAGGGTCGTTTTTAGTAGGTATTGCATTTGCTGCTGGCTGGACGCCTTGTATGGGTCCGATTATTGGTGTAATTTTTTCTATGGCAGCTGTAAATCAATCACTCGCGCTTATATATATGATTATGTATGTATTAGGATTTTGTATTCCTTTTTTCCTGCTGACATTCTTTATCACTAAAATTAATGTACTAAAGAAATATAGTCAGTTGTTAACTAAAGTTGGAGGGGTTATAATGATAATCATGGGCTTATTGCTATTCTTTGATAAGCTGACGGTTATCAATCAGTACTTTAGTTGAAAGTAGGTTAAATCATGTATTTTATCGTTTCTATGCTTGTTGCATTATTTATGGGTATGGCTGTTATTGTTGTCAGGATGAAAGCACAGAATTATCCGACGAATGTTAAGAAGATTATTTTACCGCCATTTTTTATGTCTACAGGTGCACTTATGTACATATTTCCCTATTTTAGATTGACAACTATGGAGATAATAGAAGCTGTAGTTGTAGGGATGTTTTTTTCCATATTTTTAATTTTTACATCAAATTTTGAAGTGAAAGACCAGCAGATATATATGAAACGATCTAGATTATTTCCTTTGATTCTCATATCTCTTCTTGTCATCCGCTCAGCAATGAAATTTTTCCTGAGCAGTTCAATACATCCGGGTCAACTAGCAGGAATGTTCTTCCTGCTAGCCTTCAGTATGATAGTCCCGTGGCGTATTGCGATGTATAGAAAGTATATGAAAATTGCGCGTACAATAAATAACAGCAGTGAGCATTAGCTCACTGCTGTTATTTTTTTGCGATTTCAGAATGCTCGAAGATTGAGAACTTCTGCTTTTCGTCATCAGCATATTTAAAATAATGCTCATATGGCGTATAGTCAATATTCAATTGATTGAGTTTTTTCTTCATAAAAGGATGATCGCGTTTTGGAGTCGCAATGATATATCCCCTTAAAATATGATCAAGTTCAATATCTTCTGCACCTTCATCAAGTGCAATCTTCGAAATTCGTCCGGCGATTCTTTCCTTAGCAACTTGTCTGAACAAATCTGGTACAGGGCTGACAAGTTCATTCAGAAGGTTGCGTGCATCGTCATTCCATAACGGAAGGGCTTTATTGATATAGTATTCCTGCCAGTCCAGTTCACTTTTACCATCGTCTTTCGGCAGCCTCTTTAGAAACTTTCTGAACATAAAGAACCCACCGATAGTAAGCAACCCCATAAAGAGTATTGTCCATAAAAAAATTAAAATAATAAACCATTCATTCACGTCATCACCTCATCACATATTATATAGAACTGAAAATGTAATGTCTATCTAATAAAGATATGACGATATATATAGCGTAAAGGAGGTGAAACAATGATAAAGGATGTTATTCTCGAGCTTGCTTTTGTTAAAGAAGTTACAGAAGAAGGTAAATCTATTATGAAAACACGTAGATTCAATCAGGTCGTTCTGAACATCACAGATGAAGAAGCGCGTGCTTTTGCGCTATTAGTTTCAAGACTTACTGGTGAGGTTTATGTATCTGTGAATAAGATTGAAAAGAAAGAAATATAAAAATTTAAGAAAGGAGAGATAAGATGAAAACACTTCAGCTTAATTTTGTTACAGAAATCGGAAAGAATTATACGATGTCAATCATAAGACCTAAAGAAGGGGTGACATCTGAAGAGGTATTACAAGTAATGGAATCTTTGATCAGTCAAAATTATATCACGACAAATTCAGGTGCATTAAAAGCGATTAAATCTGCAAAACTAATTGATCGTACGGAACAGATTTTATTTGAAAATAAATAATAATGATCTCCCTGTCATTATCAGCACATCTCAGCAATGAGATGTGTTTTTTAGTATAATGATGTATGAGGTGAGCACATGAAAATCATGCATTTAGGGGACTTGCATATTGGCAAGACAATTAATCAGCAGAATTTATTAGAAGAGCAATCGATATTATTGAATAGGCTGGTTCAAGATATCAGGGAAGCGTCAATTGATGTATTAGTGATTGCTGGAGATATCTATGATCGTTCAATCCCTTCCAGGGAGGCAATGAAGGTGTTTGAAACCTTTATCTATGAAGTGAACCAGGTGCAGAAAATTCCTGTACTGCTGATCAGTGGTAATCATGATAGCGCAGAACGTCTTGGCTATGGTAAGGCTTGGTATAAAGGGCATGAGATGCATATCGGCACTACAATTGATGATGCTTTGAATCCGGTTTCGATCGATGGAGTTGACTTTTATCTTGTCCCTTACGTAGAACCGGTTGTTGCACGACACTACTTTGAAGACGATAGTATTCGCACGCATCATGATACATATAAGAGAATCATTGAACAAATTGAACAGCGTATCGATAAAGGCAGAATAAACATTTTAGTAAGCCATCTATTTGTTACAGGAGGTATGACAACTGAGTCCGAAAGAGAAATCATCGTAGGTACAATAGAGAATGTCTCGCTCAAGCTTTTTGATGCATTCGATTATGTAATGCTCGGACATCTTCATACACCTGACGCAATACGTGATGAAAAAGTGTTCTATAGTGGAAGTATCATGAAATATTCGTTCGATGAAGTGCATCAAAGAAAGGGTTACAGAATTTTTGATCTTAAAAAGCAGCAGGTTAGTTTTATTACATTGTCACCCCCGAGAGATCTGGAATATGCTACTGGAACGTTTGGAGATGCAATTAAAATGAAGTTAGCTGTAGATAGGAATTCATATTTAAAGCTTGAGTTAAGTGACATGGAGCATATTAATGATCCGATGTTCAAGCTTAAGCAAGTATATCCGTATCTATTAGAATTAAAGCCAATGATAAACAATAGGGATATTCATTATAAACAAAGAGAAGTACAGCAGCTCTCACATCTGGAACTTGTCAAACAGTTTTATTTAGATATGACGGATAGTGAGATGGATGAAACGCAGACGTTATTAATAGAACAGCTTATTAATGAAAGTAGGTTAATGGATGAGACCGATTAAGTTAGAGATTCAGCATTTTGGACCATTTAAAAATGAAACGATTGACTTTAAGCAGCTGAATAACCATACACTTTTTCTTATTAGTGGTAAGACAGGTTCAGGAAAGACTACCATTTTTGATGCGATGATGTATGCCCTTTATGGCACGGCGTCCACTTCTTCCAGAAATCATAAGGCGATGAGAAATAAACACGCATACGATGAAGAAGAGACGATGATTAAATTTCAATTTTCCATCAAGGATAAACAATATTTAATTATTCGCAATTTACCACACATAAAGGCAGGGAATAAGACGCCGATCACATCTAAATTAGAAGTTTATGAAATCCATGACAATGAGAAGCGCTTAATCAGTACCAATAAAAAGACCGAGACAAACCAGCTGATTGTAGATATCGTCAAGCTGCAGGCAGATCAGTTTAGACAAATCCTTATACTGCCGCAAGGGGAATTTAAAAATTTTCTTGTATCAGATAGCGAAAGTAAGAATGAGATATTAAGAACACTGTTCGATACGAAGCATCTTGAGCTGATGGTCAAGCGATTAAAGGAGAATGTTGATGATAAAATCGATGCTATAAGAATGAAGGAAAAAGAGATTGAATTCCATATACAGCAGCTCGGTGTCGGGTTTCCGCCATATATGGTTACTTACGACGAACAGATCCGTACAGCTAACTTGTATTACGAAGCGTTACAAAAGGTCTTTTCACAGAACATATCAGAATTAAATGATAAATCAAATGAACTGAAGCTTAAAGGAGACGCCTTGAAAGCGGCGGAGATATTAAATAATAATATACAATCTGTCAAGCAGCATAAACATCAGCTAGCAATGTTATATGAACAGCGTGAAGAAATAGAGAATACACAAAAAACGGTTCAGCAACTCGTGCAGTTCGAATCCTACCTTTCCTGTATCAGTCAGCTGGAGAAATTGAAGAAAGATGATGCGCATTTAAGCGTGCAAAAAAAGGATGAAGAACAACAGATTAGTGAAAATAAGGATAAGCTTCAGCAACTGAAAAGTGCATTAAACGAAGTTATGCAAGATGATGAAGAAATGAAGCGGCTCAATCATCAATTAATAGAACAGGAAAGATTTGTCGATGAAAAATACCATGGTCTAGAAGAAGATGTCAATACGCTAAATGAACTGAAAAATGAAACGACAGCATTGAGCGATAAGCTATCAAGTACACATCAAGCAAATGAGACCATTCAAAGTTCCCTAGAAGCGTTGATTCAAGAAAAGACAAAATTATATGAAGAAAAGGTGAAGCTTCAGAATCATATTCGTGATAATGAAACGATTATCTCATTGATCAACGAATATGATTCACATTATAAAGCATTGCAAGCGATTAAAGAAAATCAGGACATGCTAACAGAAGAACTATTGTCATGTGAATCACTTATCGAACGTTTTAATTTCGGAGATGATCTGCTGGATATTGATGCAGTGGACTCTATTCGTGCACAATTGAAAATAGGTCAAAATTGTCCGGTGTGTAATCATATCGTCACCGAGAAAACGGATGGTGTTCATCATGAATACCATAACCTTGTACAAAGAAGGATGACGTTGTCACGTGAACAAGAGGCCAATGCAACTAAGATAGAGTGGATTGAAGCGTTGATGAAGGCAGTCACCGATAAGTTACTTGCATATGAGCAGTTTAAAGTTACTTATAAACATGAAGATATGCAAAATACTGGTGAACTGCTTATTCATGAACAAGAGATGTTAACGCAGAAACTTGAAACGCTCAATGACCATTTAAATCATATCGATCACGAGTACGAGGACCTGAGTAATGAACTTAAAAATAACAAAGCCTCCATTATCTCCTTAAAAGACGTTATCGATGCAAATGAGAAAAAGATCAATGAACGCAATGGTAAAAAAGAGCGATATCATACATTTGTATCATTCACAGGGTTTAAGAATTATGATGATTTCAAGGCTCAGTTTGATGAGAAAAGGGATCTCTATGAAAATTATGATAAGCATCTGAATCATCTAAACGAAACGATTGCCTCTTGTTCAGAACTCATCCGATCAAAAGAGAATATCGTGGATAAATATAATACCCATCTTATCTATAACGAAAAATTATTAAGCCAATTAGAATCAACAAAAAACTCATTTCATATATCGGATAAAATAGTGGATGAATATATGGACAAAGATATAGAGCAAGAACTAGAAACGTTGCAGAGTGCTGTTGAAAGTTATTATAAAGATATTCATTTTCATGAAAATACGATAAAGACCTTAGAGGATTTGATTGGCGGAAAAAAAGCCCCTGATATTGAAAAGCTGTCAAATGAATATGCTGAGCTATCGTCTAAAGCGAAAGCGTTTGAACAAGCAATCAATGATGAGCGTAGTCAGTTAAAGCTGATGAACAATATTATAATGCAGCTGGAAGTAGTACATAAAAGTTATGTCAAGCAGATGGAGGATATAGGTTCTGAGATCAGACTTTTCGAAGTACTGAACGGAAAGAATACTTTAAAACTATCAATCGAAAATTATGTGCTCGTATACTATCTGGAACAAATACTTCTGTTAGCTAATGAAAGGTTACTTCAGATGACCCATAACCGATACAAGCTCGTAAGGAAAAAGGAGGTTCACTCCAGAAAAAAAAGTGGGCTTGAAATTGAAGTCTTCGATTATCACACAAATAATGTGAGGGATATTACAACGCTTTCTGGAGGTGAAACATTTATCGCCTCTTTATCATTAGCGCTAGGCTTAAGTGATTACGTCATGCAGATTTCAGGTGGAATCAATCTGGAGTCGGTGTTCATTGATGAAGGTTTCGGAAGTTTAGATAGTGATACGCTTGAGACAGCAATTGAAGTTCTGATCGAACTCCAGCAGACCGGAAAACTGATCGGTATAATTAGTCATGTACAATCGCTCCAGGAAAATATGCCTGCGATATTAAAGGTTAGAACTGACGGTTTTAATAGTGATACAGAATTTCAGTTGAAGTAATTGTAACAACTATGTCAAATTTATATGAAGTATGGACTTTTAATTGATAGTCAGTTTGCTATAGTATTATATGAATACATAAGGAGGTCACTATGAAGCAGTTAAATATTTTCTTAATATTATTTTTAGCATTAATAATATCAGCGTGCAGTAATTCAAGATTAGAACCAAAGTCTTTATATGGCAATACAATGACTGAGTTCAGTGGAACGGATGAAACCGGTAAGTCAATTTCAAATAAAGATCTTAAAGGAAAGGTCTGGCTAGTGGATTTTATCTTTACTAACTGTGAAACAGTCTGTCCACCCATGACTTATAATATGAGTCAGGTTGTCGATCAGCTTGAGAAGGATGGCGTCAGTCATGATGATTATGGCATCATCAGCTTTAGTGTCGATCCTAAGAAAGATACGCCAAAGAAACTTAGTGACTATATCAATCAGCATAATCCTCCAAAAGGGATTTGGAAAGCTGTGACACAGTATGATGAGAAGTTTATCAGACAGTTTGCAGAAGAGAACTTCAAAACTATCGTCGTTCCACCTACAGCCAATAACTCACAGGCTACACATGGTACATCGTTTTATCTTGTTGATCAGAATGGGATGATAATAAAAGATTATGCGGGAAAAGATACTGGAGATAAAAAATTTCCGAAGTCAGAAATTGTGGAAGACGTTAAAACGATGATCGAAGAAGGACCGTATAAAAAATAAAAAAACTTCACCATGATGGTGAAGTTTTTTATTTGGAGCGTAATAAGTCTCTGATTTCAGTTAATAACACTGTATTCTCTTCGACTGCTTCTTCAACTTCTTCAACGTCGCTTTTACGCGTAATCTTATTGATAAGTTTAATAAACAAGAAGATTGCACCTGCAACGATTAAGAAATCGATGATTGATTGAATGAAGACACCGTATTTGATTCCTTTATAAGCCCAGCTTGATGCAAAATCTGTATTTCCAAAAATAAGACCAATGACCGGCATAATTACATCAGCCACTAATGAAGAAACAATTTTACCAAATGCACCCCCAATAACAACTGCGACAGCTAAATCAAGTACATTTCCTTTTACAGCAAACTCTTTGAATTCTTTTAATATAGACATGTATAGTCACCTCCTACTATATTTAGTTTACATTGTAACATTTTAAAAATCAATTCATTTTCATAAATTATTTATAGTTGCCTACTTTAAAAATTAGGATTTGAAAAAACGTTTCTATTTGTGTAATTAATTATAGTTTGTTATACTTAGAACTGTTTTTTAAAATTTTAATTTGGAAGGAGTATTTTATGACATCAGGAAAAAAATTGACACCTGTATTTTTTATTGCGTTATCACTTGTAATCATTACTGTTTTGTTAGGTGTAATAAGTCCGTCGGGATTTGGTGAGGTTACGAGCCAGATTAATGCATTCATTACAAAATATTTCGGTTGGTATTATGTAATGATTACGTCGATATTTGTATTTGCCTGTTTGTTTCTGATTCTTAGCCCTATCGGTAAACTAAAATTAGGTAAGCCATCAGATAAACCAGAATTTAGTACAATATCTTGGTTTGCGATGTTATTTAGCGCAGGGATGGGTATCGGACTCGTATTCTATGGTGCTGCAGAACCATTAAGCCACTTTATAAAATCACCAACAGCTGATGCTCAGTCAGATGAAGCGATGATGGATGCATTTCGCTATACGTTCTTTCATTGGGGATTTCACGCATGGGCTACATATGGAATAGTCGCTTTAGGCCTTGCATATGCTCAATTCAGAAAAGGTGAAGCGGGATTATTATCAAAGACATTAAGACCATTGCTTGGCGATAGAGTAGATGGTATTTTAGGAACAATCATTGATGTACTTGCAGTATTTGCAACTGTAGTTGGGGTTGCAGTTTCATTAGGAATGGGTGCTCAGCAGATCAATGGTGGTTTGCATTTCTTGTTCGATGTACCAAATACGATTAACGTAAAGTTAATAATCATTGTCGTTGTTACTATATTATTCTTAATGAGTGCTTGGAGTGGTCTATCAAAAGGGATACAGATTTTAAGTAATTTTAATATAGGGATAGCAACATTATTACTTGTTGCAGTTCTCTTTTTAGGTCCAACAGTGTTAATTATGAATATATTTTCAACATCGTTAGGGAACTTGCTGCAGAACTTCTTGTCTATGAGTTTTGATGCTGCACCTTTAGACCAGTCGAAACGTGAGTGGATGAACGGCTGGACAATCTACTATTGGGGTTGGTGGATGAGCTGGAGTCCATTTGTTGGTATATTCATTGCGCGAGTTTCTAAAGGACGAACAATTCGAGAGTTTTTAATCGGTGTATTACTCGTTCCTACGATTATCAGTATGCTGTGGTTTAGTGTCTTCGGTGTAAGTGGGATACAGATATTTAAGAAATTCCCTGAAATTGGTGACCTTGCTGTTGAAACACAGCTGTTCGCAATATTCGAGCATATGCCGATGGCGATGGGATTATCATTAATAGCATTACTTCTAATTTGTACTTTCTTTATTACATCAGCTGACTCAGCGACATTTGTACTGGGTATGCAATCTACAAATGGATCGCTTGAGCCCGCAAACAACATCAAGGTGATATGGGGACTGGCACAGTCAATTATTGCTGCGGTACTTTTATATGCTGGGGGACTGAGTGCCTTACAAAGTGCAGCGATCATCGTAGCTTTTCCATTTTCGTTTGTACTTATACTGATGCTGTTATCATTATATAAAGATGGCAATGCAGAACGTATGAGAATAGGCCTCACGTTAAAACCTGATAAGAAATTCAGAAAATCATATCAAGAAAATCAAAATAACCAAAAATAATAAATTTTAAAATACCTGTCGACAAATCAATTGTGAATTGTCGACAGGTATTTTTTATAAGTAAAACTTATAGCTAAGTATAGCTAATTTGGAATGTGATAATATTTACTTCTTATAAAATATTGATTAGAATGAATATGTAAAGGCTTTATCAATAAATAGGGGGAACACATATGAATTCAAATTTACAGCAAACTGCAAAACAGACATTTGAGTTAAACGGTAAGACTTTTACGTTTTACAGTTTAAAGTCACTAGAATCACTAGGGCTTGGACAAGTTAAGAAGCTTCCTTATTCTATCCGTGTGTTACTTGAGTCTGTTCTTCGTCAATACGATGGGCGAGTGATTAACGAAGAACATATTAAACATCTTGTTAAGTGGGGGAAGAAGAACGATCCTAACGCAGAGGTTCCATTTAAGCCATCACGTGTTATTTTGCAGGACTTCACAGGAGTACCTGCTGTCGTTGATTTAGCATCACTTCGTAAAGCGATGGATGATGTAGGTGGAGATGTAACAAAGATTAATCCAGAAGTACCGGTGGACCTTGTAATTGACCATTCTGTGCAAGTGGATGCATATGGTAACGAAACAGCGTTACAAAGAAATATGGAGCTTGAATTTGCACGTAATAAAGAACGTTATCAATTTTTGAACTGGGCGACAAAAGCATTTGATAACTACCGTGCAGTACCACCAGCAACAGGTATCGTGCATCAAGTTAACTTAGAATATTTAGCAAACGTTGTTCATGTGCGTGATGTAGATGGTGAACAAGTTGCATTTCCTGATACTTTAGTAGGAACGGACTCTCATACAACGATGATTAATGGTATCGGTGTGCTTGGTTGGGGTGTTGGTGGTATTGAGGCTGAAGCGGGTATGCTTGGTCAACCTTCATACTTCCCAGTACCAGAAGTAATTGGAGTTAAACTTACTGGAGAGCTTCCTGAAGGTACAACTGCAACTGACTTAGCATTACGTGTAACGCAGGAATTACGTAAAAAAGGTGTAGTAGGAAAATTTGTTGAATTCTTTGGTCCGGGCGTAGTGAATTTACCACTTGCAGACCGCGCGACAATTGCCAATATGGCACCAGAATATGGTGCGACTTGTGGTTTCTTCCCTGTTGATGAAGAAGCGCTAAATTATATGCGTTTGACTGGTCGCGATGAAGCACATATCGAGCTCGTTAAAGAATATTTAGTGAAGAATGATATGTTCTTTACAACAGATAAAGAAGATCCAACATATACTGATACATTAACTCTTGATTTATCTACGGTTGAAGCATCATTATCAGGACCTAAACGTCCACAAGATTTGATTAAATTAAGCAATATGAAAAAAGAATTCGTTAAATCTGTTACTGCTAAAGCTGGTAACCAAGGTCACGGCTTAGATAAAGCTGAATTTGACAAAACTGCCACAACAACTTTAGCTGACGGAAAGTCTATCACAATGACAACGGGTGATATTGCAATTGCAGCAATTACATCATGTACAAATACTTCAAACCCTTACGTTATGTTAGGTGCTGGCCTTGTTGCAAAAAAAGCAGTAGAAAAAGGATTACAAGTCCCTGCCTACGTAAAAACATCACTTGCACCGGGTTCTAAGGTTGTAACAGGATATCTAGAAGATTCAGGACTTCAAACGTACTTGGATCAATTAGGATTTAATACTGTAGGTTACGGATGTACAACATGTATTGGTAACTCAGGTCCGTTATTGCCTGAAATTGAAGAGACAATTTCTAATGAAGATTTATTAGTGACATCTGTATTATCAGGTAACCGTAACTTTGAAGGCCGTATCCATCCTTTAGTTAAAGCGAACTACTTAGCTTCACCGCAGCTCGTTGTCGCTTATGCTTTAGCGGGTACTGTTAATATCGATCTTCAAAACGATCCAATCGGTAAAGGACATGACGGTAAAGATGTATTCTTAAGAGATATCTGGCCGACAATTGATGAAGTTAAAAATGAAGTAAATTCAGTAGTAACACCAGAATTATTCCGCAAAGAATATGAGAATGTATTTAATTCAAATGCAATGTGGAACCAGATTGAGTCTACTGATCAACCATTATATGATTTTGATCCAACTTCAACATATATTCAAAATCCAACATTCTTCCAGGGTTTATCAAAAGAACCAGGAAGCATTGCACCATTAGAAAATCTCGCCGTTATGGGTAAATTTGGTGACTCAGTAACAACTGACCACATCTCTCCAGCAGGTGCTATCGGTAAAGATACGCCAGCAGGAAAGTACCTGCGTGAGAATGGCGTAGAAATCCGTGACTTCAACTCATATGGTTCTCGTCGTGGTAACCATGAAGTAATGATGCGTGGTACATTTGCAAATATTCGTATTAAAAACCAGATTGCACCTGGTACGGAAGGTGGATATACTACTTACTGGCCAACAGGTGAAGTTATGCCTATCTTTGATGCTTGTATGAAATATCAGGCAGATGGCACAGGACTGGTTGTATTAGCAGGTAATGATTATGGAATGGGTTCTAGTCGTGACTGGGCTGCAAAAGGTACTAATCTTTTAGGTGTGAAAACTGTAATCGCGCAAAGTTACGAGCGTATTCACCGTTCTAACTTAGTCATGATGGGTGTACTACCTTTACAGTTCTTAAAAGGGGATTCAGCAGAAAAATTAGGTCTGGATGGCAGTGAGAAGTTCTCTGTAGATATTCATGAAGGTATTAAACCTCGTGATGAAGTTAAGGTAACAGCAGTTAAAACAGATGGTACTCAAGTAGAATTTAATGCTTTAGCTCGTTTTGATTCAGAAGTGGAGCTCGATTACTACCGTCACGGTGGTATCCTTCAAATGGTGCTACGAGGCAAATTAGCTGAGTGATAGGTTGACAGGGACTTTTTTGTCCCTGTTTTTTTATTGAAACTGGTGTATGATAGATACAATAGTATAAATAAGGAGTCAGATGAATGTATATAACAGAAAAAGATATTGAGGTTCGATACGCTGAAACGGATAAGATGGGTGTCGTCTATCATGCGAACTATTTAATCTGGTTTGAAGTTGCAAGAACGGATTTTATAAAGAAAGCAGGATTTAGCTATCAAGCGATGGAAGATGAAGGATTAATCTCTCCGGTGGTGGATGTATCGGTACAATATAGGAAATCGATTACTTATCCAGAGACAATTACTGTAAGAACATGGATTGAACGATATAGTAAGCTTAAGACCATTTATGCATACGAGATTGTTAAAGAGGATGGAGCCATCGCAGCGACTGGTAGAACAACGCATGTCGTTATAAAAAGAGGTAGTGAAATCCCTATCCGACTTGATCGTTACTATCCTGAATGGCATGAGAAATATATTGAACTTTCATCTGATGATAACGATAATATCAATTGATTATACAGCTTAATTAAGAAAAGTTGGAATATAAAAATCCGGACACTGTGGGGAGTCTATCGTTTGACTACAGTGTTCGGATTTTTAATTCTGCTATAAAAGGGATATATTATTTTTTAAACTGTATCTTAGGCTCTGTTCCTGAAATAATTCTCCTGATATTGCTGCTGTGACGAATAATAATAATCAACATAATCAGAAATGAGATGATCTTCAAAATGATATCTTCGAAAAATAATGTAGTAATAAAGTTTCCGATGCTCGTCAAAATACTTGTTAACGATACCATTCGTGTTGTAAACAGTAAGGCAAAGAATATTACAGCGATGATAAGGAAGATCAATGGATTTACTCCAAGAATCACACCGGCACTTGTTGCTACTGCCTTTCCGCCTCTAAATTTCAAGTAAATAGGGTAAACATGACCAATTATTGCTGCAAGTCCAAACCATATACCATGAATATCAAGGTCAAATATAATTGGAAATATTGCAGGAAGAACCCCTTTCGCAACATCGAATATCGTGACAAATATACCGGCATTCTTACCTAATACTCGAAAAGTGTTGGTTGCACCTAAATTTCCACTGCCAAACTTACGAATATCTTTGTTAAATAATAGTTTGCCTACAATCAAACCTGTTGGAATTGCACCAAGTAGATAGGCAATTGCTAGTAATAATGCAATCTGCATAATTTTTCTCCTTTATGGGTAGGTACTAATAGTAATTCATAACTATATCTATTATAACGCATACAAAAATAGTTGTGTAGAAAAATATTATAAAAAATAAATAATATTATTATGTAAACTTAAATAATAACGATTTGTAAAAGCTTGCATTTTTAAGGGTTTCATTTAAAATAATGAATGTATATAAATTTTCGAACGTATGTTTGTAGGAGGTAAGCACTTGGCAAATAATCAGTATAATGATGAATCCATTCAAGTCTTAGAGGGTCTTGAAGCAGTTAGAAAAAGACCAGGGATGTATATAGGATCTACGGATTCAAGAGGATTACATCATCTTGTATATGAAATTCTTGATAATTCAATTGACGAAGCATTGAATGGTCACGGTAATGAAATTAACGTTGTTCTCAATGCAGATGACTCTGTAACAGTAACAGATAATGGTCGTGGTATGCCAACAGGGCTGCATAAGACCGGAAAGCCAACGCCAGAGGTAATATTTACTGTGCTGCATGCAGGAGGGAAATTTGGTCAAGGGGGCTATAAGACAACTGGAGGACTGCACGGAGTTGGAGCTTCTGTTGTTAATGCTTTAAGCAGCTGGCTCGAGGTGACAATATATAATAATGGAAAGATATTCAAGCAGCGCTTTCAAGATGGTGGAGTACCCGCTACAACGTTAGAAGAAATCGGGAAATCAAAAAAGACAGGGACGACTGTGACATTTAAACCTGACCCATCTATCTTTAAACAGACAGTTAAATTTAATTTTGATACGTTAAGTGAAAGGTTACGTGAATCTGCATTTCTACTCAACAACCTTAAAATCAAGATCACTGATCTTAGAAATAATGAGGAACGTCAGGAAGTGTTCTATTACGAGGATGGATTAAAAGATTTTGTCAACTTTGTCAACGAAGGTAAAGAAACGTTACACGAAGTGGCGAAGTTTAGCGGTAAGTCACATGATATCGAAATTGAAGTCGCATTTCAGTTTAACGATCAGTACTCAGAGACCGTTCTTTCATTTGTTAATAATGTGAGAACGAAAGATGGTGGTACACATGAGGTTGGGATGAAGACTGCTATCACACGAGTATTCAATGAATATGCCAGAAAAATCGGAGAGTTGAAAGCTAAGGATAAGAATCTCGATGGTAATGATATTCGTGAAGGGATGACTGCAATCATTTCGGTTAAGATTCCCGAGAATCTACTGCAGTTTGAAGGACAGACGAAGTCGAAGCTTGGAACGAGTGAAGCGCGTAGTGCAGTGGATAGTGTATTAAGTGAACAACTTCCATTCTATTTTGAGGAAAACGGAGTATTAAGTCAGAAATTAGTGAAGAAAGCGGTAAAAGCAGCTCAGGCAAGAGATGCTGCACGTAAAGCACGTGAAGAAGCGCGAAATGGTAAGAAGAATAAACGTAAAGAAACATTATTGTCAGGTAAACTCACACCTGCACAAAGTAAGGATACGAGCCGTAACGAACTTTACCTAGTCGAAGGAGATTCAGCAGGTGGTTCTGCTAAACTTGGGCGGGATCGTAAGTTTCAGGCGATTCTTCCGTTACGTGGTAAAGTTATCAATACAGAAAAAGCAAAGCTCGAAGATATTCTAAAAAACGAAGAAATCAGCACCATTATTCATACGATTGGTGCAGGTGTCGGAAATGATTTTGAAATTAAAGATGCAAACTATGACAAAGTCATTATAATGACAGATGCGGACACAGATGGTGCACATATTCAAGTGCTGCTTCTGACATTCTTCTTTAAATATATGAAACCTTTGATTGATGCTGGCAAAGTTTATATTGCGTTACCACCGTTATATAAAGTTTCTAAAGGTAAAGGGAAGAACGAAGTCATTGAATATGCCTGGACAGATGATGAACTTAAAGGGGTTCAAAAGAAGGTAGGTAAGGGCTTTATTCTACAGCGATATAAAGGGCTTGGAGAAATGAATGCAGATCAACTATGGGATACGACGATGAATCCTGAGACGAGAACTTTAATTCGTGTTGAAATCGATGATGAACTTAGAAGTGCTAAACGTGTCTCAACATTAATGGGAGACAAGGTTGAACCACGACGTGACTGGATTGAACGCCATGTTGAGTTCGGTATGCAGGAAGATGTAAGCATCCTGGAAAACGATGAAGTCGAACGCTTAACAGAAGTAGAGGATATCGAAACAATTCAGGATGATGAAAAGGGTGAGGATAATGAATGAGAATATACAAAGTCTTCCGCTTGAAGATGTAATCGGTGACCGTTTTGGTCGCTATAGTAAATATATTATACAGGATCGAGCGATTCCGGATGTACGTGACGGGCTTAAGCCCGTTCAACGCCGTATTTTATTTGCGATGTACGCAGAAGGAAATACATACGACAAGAACTACAGAAAAAGCGCAAAAACGGTTGGTAACGTCATCGGAAACTATCATCCGCACGGGGATTCATCCGTGTATGATGCAATGGTCCGTATGAGTCAGGACTGGAAACTGAGACATGTCCTTGTTGAGATGCATGGTAATAACGGAAGTATCGATAACGATCCGCCTGCAGCAATGCGTTATACTGAAGCTAAGTTATCTAAGCTTGCTAACATCTTGCTTGAAGATATTAATAAAGAGACCGTTGATTTTGTACAGAACTTTGATGATACTACGATGGAGCCGATGGTATTACCGGCGAACTACCCGAATCTACTCGTTAATGGGTCGACTGGTATTTCAGCTGGATATGCTACGGATATACCCCCGCACAATCTGGATGAAGTGATTAATGCGACGTTAAAAGTCATAGATAAACCGAATATATCTACTGATGAAATAATGCAGGTACTACCAGGACCCGATTTCCCGACAGGCGGCATAATAATGGGTAAATCAGGTATTAAACAGGCATACGAGACAGGAAAAGGTAAGATACAGGTTCGCGGAAAAGTAGATATTGAAAAACTACGTGGTGGGAGAGAAGAGATTATTATCTCAGAAATTCCATTTGAAGTGAATAAGAGTAATCTTGTTAAGCGTATTGATGAACTCCGTGCAGATAAGAAGGTCGACGGAATTATCGAGGTGCGTGATGAAACGGATCGAAACGGATTAAGGATTGCTATCGAGTTGAAGAAAGATGCAAATAGTGAAGGCATTCTTAATTTCCTTTATAAAAATACAGACCTACAGGTTGCATATAACTTTAATATGGTAGCAATTAGCGATCGTCGCCCGAAACTGCTAGGGGTTCGTGATATGCTTAACAGTTTTATCAGTCATCAAAAAGAAGTTGTTACAAGACGCAGTCAATATGACTATGATCACGCAGAGAAGCGTATGCATATTGTTGAAGGATTGATCAAAGCACTTTCTATATTAGATCAGGTAATTGAAGTCATCCGTAATTCGTCAAATAAAGCTGATGCAAAACACAACCTGGTACATAAGTTTGATTTTACTGAAGCACAGGCTGAAGCAATCGTTATGCTTCAACTCTATCGATTAACCAATACAGATATTGTGGCATTAGAAGCAGAGCATGAAGCATTAAAAGATAGACTCAAGCAGTTATCACTTATATTGAATGATGAGACGCATCTGAAAAAAGTGATCAAAAAGGAATTAAAAGCAATCCAAAAGGAATTTAAAGAAGTGCGCCTGAGCAATATTGAAGAAAAAATTGCAGAAATTAAGATTTCTAAGGAAATCCTTGTTCCCAATGAAGAAACAGTGATCAGTATTACAAGGGAAGGTTACATAAAACGCACATCTCCACGTAGTTTTAGTGCTAGTGGTGTAACCGAGCTTGGTATGAAAGAAGACGATCAATTACTAGCTTATCGTGAAAGCAATCTTCAGCATATAACGTTAGTATTTACAGATAAAGGACGATATATGTATATTCCAAATCATCAGTTGCCTGAAATAAGATGGAAAGATCTTGGAACGCATATTTCTCAAATTGTACCAATAGATGGCGATGAGCGCGTGATTCATATGATTACGGTCACGGACTTCAATTCAGACGCGAAAATTTTAGCCGCTACAAGAAATGGTATGATAAAATTATCTTCGTTGAAGGACTTTGAAGTTACAAGATATTCTAGACCGCTCATTAATATGAAGCTAAAAGATAATGATGTTGTGAATACTATTCATGTAGTAACGGGCAGTGAACATATTCTTGTCGTTACGAAGCAAGGCATGAGTCTGCATTATTCATTAACGGAACTTAATGATACAGGACTTAAAGCTGCAGGTGTTAAATCAATCAATCTTAAAGATAATGATGTTGTCATAACAACGGAAATCATCTATCCAGAAAGTTCATTGCTGATCGCAACACAACGTGGTGCAATGAAAAAAATGGATATTCAATTATTTGAAGAAGGAAAACGTGCCCAACGCGGTCTGATGATACTAAAAGAATTAAAAAATAATCCTCACCAGATTATCGGTGCATACATCATCACTGAAGATATGGCATATACACTCGTATCGGAACACCATGAAAAACATGGAATAACAAAAGCAATCAGAAAAACAGATCGTTATACTAATGGCAGCTTTATCATTGATGAGAAAGCTTTTGGTGAAGTTGTTAAACTTTATATAAATTCTGTGGATTTATAAAGTTTGTGTAGACCCTTACACTATCTATGGTAAAATAGTTTTAGTCTTATTTTACTTTGAATAGTGGAGGGTTTTTATTTTGGATATATCAAAAGTAAATTTTGATGCGTGGATTCCGGAATGGTTTAAGATGATAGTATCTACCGGAAATGATATGATTTGGTCGCAATTTTTAATTGGATTATTATTGCTTGCTGGATTTTTCTTTAGTTTAAGTTCTAGATTTATACAGCTTCGCTGGTTACCAGAGATGTTTAGAGTCATCGGTGAGAAACCAGAGACATTGGATGATGGACAAAAAGGCATATCTTCTTTCCAGGCGTTTGCTATTAGTGCAGCGAGTCGTGTAGGTACCGGAAATATTGCAGGTGTTGCCACTGCTATTGTTCTTGGCGGACCTGGTGCAGTATTCTGGATGTGGATTATTGCTTTTTTTGGTGCAGCAAGTGCATTCTTTGAGGCGACGTTAGCGCAAGTTTATAAGGTTAAAGATGAAAAGGGTGGCTTTCGTGGAGGTCCGGCATATTATATGGAACAGGGGCTTGGACAGAAGTGGTTAGGAACAACTTTTGCGCTTTTAATAACTGTTACGTTTGCATTTGTCTTCAATACTGTGCAATCAAATACGATTGCCGAAAGTTTAAATACACAATATAATACACCTGCATGGATTACAGGAGTAGTTCTAGCAATCATTACAGCGATTGTAATTTTCGGTGGTGTACGATGGATTGCAAATGTAACTTCTGCTGTCGTACCTGTTATGGCAATTTTTTATATTCTGCTTGTGCTCTTTATTTTAATTATGCATATTGGTGATGTAATTCCGATGATAATCAGTATTATAAAAGGCGCATTCGGTATGGAACAGGCATTTGGCGGTGCATTAGGTTTTACTATTATGCAGGGGATTAAGCGTGGATTATTCTCAAATGAAGCTGGTATGGGATCAGCACCTAATGCTGCTGCAACAGCTGCTGTTAGCCATCCGGTAAAGCAAGGTTTAATTCAGTCATTAGGTGTATTCTTTGATACGATGATTGTATGTACTGCAACTGCAATTATGATCTTATTATACTCAGGATTAGAGTTTGGGGAGAAAGTACCACAAGGTGTAGCAGTTACACAAGCTGCGCTAAATAACCATGTCGGTAGTTTCGGTGGTTTCTTCCTGACAGTAGCAGTATTCTTATTTGGGTATTCTTCAGTGATTGGTAACTATTATTATGGGCAATCAAATATTGAATACTTAACGACTAACAAAGTAGTCATGTTTATCTTCAGATTTATTGTCGTACTCATGGTATTTTTCGGTGCAGTAGTTAAAGTAGAGACGGTCTGGGCGACTGCAGATTTATTTATGGGGCTTATGGCGATCTTGAATATTACTGCGCTTATCGGATTAGCACATGTCGTATTTGAAGTTGCTAAAGATTACGGAGAACAGCGTAAGAAAGGGCTTAATCCTGTATTTAGAACAGAGAATGTTAAAGCGGATTTATCAGACGTTGAGACTTGGGGAGATAACCCGTATCACTTTAGAGATAAAGAAATAAATCATAAATAAAAATACTAAGCTGCAGCTGCAGCTTAGTATTTTTATTTGAAAAGGCTCGCTATCCAGTCGATTATAGATTGGATGAAGTTCATAATCTTGTCCCAGAAGCCTTCATCTTTCAGTGTGTCACTAATATTATTACCAAGTTCCTTTGCTTTATCTGTAGCTTTTTTAAAGCCTTCAGAATTTTTGATATCATCTACATAATTTTTTGTGCCTTCAATAAATTTATCTTTATTTTCACCACTGAAAACGCCGTTATTTTGTGCATTTTCTATAAAGTTAACGATAATATTAATCTGATTGTCATTAATGATATTTGTCAGACCATTATTCTCAATCTTCTGAAGAACAATGTTTTTGATTTCTGTCGTATTTAGATTGGCACCTTGCTTTGCAATCTCTGCTTTCGCTTCAGCGATCGCTTTATTGAGCTGTTCTTGAGAGTAACCATTGACACCTGTATTTTGTTCGTTAATGTTAGAGATAGAATTAAGTTCATCCTGAGCAGCTTGTGTCTTCGACTGATCGATTGGCTCACCTTGTGTTTCGAATGCTTTATAGACACCAGCGAGTGCACTTTCACCGGTAACATCTTCAGCGGCTGCAATAGTAACATTAGCATCTGTTACACCTGCCGTAAGTAAAGCATTCTTATAAGTATCCTCAGTGATTTTAGTGATTTTACCGGCAGATTGGTTTATATTTAAAGTGAGACCACTACCAGCAGATAGCTTTTTGATACGAATACTAGACTTTAATACATCGTTACTTGATTGCAGATTTAAGTACTTTCTTAAGTCTTCGGCATAGACATACGTCGTTTTATCCTGGGCATCCGTTTGAAGCAGGTCACTCGTCTTATCTTTAAGGACGTTATTCTGTTCTAATGCTGCACCATACACCGTCACTGCTTCAGACCATGCTTCTTGCGTTACCGCATGGGCACGCTGAGGGATCATGAGCATTAACGAAAGAAATACTGTTAAGATTAAAATAATAAGTTTTTTCATATATAATCCTCCTGATAATCTATATATATTAGTATATACCTTTATATTATCATGAGCATGTTTATTGTGACATAGGTCTTTGGAATGAGGTGTTATTTTTGAAATATCATGTGATTAAAGTATTGAATAATAATGTTGTGATAACTCAAGGACATGAAGGAGAAACTATCCTGATAGGCAAAGGTATAGGCTTTGGTAAGAAAAGTGGGGCAGTTTTAAAGGATAGTGAACTTGAACGTATAGAGAAGATATTTGAACTTAAGTCATCTTCTGAGCAGGAAAGATATAAGTCATTATTAACTCTAACAAATGATGAAGTAATCCAGACAGTCATAGAAGTGATCGAATTTATCGATCATAAAACGAATGGAGAGATGAATGATAATATTCTTTTATCTCTTACGGATCATATCATTTTTGCATTAAAACGTTATCAGGAAGGTATTATTGTGGCCAATCCTTTCCTGAAAGAAACTGAAAGTCTCTACAGACAGGAGTTTCTGATTGCTGAACAGGTCGTAGCAATGCTGAATGACAGACTGCAGGTACAATTCCCGAAGACAGAAGTAGGTTTTATTGCACTGCATATCCATTCGTCGGTGAACAATCACTCGTTAAGAGATATGCGTCTGATGACTGAAGTTGTTCAACATGCAATAACGATTATTGAGCAGGATCTAAAGGTTACTGTTGATAGAGATTCTATTACATATTCAAGATTTTTAAGACATATTACATTTACTGTGCAACGTGTGATGTCTGATGAGAGGATGCCGGAACAAAAAACATTAGAAATCCTATTGAAACAGCAGTATCCTCTGTGTTACAATACATCTGTAAAGATCGTGAAGATGATGCAGACTTATTTAAATAAGCCTGTCTATGACTCGGAATTGGTATATCTTACGATGCATATTCAAGCATTTAATACTGAAGTTGATAACGTGTAACTGATAATGCAGGCATGAGTTATCACTGGTACATGGGACCAGTGTATACTCATGCCTTTTTATATGGGACACTGCATCACTTTACATCAAAAAACTATTTAGGAGGAATACAGTATGTGGAAAACGTTTTTCGGTCAATTACAACGTATCGGTAAAGCATTGATGCTTCCGGTGGCAATCCTTCCAGCTGCAGGGTTACTGCTAGGAATTGGAGCAGCATTACAAACAGAATCATTAGTAGATTTTTTCCCGTTTTTAGCGAATGACATTGTCGTAAAAATTGCTTCAATGTTACAAGCTGCAGGTGGAGTTATCTTTGATAACTTACCATTACTCTTTGCTTTGGGAGTGGCCGTAGGACTTGCAGGTGGCGATGGGGTTGCAGCGATAGCAGCCTTTGTAGGATATCTAGTTTTAAATGTAACTATGGGTCAGATTGGTGGTATCACTGCTGAGAATGTTACAAAAAGTCCAGGATACGCTACAATTTTAGGAATTCCAACGTTGCAGACGGGTGTTTTTGGTGGAATAATTATAGGTATTTTAGCCGCATGGGCTTATAATAAGTTCTATAATATTAATTTACCGCCATTTTTAGGTTTCTTTGCTGGTAAAAGATTCGTGCCTATTGTAACGGCATTTAGTTCGTTTATATTAGGGATAATAATGTTCTTTATCTGGCCAGTAATTCAAAGTGGTATGAATGGTTTATCATTGTTCTTGATGGAAGAAAACAAGGCATTAGCCGTATTCTTCTTTGGAATGATTAAACGATTATTAATTCCATTTGGTTTGCATCATATCTTCCATGCACCTTTCTGGTTTGAATTTGGTACATATACGAATGCAGCCGGAAAAGTTGTACATGGTGATTTAAATATCTTTATGGCTCAAATACAAGATAAAGTACCTTTAACAGCTGGAGCATTTATGCAAGGTGAATTCCCTGTTATGATGTTTGGTTTGCCAGCGGCGGCGTTAGCCATCTATCATACAGCAAAACCTGAAAAGAAAAAATTTGTAGGAGGATTAATGGCATCAGCTGCATTAACTTCATTCTTAACAGGTATAACTGAACCTTTAGAATTTTCATTCTTATTTGCAGCACCAATTTTATTCTTTGTTCATGCAGTGTTAGATGGATTATCATTCTTAATACTATATCTAATGGATTTACACCTCGGTTATACATTTTCAGGAGGATTTATTGATTTCTTCACTTTTGGAATGTTACAAGGCAGAACTCCATGGTGGTTAGTAATCCCTGTCGGATTAGTCTATGCATTGATTTACTACACAGTATTTAGATTCTGTATTACTAAATTTAACTTAAAAACACCTGGTCGTGAAGATGAAGAAGTTACAGTTAAAGAAACGTCTACTAATGAACTTCCATTTCACGTGCTTGATGCAATGGGTGGTAAAGAGAACATCAAACATCTAGATGCTTGTATTACAAGACTTAGAGTTGAAGTTAACGATAAGTCCAAAGTAGATGTCGGCGAGTTAAAAGCATTAGGTGCAGCTGGCGTGTTAGAGGTAGGAAACAATATGCAGGCAATCTTTGGGCCTAAGTCAGATCAGATTAAACATGATATGGCTCGAATCATTTCAGGAGACATAACGCGTCCAGAACAAACGACTGTCACTGAAGAGATGAATACGGTTAAAGCTGAAGAACAAATCGAAGCTGTACCAGCAATAGAGGAACATATTGTATATGCTCCGATTACTGGTGAGGTAGTAGATTTATCTCAAGTACCAGATCAAGTATTCAGCCAGAAGCTAATGGGAGATGGGGTTGCAATCATACCTTCTGTCGGTGAAGTGGTAGCACCATTCGATGGAGTCTTGAAGATGGATTTCCCGACGAAACATGCGATTGGACTTGAAGATGAGAACGGTCTTGAAGTTTTAATCCACTTCGGATTAGAAACCGTTGGATTAAAAGGTAACGGATTTGAAATGCTCGTAGCGCCTGGTGATAAAATCACTAAAGGTCAGTCGTTGTTAAAAGTAGATCTGGATTATATCAGAGCAAATGCGGATAGTGATATTACACCAATTATCTTCACTAATTTGAATAATCAAATGATCCATGATGTCAACTATGGAAAAATTCAATCTGGAGAACGTTTACTTTCAGTTAAATAAGTAAAATCAAGGAACATCTGTAACGATGTTCCTTGATTTTTTTTGTTATATGTGGTTAAATTTATTTATATTGTATAAATAAATATTATAAATATATTATGTAAACTAAAAGTATATAAGTAAAATAATATGTTACATAAGGAAGGGTGCGTATGTCAGATCGTAATTTTTTTCAGTTTTTTGGGGGCAGAAAGTTATTGTTCACATTAACTGTATTAATATTAACTGGAATATTAGTATTGATAGTTAATCAAATTTCTTTTATCTTTAAACCATTTATCGTTATCTTCAATACAGTAATAGGTCCTGTCATCTTGGCTTTCATTTTATATTATCTTTTGAATCCGCTTGTCAATTTGATGGAACGTTATCGTATTAATAGATTATGGGGTATCATTATATTGATTGGGACCATTATCAGTCTTTTTGCTTTACTCATCACCTGGCTAATTCCTGTTATAGAAGTTCAGATCACTGGGTTGGTTCAGAATGCTCCAGATTATTTAAATCATCTATTAAAAGACTTTAATAGATTATCGAACAATTCCAAGTTTGCTCCATTCCTGCAGAACATTCAGGAATGGGTAAATACAAATCTTAGTGATCTTCCAAAGAAGGTAGGAGAGTACCTTGGTGATTTTTCAACTCGTCTGCGATCGGTTGTCGATACAGTTGCAAGCGTAGCTATTGTCATCATGACTTTCCCATTCGTACTCTTCTTTTTGCTGAAAGATGGCGAACAGTTCAAAAATTATGTATTAAAGTTAACACCACCAAAATTTAGAAAAGATCTTCATGATATTTTAGATAAGATGAATGTTCAGGTCGGTTCGTATATACAGGGTCAGATGTTTGTTGCTTTCTGTATCGGAGTGCTATTGTTTATTGGTTATATGATTATCGGGCTTGAGTATGCTTTAATTCTTGCTTGTATCGCTGCAGTAACGAGTGTGGTTCCATATTTAGGACCAATGATTGCTATCAGTCCTGCTATTGTGATTGCGCTAGTTGATTCACCTGTCATGTTGTTGAAGCTTGCAGTTGTATGGATGGCCGTGCAGTTTTTAGAAGGTCACTTTATTTCTCCTAATATTATGGGAAAGACAATGCAGATTCATCCTTTAACAATTATTTTTGTTCTGCTTTGTGCAGGGAATCTATTGGGTTTAATAGGCGTTATATTAGGTATTCCTTTATATGCTATATTAAAGGTTTTGACTCAGTATATATTCGATAAATTTAAGAAACGTTATAATATGTATTTATCAGAAGATGGGGAAGTATATTGATTTTGAGATAAGTCATCATTCCAGACGGATGATGACTTATTTTTCATTTATTTCCAATAATATTTGGTTTTTTTCTTGTTTTTCTGTAGAATATGTATGAATTCAAATTAATTATTGTGAGTAGGGGTTTTATGAAAATATTATTTAATAATTATCGGAATGTAATTAAGTTTTTATTTATGGCATTACTGTTTATTTTTGTGATATATCGTCTAAAGGGTGAGTTATCGACGATTGACTTCAAATCGACGATGACGGCATTTAAACATTTAGACTCTATACAGCTGGCGATCCTTATTTTTTCTGGTCTTATTTCAGTCAGTATTTTATCTTTATATGATTTTGTATTAGCCAAGAGGATGCATCTGGAAATCAAGCATATGAAACTCTTTAATGTTAGTTTTATTGCAAATGCATTAAATGCAGTTATTGGATTTGGAGGAATGATAGGGGCAGGGCTCCGCTTACTTATTTATAGGAATTATACTGAGGATGATAAAACGCTTATCAAGGTCATTTCAATGATGTTGTTATCGATGATTTCAGGGATGAGTATTCTGAGTTTAGGTATCGTTTTTAATATATTTCCGAATACCCATGCTTTTGATCAGTACACTTGGTATAAAATTGGTATTTTTATCATTGCGCTCTATTTGCCGGTATTTCTTCTGTACACACTTATTAAGCCTGTTAACAATGATAAATTTCTGGGAATAATATTTACGCTTGTGTCAAGTGTTGAATGGCTGGCAGCGAGCGGTGTATTCTATCTGATATTTAAGTTTATACATATCGATGTCCAGTATTCGTTAATTATAGGTATCTTTGTTATCGCTGCTTTAGCTGGACTACTCTCCATGGTTCCAGGTGGTTTTGGTGCTTTTGATCTGATGATCCTTATTGGATTTAAAAGTATTGGTATCACCGAAGAAAATGTATTGCTTGCACTCCTCATATATCGCGTTGTCTATTATTTCGTTCCTTTCCTTGTCGCAATGGTTTTATCCACCTTTGAGTTTAAGGGATTTGCAAAGAAACAATTTGAAGAACGCTTTGAAGATAATAAGTATTTTGCACCTGCGATTGAAACAAGTTCATTATTTTTAAATCTGTTAAAAGATGTGTTAATACATCTACCAGCTATAGCCCTTGGTATCCTTTCTTTTATTACTGGGTTTGTATTTCTGATGACAAACAGTATATTGATAAACGATGCTATCTTTGATGTCCAGCACAATACATACACCTTCTTATCTTCTTTCTTCACGCTTGCTTGCTTACTGCTGATGATAAATGCGAAAGGTGTGATGCATGATACGAGACGTGCACATATCATCAGTATTGTTGCTGCTGCTGTAATATTAATCATTCTTTTCTTAACATTTGGAAATTGGCTTGTATACATTTGGATTGCAGCACTTATTTTACTTCTATTTATTGGGAATATGAACATTAAGATGATTAAACGTCCAATCACACTGTTTAGAGCAGGCTTAACGATACTGTTTTCTGTCATTATCCTTTCGCTCAATAGCTGGCTTATCAGAATACAGCTAAGTGAACTATTGGCACAGGATAGTATCGATTTTGACGGCAATTTAATGAGAAATTACTTTCTATTCTTTATTATTGCAACAATATTACTAATCAGTTTAACTTCGTATTTCTTCAATAAGAAATATATTGCTAATATCGCAATGGATGTTTCTGAAGAACAGCGTGCACAAATTATTGATATGTATGGAGGTAACTTTGTCAGTCACCTTCATTATTCTACCGATAAATCGTATTTCATTAATCAAGCTGAAGATGCTTTTATCATGTTTCAGACACATTATGATACAATTTTCGTGCTTGGAGATCCTATAGGAAATAAGCAATCATTCAGAGATTTATTATACGATTTCTACAACCAAGCTAACTATTATGGATATGAAATCATCTTTTATCAGGTGAAACCTGATTATCTTCCTTTATATCATGATTTCGGAAATATCTTCTTCAAGTTAGGTGAAGAAGCAGTGATACCTCTTAACGATTTTACTATCAGTGGTAAGAAGAAACGTGCATTTCGTGCAACGGTGAATAAGTTTGAATCACAAGGCTATTTTTATGAGGTTGTGCATCCACCATTCAGTTCGGATTTTATAAACCAGTTACAAACTGTATCTGATGAATGGTTAAATGGAAGATCAGAAATGAACTTTTCAGTTGGAAGCTTTAATGCGTATTATCTCAATAAGGCACCTGTTGGCGTCATAAGAAATGAAGAAGAAATCATAGGATTTGTATCATTTATGCCGACAAATTATAATCACTCTATTTCAGTTGATATGATCCGCTGGAAAGAGAATGAGTTTCAGATGATGGACGGTCTATATTTAAATACGATGTTATACGTCAAAGAACATTACGATTACTTTAATATGGGAATGGCACCACTATCGAACGTTGGCAGCCATAGATATGCATTTTATAGAGAGCGCTTTGCAGGAAGGATATTTGAGACAATTTCTCATATCTATAGTTTTAAAGGATTACGTAACTATAAAGAGAAATTTAATCCGAACTGGGAGCCACGCTATCTCGTCTATAAGAAGGGGAATAGTCTGATGACGTCTATGATAAGAGTGAGTTATCTCATTAATAAAAAGACAAGAAATTAATTTTTCTTGTCTTTTATTTTTTGTCTTGTTTCTTGTTCTCTTTTATAACGTTCAGGATCCTTCTTATAGAAGTCCTGATGATAGTCCTCTGCCTTATAGAATGTCTTTGATTCTCTTATTTCTGTGACAATCTGTTTATCGAAATTAGGTTGAATGTTGCTAATATAGTTTTCAGTAATCTCTCTTTGGTTATTATCTGAGTAAAAGATTGCCGTGCGATACTGACTTCCTCTATCTTGATATTGCCCATCATTGTCAGTCGGATCAATAATCTTAAAGAATATTTCAAGTATTTGTAACGTCGTGAATACTTGATCATCATATTGTATTTCTACGACTTCAAGATGACCAGACGTACCGGTTTTTACTTGTTCATAGGTTGGATTTTCAATATGCCCCCCCATATAACCACTAGTGACTGATGATACGCCATCATATGTATCAAAAGGTTTAACCATGCACCAGAAACAGCCACCTGCTAAGTATATTTTCTTTTTCATATATTTCTACCTCCTTTTTGTTATTTTACTTTATTATTTGGAAAAGAAACCGATATATGCTTGCAATAATGTAAATTCTTTTATAAGTTTATTATATTGTAATATAGAAAGCAGGGTATATATGAGCGAAGGGATAACGCCAAGAAGAAAAAGAAAGAAAATCAGATTAAAAAAACTACCATTTGTAATTTTGGGATTAGTTTTATTACTTATACTGGTAGTAGTTTTTATCAAATCAAGTTATAATAGTGGCCTAGATTTAGCAGCAAAACATGGACAAAAGCATGTCAACTATGACTTTAATGGAGTATCGAATAAAGACGGTAAATCAAATGTTTTAATTTTAGGTCAAGATCGCATGATTGATGGCTCAGCAAGAACGGACTCCATTATGATTGCACAGTATGACTTCCTTAATAAGAAGGTAAAAATCATTTCAGTCATGCGCGATATATATGCTGAAATCCCCGGATATAGAAACTATAAAATTAATACAGCCTACACGTTAGGTGGGCCGGATTTACTGCGTAAGACGATAGAGAAAAATTTAGGTATTCCAATAGAACATTATGCGATTATAGATTTCAAAGGGTTCGAAGCCATGGTAGATGAAATCTCACCGTCTGGAGTACCGGTAAATGTGGAAAAGGATATGTCTGAGAATATCGATGTATCTTTAAAGAAAGGTCAGCACAATCTAAATGGTAAAGAATTACTAGGTTATGCTCGTTTTAGACATGATGAAGAAGGGGACTTTGGACGCGTAAGACGTCAGCAGCAAGTGATTTCTGCGTTAAAACAAGAGATGGTCAGTCTTCCTGTACTCTTTAAAACACCGAAATTGGCGGGTATTGCAAGAGGTTATGTCAATACAGACCTTAAAGATGGCGAGATATTTCGAATGGGTACAAGCTTTGTTATTCGTGGTGATAAGAAGCAGAGCACATTGACTGTGCCAGTAAAAGGAAGCTTTCAGCAGGCAAGCTATCCTGAAGCAGGGGCTGTACTTGAAATAGATAAAGAAGTGAATAAAAAGGCGATACAGAAGTTCTTAAATGAGTAAAAACAGGAGAAGCGATTGCTTCTCCTGTTTTTATTGTTGATCTGATAATAGTTGACCCGCTACTGCATAACGCTCTTTTTTAAGTTCTTCAATAAATACATGAACTTTCTCTTTCGGCGCTCCAGAGTTACGACTTACAACTTCCGTTACTTCTTCAACGATTTTCTTTAACTGTTCTTCAGAACGACCTTCAACTAATTCTACTGTTACGAATGGCATAAACATTCTCCTTTACATCTTAAATTTATTGTTCAAAGTTATAATATACTATTCATAGATATTACGGTTAACAGAGGATCCATTACCACTTACCCAGTCGTCCATGCCGTCGTCTTCCATAATCTCGACGTTAACATCTGTAACATGAGGCTGTTTTAATAATGCGCTCGCTACCGATTTTTTGATTTCTGTTAATTCTCTTAAATTAAATTCATGGTTTGAAACTTCGATCAATGCTTCAACGTGCTTATCTTCGCCTTCTTTCATTACAACAAGACGTTTGATATCTGAAACATCAGGATGTTCTAATATCACTTTAGAAGCATTAACTTCCATCTCTTCATCTGCACGTCCGATTGCACCAGCTGCATTTTCCATGAAGACTTTAAACACAACATAGAACATTGCTAAACCGATGATGACTGAAACGATACCTTCAACCTGACTCCATCCTGTAAAACGAGCAATAATAATAGCGATTAATGCAATGAATCCTCCGCCAGTTGCCACTGTATCTTCCATGAATACCAGTTTCGTTGCAGGTTTGGCACTTCCAATATTAGCATAACTAGTAGTTAAAGGATGAAGGCCAGTGGCAGGTTTGTGAACTTCCTCAAGTACTTCTTGTCCTGCTTTATATAATACTGATCCTTCTAATACAACCCCAATTAATAATACACCAATAGCAATTAAAAATTGATTTAACGATTGCTCTTGATGCGTCGGATTCATAATATGATGTATCCCTTCTAACACTGTTTCATAAGCTAAAATTGCAACGATGATCACGGCGAATAAACAAACGATGTTAACCAGGCGGCCATATCCAAATGGAAACCTTTCATTCGGTGCTTTCTTAGAAACAGCTGAGCCGACCCAGACAAAAAGTTGGTTTGCAGCATCACCATAAGAGTGCATCATCTCTGCGAACATTGCAACGTTACCGGTAAATATATAGGCAACTAGCTTTAAAGTACCTAAAATAAAGTTGACGATTGCTGCAATTAAAGAAGATTTACTCCCTTTTTTGAGTAATGTAAATAATCCTGTCATAGAATTCTCCTAACATATTTAATTTTATATTTACTTTACCTATTATAGGTGAAAATAAACATAATAAAAAGGATACTTGATTGATTTAATGCTATTACTTTATTTTAAATTTTCAATTAACTATGCGACAATAGAAGTAACTTATTTCAGGAGGGTTATTATGTTTAAAGAATTATTAACATCTATCGGTATCGGAGATTCTAAAATCAACACAAAGCTGGAGAAAACATCATTCAGGTTAGACGAAGATATTAACGGGGTAGTGGATGTACACGAATTAGATGGGCTGGAGATCGATCACATAGAACTATCATTAATTGAACGTAAGAAAAATAAGGATGAAATGAGCCAATTTGAATACTTAGATGAGAAATTAGCATCATTTACCATCGAAAACAGAGGATCAGAAACAATTCCATTCACATTTCCGGCAATTCATAACGTAGAAGATGTAAATCATACGTTCGTGATCATTACACATGTATTTGTCAGTAGCTCAGTTGATTATTATGATGAAGATGAAATTTACTTTGAAAGTGTCCGTTAAATTTAGTAAATAAAAATTGATATAATTTCTTAAATTTTCAATATTTCTTAATAGAAAACCGTCAAAAGGGAACACGTTATTACGATATAAAGATTCTAGTTTTTCTTTTAGGTGATTTACCTCTGTTATTAAGCTTGCCGGATATTGATATTTTATTATGTTAATTTCAAATTCGTCTTCATCGTGTATGATGAATAAGCTTTCTGAGTGGCAGAGACTTAAGAAGAATGTATGATTCATTCTCCTCTATAAGTTCTGATTTCCATGAATAGTGTATAGAATGGTCGTATTTATATGTATTAACATTGTATTCTTTCATTTAAACCTCCGTTGTAAATTTATTGATTTAATTATATGATATATTAATCAGAAAATTCTTTAAATAAAATTATATTATTAGAGGAGTAATTTATGGACATCACATTTACAAAAGATAATATGCGTTTCAAATATAGAGCTTCAGCGCTAATTATAGAAAATAATCATATTTTATTACAAAAATTCAATGATTACTGGACACCACCTGGCGGCAAAGTTCAAATGCTAGAAGATTCTAAAATAGCCTTGAAAAGAGAGATATTAGAAGAACTATCAACTGACATAGAGATAGAACAAATTGCTATTTTCATTGAACAAACATATCATTCACAAGAAAAGTCATTCCATGAGCTCGGCGTTTATTATTTTTGTCATTCCAAATCATTATGGGATAGAGGAATATCTATAATCGGAAATGAAAATGGAGAAGATATGGAGTATCGATGGTTCCCGGTAAATGAAATCGATAAGATCAATATTCAACCAGTAATATTAAAGGAAAAGCTGTTAAGCGAGAATAAGGATTTTGAACATATTATTAATCATGAAAAGGACTAAGGAGGAATTTAGATATATTTATTTGGACAATTCTATCTCTAATGTTATAATGTACACGATATTGTACGTTACGGGAGGGTCATTTATGAATACTTATACACCTACTAGTGCTAGAAAAGATTTTTTCAACATTATAAAATCTGTTAATGAAGATAGTAAGGAAATTTACATTGCACCAACTAAAATTGGAGAAAAAGGAGCTGTTTTAGTTGGTGAAGATGATTGGAATGCCATTCAGGAGACGTTATTCTTATTAGAAAAAGGTATTGCTTATCAAATCGAACAACGTAAAGATGAAGAAGAAATTGATTTTGACAGTACATGGGATAATATTTAATGTACAAAGTGGTTATGAAATCTAGTGTCAAGAAAGATCTGAAAAAGATAAAAAACACACACTTAGAAACGAACTTTCTAAAAATCATTAAACAGCTTAAAGAAAATCCATATAATAATAACCATTCTTTCGAAAAACTAATTCCCCCAATAAAGGGGTTTTATTCGAGAAGGTTAAATGTACAACATCGTGTTGTTTATACAGTAAATGACGAAGATAAAATTGTAACAATCTATTCAGCATATGGGCGTTATGAGTGATCATTCTACAACTTTACTGAGCATTATCTTATCCATCGCCCTAATACCATTTTCCATAATGACTTCTTTATATTCATTGATAAAGAAGTCTTTTTCTATTTCTTGAATTCTAAATCCACACTTTTGATATAACGCGAGTTGATTCAGACTTGAGTTCGCTGTGGCGATGATTAACTTATCGTATCCTGAATGCTTCGCTATTTTCTCCGCTTCTTCTAACATCACCTTACCATAACCTTTCCCATGATAAGCTTCACTTACTGCAATGTTCATTATTTCAATGGTTGATTCACTAACTTCTTTTAATACGACAACACCAATAGGTTTACTTTGTTCTAATATATACATTGAACTTTCACTAATATATCGATTAATCATTTCAATCGAAGGGTCAGCTAATAGCAATAACTCTAAAATTTCATCGTTGATTTCATAAACTTGTTTTAACATCGAATCACCTTTTTGTAAGAATTTTCTGTATAATATCATTATATATTTTTTTCTTATGATAAACACAGAAAGGTGCATATTAATGAAACCAATCTATACTTTTGAGCAATCAGCTGATTTAAATAAGTATCATGCTGATATAACATATTTCCATACACAAATTAATGATTTCCAAAAATACCTTGAAGATTATTTTCAGTTAAAGGATATACCACATGGTGTATTCTGGACATCACGTTTTGTGATGGAAGAGGTGCTCGAAAAACCTGTACCTGCTTTTACGAGAGATGAAACCATCTACATGTGTGCTGATCATGATTACTGGGAACAATATTTAACAGCGTTGCTTCCAGAAGTTTTAAAAGATAAATACACGTCATATTATACCGAACACACTAAAGATGAGATGCTTGCAATATTAGGACATGAACTCACGCATCATATTAATCTATTTCTTGCTGAATTTGATGAAGATAAACCAAGGTGTGAAGATATGTGGTTTGAAGAAGGAATGGCGACTTATCTTCCTAGAAAGTTCTTTTTTGATGAAAGATTATTCTGTGACGTATATCATCTAGAAAAGACGCTCTATGAATATTATTTAAATGAATTTGGTGACCTACCTTTAGAACACTTTACATATGATATTTACTCGCACCCAAAGGAATATATTATGTTCCATTACTGGATGAGTTTTGTTAAAGTCACTCAGTTTGTAAGTCTTGTAGATGGAGATGTATCACGTTTATTTAAACTTTATCATGATTGGGATAAAGAAGGGAGAAAGGTATCTTTAGCGCATTATTTTAAAACACATATTTAGGAGGGTGCCATGCATATTGATGATTTAAATGATCACTTGCCAGGCTTTCATTTTTTGAAGTTAGAAAGCTTTAACAAGGGTTGGTCGGATGATCAAAAATATATTGTTACAACTCGAGATGATAAGTATCTATTACGTCTTTCTTCTATTGATAGAATAGAGGATATTCAATTGCAAATTAATTTAGTTGAACAGTGTATGGACCTTGGACTTCCAGTGCAACAATTAGTATCACACGGCGACTATCATAATCATTATTGTTTACTATACCAATGGATTGAAGGTCATGAAGCTAAAGAAATATTACCGACATTAACTTCAGAAGAACAATATGAGCTTGGTCTTGAAGCCGGGAGAATATTGAAAGTCATTCATGCTATACCTGGCGCAAATCAGTTTGGATGGCGTGACTTTTTTCTAAAGAAAATCGAACGTAAGAAATCAATGTATCTAAACTGTGAATATAAATATGATAACGATCAGTGTTTATTTAATGTAATAGAAAAGTATGAAAATCGTATCATCGATAAACCTGTTGTCTACCACCACGGCGATTATCATGTTGGGAATATGGTCATTGATGAAAAAGGTAAACTGTGGATTATTGATTTTGACAGATGTAGTATCGGTGTACCATTTGAAGAATTCAATCGTATCAGCTGGTGTGTAAATACGAGTGAGGTATTTAGTAGAGGGCGCGTTGATGGATATTTTGATGGTAAAGTACATAAGACATTTTGGGAAGTATTATCTGTTTATATTGCTACGAATATCTTATCTTCATTACCATGGGCAGTCCAATTCGGTGTCAAAGAAATATAAGTCATGAAACAAGAATTTGAAGTACAACGTAAGTATTATGAAGATTTTAATATTGTAATTCCTAAATGGTATAAATAATATTGCGAATTACATCATTGGAGGGATACACTTGAGTGAAGTATGGGAACTTCTAGATATGAATAGACAAAAAACTGGTATCCTCCATGAAAGAGGCATTACAGTACCTGATGGATTGTACCATTTAGTAGTAGAAATCTGGGTACAGAAACCAAATGGTGATTTGCTACTTACACAACGTCATCCTGATAAACCACTTGGTTTGAAGTGGGAATGTAGTCGAGGATCTGCTGTTGCAGGAGAAGATGGTGTACTTGCTGCACATCGTGAGTTACTTGAAGAAGCAGGTATATTTGCGCCTTTAGATGATATTCAATTCAAAGGTTATACCATGCATTCACATTATATTACTGAGACTTATCTATACGAATCACCAACCAATGACATTACATTTAATCTTCAGGCTGAAGAAGTTGTTGATGCTAAGTGGGTAGCACCGAATGAAATTGAACAAAATTTAGATGAAGTAATACCAGATTTATGGGATAGATATTGTAAGTATATTAAAGTGGGGTAGTTAACATGCGTAATTTGAAGTTTGAGTTTGACCTTTTCTTTATATCAGAAGCTTTCTTAAATGAACATCAATATAATTTATTAAACACCTTAGTTGTTCCGAAAGAAGAGTTTAAGAAAAACAGTAGTTTATCGAATGTTGTTAACCATTCAACGTATCAAACATGGCATCTGACATATGAATTTGTTATTGTAGCCGAACCAGGATGGTATGAAAGCATAGAAAATACATTTAAAGATGCATTGAAACAAGAAATGATCGATAATGGTACGCAGCTGATCCATGTTGATAGATTAATAACTTCAGCATATTGGGATACGCTCTCTCAAAAAGAACAAATAAGATTTATCCAACAGTTCGATGATGAACCTAGCAAAACAGATATAACGCAGTTCAGTAGAATATCTCATCTTACTGCATTGCATAATAAATTCCCGGAAAACCATGGCGCAAATTGTTTGTCGGCCACAATTTATGCATTAACTAAAAATCCATTTATATTAGAACAGTGGGTGCATCAGGAAACCTTTATGCTCTTCCTTAACCGTCTTGGATACAAAGAAGTGGAATCTTCATTTAGCAGTGGAGATATTATCTGTTTCTATTATGACGATTTACTTACACATGCATGTTATGCGATTGATGACGAATATGTCTTTAACAAGCAAGGACAGACATTCTGGGAACCATGGATGATAGAACGATTTGAGACGATTCAAAGTAAAAGAGATGAAGTTAATTATAAAATTTATAAAAAAAATTAAGGTAGGATAGTCTAATGAATGGCTATTCTACCTTTTATAATGAAAACGACATTGTAAAATACAAATGGAATCATCTTCTATCTTATATACGAGCCTATGTTCATGAGTGATCCTTCTGCTATAGCAACCTGTATAGTTTCCTAATAATTTTTCTGGCTTACCTATACCTACATTTGCACCATCAATCATAATACTCTTTATTAGTTTATTTATTTTCTTTGATACAGTTTTATCTTTAGTTTGCCAGTACGTATAATCTTCAAAACCACTTGAATAAAATAGTATCTTTTTCTTAGGCATCTAAATCAATCTCAACTTGAAGTAAGTTATTTTTATCAATTGATTCATCAATCGCTTTTTGTAATCTTTCGGCATTCGCAGGTGTACTTTGTAAGTAAAGTGTTTCAATCATACTATTATAGTCATGCTCAGATAATATCACTGCATTATGCGTATTTGTTGTGATTGTGTAAGGTTCACAGTCTTCATTAACAATATCTATTATTTTTCTAAAATTTGATCTTGCATTAGAATAAGTTGTGACTTTCATTTTATCGCCTCCTTGTACAATATTATTGTACCACTCAAGAGGTATTATGCATATAATTATTACTTTTTACTCCTGAATATACTGATTTTAAAAACCCATCACTCAAACATTTGAGCGATGGGTTTATGCTTTAGAATATATTTTTATATCGATATGTGAGTAAACAAATCAATAAGTAAGCAAGCGATGCTATAACAAATGCGAATGTTAAGGTAGCGTGTTCTGCTAGTAACGACATCACAAATGTTGATAAGCAAAATCCTAAACTATATATACTCTGATTCAGTGTATAAGTATCAAGCAGTGTTTCATGATTTAAATGCTTTTGTATTTCTGTGTGTAGTGATATAGATAATAGTTGCTCTATAATGCCATAAAGCCATGATAGCAGAACTGCTAATATTAACCACCTGTTAATCCCGAAGACAAACGTAATGAGTGAAAGCAGCATATATCCACTGTAATAGAAGTGCACCATTTTAAATCTTTCAATCAAATGAATCATCTTTGATCCGACAAGTAAACCTACGAAAAATGCCGCGTTGATAATACCAAACCAGTAAGATGGGGCATTTAAATATTCTTTTACAAAGGCAATCATTATTGCAGCAATCCAGACAGCATGGCCAAATGACGCGATAAAAGTATTCCAATTTAAATATTGACTGTAGCTGGTACGATTGCTTTTTATAACCGCTTTGAAATTTTTGGAACCTATACGCTCACTCTCTACAGTATTAATATTAAAATTTATCTTCATCATAAATATCACAGATATGATAGACAAGATGATACAAAACATAATCAATCCATCACTATGCAGGAATGCTAACAATATACTACCTAATGCCCAAGCTGAAATTTGTATCATATTATTCATAGTGCTAATTTTTCCGTTTGCTCTAAGTATATTATCCTTTAACTCAAAGTAGGGGATTAACGTGTTGCTTAATGGATTTGTAAAACCATCTAAGAACGCAATCATAAATGCTAACCCTAATATATAAATATAGTGCAATTCAACATACATTGTACCGATCAATATGATCAGCAAGGCACATTTCATCGTTTGATTAAACACTAAAATATATTGCTTTTGAAATCTTGAATATACAATTGGTGCGATAAACCCACTTACAAAATAAGCAGATGTGATGAAAATAGGAACTAATGCACTTAACTGAATAGAGTGCGTTAATTCATATAGATAAGCAATCAGTGCAATAATATAAATATTATCGCTCGTATTGGCGAATAACTGACTAAAGTATAAGTATTTAAAGTTATTTGTAAATCCTTTCATGATTTCCTCCCAATTTAAGAAGATCATAGACTTACAAATACAACTTATTTAATTGTTAGTTTTGACTTGTAAGTCTACGTCTAATTGATGAATTAGAAAGAAATCATTACATATGAAATCACCTTTTATTGTTTTTAATGCATTAATCTTATCATTATCAGAAAATTTGTACAATATTAAAGTGGAGAATTTATTGATTATATGAAACAAATCATCTTTTAAATCTGGTCTTTCAATAATAACTGCATTTAAACCATTATTCGTTCTTGTTTCATGCATTTCACCAGCTTCAAAGAATACCTCTGTATTCTTACTGAATGAATTGTGATTATCAATTTCTCCAAAGGATATATTTTCATAGTTTTCTCCTTTTATTTCATTTTAATTTTTCGAAAATCCTTTATAATAAATGTAATACATTAATTTGAGGGTGTTACATATTCTTTAATATATTATGTAATTTTATTATTTTTTTCGCATGGACAAATGAATTTTTTATTTATTTTGAGGTGATATTTTGGAAGCTTTATTAGTTATTGATTTTCATACACACTTTTTAGAAAAGGGTGATTTTTCAGTAGTTAAGAAGAATGCTATTCATCTAGTAGAAGTATTTAAAGAAAACAAATTACCTGTCATTGCAGTGGAACATATTAATCACGAAACAAATAAGCCATTTCCTTTAGAGCCAGTTATTCATAAAAATGCCGATAAGATTTATTCTGAAAATAAACCCAGTGCTTTTAAAGATACGGATTTGCAACAATATTTAATTTCACTTGGTGTTACTGAACTGATCATTATCGGTTTTAATATGGAATATTGTATTTTATTTAATGCGATTATTGCTAATGAACTTGGCTTTAAAGTTACAGTAATCGAAGATGCTTGTGCTACAGTTAATAATTCAGAAACATATGAAATGCCTGGGTTAGATATTAATGACTTTGTATCTACAGTTTTGCATTGGTCTGATGAAGTAGAAGTTCTGATGATAGACGAGTATGTGTGATTTGGGTTATTTATTTTTTTAAGTTGAGGTCATTTTTAGCTGAGGATAAATTTTAGGTTTGATGTTTCTAATTTTCATATAAATAAACAATATACCTATCGATTCATGATACTATATTAGTGAACTACACTCTTAATAGGATGTGATTATTTCATGGATATTAATAATCTAAAGCTTACTCAACTCTATTTGAATCAACGTAAAGTGGATGAGGTAAGTGAATGGCTGGATGATGTTTCTGTCAAAAATACAATAATCTCAGTAATTCAGTACGACAATCAATTTTATATCGTTGATGGTCATACACGATGTTTCGTTGCTTTTCAAAAAGGGGTTATTGATATCCCGGTTGAAATTTATGATGTTGATAATACATCAGTAGAGATGCAATTATATCTTGATTGTATAAAGTGGTGTGAACAAGAAAATATTTATCATATTAATGATTTATCCCATCGCATTCTAGTAGAAGCAGAGTTTGAAAAACTATGGATTGAGAGATGTCAAAGTCATATGGAAGATATACAGGATACGCTTGATACTGATTTTGCTTATCGTGAGCATTTGAACCACAAAGTAACCTATACTCACGAAGAAGTCATGAAATATTTCAATCTGTAATCTTATCGTGTATATGTTTAATGATTTATTCTTTGTTATGATTGTATTTACTCCGTCTAATATGGAATTGTATCCCATAATAGACGGACTTTTTATTTGACCAAAAAACAGAACATACGTTCTATTTTTATTGAAAACGAACGTATGTTCTGTTATGATTAAATTAACATAAAGATTATAAAGAGGGTGCTTAATATGTATGATTACAGTTTATGCGAGAGAAGAGATGTACTCTGTATTGACCAGAAGAGTTTCTTTGCCAGTGTTTCCTGCATCATGAAAGGGCTTGATCCCATGACGACAAAGCTTGCTGTTGTAGCAGATACAAAACGCCAGGGTTCTGTCGTTCTTGCTGCTACATCGCCACTTAAAGCTATTGGTATTAGAACAGGATCACGTCTATTCGAAATCCCACATCATCCGGATATTTATATTATCAATCCCTCAATGAAGGAATATCTAAAGGTCGCAAGTCAAATTTCAGAAATTGCTCTGAAATATGTCGCACCAGAAGATTATCATCAATATAGTATTGATGAATTTTTTATGGATGTGACAAACAGCTACCAACTGTTTGCAGATTCGAGTTATGATTTGGCATTAAAGATAAAGGATGAAATCTATGAGAAAACTCAAATTCGCTGTGCTGTAGGTATAGGTCCAAATGTGTTGTTAAGTAAGATTGCGCTAGACATGGAAGCTAAGAAAGCAGATCGTGGTGTTGTACAGTGGCGTTATGAAGATGTACCTGAGAAGATGTGGTCGATAGAACCATTAAGTACTTTCTGGGGGATTAATCGACGTACAGAGAAGAAGCTGAATCAGAAGGGGATTTTCACCATTGGACAACTTGCAAATTATCCTCTTCACTATTTAAAGCGTGATTTCGGTGTGATTGGTGTTGATCTTCATCTGCATGCAAATGGTATTGATTCCAGCATTATAAGAGAGAAACACCAGATCTACAAACCTTCTGTGAATAAGAGTCAGATTCTAATGCGTGATTATCATTTTCACGAGCTCCGTGCAGTCGTGATTGAACATATCGAAGAGGTTACATTTCGATTACGTGCGGATAATCGTGTCGCCAGAACAATCAGCTTTACAATCGGTTATAGTGATGAAGGAAGCGTCAGTAAGAGCTATACGTTATCAGAAGGTACAAATCTTACTTCAGATGTATTTAGAATCGTATGGGGGTTTATGCAGCAGATGTGTGATTCGAATAGAAAGTATCGTACTGTAAATATCGCTCTGACAAACTTGATGAAGGAAGAAGATAGGCAGCTTTCACTATTTGTAGATGAGTTTGAACGTGCGAAAGAAGAACGTCTAGAAAGAACAATTGATGAACTGCGTACCCGCTTCGGGAAGAATAGCGTACTTCGTGCAATCTCCTACACTGAACAAGGCACCGCGCGTAAACGTAATGGATTGATCGCTGGTCATAAGGCGTAGTCAGATATCATAGATTTAAACAAGCACTCTATTATGGTAGTGAAGCGTATATGCGTGATATAGATTTATCAAATGAATCTGAATAAGAAGATATCACAATAATGAAACCCCATCGAGCGTAAATATGCTTGATGGGGTTTCGTGGGTTATTAAGTATATCAACGATTAAGAAAAATGATATTTAATCACCAATGTAATCTCTGCCGGCTTTTCTGATGTATTCCGATATGTATGATCTAAGCCTCCTGAAAAACGGATTGAATCATCTTTTTCAAGTGAATATGAAGCCCCATCCACGATTATCGTAAATAGCCCTTCATTAACGATGATATATTCTTCAGAATGCGCAGCCTGATCACTTGAAATAATTTCAGAATGCGGCTGTAATGTCATCTTCAATATTTCAATCTGTTCTTCACTATCATAATACGGTGTTATCTGAATAAGACCGTCTTCAGAATAGATTGTTTGAATATCATTCTTTTTGATCACATGCACCGTATTTTCAGATTCATGTAAAAGTTTAGATAATGGGACTTTTAAGCCGTTGGATATTTTCCAGAGGGTAGAAATTGTCGGATTCGATTGTCCTTTTTCTATTTGATTAAGCATCGCACGACTTACACCAGAAATTGAAGCAAGCTTTTCGAGACTTAATTGCTGTTCTTTTCTTATATGCATCAGGTTTTGTGACACGACTAAATTAATTTTTTCCATATTAAACCTCTTTCTTGACTATATTAGACGAAAAGTATAATATAACAGATGTTGTTTTTATAGCAGATATTTTGTTCATTATAACAGATTAATAGAAAGAGGGATTGTTTTGTACACAAAAAGGTTTAGAGGGTTGAAGCTTTTATTACTGGTTGCTGTGTTATTGTTATCAGCAAACTTACGCGCACCACTCACATCGGTTGGCGTATTATTACCTGCAATCAATGATGACTTACAGCTGTCAGCATTTGCTACAAGTATTATCGCGATACTGCCATTGCTGGCATTCTCATTTGCTTCATTATTTGCTGCACCTGTTAGTACCAAGATAGGATTAAATCGAACGATCGTCTATGCTTTGATTGTCATTACAGTTGGTATTATACTCCGATCATTAGGCAGTAGCACGTTATTATTTACAGGAATCCTGTTAATCGGTATAGGGATTGCATTCGGTAATGTACTAGCTCCAGTATTTATAAAAGCATCATTCCCTTTACAGGTTGGTTTAGTGACAGCGTTATATACAGTTAGTATGAATATATTTGGTGCATTATCATCAGCAGTATCCGCACCAATTGCAAAGGCTACAAACTATAATATTTCATTAGCAATGATTGGTATTGTTACAATCATCACACTAATCTTCTGGATAATCGTATTACAGAAAGATAAAGAAGTAGAAGCACCACAGCCTGTAGCCGTGACATCGAGTATTTGGCGATCACCACTGGCATGGCAGATAACACTATTCATGGGTGGACAGTCGGTCATTTTCTATAGCTTGATCAATTTTCTTCCGATAATACTAAAGGAACAACATATACCCGTAGAAGTAACAGGAGGTTATTTAACAGTATTACAAATAGCAATTATTATCTTTACATTTATTATTCCAATGATTGCAGCTAACATGGCACACCAGGTTTATTTAGGGTGTATAAATGGGTTGTTATTTATTGCGGGAATAGCTGGGATGATTTATGGCGATGTTAAATATATGCTTGTTTATATCCTCTTCATAGGAGTAGCACTTGGAATATCATTTGGACTTGTAAATTTATTCTTCTCCCTGAAAACAGAATATACACATACAGCGAAACAGTTATCAGGAATGGCACAGGCAATCGGCTATTTATTTGCAGCACTTAGCGTACTTATCTTCGGCGTAATTCATGATTATACACATAACTGGAATCATTCATTATATTTCCTATTGGCAGATGCTTTATTGATGCTCATAGTTGGAATGCTTGCAGGACGTAAACATACGATAGAAGGACATACAATTAAATAGAAAATCTTAAAAAGTAATCACCATTCATAAAACAAAAAAACTTTCAGGTCTCCTGAAAGTTTTTTTATCGTTTAATCACAAGTTCTGAAAAGTTATAGAATCCAGCAGTAGTCACTTTGGCGTTATGAATGCTGATTGGTACTTTAACATCTTGAGTAATGTTGAAGATAGGGTAGAGTGTATGTGATTCAAATAACGACTGATTAATCGCATGATTCAGTACGTGCCACTCGCGGGCATCTGTTGTGATATATCTATTATAATAATCCCTTAAAAGAGGATATTGTTGTGATAAATGGTGATGCATCGTTTTATTTTGATAGAGCATCGTAAAGTATTCAAAGGATTCCGCTTCACTAAAGAACATACCGTGGATATAGATATCCCCCTCAATTGTTATTTCACTTTTAAAGGAAGTCATAATATCGATAGGTTTTAATACCGTTTCTATATTGTATTGCTTTAAATACCTTTTATACTGGAGCATCTTTTTTTCGATATAGCTCGGATAGACCATTGTTATAGAGAAATGATCTTCTAATTTATTTAGTGATTTAAGCGAAAGTGGCTGATCTTTCAGAATATAAGGGGTTCCTTTACTTGTGTGTATATCTGTAACTTGATGAACGGACTGCTGAAATAAGTAATGCACAGTTGCTTTCTGTATATCTGATAGCTTATTTTGTGCGAGTGACAGGACATAATAAAAACCATCCGTTACTTCGATATGCTGGAACGTATCACTATCACTTAACGTAAAGTTACTTTCTTTAAGCTTCGGTATATAGATCAATTCCACTTTATCAATATATGATTGATAGCCATAATACTGATCAAATGATTTTAAAGTCGTCTGAAATTCATTATTCATTGCGATATAAAATGGTCCAGTACCGATAATTTGCTGCTTATCCTGCTTATAGATTGCAAGATTTAACTTACATAATACGTCTTTGAAATATGAAAAATCGTGATAATATACTTTAACTGTAAGTTTATTAATCACTTCAATTGACACAATTGGATTTAATAGCACTTTCGTCTCCTGATACGCTATCGCATGACTCAGACATCGTTTAATATCTTCAGCAGTTACTTGAGTACCATCATGAAAGTAAACATTCTTCCGTAAATATATCACTGCATAATCATCATAGAAATCGATATGCTGTGCTATCTTATAATGATATTGATTCGAATGTCTATCATATGCGATTAACGTGTCATAAATATTACTTAATATATTTGAGCTATTGATATCAACCACTTCTAAAGGATGAGAATAGAGTGGGGCGTAGCGCTTCTTAACGACTAATTTATCTGCATCAGCTGTAGATACCCCAAGTAATTGATTCGCTTTCGTAATCAGCATCTGTTTATGATGAATAGACCAGTCCCACGTTAAATATTGAATAGCATCTGACAATTGATGTCGCGTTAGCATTGCATTCACCTTATTGAAATATAATGTATCGATATCCACGAACCATTGAACCGTTGATTTATTCCCGCGACCACGTGCACTCTTAAAAGTTAGATAACCACTATCCTGCCATCTTTTTAAACTTCTGGATAAATGCTTCTGACTCACCTTTAACTGTTCACTGACAGACGATTGATGAAATGCTGTAATCTTTAAATTATAGAATGACAGTAATAATCGCTCCATAGCTCCTCCTAAAAGTGGACTAAAATAAAATATTGTCCATTTTTTAATCATTAAGTCTACTTTATCATATGTAGAAAGTTAGGGGGAATGAAAATGAAAGTTCGTGATTTACCGATTAATATCCAACTCAGATTGTGGGGTTCATTTGTCAATCGCTGTACTTATAGTGCGACACTACCATTTATTCACTTTATTTAACTGATCAGCTGAATGCAAGAATCGTTGGATTGTTTTTAGCATCAATCGTCTTTGTCCAGTTTATCAGTAATATTTGGGGAGGTTACTTAGTCGACCAATTTCCGAGAAAGAAGATGCTGATATTTGGTTCATTCACAGAAGCATTATCGCTAATATTTATGTGGCTAACCGTTGTCAACTCATGGATTTATCTATTTATGACGACATTTATACTCTTTACCATATTTAGTGCATTTCGCAGACCTTCTATGAGTGCACTTGTACAGGATTCAGCAACAGATGAAAATAAGAAATTATTATATCGTATGGATTACTGGCTAATAAATTTATCACTGGCAATCGGAGCACTCCTGGGTGGGCTATTCTATAGCGAACATAAAAGCTGGCTATTCTTTGCTTCAGCGATGATGGCACTTATATTAAGTTTTTTATATATGAAATATATTGAAGAAACAAACAGCTTTATCCGTAAAAAAGAACATAATAATGTCTTTGTAGACCTGTTCATTGCCTATCAGACTGTCGTTAAAGATAAACGATTCGTATTGATGGTAATCGGTACGATGTTCATTGCAACTGTGGAGCTCATGACAAGTACTTACGTTGCTGTAAGGCTTCATAAGAACTTTGAAACGATTTACTTATTCAACTTTGAAATTACCGGTGTTCGAATGTTTACAATCATTAACCTCGTTAATACAATTACCGTTGTTTCATTCTCTTTACTAATTGGTAAATGGTTAGATAAATTTAAAGTAAGTAGAATCCTAGGATTTGGGCTATTGATGTACGCAATAGGATATGCTGTGCTCACTTCAGCAAATATGTGGTGGCTGATTATCATAGCCATACTTATTGCTACATTTGGTGAAATGATTTTTGCGCCGATTAAAAGTGCTGAAATGCTGACACTAATACCAAAAGAAAAACGAGGTACCTATAATACATTCAGTTCATTCACGTTTAGTGGCGCACAGCTATTATCTAATGGGTCTTTAATCCTCGGAACATATTTAAATCCATATGCGATGAGTGTAGTTGTGTTTGTGATTGTTACAATAGGGGCAATGCTCATGATGAATAGCTTGTTTAAAATGAAAAAAATTAATATTACATAGATATAAAAACTTTCAGTAGACTGATAATTCCTTAGAAAATTTAATAAACTTTCAGTTAACTGAAAGTTTTTGTATTTTTCTTATCAACCATTGTACTCCCTCTCATTATCAGATAAGATTAAATTATCAGTAAATTTGAAAAGGAGAATGAAAATGTATCCAGATGTTAATAGCACGATGCAAGAGATTGAGCGTTTAGTAAATATTCCAGGTCCGTCAGGTTTTGCGTTTAAAGCAATTGCCTATGTGACTGAAACGTTAGAAGCGGTTGGTTACAATGTACAGCAGACTAATAAAGGTGGGGTATTAGTTACTGTACCTGGAAAAGATGATACACGTCATAAATATTTAACAGCGCATGTTGATACGTTAGGTGCGATGGTTAAAGAGATTCTACCGAGCGGCCGCTTACGTTTATCAATGGTGGGTGGTTTCAGGTGGAATGCTGTTGAAGGGGAGTACTGTGAAATCCATGCGAATGATAAAGTGTATACAGGAACGATCTGTCTCCATGAGACAAGTGTCCATGTTTATCGTAACGCAGGTGATATCAAACGTGATGAGGATCATATGGAAGTGCGTATTGATGAAATCGTGAAGTCTCAGGAAGATACTGAACAGTTAGGTATCAGTGTCGGAGATTTTATTACGTTTAATCCAAGATGCGAGATTACTGAATCCGGATTTATAAAATCGCGTCATCTAGACGATAAGGCAAGCGCTGCGATGCTGATTCAGTTGTTACGTCATTTAAAAGCTGAAAATATTGAACTGCCGCATACGACACATTTCTATTTCTCAAATAATGAAGAGATCGGTTATGGTGGTAACTCTAATGTTCCGGAACAAGTTGTAGAATATATCGCTGTTGATATGGGGGCGTTAGGTGATGGGCAGGCATCTGATGAATATACGGTATCCATCTGTGCAAAAGATAGCTCAGGCCCATATCACTATCAATTGAAACAACATTTAGTAAATCTTTGCAAATACAATAATATTGATTACAAAGTAGATATTTATCCATATTACGGTAGTGATGCAAGTGCTGCAATGAGTGCTGGTCACGATGTTAAACATGGTCTATTTGGAGCGGGTATTGAATCTAGCCATGCGATGGAACGTACACACAAAGATTCGCTACTGAACACAGAAAAACTTATCTATCATTATGTTATGAGTCCTGTACTTTAAGTTAAATGTTTTTATTCACTCCCTTTCTTCGTTATAATGTATTTATAACAAAGAAAGGGAGTGTTTATTATGGCGAAGAAAGTTCTAATGGTTTTAACGAATCACGACACTTTGAACGATGGCACACCAACAGGTCTTTGGCTCGGTGAGGCTGCAGAGCCTTACAAAGTATTCCAACGCAATAATATTGAAGTAGATTTCGCTTCGATTCAAGGTGGTGCTGTACCACTTGATCCCAATTCTACTCAGAACGACGAAACGAAGAAATTCCAGGACGTCGTACAAAAACTAGGGAAAACATTGAAATTAAGAGATATCGTATTTGAAAACTATGACGGCATATTCATACCAGGAGGCCATGGTACAATGTACGATCTACCAGGAGATCCTGATTTACAGAATATATTGGCGTTCTATAAAGATGATAATCGCGTTATCGGTTCAGTTTGTCATGGTCCAAGCGCATTTATAGGGGCTAAACTAAAAGATGGCAGTTCATTGATCGATGGCGTCAAACTAACTGGATTCACAAATGAAGAGGAACAACAGATGAACTTGGACAACAACGTTCCGTTCGCTTTACAAACTGAACTCGAAACAAACGGCGCAGGTTTTGTGAAAGGTAAGGCATTTGAATCAAATGTCGTAACGGATGGTAAGTTTGTAACTGGACAGAACCCTCAGTCCAGTACAGATGTTGCAGAAGCATTTGTAAAAGCACTATAATAAAAACCGCACTCTTGTGCGGTTTTTATTATATAAAGACAAGCTTGAAAATGATGCCGTTAATGATGCCTATAAGGAGACTTAGCATCGTCCCAAGTAAAATATATTCACTTTTTTTATCGATTTTATCAGGATTATGATGCGTACCATCATCTTTAAGATCATTAAACCGTAATATTGATTTGCTTGCTATTACAAGCCCGATTGCTGTATATTCGCCGAGTATAAAAAATAAAATAACCAGCATTCTTTCTATATAACCTATAAGTAATCCGATGTTATCGGATGTCTTCATTTCACTCGCGCTCATAAAAGTTAAAATACGTTTAACGACCGGGCCTGATAGCAGGTAGAAGAGTGTACCTATCAGCATGATGATTATTTTTAGAGCCATGTTAAACCTCCTTGTAACGACTGGATGATTGAAGGTTCAATAGTGCATTGTGCATCAGAAAATGTTAAATGTTTCTTGATTAGTCCGAGCTGCTTGTAATGCGCTTTATTCAGATGTTCTGAAATAGTGGAAACGCTCTTGTTGTTCAGCTGAGCAATTTCTTTTTGTGTATCGATATAGAGCGACTGCTGGAAGATCGCTTGCTGTAACAGCGAATGATTTTGGACAATTTCAGTAAGATAAGGGAATAAGACATCATTATAAAGCGACATGTCTGTTGCTTCAATCGTAACATAAAAATCACTGATATCTGATTTCTTAATGCGCTCCAGATTATTACGTGCTGCTTTTGTCAGCTTACTGTTCCAGTGTTCAATATGCCGTTTAGGAACCTCCTCATTGCCTGCTGCAATACCAAATTTTACTGGCTGAGATTTATAGGGCCATAACAGTTTAATATAGTACGATATCAATAGCGTCGCATGTGTACAATCACTAACAAAAAAAAGTTCATCGCCCATTCTGTAATTAATATAGCTGAAGTTAAGGGATTGCGTCCATTGTTCGATACTTTCTGTCATCCCTTCGAGAGCTTTACTGATGTCATCTGTATTATTCAGCTGTGTACTATTTGAAACGTCCATAATAAATATAGAAAGCATAATACCCCTCCAAAATTCGGTTATATAACCGAATTTTTAAAATTCCGGCTATATAACCGAATTTTATCATGAGCAACGTAAAATCACAAAGATAGTGCATTAAAGATTGAAGTAATAGCCTTAAAAGGAGCCGAACTATAATTATAAATGATTTTTACGGTATGAATATGTTAATATGATGCTTGAGATGATAAAAGAAGGAGAAAACAAATGAAATTTACAACACTTACACGTGAAGCATTCAGTGCTTTCACAGACCAGCATCCAAGTCATTTTACACAGATGGCTGTAAACTATGATCTGAAGATCTCAGAAGGTATAGAGACACATCTGCTCGGTGTGAAAGATGAGAATAATGAAATCATAGCAGCAGGTCTATTTACATCAGTTCCTATAATGAAAATCTTCAAATATTTCTATTCAAACCGTGGTCCTGTCATGGATTATCACAATAGAGAACTCGTCACGTTCTTCTTTAATGAACTTAAGAAGTATATGAAACAGCATAAAGCGTTAAATTTAAGAATAGACCCTTACGTACCATACCAGTTACGTAATCACGATGGGGACATCATCGAAACATATAAGACAGATGATATTTTTGAAATATTGAAATCCCTTGGTTTCAAGCATGATGGGTTTACAACTGGATTTCACCCGATACACCAAATCAGATGGCATTCAGTCCTGGACCTAAAAGGTAAAACTAAGGAACAGCTCATAAAGGATATGGATAGTCTTAGGAAGCGTAATACTAAGAAGGTCATTAAAAATGGTATTAAAGTAAGATATCTGGAAAAAGACGAGCTCCATATTTTCCGTTCATTTATGCAGGATACAAGTGATAAGAAGGATTTCGAAGATCGTGGAGATGAATATTATATCTCAAGATTAGAAAAATTTGGAGATCGTGTGAAGATGCCGCTTGCCTATATTGACTTTAATACTTATATTCCCGAGCTAGAAGCAGAGCTTACAGAAATAGAACGTGCAATAGACAAAGCCAAAGCTGATATCGAGAGTAAACCAGAAAATAAAAAGGCACAAAATAAGTTAGCGGATAACGAAAGACAAAAACAAGCACTTTTAGAGAAACTGAAAGAAGCACAGCAACTGAAAGAAAATCATGGTGACACATTACCGATTGCTGCTGCGTTTTACTTTATAAATCCACATGAAGTAGTTTATTATGCCGGAGGGTCTTCGAATGAATTCAGACATTTCTCTGGAAGTTATGCAATTCAGTGGCACATGATCAACTATGCTATAGATCATGGCATCGACAAATATAATTTCTATGGCATTAGCGGTATCTTCAATGAGGATGCACCTGACGCGGGTGTTATTAAATTTAAAAAAGGTTATAATGCCGATGTCGTTGAGTATATCGGTGATTTTGAACTCCCTGTCAATAAAGGTGTTTATAATATATACAAACGAATCAAGAAATAAGTATTACTGGAGGCAGTATCTATGAAGTTTACAGAATTAACCGTTGAGGAATATGACCAATATATGTGGAAAACTGAGGCGATGAGTCATTATTTTCAAATGAAGGAGAATATAGAAAATCGTGAACAAAAAGGTTATCCCGTTGTATTGCTTGGTGTAAAAGAAGGAGAACGCGTCATCGCTGCAAGTCTCTTCTCGAAGATTCCGATGCTTGGAGGTTATCAGTACTATTCTAATAGGGGACCTGTGATGGACTTCCATGATTCGAAACTGGTTGACTTCTTCTTCAGAGGTCTTGACCATTACTTGAGACGTCATCAGGCAGTATTCGTAAAGATTGATCCTTATTGGATATACAAACGTTATGACAAGGATGTCAATGAAAAGGATGATGCTGCGAACGATGAGATTATTCATCAGCTCAAACAGCTTGGCTATCAGCATAAAGGATTCAAAAGAGGATACTCACCAGATGAACAAGTACGCTGGATGAGCGTCATGTATTTGCATGGAGAGACCCCGCAATCTCTGATGAAACAATTTGATTCCCAAAGAAAGCGCAATATCAAGAAAGCACAAAAATATGGTGTAAAAGTACGAATGCTGCATAAGGATGAACTGAATCTATTTCTTGATCTCTATCGAGAAACTGAAGAGAGAACCGGATTTATATCAAGACCGGATGACTATATGCAAGGATTCAATGATACATATGGAGAAAATATACTACTACCATTAGCGTATATAGACTTAGATGAATATATGCAGCAACTTTCCGAAGAACTTACACAAGCAGAAACTTCACGAGATCAGATGATGGCAAATGAAAATAAGAGCGAAAAGCAACTGACGAAAATTGCGCAGAAAGATCGTGATATCGATCACATAAAACAAGAGCTGCTTGAAATAAGCGAATTGCGAAAAACAGATGGGCAAATACTAGATCTGGCAGCGGGCATGTTCTTCCAGAATCATTATGAAGTGAATTATTACTCAGGGGGTTCAAGCACAAAATATAACAAGTTCATGGGTCCATATGCAATGCATTGGTATATGATCAATTATTGTCTGGACCATGGCTATGACCGTTATAATTTTTATGGTGTGTCCGGAGATTTCACTGAAGACAGCGAAGATTATGGTGTATATCGTTTTAAACGTGGGTTTAACGCACAGATTGAGGAGCTCGTCGGTGACTTTATAAAACCAATCAATAAAACTAGATACAATGCATATCAGCTATTAACAAATGCGCGTACTAAAGCTGCACAAATAAAACAACGTATAAAAAAGTAATCACTTTAAGTGATTACTTTTTTATATATTTTAGTTTACATAATATATATTATCAGAAGTTATAGATTAGAAACAAACCAGAACCTACTCGTTCTGGTTTAATGCTCTTTTTCATGACGTTTTATAGATTCCATCTCTGATCGATTCTGTATATCATCATAACGTTTCTGTTCATCTAATGCTTGTTGTTTCATGCGTTTTGCTTTTCTATGATCGCGTGTCACATACCAGAAAATGATGCTTAAAATTAATGCAATCACAGACAGAAATACAGCATATCCTAACAAGGGCTGATATTTGATGGCATAAAAATTAGGTAAAATAAACGCAGCAATCGCTAAAGCTAAAAACGTTAGAACCGGCGCGAAAATAAATCTTCCCATCAACAATCCAAATAGTATTGAAATAACAACCATTCCTACAATTGAAATCAATAAAAAGTTTGGGATTTCATAAAAACTAATATCTCCTACTATAAACATCCAGTCACTCCTTTATCATTTATTTAATACTTTTAGTATTATATCCAATTTGTCGCTAAATATAACATAAAATCATAAATAAACGAACTTTCTAAATTATTAGAATAGTAGTACAATGAGAGTGTTAATTTAAAAATGAAAGGAAGATGATTTATGGGATTACCATCAAGAAGCGAAGTTAATGTGTCAGAAACATGGGACTTATCTCCCCTATTTAAAGATGATGCTTCGTTTTATCAAGCGTTAGAACAAGCAGTAGAAAATGCACGTGAATTCAACAAGAAATATAAAGGTAATTTAAACAACGCAGACATAATCCATGAAGCGTTAGATACATATGCAGAGCTTAATATCGCATTAGATACTTTAGGAAATTATGCAAACTTGCAGTTCAGTACAGATCAGACAAATCCTGATGCCGGAAAACTATATAGCAAATTTTCTTCAAGTTACGGTAAGATTGCAAGCGAGCTTACATTTTTAAATTCGGAACTTATAGCAAAAGAAGAATCAGAGCTTATAACTTTGAAAGATACCCTGCCATATAGTCGTTTCTTTGAAAAATTAATTAAAGCGAAACCATATGAATTACATCCAGAGGTTGAAAAGGCTTTAGCATCGTTCTCTCCAGTGTTTAATGCTCCTTATAATTTATATGATACGACTAAAATGCAGGATATCGATTTCGGTACATTTGAAGCACACGGTAAGACGATACCGATGAGTTATGTTTCGTTCGAAGGTGAACTAGAAGTTGATAATGATACAGAAGTTAGACGCAACGCCTTTAAAGCTTTCTCTGATACTTTGAGAAGGTACGAACACACTACAGCAAAGACTTATGATACACAAGTGCAGCAGGAAAAGATTGAATCTGAATTAAGAGGATATGATTCAGTCATTGACTTCCTGTTACATGATCAGGAAGTGTCACGTGATCTATACAATCGCCAAATTGATTTAATAACGAAAGAACTTGCTCCACATATGCGTCGTTATGCAAAACTGATACAAAAAGCAAATAAACTTGAAACAATGAAATTTGAAGACTTAAAAATTTCATTGGATGAGTCATCTGAACCAGATATTACAGTAGAAGAATCACATGATTACATTAAGAAAGCACTTTCTGTAATGGGCGAAGAATATATGCAGCTCGTGAACGATTCTTATGACAAACGCTATATTGATTTTGTACAGAATAAAGGGAAATCTACTGGTGCTTTTTGTGCAAGTCCATATGCTACGAATCCGTTTATCTTAATTTCATGGACGTCTAAAATGACTGAAGTATTTGTGTTAGCACATGAATTAGGACATGCTGGTCATTTTAACTATGCGAATAATAACCAGAATATATTTGATGCTAACTGCTCGCTGTATTTTGTAGAAGCACCAAGTACGATGAATGAAATGCTTATGGCAAATTACTTATTAAAAGAATCGGATGATCCTAAGTTTAAACGCTGGGTGATTGCATCGATTATCTCTAGAACGTACTATCACAATTTTGTGACACACTTGTTAGAAGCGGCATATCAACGTGAAGTCTATAATTGCGTAGATGCAGGTGAATCGCTTACTGCCCCACTTCTTAATGAAATAAAGCGTAACGTCATTTCAGATTTCTGGGGAGATGCTGTGGAAATTACTGAAGGTGCGGAACTGACATGGATGCGTCAACCTCACTATTATATGGGGTTATATCCGTATACGTATTCTGCAGGACTAACGATTGCGACACTTATGTCTAAACGAATATTAGAAGAAGGACAACCTGCTGTAGAAGCTTGGACTGAAGTATTAAAGGCTGGTGGCTCTAAAGCTCCTGTAGAACTTGCCAAAATGGTCAATATTGATTTAACTACGGATGCCCCACTTAAAGAAACGATTGCTTATATCGGAAGTCTCGTTGATGAACTTGAAAAGCTAACAGAAGAAATTGAGAATTAATAAAGGACTGATGTGTAATGTCTAAACAAAAAGTAGTTGTCATTACTGGTGATCAGAGTGGTATCGGTAAATGTATTAAAGAAAGTTTTGAAAAAATTGGCGCAATTGTATGTGGTATCGATATACAGGAAGGAAGTTTTTATCACGGTGATATCGCTGATGAGAAGGTACTGGAAGCATTTGTGTCGAAAGTAATAACACACTACCAAAAAGTAGATATTATTATTAATAACGCATTACCAGCTATGAAAGGTATTGATGATTGTACATATGAAGAATTTCAACATGCGCTTTCAGTCGGTGTAACTGCCCCATTCTATCTTGTGAAGTTATTGAAACCTCATCTAAGTGAAGGTGCGTCAATTGTAAATATCAGCTCTACTCGTGCAGCGATGAGTCAAGCTCAGACTGAAAGTTACAGCGCAGCAAAAGGCGGTATTCATGCGCTTACCCATGCACTGGCAGTGAGTTTAAGCGGCATTGCGCGTGTAAATGCTATCAGTCCGGGGTGGATTGACACTACAAATACAATCTATAAAGGTGCAAATGCGTACCAGCACCCTGCAGGTCGTGTTGGTAAACCTGAAGATATTGCGGAAATGGCCAAATTTCTATGTTCAGAAGAAGCAGCATTTATAACAGGCGAAAACATTACGATTGACGGTGGTATGAGTAAATTAATGATTTATCACAATGACCAGGGATGGTCATTACAATAAAAATAAAAAAACGGCTGAATCAGCCGTTTTTTTATTGATTTAATTTAATTTTATCGGGTTCAATAGTAATGCGCTTATTCTTGTATAATCTGCCGATTGCGCGTTTAAAGCTACCTTTGCTCATATTAAATACTTCTTTAATCGCTTCAGGATCTGATTTATCAGAAAACGGAAGCTCCCCGCCATACTCATTCAGCATCGTTAAGATCATTTCAGAATCATCATCCATACGTTCATGCGCAAGTGGTAAAAATGAGCCATTTAATATCCCATCTTCTTTATGACCAATGATACGTACTTCTACAGCTTCACCAAGACGTGGTTCACTACGTCGTTCTGATTCATGTACGAAGATTTTATACCCTTCTTTTGATAGTAAAAATGTGCCGACACGTAAGAGTCGATAAGGATGTGCTGTAATCGTTGTATGAAGTAATGTTTCAGGCGCCGCTGTATACATCGTATCTACAATCGTTTCACTTGCAAGACGACCATATAACTGATCATTTCGGTCAACGCGTAAACATGCAAATACTTCATCTCCTGCCTCAGGCCACACTTCTTTTAATTTGGGAAGATCTTCCCAAGGGATGATGATCTCACGCGGTATACCGATATCTACGGTTACACCATCGCGGTCTTTTTTGATAACCTTTACCCAATCATAACGATCTGTTGAGATATCAGGTATATTTTGTGTTGCAAATAGATCACCAGTACGACCTGGGTAAACGAAAAATGAATAATCTTCGCCGATTTCTAGCTCATCACCCTCTAATACTTCAGATGCATTGAGCTTTACTTCTTCGCTGTTTGGTCCTAATAAATAATAAGTAGATCCTTCTAAACGGTCTACACGAAGGAAGTCGATACTTCCTGATAATTGTTTTTGTTCCATATGTCTCTCCTTTAAGGCTCTGCCTTTATCAATTACTTATTATAACACATAATTAAAATATAGTCTGTTAATGTATAAATGTACCGGAAAGCATGCTATTATTGAATATGGAATGCAAATTTGTTATCCAAATATGGTATAATTTACGCGAAATAATTATAAAGGAGATCATACATGTTACAAGTATCTAATGTAAGTTTACGTTTCGGCGATAGAAAGTTATTCGAGGATGTAAACATTAAATTTACTCCAGGCAACTGTTATGGTTTAATCGGTGCAAATGGTGCCGGAAAATCAACTTTTTTAAAAATCCTATCTGGTGAAATTGATTCACAGACAGGCCACGTTTCATTAGGAAAAGATGAGCGTTTATCTGTTTTAAAACAGGATCACTTTGCTTATGAAGAGGAACGCGTATTAGACGTCGTACTTCGTGGGAACGAAAGATTATGGACTGTAATGAAGGAAAAAGATGAAATCTACATGAAACCTGACTTTTCGGATGAAGATGGTATGCGCGCAGCTGAACTTGAAGGCGAATTTGGTGAAATGGGAGGCTGGACTGCAGAAAGTGATGCACAAGTATTACTCTCTGGACTCGGTATTAAAGACGATCTGCACGAAAAGAAAATGTCAGAGCTTGAAAACAATCAGAAGATCAAAGTGCTCTTAGCACAGGCACTATTTGGTGAACCTGATGTATTATTACTGGATGAGCCGACGAACGGGCTTGATATCCCTGCCATCAGCTGGTTAGAAGAATTTTTAATCAACTTTGAGAACACTGTGATCGTAGTATCCCATGACCGTCACTTCTTGAACAACGTATGTACGCATATTGCTGATCTTGACTACGGTAAGATTAAGATCTATGTTGGTAACTATGACTTCTGGTATCAGTCGAGTGAACTTGCACAGCAAATGTTACAGGATTCAAACAAGAAGAAAGAAGAAAAAATTAAAGAACTTCAAGATTTCGTTGCACGTTTCTCAGCAAACGCATCAAAATCTAAGCAAGCAACGAGCCGTAAGAAGATGCTTGAAAAAATTGAACTTGACGACATCCAGCCATCAAGTCGTAAGTACCCATTCGTTAACTTTAAACCTGAACGCGAAATCGGTAATGAGCTGCTTCAAGTGCAAGGATTATCAAAATCAATTGATGGCGTTAAGGTCTTAGATAACATTTCATTCACAATGAATCCAAACGATAAAGCTGTGCTTGTCGGTGATTCAGAGATTGCTAAGACAACATTACTAAAAATCTTGGCCGGAGAAATGGATCCTGATGAAGGTACTTATAAATGGGGTGTCACTACAAGTCAGACGTATTTACCAAAAGATAACTCTGAATACTTTGATGGCAAAAACATTGACCTTGTAGAATGGTTACGTCAGTATGCTCCACCAGAAGAACAAACTGAAACATTCTTACGTGGTTTCCTAGGACGTATGCTTTTCTCAGGTGAAGAAGTTCGCAAGAAAGCAACCGTATTATCAGGGGGAGAGAAAGTACGTTGTATGTTAAGTAAGATGATGTTGTCTAGTGCAAACGTATTATTATTAGATGAACCAACAAACCACCTCGACTTAGAAAGTATCACTGCAGTAAATGATGGCCTTAAAGCATTTAAAGGCTCAATCATCTTTACTTCACATGACTTTGAATTCATCAATACTATCGCTAACCGTGTCATCGACTTAAATGTAACTGGTGGTCTATCAAAAGAGATCACTTATGAAGAATACTTAAAGGAACAAGGCGTATTAAAATAATTTTCTAAAAATACTTTACAATTCAGAATACTTTTTGTATGATTATATTCATAACTTAATAAAGAAACAGATGAGGCGCATCAATCATGAGTACATAACTACCCTACTGCAATAAGTTATGGAAAGGGTGCGATGCCGAAACGCTATATTATGTTGCAGCATACATAGTGTTGGATTCACAGGTTAAGAGCTAGGAATCTGTCATTATATTACTATAATGGAGTGCATCGCTTGTATATAAACGTTAACAAGCCCGGAGCATATCCGGGCTTGTTTTTTTGTTGCAGATGCCATAGGGGGATTTTAATTGCATAATCAAATAACTCAATCAAACATTCGTATATTAAAGTTTGGAGGTACATCAGTTAGTGATTTCGATAAGATTAGCACAGTCGCTAATTACTTAAAGGAACGCACAGAAAATAATGAAAAACTAGTTGTCGTCGTTTCTGCAATGGGAAAAACTACAGATGACCTTATGAGAAATGTCAGTTCAATCTCTAGTACACCGAAAGAAAGTGCATTAGCGATGCTGCTTACTACTGGAGAACAGCAGACCATCTCTTACTTATCGATTATATTGCATGATCTACACGTTGCATCTATTGCGATGACCGGTAGTCAGGCGGGCATTCGCACGAAAGGACATTATCTTAAAAGTAAGATTACTGAAATTAATGATCAGAAGCTCATTGAAAATTTCAAATCACATGATGTTATCATTATCGCAGGGTTTCAAGGTATAAATGAACAGGATGAAATTACTACGCTCGGCCGTGGTGGTAGTGATACTACGGCGGTAGCACTAGCAGCAGCGTTAAGTGCTCCTTGTGAAATTTATACAGACGTTACAGGTGTCTTTGGAACAGACCCACGTATCTATCCTGAGACAAGACATATAGATGAATTAAGCTTTGAAGAGATGATGGAACTCTCCTCTCTCGGATCTGGAGTACTTGAGACAAGAAGTGTTGAAATTGCTAGAAACTATAATATTCCGATTTATCTCGGAAAAACTTTATCGAATGAGAGAGGAACCTGGATTATGCCAAAAGACCAAATACTCGAGAAAAAAGCAGTGACTGGTGTCGCCTTAGATAACGATATGGAGTATGTGACACTAAGCTACCCGATGAATGATACGAAATTATTAAATCAATTATTTGATGAATTAGAACAAGAAGAAGTCAATATCGATATGATATCTCAAATCGTAAACTTAGATGGCCTTCAAATTTCATTCACAATGAAAGACACAGATAAGTTACAGATTGAACGTATTTTTAATAGATTAAGTACAAACTACCCGGCTATCAGCCATCAGTCGCGTTCAACGTATGCAAAGCTTTCTGTTATCGGTTCAGGTATGAGAGATATGAGCGGCGTTGCATCAAAGGTATTTAAATCATTGATTCATAATGAAATCCCCTTCTATCAGGTAACAACAAGTGAAATATCAATTTCATATGTTATAGATAAAGAAAACGGTGAACATGCAGTACAGTCATTATGTAAAGTATTTAATATATAAAATTAAGGAGAGTCAATTATGTATAAAATTGCAGTTGTAGGTGCTACAGGTTTAGTCGGACAAAAAATGCTTGAAGTTTTAGAAAGAAAGCAGATTCCATTTAATGAACTCGTATTATATTCCTCACCGCGTTCAGCCGGTAAATCTATGGAATATCAAGGCAAGACTTATACAGTAAGAGCTTTGACTGAAGAAGAAGCAGACCAGAAATTTGATTTTGTGCTTATGAGTGCAGGCGGTGCTACAAGTGAACGTTTTTCACCTATCTTTGAATCAGCAGGCAGCATCGTAATAGATAATTCAAGTGCTTTTAGAATGCATGAGGATATCGACCTCATTGTTCCTGAAGTCAATTCACCTAAACTTAAACGTAAAATTATCGCTAATCCGAACTGTTCTACGATTCAGTCTGTCGTACCTCTTAAACCACTGCAAGATAAATATGGTATTAGACGCGTCGCCTACACAACTTATCAAGCAGTGTCAGGAAGCGGTGTCGCAGGCATCAATGATCTTAAAAATGGCGCACAAGGGATTGCACCGACAAACTATCCCCACCCTATCTATAACAATGCTTTACCTCATATCGATGTATTCTTAGACAGTGGATACACAAAAGAAGAACAGAAGATGATTGATGAGACGAAGAAGATTCTTGGATTACAAGATGTAAAGGTGACAGCAACTTGTGTCAGAATTCCAGTCCAGGATAGCCATTCAGTTGCAATCAATGTCACACTTGATAAAGTAGCTACAGTTGAAGAGATAAAACAGCTCTTCGAAAATGACGATTCAGTCGTGCTTATAGATAATCCACAGGACAATGAATACCCGATGGCGATTACAGCGACAGGAACTGATCATGTTTATGTAGGACGAATCAGAAGAGATGACTCATTAGAGAATTCCTTCCATATCTGGTGTACTGCCGATAACCTTCTAAAAGGCGCAGCACTGAATGCGGTTCAAATTCTAGGACAGATTCATACGCATCAATTAAATCGATAAGGAGTGAAATTATGAACGTACACTTTAAAGGAACAGGTGTTGCAGTAACTACTCCATTTAATGGACAAACGATAGATTACAGATTATTCGAAGAACATTTAAATTTTCTTATCAATAATAATGTTGAAGCATTAATAATTAATGGGACAACGGGTGAAGGTTCTACATTAACAGAAGATGAAAAACTTAAAACTATTGAAATAGCAGTACGCGTTGCACATGGCAGAGTTCCTGTAATTGCTGGTACCGGTACAAATAATACGCAGGCATCAATAGATCATTCATTAAAGGTCAAAACTTTAGGAGTTGATGGTATCATGCTGATTACGCCTTACTATAATAAAACAAGTCAGCGTGGCCTCATTGCCCATTTCACCGCAATTGCAGATGCTGTAGAATTGCCAGTATTACTCTATAATGTACCCTCCAGAACCAATATGACGATAGAACCAGAAACTGTCGCAACCTTAGCGGCACACCCTTATATATACGGTATAAAAGACGCAACAGGTGATATGAACTATATGAAAGCATTAAAATCTGCGGTCTCTGATGACTTCGCATTGTATAGTGGTAATGATGATAGTGTCCTGCCATTTTATGAAGCGGGTGGCGACGGCGTAATTTCAGTTATTGCAAATGTGATACCAGCAGAGTTCAGTGATGTTTACCGAATATATCAGGTTGATCGCAATCAAGCTGAGCATCAGTTCAATAATGTGCTGCCCCTCATAGATGCATTATCTGTAGACGTCAATCCTATACCGATCAAAGCACTGGTCACTTATATCGGTTATGCGAATGGTGAATTACGATTGCCTTTAGTTCCGATGTTAGAACAAGATACAAAACAGCTGATTGAAGTATATAATCGTATTGCTAAAGGAAGTGATCTTTCATGAAGATTATTTTAAATGGTTACGGAGCTATGAATCAACGTGTGGCACATCTAGCTGAGAATAGAGGACATGAAATAGCAGGTATAATATTAAGCAAAAAAAGGTCAGCACCCTACCCTGTCTATACATCAGACAAATTAGAAACACTTCCAGAAGCTGATGTTATCATAGACTTTTCTAATCCAGCCTTATCTATTCCATTATTAAAAAGTGATGTCGATACTCCTATCGTTATGGCTACAACGGGAGAAAAAGAATCAATTATCGAGCTGCTAGAATTAAAAAGTGTGCACTCTCCTGTATTTTTCAGTGCAAATATGAGTTACGGTGTCCATGTACTCACGGAACTCGTTAAATATGCAGTACCGTTGTTAACGAATATGGATATCGAACTGATTGAACGTCATCATAATAAAAAGGTTGATGCGCCAAGCGGGACACTCGTTAAACTTTTAGATGCAATTACTTCAGAACGTTCATTAAACCCCGTTTATGATCGCACAGACGTTCATACCCCACGTAATAAGGATGATATTGGTATCAGTGTTGTACGTGGGGGTACAATTGTCGGCGAACACGAAATATTATTTGCAGGACATGACGAAACAATTCAGATTACCCATCAGGCATTAAGTAAAGATATATTCGCCAATGGAAGTATCGATGTTGCAGAGAAATTAATTCAGAAAGAAAAAGGCTATTACACATTTGAAAATTTATAATAAAGGAGCATAATAATGCAGGAATTTACAGCACAGGAAATTATACAATACATTAGTAACTCAGAAAAAAAGACACCAATTAAAGTTTATCTAAATGGAAACTTTTCAGATGTAACTTTTCCGGAGACTATGAAAGTATTTGGATGCGAGACATCAAAAACAATTTTCACTGAACTGTCAGAGTGGGAAAAGTTCTACGAAAATAATAAAACACTTGTGATTGATGTTGAAATTGAATATGACAGAAGAAACTCAGCAATTCCATTGATTGATCAGACAAAAGTTAACGCTAGAATTGAACCAGGAGCTTTCATTCGTGAACATGCAGTCATTCATGATAATGCAGTTATCATGATGGGTGCAACGATTAATATCGGTGCTGTCGTGGGAGAAGGAACAATGATTGATATGAATGCCACGCTTGGTGGTCGTGCAACAACTGGTAAGAATGTTCATGTTGGTGCAGGTGCAGTACTTGCTGGCGTAATTGAACCTCCAAGTGCACAACCAGTGATCATAGAAGACGATGTACTTATCGGAGCAAATGCCGTTGTACTAGAAGGTGTACGTATCGGCAAAGGTGCAGTTGTAGCAGCTGGAGCGATTGTTACTGAAGATGTCCCTGCTGGTAGTGTAGTAGCTGGGACACCTGCTAGAGTAATTAAGCAAGCTCATGAAGTAGAAGGCAGTAAGATTGAGATTGTACAGGCATTAAGACAGTTAAAGAAATAGCAGAAGGCTAATTGTGCTTGTCACAATTAGCTTTAAATTTTATGAGGTGAAACAATGGAATTAGATTATATTACACATATTAGACGCACATTGCATATGTATCCAGAATTAGGATTTGAAGAATACAAAACAACAGAATTAATCAAATCAGAACTTAATAAAATGGGAATCGCTTATGATTCTCCCCTAGGTACTGGTTGTGTTGCTTATATTAAAGGTACAGGAACATCTTCAATTGCTTTTAGAGCAGATATTGATGCTCTGCCGATTCATGAAGAAAATGATGTGCCCTACCGTTCTCTACGTGATGGAGTAATGCATGCTTGTGGACACGATGGTCATACGACAATGCTACTCGCATTAATACGACGCATTAAACAAAGCCATGATATTACACCGTTAAATTCAACTGTTTACTTTATATTTCAGCCATCTGAAGAGTCAGGTGCTGGCGCTCATCATCTACTGAATGCATATCAATTTGAAATTCAGCCTTCATATATATTCGGATTACATATGCAGCCCGATAACGATGAAGGTACATTATTAAGCAGACCTGGTGCATTAACTGCCAGCGCAACTGAATATCGTTTCTTTATTAATGGCACATCGAGTCATGTTGCCAACAAAGAACAAGGACATTCGACTGCTGAAGCCTTGACGATGATACTCAATCAACTCTCTCAAATCCAGCATTATCATCTTCCAGGCTTAAAGTCGAATATCATCCATATCGGTAAATTGCATGCAGGTGAAGCAATCAATACAGTGCCTAGCAATGGTTACTTAGAAGGTACAATCAGAACATACGATATGGACAATCTAGCAGTTATTAAACAACAGATGGATCATATTGCAACCTCTGCTCAGTTAATTACCGGTTGTACAATAGAGGTTAAATTTGCGGAAGGGTATCCTCCAACGATAAATAACGAGTTAGCATATGCATTCATGAGCGAAGCTTTGATTGATAGTAAAATCAATAGAATAGAAAAAGAAGAACCTTATTTATTTGGAGAGGATTTCTCTTTCTACGGAAAAATCATACCCAGCACCTTCGCATTTTTAGGGTGCAGAAACGAAGATAAACATTTTGTTACAGGGCTTCATACGTCGACGTTCAACTTTGATGAATCCGCATTGATATATGGGATTGACGTTCTGGAAGCAATTTTTAACAGATTTGAGGGATCAAAATGACTGCGCGATGGACTGTAGATCGTACTAAGTTTGTGGAAAATGTGAAATCCGTGAAGAGCAATACTCCTGTAATGGCCGTCGTAAAGAACAATGCCTATCATTATGGACTGGAATTTGCAATAGATGCATTTCTACAAGCTGGTATTACAACTTTTAGTACAACGAATTTAAATGAAGCAATTCTCATAAGAAAAATAGCACCCGAAGCTACTATATTTTTGATGAATCCTGTTACTCAATTCAACGACTTAAGACAATATGATATTCAAATGACGTTACCTTCTCTAGCATTCTATCATAAGTATCAGACTGAATTAGATGGGATATCAGTACATCTCGAATATGAAAATCTTCTCCATCGCTCTGGATTTAAAACATTTGAAGAAATGAAAGCTGTAATTGATGACAATAATCAGTTACCTGTTCACTTACAGATGAATATTAACGGGATATGGACACATTTCGGTTATGCCGATGAATTTGATGTTACGGAATACGAAAATGAAAAAGAAGCCTGGTTAAAAGGATTGAAATGGATTTCTGAGTATCATGCTTTTGAAATGATCCATAGTCAAAATAGCGCTAGCTTTATGAGAGATAGCCTATTTGATGATCATACACATGTCAGAATTGGCATTATTCTTTATGGAAGCAGACCCTATGCATCATTAGACGAATCTGTTACCCACCAATCATTGACTGTTAGTGCAAATGTAATTCAAGTAAGAAATATATCAAAGGGAGAATCTGCAGGATACAGCTTCGCCTTTACAGCAGAGAAAGAAACGAAGCTTGCTGTAGTAGATATCGGTTATGGTGATGGCATATTGAGGACGAGAAGTAAGCATGACTGCATCATCAAGGGTAAACGTCATCCTATCCGCGCTTTGATGATGAGTCATATGTTTGTAGAAGTAGATGATACAGTGCAAGCTGGAGATGAAGTAATATTATATAGTAACGAGATTAGAATCGATGCGTTCACTTTTAAAGGTGTCGGAGCAAATTCTGAACAGCTCAGTGCACTGAACCATCATTCATTAAAAAAGGAGTATATCAATGACATTAACGTATATCAATAATCAACTTACAATCAACGGACATAATATTCGACAAATTACTGAAGAATATGGTACCCCACTATTTATCTACGATGAGGATGAAATACGTAATCAATGCAGAAGATTTCATAGTGCATTAAAAGCATCTGGATTAAACTACACAATCTCTTATGCTTCTAAGGCATTTACATCTGTTCAGTTATTTAATTTAATGAATGAAGAGCATATGGGACTTGATGTCGTTAGTGAAGGAGAACTATTTACAGCACTACATTCTAAAATTTCACCTTCACAGATCCATTTTCATGGAAACAATAAAACAGATCGAGAAATTAAATACGCGATTGAGTCAGGGGTTGAATATTTTGTTATCGATAGCCTTGATGAAATCGAACGCATCAATGATATTGCGCGTTCATTAGAACAAACTGTAAAAGCAGTACTACGCATTAATCCTGGCGTTGAAGCTCATACGCATGAATTTATTCAGACTGGCCAGGAAGATAGTAAATTTGGTTTAAGTATCAGACATGGACTAGCAATAAAAGGCGTAAGACAAATTGAAGCCGCACCTCATATCGAATTCAAAGGCGTTCATTTCCACATTGGATCACAAATATTTGAGTCTACGGGCACAATCAAGACGATTGAACTTGTCATAAACTGGCTGACACAACACAAAATTGAAATTGATATATTAAATATTGGTGGTGGTTTCAGCATCAAATATACTTCAGAAGATATCAGCTACCCTATCGAAGAAGGTATTAAGAGGATAACTGAAACACTAATAAATGAATGTAAGAAACATTCCTATCCTGTACCAGAAATATCATTAGAACCGGGGCGCTCAATCGTTGGTGAAGCTGGTATTACAGTCTATGAGGTTGGTACTGTCAAAGATATTCCTGATACAAACTGTTATGTATCAATAGATGGTGGGATGAGCGATCACATACGGACAGCATTATATAATGCGAAATACGAACTACTACTTGTAGATCGTAATGAAATACACGATAAAGAAGTAACCGTCGCTGGTAAATTATGCGAATCTGGCGACATTATTATGCGCAATATAATGCTCCCCTCATCAATTAAACGTGGTGATTTGCTAGTGGTTAAAGCGACAGGTGCATATCATTATAGTATGAGTTCTAATTATAACCAGATGTTAAAGCCAGCAGTAATATTTGTCACGAAAGATAACGTACGACAAGTAATAAAAAGACAATCTTTAGAACATCTGACTGCAAACGAAGTTCTTTAATCCCCTATTTATTTTTGGGGATTTTTAAATATAAATAAAAGTTTACATAACATTATTATAATATTTTATAGTTAAAAAATATTAACCCCCCAACTAATGTTGGGGGTTAATATTAACGTTCATATATAATTTATTGCATTAAAATTATAATTTGACAACGTTAGCAGCTTGTGGTCCACGGTCGCCTTCAACAACTTCGAATTCCACTGCTTGTCCTTCTTCTAATGATTTGTACCCTTCTTGATTGATCGCTGAGAAATGTACGAATACATCATTTTCTCCTTCGATCTCGATGAATCCAAATCCTTTTTCTGCGTTAAACCATTTTACTGTACCTTGTTTCATAATAAGAAACCTCCACACTATATAATTCAATATGTGATTATTCACATATTACAAAATAAACATGTGCAGTGTATTTCTTATACATCTTCTTACATTTACTTTGTAATATGGAATAATCCTATTGGTTATATAATATTATAAGATACACAACTTAGATATGCAATACAATAAACTGTATATTTTAACTTTTTACAATCTTTAATCTATTGTAACATTAAAGCTTCATCGTGACGACCTGCTTATCTTTAAAGACGATCAGACTATGAAAGATTTGAATATCATCATCACAGTCTTCACAGTAAATCAGTTCACAGTTATTATAGAATGCATGAATATTATGCTTTCCGATAAGCTCGTTTTTAAATTTTTTTCTTAGCTTATTGAGTTGCTCACTATAATATGTCTCTGTGTCTTTTAACGTACTAAATCTATTAAGTTCTGTCACACAATCCCATAAATCTTCAAAAAGCCACCATCCTTCATATTCTGCTCGAATAGTAACGACTTCATACATGGCATTCACCTCTCCATCACATTATGAATGTCATCATAAAAAAGTTCAAGTAAATGCTATTACCAATGCGATTTATTAGGAGTTTTTTGCATTCTTACTTATAATAATAAATAAGAGGTGACATTAATGAAAACATTGCATATTAAAGTTTTCGGTAAAGTCCAGGGCGTTGGATTTCGATATTTTACCGAAAGACTAGCGCTACAATATCACATTACTGGCACTGTTCAAAATGTAGATGAGCATGTAGAAATCTATGCGACTGGCGATGAAAATTTGTCACAATTTGAACAGGCTGTAATACGCGGTGCATCTCCTATGTCTAAGGTGGAGTCATATACATCAGAAGAAATATCGCCTCAGCAATTCAATAGATTTACAACGCTTAAATAAATGACAAGGATTGATTATATGAAATATAATACCTCCTATATATTAGGTGCAATTTTAGCTATACCCGTTGCGATTATAACTGGTATAATCTCCATGAACATATTTCAATTTGAAATGTGGCTTGATACTTTAATAATGTTTGGATCTTATATCATGACGTTTTTACCTGTACAGCAAAAAGCAGCACATACTTATCTTAAAGAAATTGGCCTATCAAAAAATGATTATAAATACGTTAGGAAACAGTTAAAAATTGCAGAACCAAAAATCAAACACCTATTAGTTCAATACAAGAAAGTCCGCTCATTAAGTGAACTTAAAAATGTTAATGAGATAAATAAACTGGCACGCGTGATTTTTAAGAATGTTCAGAAGTCTCCATCAAAGTTTTTTAATGTGGATAGCTTTTTCTTCTCACATCTCGACAATACGGTCAATTTATTAAATGAATATCTTTATTTGTCAAGAATGCCTCATAAAACAAAAGAGGATCAGCAACTGTTAAATCATGCCAGACTGACGTTAGATGAACTAAAGCGTACATTACAAGCCGATTTACGTGCACTCAACAAAGAGAGTTATGAAACAATGAGAGTTGAAATTAATCTGGCAGATAACTATACAACTAAACAATTATTTAATGACAAACAATCACAGATTGAGCATAAAGAGAAAGCTCCACTTCAATTTAAAAATGCAGTTCACTATGAAGAAGAGAGGAAATAACCATGAGCAATAAAAATTTAACAGACGAACTCGTAAGCAACCCTTTCGAAATTCAGAAAGAAATAATTCCTGAACAACAAAATAATATTACAACGACTTTTGATAACAGTGAGATGTCTATTGAAAAACGTGAACAAATCAATCAGATAAAAAATCAGATTGTACCATTAGATAATGAAAAGCTCTTACTTTATGGCGCAGGTGCACAGCAAAAATTATCTCAGTTCTCACACCAAATATTAGATGAGGTTCAAGGAAAAGATATTGGTTCTATCGGCAATAATCTAGATCAGCTTATGAAGAAGCTTAAAGAAGTTGATCCAGATGAAATACAGAATATCGATAAGAGTAAGGTGAAACGATTATTTAAACGTGTATCAAAATCTGTAAATGAACTTATTTCAAGATATCAATCTGTCGCAAGTCAGATTGATAGAATTTCAGTGGAACTTGATAATTCAAAGAATGTATTAATGCGTGATATCAATATGCTGGATCAGCTATACGATCAGAATAAGGAATATTTTGAAGCGATTGACATGTTCATTATCGCAGCAGAAGAAAAGAGAGATGAAATTAATAATCAACTTCTACCTGAACTTGAGCAAAAAGCGCTGCACACAAATGATCAGATGATTGTTCAGGAAGTTAATGATATGCGACATTATGTCAACAGACTCGATAAAAGAATCTATGACCTTAAACTATCCAGACAAATTACACTGCAGTCTGCGCCTCAAATTCGTATGATACAAGATGTTAACCAAACTTTAGCCGAAAAGATTCAAAGTTCAATTCTCACAAGTATTCCGTTATGGAAGAATCAGATGGCTATTGCAATGAGTCTGCTTCATCAGCAAAAGGCTTCTAAAGCGCAGCAGCAAGTTACAAATACGACGAATGAACTCCTACTCAAAAATTCAGAGATGTTAAAGATGAATACAATTCGTACTGCTGAAGAAAACGAACGTGGCATCGTTGAATTAGAAACTTTAAAGATAACACAGCAAAATATAGTAGATACTATACGTGAAACGATGCATATACAGGCGGAAGGAAAGGAAAAACGACGCAATGCAGAAATAGAGCTCAGCAAGATGGAACAGGATTTAAAAACACAGCTTCTACAACTTCAACAAGAACAAAACCAGAGATATTAATCTCTGGTTTTGTTATGAATATACAATTTTTTCTTTATCCTTACCAATTAAAAGACCAATCACATAACCTACAATTGCAAATAATAACCATTCCATCGATTCCCCTTTAAGCGGTAAGTGATCCATAAATGGTGCAATCTGAAACTGGCTTTGTAGTACGGATAAGATTGCAATAATTGTCACGATAAAGATTGGAATCTGCATTGCAAGCTGCGGTGTCGGAATAAACTTAGCTAAGAGCATTGTTAGTAAAAGTGTCATCGCAATTGGATATAGTACCAATAAGACAGGAACACTCATCGCGATTACTGAACTCAAACCTTGATTTGCTAAAACTAAGCTAAACAAGGTAAACACAACTGCATACATTTTATAAGATATTTTTGGAAATATTTCATGAAAATATTCTGATACAGCTACAACTAAACCAGTAGCTGTCGTTAAACATGCAAGTGAAACGATAGCACCAATCAATAGTTTCCCGAAAGTGCCATATGTTGCGTTAGCTACATGTGTTAATAAATAAGTTCCTAAATCTAGCTCGTTATTCGAAATATTTGATAGTTCATCTTGTGTTAAATGATAACGACTGCCTATCCAGCCCAATGAAACATAGATACATCCTAATGCAATCGCAGCTATAATTCCTGAAAAAGCAGTCTGTTTAAATAAACCTGTCTCCTTCGTGATACCTTTCCCTTTAATCGCAGAAATAACGATTACACTGAACGCAATTGCAGCGATAGCATCCATGGTATTATACCCATTTGTAAATCCAGTGAAGAAACTACGCGTATTACCAGTATAGATATTACTATCAGCTGTTACTGGAGATTCATCAGATAATAGCATAAACCCTTTAATAACTAATGCAATAATTGAAACGAGCAGCAATGGTGTTAATATGGAGCCAATTCTATCCACCATCTTGGACGGATTGATTGATAACCATAAAGTAATTCCAAAGAAAATTAAAGTGAAAATAAATAAAGACATTGCGGATGGTTTATCTAAGAATGGCACAACTGCCATCTCGTAAGAAGTAGCACCTGTACGAGGAATCGCAAAAAGCGGTCCAATCGTCAAGTAAATTGCAACTAAAAAGATGACACCGAACGTAGGATTAATCTTCTTTAATGCACCTTTATACCCATCCTCATCTAATGACCCTACAATGATGCCTAATAAAGGTAATCCCACGCCAGTTATCACAAAACCAAAGATTGCTGGCCAGAAGAACTGTCCGCTAGAAAAACCTAAATTCGGAGGGAAAATTAAGTTTCCTGCACCAAAAAATATTGCAAATAGCATAAAACCCACGATCCAAGTGTTCTTATTCATATAAAACCTCCTATTGATTAATAAAAATTATAATAACACTTTAAACCGTTGAAAACAAGCAAGTTTTTATATTTTCTGAATATTTTAAAATTGTTTCATGCTTTGCAGCAATAACGTTTTTAGTAAAGGCTGAATAATGCTTGGTAGCTTTTCCACTCCTTCCACAAAAATACAGTAGTCATTATAGATATTACGCACAGTTGCACGTGTATTATCATCTATAACTGACTGACTCAAAAAGATATTGATGACGTATACATTTTCTTTTCTGAGAGCAACGACGGCATCATGTGTATCAATAATTCCATTCGATTCATAATCAAATGCAGATGGCTCACCATCTGAAAATACAATTAAAAACTTCTGTTTTTCATTTCTTTGCTTCAGCATTTGTCCAGCAACTCTAATTGCAAGCCCATCACGATTATCTTCTCCATTTTGAAAACTCACAATATTTGCTGAGTAATTATCATTTAATGCATGTTCATAAGGAATAATATGTTCAAAATAATTTGGTTGATTATATTGATCCGCTTCAAATCCATCTTCATTGAACGCGATAATTTCATGATTTATCATAAGCTGCATGAGTGTCTCATGAAATAACACAATCCCTTTCATCGTTTCTACCATTTTATCTTCCATACTGTAAGAGGCATCAACAAGCAGCAAAAATGTAGCATCAAGTTTGTAAGACGCCTGATCCTCTTTATAGAATACACGTTTTTTATCATCCAGGAACCAGGTAGTGAGTTTGCGACTTAGCTTCCCTTTGCTTAAATTCATACGGGCAGATGTCTGTTCGTGTTCAATACTTTTATTAATCACATTTACTAAAGATTTTATTTCTTTATTCACTTCATCTTTGTACAAATTGTATGTTGCTCTGCTGGACTCATTCTGTTCACTGTTTTTCCATATAATTTCAGTGTATTTATTCTCTTCTCCGACAAATTCACTGATATCATTACCGTGAGCATCTACTTGAGGAGGCGATGCTTTCCCTTTAGCCATCAACATCTCTGTGATGTCATCACCTGCATCCCCTTGCCTGTCATTCTCTTTAATATTGTTACTATTTGATCCTTCTGTTACTTCTGTTTCCAGATAAGCACCGTTCTCTGTCTTTATATCTTTTTGTTTCGTCTGAACATGCTCTGATGCTTCCATATCATCAACATCCTGGTGCGCTTTATCCATATTGGCCTTCTTATAGGCATGTGCATTCATAAAGGCATTTTTAGGGATATGATAATATTCATTGAGCATATCCTGATGGATGACTTGCTCTAGTATATAATAAACTCTATTTGCAAGATTCATACTGTCATATGTATCATTCAATGTAAATGCATCCTGCAATGCGAGTTGCATAGCAAGTTCAGTTTCCGGCTTATAGTATGACGTAAATGACAATGCATTTTCCATAAGTAATGCATGCTCAACTTGTAGAAATAATTCATCCGTAGGCATGGCCTTTGTTCTATAAAAATCAATCTGACCTTCATTGTCTTTTATTTTTTCTTTTACACGTACAGTAAAGAATTTATTTGTAAATGGACGGCTTTTTCTGATAAGGTGCATCAATCGGTATTCTTCAATCATCATAAATAACTGCTGAAATAATGATGGGTACCTTACATCTTCTTCTATAATCTCTTTTACAGCATCAAGTGCTATATATTGAAATCCATAGGCATATAATATACAGTCACTCTTTAATAATTTTATAACTTCATCTTCTTTGCGATGTTTCCACTTAAATGATACGTTAATCGTATTTTCAACCAGATCATAATAGGCAAACTTCTGAAAATCAACTTTCACTTCATTATCTTCGAGCAACAATTGTGCAAGGTCTGTTAATGTCATAATTAATGAAGGATCAACAACTTCATCATTAAAAAGTATAAACTTTTCACTCATTAGAAATTCAGTTCCAGTGCATTTTGAATCGCATTCTGTTCGCGCTCATCATCTAATTTGTCAATGATAGCTCGTTTTGCTGCACGCTCGACTGGCATCACTGTCGTTAGATCACAAAAATCTAGTAACGCACGTATTGAGCTCGCTTCTTCACTAATTTGACCTTGACTCGCCATTGTAATTAAATCATGGTTAAACTTTATGATCTGATCGATTAACTGCTCATCTTCAAGTAATGTCTGTTCTTTAATTACAGCTTTTAATATGTCACCAGAAATATAATCCATATCTATCACAACAAATCGGTTTTTCAATGCTTCGTTCATCGGTAATGTCCCTACATATCCGACATTAATCGCAGCGATCACCTTAAAGTTTTCATGGGCTGTAATTACTTCTCCTGTAAAAGGATTTGTAATCGTCTTACGATAATCAAGAACACCATTTAAAATTGGTAGAGTTTCAGGTTTTGCCATATTAATTTCGTCGATATAAAGAATATTACCTTCTCGCATCGCTTCAAGTACAGGCCCGTCAACAAAGACAATTTGACTTTCTCCGTCTATATTTTCAATGGTCTTATATCCTAATAAGCTTTCTGCATCCAGATCGACAGAACAGTTGATGCTATTCATCTTTAACTTTAATTCATCCTTTAAAGTTTCAGCTAATTTTGTTTTACCTGATCCTGTCGGCCCTTTTAGCAGTACATTTTTCTTCAGCTTCAACATGATCAATGCATCTTCTTTTATACTCGCATCACTATTTTGGTATTTAATCATTATATTCATCCTTTCAAATTATCCCATAAAAAAATAGAGGATTTGCATCCTCTATTATACTATATTGTATCCTTTTATTAAACGGGTCTGTACTATACCTCAATATTGAAGAACAAATAAATTAATCAAGCTGTATCATCTTTGTTATCAATCTGTACTACTGTACTTCTTTAAAGTAATCTTTATAGTAGCCGCCTACTTTACCACTATTATCTCTGATATGATAATACTCTTCCGTTTCATTGACAACATCATAAACTTTTCCGACAGTCAGCATATCACTTACTTTATATTTTTTTGCATCTACATTAATAACTTCAACGTGCTTAATCGCTTCTTTGTTTTGCCATTCTTCATGTAACATAATCATTCTCCTTTTATAATAATTTCTTGATATTTACTGCTTACAAATTAAAATCGGGTCTTGTACTTAATTCGAATACAATTCCGCATGGATCCTTAAAGAAGATTGTCTTATAAAATTTGCGATCACTAATCTCTGAATGCGGAATATTAACAGATTCTAATCGTTTCTTATAATCAAATAATACTTCTTCAGTTACTGATATTCCCACCTGCTCAATATTCGCTGCGCGTTTCTTTTCTGATGCAGCACCTTGGACGACATGGATTTCTCCACCATTACCTCCATCGCCTGAAGTAAACACCTGAACATCATTATCAAATGCTGCTAGCTGATAACTAGATGTGTGCTTTAAGTCTAATACTTGTGTCAGTATACTGGATGTTAATAACCGATTTGAAGCATTAATCAGAACTGGCCCTAAACCGAGAATTTGATGAATCGCATCTACATTACTGTCATCATCAGGCTCCCCTAAAGGAATCCCTTTATTATGTTCATCAGAAATGAGATATACGCATCTTCCGTCACAGTCGTAAAATGGTAATGCATGCTTGCCATTTAATTTAATGACGGTATCATATTTGATATTCATTTCGTCAAAACGGAGTTTAAATACATAGAGGCTATAGTCCGTTGGTACTCTGAGTGAATAGGCATAAATTTCATCCGTTGTATATTTAACAAATAGAGGATTCACAACTTCTATTACAGACAGTAATGTTCCTGCATTGCCCTTATTGTCACCGAAATACAAGTTTTTCATCGCCGTATTTTCTATATTCTCAGTTTCCTTGAGTAGTTTAAATCCAAGTACCTTATTGTAGAAATTATAAAATCGCTGTATATCATGTGTAACAACCGTAACATGATGTAATCCATTCGTCTGCATATAAACCTCCAAAAAATAAGTCCACTATACATATTATACAATGTATAGTGGACGAACGTAAATCAATATTAGCTTTCAAGCAATAAATCTTCAGGGCTTTCGATCAGCTCTTTTATTGTCTTTAAGAATCCGACAGCTTCTTTACCGTCGATGATTCTATGATCATAGCTTAATGCGATATACATCATCGGACGATTTTCCATACGTTCTTTATCAATTGCAACAGGTCGAGTAACAATTGAATGCATACCTAAAATAGCTGCTTGTGTTCCGTTAATGATTGGCGTTGACATCAATGAACCGAATACCCCACCATTTGTGATTGTAAATGATCCACCCATCATATCATCTAAGGACAGTTTCTTATCTCTCGCTTTGACGGCAAGGTCATAGATACTCCCTTCTATTTCAGCGAAGTTCTTCTTATCACAATCACGAACGACTGGTACTACTAATCCTTCTTCAGTAGAAACAGCGACACCAATATCATAGAATTGCTTTAAGATTAAGTCATCTCCATCAATCTCAGCATTTACAGCAGGATATTTCTTGAGTGCTGCTACAACCGCTTTCGTAAAGAATGACATAAATCCTAGACGCGTTCCATCATGATCTTCCTGGAACTTATCTTTTTTACGCTTACGAAGTTCCATAACATTCGTCATATCTACCTCGTTGAATGTTGTTAACATCGCAGTATTGTTAGATACTTCCAGTAATTTCTTTGCGATAGTCTGACGACGACGAGACATCTTTTCTCTTATTATGGGTTTCTCCGGGTTAGATGCCGTTTGTTTTGGTGCTTCTGATTTTTGTGCAGGCGCTGATTGTGTATTTTTAACATCATGCGAACGAATAAGTCCTCGTGGATCTTTACTATTTACATCACTTAAATCAATACCATTTTCACGTGCATAGCGTCGTGCAGATGGTGTAGCTACGATACGTTCTGATGATTTATCAGCAGCTTCCGTTTTCTCCTCAGATTTTACCTCTTCTTTAGATTCTGACTGCTCTTCAGGTGCTGATGTTTCTTGTTGAGACGCATCATTGGTAGCTTTTTGTGTTTCCCCAGCTTCAACAATTGCAATAACTGAACCTACTTCAACTGTATCACCTTCAGCAGCTTTAAGCTCTGTAACAACCCCCGCTTCTTCTGAGATAACTTCAACATTCACTTTATCTGTTTCAAGTTCTACGATATTTTCGCCTTTTTCAACACTGTCTCCAACTTGTTTGAACCAAGTCGATATTGTACCTTCTGTAATTGATTCTGCTAATTCTGGAACTCTGATTTCAGCCAATTTAATTTCCCCCTTAAATGTTTAACGCTTCGCTAATAAGTTTTGATTGTACGATTTTATGAATTTCATTATCACCTTCAGCTGGTGCTGCACGATGTGGTCGCCCATAATATGATAATTTTACCTTAGCAGGCTTAATGTTATTTAATAATGGATAAATATAATGCCATGAACCTTGATTCTTCGGTTCTTCCTGTACGAAACCGATTTCTGTTAATCCTTTTAGATCATCTATAATCGCTTTAATATCTTGTTCTGGGAACGGATAAATCTGCTCAAGGCGAATGACATGAACTTCGTCATTTGGATTTTTAGTAAGCTCTGTCATAAGGTCCACAGCAACCTTACCACTTGCAATTAAGAGTTTCTTAACTTTTGTCTTCTTGTATTCACTAGAAATAATCGCTTTAAAGCCGCCTTCAGTGAATTTCTCAATCGTATCAGAAACAAAATTATTACGTAATAAGCTTTTTGGGCTCATTATTACAAGAGGACGCATTCTGTCTGTTCCTAAATATTGAGCTTGACGTCTTAATAAATGGAAATAGTTTGCCGTACTCGATAGATTCGCAACTGTCCAGTTGTGTTCAGCTGCTAGTTGTAAGAATCGCTCCAATCTAGCAGAAGAGTGCTCTGGACCTTGTCCTTCATATGCATGCGGGAGCAATAATGTAAGACCACTTTTTTCTCCCCATTTTGCTTCAGCACTACTAATGAAATTATCAAAGATCATTTGCGCCATATTAGCAAAGTCACCATACTGCGCTTCCCAAACCGCTAAAGCTTTATTGTTTTGCAGGTTATATCCATATTCAAATCCAACAACAGCCGCTTCTGATAACGGTGAGTTGTGAATATCGAATGAACTTTGGGCACCTTCAATGTGTTGTAAAGGGATATACTTATCACCATTCTTAACATCATGGAGTACTGCGTGACGGTGTGCAAATGTTCCACGTTCAGCATCCTGCCCAGTATGTCGTACTGGATTACCATCTTGAATAATTGTTCCATAAGCTAAAAGTTCTGCATGACCCCAGTCAACAAGTCCATCCTTCGTAAATGGATCATTACGTCTCTCTAAAATCTTCTGCAGCTTATTGAACACTGTGAATTCTTCTGGCGTTGATAACATATCCTCATTTAACTGTTTCAACTGTTCTAATGCTACACCTGTATCTAATTTTTCATATCCAGCTTCAACAGCTTCCGGCATTTGCATCTCACTGTCATTATTGACTGAAGATTTATCAATTGCATCATGAGCTGAACGAAGTCTGGAAGCTACATCTTCAAAGATTGCATTCATTTCATCCTCAGTAATTACGGAAGCTTCAACTAGTGACTTACCATATAGAATTTCTATACTTGGATGACCTTTAACCTCTTTATACAGCATTGGATTCGTCACTGTAGGTTCATCCATTTCATTATGTCCGTAACGTCGGTAACCTACAAGATCAATAACGAAATCTTTATTGAATTTCTGTCGATAAGCCATCGCAAGTTCAATTGCTTCGATACATGCTTCCAGATCATCAGCATTAACATGGATGATTGGTAAATCGTAGCCCTTAGCAACATCTGTAGCATATGTAGTTGAACGTGAATCATAAGATTCTGTTGTAAAACCTACACGGTTATTTGTAATGATGTGCAGTGATCCTCCAACTGAATACCCCTTAAGATTACTTAAGTTCATACTTTCGAAGTTGATACCTTGACCCGGAAATGCTGCATCACCATGTATTAACACAGCAAGTGCTTTATTAAAGTCCTGTTCTGGTTTATTGACACCATCTGTAACTTCCTGTACCGCTCTTGTCTTTCCTAGTACAACGGGCGCAACTATTTCAAGATGAGACGGGTTGTTTGCTAAAGAAATGGTCTGCGTTTTACCAAAGCGTGTCGTTGTTTTTGTACCACCTAGATGATATTTAACATCCCCAGTCCATCCTTTTGTGACAACTAGAGAACCATCTTCAGGAAGGAACTTCATTGGATCAGTATGCATAAATTCTGAAAGCATCATTTCGTATGGTTTTTCAAGGATATGTGTCAGAACGTTTAGTCGACCGCGATGTGCCATTCCAATTTCAATGTCCTGAATATTATTTTCACTGGCAAACTTTATAACATTCTCAAGCATTGGTACAAGCGCATCTACCCCTTCAATAGAGAAACGTTTTGCACCGACGAAATTCTTATGGATATACTTTTCAAAGCCTTCTACACGTGCGACGCTTTTAAGCAATTCAACTTTCTCTTCTTTACTGAAATCTCTTTTTACCTTACTTTCAATTGTAGTTTTCAGCCACTCGCGTTCCTCACTATTGTTGATATGAGAAACTTCATAAGCAATCGGACCTTGATAAGTCTGCTGCATTTCAGTAACTGCTTCAAAAGCATTGTTTAATCTTTCTCCATAATGCTCAGAAACAAGAGAAGCAGGTAACTGCTTTAATACTTCTTCAGAAAGTCCGAAATCTTCTACAGAAAGCTTGAGATGCTGATCACGCTTCGGTTTATATAAGGGATAAATATCAGCTTTTAGATGCCCGTACTGTCTGATATTATCTACAAGGCGCATCAATCTCTTGATGATATCTGCGTCTGTATTACCTATTCCAGAATTCCCCTTACTCCCCTGAATATTAGAAAACAGTTCCTGTAGTTCATCAGAGACTGATGAAGGATCATTTTGATATTGATCGAACATTTCAAGAAGTATTCCTAAATTTGTACCAAATCTAGGAGGTGCTTCTTCTAGGTTCTTACCTTTTGTCATGGTTCCACCCTCCATTTTTATAAAACGTTTACATTTTTATTTTAACAAAGCAAAGCATGAAATTAAAGAGGTAAAACATAACTTTGTGAAATATTATGAGCGAATTGGTAGCTGTATCTTAACTTTTGTATAGACATGTAATTCACTTTCAATAGAAACAGTACCTGAATACGTCTCAATCAATTTCTTTGCAATCGACAGACCAAGTCCATTTCCACCTTTAGAGCGTGCACGTGATTTATCTACACGATAGAACCTGTCAAAAATATTCAGCAGATCTTCTTCAGGAATACCGATACCATAATCTATGATTTCGATTTGTGCGAATTTATTTTTTTTTGTTGTCCTAACAATAATGTGTTTATTTTTCTCATCATATTTAATCGCATTATCTAAAAATATCGTTAATATCTGTTCAAAATGAAATCGATTAATCGTCAGTCTGATCAATTTTTCCGAACTATGGAAATCAAAAGTGTATTCAGATTTTAATTGCGAGAAGGCATTAATTCTTGACTTTATTTCTTCATTAATATCAATTACTTCTTGCGGCGAAGACTCAACCAGCGACAAATCTTTCGATAAAATTAATAGTTCTTCAACGAGTTTATTGATTCTAGCCATTTCTTCAATAGATATCGATAAAGATTCTTCAAGTACTTCCGGTTTATTCTTGCCCCATCTCTTTATAAGATTAAGATGGCCATTGATAATCTGTAATGGTGTTCTAAGTTCATGTGATGCGTCTTCAACAAACTGTTTTTGTTGGTCAAATGACTGCTCAAGCTGTGTCATCATCTCATTGAAAGTTTCAATGAGATCATTTGTTTCATGATATTGAGTTGAAAAAGCGAGTTTATTTTGAAAGCCATCTCTTTTTATCCGTTTCATCTGTTCAGCAATCATACGAATAGGTTTCGTAATCTGGCCTGAGAACACATAGCTTAGCATGGCCGTCAAAAATAGTGCGGTTAAACTGGAGAAGCTGCTGATAATGATTAAGAATTCGATGACATCGTCATGGTTTTTTAAAGAGTGCACTAATACAACATAGCCATGAAAGTTGGCATTATTAAGTGGTGAATACATAACGATATAATTTTTGCCTTGATGTACTTCGTCTTTAGATATTATCTTAGTTGTTGGATTGAATGCGATATCAACCTTCTCCGCAGATTGACCCGAAATACTGAAAAGCTGTTCTCCTTGCCTATTAAAATAAACAAACGTATCACTCGACGATAGAGATCTACTAAGATCATCAATCTTCAATTCCGCAATATTTTTAGTAGCCATAATCACTGATATATCAGACAAGCTTCTTTTTGCTATTTCAGCTTCCTGCTCCTTTTGATAAACACCGATCAGATAAATGATTAAGAAGCTAAAGAGCATGAAAACGATAAATGAAATTGTCGTTGTAAGCAGCATCCACTTAATTCTTAAAGACTGTGATACCTTCATCGAATAACATACCCTACACCGCGAACAGTTTCTATCAGTTGATGCTGACCAAAAGGTTTCAGTTTGTTTCTTAAGTAACGGATGTAAACATCTACGACATTTGTTTCTACCTCATTGTCATAGCCCCATATAGCTGTAAGCACTTTTTCTCTTGTCATAACATGTCTCTTATTCATCGCAAGTAATTTCAGCAGTTCAAATTCAGTTTTAGTCAGCTCGATAAGCTGATTATCACACGAGACAGTAAACGCCTCCTTATCAATCTGGAGGTTTCCTACAACAAGCAGATGTTCACCATCATATTCATTCTTATTGCGACGGAGTAATGCTCTTAATCTCGCTAACAATTCTTCAATATCAAATGGTTTAACGATATAATCATCTGCACCGTAGTCAAGCCCTATTACTTTGTCATATGTCTCACCTTTTGCAGTAATCATGATTACAGGCGTGTCCTTTTCACTTCTAAGTTTTCTACAAACTTCAAGTCCATTGAGTTTAGGCAGCATTATATCGAGTAATATACAATCATATTCCGAGCTAAGTGCCTCTTGCAGACCATTTTCTCCATCATACATTACAGTTACATCGTAAGATTCATGTGTGAGCTCCAGCTCGATAAACCTCGCTAAGTTCGCTTCATCTTCAACTACTAGAATACGTTTCATCGGGACACTTCCTATGTTAAATATTTCTTTTGAATTTCTTGTATCTTTTTCTTTACATCAGGCCACTCATCATCAATGACAGAATAAATGATCAAATTTCTTCTAACACCATGTAAATTGCGCTCCTTACGTATCACACCTTCTTTTTGGAAACCAAGTCTTTCGATCGCTCTATTTGATCTCTCGTTACGTTCATCCGCTTTAATCTGTACACGTACCATATTAAGTGTCTCAAAACAGAATTCGAGCAATAAATATTTACTATCAGTATTTACAAAGGTTTTCTGAGCTTTTACACCAAACCAGGTCGTTCCGATTTCACAGGCATCATTCTCATAGTCAATATCTTTAATGCGTGTGGACCCCACTACTTCATTCGTTGCTTTCAGTACTACGATAAAAGGAATAGACTTCAACGTTTCTCTAAGATGGACTGCATCGATCACCCATTGCTCCATAAGATCCATACTGGTGGCCTGAAACAACATATAGCTCCAGATGGATTCGTGATTGATTTCATGAAGGTCTTTTGCATGCTCAATCTGCATCGGAATTAATTTTATTCTGTCATTTTCCAGTACAAGTGATTCAAATGTATGTATGCTCAATTCAATTACCTCATATCATTAATTTATAAAAAAATAATACCACAAAAAGTTTAAAATTAGCTATTTTTTAGAAAGGAACAATAAAAAGCACCTGACCGGGCAAGTCAGGTGCTTTTGGGCATAAAAGGGGGTGAAAATGCTCATCAGAGGGGGAACTCTATTTAAATGAGAATCATTTTCATTTATTATTATACCTTATTGAGAACGATTGTCAATTACTTTATCTAAAATTAATTGTGATAATAATATACAAACGACTCCTCCAATTATCCCAGCAATAATATCAGTCGGATAATGTACGCCAAGATAAACTCTACTACTTGAAATCATAAGGATAGCAAACACACACATACCGATTAAATAAGGCTTAAAGGAGCTATCCGAATGGTTTTTAATCAAGATTGCCAGACTACCGAAAAACGCACAAGATCCCATAGCATGGCCACTTGGAAAACTAAATCCTGTAATATCTATAAGACGCAATAATGTCGGTCTCTCTCTATCAAAGATATTTTTCAGCAGAGGATTAAGCACGCCAGACAAGATCATAGATAATGCGAAGAATAGCGCATCTATTTTTAACCTTTTAAGCAGAAGATAACATACTATGAGTAAAGACAGCAGAATCATAGACCAGACCTCACCGATCTTTGTGAACCCGAGCATAATTGTAGTTGTAATGAAACTTTCTGAAGAATATATAAATTCATAGACTTCATTATCAATCCATTTTCCAATGCGTGATTCATGGAAAAATGCAATCAATCCAAAGATAAAACTGAATATTAATATCAACAAAATTCTTTTCGCCTGAGACATAATTCTACTCCTTAACTAGCATCGGCTATTATTTTCATCAATAGATCATTAGCTGTATATAATGATTTTTGCGAACTCATATTTTGCTGGATTGCGTGTTGATGTTCATTTAAATATTCCAGCTTATCCATTAAATTATTCAGCGTGAATTCTTCTTCCTGTATGACCATAGCATATCCCTGGCTCTCAAACTGAGCAGCATTTTCAATTTGGTCTCCTCTACTTTGATCTTTGCCGAGTGGCACTAAGATCATAGGCTTCTTTAATGCAAGAAATTCAAAGATAGCATTTGAACCCGCTCTTGAAATAACATAGTTTGTAATCTTGAACAGATGATTCAGTTCTTCACCTGCATATTCTATCTGATAATATCCTTGTCTTGAAATATCATTAGAATTCCCTTTACCTACTAGATGTATGAGCTGATAATTCTCAAGCAGCATATCTAGATTTTCAAATATCACATCGTTGATTTTCTTAGAACCTAATGAACCTCCCATTATCATTACAACAGGCTTATGTTCATTCAATTGCGTGATGGCATATCCTTCTTTAATATGCCCCTCAAAGAGATCCGTTCTGATGATACTACCGACATGATCTCCGCGTTCAGCAGGGATATAGTCCAGCGTCTTTTTAAATGTCGTGTACATTCTGTCAGCAAATTTGAGTGCAATCTTATTGGCAAGACCCGGTGTAACATCAGATTCATGGATTATCGTTCTTATATTCAAAATCTTTGCTGCAATTGTAACAGGGACAGCTACAAATCCACCTTTAGAAAAAATGATATCCGGTTTTTCCTTCTTAAGTATCCTTAAAGCATCTAATACACCTTTTTGAACTTTAAATATATCCTTGACATTTTCAACCGAAAAATATCTACGTAATTTTCCGCTCGAAATCGCATAATATTTAATTTGAGGAAACTGCTCCTTTATGACCTCTGCTTCTATTCCATTTTTTGATCCGATATAAAGACAGCTCACTCCTTCTTTTTCCGCTTCAGGAATGAGTGCCATATTAACGGCAACATGCCCAATCGTTCCTCCACCAGTAAATGCAATTTTCAATTAGACAACCTCCTATTTTTTCTTTGCTTCTTGTATCGCTCTTTTAAGCTGTACATCATCATTTTCAATCTTTTTTGCAAGCTGTGTCATAAATTTATCTGTAGTCTTACCTGTCATTATGCCATCTACGGTAAGATTATTTTCCATTTGAAAGTTCTGGACAGCATACAAAGTAGATTCATCAAACGTGTTATCAACTTTACCCGGATCAAAACCTAATGCTTTAAGGCCCATCTCCATGGATTTTACTTTCGTACTTTTTACATGCAGTGTGAGTACTTCATCCGCATCGAGCATCTGACCATGCACATAAGACGGAAGATCGACCTTAATATCTGGGGTAATTCCTTTTTTATGGATCCATGTACTGTTTGGTGTCAACCACTTCTGTTCAGTATATTTAATCATTGATTTATCTTTAAACGTCGATGTTGTCTGTACGATTCCTTTTCCAAATGATTTATGACCAACAATCTTCGCCTTACCATTATCTTTCAACGCCGCTGCGAAGACTTCCGATGCACTCGCCGATCCTTCATTTAAGAGAATAACTGTTGGAAGATTCTTTGTAAGTGCGTCTTCATCTTTAGAAGCTTTCAATAATTCTTTATTACCCGATACATCTTCCATCTGAACAATAACCTTACCTTTTTCTAAGTAAGTTTCGGCCATCTTTGCTGCTTCATCTAAATAGCCCCCTGGATTATCTCTCAAATCAATTACAACTTGTTTCATCCCTTTATCACGTAGGGATTTAAGTGCATCGGTAAATTCATCAGCGGTACCTTCCTGGAATTTCATTACGGTAATAACCCCTGTACCATCCTTTTTGAAAGTATATTCAATACTGTTCATATGTATTTTATCACGCGTAATTTTAACATCGAAAGGTTCAGCATCTCCTCTTTTTAGCGTTAGTGTGACAACCGTCCCTTTCTTGCCTCTCACAAGTTTAACTACATCTTGCGTCGACTTTCCTTCGACAGATTTATCATCAACCGCCATGATAATATCACCAGATTTCACTCCAGCCTTCTGAGCTGGGGCACCCTTGATAGGACTGCTGATCATAATTTTGTTATCTTTCTCTTCAATCTCAGTTCCTATCCCCTGAAAATCTCCTTGCATTGATTCCGTAAAATCATTTTGTTCAGCACTCGTCATATATTCACTATATGGATCGTCAAGTCCACTGACCATTCCTTTGATTGCACCATCAATCAGTTTATCTTTTTCCACTTTCTTATAATACTTTTTATTTAACGTATCATATACGGCATATAACTTTACAAACTCCGATCTTTTTTGCGTATCGTCGCTTATAATCTTCTCGTTGCCACTGAGTATCGCAAATGCTGTTACAGCTGCTGTAATTATTATAGTTGATAAAAGCATCATGATAAATTTAAATGGAGATATCACATAGTTTCTCTCTACATTTTCGGTTGAAGATTTGTCATTCTTGTTATTGTCTTTCATATTTTCACATCCATATACTATTGATTATTATTTTAGTATATAAAAAATATATAAATAAAGCACGTATCATATAAGATACGTGCTAAAATTTTAACCATTCTAAATATTTCTCATATAAACGATCATATGTTGATAAAGACATGCTTGCTGTTCCATACTCTTCGATATATGTTGATAGCTGATTATAATCGCTTTCATCTTTTGGAAACATTAAATCCAGGAACACCGCTTCAGCAAACTGACCAAACTCATTGCCCGCACCTCGCTCAGTTAAAACAAAATGATAAAATGAAGACCTTACCATTAATTTGTCTCAACAGACAGAACGACAGTTTCGCCTTGAATCAGCAATTCTGGTGCGTCTACAGTAATAGATTTCAGAGTATCTGAATTTGTGATAATTACTGGAGAGATAATAGATGACGCTTGTTCTTCAATTTTTTTGATATCAAATTCAAGCAGTGCATCACCTTTTGTCACTTGATCTCCTTGGGCAACTAATACATTAAAACCTTCACCCTTCATTGTAACAGTCTCAAGACCAACATGGATTAACAGTTCTACACCATTATTGGCCTTTATACCAATGGCATGTTTCGTTGGGAATACATTGATAATTTCACCATCGACAGGGGCAACGACCAGACCATTGGATGGTCTGATACCAAAACCTTCACCCATCATCTTCTGAGCAAAGACTGGATCTGGTATATCTTCGATTGCTATAAAACTCCCTGTAATAGGGGCGACGATCTCTATGTTCTTCTCAGGCTGACTCCCTTTACCAAACAATTTCTTAAACATTATACCACTCCTATTTATTTGTTATTGAACAAAGATAGATATTGTGTATATCCTAACGCTTCAAGTTTATCGTAAGGTATAAACTGGATGCTTGCAGAGTTGATACAGTATCTTAACCCACCTCTATCAGCTGGACCATCATTGAAGACATGCCCAAGGTGGCTGTCACTTGCATCACTCCTTACTTCTGTGCGTGTCATACCATGAGATTTATCAACGAGTTCAATGATTTCATCATCAGAAATTGCCTTAGAAAAACTCGGCCAGCCGCAAGATGAATCAAACTTGTCTTCAGAAGTAAAAAGCGGTTTACCACTCAGTTTATCGACATAGAGTCCTTTATCAAAATGGTTCCAGTATTCATTTTGAAATGGTGGCTCCGTACCGTTTTCTTTAGTCACATAATATTCCATCTCTGTAAGTTCATTTAAGTCTTTATCTTTCATCTTTATTCCCCCAATGCTTTTCAATAAATGCTTTTCTTCCAGAACCCACCTGATAACGTTCATAATGTTCCGGCGCCTTCTTATAATAATCTTGATGCTCTTTTTCTGCAGCATAGAAATTCTTATAAGGTAATACCGGTGTTGTTATCTTTTGAGCGAATATGCCCGCATCATCGAGCTTTCTAATATACTCTAACGCTTCAATTTTTTGTTGATTGTTATGATAGAAGACTGCCGGCGTATAGCTTTCACCTCGATCATAAAACTGACCTTTATCATCTGTAGGATCAAAAGTCATAAAATAAACCTTTAATATATCTTCGTAAGAAATTTTGGATTCATCATAAGTGACTTGTACTGCCTCTCTATGACCGGTTGTATTAGTGCATACTTCTTCGTAAGATGGATTATCGACATGTCCGCCACTGTATCCACTAACTACTGACTGAACACCAGGAAATGTATCAAAAGGTTTCACAAGACACCAGAAACATCCACCTGCAAAAGTTGCTTTTTGCATGAAATCACTCCTTTATTTTTATATCAAATACCCATTTCTTTGAGGGATTAATCTCCTTGAGCAATAAATTTGTTTTACCATATTCTATCACTCCTAAATCATAGTAAAAAGCAGCTTCCTTCTTATTTAAGCTTACACCATCGGGCAGATTACCAAATTCAGAAACGATAGCCAATAGTTTCTGTTTGCCAAAAGGCAGCTTTCCAATGATTACATCATCAATTTTAAGCTTTAAAATTCCGTCCATATACACTTCTGGTGTTGTGATAAAAGATACGTGGACATCTTGATTTAAAAATTTCGATTTGTTGTGGATTAAAATCTTGCTTGACTTAAAATAAATTTTATTATCTTTATCTTGAGGTAAATACTTTGCTACCGTAGATTCCGAAAGAATCAGTGTGTCATTACTCGATAAATGATTCGTCTTAAAATTCTGTTTTGATACCTCATCGGTCAGCCTAAGATTAAAGATAGTGAATCCAACAATGATAACAGTAACTAATAAGATTGAGAGTATAAACCAGATGGGTGATTTAATTATTCTAGTCATTGTAGCCAAATACCGATAATCCTATTGCACCTGGTCCGGTATGCGTTGACACAATCGGTGTCGTAGTATGAATCGATATATTTTCATCAGTAAAAGGTTCCACTGCAGATTTCACTTTCGTAAGTAAATCATTAGCCTGTGCTTCTGATATACCAATTCTCAAATATTTATATTGTTCGCTCATTTCTTTTACTTCTTTAGTCAGAAGCTTAACGACTGAATTGATTGTACGTACATTCTGAAGAACATGAATCTCGCCATCTACCACTTCTGCAACAGGCTTGAGATTCATCAGTCCACCAATAAAGCCTTTTCCTCGCGAAATTCTTCCGCCTTTTTTTAAATAATCAAGCTGAGAAATCACTAGAAAGAGCTTTGATTGAGTTTTCATATTTTCAATAGCCGCTACTATTTCATCCATCGATTTATGCTTGATGATTAACTCTGCTACATTTTGTATTATAAATCCGTATGATTGTGCGATAAATCCAGAATCGATAACTGTGACCTTTCCATCTACCATACCGGCGGCTGTCTGCGCACTGCCAATAGTCCCGCTCAGACGATGCGTCATATGCAGACTTAATATTTCGTAACCTTCCTCGATATATTTTTGGTATATTTCGACAAACTTACCTGTGGCTGGCTGACTCGTTTTAGGAATTTCCTTAAGTGCTATTAGTTTTTCTAAATATTCATCTGATGTGATTTCTTCCTGATCCAGATATGTTTTACCCTCCATTACAATATTTAATGGTACTTGTACGATACCATGATCTTTTAAATATTGCGCTGGCAAATCGTGTGTAGAATCTACGATTAATTTAATTTTACTCATGTCGTCATCCCTCTTTATTTATTTCTGTTGCAATTATATTCTTGATATAATCAGCTGCTTCCTGTAACGTCAGATCATTAAATATATCTGGCGAAATTTCGGGCAGAATAGTCACTTTCACAGTTCCCGGAACCATTTTCTTACTATCATGTTTTTCCATAATATTTGAAGTACCTTTTATAGCCACTGGTATAATCGGCACTTGTGCTGATTTTGCAAGCTTCAGTGACCCTGCTTTAAAATCTCCTATACCATGTCCTTTACTTCTCGTTCCTTCAGGAAATATAAGTACACTATGCCCTGCTTTTAATGATGCGATTCCATCTTTTATCATCTGTAATGAAGAACGGCGATTTGTTCTATCAAGGTATATACAGTTCATCATTGTCATCCACTTATCGAGAAACGGTATTTTCTTGACTTCGACTTTGGATACAAATCCAAATGGCTTATCAATCGCGTGAATCAGTACAGGAATATCAAAATTACCTTCATGATTACTGACAAATAGGACACTATTTGTAGGAAGTGCATTTTCTTGCTTAACTCGAACTGTGACACCCGCAGTCTTCAGTACAGCATGTGCCCACTTCTTAGGTTCGATAAAAGCAAGCCTATCTCTTTTATACACATCATCCTGTTCAAGTATTTTTTTTTCAATTCGTTTAAATTGCGGGGTAATAAATGCAGCATAACCGATAATTACACTGACTGTCTTCATCATTCTAATCATTTGTATACCTCACAAGATGCATAAAGTGATGAGGTATCACATTCTTCTCATCAAGTACACCTTCTTCTATGGATTTAACTTTAAAATCTTTGAATGTATATTCAGGGAAAAATGCATCTCCAGGATATTTCTCTTCAATAACCGTGACATACATATCATCCACCTTATCAATCATCTGTTCGTATAAGTTTTGTCCACCGAATATAAATACATGACCTTCAAGCAGATCAATTTCCTCTAGACTATAAATCACATCTGCATCATTCGGTTTAAAATCTTTATCTCGTGTGAGTACGACATTTCGGCGATTAGGTAATGCTTTACCTAATGATTCATATGTTCTGCGCCCCATTACTATCGTGTTATGCGTTGTTAATGTCTTCACTCGTCTGAGATCATTCGGAAGGTGCCATGGCATCTTATTCTCAAATCCAATTACTCTATTTCTATCATGACAAACAATTATAGATAACATATCTGCTCCTTAGACTGCAATCGGCGCTTTAATCGCCGGATGTGCTGTGTAATCGATTATTTCTAGATCTTCATACTCAATATTAAATATATCCTTATCGCTATTAATTTGAAGCTCAGGTGCTTCATAAGATGACCGCATCAACTGTGTTTCAACCGCTTCGATGTGATTCGAATAAATATGTGCATCTCCCATAGAATGGATAAATTCACCCACTTCTAGCCCACATTCTCTCGCAACTAAATGTGTTAGTAGGCTATAGCTTGCAATATTAAAAGGCACGCCAAGAAATACATCTGCACTGCGTTGATACAGCTGACATGAAAGCTTATTATTATTTACATAAAACTGAAACATTGTGTGACAAGGTGGCAGTGCCATCGAATCAATTTCTCCTGGATTCCAGGCTGATACAATATGACGTCTACTATGTGGATTCAACTTAATCTGCTCAATCACTTCCTTTAGCTGATCAGTCACGCGATCCTTCGTTTCAAATTGACGCCATTGTTTACCATACACATTCCCTAGATCGCCATAGCGTTGCATAAAATCATCATCCGTCAGAATCTTTTCTTTAAAAATATTCAGCTGCTCTCGATACTGTTCATTAAATTCAGCGTCTCGCAATGCACGATGACCAAAATCAGTCATATCCGGACCCATGTATTCATCACTTTCAATCCATTTTAAGAAAGCCCACTCATTCCATATATTGTTATTATATTCAAGCAAGTATCTGATATTCGTATCCCCACGGATAAACCAGATCAGTTCAGTTGCTACAAGTTTGAAAGATACTTTCTTTGTTGTCAGCAATGGAAATCCTTTAGAAAGATCGAATCGCATCTGATGTCCAAAAACTGACAATGTCCCAGTATTCGTTCTATCATCCTTATCCTTACCGGTCTCTAAAATAAGTTTTAATAAATTATGATATTCAAGGTCAAAAGAATTCATATCGCCACCTCTTTCTATTTTTACTTATATACATTATAATACAGATATATAGGCGACATTTAAAGAATTACATATTGTAATATTAAACGCGCATATTTGTATAACAGAGGAGTGAATTGCATGGATGCTTCAATCATGGTAGTTTCAGGATTATTTCTTTTATTATGCTATATGATCAGTATGTGTATTACTGAATAGTTATTATTCGGTGCATAAAAAATAAGGATCCAGGACAATTCCTGAATCCTTATTTTTTTAATATGCCATAATGTGTAATCGTATTTCTTCTGATATTCATTTCAAATGGGTACTGCGAAATTAATGGTGAATTATATTCTGCACGTAAGACTAATTTGGCGTCCCTTTGAACAACATTATCCAGTAACGATCTTGCATCCTGCATATCCCCAGTCAAAAAATTGACTAACGCACTAATATTAGAAGTATCAACAGTATTCTGATAAAGACAGTCCACATATATCACATCAAATAGTGTATCATCCTGTTCAATGGAGCCAAAGACAAAATTAATCGAATTAAAAGCTTCTCTCAGTTCTGGGTTGATAGCATTACAATAGTAATTCATGCTCCATTTTATCGCAAAATGTATATAAAAATTTTGTTCATAGGCATAAAAGTTTGCGCGCTGTAATGTTCTGGCCATCAGCATCAGGTCGTTACCTAATCCCATTGTACAGTCTGCGATAAGAAGAGGGGTATCAGCATTATCAGTAACCGCAGCAACAAGCGGTGGAAGTATGCCTGTTTTTACGTACTGTTTATATTTAATATTCATCGTACTTTCCTGGTAACTGATTTTGTTATCAATTTGAGTATATAGATAGATACCGTTTTTCTGGATGATTAGAAGCGGTATATCACTTTCAATGAAGAAAGACTTTACTGTCTTTTTCCCTCTAATGATAACCTTCGTATCAGAATAATAATTTTCCAGATCCTTTAAGATCATACTGACGTAATCAAGAACACTTTCATCCGGATTAACACACGTTGTTATCCTCAGCTTATACGCAGTGTTCATCAAACTGCTCTTTAATATCCATACATAATTCTTCAACCGGTCGTCCTTCAATATGTTCTCTCGGTATAAAGCCTACGAGCGTACTTCCTTTGAATAATGCCATAGATGGACTTGAAGGCGCTTGCCCGATATAACCTCTCATTGTTTCAGTCGCCAATTTATCCTGTCCAGCAAAGACCGTAACAATATGGTCTGGTTTAACTGGATTTTGTGTCGCAACCGTAACAGCAGCAGGTCTTGCAAGGCCTGCTGCACAGCCACATACAGAATTAATGACAACAAACGTAGTAGCATCCCCTGCTTCACTAAAATGTTTATCGACCGCTTCACTACTTTCTAATGATTTAAAACCATTGTTTGTTAACTCACTTCTCATACCCTCTGATAATTGTTTCATATATTGTTCGTATGCATTCATAATGATTCTCCTTTATTTCTGTTAGCTATTTGTTTCCATACTGATCCGGCTGCGCTTTCACCATTCTTGATACGTTCGTAAGCCATCTGCACTTGTAACTTTACATCAAATGCTTCGTCTTCTAAATGAGCTTCTAAATATGGAAGACTAGTTTCGTCACCTTCATCATAGATAAACATAGCGGCACGCCATCTGACGATTGGTGCTTTATCATTTAATGCCTGGTGCATCGTATCAAGACTTTCTTTATATCCTAGATCACTAATTGTGTCTCCTGCAGTTCTTCGTACCGCAATATTTCTATCCTTCATTGCCTCATCCAGCAATGGAAGGACATCACGTGATTCTATCATGCCAAGGAACATTACAGCAAGTCTTCTTAGCTGAGGTTTATCATCACTTAATACCACTTTCAGGAACGGGATATCGCTGATATCAGGTGTCGGGTAATGATCCAGCATACGATAGCGTTCCTTCCAGTCATCTGTACTTAAATAAGTCTCTATTGAAACACGTTCCAGCTGTTTAGAATGATCTTCGTATCTATTTGCTTTACCCGCTTCAACAAGTTCCTGTAATCTTTCAGCAGGATATAGTGCATCAATCTCTTCTTTTACAGTATTAACAATCTCTTCATCTGTACCATACCTTATTCCATAATCGACCCAGCGTCTTAATAATATAACATTATCATCATCATTCTGACTGTCGAGCATTGCGTCAATAAAGCGTAAATCAAGTTGTTTACGTACTTCACTATCCAGATAAGTTATCTTAATCTGATATGGGATATTTTTGAATTCCAATACTTCTACCTGCTTTTCACCCGAATCACTAACTGGCTGATGATTAACATCCGCTATCGATTCACTTGCAAATACCTGTTTTATTTCTGGTAGCAGTATATCCCAGTCGCTGCTCGGATTTTTATCCACTGAAATAAAATCTAATGCATGAAATACTGCTTTTACATTTTTAATATTCAGTAATTCATTGATAAATGTAGGATTAGATGCTTCAATACTTTGGTAAGTTGTACTCTTCATATCTTCTTTGTTAAAATCGAGCGTAATTTTTAATGTGTTTGGACTTGGTGTAGGTTCTATCTTTTTTATTTCCATTTTATCCTCCTATTGCAATACGTTTCCTAGTCTTTTGATTTCTATTCCAACCGTACATTTCTTTATACAGTAATTATGTGCGAACGTCTTATTATGTTCTTTACGATGATATTCTTTTAAGAGACAATGACTACAATAATGGTCATTGAGCTTATCAATAGTACGTAACGTAATTTGCTGATCACTATTCAATAAATCCACCTCATACGATATTATAACAAATTTATATATTTAAGCATGATGCTTTGCTTAACACATGTTGCATTAATACATTTATACCACTATAATACTTAAGTTAACTTTAAAAGGAGGTTTATTATGACAAATGAACTATGGGCTATCGCTGCATTTATCATGACATTTGTGATGCTCGTTATTATGTATAGGTTCTTTGGCAAAGAAGGACTTTTTGTATGGGTTGCAGTGGGCACAGTCATCGCAAATATTCAAGTCACTAAATCAGTTGAACTTTTCGGAATCACTGCAACGCTAGGAAATGTATTATTTGCATCAATTTACCTGGCAACAGACATTTTGAATGATCGTTACGGCAGACAAGTTGCTAAGAAAGCTGTATGGTTAGGCTTTTCATCCGCAATAATAATGACCGTTTTAATGACGATATCTTTACAATTCCATCCAGCTGCAAACGATATTGCACAGCAAAGTCTTAAGACATTGTTCGGGGTTGTACCAAGAATCGTACTCGGTTCAATTGTTGCTTATATTATCGGGCAGTACGTGGATGTCTATCTTTTCAATTTGATTAAAAAACGTTTTTCTTCTGATCGTACATTCATTGTAAGAGCTTATGGCAGTACAGTATTCAGCTCAATTATCGACACCGCACTATTCACATTGATTGCCTTTACAGGCCTCATGCCAGGAAATGTTCTTTTTGAAATCTTTATGACCACATATCTATTTAAACTTTTGTCTACTATTTTCAATGTCCCGTTCGGATACTGGGCGAAATCGTTCCATAAAGAGGAAGCATGATGACCCAAGTTTATATAGACGCAGCAACGAGACAAGATCCTTTACAAAGTGCTTGTGGTATTATTTTCAGACATAATTCTGACATTGTAGAGTACGGTGAGTATCTAGGAGATATTGATAATCATCATGCGGAATGGCAGAGCCTGATTATCGCTCTCAAATTGAGTCTACAAAATAACTACACGTCATTACTTATAAAAACAGACTCCAAAATTGTCGCTGATTCTGTACAGAAAAAGTTTGTGAGAAAAGAAGCCTATAAAAATTATCTCAAGGAATATCTAGTGCTTGAATCTCAGTTTGAACTTATCATTTTAGACTGGATACCTAGAGCAGAGAATAAGCATGCAGATACAATCGCAAGAAGAACATTAAACAGATATAGCTGAGCTATATCTGTTTAATGTTCTGTTCTAATATATAAAGTACACCACTCTCATTATTAGAAGGCGCGATAGCACTCGCGTAAGATTTCACCTTATGAGGTGCATTTATCATTGCATAACTGTGACTTGACAGTTTGAACATTTCTATATCATTTTCTCCATCACCAAAGACAACAAGATCATCCTTACTTACACTTAATTGTTCCATCACTATTTTAAGCATATGCGCTTTATCTGCATAGGCTGTAATATCTATACAGTGCGCTCCGCTATAGACACAATCTAAACTTGCAGGAAGCAACTCAATTATATCTGAAAGTTCATCAGCGGCAGCCGTGACTGTAATTTTCAATACAGATTCATCAATATCATCACTAACAGTAAACACCTTGATATCTGGATAATAGGGCTGTATCATCATTCGGTAACTTTCTGAAGCTGTCTGGTGAATAAAGGCATTGTTTATCGTTGATACTACAAACTCATAATTTGTATCGATAAGACGTGTTATCGCTGTACAAACATCACGTTGCGCAATCAACTTATATCTCTTTATATCATCTAACTCAAGCGATGCGCCATTGGCACCAATATAAATAATGTCATTGTACTCAGCAAAAAAATATTTTAAATACGAAGAGTGATTACTGCTGGCTACAACGAAACGAATATTATTGTGCAGCATTTTATCATAAATATGTTTAAACCTTACCTCGTCATATTCATTATTATCATTTAAAAAAGTACCATCCATATCTACCGCAACTAACTTCATTTAGATTTTCCTTTCACGTGAAACATCGTATTCAAAGTATATTTTGTTGATTTTCCTATACCAACCTTCTTTATCTCATCATCTTTTTGAAGGCTCACTAAGGCGCGCTCTATTGTTTTTCTGCTGATATCAGCCAGCTTAAGTTCAATATCCGTTCTAGATAAAGGTGTAAATGACTGATTAATTACTTCCAGCACTCTATAATAAGGATCGTATTTGTTCATATTAATCAGTTCGAACTGATTAAAAAACTGCTCATAACATTGATGGATAATCTCGAGATAAAAACAGTAAAAGTCAACAAACGGACTATCTGGCTGCATCACTTCAAGATACTCATCTGCTCTTTCGGCTATGTATTGCTCTATATTATGGTACTTCACAACAATAAATCCGCTTTTAAGCAGCAGCAATGTTAAGAGTAGATGGGTTAATTTACGATTATCTTCCTCAAATATATGTTCTTTATTAAAAGAGTATATAAAGGTGAGAACTCGTTCAAGCGCATTATAATGATCACTTATCTGTTCATAATATGCTTGAGTTGAAGTGTGCAACATAGATGTATTTTGCTGTTTTATCTTTTCAATCATTGCATTATTACCCAATGACATTTCAAGATAAATACGTTCAATTTCTATAGGTAATAAATCAATAAACTCATAATCATTAAATATGTATACTAACGCATCTCGATAACCCATTAAAATCATATCATCATTATTTTTAATACTACTTTTATAGTCCACCATCTGAATCAGTTTGGTATTTGCAAAATAGAAGCTATCTAATTGCATTGTATATTTAAGAGCATTAATCATTGTAATTCTTTGTAATTTTTGCAAAGCAGTGTGATGTCTCTCGCCGATAAGACGCTGCATGCCTTTATACTCATATATCTGTGTTGCAAGATCCAATATTTTCAGTTGTTTAGTCTCGAATATATAACTCATAATCCCACCCTTTCCTCAGTCAATTAATTATAATTGACTGAGGAAATGATATCAATCTAAAAATTATTTTCCAATCAGAAATCTACTTACAGATTTTAACTCATGCTTATCACAGACACTTCTTATAAACTCATAATCAGAAACATACGACATACGTTTTTTTATATCCTCAAGGTTGATAGGTACCTCTGTATGAATTTCAGCTAAACGTCTCGAAATTTTCAAAGCATCGATCGATGTCATGATTTTGTTTTGCTGTCCTTTTGGCAATTCTTCTAATGAAGCTAGAACGCCGCTCACATCTCGATAAGACTGGATCAATTTTACCGCCGTTTTTTCTCCTATACCTTTAACGCCGGGATAACCATCCGATGTATCACCCATAAATGCTTTAACATCGATAAGTTGCTTTGGTTTAAGGTGATATTCTTCTTCAAATCGATTCAAATCGTACTTGCTATATATACTGAAACCTTTTTTTATAAGCCAAATTTCAATATTTTCATCTAATATCTGCAGTAGATCTCGGTCGCCGCTTATTACAGTGATATGGTATTCCTTATCAAGATATTTCGCTAACGTACCAATAACGTCGTCTGCTTCAAATTGATGAACCCCTATATTAACAAATCCTAGTTCTTCTGAAATGCGCTGCGCCATTTCAAACTGTGGAATCATCTCCTCTTGTGGTGCAGGACGATGCGCCTTGTAATTACTATCGATGTCATTTCTGAAAGTTTTGGCACCCATATCCCAGCATACGATGACGTGTGCTGCATGCGTGTCTTCGATCGCGCTAATTGCATGCTTTATAAACCCTTGCACACCATTCGTAGGTATACCCTCATGATTTCTCATATAGTTTCCATGAAGACTTGTTGCAAAGAAGTGTCGAAATAACAATGCCATCCCATCTATAATCAGTACATTTTTCATATTAATCTCCAGTCTCAATTTTATCAGGATAAAACGATATCCATTCAGAAAAGCTATCTGCATATAATGCCACGTCTCTATCCACAGATCTTAATGCCGCACGGTCATTTATATATCCGCCTTCAAATCAATAATTATACGGAATATTGATTTGAAGGAATGTGACCACCAACCGCATCGATTGGTTCAAGCAATCCTATAAACCTCTCCTAAGATCTCGCATCTACAAGTATACGTTCTTCATCATTTTTCAACAAGGGTTCTATATCTAAAAATATTGATTTGTTATAATTCAAATTTTCATCGTCAATATTAATTTTTCATCCGTCATATATCATCTATTGACGGATGAAAAATATTTTATGATACAAAATATTGTGAAAAGCATCCAAATCTTCATAACTTCCATCAATAATATAGCAATCTCATCCGACGAGATGACATAAATATAGGATAGGTAAAAATACTATTTTGTATGTGTTTCTGATTAAACTGTTCAAGCTTCTGTGTATCATTATCCATATTTTCATGAATTCAGCTCTAATTGCTTTAATGCTGATTTAATTTCAGAAATGATACTATCATCAATTGAAGTAGCACGCTTTTCGATAATTTCTTCAGATATATTTTTATTCTTCTCATCAATATGTGTTTCTAATGCTCCGATACCATTTTCGATTTCAGTTATTATATAGCTTTCATATTTAAGGAGTACTTGATTGATTACCGTCATGGATTGCTCATGTATATTTTCAAATAGCTCATTTCTTGAATTCATATTCTTAAGCTGCTTTTCCTTTACTACTGGAAATACGAGTTGTTCTATTTCATTGACAATGGGATTCAGCTTCATTTGATTTAATTTCAAAATAAATGAGTCAAATACTATATCTTCTGCAATCTCATATTCTATAAGGGCTGCCTTCGTGAGAGAAGTTTCGTCTCTATAACTCTGGATCGCAGCTTTATTGATTCTCGGTACAATGAACTGAAATTCATTAAGTAGTTTACTTTCTACAGATGCTTTAAAACTTTTTTCGATTATATTCAATTTTTGAGAAGTATTTACTTCTGACTTGATAACATCATAAAGCTGGATCTTCATCTTATCACGTAAGTAACTTACCTGTTCATGCAGTAGTTGTTTTATATCACTTAATACTCTACTAACTATATTCCATTCTAATGGCGGCTCTTTCTGCCACACATCATACTGTAAATTTCTTCTATTTTGCTTTGCAATATACGCTTTATAATCATCTCTCATAAATTGCGCACTTCGAACGATACGCGATGCATTGCTATTAAACTGATGTATCTTTTGAATTTTACTCGTAGAATCTACGAAATGTTCAATTGCTTCAGCAAACACGTTAAAACGTTCATCATAACCACCTAATGCTTGTTTACTAGAAACTGAATAAATCCTATCTTCAATGTTCAGCTGGTCGAGTTCAGTTCTTAAATAATCCTCTACTGCAACTAGTTCTTCGTCATTTTTTCTTAAGTCCACTGCATTGATAACAAAGAAATTTTCACTCGCTTCATTCATTACTTCAATTTCATTTAAGTAAGATAGAAATGCTTTGTCCTTCTCTGTGAACACGTGATTATAATATGAAACATATATGAGTAAATCGCTATCCGCAATAATCTCTGTCGTTTCCATCGTATGTCTGCTATTCGTACTTCCTGTTCCAGGTGAATCTATAATAACCTTGTTTTTAAGGAAATCATTTTCTAGACCTATTTTTATACGATTGACGAACGCTGCGTGCTCATCTTGTGCCGTATATTTATCAATCTCATTTTTATCTATTTCAATCGTCTGTCCATTTGATAAGTATGCTTTATAGTGATGATATTGTTTGATCACACCAGATGCGAAGCTTTTATCTTCATCAGAAAAATCATTTATCTTGTTTTTATTTTTTTCTATCCATGACTCAATGGTATTCATATTTTCACTTACTGAACATGATATCCCATTAAGCTTGTTAAGCAGCATATCTTCTGTCTTAAATGTTACAAAATGCTGTTGACCATAATACAGTTCGGTAATACTTGCTGTTGTAGGATTCGGAGAAGAAATTAAGATTCTTTCCTGTAACAACGCATTGATGAGGGCACTTTTACCCGCACTAAATGCTCCGAATACAACTATTTTAGTTTCATCATTGTGAATTCTATCAAGCTGTGCTTCTAGCTTACGCATATCTGATTTAAAATAGTCAACCGTTTTAAAGGTTTCATAGACTTCAATATTCAGTGAATCTTGTCTACCTTTTCTATCATTAATAATGCTCTGCTTGTTCACCACTTCATCAGTTTCATTAATAGACAATGTTACATACCTTCTATCTATTAATTTATCGATAGATTCTTCCAGATGAATATAGTAATGCATATAATTTTTAGTAGTGACTGACTCCATTAACTTTTCATTATTTAGATAATCATCAAATAGGATGCTTTTATCTGAAGTATGATTTGTAGTATTTAATTTAGACATATTTATACTTTTTATGAACTTTTCAAGCCAGACTTTTTGTTGCTGCACAATCTTTTTCTCTATGAATGTCTTTAATTGTTCAGAATAGATTAGAATATATTCTTTTGTAACTTCCGGCTGTGGTTTGCTCAGCGCTTTAACATCCTCTTTTGTAATATGATAGTAAATATCATCAAGTAACGCTGGTTGTTCACTATATTTCATATACTGTTCATAATAATTTTTTAGTTGGAAATTAATCTGTTTATCCAGTAGATCATTAAGCATTTCGATGACACTATCTATTTTTTCGTTTTGAATACTCTCAAGCTTTGCCTGTTTATTGAAGAATCCACCTACTTTATAGTTTGTAGCAAAGGTCTCAAGCATCGCACCTATCTTTTCCCTCAGTTCAAAAGGGATTAAATAAGCATTCTTAACAATGTTCCGTACTTCTTTTAATAATTGTTCCGTACGATTATCCTGTATCAATAGTTGCTGCTCACTGTTCAGACTCTGCTGTATATGAAGCTCATCTAGGGCATGAGATATGTCTGCTTCATCTACCTCGAGCTGTTCTAATAGCCTATCTTTTCTTTGATTTAGATAGTTTATCTGTGCGCGTTCAATATAATCGATGATTCTATTGTAGAAATCTCTATCTGCAGTTAACTCATTTACTTGCTGATTGAGTTGTTCCTTTAATTGATCAAACTGATTATGTTCAGAAGCGTAGATTGAAGTATAATAAATAGCTTCAACGTTTAAGTTCCACATCTTAATATTTTGTTCTACTTTTTCTTTGAATGCCGTAAAGAGTATTTCATTTTCATCATGTTTATCAATCTGATTAATCAAGAGAACAACTGGAACTCCCAGTTCATTCATCATCTTAATCTGGCTGAAGTTCTTTTCTGCGTTCACATGATTATATTCCACCGTATAAAAAACGATGTCACTGATGAGTAGATATTTCATTGTGCTCTGCTCGTGATTTTTGAACGTTGCATCAATACCTGGTGTATCCTGAATTACTGTACCTTCTGGGAATGCAAGGTTTTGTTTATGAATCTCTACCGATTCTATATCTGTATTCAATGTATTCACCTTTTTAACAGTGGCATAGCTTTCGACGTCACTGTATGTCTGGTTGTCCATATTTATTCTTATTAGATCTATGTTATCTCTAATAATTTGAGCGGTATTACTCGTTGTCGGAATCGGAGAACTAGGTAAAATATCCTCATCACATATCTTGTTAATCAAAGATGATTTCCCTGAAGAAAAATGACCTATAAAACTTAATACAATATAATCTGAATAAACTTTTTTTATCACTTCATTGATTTGATTCAATAATAAAGTGTTGTCTGACTTTTCCACTTCTTTTTTCAGTTGATATAATCGTTTGATCTGCTCTTTATTATCCATGTTCTACCTCATTACCTCTTTATTTGTGAAAAATATAACGAAATATCCAAAAGTGTGATATTTATCACATTAATAAACCAGTTACTCTATTATTATAAAGAAAGAAAAGCTATTAAGAAAGGATGTTCAATGTGAATGATGATAAAAATTTGAATCAAACTAAAGATCCAATTCAAGTCAATGAAGACGTTCATCATGATTTAGATTTGCGTGGAACAATGGCTGCTGTACTTGCTTTAGGAGCAATATTTGTTATCACTTGGTTTGCAATTTTTGTACTATTTATAGAACGAATTTAGGAGGGGAATACATTGCATAAGTTTGAAAAAATCTGGCTTGGTCTAGGTATGGGCTCATTAATTTTATTTTTAGGGATTATTTTTGTTTCTGCATTACATAATGGTCATGAGCCTATCGCAAGCGGCCGTGAATTTATTGCGCCGGAGCTTATTGATAAAGATGAAGTATTTAGTAACCCAGGATTACATAAAGTTGAAGGAAAAGACTGGGATTACGAACTTGTGTTTGTTGTTTCAGCATTTAACTACAACCCAGGTAAAGTTGAAATTCCAAAAGGATCAAAAGTAAAAATTATAGCAACAAGTAGAGATGTTGTACATGGCTTTGAAATTGCACAGACAAATGTCAATATGATGATTGAACCAGGTCACATTTCTAAATTTATAAAAACTTTTGATAAAAAAGGTGAATATCTGTTACTTTGTAATGAATACTGTGGCACAGGTCACGCAGATATGAAATCAAACATTAAGGTGGTTGATCAATAATGAGCGAATATAAATTGGATAGTGGGACTTTTGATGAACGTGCTTCGTTCAGAAATCATCATAGAGAAGAAATGGAAAATCGAGTTGAAATGTCCAAACCAGATGGTAAGTTGATTATGGCTCATATGTATGTTGCGATAGTTTGTTTAATCATCGGTGGATTGGCAGGATTAGTTCAGACTTTAGTCCGCTCTGGAACTTTAGAGTTACCCGCTGGTATTGGATATTATCAGATTCTTACGGTACATGGGATCATTCTCGCATTAGTTTTGACTACATTCTTTATCATGGGATTCCAGACTGCTGCAGTCATTCGTACTTGCGGAAAGCTTAGTCCATTACAACGTAAGCTTGTGTGGATCGGTTTTTGGGTAATGCTAATCGGTACTGCAATGGCAGCAACAATGGTTCTACTTAATAAAGCAACTGTGTTATATACTTTCTATGCTCCACTTAAAGCGCATGTTATCTTCTATGTAGGTATGGCATTAGTTATTGTTGGTTCATGGATTTCTGCAGCTGGACAAATTATGCGTTACGCACAATGGAAAAAAGAACATAAAGGCCAAAAATCACCTCTTTTATCTTACATGGTAGTAATTAACAATGTCATGTGGATTGTATGTTCAATAGGTGTTGCTTCTACAGTATTATTCCAGATGATTCCATGGTCTCTAGGATTAGTTGAGCGCATCGATGTTTCACTTAGTCGTACGTTATTCTGGTACTTCGGTCATGCATTAGTATATTTCTGGTTACTGCCAGCCTATATGTCATGGTATGCAGTAGTACCAAAGATTATAGGTGCTAAAGCATTCAGTGATAATCTTGCGCGTATGAGCTTTATGTTATTCTTGTTCTTCTCAATTCCTGTTGGTATTCACCACCAGTTAACTGAACCAGGAATTGACGTTACATGGAAATATGTACAGGTCGTATTAACATTTATGGTCGTTATTCCTTCTTTAATGACTGCATTCAGTCTCTTTGCTACATTTGAAGCATATGGACGAAATAAAGGTGCTAAAGGCTTATTTGGATGGATTAAAACATTACCATGGAACGATGCACGTTTCGTGTTGCCGTTTATCGGAATGGCCGCATTCATTCCTGGTGGTGCCGGTGGATTAGTTAATGCTTCTGCTCAAATGGACCAGGTAGTACATAATACAATCTGGATTACAGGTCACTTCCATTTAACAGTTGCAACAGCAGTCATTTTAACGTTCTTTGGAACAATGTACTGGTTAATACCACATGCTACTGGCCGTGTTATGACAAAAGCAATGAATAAACTCGCTATCGCACAAGGTGTGCTATGGGCAATCGGTATGTCAATTATGTCTGGTGCAATGCACTACATCGGATTATTCGGTGCACCACGTCGTTCAACATATTCTGAATATGGCGGCTCTAAAATAGCAGCAGAATGGATTCCATATCAAGTAATTCAGGCGATTGGTGGAACAATTCTTTTCGTATCCATTATCTTAGTTGTTATCGTATTTATACAGCTTGCATTCTTTGCACCAAAAGGATACGAAGCATTCCCTGTGTCAGAGGCAATGGATGAACATGCACCAGTTTATAAATTCGTTGAAAACTGGAAGTTCTTGCTTGTTGTAACGATTGCATTAATTTTAGTTGCTTACACAGTACCTATTGGTCAAATGTTTATGGATCCACCACCGGGTGCAGCTGGTATGGGTGAAGGCAAACTCTGGTAATAAAAACCATCAAGCATACGCTTGATGGTTTTTATTTTTAATTTAATTATTCTTCACTATTAATCTCATCTATAATTTCTTTAATAGATCTGAAACTCTCTATTTTTAATGCAAAGTCAAAAGTATTGTTAATTACCATCAATTCATCAAATTGATATGTTTGATACAATCTATTAATCTCATTCTTAACTTCATCTTTTCTACCGATATAATATCGTCCTCTGTTCTTGTCAATGATACGTTTGTCCTGATCACTATAGTGCATTTTATTAACCTGCTCAATAGAAGGAATGACTGTATCTCTTCCTTTAGAGACATTTAATAGCCAATGGTCCAAAATACGTCTTTGCATCTCTTTTTCTGCATCATCTTTCACAACGATGATAAAGGAACAAAATATTGTATAGGAGCGCTGCATAAATGCATTAGGAACAAATTCTCGCTGATAAATTTTAATTGCACTCTCTTGATATTTATCACTGATAAAATTCCCGAACACAAAACCAATACCTAATTTTGCTGCCCTTTTAGCACCATTATCAGTCAGCCCTAACGTAAATACCTCAGGATGTGTTTCTATTCTCGGTCCTGCTTTAACACTTCGATAATGGTGTTCTAAAGGCAAAGTGTTACGCATAAAACCTAAAAATTCTTCTAGCATTCTATCATAATCTCTCACCTTACTTTGGGCACCATCTGTTAAAGCTTGTCTCGTGATTTCACTCCCGCCAGGAGAGTTCCCTAGGCCAATCGTCACTCGACCAGGAAACATTGCTTCTAATAAATTTGCATTTTCAGCTACCTTATAAGGACTATATTGTGGCAGAAGGATGCCTGCAGAACCTATATTAATTGAAGACGTTATCGATAATAATCTCGTCATAAGAATTTCTGGTGCATGACTGATTAAACCAGTCGTATTATGATGTTCAGCAACAAAATAGCGATCATATTTTATTTCTTCAGCAAATTGAACAAGTTCTATCGTTTGCATCAATGCATCCATCGGCGTTTCGCCTCGTGACATCGGTACTTGATCTAATATACTTAATTTCATATAATTTCACCTGCTATTCAATATATTTATCATAAATATAAACCCACACAAAACATAAATTTATACTTTGTGTGGGTAACTTGAACATTTTTACGTATTGCTTTCAAATCCTTTTATCTCTCGCCCCAATATTGATAATAGGTACATTCAATATATCCATTGAACAACTTGCGGCGTTTTGTCGCCTTCTTACCTACTAATACTTCAAATGTCTTCAAACTAGTTAATATATACAACGACCATTTAGGATTCTTTTCGATCAGTTCCCCTAGATAACTGTACATCGCTTCTACCTCTGCTCTTTCACCGATACGCTCTCCATAAGGTGGATTACCTACTATTGCACCTTTCTCACCATTTAGAGTAAGGTCATGGACATTCATCTGCTTGAATTCAATAATATCTCCAAACCCTACTTCAATCGCATTGTTACGGGCAATTTCAACCATATTCGGATCTATATCACTTGCTGTAATCGATATTTCTTTATCATATTCAGCAACTTCTTCTGCTTTAACTCGCTCTTCATCATACATACCTTCAGGAATGATATCCCAGTCCTCACTTACGAAGTCACGATTGAATCCAGGTGCGATATTTTGAGCGATCATTGCAGCTTCTATCGCAATGGTACCTGAACCACAGAATGGATCGATAAATGGTGTTTCCCCTTTCCAGTTAGATAATAATACAAGTGCGGCCGCCAAAGTTTCTTTCATCGGCGCTTCACCTTGAGCAAGACGATATCCGCGTTTATGCAGACCTGCTCCTGATGTATCGATTGTCAGCAATACTTCATCCTTTAAAATTGCGACCTCTACTTTGTATAAAGCACCACTTTCTGAAAGCCATCCTTGCTTGTTATGTGCTTTTTTCAAACGCTCGACAATCGCTTTTTTTACAATCGCCTGACAATCAGGCACGCTAAATAGCTTGGATTTAAGACTACGGCCCTGCACAGGAAACTGTCCATTTTCAGAAATGAAATTTTCCCACGGAATATCCTTCGTCTTATCGAAAAGCTGTTCAAATGTCGTGGCATAAAAACGTCCTACTACTAACTTCACTCTATCCGCACTTCTGAGCCAAAGGTTAGATTTTACAATTGCACGTGCATCACCTTGATATAGTACTCTACCATTTTCAGTCATTGTTTCATATCCTAATGCCTGAACCTCTTTCGCTGCGACAGCTTCCATTCCCATAGGGGTTGTTGCTAATAATTGATACATAATCTACTCCTTGTTTACATAATATTTTTATTGTGTTTTTATTGTAAATTTGATTCACTTCATTTTACCATTGATGTATTCAATAAAAAAAGCCCTCCATATTGGAGAGCTTAAACTAGAAAGATATCTCTATAAGCCATGTTCTGTCCCATAGTACTGCTAGCGAGCCTAGTTACTCTCGTACGCCGGTGATAATCATCTGTCTGTACTTTCATACCTCTTCTATACGTTCATTTCCGCTAGAAAAGTGCTCCTACCAAATTTGGATTGCTCACTCGAGGGGTTTACCGCGTTCCACCTTCTTTATTTCTAAAGAAGCTACGTCACTGTGGCACTTTCAAACTACTAAAACCATATCATAGACTTAGGTTCGTTCGTTGCCGTCAAATTAATGCCCTGGCTTATTGTTTCACCAGGCACGATCACTACAGCCATCTCAGGCATGTGTGAGCATGGACTTTCCTCTATAAATAAATATAGCGATTATCCGAGATATCTTTAATAATTCTATTTATTATAGCATGACTCTATTGATTTCACCATACTATTTACCAAAGACTGCTTTCTCTAAATTAGATATTCTCTTTAATAGATCAAAATTATTTGTAGTAGATACAGTGTTCTCGCTTCTACCAGTAGCAAGTCTCATTCTTAAGTCTTCAATTTCACGTTTTAATTTAACATTCTCATCATTTAATTTTAGAAGCTGCTGATTCATATCTGCCATCTTCTGATAATCTTCAATGACATCATCCAGAAAACTGTCCACGTCTTCTGGCTTAAATCCTCTGAACGCGGTACGTTCAAATTCTTTTTCGTATATATCCTTTGCTGATAATTTCAATGTAATATCCGCCATATGCTCACTCCTAATATTCTTTTGCTCTCATATATTCATTTACAAAATCTGATAAATCCTCCAACGTCACAACATCAATATTATATTGATTTTCTGCCGCAAAATCAATCAGTGTCTGCTTGAAAAATTTTGGGCTAGCCTCATGTTCATCATCATAGAAAAGCATTGTACCTTCAGTGTTATCAAGCACAAACTGATCTGTATTCCTAAATTGAAATCCACCTCTATAGACATCGTTGTGTGCAGAGGTTATAAAATCAGCACGCGCACAAATCTGATTGTAATAAAGCTGGTTCTCTTCATTCCATTTGCTATGATGCTCCAGAAACGGTGTGATGATACTCAATTTAACATCATACATTTTCTTTAGACGAATAACAACTTCAGCTGCCCACAGTTCAACACCGAGCTGACCTTCTATGATGACCCATTCCAATCCATCTTCGATATATTCTTTAAGTTTCTGCTGAAGAAATAATTTAATGTAACGCACTTCAGGTTGCTTGTTATTAAATATATTGAGTTCGTATGGTTTATAACCCGTTATATAGATAGATTTCATGTATTTATCATTCGATTCAAATAATGGAGTTCATGTTTTACAGCCTTAAACTGATCAATAAAAACTTTCTTACTCGTCTTACTAAAGAAACAACTTACAGATAATTCTTTAATATGGGCAACCATTAGCTGATATTTCTTTTCATTCATTAAAGGTAGACTGATGACTTGTACTTTATAATTTTCAAGCATAGAAAGATGCTTATCAACTTTTTCTGTAAAAGGTTGAACATCCATAACAAAATTAAATTGCTGCCCATCTTTAGAAGCTTTAAAATAATGCTCTATTCTAATGATATCATTCATTAAACTTTCAATACATTGTTGTAACATTTAATGGCTCCTCATCAGTTTTATGATACACTCATTGTATATTATATTTATTATCTTCACAAATAGGATGAATCTATATGGTCAATTACCCAAATGGCAAGCGAAATACGTCTAAAGCACTAGTTACAACAACAAATAATCATAGTAAAATAGAATATGGAAAAAGAGGAATGCGTTTTGAAGAAGCAATCGACCATGCCAATCAATATTATTTGAAGCAGGATATCGCAGTTATCCATAAGAAACCAACGCCGATACAGATTGTTGATGTAGATTATCCAAAACGTTCTCGGGCCGTAATAAAAGAAGCATATTTCAGAAAAGCCTCTACAACTGATTACAATGGTATTTATAGAGGTAAATATATTGACTTTGAAGCAAAAGCAACGCAAAATAAAACTAGTTTTCCGTTAAATAATATACATGAACATCAAGTAGAGCATATGCAGCAGGTTTCAAAACATGGCGCTATATGTTTTATATTATTTTATTTTTCATTTCATGAAGAAGTTTTCTTACTTCCAATCGAACCATTTTTAAAGTATTGGGACCTGTATAAGAATGAGAAGAAGAAATCCATCCCTATGAATGACATAAAAAAATACGGTTATCATGTGGAAAAAAAATATCAGCCTAGAATCGACTATTTAAAAGTTATAGATTACATATATTTTAATGAATAAATCGAGAGTGAGGAAATTTTAATGGCTAGAAAGAAGAAACGTAATATAAAAAAGTTAATTCTACAAATTGCAGGCGGCATATTTCTTTTATTTGCTGCACTTTTTATTTGTGGGATGCTTCTTTTCCTATATTATGCATACAAAGCACCAAAGTTTAATGAAGCATCGCTTCGTGATCAGCTTCCTACAAAAATTTACGACAAGGATGATAACTTAGTCACCGTTCTACAAATGGGACAAAAACGAGAACAGGTCAAGTTTAAAGACATTCCTGACCAAGTAAAGAATGCTGTACTCGCAACTGAAGACAATCGTTTTTATGAGCATGGTGCTATCGATTTCAAAAGGTTATCTGGTGCAATATTTAAAAACGTCTCCGGAGGTTTCGGGTCACAGGGTGCGTCTACTTTAACACAGCAAGTTGTTAAACGATCCTTTCTGACAGATAAAAAATCTATCGAAAGAAAAGCTCAGGAAGCGTATCTTTCCTACAGATTAGAACAAGAATACAGTAAAGATGAAATATTTGAAATGTACCTTAATAAAATTTATTATTCTGATGGTATCTACGGCGTAAAAACAGCTGCAAAATATTATTTTAATAAAGATTTAAATCAGCTTTCACTCGCTGAATCAGCATATCTTGCCGGTCTACCTCAGATTCCTAACACCTATAATATATATGATAATCCAGAGGCTGCTGAAAAGCGCAAGGATACTGTTCTATATTTGATGAACCGTCATGGAAGAATAACAAAGGCTGAAATGGAAGATGCACAAAATACAGACCTTTCGCAAACTTTAGTGCAGCGCACAGCCGCACAAAGACAGAACCTTGAAGAAAATGATCCGGATTATGCATCTTATATTAACGTGATAAAACAAGAAATTAAGAAGAATAAAGAATTTGAGGGTAAAGATTTACAAGATATATTAACAAGTGGTTTATCTATCTATACTACCATGGATAATAATGTGCAATTATCACTTCAGAATAACACTGATAACATGAACATCTACAAGAATAAATATCATCAGGCTGCTTCTTCTATCGTTGATACGAAAACAGGTGCCCTGATTGCAATTAGTGGCGGAAGAAACTATACAGATGTTGTCGATAGAAATTTAGCTACAGATGTACATCCAGTTGGTTCAACAATTAAACCGTTTTTAAGCTATGGACCTATAATCGAGAACGAACAATGGTCAACAGGACACAGAATTCAGGATGAAGCTGAATATGATATTCACGGCATTAAATTTAAGAACTATGACTCTCAGAATCATGGTAATGTTACAATGAGAGATGCAATAAGACGAAGTTTAAATATACCCGCATTAAAGATATTCCAGGCGGTACAGTCTGAGGCAGGAAATGACGCCTCATATAAATTTGCAAAGAACTTAGGATTAAATTATCCATCTAACGATCTCGGTCCTTCAGAGGCACTAGGGGGATCATCTTCGGAGTTTACTCCTTTACAGATGGCCAGTGCATATGCTGCGTTCGGTAATGGCGGAACATATAATGAATCTCATGCGATTCGAAAGATTGAAACGCAAGATAATGAAACTATAAAATTTGATTTTAATTCTAGAAAAGCAATGGAAGATTATACAGCATATATGATTACTGATATGTTAAAAGGGACATTTGAACCATATGGTACTGCTTACGGTAGTCAGATCCCTGGTTTAAATCTTGCTGCGAAGACAGGAACAGGAACTTATGGCGATGAAACTTACAAAAAATATAATTTACCTGATAGTGCAGCAAAAGATGTTTGGATTGTAGGGTATTCACCACAATATACGATGTCTGTGTGGATGGGCTTCACACAAATGGCACAATATGGTGAGAATTCTTTTGTAGGTCCTGAAGAACAATCGCTCCCAAAAGAACTTTTCAGACAAGTCATGAGTGAAATCAGTCCAATTGATGGTCAAGATTTTGAAATGCCTTCTTCTGTGGAGAAATATGGTGGCTTTCTACAGGTTAAAGGACAATCAGATAATGGATATACAAGTAATGTAAAACCAAATAATACAAATGATGCTGTTCGGGATAATTCTCGGGCAGCTTCTACAAATACTTATCAAAATGACACGAACTATAATACGACACGTGAACCCAACACAACTGAAGCTCGTACAGTAGAAAGTACGACGACTGAACGTCCGACAACTGAACGTGCGACGACTGAACGTGCTACGACTGAACGCCCGACAACTGAACGTCCGACTACACAAGAAGCAGCAACTGAACGTCCGACTACACAACCCGCTACGACTGAGCGAGCAACAACCGAACCGGCAACGCAACCGGCAACAACTGAACGTGCAACACAGCCTGCTACAAGTGAACCGTAATTAAAAACGAATATATTATACATTGAAGCCCTTATTTCATTTCAACGCTGTTAATTGAATGAAATAAGGGCTTCTTTTTATTTTTTCTTCTTCAAATCATGGACTGCCTTTAATTTTAAAACTTCTTTCATCATCGTTTTAATTTGTTCATATCCCATATACTGATATTTATGAGATTCAAAGTATTCAATTCGGTCATGGAAGTTTAAAGGTTTCTTGTTATAATCTAACTGTCTTTCTGTACTATCAATTTCATTTATTTCATTCAAAATGTTAATAAGCAATAGGTAATAGCGATCAATTTTTTGCTGATTTTCCTTCTGTTTCATTTTTCTGTTCTTAATTGCTTCGTCAATCGATGCTTCAAGTTCAATCAGTTCTTCTTTCATTGGACTATCACCTTATGTCTTTTACGGCCCTCTCTGCACATCTGTAATAATGGACATTCAAGGCACTTCGGATTACGTGCGGTACAATGATAACGCCCAAAGAAAATCAGCTGATGATGTGTCTTATTCCATCGCTCCATCGGAATGTGTTTCGTCAGTGTCGCTTCTACTTGTTTTACATTATCTTTCCATCTGCAAATGCCAAGTCTTTTTGAAACACGCTCTACATGTGTATCTACTGCAAGCGCGGGAATACCAAATGCAACAGAAACGACAACGTTTGCAGTTTTCTGCCCTACTCCTGGAAGTTCAACGAGCGCACTATGAGACTGTGGAACTTGACCCTCATATCGATCAATTAGAATCCGACATAATGCCTGAATATTTTTAGCCTTATTTTTATATAGTCCTATTGAGCGTATATCATCCATTAGTTCTTCAATTGAAACTGATAAATAATCTTCCGGAGTCTTATACTTCTGAAACAAAGATTTTGTCACTTTGTTCACTAATACGTCCGTACATTGAGCAGATAGCAGCACAGCAATCGTTAGTTCAAATGGATTGTCATGCACAAGTTCACATTCAGCATCCGGAAACATCTCATCTATAATATCTAACATTTCTAATGTCTTTTTCTTACTTATCATAAGGACTCTCCCCATTTACCCAGTCAAATACAGGAATATCTGGCACTTGCTTTACCAAATTTTTCTGCTTAAACTGTTTACTTACTTCTTTTGAATCCACGACACTTTTAACATTTTTCTTTTTCCAGTTTAACAGAATTCTATCGATATACTTTATACTTAGTTTATTATGCACAGATGCCTCATTTAATGCTTCATTGATTAGATCCAGATGATGGTTATCTTTATCTAGCCAATGATTGATCGTCTGAATTTCAAGTGGTGTCAACGGTCTACCGAATGTCGTTTCAAAACGTTCAAACACCTTCTCAAAATTCAATTGATTATTGTGCTGATCTGCGACTCTAGCTTGTTTTTTTAGAAGTCGATCTAACTGTTCTTCCAGGGAAGAAAAATCAAAAATTTCATTAAACTGTGCGTGATTGTCTTTAACGACGGTTATCTTTAATAGATCTTTACTAATTAAATTCTGGATAATCAGCATGATTTCATTTTGATTGATACTCATCTGTTCTGCAAGCATTTCAAAAGAGGGAAGCTGTTGGTCATCTGATAATTCTATAATTTTCAATATTACCATCAACTCAGTTTCGCTAATGTTTAACAACGGATAATATTTAAATAGCTGATGTGGTATGATCACCGGTTTTTTAAACAGTTCCATAATGCATGCTCCTTTCAACTGTTTATATTAATAATTGCTAGCTGTACATTAAAATCCGAACAATCTAGAAAATATAAACATTTTCAAACATTGTTCGGATTCTCATTTAACTTAATGGATAGAAATAATTATGGGTAGAGACGGTTCAACAGACGAGGGAACGGACTTGTTTCTCTAACATGCTCTACTCCTGATAACCATGCAACTGTACGTTCAAGACCTAATCCGAAACCTGAATGCGGTACGCTACCATACTTTCTTAAATCTGTATAATAGCTATAGGCTTCTGGATCTAAACCATGTTCTTTAATACGTTGTTGTAATAGCTCAAGATCATCGATACGTTCCGAACCTCCGATGATTTCACCATAACCTTCAGGAGCAATCATATCTGCACATTTAACAGTACCCTCTTCTTCCGGGTTCGGCTGCATATAGAACGGCTTGATACTTGTTGGATAATTGATGATGAAGACTGGTTTATCATAATGATTGGCAATTGCAGTCTCATGAGGTGCACCGAAATCATCCCCCCATTCGATATCATCGAATCCTTGTTCTTTTAGGAATTTGATTGCGTCTGTGTATGTTATTCTTGGGAACGGTGTCGTAATTTGTTCTAATTTTGTTGTATCGCGTCCTAGAATCTTTAAATCCAACTGACAATTTTTAAGTACTGATTTTACAAGGTGTGTAACATATTGCTCTTGCACTTCCAGACTATCTTCATGTCTATAGAATGCCATCTCTGGCTCAATCATCCAGAATTCAATTAAGTGGCGACGCGTCTTAGATTTCTCAGCTCTGAATGTTGGTCCGAAAGAGAATACTTTTCCATGTGCCATCGCTGCTGCTTCCATATAAAGCTGGCCGCTTTGAGATAAGAATGCATCTTCATCAAAATATTTCGTATGGAAAAGTTCGCTCGTACCTTCTGGTGCTGAACCAGTTAGTATTGGTGGATCAATCTTTGTAAATCCTTGTTCATTAAAAAATTCATACGTCGCTCTAATAATTTCATTTCTAATTTTCATAACGGCATGCTGGCGTTTAGAACGCAACCAAAGATGTCTATGATCCATTAAGAAATCTGTACCATGCGCTTTAGGTGTAATGGGATAATCTACCGCTTCATGAATAACTTCGAGATCGGTTACTTCCATTTCAAACCCAAAGTCAGAACGTTCATCTTCTTTAATCACACCAGTAATGAATAGTGATGATTCCTGTGTAATACCTTTGGCTACTTTAAATAAATCTTCACCAATGGATTCTTTAACAACAACTGCCTGCATAAATCCTGTACCATCACGTAGCTGTAAAAAGGCAATTTTACCACTAGAGCGCTTGTTTAAGATCCATGCACCAATCGTAACTGTTTGACCCACGTAATTAGGTGATTGATTAATTGTAATCTTCGTCATAAAAAATTCTCCATTTCATTGTTATTATAATTATAGTTTACCAATTATCTGCATGAAAGATAAGGGGTGTGCATTACTTTTCTTGATTAATTTGTTCGATAATTTCTGTAAAGTCTTCAATTGTTCCGGATTTGACATGAAAGGACTTTAGAACATGACTAAAGTAGTTTGCATAACGTCCTTCAAGTAGCCTACGATCAAAACAGATAAGCATACCTCTATCCTGTTCATTACGAATTAAGCGTCCTGTTGCCTGATGCAGCTTATTTACAGCACCAGGTAGCTGATAATCCATAAATACATCATTCACTTCATCTCGCATCAGCATAATATTCAGATCATCTGGGTGCATAAATGGTAATGAAATAATCATCACTGTCTTAAATCCATCATACTTAAAGTCTACTCCTTCATAGAAAGTCTGCGTTGCTAAGAATATTCCATTGTCAAGCGTATTAAACTGTTCATTTAACTTCGATGTATTAACATCTGATGTCTGAGTAATAATTAACGATGGATCATACAGCTCTACAAGATAACTTCTTAGTATCTCGATCTGACGATAACTATTCATCAGAATCAATACTTTGGAAGACATATTCTCAAGATAATAATGAATATATTGCAGACATGACTCAATATACTGGTCCTGTTTCATATAGTGGTAGTTCTGAATATCTGATGGTACAAAGAGTGTTGCCTTATATTTAGAAAAGGTATTTTCATACTTGTAAAAATGGTCTAGCGATGGATGGAATTGCTCTAGAAACGACAATGTCTGCATCGTACCTGATACAAAGACCTTTGATGTAAAACGGTCAAAGATTCTGTTGGTTAATATTTCATTTAATTTAATAGATTTACTTATAAGTGACATTCCCGATTTACTATTATTCTTCATATGAATATACAATTCTTTATAGACCTTTATCTGTATCCATACCGATAAGAAATATTGCTGTACGGTCTCTAATCTCGTTCGTATAGACACATCCATTTCATATGAAAGCAAAACATTAATCATCGAATGAATCTCTTTGAATAATATATATATATCATCATTCTCTTCTACTTTTACCTTTACCACGGATTTAGAGGAATAATTCTCCAGAAGATGGTCAAACATATCATCAATTTTATGATTGAGCTGGCTAATTTCAAAATCCATATCTACAAGCGTATCCAAAGTGTTAGAAGTATTATCTGGAACCGACTTTATCGTCTGTCCAATAATATATTTGATTGTTTGATAATTCAGTGCATCATAAGAATTGTTTAATGCATAATCCAAGAGCTGATGAGCTTCATCAACAATAAGGTGTTCATAATGATTAAATATATTATCTTTTCTTCTACTTAAAAGATGCGCATGGTTCGTTATACCGATATGCAATGTTTCACTAGAATCCTCATACGAAAAATGTTGATGCTGAGCGCTATCGAACATGGAAGTCATCAATTCAAAATAAATTTTTCTCCCGCCATTTAAATTCAGTCGATCAATATCTCCACCATGTGGTTCCAGCAGGTATACAATAAGCTGCATCTTTAAAAGAAGAATATCATGATTCTCTTTCTGATCATCTAGAATAAACGATACAAATTCTAACGATAAGTAATGGCGCCTACTCTTGATAATCTGAAAAGGCACTTTTATCTTCAATGCATGTTCAATTCGTCTTAAATCTTCATCAATGAGTTGATTCTGCAGAAAAATCGTAGATGTAGAAATTAATAGCGACTTCCTATAGGTACTTAAATAATAAACAGCTGCCAGTAAATAACTTATAGTCTTACCACCACCAAGATCGGCTTCAATCGTCAGAACGCTGTCTTCACGTAATTGTCTGTATATGTGCTCAGAAAGCTCACACTGCTTCTCTCGAAATGTATATCCCAGCTGACTGATCGCACGTTTAAAATAGGTGCGATATTCTTCTTCGAATGGATATAAACTTGGATTCTTTTTTGTTGCTTTATTGTAGTAGAGTCCATTCCAGCATTCATAATGATGCGCTTGTGTTTGTGAAACTAAGATTTCGAACAAAAGTTCATCACTTGAATAACGCATTCGTTTAGCGAATTGATAGAGCATCTTGATCGTATCCGAAGGGAAAGTCGCAACTTTTTTTATACTTTCAATAAATACTTCTGCAGTTGCGATTGCATCATCGATTGCACGATGTGCACTGCTTAACTTAATTCCAAGATCATCAGCAATAGATTTCAATTGGTATCGCTCTAGCGATGGATAGACAATCTTAAACCAATCAACCGTATCAATGATATAACGGGGCTGAAATTTATGTCCCGATTCACTGAAGTACTTCTGTAGGAACCTTAGATCAAACTGTACATTATGAGCAACAAACACACAGCCATCTAGAAGTTTGATAATATGTGATGCGACATGACTAAAGTTTGGTGCATCTACAAGGTCGATGGCGTCAATTTTGGTGAGAGACTGTATAAAGGCCGGTATTTCGTTATTACAAGCAATAAACGTATCATATGTCTCTATTATTTTTTTATTTTGAACGATTGCAATACCCACTTGGATAATTTCATCACTATCCAGATTATTTCCTGTCGTCTCAATATCGACAACGGCATACTTTCTATTCATAAATTTCACCTACAATTCAATATCAGCACTGATAAATCGATGCATATCACCCTCTGCTGATTTTACGTTCAATGTGCCATCATTATTCAAGGACTCGGCTTGACCAATAATTACACGACTTCCTTCAGTATACTTTAATGTTCGGTCAAATATTAAGGCATATGATTCATATTCATCTTTGATTTCACTAAATGTTCCTGTTAAGAACAAATAATAATATTTCTCAACATTCAGTATTAGTCTTTCAAGGAATTCATATCTATCAATATTATCACCTGTTTCAATATGTAAACTAGTAGCAGTTGATTCAAGTTCATTCGGGAAATCAGTGCGCTGGGTATTTAAATTAACACCAATACCACAAATAATTTGAGTGATATTATCCTGGCTCCCTTTAATTTCTGTTAAGAATCCACTTAATTTCTTTTCATTCAGATAAATATCATTGGGCCATTTTATTTTAACATCTGGATGATAGTATCCAACTGTTTTAGCGAGCGCAAGTGCGATAAATAGATTAAATGTTGTTAGTTTCTGCAAACTGATGTCAGGCTGTAATACGATACTCATCCATAACCCTGTATTGGGCTGCGATGACCAATGACGTTTAAAACGACCTCTACCCTCCGTCTGCTTCTCACTAATCACTATAAAAGGCTGTGATTCTAACAAAGCAATCTTTTCTGCTTCATCCTGAGTAGACTTAAGTTCTTCAAAAATATATCCTTTATTAAATAATGAAGACCTTTCTAATATGCTACTGAGAAGATGACTGTCCCACTGTTTTGGAAAAGCAACAAGCAGATAACCTTTATTACTGATAGATTCAACCTTATATCCTCTGTCCTTTAGTTGGTCAATCGCTTTCCATACAGCAGTTCGTGATATATTTAATTGTTCAGCAATCTTTTGTCCTGACACAGAAGTATTCGACTCGAGCAACATTTTAACGATATCATTTTCATATTTCGACATTACAATCAATCCATTCCAGCAAAGTATTTTTTGTATTCTGCACCTCGTTGTGTAAAACCGCATTCTCGGTGATGCTCAGGATATCTTTTATCCACGGACCACCTTTTCTTTTATAATATTCCATTAGTATTGTACCATTGATTGCAAGACTCTCTCTCGAATGAATGGGTAGCCCGTCGTATATTTCAGAAAGTGACTTCTCATCATAAGACTTATAGTTAATATGAAGATTTTCAATATTAACCGTCCTTGCAAGACTCAGTGTATGTTTCAAGAAATCTAATCCAAAATGATAAAGTAGATATTCGATTGTTCTATCACCTTCTACCAAATGATGCAGTAGCGTTATTGTCTGTTTAATATTTTTCTTTTCAGCATTTGACAACTTCAGTTGCGGAAGTGTCTGTGAAAGTGTCTGATCATGAAGAAATATGTAACTTGAGATGTATTCATAAAGTAGTACCGGCTGGGTAACGATATAAGGCTTCATGTCTTTAAAAAACGGAATATAGCGATTAATTCCAAGTTCAAAAAATAACTTTAATGATCTTGTTACATTTACCCCTGATAAAAGTTTACATAACTCTATTATTATTCTTTCAATTGATACAGACTCAAGATATTGTGCGCTTTCCTTCATATTTTCTAAAGTTTCTTGCTCAATTTTAAAATCTAATACGCTCATAAATCTTAAAGCACGTATAATCCGCAATGCATCTTCTTCAAATCTTAATGCAGAATTACCAACCGCTTGAATTAATTGGTCTTCGATATGTTTTGTTCCGTCAAAATAATCATAAAGTTGATATTTGTCTGCTGCAATCGCATTGACAGTAAAATCTCTTCGTTCCAGGTCTATTTTCAATGACGTTACAAAGTTTACGGAGTCTGGCCTTCGGTGATCCTTATATTCGCCATCCTCTCTGAACGTTGTCACCTCAAATGGGAAGTCGTCAACAAGTACTATAACTGTTCCATGTTCAATCCCGACAGGAATTGTGCGTTCGAAGATACGTATCATCTGCTCTGGAAGACAGTCAGTGGTAATATCGATATCATTGACTGGGATACCCATTAATAGATTTCTAATAGCACCGCCAACGATATAGCCTTTGTATCCATATGATTCTAAAGTTTCGATGATACCGAATGCGCACTTAAATCGATGCTGCTCATGTGGCTGTAATGCCTTTATCATATTCTTGATCTGCATCCTCACTGTTCTCTTGCACCTTCAATTAAATTACTGTAGATTGCTTCGTATTGATCTGTAATATGTTCAGATGAAAATCTTGAGTTAATATCTTCTATCATGTTTTTCTGGAATCTTTTATAAAGTATATCATCTGTTAACAGAGCAAGTGCATATTCTCCGGCAGCCTCCGTATCTCCAACATCCACAATATAACCTGTTTCTCCATGTCTGATAACCTCTTTAATACCTCCCGCTGTTGTTCCGATACATACGACACCGGAATGCATCGCCTCTAACAATACGAGACCGAAACTTTCTTTTTCACTCATCAATAAGAATAAATCTGCCATCTGATATAATGGTGCTACTTGTTCCTGCTTTCCAAGAAATAACACCTTGTCACCTATACCCAGCTGCTCAGCACAAAGTCGCATATTTGACAGCTCTGGCCCATCACCAATCAATAATAACTTAGAAGCAGTCTTTTCAGACACTTGCTTAAATGTTTTCAAGATGTCTTGTATGCGTTTAACTTTACGGAAATTCGATACGTGTATAACTACCTTTTCTTCTTCGGTAATACCATAGCAGGCCCTCAATTTAGGATTGGATGCATTATTAAAATCTTCTTCGTTAATAAAGTTGTAGACCGTCTGAATCTCTTTATTGGGTGCAACAATTTCATAGGTCTCTTCTGTTAACGAATTACTGACACTTGTAACAACATCGCTATCTTCTATTCCAAACTTAATTGCTTCCTTAAGCGTTGAATCATAGCCTAATACTGTGATATCCGTTCCGTGTAAAGTCGTTACTATCTTTACATCTTTTCTCGCAATTTGTCGGGCAAGAATACCACAAATTGCATGGGGAACAGCGTAATGCATATGAAGGACATCAAGATCATACAGATTAATAACTTCCGCTATTTTTGTAGCAAGTGTAATATCATAAGGTGGATATTGAAAGACGGAATATTGATTGACATCCACCTGGTGAACAGTAATATTAGGCATCTGAAAATGAATTCTAAATGGTGTATTAGACGTAATAAAATGCACATCATGTCCACGTTTTGCCATTTTTATTCCTAGTTCAGTAGCAATGATACCTGAACCTCCCATTGTCGGATAACATGTAATTCCAATTTTCATAGTAAAACCTCCAGTTATTTTCTTTCGAATCTATTAAAATCTCTTGTATTAAATTTCTCCATTGTTCTATCGAAATAATGGGTTAGATCAATATCCATTGAATTTGCAAGAGAGATGAGTACAAACAAGTTATCTGCGAGCTCCATTCCTATTTCTTTTTCTTGTTCACTTAACTTCTTTTGTTTTGGTCCATACACATGATTGATTTCACGCGCAAGCTCTCCTACCTCTTCCGTGAGTCGGACCATATTTTCCATCGGTGTAAAGTAGCCTGTCTTAAACTGGCTAATATATTTATCAACTTCCTGCTGCATTTCTTCTAATGTTTTCATTCATTTCCTCCAAGATAACAGAATATTATGTATAATATAATTTGAAAGGAGATTAAATATGAAAATACATCTTAATTTAATCAACATCTTCTTCATATTAATAGGTGCATTTATTTTTAGTTTTGGTATTGTAAATTTCAATATGACAAACGAACTGACTGAAGGTGGATTTACCGGCATTGCGTTAATATTATATCATTTATTTGGTACAAGCCCTGCTCTCATGAACTTAATTTTTAATATTCCACTATTTTTTGTTGGGTATAAGCTTCTTGGAAGGCTGTCTTTTATCTATACGCTTACAGGCACGCTAAGTGTATCGTTATTCTTATGGCTTTGTGAGCGCTATCCGATGCATATCGACCTAAAAGAAGATCTACTACTCGCAAGTTTATTTGGTGGCGTTTTTATAGGCGTGGGTCTTGGAATAATATTCAGATTCGGAGGCACTACTGGAGGCGTGGATATACTGGCACGTTTGATGAAGAAATACTTCGATATCGCTATGGGAAGAACGATGTTTGCATTTGACTGCTTAGTTCTTATTGCAACCTATATTACAATCGGTGATTACATCATAACAATGTATACGTTAGTATGCGTTTTTGTTGGAGCACGCGTGATTGATATCATTCAGGATTCTGGATACTCTGCTCGTGGCGCACTGATCATCTCAGAACGACATAAAGAAATATCAGACGAAATCAATTCATTACTTGACCGCGGAGTGACGATTATCTCTGCTCATGGTCACTACTCCCAAACTGAAAGACCCATCATCTATTGTGTCGTACCAAGAAATGAAATTACACGTTTAAAACAAATCATACACTCAATTGACCCGCATGCATTTGTATCATTACTTGATGTACATGATGTATTAGGTGAAGGGTTTACATTAGATGAATTTAAAAAACCCATTGAAAGATAATGGATGATAAAAGAGAGGTCAGAACAAATTTGTTCTGACCTCTACTAATGATTAATCACTATTTCTTGCCATCATGAAGAATCTTAAGAATTCTGCTACTGCTACTGCTGTTGCTGCTACATATGTCATAGCGGCTGCTGATAGTACACGTTTCGCATGCTTATATTCTTCAGCATTCACAATGCCTAATTTCTCTATTTGATTCATCGCGCGGTTACTTGCATCAAATTCAACAGGCAGTGTAACAATTGAGAATAATACAGCAAAGGACATTAAGATGACACCAGCCCAGATTGCCATAGAACCAATTCCTCCGCCTTGCTGAGAAATGCCAGTTAATACTGCTCCGACCATAATTAACAAGTAACTGAATGTTGTTCCTAAATTTGCTAGAGGCAACAAAGCGCTACGTAACTTCAGCATACTATATCCAGTCGCATGCTGAATCGCATGACCAACTTCATGCGCAGCGATTGCAGTACCAGCAACACTTGGCTGTCTGAAGTTAGAGGGACTAAGTACGACAAGCTTCTTTGATGGATCGTAATGATCTGATAGAAAGCCTTCGCCTTCTACTACTCTCACATCTGTAATACCATTCGCTGCAAGTATTTCCTCTGCTACTTGCTGTCCTGATTTACCACTTGTAGATTTCACCCTGCTGTACTTATTATAAGTTGATTTTACTTTATACTGGAAATACATCGGCACCAGCATAATAATAATAAAATAAAGAATATAGCTCATCAAAACACTCCTTAATAGATTTAATTTAATTCTAATTTATTGGTCAAAATTAATCAAATAATTTATCTCTATTCAAGATAAATAATAAAGCAAAACTAAACACTGATAACCAGAATGAAAAATAACCGATATGCTGGATATAGTCAGAAAGCATACTGTAAACCGGATACTGCATATAAACATAGTCTATGACATCATTATGAAATACCCATATTGATGCAATTCCGATTGATAATAAGCTGACTCTGAACAAAGGAACAAATAATAACGCCTGTATTGCCATAACTGCATGTGAGATTACAAGCATCATTCCCATCGCCGTGACATCATCTAGCGTAATAAAGACGAGGATATTCATAACGACAGCCCAGACACCATATTTTATCAGCGTAACGAACGCAAGGACTTCAATTATCGGAAGATGCTTATTCATTAATATTGCCGTCAGTGCAATCACTAAAAATAATGATGCAGTCGGACTATCTGGAACAAACGGTATAAAATACCATTTCGTCTGCTGAAGTTGACCTAAATACCAGTAGTATCCATACACCGTACCGACAATATTACAAAATATAATCAATGTGAGAAACTTTTTATTTTGTATCCAGTAATAATATTGTGACAAGTGATCACCTCATAAAAAAAGAATCATCTAGAATAAGATGATTCTCTAAAATATTATTTTTTCAATGGCTTTCCGTTCTCGTCAGTTTCTTCTAAACCTTCGATGAACTTTCCAACTTCTTTAATTTGTTCTTCTGTCAGCGTATCTTTAAATGAAGGCATTGCGCCACTACCATTTTTAACAAACGCTTCTACACCAGCTGCAGGTAGATTCGCTTTAACCAAGTTTGGACCAGCGCCACCTGTCAATTCTCCACCGTGACATGAAGTACAGTTAGATTTAATGATCTTTTCGTATGTCGGGTCTTTCTTATCTAAATTTGTGAATACGATTTTACCTTGTGCAGCTTGTTTCTTCCAATCATGGTAATGTGAAGATTCCCAAGTCGTATAGAAGATGATGGCTACCGCTAATAACATAAATCCTGAAGCTAATGGACGCTTATTCCATTTACGCTCTGGTCCACGATCTAACCAAGGTGCTAACATTAATGCACCGAATGCAATCCCTGGCATAACAATCGCACCAAATGTATTAAATGGTCCTGAAGCATACGTATACTTTAAGATTTGGTATAAGAATAAGAAGTACCAGTCAGGTAAAGGTGTATAACCTGTATCTGATGGATCCGCGATACGTTCTAATGGAGATGGATGCGCTACTGTTAAACATAAATATGCAACTAAGAATACCGCACCTGTCATCCATTCTTTTAATAAGAAATCTGGCCAGAAGCTTTCTGTTTTACCAGGAAATTCTGAATAATCTCGATTTAACTTTGGTTTTTCATAAGATTTAATACGTGAATCACCAACAAATTTCATCCCTTTTCCGCGATGCATCTGTATAACCTCCTTTTAGAATATTCGTGTTTATAGTGGCCCCGAAATACCTTGTTTTCTAATCATAATAAAGTGAGCTGCTAACAACGCGAATAAACATGCAGGTAAGAAGAATACATGAATCGCGAAGAATCGCGTTAATGTCTGTGCTCCAACAATATGTGGGTCACCAGCTAATAAAGTTTTTACCCATGGACCGATAAACGGTACGGATTCAGCGATTTGTAAACCTACTTTTGTCGCAAATAATGCTTTCATATCCCATGGTAATAAATAACCAGTAAACGATAATCCTAACATTACGAAGAAAATTAATACTCCGACTAACCAGTTTAATTCACGTGGTTGTTTATATGATCCCGTGAAGAATACGCGTAGTGTGTGTAAGAACATCATTACTACTACTAGACTCGCACCCCAGTGATGCATACCACGTACGATAACACCTGCTGCTACATCATGCTGTAAATAATAAACTGATTTCCAGGCGTTAACAATATCTGGTACATAATACATCGTTAAGAACATACCTGATAAAACTTGTATTACAGTAATAAAGAATGTTAATCCACCAAAACAGTATACGAATGCAGAAAAGTGATAAGCAGGGTTAACATGCTCAGGCACCTCATGATCTGCGATATCGCGCCAAATTGGTGTAATATCGAGTCTGTCATCGACCCAATCATAGATTTTATCGATCATTTTGTCCCCTCCTATTTCACTAATTCATTTTCGTGTTTTTTACCGATTGTTAACATTCCGCCTTTTTCTCCAACTTTATATTGGTCTAAAGGCCCAAGCGGTGGTGTACCAGGAACGTTCTTACCATTCTTCTCATAACGACCATTATGACATGGACAGAAGAATTGGTTCGGATTACCTTTATCACCATTCCAAGATACTGTACAACCTAAGTGTTTACATACAGGAGATAAAGCAATAATTTCATCGCCTTCTTTATATACCCATGCAAATTCTGTTACTTCACTCGTGTACCATGCATCTTTTTGTTCGAATTTAAAGTCAACCTTTGTCGGTTCTTCTTTAATTTCTGAAACTTTAACGCTAGTAGTGATCATATCTCCAGCTGCACCACTTTTAAATACTGGATCTAGTGCAAAACGACCTAAAGGCATAACCATACCAGCAGCCATAAATGATCCAACTCCCATTAAGGAATAGTTTAAAAATTGGCGTCGTGTGACACGTTGGCTCATTTAATTTTCCCCCCTCTAATGCGATTCTTTTTATAAAATATACTAGGACATATCAATTTTAGCCTATAAATATAGCTTGGTCAATAAGATGTCACAATTTAAGTACTAAAATTGTCATTATTTATTCCAAAGTGTAATAATAAATTTCATCAACGATTTGACATTATCCTGAATAAATTCCTGTTTCATTTCATTATCCATAGATTCTAATGGAATGATACTCACTTTATGGACATTATCAGCATCAATTTGTAATGTTTGTGGACATACGACAACGATATTCTTGAATCCATATTCTTTAAGTTGTGTATCTATAAGACCAATCGGATCATAGTCACCTAAAATTTGCACTGGAGGCAATACAAGGAGACGTCCTTTAAACTGTTGTTCAGCACCTAAAGTTACATATTGAATCATTTCATATTGATCTGCTATATCTAAAAGTCGAGAAGTATAGTTGGCTGGTATTGCCGGGATGATTGCAGTATCAATATATTCTATCTGATCGTTCAGCAACATAAGATCATTATGATTAAAAAGCATTCCTATTCTCCTATCATCTGTAATAAATGCGTAAGTTGATTAAATTTATCCTTATCTTTATTCACTAAAGTTTCTTCAATCAAGGGCTCTATGTAACGTTTAACTTCTTTCTTTATAATTTCATTATGCTGGATATAGTGAAGCTTGTTCTTAATTTCTTTGTATTCAAAGTTATTTAATGATATTACTACATAGCTCAGCAGTTCTTTTATCTCAATTTCAACATATTTGTTATCATGAAGTATGACATCCAGATAAATATCATGATTTAATGAAGATAAATAATGAAAAATGACAAAAGCATCGGTAATAATTCCATGAGCAAGTACGAGATGACATTTAAAGTCTGGATAAATAATCAGACGATTAATAAATGCATCAGCTCTCATAATATGAATATAGGAGAGTATATCATCTCGATCTTTTAATAAGTTTAATATCCACACCGTGTTCTTGTTGTCAATATTATGATTGAGTAGCAGATATCTTATATAGTTTCTGCGGTCATCGACAATATTAGTATGCGTCATCAAACTCCGGTTCCAGACCAATAATTATTTCGTAGAGCTGTTCGCTGCGAGATCGATCTGCTATTTCTCGGGTGTAATAATAATAATCTTTCAGGAAAGAGACATTTTCATTCAGACTATTATAAGCTTCTTTATAGAAATGCTTTGCTTCTTTATCTTTTTCCAGCTGTTGATAGCTATATGCTAAATGCCATAAAATCTCTGGATCAATATCATCTTCGTCAATAACAGTGAATAACTGGACCATCTCTTCATACAGTTCTTCTTTGCGATAGTAGTCTGCTAATACTAATCCTGCTTCAGTATATGATGGATCGATTGTTAGAGCCTGGATTAGATAGTCTGCTCCTTCTTCATTATGCATCTTAATCATAATACGTCCAGTATCCACAAGCAGCTCTTTATAAAATTCATTTAATCGTATCCCTTGCTGACCTACCAAGATTGCATCTTCATATTTGCGTTCACTTTCTAACAGCTCAACTAATAACAGATATGCCTGCATAAAATCAGGATCTTTATCCAGTAAAGACTGCAGTGTCGATATTGCTCTATCCATCAGCCCGGATTTTTGATAGCTAATCGCTTTTTTGAAGAAATCATCGCTCGTATAATCTTTCTCGTCTATTTTCTCATAGTAAACTACCGCCTGATCATAATCACCCGTCTGTAATAAACTATCTGCAATCCTTAAATTCAAATTAACATTATTAATTTCATCGATACCACTATTTAATAGTGTTTCGTAGTTTCTTACAGCTGGTAGATACTGCCCGTCAAAGTAATAGAGTTCTGCTAATGCAAAGCTAAGCACTGGATCTTCACTAGATAGTTCATAAGCTTCCTTCACCTTCTCAATTGCGACTTCTGGCATATCCTGCTGTTGAAAGATATCCGCTTCAAGCATCAATCTTTCTATTGTTTTAGGAAGCCCATGTAATATCATTAGTGCTTGATCCATATCATTCGTATCGATTAAACTTTCGATATAAAAGCTTAGTACCTCAGGCTCATCGGGGTATAGTTCAAACAGCCGTTCAAACACAAGTTTACCTTCTTGTACAATACCAAACTGCATGAGGGTTGTACCCAGTTCAAAAAGTGCATCATGATCATCTGTAAATAAAGCCCTTTTAACATTATCGTTCAGGCCTTCTAGATGCTGCAGATGAATCTGATCGATTAATTGATTAATATCCATTACAAATCTCCTTTTAACTGCTTAATATGTCCTATGAAGTTCGGATATGAAATATTTACCGCTTCAAATTGATTGATTTCGATTTCTACCTTTTCAAGTAATGCTGCAACTGCAAGCATCATTCCGATACGATGATCGCCATAAGAATCAAAGATATTACGTGCACGCACATCCTTTACTTTACCGTAAACGATCATACCATCCGTTGTTGGTTCTAACTTATAACCTAATGCGTTCAGTTCAGAAACAACCGTATCAATTCGATTGGTCTCTTTCACCTTCAGTTCCTCTGCATCTCTTATCTCACTCCTGCCCTGTGCATGTGCTAAGAGTAATGCAATCACTGGTATCTCATCAATAAGCTTCGGAATTAATGAACCTTCAATCGTAATTCCTGTCAGATTATGCGTATATGAAACGATGATATCACTTACAGGTTCTGTCTGTTGTGCTTTGTCAATAACTTGAATATTACCGCCCATCATCTTGACAACTTCTAGAATACCACTTCTCGTTACGTTCGTTCCAACATCATGCAGAGTAATCATGCTGCCAGGGATAATCAATGCAGCAACAATAAAGAAGGCAGCCGAAGATATGTCTCCAGGAATATGTATATCATTCATCTTAATGTCATGTATACCATTTGGTTTTAACAGGATTGTTCTATCATTAACCTCAATATCAATATTACTGTTTTTAAACATTAATTCCGTATGATTTCGAGAGATGTCTTGTTCAGTGATGTGCACTTCATCATCTGCATATAGACCGGCTAGTAATATCGCACTTTTTACTTGAGCACTTTTCACAGGCATCATGTAGTCTATTCCCTGTACTTTAGAAATATCTCCATCATTGATGATAATCGGTGTAAACTGATTATTCCTTCCCTTAATATTTACCCCCATCTGTCTTAAGGGTTCGATCACGCGCCCCATCGGACGTTGCGCAATGGATGCATCTCCGTCCAATATCGTCTTAAATGGAAGACCCGCAAGTAAGCCGCATAATAATCGTGTCGTAGTCCCTGAATTTCCAGTATAAAGGATTTCATCAGGCTCACGAAACTGCTCATAGCCTGGTGAATCAACGATAACGTTATCCTCTTCTATTGAAATCTGAACGCCTAGCTTCCTGAAAATATTAATCGTTGAAATACAGTCATCTCCCAGTAATGGCTTTGAAATAACCGTCTTTCCTTTACTTAAACTCGCAAGCATAATTGCACGATGCGTTATCGATTTATCACCAGGAACAGAAACTTCTCCTGTTAATGGGCCATTATATTTTAATTTCACAACAGTTCACCTTCTAGCTTTCTTAACCTCTCAAATGCTTTCCTTAGTCGTTTAACATCTACTTGTTCTACTTTATATCCATTATTTTCACAGTACAATACAAAACTAATATCATTCGCTACATTCTTCTTATCCTGTCTCATAAGCTTGTAATATATATCAAAGTTATCATAGGCTAATTTCTTTAACCCGAGATGGTGCATCCAGCGCATGAGTGATAGGATGTCAGTTTCAGTCACATCACTTAAAAGTAATGCATAGATCATGCCATGCATTACTGCAATGCCATGAGGTAACTTATGATGAAATTCAATCGCATGCCCCAAAGTATGTCCGAAGTTTAAAAACTTTCTAACACCTGATTCAAATTCATCATCATGCACAACTTTCATCTTTGTCTGAATACCAAATGTTATCCACTTATCAATCGCATGCAGCTCACTCAAACAAGTTCCATCTTGAACGTCATGCATTATTTCTAATAAAGTATCACTTTTACCAATACGACCATTAGCATTGAGTAATACGTGTTTAATAATTTCAGCAAAGCCACTTAACTTTTCGCTTTGTGATAACGTATCTAGAAAATCCAGATCATAGATCACCATATCAGGTCGTTTAAATGCACCGATTAAATTCTTACCTGCGCTTGCATTGATCCCAGTTTTACCACCGATCGAGGCGTCATGAGCAAGTATTGTTGTGGGCACCTGAATAAAATGAATGCCACGTAGGACAGTTGCTGCAACAAATCCTGTAAAATCACCTGTCGCACCTCCTCCAATTGCAAAGAGACAACTGTGTCTTGTTACATGCATCGATAATAGCGTTTCTACCACCTTGCTATAATGATGTATTGTTTTCACTTGCTCGCCACTTGGAATCAACAACTTTAAGATAGAATGCTTGCTCAAGAACAAATCAATTTTCTGTTGATGCAGCTGATGAACGGATTCATCAATCAGTGCGATACGTTTATCATAATGTTTAAAGTCAAGATTTAAATTGAATGCTTCGTGTTCTACAACAATATCATAATTATTGTCTATATAGTTTGTCGTTAACTTCATATCTGCTCCTTAATAATCAAGGATTGCCTGTCTATGTCGTGCAATACTCTCTTTCAACTGCTCTAAATCATTGCTCTGGAATTCATTTAATATCTCTTTTGCCAGTTCAAACGCAACCGCATGTTCACAGACAATGGATGCTGCAGGTACAGCACAGCTATCACTGCGTTCGATTGAAGCCTGATATACTTCTTTCGTATCGATATCAACAGATTGAAGCGGTTTATACAACGTCGGTATAGGTTTCATTACAGCGTTCACTATAATCGGCATCCCATTCGTCATGCCACCTTCAAATCCCCCAAGATTGTTAGTCATTCTAGAGTAGCCGCTACCCTCTTTATAGCTGATTGGATCTTGTACTTTAGATCCAGGTAGATGCTTCATATCATATCCTGCACCGAAACCCACAGCTTTAAATGCATTGATACTGATGACAGATTGTGCAATCTTACCATCCAGCTTGCGATCATATTGCACATAACTGCCAAGACCGACTGGCACGCCGTCAGCAATAACCTGTACTTCTCCACCGATGGAGTCCCCATTCGACTTTGCTTCGTCAATTTTATCACGCATCGTCTGTGCCACTGTTTCATCAATGCATCGAACATCATTTATGTCATTTTTCTTCTTAATTTCATCCAGAGTATATTCACCATTATCTCGTGCGCCACCAATCTCTATGACGCGTGAATAGATACTTATCCCTAAAGATTCAAGCAGCACTTTACACACTGCACCGACAGCAACACGTGCAGCAGTCTCACGAGCACTGGATCGTTCCAGAACATTACGTAAATCTCTATGACGATATTTCATACCACCAACTAAATCCGCATGACCCGGTCGCGGCTTTGTAATCTTACGTTTATCCGGCGTCATTTCTTCACTTTCTTCTACACCCATAATCTTAAGCCAATGTTTATGATCATCGTTAATCACTTCGATTGTGATCGGACTGCCGAGTGTAATGCCATGGCGTACACCTGATGTAATTATGACTGTATCCTTTTCAATCTGCATACGACGGCCACGCCCATAACCACCTTGACGTTTGAACATCTCTTTATTAATCATGTCACTTGATAACTTCATGTTCGATGGAATACCTTCAATAATCACAGTTAGTTTCGGACCATGTGATTCTCCGGCTGTTAGAAATCTCATATTAAAACCTCACAATATATAATAAGTATTATTATAACGCACTTACAATGATATTTATAATCAAAAAGAAAAAGGTCAAGACAAATATGTCTTAACCTAAGTATTTAATCGTTTTCGATTTAGTACACCCAAGCAGATGTCACTAAGTCATAGGATAAAATTTCTTCTTCTTTAAACCATAATGCGATTTCTTTGTCAGCTGATGCGACTGAATCTGAACCATGGATGATGTTCTTACCAACAGTCATACCAAAGTCTCCGCGAATTGTTCCAGGAGCACTTTCGGCAGGGTTTGTTTTACCTACTAATGTACGTCCGATTTCAACAACGTTTTCACCTTCAAGTACCATCGCAAATACAGGTCCTGAAGTAATAAACTCAACTAATTCGCCGAAGAATGGTTTTTCGCTATGCTCACCGTAATGTGTTTTAGCTAAATCCTCTGACACCGTCATTAATTTAGCACCTACAACTTTGATGCCTTTGTTTTCAATACGTTTTACGATTTCTCCGATAAGACCGCGACCTACACCGTCAGGTTTAATCATTAAAAATGTTTTTTCCATGGTTATCCCTACCTCTTTTAATTTAGTAAATCCTTAAACAGTTTAACATTGTAAGCGATTTCTTGCAATTACTAATAAATACGTTTCAACATTTTTTCATGAATTTGTACTAAATAGCTTTTGATGTTACTGTCAGGCAGTTGATCTAGATGAAATTTCGCTTTATCACCGTACTTTCTGCTCAATACTTCCGAAGAGTGTACGCCATGTCGTTTCACCTGTTCAATGATAAAATCAAATACCGCTTCATCTGAAGCTTGCTGTAATTGCATTACACTTTGTTCCAGTCTGTAATCCTCACGCTGATTTAATACATCAATCGCTGCTATAAGCGGGTAGGTGACGTGTCCATTTCGGATGTCACTTCCTACCGGTTTACCAAGTGTCGCTTCATTACTCGTATAATCCAGAATATCATCAATAATCTGGTAGCTCATACCAATGCAGTGACCGAACTGTTTGATATGATAGGTTGTATATGAATCAAGATTCGTACTCACGGCTCCTAGATGACAGCTTGCTTCAATGAGAATTGCAGTTTTACGATTAATGCGTCTTAAATACTCTGTGAATGTAATGGGATAATTAAAGCGATCTGCCATCTGATCAAATTCGCCGAAACAAACTTCTAATATTGTTTCACTGAATATTTGATGATACTGTGAATCCTTAATTTCTGCAATATTTTCTAATGCACGAGCCAATAAGAAATGTCCTGTTCGAATTGCTGTGTCCTTGTTAAAAGCCATATGCACAGAAGTATTACCTCTACGTTTGTCACTATTATCTATATAATCGTCATGAACAAGGCTTGCCATGTGTATAAGTTCCAGTGATACAGCTGTACGAATCAAATGTTCTTTATCACCTTTAGCTAGAAATCCGCTTAACAGTACAAACATCGGTCTCACGCGTTTACCGCCAGAATTTAATATATGCTTAGATGCATCGGTGATCACTGTAGATTCACTTTGAATTAACGTCTGTAACCTCTGTTCAACTTCAAATATATATGGTTGTAAAAATGCTTTATAACTCACAGCAATCATCCATTCTAGTTTTCTTTTGGTTTGTATGCGAGATGCATCGCGCTTACGCCACCTGTAAAGCTTTTGAATTTAATATGTGTAAAGCCCGTTTCAGCCATTAAATGCGCTAACGTGTATTTATCCGGGAATTCAAATGCACTTTGCTGTAACCAGCTGTATTCTTTCATTGATTTCGCGAAAACTTTACCAAAGAAAGGCATAATGTATTTAAAATACAGCTTATATCCTTGTTTAAATACTGGCATCGTTGGATGACTTGTTTCTAAGACTACAATCATTCCTCCAGGTTTTAATACACGATACATTTCTTCTAAGCCTTTCTTATAATCCGGCAGATTACGTAATCCAAAACCAATTGTCGTATAGTCAAATGTATTGTCTTCGAATGGTAAATCCATCGCATTACCATGAATAAGATTAATATTAGCAATATGATCCGTTTTTTTATGTGCGACACTTAACATGTTGTCACTGAAATCCAAGCCTGTAACGTGGCCATGACTACCTACTGCCTGAGACATCTGTATTGTCCAGTCTCCTGTGCCACAACATACGTCCAGTGCTTTTGCGCCCTTTTTAACTTTCATTTGTTTCATCGTATATTTACGCCACGATTTATGCTGATTGAAACTTATTATATCGTTTAATCGATCATATTTCGTTGAAACATTTTGAAAAACATCATGTACTAATTCACTTTTTTCTTGTCCATTTAACTGTTTACTCATAAGCCACCACTTTCTCATCATTCATATAAGGTTGTACAAACATATAATGAATTTCCTGATCTATTTCTGTTAATTTATCTTGTTCAGTTATCGTTAAACGTAATTCTTTCAATTCATTAATACGCGTGACACATCGCGTTAAAACTTTAAAGTCATCTTGTAAAAACGGCTGTGATAAATAGCGATAAAATAACGCACTTAATATGTCAGTAGATAGCACAAGCCTGTCTTTATTATTATCATTGATCACACTTTGCATACGCATACTTGTATCAATAACAACGATTGCACTTTTAACATTGTCATCTACTTTAAGATTGCTCACAATATCAATGATTTCCTGCTCAAAATTGATCATCTGAAAATATGCATATCGTTTTTTTAGCTCTTTAATCTGATTTTCTAGGTTAACTAAATATTTCATTGCCATACCTCAATTTTTGTCCTTCCATTATTATAACGATAATTCATAAAAAATGGTATAAGAACAAATAAAAAAAGCCCATAGTGGGCTTTAGATGCATTTATTTCACTGCATCTTTTAATGCTTTACCAGCTTTGAATGCTGGAACTTTGCTTGCTGGGATTTCAATCTCATCACCAGTTTGCGGATTACGTCCTTTACGTGCAGCACGTTCGCGAACTTCAAAGTTACCGAAACCAATTAATTGTACCTTCTCACCATTAGATAGTGATTTTTGAATTGATTCGAAAACAGCATCAACTGCTAAACCTGCTTCTTTCTTAGTTAAGTTTGCACTATCAGAAACTGCATTGATTAAATCTGTTTTATTCATGTCAATTCACCTCCCCAACATTATGTAAATGATATAAAATATCATTCTGTTATGACTTTAACACAATAAACGTTGTCACTGCAACGGTTATTGTATATTATCAACAATTTTTTAGCGTTGTACGGTTTTGAAAACGGGTTCATTCTTATCATCTACAGTATAAGGTACTGAATAGGCAGGTAATATTGGGTTGTCCTGATAGAGAATATATCGGATATCCTCCCCTTGTTTTACCTGATGTTTCTGTAGTGCACGACCAAGATCAAGAGAGTAATCTATCTTAAATTCGTTCCCCCCGTTGATATAAATAGGTAATGCCTCGCCCGAATAAGGGCTCTTCACTGTCGGGTATTGATCAAGACCGTATTTGTTATAGTTAATTTTATAAAGGTTTGGACCTATCTTCTTTCCTAATGCCAATTCATTCGATTTCGTCTCGAGTCGAATTCTTAAATTTTTTAAAGTATCTGATGTTCTTAGATCTACAATCATCACTTTAGGATTTTTATCTACGTCCATCATCACATACTGATAATAGCCACCCATTTCAAATGATGAGCCTGGTAACTGCGAAAGATATTTTGGTTTTAACTTTCCAAAATCAACTGGATGCTTTAAATAGATTTCATAAGTCTGATCTCTATCTTTCAGTGGTAGCAATCCACCGGTATCCTTCTGATAACTTTCAACAGCATTTTGAACCATGTTCAGCTGATCTTGAGGTGCGACTTGATTTTGTTCAAGCGCTTCTTTAGGATACATGCATCCACTGAGCAGCAAAGAAACCAGTAATAATAATAAAGATTTACGCATAACTAGAACCACCTAACACGACAAACATGAGCAGTGCACTTATAAGCAATGCTGCATATGCAAGAAACGTAACAATCATATTCAATGGTTTATTAGCAATCTTAAACCTTGCGAGATAAATAAGCATCATTGCGAGAAGCATTAGCCCAAGCGAATAAAATGATACCCACATTAAATCCATTCTAGAAATATTAAACATAGTCTACCTCTATTCGTTCGTTTTTTCTCTGTTCATCAAATTCCTAACTCCTTCATTGACATCAAGACCTTCAAACAGCACCTTATATAAGGATTGTGTGATCGGCATCTCAACACCAAATGCTTGTGCCATTTCGTTTGCAGCTTGTGTCGTACGGACTCCTTCAACGACCATACCCATTTGTGCTAGCGCTTCCTCTAGAGAAGCACCTTTACCCAGCATATTGCCACATTTCCAGTTTCGTGAATGTACTGATGTACATGTCACAATCAAATCGCCAATCCCTGCAAGCCCAAGAAATGTTAACGGATCTGCTCCCATCTTCGTTCCAAGGCGTGTGATTTCAGCGAGACCACGTGTCATCAAGGCTGCTTTAGCATTGTCTCCATAGCCAAGGCCATCTGTTATCCCTGCTGCAAGTGCGATAATATTCTTAAGCGCACCTCCAATTTCAACACCAATCAAGTCATCATTCGTATAGATTCTAAAATACGAATTCATAAAAATATCTTGTGCAATCTGCTTAATCTGTTTGTTGTCACTTGCTACAGCCACCGTTGTCGGATGCTGAAGTGCAAGTTCTTCAGCATGACTCGGCCCACTCAGAACACCGACACCTTCAAACTTCTCAGGATCCATCTCTTCGGTTATCATTTCAGAGATTCTTTTAAATGTTATAGGCTCTATCCCTTTAGAAACATGAATAAAAATTTTCTTTTCATCCGCAACCTCATTAATCTGCTGCATGACTGAACGAATCGCTTTCGTAGGAACAGCTATTATGATTACCTTTGCATGCAGTACTGCTTGCTGAATATTTGAAGTCGCTTGCAATGCATCGTGCAGCTGAATCTCTTTAAGATACTTTTCATTCGTATGATGCGTGTTGATTTCATCAACGGTAGCTTGGGTCTTCCCCCACATTAAAACGTCGTGCTGATTCTCTGAAAGTACATTCGCTAGTGCAGTACCCCATGAACCTGTACCGATTACTGAAACTTGTAGCATACAATCACTCCTAATTTCTCTTTCTTGCAATTAAATGTAGTGGTGTTCCTTCGAATCCAAAGGCTGCACGAATTCTATTTTCTAAAAATCTTTGGTAAGAGAAATGCATCATCTCAACATCGTTGACGAAGAATACAAAAGTTGGTGGCTCAATCGCAACTTGTGTCGTATAGAAGATGTTTAATCGACTGCCCTTATGTGTTGGTGTTGGATTCATTGCAACAGCATCAGTGATCACTTCATTAAGCGTACTGCTTTGAACTCGTTTACGATGGTTTTCCCCTGCCATATTAATCAGTGGGAATAATGTATTCAGACGTTTGCGTTCCTTTGCAGAAACAAAGGCAATCGGTGCATAATCTAAGAACTGGAAGTTTTCACGCACTTTATCTTCAAACTTCTTCATCGTTTTTGAGTCTTTCTCAACAGTGTCCCATTTGTTTACAACGATAACAATAGCTTTACCTGCTTCATGGGCATATCCAGCAATCTTCTTATCCTGTTCAATAATACCTTCTTCAGCATCGATAACAACCAGCACAACGTTAGAACGTTCGATTGCTTTCAAGGCACGTAATACAGAATAACGTTCCGTTGCCTCATATACCTTACCTTTTTTACGCATTCCAGCTGTATCGATCATCACGTATTCCTGATCCTCAAAAGTGTATACCGTATCTATTGCATCTCGTGTTGTACCTGCGACTGGTGATACGATAACACGCTCCTCACCAAGGATTGCATTGATTAAACTCGATTTCCCCACATTTGGTCTTCCTATAAGAGAGAATTTGATAACATCATCATCATAATCTTCTTCCTGCTGCTCAGGGAAGTGCTTTGCCGCTTCATCCAGCAAGTCTCCAATACCTAAACCATGTGATCCAGAGATCGGAATAGGCTCTCCAAATCCTAATGAGTAGAATTCGTATATATCTGCACGCATTTCAGGATTATCAATCTTATTGACACCTAATACAACAGGCTTGCTTGATTTAAATAATAGTTTTGCCACGAAATCATCTTCATTCGTAATCCCGTCACGTCCATTTACCATAAAGATGATAACATCCGCTTCCTCAATCGCAATTTCTGCCTGAGCACGAATCTGCTCCTGGAAAGGCTCATCACCTAGCTCAATCCCACCTGTATCTATAATATTGAATTCATGTGTCAACCATTCTCCGCTCGAATAAATTCTATCTCTTGTAACTCCGGGTGTGTCTTCTACAATCGAAACACGTTCCCCGACGATTCTATTAAAAATTGTAGATTTCCCTACATTTGCACGACCTACAATCGCTATCGTTGGTTTTGTCATTTTATCTATCCTCTCAAATAATATCCCTATTATTTTAACATAGTTTATCATTTATTAATATTTAAAAAAAAGAGACAAGGCAAGCGCCATTGTCTCCTTAGAACTCTATTAAAGATTTAAGTTTTTAAGTTTGTCTCCAAACATATCTCCAAGTGTTGGAGCATCTTGATTCTCTTGATTTGAAGCATTGCTCAAGTATGTAGTATCAAAATCTTCTACTTGTTCTTGAGTCGCTTTAATTGAAAGACCAATACGTTTCTCTTCTTTGTTGATATCCAGAATCTTCACTTTAACCTTTTGACCTGGTTCAAGGACTTCTGATGGATTACCGATATGTTCGTGACTAATTTGAGAAATATGCACAAGGCCTTGTAATCCTTTATCAATTTCAACGAAAGCTCCAAAGTTTGCTAGACGAACAACTTCTCCATCAACGATGTCTCCGATACTAAACTTCTCTTCAATCGTTTCAAACGGCCCAGGTAAAGCAGCTTTAATTGATAAAGAAACGCGTTCTGCTTCTTTGTCGACGCTTAATACTTTAACCTTAACTTTGTCGCCGATAGACAGAGCATCTTCAACCTTATCGATATGATCATGCGTAACTTGAGAGATATGTACAAGACCATCTACTTCACCGATATCTACGAACGCTCCAAAGTTTGTAATACGTAAAACTTCGCCTTCGATTACAGAACCAACTTCAATTTCATCAAGACGTTGTTCCTTTTTCACTTTGTTCTCTTCAGCTTCGATGGCTTTGTGATTTAAGATTACACGGTTCTTCTCCTGATCTAGTTCTTCAATCTTTAAAGTTAATACTTGACCAACGTAGTTTGAGAAGTCTTCAATATAATTCGTAGAAATTAAAGATGCCGGAATAAATCCTCTTAGGCCTACATCAACAACAAGACCACCTTTAACTGCTTCTTTAACTTCTGCTTCTAGCGTTTCATCATTTTCGAACTTTTCTTTTAATGATTCAAATGATTCAGATTCATCTAGTTGACGTTTAGATAAGATGTAATGACCATCTTCCTCTTTATCTTCAATCTTAGTAACAAACGCTTCAATCTCATCGCCAATTTGAACGACTTCTTCAGCATTGTCAATATGTAGACTTGAAAGTTGACTGATTGGGATGATACCATCATATTTTGCACCATCTAAGTTAAGAACGACATGTTTCTCTTCAATCGCTTGTACCGTTCCTTTAACCTTGTCTCCTTCTTGAATTTCTTTAATCATTGCTTCGTTAAATTCTTCTGTCATTGTGGATTCCTCCTTGAAATTACAACTAGTGTTATTATAAACTTCTTACAAATCGAGCTGAAAGTCAAGGAATACGCTTTTTACATTGCGCTTTTTGCTAATTCAATAATCTGGGCTGTCACTTCTTCTATTGACTTTCCCGTTGTATCAATTTCAATAGCATCCTCTGCTTTTGTGAGCGGCGAGATTTCACGCGTCATATCCAGGTGGTCACGACGTTCAATATCTCTTTTCAATTCTTCGAATGTTGAGGCAATCCCTCTATTTCTGTTATCAATCAAACGACGTTCTGCACGTTCTTCTACAGAGGCTACCATATACACCTTTAATTCAGCTTCAGGAATAACTTTCGTTCCAATATCTCGACCATCCATAACAACACCTTTATGCGCTGTCATATTCTGCTGAAGATTCACAAGTTTCGTTCTAACACTTTCAATACTAGCAACCCTAGACACATTTGATGTAACATCGTGCTCTCTAATTCTATCGCTGACATCACTTCCATTGAGATAAATGCGCTGACCAGATCTATTGATCAGCTTCAAATCTATATGCTCAACCAACTTATCGATTTCTATTTCAGGCTGCTCTAAATGTGCGAGTGTAATCGCACGATACATCGCCCCAGTATCCACATAAATCATGCTTAATGCTTCAGCGACACGCTTAGCAATTGTACTTTTTCCTGCTGCTGCAGGTCCGTCTATTGCGATATTTATCTTATTCATTTATATACCTACCTTGTTGTTTAATCTTAATTATTCTATCATAGAGCTATATCAATGTATATTGGAGGACTAAAATGAAAAATATTCTCGTAATGCATACAGGTGGAACAATCAGTATGTCTGAAAATGCGCAGGGTGTCGTCACAACGAATGACACAAATCCTATGTCAAATATCGAAATCATTCAGTCGATTGCAAACATTACTGAAAAACACCCATTTCAAATCCCCTCTCCTCATATGACCCTTAAACATATGAATATATTAAGAAAATCAATTATCAATGAAATATACGAAGAAAACTATGATGGTATCGTCATCACACATGGCACTGACACACTCGAAGAAACAGCATATTTTCTGGATTTGACCCTCAACGTTTCAATTCCAGTAATCTTAACCGGCGCGATGCGTTCATCCAACGAAATCGGGGCAGATGGTCTGTATAACTACATCTCCGCAATACGTACAGCTTGCCATGGTGATGCCAAAAACAAAGGCGTGCTTGTTGTGTTTAATGATGAAATTCATACAGCTATGAACGTAACAAAGACCCATACATCAAATACAAGTACTTTTCAAAGTCCAAATTACGGACCACTCGGTATTATCACGAAAAACAATATTTATTTCCATCATCATCCATTAACACATCCCCCGCTGGTTAAAGTCAATGAAGCGATTAAAGTTGGACTCGTAAAAGCCCATAGCGACCTAGACTCAGACTTAATTAAATTCTTTGCTGATCAGGAATATGACGGGCTTGTTATAGAAGCGCTTGGACAAGGAAACTTATCGCCTTCTTCATTAGACGGCATCCAGCATCTAATCGATAAAAATATCCCGATTGTCATCGTATCCCGATGTTTCAATGGAATTGCAAGTGGTAACTATCAGTACGAAGGTGGCGGGTATGAGCTACAGAAGATGGGTCTCATATTCTCCAATGGACTTAACGGTCAGAAAGCGCGTTTAAAACTTATCGTCGCAATAAGTAATGGCTTAAATGATGCTCTTCTTGACGATTACTTCAAACGTTAAAAATACGCGGACAAATTATTGTCCACGTATTTCTTTTTTTATAATATCATCAGCTATCAGTCCGCCGTGAAATTTTCCGTTTTCAATGAATATCGTATTCGCGTCATTTCCTGCTGCGATCACCCCTGCGATATATAAATTGTCTATATTCGTCTCCATCGTCTCTTTGTCATAGAAAGGTGCTGTCCCGAATTCATTTGTTATGAGTTCTATCCCCATATCACTTAAAAACGTGTAGTCCGGGTGATAGCCAATCATTGCAAAAACAGTATCATTTTTGATTGCCATTTCTCCACTAGGGGTTTGAATGATCACTTCAGAATCATTGATAGAGGTTACATGACTATTGAAATAGAGTTTAATTTTTTCATGATTAACAAGGGATTCGTAAAGAGGTAATATCCAGGGTTTCACACTCTTAGAATATGTATCACCGCGATACACAGCTGTCACTCGTGCACCAGCTTTTTCGAGTTCGATCGCAGCGTCAATTGCAGAGTTTTTACCACCAATGATCAACACATCCTGATCAAAATAAGGATGGGCTTCCTTGAAGTAATGCTGCACCTTATCTAAATCAGCACCCGGTACATCTAATGTATTCGGCTGCCCATAATAACCTGTCGCAACTGTAACGTAATTACATTTATAGTGTGCTTTAGTTGTCGTGATGATAAATTCGTCTTCATGCTTCTCCACTTTTAGAACTTCTTCGCCAGAATGAATCTTTAAATCATGATATTTCACTACACTTCTGTAATAGACAAGTGCTTGGTTTCGATGCGGCTTATGTTCTTCAACAATAAACGGAATATCACCGATACTCAATTTTTCACTCGTCGAGAAAAAAGTCTGATGTGTCGGATAATTGTAGATTGCTTCAACGACATTCCCTTTTTCGATGATAATATTATCTATGCCTTTCTTTTTTTGCTCTATACTTGCTGATAATCCACATGGACCAGCTCCAATTATAATACTTTGTACGTGTTTCATTTTTTTCACCTTTCTTAAATAAAAAAGGGCTCAAAAGAGCCCCCTCTAGATTTCGTCATGTTCTTGTATATCGAGAATCTTAAAGCCATTGTTTTTAAGATACTTTGTAAACTTCTTAATATTTTTACTATCTTCAACTTTAACAATCATTCTTCGATGCATCTTATCTGTTTCGTCAAACGTTACAAAAGAAATAGCATTTAACTTATACTTCTTCAATGCTGAAGCAAGACGCATGATACGCCCTTCTGCATCTATTGATGTAATGGCAATGCGCACACCTTTTTGATTCATTCCAAATGCAGATTTAAACTGCTCCATAACATCAAATCGTGAAACCACGCCTAAAAAATCGTTGCGTTCATTGATAACACTTAAAATCGGAAAATCTTGTAATGTTAAGAAAGACTCTTCGAATAGCGCATCATCTTTAACACTATATTCATCAAGAGGAAGGATATCCTTAATCTTTGTGTTTTCAATGAATTCATCTCTTAGTTTGGGTGTCTTCATAAAGAAGAAATGTCTAAAGATGCTATAACGTGTCGCTGTGCCAATATATTTTCCTGTTTCAACAACAGGAATCCCGTCAATACCATGGTGTTCAAGCTTGTCAAGCACACTCTTAACCGTGTCATCTGGACTGGCAACATAACATTTTTCTTTAGGTATCATTATTGACTTTAAATACATAGTACCGCCCCCTTTTTTTATTTAGGTATAACTAACGTTTGTCCTTGTGAAAGATTATTGTCTGAAATACCATTTGCCTGTCTTATCTTTTCAACATTTTCTGGAGAGCCATTACCATAGTATTTAATCGCTATTCGGTAAAGATTCTCTTTAGCATTAACGACGTGTGTCGCCTGCGCCTGCTGATTGTCAGACTGGTTATTATTTGAAGCAGCTGATGATTGTGATGCATTGTCTGTTTGTGATGCATTATCCTGAACTTCTGCTGTTTTTTCTTCGGCTAATCTTGCTGCTTCTGTTTCATCAGCAGCTTTTTGTGCTGCCAGACGTTCTTGTGCCGCTTTTTCCTGTGCCGCTTTTTCCTGTGCCACTTTTTCCTGTGCCGCTTCTTCCTTAGCCGCTTCTTCCTTAGCCGCTTCTTCCTTAGCTGCTTTTTCTGACTCTGCCTCTTCAACAGTCTTATCCTTAGCTTTGTCTGTTTTTTCTTCAGCAGTTTTCTTCTTGTCGTTCGTTGCTACTTGTTCTGTATTATTATGTTTATTATCACTTTGAGAATTGATATAATTTGCAAGCAGCAACATAATTGGCAGTAGTATTAAAATCGCAGCAATCAGTGGAATAAATTTCTTAAGTCCACTATTATCCTTATCTTCTTGCTGTTTTCCCTTTTCTGGCTTTTCTTCGACAGTCTTTGCATTTGCTTTATTTACTTTTGCAGCCGCTCCTGCTACCCCTGCTGCACCAGCTGCTTTTTTACTGTTAGAGACTTGTTTATTAGTCTTTTGACTGTTATCTCTTTTGTTCTTTTTCTTAGCGCCAGCGCCAATAGTTCCTGCTTCTTTGTTATCGTTAGTATTGTCTTCACGTTTCTTTCTTTCTTGTGAACGGCTACGACGTGAGACTCCACGAGGCGGAAAAATATCTTCTTCAGTTTCTTTTTTTCCTTCATATGTTTCTGAACTTACTTCTTCAGTTTCAACCGTCTCTTCTTGTTGTCTTTCGATCTTTTGTTTATTCTTTTCAAATTCATCTTTAAAATCATTTTTTGACACGTTTATCCACCCACTCATCAATTTATAGTCTATTCTTATTATAGACAAACACTATTGCTTTAGTAAAGTATTACAGCTATAAAAATAACCTTTCTAAAATTAATGCCACAGGCTCAAGTTGCATACTTTTAGTAATATTTTCATATCTTTGCAAATCTGTCACTTTGCACTTATGACACTGATTACGTTCATAAAATTCATCTGAATTTATCGAAGATGTCCTCAACATGCCGGAAAGTTCATGGTGTAGGCAATGATCGCTATGCGCATACGCAAGCATCTTTGATAATAACTGCTGTTGCTCATATTGATGCGCCTTTAATTTATCAGCGATAATGTTGTTAGCAAACTTGCGATGAAAAATATCAAGCTTCTCTTTCTTTTCCACATCATAAATATTTTGCAGAGTATAATTATGTAGATCGCTTGTGTCAATAGCGTCTAATTCGAGCAGTCGTGACGCTTGTGCGATATCATTATTATTATATAGGAGTATCGATTGACAAGAGTGATGATCTCTTCCTGCGCGACCAATCTCCTGAATAAACTGAAGGATTGATGCTGGGATGTGATAGTGAATCACCGTACGGATGTTTTTCTTATTGATTCCCATTCCAAAAGCACTGGTTGCACATATTACATGTACTTCATCTTCCATAAACCGACTCTGTACTTCAGTACGTTCACTATAGGTCATATCTGCATGATATCTGTCCACAATAAAATCCTCAGAAAGCGCCTCGTATAAAGCATCACATACCTTCTTCGATGAGAAATAGATAATAGTAGGTCCACTTTCTTTAAGTACTTTTTGTAGAAATATGAGCTTATCATCTTCACGCACTTCATATTTATACAAGTACATATTGTCCTTATTTTTGAGAAAATCATGTACTTTCAATGGCCTTCCGATAATCTCCTCAATATCATGAACAATCTTTTTTGTTGCTGTAGCTGTTAGAGCGATTACCTGTGCATTATGTCTATCAATCACTTCATTCACAAGTAAGTAATGAGGACGGAATTGAAATCCCCATTGAGAAATGCAGTGTGCTTCGTCCAGTACAATATGCGTGAACCTTATGCGAGAGAATAATGCTTCTGCAAGTTCACTTTGTAACCATTCGGGAGAACAATAAATAAATTGATAGCTATCAATGCGATGCGTAATTATCGAAAGTTCCGCACGTGATAGACCTCCATGAATAGCTACAGCATCAATTTTACTCATCTTCAACTGCATCACCTGGTCCTCCATCAAAGCAATTAACGGGGTGATAACGAGCGCTTTTCCGTCGGTAAATACAACTGGCAGCTGAAACGTGATTGATTTACCACTTCCAGTAGGCATCAGTGCTAATACATCTTCATTATTCAATATACTATCAATTATTATTCTTTGTTCCTCATTTAACTTTTTAATCCCAAAACGCTTATTTAGCAAATGTTCAATCGACATGATCGTTCCTTTCCATCAGACTGGCGTATACAATACCAATCTTCAGCTTGAAATAATCTTTAACCTCTGAATGCTCATAAAATGATTTTAGCTTTCCATATGTTAACTGACTATAAAGATGAACAATTGCCTGCAGTTCATCCGTGTTAATAAAACGTGAAATCTCCACAGGATAATCTTTAATCATCATTTCAATAATATGGTCCTGGATAGTATGCTCTCTTAAACGAAGCAAACGAGCAGTTTCATCGATAGTATAGCTATTTATCAGCTGGTACGTTCTTGCCGTATTCTTATGTAAGGGCACCTTGTAATAAAGATGATTTAATAGATGGAATGATTCATTCCGAAGCAAATGCAGTATATAGTTTTTCTCTGCCAATAACATAAATTTCAAATGAGATGTTTCAACATTTAATAGTCGTGCCAATTGTTCATCGTTTCTTGGATGTATATCATGGCCCGTTATTTTATATACGAAATAGCTATGTTTAAATTTATCTTGCACTAAAGTTACAAGTTTAAAGAAATCTAGCTGCAGAAGGTTGAAGTCTTTAGTTTTCGCCCGCCTTATAACTTCTTTAACCTGCGACTGTACAATCAGGTTGTTAGAGACTGGCACAAACCTATTTGTGCCATAACTCATTTCTGAAGATGCCTGAATAAGTAGACATAACGTCTCAAAACTCATCTCAGATGCAAGGTAAAAATAAGGGAAAAGCATGTGCTCTCGTTGCTTATCATTGTGACTTAACATACTTGTGAATGCTTCAAAAGGATAGCCTGGTGCAATCTCGTAAACAGGTAAAAGATGCTGCATAGAGGCGTCAAAATATGTCTGCTGCGTTCTTGCTCCGGTTACAATATTCCATAGACTTTTTATAGATTTATCTTCACGATAATGTGTACGTATGTAAGTTGATATAGAATTCATAGGCATCTCCTGAATCTTTTTGTTGAAAAACCATTAAACAATCACTAAAATAGTTATGTACATTGTTTATATATTTTATCATGAAATTGGTGGGAGGCGAAAATTTTGGCAGGTAAATATACAATTGTTGATATGGATACATGTATTGCATGTGGTGCTTGTGGTGCTGCAGCTCCAGATATATATGATTACGACGACGAAGGTATTGCTTACGTAATATTAGATGACAACCAAGGGACTCAAGAAATACCTGAAGAACTTGAAGAAGATATGATCGACGCATTTGAAGGTTGTCCTACAGACTCAATCAAAGTGGCAGATGAATCATTTGATGGTGACGCACTGAAGTTCGAATAATATAACAAACCCGGACTACTGTAGAAAATAGAGATTATTTTCTGCAGTAGTCCGGGTTGTTTTTATCTGGTTTTAGGCAGTACATTGAGCAATATAATCGATAATATCGCGAGTAGTATGCCTTTGATAATATTAAAAGGGATGATGCCGGCTGTAATAATTACCTTTAAGTTATTAGAGATATCAGTGAAATTCATTATCATACCGTAAAGCGGTAATAATACGAAATAATTCATAATACTCATTACCATCGTCAATACGATTGTTGCACATAAAAATCCAACGATTAGTCGTTGCTTTCTCCCTTTAGTTACTGCATACAATGTCAATATCAATGATGTCCCTGCAAGAAAATTCGCAACAGGCCCAATTGGATCTGTCATATTCATCAAGAAATTTAGCAAGTTCTTAATGACTTCGACTCCAATCGCTCCAAGTGGTCCAACAGTGAAGAGTGCGATAATTGCAGGAATATCACTTAAATCAATTGTGAGATAGGGTGGTAAAAATGGTAACGGAAACTTTAAAAACATAAGTAAAAAAGCAACCGCACTTAATAGACTCACCGTAATGAGTCGTCTTGTCTTATTAATCTGTGTCATTTCCTTCTCCTTCTATCCATCTTACAAAGAGGAGGAAAACCTCCATCTTCTCCCATCCAGACTGTACTGTCGGTACTGGAATTTCACCAGTTCAGCTGAGTAATCAGGTCGCGGACTGTAACCGCCGGTTCGGAATTACACCGACCCCGAAGATGAATGATATATTTTTTATAGTATATATCTTACTTGTTATTCTTTGTATCGTCAACTTTTGGGATTGAGATAACAAATGTTGTGCCTTTGCCGACCTTGCTATCCACATTTATACTGCCATGATGACCTTCTATAATTGATTTGACGATAAATAATCCTAATCCGGTACCATGTTTACCTCTCGTCCTAGCCTGATCCACCTTGTAGAAACGTTCAAATATATTATCGATATGTTTCGGCGCAATACCCACACCTGTATCAGAAATACTGATGATGAGGTTCTCATCGTCTTCATCAGTATGAATACTAATTACATCTCCTGCAACAGTATAGCGTAGTGCGTTATCAATGATATTGGTAATCACCTGAATCATCTTATCATAGTCTAACCAAGCTTTAGAATGATGCCTATAATGAGTTTGAATGTCTGTCTCATGTTTCTCGGCCACATGTTTGAAGTTCATTATCGTTCTTTCTATCAGCTCCTCTATGTCAGTAGCTTCTAAATTCAGAACTTGTTCACCGGCATCAATTCTAGCTACATTCAGCAGTTCATTCACAAGACGATTCAGACGCTTTGATTCGTCAAGAATAATATTTAGAAATTCATCCACATCAGACTTTTCGCTGACAATACCATCTAGAATGGCCTCCGTATATCCTTGAAGCATTTGAATCGGTGTTCTCAGTTCATGAGATACATTTGCAATAAACATCTGTTTCATTTGATCAATCTTCTTCTCTTCAGTCATATCCCTAATGATAGCTACAGCCCCATTACCTTGTTTTATTTCTGGGTTGTCGACTGGAGAAACAATGAGCACATAGTGCTTATCTTTGGTTGTAATTTCATTATATACCGTATCTTCCGACTGCATCACTTTATTCACAGTATCACTCAAGGCTTCAATCTGCTGTTGGTTGATGTCATCCAGAAATTTCTCTGCCATTGGATTTTGAAGCTGCTTCTCTAGATGCATATTGAAACTCAGCACGCCATCCTCCATTGCATTGATTAATCTGTCCCTCAAATTTCTTTCAGAAGATATCCTGTTCATGTTCAAAGTAATATCTTCTTCCATCTTATTAAATGCAAGAGCAAGTTCTCCAATTTCGTCACGTGATTGAACCTTGATTTTCTCATTTCGCTCACCCCGTGCAAGTTTAAACGCCGCTTGCTTCAGATGAATTAATGGTTTAGTTATACGTGTAGACAAGAAAAATGCAAATATTGTCGTCAAAATTAGCAGCACGAGTGCAACTAAAAATATGATGATTGCGATGTAGTTGAAAGCATCGGATATCGTATTGGTATCTTGATAAATAAATATTGCGCTTCCATTATATTCAAATGCCTGAGAAGGGTATCCTACGAGCAGATATTCATGTTTGCTGCCCTGATAATTGACTTCGATTGACTGAACAACAGTTTCATCTTTTTTATACACAGCATCAAATGCTTTGTTCGTCTGAATTTCTTTTAACATCAATGCTTTTAACGGATCCTCAATGTTCTTATGTTGATCTTGTTTATTCGTAATCAATATCAGTCCAGCAGGGTTTTCGATCAGTTCTTTCACATAGTTCATTGCATCACTTTTGTCATGCCGACTCATAAGGACGAGTTCAACTTTTTCTGCCTGTTGCTTTAATGCATGTGCAGATTCACTCATCAAATAAGCATTAAAAAAGCTCATCAGTGCAACCGATAATATAATTAAAACTGTGGTTACTATAAACAATATAGTTAACCACAGTTTAATAACGACACTATTGATATATTTCATCAGTCTCTGACCTCAAATTTATATCCTACACCCCATACTGTATGAATCATATCTGCAGCATGTGGCGATACTTTGTTCAATTTTTCTCTTAATCGCTTCACATGTGTATCAACTGTTCGTAAATCACCATAAAACTCATAATGCCATACATCTTTAAGCAGTTGCTCACGATCAAATACTTTATCTGGACTCTTAGCCAGAAAAAGTAATAGTTCATATTCCTTTGGAGTTAAATTAACCTCCTTATTATCTGCAAGCACTCTATGTGCATCATTATCTATCACTAGTGAATCAAAAACGATCAGATCTTTCGCATGCGCTTCCTGTTGTATGAACATTGTTGATTGCGAACGTCTTAAAATTGCCTTTACGCGTAGTACAACCTCTCGTGGAGAGAACGGTTTGACGATATAATCGTCTGCCCCAATTTCAAAGCCTTCTACGCGATTATGTTCTTCTCCTTTTGCAGTCAGCATAATAACAGGCGTAGATTTCTCTTCACGTAATCGTTTGCATACTTGGATACCATCCATACCAGGCAGCATGATATCTAGTAAAATACAATGAAAATCTTCACTCAGCGCAAGCTCGAGCGCGCGCTCTCCATCTTCCGCTTCTACAGTTTCATAGCCTTCTCTTTCTAGATACATCTTAGCAAGCTTTCTAATTCTATCTTCATCATCAACTATTAAAATCTTTTCTTTCATATTATGCTCACCCTTTCATTATGCATAGGAATGGAGACCTGCAATGATTAGATTCACCGCAATCACATTAAATAAGATGATACCGAGACCAATAACGGCAAGCCATGCTGATTTTTTACCTTCCCAGCCCTTTCCTAATCTTAAATGTAGGAAAATCGCATAGAACAAGAATGTAATTAACGCCCAGACTTCTTTAGGATCCCAGCCCCAGAATCTACTCCATGCAATCTGCGCCCAAATACTCGCAAATAATAATCCTCCAAGAGCAAATAACGGAAATCCGATGATGACAGAACGATAACAAATTTCGTCCATTAATCTCAACGAAACTTTATTAGTCAAAGGTTTGATGACCGAAAAAATAGTTCTGCGTGCGATGAGTCTGATTATCCCATAAAGGATAGAACCGATGATGATTGACCACACGACCGTATTTAATTTCTGTGCATTGATTACAGGTGGTAATTCGATTCCTGTGTCAAAGCGTTTAACTTCTTTATAGCTTTCTTTCGTCCCATCAACTTTAACAACTGGTGTACTATCCTTGAATGTAACTAATCCTGGTAAATGGTATTCAGCAACTGCATTCATGCCATTTTTATCTTGATAGAAATATTCTTCCTTATAATCAACAATACCTTTCATTACAATCGTTGTTAATATAAATGCTAAAACTAATACGATAAAATACATGACTACCTCAAGCCAGAATGCGTCTTTAGATTTCTCTTTCGCATCAACATATCTCAGAAGATAGATCAATCCCGCCACTGAGCTTACAGAAAGAATGCCATAGCTGATAGTTACAGTTATAACGTGTATCGCAAGCCAGTTACTCTGTAACGCTGGAATTAACGGTGATACTTCTCTTGAAAACATACTTGCATAGACGATAACAAGCATCGCAATCGGTAAAGAGAAGAGTGCAAGTATCGGTGTATGATAGATATAATTGATAACTAGAAATCCGCCTACCATCATAATCCCGAACATCGTTAAGAATTCATACATATTACTTACTGGTGCGTGGCCTGAAGCAATCCATCTTGTGATAAAATAAACAAGCTGCAATGCAAAACCAATCGTTGTTAATAAGACACCCATATTTTCGTAGCGTTTCGATTTTGCTTTAATACTTGCTGAAAAAGGTAAAATCGCTATTAAATATAGAATAAATGCTGCGTATAAAGAAGTACTACTAAAATTTAATAAAGTTTCATTATTCATTCTTATCCTCCACCTCATACTTATCATTTACTTCTTGTAAATGATGTTTATGTAACATCGTATCTATCTCGCGTTTAAATCCATAATAGTTTCTATTCGTATGAGCTGCGAGCGTCCCTTCATTCGTATTAATCCAGATTCTACGATGATTAATATAAGACCCTATTGCAAGTCCAAATAGGAAAATTGTAAATCCTACAAATAATATAGGAAGTGTCAGATCCTTCTTGACCGTTAAATACGTTATTGTTTTATTCGTCGCGCTGACAAATTTAACATCATACTGATTATCTTTCGATATATCTTGTGATGATCGGATTTTTAGCAGGCTGTATTCTGATTTTTTCCCATCATTCACTTCAAAGACAAATGCTGGATTGTTCGGTAAAGGAGATTTTGTTGCTAGTGCTCCATTCTCCGTAATTTTATCAAAATCAGGTGCATAGTTACGTAGGTGCACATTCAACGTATCACTGATTTTATAATCATCTTTCGGATTATCGAGCTTGACCTCAAAGTTTTTTCCGATTTGCTTACCTTGTTTATCTTGTACTTTAAAGAGCATCGTTTCTAACTGCGACTGATCAAAACTATTCTGATAGAGTGCAAACTGGTCAAACTTTACTGGATGGTTCACGCGAATACTATCATCTTTTAGTTTTACAAGTTCTGGTTTACTACCAATAACTGATGAATCAGATTTATTCTCAAATAGCGTAATTTTTGATTCATAGTTTTTAGCAATTTTATTCATTGTCGCATCAGCTGATTTACTGTTTGTATTCGACATTGATTCTTTATCATACTGTTCAAAGATAAATTGATTATTTTTTATGTAATACTGATTTTCAGTACCCGGAATGACTTTCGTCTCTCCTTCTCCAATACCTACGAATTCATCTACATAAAACATCGGTACAAAACGCAGCATTGCTCCAGCAAGCAGAATTATTAGTCCAGTATGATTGATATATGGCCCATATCTACTGATTCTTCCTTTTTCTGCAAGAATGAAACCTGCTTCCTCACGCACTTTATATTTATTGTCCTTCAATGTCTCAATGAGTGACATATCTAATCTATCATCGTGCAAAGTGAGTCTTTGACGTTTAAAAAATGACGGATGTTTTTTTACTGTCTGTCTCGTCAGCGATTTATGAAGCGGTATGCCTCGATCGATACTTGCTGCGATAATTGAGAATGCAACAAGCGCAAGTAAAATTAAGAACCACCAGGAGGTATAAAGATTATCAAAGCCTAATCTATAATAAATCAGTCCAAGTGTTCCATATTTGTCCTGATAGAATGTTGATGGATCTTCTCCGACCGGAATAAAATACTGCTGTGGAAACATCGTCCCAATTGCAGAAGCAATTACCGTCAATACAAGTAGTATAACTCCCGTCTTTACAGAAGCGAAAAAGTTCCACACTTTATCTGCCAATGATTTATGTTTCGTCTTACTACGGATGGCCTGTCCATCATAGCGCATTATATCAGCGATTTTCTTCTTATCATAATTATCGTTGATTAAGCGACCACAATTTTGACAAAGCTGTGTACCTGGCGGATTAATATGTCCACATGTACATTGAATTGATTGGTCTTTCATTTAATACTGCACCCCTTTATGGTTGTACCATATCCATATATTTTTTTATGTCTGCACGTGACATCTGCCCTTTATGGTGTGCCTTTATAATACCATTTTTATCTATAACATATGTATTCGGTAAATCATTTGCATTATAGGCTTTCATCACATCTCCTGAACCGTCAAGCGCAACCATTAACTCTACTTCTTCAGGCAGTTCGCTGAAGAACTGCTTTATTTGCTGTGGTGAATCTTTCACATGTACTGTAAGCACTTCAACACCTTTAGAGTGATAGATTTTGTTCATGCGGTTTAAGTCAGGCATCTCTTCTTTACATGGGTTACACCATGTTCCCCAGAAGTTTAGAATAACACCTTTACCTTTATAATCACTTAATGCTACTTTTTCACCTTCTAAATTTTCAAGTTCAAATAACGGTGCTTTATCTCCGACTTTCACAACCTTCTCACCATCTTTAACAACACTCACATATAATATAAAACCAATAGCAATTAATATCAGCAGCATTATTATATACTGAATCCACTTTTTCTGTGACTTTTGCATATAAACCCATTCTCCTTTTTGCAATATAATTTTTATTATAACATGCAAAAACACATAGTCTGTGGCAACTATGTGAATTTTGGACTATGATTTATTTAATGCCATATTTCTTAAGGTCTTAACTTCATGGGGACTTAATTCTCTTGCATCTCCTGCATTTAACCCTTTTAGTGTTAGCGGTCCATACTCAATACGTGATAGTTTAACGACTTCATGACCAAAATGAGCAAACATTCTACGGACTTGACGATTTCTACCTTCATAAATAGTAATTTCAACTAATGTCGTGTTTTTCTCTTTATCTTGAGACTTAACTTTCACAAGTGCAGGAGCAGTTTTACCATCTTCAAGCATAATACCTTTTTCAAGTTGCTTTACTTGTTCACGTAACAAGAATCCCTTTAGTTTAGCAACGTATTTTTTCTTCATCTTATATTTAGGGTGCGTCATTTGGTTTGCAAAGTCTCCATCGTTCGTTAATAAGAGCAAGCCCGACGTATCATAATCCAGACGTCCAACCGGAAAGATCCTTAAATTGAGACCTGGAAAATAGTCTGTAACGACCTTTCTTCCTTTTTCATCAGAAACACTTGTAATGACACCTGTAGGTTTATGGAAAAGAATATAAATTTTCTCTGGGTTCTCTAGCGGGATACCTTCTACTTCGATAATATCACTTGGCTTTACTTTTGTGCCGAGCTCAGTCACAGTTTGTCCGTTTACTGTTACTTTGCCTTCAGTAATTAACACTTCAGCTTTCCTTCTTGATGTAACACCACTCTTTGCGATTACTTTTTGCAATCTTTCTAACTGTTCATTCATAATTCATCCTCCGTCTCTAAATTTTTAAAGAATCGTTCAATTTCATCTGATTCTGTATTACCCTCTTCATCCATCGGGAGCTCATCCAGGCTTTTTAAGCCGAATGCTCTTAAAAACTCCTGTGTTGTCACCAGTAATTTAGCTCGAGCCTCTTTTTGTTCATTTGCTTTAATAAGCCCTTTTTCAATGAGTGTCTTTATCGGTCCATCAGAATTTACACCACGTGCAATTTCTATATCTTGTCTCGTCAGAGGCTGATTATATGCGATAATCGCTAAAGTTTCCATTGAAGCTTGCGTCAGTTTCTTCTCTTTCGTATGTGTAACAAGGTGTTGTAGATACGGTGTTAAACTGTCATTAGCCATAAGAAAGTAACTGTCTCCTAACTTTCTTATCTCTAATACACTATGGTGAAATCTCCTGGTCATATCACTTATTTGTACTGGTGTTAGCTGTACAACTTCGCATAAAGTCGATTCATCAACGCCCTCATCTCCGGCTGCATATAATAACCCAGTTATAATTTCTAGTTTATCAACCATTATAACATCTGCCCCTTTCTATATAAATATCACCAAATGTATGCTCTTGACGTATTTTTACCGTCTCCATCTTCATTAGTTCTAATAAAGCCATAAAAAGGGTGACAATCTGCGTCTTAGTTTCCGAAAATGTTACAAAATCAGCAAACGTAATCTTTTGTTTGTGCTGCAACTTTTCAACAATATTCTTAGTTGCATCTTCAATTGAGTATGTATCCCTTGTCATTGATATTGTAGGTTTTACTACATGCTGTCTTTGCTTTGCCTTATGATATGCCGTTATAAGATCCATCAAATCAAGTTCTAACGAGGTATCAATCTTCTCGAATCGAGAAAGGTCATTCCCACGTTTAACAAAATATCGCTCTTCTTCCTTCTTTTTTTCATTGAGTATTTCTGCTAACATTCTATAGTTCTGATACTCAATAAGCTGGTTCATCAGACCCTCTCTCGGGTCCTCAGTTTCTTCAACCGTTTCTGTACTTTCTGGCAGAAGCATCCTACTTTTGATGCGCAACAACTCACTCGCCATTACAAGATAATCGCCATGCACATTGATATCTAAATCAGTGACTTCTTTGATATAATTGATATATTGTTCAGTCAGAATTTTCATCGATATATCATAGATATCGATTTCATACTGCTTTATAAGATGGAGCAGTAGATCGAGTGGTCCCTGAAAGGACGCGAGTTTTACTTCATACATTATTTCACCTATATTCTGGAGTGGTTAAATTGAAAACTATTATTGCTGAGTACGTCTATTATTTTGAATATCTGAGAGATTATTTCGAATGTCATGAACTGCTGGAAGACTTCTGGAAAAATAAACCTGAATTTACCAAGCAAGACTTTGAAGTTGGCCTAATACTACTTGCAACTGGTCAGTATCATATGCGCCGTGGCAATATTACAGGCGGACATCGCTCACTGTCGAAAGCAAAGCGAATCCTCAAACTCTATATCGATTCCCATTATGAACGATTTATTGATATTGCAAGATTAGCATCCGAGATTGATATGCTTATAAACTCACCAGTATACCAGCAGATCACTCTTCCAGTGCGTCCAGAAGTTCGTTCGTTATTGCGTGATAAAGCGCATCACATTTCATCAGACATCCACGAAAATATCATTCACAAACATTTGAAGCGTGATAGAACCGAAGTCCTTTTGGCTAGACACAGTGCATTATACAATAAAAAGCCAATAGACGAGTCCCCACACAACGGCCATCATGGTAATAAAGGTTAGCAGCATCATATTATTTCGAGGCTTTTCATCCTTATGTTCAGATGTTTTCAGTATCTGTCGTTGTTCCTGTGGTTTGAATGCCTTATTTTCACTTGCATTTTTTTTATTCATACATTTCTCCTATGCTCTCGGGTGTGTATTTTTATAAACTTCACGAATTTGTTTCGTATCGATATGTGTATATAGCTGCGTAGATGAAATATCAGCATGCCCAAGCATCTCCTGTACAGCACGTAAGTCTGCACCGTTCTCAAGCAGGTGTGTGGCGAACGAATGCCTTAACGTATGAGGTGTCAGCCTTTTTTGTATTCCTGACTCTGCCTGGACCTGTTTCATTATCTTCCAGAAGCCCTGTCTAGTCATACGCTTTCCATGGAAATTCAGAAACAAACTATCCGTCATCTCCTTTTTAAGCATTTTATGACGTGTGTTCGCAATATAAGCATCCATCAGCTTAATCATATGCGTTCCTATAGGGACAATGCGCTCCTTATTACCTTTACCTGTCACTTTAACAAAGCCCATAATAGTATTTACATCCGCGACATCCAGATTGATAAGTTCTGACACGCGCATACCTGTTGCGTATAGTAGTTCGAGCATTGCCTGGTCCCTTCTACCTGTTACTTTAGAGGTATCAGGTGAAGATAAGAAAATGTCAACTTCCTCAACCGTGAGTATATCCGGAAGTTTTCTTTCAAATTTTGGCGGTTCCAGGATGATTGTCGGATCTTTCACTGCATATTTTTCTCTAAGTGCAAACTGATGGAATCCTCGAACGGATGCAGTGATTCTAGCAAGCGTCTTTGACGATTTACCATCGTCCTTTAACTTGCCGAGAAATAATGAAATCGTAAATCTATCGATATTATCTATAGAACCAATATGTGATTCTTCTAAAAACTTCTTATAATGATTCAAATCTCTTCTGTACGCTGCGATCGTATTTTCACTCAGTCCTTTTTCAATCATAATAAAGTGTAAAAATTCATCTATGATTTCCTGCATATCCTCACCTCTTTGTAGATTAAGTTTACCATAATATTTTATATGAATATATAAAAAAAGAGACTGCAGTCTCTTTATTCATTGATACGTTTATTAAGTTCATCTGCTCTGTAACCTTTTTCAGTGCACATTCTACATATTCCATGAAAGGTCAGACGGTGGTCCATAATCTGAAAGTGATAGTCACGTTCAACCTTTTTCTCAACATCCTCAAGTAAATCTTCTTCAATCTCTTCCACCGCACCGCAATTCATGCACACAAGGTGATGATGGAAGTGTTTTGCACCTTCTTTTCTCAGGTCAAAACGTGCGACCCCATCACCAAAATTTATTTTATCTACAACTTTCAGTTCAGCTAAAAGCTCTAGTGTCCGATAAACCGTTGCGAGTCCAATTTCAGGAGATTTTTCCTTTACCTTCAGAAAAACATCTTCCGCACTTAGATGATCTGCTTCATTCTCCAATAATACAGTAACTGTCGCTTCCCTTTGAGGGGTTAGTTTATAAGAAGCTTCATGTAACTGCTCCTTTATTCTATTAATTCTTTCCTGCATATCCTCACTCCTAAAGGTAACGATTAATATATATAAAATATCAGTAATTGAGAATTAATGCAAATAAATTTATTCTCAGATTAGAATAATTATTAAATGATAATTAATTTATACCTTATTTTCTTAATTTGAGCTGATAATTTAATATCGCAATAATCGTCTTCGCATCTTCTATCTTGCCTTCATCTATCCAGTGCAGAGCTTCATCTAATGTCAGCCAATGATGACTGACAAACTCATCCTCATCAGGAGATAGTTCGTTAGATGCAACTAAAGTATCAGTATAATAAAGCGAAATAAATTCATCACAAAAACCTGGAGATACATAGAATTCTTTTAAAAGTGATAATTGCAGAGGCGTATACCCAGTTTCCTCTTCAAGTTCACGCCTAGCAGTTTCTATTCTTTCTTCTCCTGGTTCAACCTTTCCTGCCGGGACTTCAATCAGACATTTCTCCATTGCCTTGCGAAATTGTTCTACAAATAGAATCTTATTGTCTTTAACAGCAAGAATCGCAACAGCTCCTGGATGTTTTACAACTTCTCTCACTGTTTCTTTGCCATTGGGTAATGTAACGATATGTTCTTCAACCTTAATCACTTTACCGTCAAATATTTGTGTTTTTTCAATCGTACGCTCTGTCAGATCCATATCAATTCACTCTCTTTCATTTATCATGTTAAACTATACTTATTATAACGAATGGAGGAATAATCTTGAAGACAAATCATACGAAAAGTGGGCTTATATTTTCACAGCTCGGCTTAGGAGCAATGAATCTTCCTCAAACACAAGCCGAGGCAGATAAAATTTTAAAGACGGCGTTAGAAAATAATATTACTTATATTGATACTGCCGACTTGTATCAAAAAGGACGTAACGAGGAAACTATTGGGGAATTTCTGAGTTCTAATAAGCTCAGACATGAAGTAACCATTGCTTCTAAAGTTGGGAATGAGTTTAATATGATTAACGATGAAGTTAAATGGAATCCTTCTAAATCTCACATAAAACGTAGTATTACTGACAGCTTAGCCCGTTTAAAGACAGATTATCTGGATTTATATATGCTGCATGGCGGGACGATTGAAGATAATAAGGATGAAGTCATAGACACGTTTGAAAGCTTAAAGAAAGAAGGATTAATTCGTGCTTATGGCATAAGCTCTATCAGACCGAACGTTATTGATTATTACCTTGAACATAGCAATATTGACTCAATAATGATGCAGTTCAGTTTAATCGATAATAGACCAGAGCAGCTTATTGAAAGTATCGAGAAGCACGATGTTCGAATATTGGCAAGAGGTCCTTTAATGAAAGGTCTACTGACAGATCATGCATCCCGCATACTAGATACTAAATTTAAAGACGGCATTTTAGATTCGAGTTATGAAGCATTAAAACAGAGTATTGATCACGCTAAGCGTTCTGGAAATCTAACTGAACTTGCGTATCAATATTTACTGCAGTATCCTGTAGCATCGATTGTAAACGGTGCATCAAGCAAGGAACAGTTACTGGAAAATATTAAGCATTTCGAAAATGCGTTGAAGCAACAAGGATCAAACATCGAACAAGTAAGGAGATTTTTTAAAGATATTGATTATAAGGATCATATTAAATGAAATCAAGAACACTGATAAACACATTGTTAGGTCTATCTGTTGCGAGTGGTATTACTTCCAGCATCACTGGTATTATTGCTTCAAATTATCTTCTGAACTTTAAGCTAAGAGACGTTGAAGTAATCAGGAGAAGAGAGATCAAAGCAAAACGGCTGGATGAACAAGCCTTTAAAGCATTGAATCCAATCGATGTAACAATTCACTCACGCAACGGCTATAATCTTAGCGGAACAGTGGTTAAGCCTTATCAACATAATTACTGGATGATTTTTTGTCATGGTGTCACCGAGAATAAGATAACAAGCATAAAATATTTAAATCTATTCATATCATTAGGCTTTAATGGTATCATCTTTGATCATAGAAGACATGGCCAAAGTGAGGGTAATCACTCAACATATGGATACTATGAAAAAACCGATCTGGAAAGTGTGATCACCTTCTTGAAGGAGCAGTATGGCTATGATATTAAGTTTGGCATTCATGGTGAGTCTATGGGTGCAGCAACAACATTGCTCTATGCTGGAGAGCTCGCAAATGAAGCTGAGTTCTATATTTCTGATTGCGCTTTTAGTAACTTTAGTCAGCTGCTGACTCAGATCATCGAACAAAAGTCGAGATTAGGAAGCGGCTTCCTTCTCTATTCTATGAATCGAATATTAAGACTAAGAACACATTTCACCTTAAATCAGGTCTCACCTATCAATGTCATACACAATGTCGAACAACCTATCCTGTTCATCCATTCAAAACCAGATACATTTATCCCATATACACATTCCGTTGACCTTTATAACAAGAAGATTGGACCTAAGATGCGCTGGTATCCGGAACATGGTGGTCATGCTGCGAGCTATAACGTCAACCCTCTGACATATAAGAAAGTCGTACAAAACTTTCTTGAAACATACAACCTATTGCCTCCAGCTCAGCCATAATCATTTTACTTTTGTCATAAAAAATGGTTTGAACATCTTTTCGATGGAGCGTGGAGCGAGGTTATACACCTTTAAAGCAATATACATCCACTTTGGACGATTAATTTCTCTTCGTGGATTGTGTATTGCCTTTATTATTTCTTGTGTCAGTATATCACTACGTATCATAATCAGACGATTTAAGAGAGATACATTGCCGCTCGCCTTAAAGATAAATTCTGTATCTACTGGACCTGTGTTGACAACAGTAAATGAAGCTTCAGGCATCTCGAGCCGCAAAGCATTTATCGTTTGATTGAGTGCAGCTTTAGAAGCAGAATAGATTGCCCCTCCTGGGGTCGCTGCATGAGCCGCCAATGAACCTAGTATAATGAAATGCGGTTTGTGTTGTTCATTTAACATCGACTTGATAATATAGACGACACTTTGATAGTTGACGAACATCATCTCATTCATTATTTCGGGTGTCATCGACACGAGCGATCGATAATTTGCGAATCCTGCACAAAATATTACAACATCAAAGTCAATACGAGCTACCTCCTCAATAAAGGCCAAAGTTGACTCCTCTGACTTAAAGTCAGCATATAGCAATACACATCGATCAACGAACGATTCTCTTAGATGAAAGAGCTTACTTAATGTTCTTGCACATGCATACACCGTGTTTCCTTCTATTAGAAGCTGTTCAGCAAGTTTAATTCCAATGCCTCCCGAGGCACCCGTTATCAATATTCTTTTACTCATAATCCTCACCATCGCAATTGTAAATTATATATAGTTTACACTATAATAAATGCTATGAACAATTTATGGAGGGATAGTATGAAAATCGTGTTCTTTGGTTCTGGTAATATGGCAAGTGCCATTTTTATCGGACTTGTTGAGAGTAAAACGATTCAAGGCAAGGATATATTTATCACGAACCGCTCTAATGAAGAAGAATTAAAACGCTTTAATCAACTTTATCAAATAAATTATAGCTATGACGACGAGGCTCTGTTAAAAGATGCTGATTTCGTCTTCCTGGCGGTAAAACCGTACGACTTTGATTCAGTAGCACAACGAATCAAACCTTATCTCTTTGAAGAAAACCACTTTGTATCAATGATGGCTGGTGTTCCAATCAATCAAATTAAGAATAAATTAAATGCACATAATCCAGTCGCACGCATTATGCCGAATACGAATGCACATGTTCAGCAATCGGTTACCGGCATATCTTATTCTGATAATTTTGGTGAAGATGCTAAATCAAATCTTAATGCCCTACTGGAAGCATTCGGTACATCTATCGAAGTGAAAGAAGAATCTCTTCATGATGTCACTGCAATAACAGGAAGTGGACCTGCGTTTCTTTACTATGTATATGAAGAATATATAAAAGCTGCAAAGCATCTTGGACTGTCTCCTGATGATACGGATATTGCCGTGAGAAACTTGATTATAGGTACTGGAAGAATGCTGGAAAACTCAGAACTTTCAATTGATCAGCTACGCGAAAATATTACCTCTAAAGGGGGAACAACTAAAGCCGGATTAGATGCTCTGCGCAAGCATCCAATAGAAGAAATATTTATTGATTGTTTAGAACACGCGTTGAACAGAAGCAAAGAACTAAGTGAATAAAACGGTCGTGACACCGATATACATGAATAAAATCAAAAAAGACGGAAGGAAATGATTTTTGTTTCCAGCCGTCTTTTTGATTTTATTCCACATCGTACTCAGAAAAATCATCTGCAATAAAAACTTCACATTCTGTTTTAGTTTCTATTTCAGCTAGTAATCGATTTATATCTTTAGTAGTATAGCGATTGCTGACATGATTGATAATAAGCTTTTTCACATTTCCCGTACTGACAAAAGATAGGACATCATCAATATGACTATGATAGTATTTATGACTTAATTCTACATCCCCATCGAGATATGTACACTCATGTACAACAACATCTGCATTCTCTGCCAAAGAAGCTTCGTTTTCACAAGGCATTGTATCTCCAAAAAATACGAGCCTCTTCCCTTTTTTTCCGGCAGTCTTAAAATCCTCAGTGTTATATATTTTCCCATTTACTGTGACTTGTTCACGCAACTTAAACTCTTTATAGACCGGACCTGGAGCGATGCCTTCAGCTATCAACTTTTCTTTTATTAAGTTACCAGCCGTATCAGGCATTACTACTCTGTATCCGAATGAAGGGATCCCATGTTTTAATGCTCCAACTGTTATTTCGATATCATTGATAATAAATTCGTCACCATGATCAATCTCGATAATCTCAAGAGGATAATTAAGATGTGAACAGGAAATCGTCAGTACTGTATCAACAAACTGTTTTAACCCAGCTGGACCATATAATGTCAGTTTTTTGTCCTGACCCCCTTGAAAACTTCTTGAAGTTAATACACCTGGTAGTCCAAAGATATGATCTCCATGCAGATGAGAAATAAATATATGCGTGAGCTTACCAAGTTTAATGTTAGTATGTAATATTTGATGTTGTGCTGCTTCCCCACAATCAAACATCCAGTATTCATTATAGAGTGGATTTAAAGAAAGGATCGTCGTCTGCGTATTTCTTTCTTTTGTAGGTAATCCGGCGCTCGTTCCTAAACAAATAATCTTCAAATTAAAAACCACCTTTTCATCACGTAATTATAGCATGTTTTAATTGTATTTTTATGTGTTCTATGAAAAAATATAAAGAATAACAATAGAATCGAGGTTAGTTATCTTGGATATAAAAAAGCAAAATATTCCCTGCTTAATTACCATTTTTGGTGCAACAGGCGACTTAAGTCATCGTAAATTATTTCCATCCCTGTTCCATCTTTTTCAACAAGGAAATCTCAATGACCAAATTGCAATCATAGGAATCGGCCGACGTGACTGGTCAAACGATAAATTCAGAGCCGAAATCAGAGCATCTATCGAGAACTTCGTAGCTGATACACATAAGATTGACGCCTTTATGGAACACGTATTTTACCAGCCGCATGATGTAAATGATGCAGCAAGCTATGCATCGCTCAAATCTCTTTCAGAAACTTTGGATAGTGAATTTAATCTGCAAGGTAACCGCCTATTTTATTTAGCAATGGCTCCAGAATTCTTTGGTACTGTTACCGATCATTTAAAATTAAGTGGCCTTACAAAGACGGATGGTTTCAAACGTTTAATAATTGAAAAACCATTCGGTAAGGATCTGAAATCTGCTGAACAGTTGAATCAGCAGATTCGTAAATCATTCAAAGAAGAAGAAATATATCGTATCGACCACTATCTTGGAAAAGATATGGTGCAAAACATTGAGGTCATCCGCTTTAGCAATGCTATGTTCGAACCATTATGGAACAATAAATACATCTCAAATATCCAGGTCACTTCATCTGAAATACTTGGTGTTGAAGATCGAGGAGGCTACTATGACAAGAGTGGCGCCCTTAAAGACATGGTTCAGAATCATATGCTGCAAATCGTTTCTCTTCTGGCAATGGAGCCTCCTATCTCACTCTCATCAGAAGATATCAGAAATGAAAAAGTAAAAGCTTTACGTTCCATTCGTAAGATCAAACCAGAACATGTCAAAAGCTATTTTGTTCGCGGGCAGTATGATGCTGGTGAAATCAACGGTGAGAAGGTAAAAAAATATCGTGATGAAGATAATGTCGCACCAGATAGTAATACCCCTACTTTCGTTGCAGCGAAAGTCATGCTTGATAACTTCAGATGGGCCGGTGTGCCATTTTATATTAGAACTGGAAAGCGCATGAAAGAAAAAGAAATCAGAGTGGTTGTAGAATTCAAAGAAATGCCGATGAATCTATATTATCAAAAAGACAACGAACTCGATTCAAATCTGCTGATCATCAACATTCAGCCAAACGAAGGCATTGAACTTCATTTAAATGCTCGTAAATATATAGAAGGTATCGACACAGAGCCTGTAAAGCTCTCTTATGCGATGACTACACAAGATAAGATGAATACCGTAGATGCATACGAAGGATTAATCTATGACTGTTTACGTGGTGATGCGACAAACTTTACGCATTGGGAAGAATTGAAAGCAACTTGGTCATATGTTGATACAGTAGCGGAATACTGGGATAATAATCCAGCACCATTTCCAAACTACCCAGCAGGGAGCAACGGACCAATCAAGAGCGAATTACTGCTTAGTCGTGACAATTTCCATTGGTGGGACTTCTAAACATATATACAGCTTTATCATTAAATAACACCTGAACAGTTTTTGTTCGGGTGTTATTTAATATGATTCAACTCTATAATTCAAAGTAATAATTTTATTTTCTATTTATTTATGTTATCTTAATCATAAAAAGGATTTAACTTTATGAACGATGCATACTTTGATCACCAGCTTAATATTCAGACAGAAATTTATTATGAGTCATACTCTCGTGGTGCAATTCATCGCTATGAACCGACAGACTATATACATCTCGAAAAACTATTCCAATTGATTAAGCCATTGATAACTGTTGATGACGTATTTGTCGATATCGGCTCAGGGATGCATCGAGTACCAATCTATGCGGCCCATCAGCTACAAGTTCAAACTAAAGGCATTGAAATTAACAAACAGCTTTATATGCATGCATTAAAGAATATCCAGGCATATTCAAAGCATCACCGATGCCATATCGAAGCGATCAACTGTGATATATTGGATTATACTATTAAAGCACAGGATAGCATTTTCTTTCTATTCAATCCTTTTTCTGTACATATCTTCAAAAAGTTTATCGATTCGCTACTGTCAATTAAGGACTTACACAGAAAATTGCTCATCTTGTATTATCCTGATGCTAGTTATATCAACTACTTGCAATATTTCAATGAAATCACCCTGCTTCACACGATCAAGCTAGAAGACTATGATAACGACAAGCAGGAAATGATACATATCTACGCTATTAACTACGAGATTTAGAAAGTGTGAAATGATGAAATCAATTGAAACTGTCCAAAAAACAATCGTATATCTTGAAGATCATTTATTACAGTCATTTACACTTGATGACCTTAGTAATTACCTTGAAGAGAGTGCATTCCATATTACACAGTCCTTTACCATGATCACAGGAATGACTGTGGAAGAATACCTCCACAGCAGGAAGATGACAGAAGCTGCAAACTATTTATTGAACGGAAACTATAGACTTGTCGACGTTGCAAAAAAGTACGGCTATACGAGTGCTCATGAATTCAGTACAGCTTTTAGTGAATTTCATGGAACTTCTCCGATACAAGCCCGTGCAAATCCAGAGAAACTCCAGATGGTTCATCGCCTTTATCTGCAGCTCTCAACAACAACGAAGCCCCCCGCGCATTATAGTATAAAACATGCTGATCATACTGAGTTAGTCGGAAAATCCGTCAGAATAGATAACCAGCATCTATCGAATCAATTTTTAATTCCTGATCTAATCTATAATGAAAACCAGGATGGATTTATCGATGAATTGTTGCATTTGAGTACGAATGGTAAATTATATGTAACACTTCATCCGGATATAACAGGTGTTCATATATTTATCGGCGTTCAGTCAGAACGATCTTATCATTATGAAACTTCCGCCATCAATCGTGCTCAATATGCAGTATTTCAATCCAGAGGACATCTGGATTATATTTTCAGTGAGATTTGGTATTCTATCGAAAAACAGGTCGATCTTCAACTTAATTATTTAAGGAATGAGCAGTTTGTCTATGTGCTTCCTTCAGATTATGCATTCGACAACCACTTTAATAAAGTAGAGCTATGGATTCCTATAGAGAAACAATTCTAATGTCAGATTATAAATCAATATATCAAATAAACCAGAACGATGCTGTACAGTGACAGTATTGTTCTGGTTTATTTGAATTTACTTATTATATTTTCAGAATGAAAAAATTATTATTTCCAGTCCGTATGGAATGTACCTGCTTTATCTTTTCTTTCATATGTGTGTGCTCCAAAATAATCACGCTGTGCCTGGATAAGGTTAGCAGGAAGATCTTTCGCAGTATATGAATCAAAATAGTTGATTGCAGAAGCAAAAGTCGGTACCGGTGTACCTGTCAAAATTGCAGTTGATGCAACCGTTCTTAAACTTTGCTGATATTTTTCAACAATCCCTTTAAAATAAGGATCAAGCAATAAATTCTGAAGATCATTATCAAGATCATATGCGTCTTTGATCTTTTGTAAGAACTGTGCACGTATAATACACCCTTCACGCCAGATCATTGCGAGATCACCAAGCTGTAAGTCCCAGTTATAGCTGTCTGAAGCTTCTTTCATCTGTGCAAATCCTTGAGCATAACAACAAATCTTACTCATATATAATGCTTCACGAATGGCTTCAAGGAATTCATCCTTATTTCCTTCAAAATTATTCTTTTCATTTTGAATAGCTTCATGCGCAATTACACGTTCATCTTTTTGACTTGATATCGTTCTGGCAAATACAGATTCGGTAATAATCGTTAATGGAACCCCTAAGTCAAGCGCATTAATTGATGTCCACTTACCTGTACCTTTTTGTCCTGCTTTGTCCAGTACTTTCTCTACAAGCGGTGTGCCATCTTCATCTAGCTTATTAAAGATATCAGCCGTAATTTCGATAAGATAGCTATCTAGCTCTCCTTCATTCCATGTCTTAAATGTTTCTGCAATTTCTTGATGTGACATATTGAGTACATTCTTCATCAGATCATAGCTTTCTGCTATAAGCTGCATATCCGCATATTCTATACCGTTATGTACCATCTTCACATAATGTCCTGCTCCATCTGGACCAATATAAGCGACACACGGCTTGCCATCCTTAGCTTTTGCTGCAATAGATTCTAGAATTGGTTTAACGAGTTCATAAGCTTCTTTCTGACCACCTGGCATGATAGATGGACCGTGAAGTGCGCCTTCTTCACCACCAGAAACACCCGTTCCGATAAAGTTGATTCCTTTTTCAGAAAGATAGACATTACGTCGAACCGTATCATTATAATTGGTATTGCCGCCGTCAATTAGAATGTCACCTTTATCTAATAATGGCAATAGACTTTCAATTGTCGCATCTGTTGCTTCTCCTGCTTTAACCATCATCATAATCTTTCGGGGAGTTTCAAGACTATTTACGAATTCTTCCAAAGTATATGTCGGATGAATATTCTTACCAGTTGATTCTTTCATCATTAAGTCTGTTTTGTCACTTGAACGATTATAGACTGAAACAGAATTACCTCTCGATTCAATATTCCATGCAAGATTTTTACCCATAACTGCAAGACCAATAACACCTATTTGTTGTTTACTCATACTCTACCTCTTTCAATAATTATTCCATTTCATTATAACATATTGTAATGTCACTTTGATTAAACAAGCTTGATGATTTCAAGGACCTGTTCTGTTAATTTCTCCATCTCCGTAACTGCAATTCTTTCATTTACTGTATGAATCTTCTCATAACCAACCGCAAGAACAACTGTTGGAACACCATAACTATTAATAAAGTTGGCATCACTACCGCCACCATTGGATACCACCTCAGGCGTTCGACCGATATTAAGTGCTGATTGCTGTGCTATCTTTATTACTTCGCTTTCTTCAGGTACATGGAATGATGGATAATTCACAGTAACTTCTACGTCTGCTGACCCACCAAGTTCTGCAGCGGCTGTTAAAAATGCCTCTTTCATGTGCTGTACTTGTTGATGCATCTTTTCCTCATCCAGGCTTCTTGCTTCAGCGAGTATAAAGCAGCTGTCAGCTACAATATTCGTTTTTTCTCCACCTTCTATACGGCCAATATTTGCAGTAGTTTCACCGTCTATTCTTCCGAGCTTCATATTACTGATTGCACGTGAAGCTATATTAATTGCACTTACACCTTTTTCAGGCTCAACACCAGCGTGTGCTGTAACACCTTTAATAGTGACATTTAATGATGCATTATTAGGGGCTCTATTGACGATTGTACCGACTTTGTTACCTGCATCCAGTGCAAATCCATAGCCGTCAACTAATTTACTACCATCTAAAGCTCTAGCCCCGACTAGTGATGACTCCTCTCCTACAGTAATCACGATTTGAATTTCACCATGGTCACGATGCTCTTCTTGCAATGTCTGAATCGTTTCGATAATTGCTGCAATACCTGCTTTATCATCCGCACCAAGAATGGTACTACCATCAGTATGGATGATCCCATCGGTTACAATCGGTTCTATACCTTGACCAGGTGTCACCGTATCCATGTGACAAGATAATAATATCGGTTTTTGATCTGTGTTTCCTTTTAATGTAATAAAAAGATTGCCCGCACCAAAACCTGTCTTTTGCTGAGTGTCATCTTCTTCTACTTGCAGTCCGAGCTCTGAAAATACATTTTTAAGGTGATCAGCGATTGCTCTTTCATGTCCTGTTTCACTATCAATCTTGACAAGACTTTTAAATGTTTCTACTAATCGTTCAGTATCCATATCATCTCTCCTTTTTTTTCGTTACTACTAATGTACCAAAGGTTAGGTAAACAGAAAAGTCTAAGCATTGGCATGAGACATTTGTTATAATTATTTTAATACTTATGAAAGGATGGTTTCCTTGAACAAAAATCTTTTACGTTTTACAATCATCATTTTACTTGTACTTATAGTATCTGCTCTTATTTTAAGCAGTGTACTACCATATTTAACGAACTAAAAAATCAGGACTGCGTCCTGATTTTTTAGTAGAGTTTTAGTGATCCAAAATTTGATTTAATCTCAAGATACTGCTCAATCTCATTCAGAAGCTGGATTAAAGCTGCTCTTGATTTCAACTGTTTATTATTCATCGGTAAAGGATACTTTTCAACATCCAGCATAATAGCATATAGGTCATGTAATCGGATAGCAGTGAAATTGTTGCTGGATATATTGCTTGATAAGTCTTGTAATAGATTACTACAATTAACATGAAGCTTATCACTATGGTCCATCTGGTTAATTAGGTCCACCATCCGTAACAGAAGTTCAAGCTGTGCTTCACGCATATTAAAGTAATGATAGTATGAATTTTCATTTCTTGTAAAATGATTCTCCACTTCTGTATATGCTACAGATTTAGCACGTTCTATCGTCTGATGCAGCTTAACAATCTGTTGTTTATCTAGTGCTATTTCTGGATAGATAAGCGCATCACTCAACTTTGAGACGATGACCTGAAACTCTGCTTCGATTTCTTTCTTATACTCATTCAATCGCATTGATAAGTCCGGCATATATAGATTAAGCAATAATGCAATGCCAAGTCCGACGACAATCAAAGTTATTTCATTGATTATTACGTGTCGGTTTATATAACCAAAATTAAAACAATGTAGAATGATGACACAACTGGTGACTACACCTTCTTCAATACCGAACATAACAGTCACTGGAATAAAGACTAGTACAAGTAAACCGAGCACGACTGGATTAAACCCAAGATGCGTAAAGAATAGATAAGAAAACAGTAATCCTAGCATACACGAAAAGAAACGCGCGCTGGCTGCCTGCAATGACTTTACACGTGTATTTTTTACACATAAAACAACCAGGATGGCTGCTGATGCGTAATTATCAAGTCCTAATAACTTACAGATAATTACACCCAGAGCCATCCCGAATGCTGTCTTTATCGTTCTGAATCCAATACGATAAGGTCTAATCTTCATCTATTAACGCTCTTCGCAATGCTCTTCGAATAATGCTTGAATATTTGTAATAACACTCATAGGATCATGACCTTCAATTTCATGTCTTTCAATCATAGAGATAATCTTACCATCTTTAAGTAATGCAAATGATGGACTGCTTGGTGGATAACCTTCGAAATATTCACGCGCTGTAGCAGTTGCTTCTTTATCCTGACCTGCAAATACTGTTACAAGCTGATCCGGTAATTTATCATAGTGAACAGCATGTGCTGCAGCTGGACGAGCTATTCCACCCGCACACCCACAAACTGAATTAATCATAACAAAAGTTGTACCAGGCTTATCGAATGTTTCATTTACCGCTTCAGACGTCGTTAATTGCTTATACCCTGCATTCTCAATCTCTTGACGCGCTGTGTTAACAAAATCTTCCATATACATATTGAAATTCATATCCATTGATATAACACCTCTTCTAAATTGATACAACTATCATAACGAATAAAGCCTGTTAAATCTAGTGATTAATTCGTGAAATTTTAACACATATAGATAAGCGTTTAATTCATTCTGCTACCGACATTAAAAGAAAAGCACCTGCAAAAATCTTTTGTAGGTGCTTAGAATAGCTCTTAACGTCTCGAAATCAAAGAATGTTCATTCAAACTAAATGTACTACGTACACGCATCATCTGATCAATACGTTCTTCAGCTAAGCGTTCTGCTGCTAAAGCTGTTGAAATGTTATCACGTTTCGCGATTTCAAATACTTTATCCATCTGATCATAGATTTCATTGACTTTTTTTGTTGCACGGTCCTGGTTATAGCCGCTTAACTCATCAGCTACATTAATAACTCCCCCAGAGTTTACAACAAAGTCTGGTGCATAGATAATATTTCTTTCTTTAAGCATCGCTGCATGGATTTCCATATCCTTCAGCTGGTTATTCGAAGATCCACACACTGCCTTAACTTTCAGTTGTGGAATTGTATCATCGTTTAGAACAGCGCCTAATGCACATGGTGCAAAGATATCCGCTTCAACAGAATAGATTTCCTCAGGCTTCACTGCAGTTGCGCCGAAGTCATTCACCGCGCGATCAATTGATTCCTGGAAGATATCTGTAACGATTAGTTTCGCACCTTCTTCGTGTAAATATTTACATAAAGTATAAGACACATTTCCTACACCTTGTACAGAAATCGTCTTACCTGCTAAGCTGTCATCGCCAAATGCTTCTTTGGCCGTACGTTTCATCGCACGATATACGCCTAACGCTGTCATCGGGCTTGGATTACCGCTTGATCCATAACTTTCTGATAATCCTACAACATAGTCAGTTTCTGCATATATCGTGTCCATATCTGTAACGGATGTACCGACATCTTCTGCAGTAATATAACGACCATTTAGACTTTGGATATAACGTCCTAACGCTCTGAACATCGCTTCAGACTTATCTTTCTTAGGGTCGCCGATGACAACCGTCTTCGCACCACCTAGATTAAGTCCCGCTGCTGCGTTCTTATACGTCATTCCACGAGCTAATCGAAGCGCATCTTCAATTGCTTCTTCTTCACTATTATATGGCCACATTCTGCATCCCCCAAGTGCAGGACCTAGCGTTGAATCATGTATTGCTATGATTGCTTTAAGACCGCTCGCCTTATCCTGACAGAATACAACCTGCTCATAATCGTATCGTTCTAATGTTTCAAATATCATTGCTATTCCCCTTTTCAGATCAAGATATGTAACTGCTTACATTTTTATTATAGTACTAACAATTAAATATTTCAATTTACGAAGTTTTATTAGATTGCAGCATATTTTTCGACTATCAAATTAATACAATCATGTTATAATAATGATATATAAAAATGAAATTGGTGATGTTTTGAAAAAGGTTATTGCATTGATGGTGCTTGGTGTTCCAATCTATTTGGCTGGATTAGGTATTAAATGGATGAGAGATGCACTTTTTGGTATTCTTGTTCCAGAGCTCCATTATATTTGGCTACAATTTATTATTGGGTTTGTTTTGATGGTGCTTGGTGTTAGTTTTGTCGGTGGATATATACTGCACATCGAAAAGAAAAGTAAACGAGCACAGCAAAAGTTCCGTAAATAATTATATTCAAAAAATCGAGATGCTGTAAACTCAGCTCTCGATTTTTTTCGTTCGTTTTAATTGGACTGCACGTTCAACTTCATCTGTAATAATCCCGGTAACACTGCTACTCATCCATGTCTTCAGATCTTTTTCTTTGTTTACTGTATATACTCTTGCTGGAAGTTCATTATGTTCTAGTTCAACAAGGTGATCAATCGTGATATGCTTTGCATTCGGATGGATACTCTTTATATTATGACTTGTCTTATAGTCCCAAGGTGACGTATGATATCTATCAAATAACAAAGCAGTTTCGTATGATGAATCTAACGCTTCCATCTTAACTAAACTTTCAATATTAAAGCTTGATATGATAATCTGATCAATAATATCATAACGCGTTAATAGTTCATGTAATTTTATCTCTATCTTACCTGCTTCAGCTTTAATTTCGATATTTAATAGCTTATTATGCTTTTTCACGATATCTAAAACTTCACTGAGTAGCGGCACCTTTTCATCAGTCACATTAAAGAGGCCGTTCTTAATGTTAAACTGCTGAATTTCATCAAATGACATTTCTACAACTTTTCCTCTTCCAGTTGTTGTTCGGTTGATTGTATGATCATGAATCACAACGATCTGTTCATCTTTGGTCAGATGTATATCTAATTCGAAGCCGTCTGCACCATATTCGACTGCCTTATTAAAGGCAAGTAATGAGTTTTCTGGGTATTTAGCGGAATATCCTCGGTGTGCAAATATCATTACCATAACTATCCATCCTTCAGAAATTTAATAAGTTCACCAATTGTCGGCTTTATGTATCTACCCTGCTCCTTAAAAATTTGTTCTAACCCATTGCTCCATGCTTTTTCTATCGCATGGCGAATAGACCTTTCAACATTCGCCGATTTCACTTGATGTAATTTAGCGATTTCAGGATATAGCATGATCGTCAGTTGAATTTTCTCATTTGGATGTTTGCTCACAATATCAAGTGCATCCTTTAAATATCTTGTTCCTTTATGTTTGTCGTTAAAGCCTAAGTTATTCAACAGCTGATCTGTATGATCAACAAAATCCATATTGCAAATTTGATAGATTCTGCTGATAAAATTATCAAAATTAATCGGCTTAAGTATGAAATAATCGACACCTAACGACATCGCCTCTCTTAAGATCGAGTCTTTGCCAAAGGCGCTTAAACAGATTATCTTATACTCATGAGATCTAGGAATATATTTTTCAAGTAAGCCAATACCATCAATGTACGGGAGAATCAGATCAAGTAGAAGTAGATCAAAATCGCATGTTTCAATCATGTGCACTGCATCTTTTCCATTATGACACATCGCTACGACCTTCATGTCATATTGTTCTAGATAGGACTTGATCGAGAGTGCTAATTCCCTTGAATCATCAACTATTGCAACTTTAAGTACCATATTATCCCTCTTCTACTTAGTGTTTTGAGCAATTAATTCTGCTGCATGATCAAGCGTTAACGGTGTGACCTCTACCCCCGATATCATTCTTGCAACTTCATGAATTCTCATCTCTCCATCAAGTTCTGTAATCTGAGTAATCGTGCGATCATCATGTTCGATCTTCTCTATATAGAGATGATGATCACTGATTGCAGCAACCTGAGGCAAATGTGATATGCATATCACTTGAATATACTCAGATATATCATGCATCTTTTCAGCCATTTTCTGTGCTACTTTACCTGAAACGCCAGTGTCTACTTCATCAAACAATATAGCAGTCTTTCCTTTTGATTCTGCAAATATACTCTTTAGGGCTAACATAATACGAGAAAGTTCCCCACCTGAAGCAATTTTATATAATGGTTTCAAAGGTTCACCTTTATTTGGACTAATCATAAATTCCAATGACTCGATTCCTTCACTTGTCGGTTCAGTTTTATGGAAAGCCATTTCAAAGTTTGCACCTTTCATCTCAAGATGGTGGATCTCATCTAAAATGTTATCTCTGAGACTCTGCGCAACGCGTCGTCTTGCTTTGCTCAGTTGTGACCCTGAAGTCATAACTTTGTCGTATAGGTGTGCGATAGCCTGGTGAAGTTGCGTTGTCGATTCTTCGATATTTTCTATTTTATTGATCTCCGCTTGCAGTTCCTCAATAAATGGAATTAGATCATTTAAGGATTTACCATACTTTCGTTCTAAAAATTGGATATCATTCAAACGAGCTTGTAAATCATTAAGCTCCTGTTCATCATAATCGTTATTCGAAAGTGCATCATGTAATGTATGCTTTGTGTCATCTAAAATATAATATAACCCTTCTACTTCTTCTTTTGTTTTATCAAACTTTCCAGGAATAATTGCACTTACTTCTGTCAGCTGCTCTTTAAAATCAAACAATAATTCCAGTAATTTTCCCTCATCATTAAGCAGCGTTATCGATTTCGATAAGACATCGTTTAATTTTTCAAAGTTTTCAAGTCGGTTAATCTCTTCTTCTAAACGTTCTTTTTCATTCACCACAAGATTTTTATCCGATAACTCTTTATACTGATATTTTATCAGATCAAGTCTTTGAAGCAGTGCTTCATCTTTTTGCTGGAGCTGTTCTAGCTCCTTCTGTTTCTCTTTGTAGTCAAAGTAATACGCTCTGTATTCTTCATATAACTTCTGATAGTCCTGCTCTGAATATTCATCGAGCAGCATAATATGATATTTCGGTTTTAGTAGATGCTGTGTTTCGTGTTGTCCATGGATATCAAGAAGCTCTTGCATAACTTCACGAAGTTCAGTTAACGTTATCAGGTGGTTATTTATTCTACAAAGACTTTTACCGCTTTTAAAAATTTCGCGCTTGACAAGCATAAAATCATCGAGTGGTATCTCTTTTTGTTCAAGCAGGTATATCACCTTATCATTGTTCTCAATATCAAATACACCTTCTACAACTGCTTTTTGTTCTCCATGACGAACCATAGTCTGACTCGCACGCATTCCAATCAACTGCCCAATCGCATCAATAATAATTGACTTTCCTGCCCCAGTTTCTCCACTTAATACTGTTAAGCCATTTTTAAGTTCAATCTCTAATGATTCAATAATTGCAAACTGCTGAATAGATAATGAAACAAGCATCTAATACCCCCATTATAACATGTTAAAAATACGTTCCGTAACCTGCGCTGCAGCAGATTTATCTCTACATATCAATAAGCATGTGTCATCTCCACAAATTGTACCGATTACTTCATCCCATTCAAGCTGATCAATGATGGCTCCAATGGATTGTGCATTACCTGGTAATGTCTTTAAGACGAGTAAGTTCTCCGTACCATCTAGTTTTACAAAAGAATCCATCAAATATCGTCCGAGTTTATCAATCGGGTGATACTTGCGATCTCTTGGTAGAGAATATACATATTGTCCGTCCTTAGTCGGTACTTTAATAAGCTGTAGCTCTTTTATATCTCTCGAAATGGTTGCCTGAGTTACATTTAGGTTGATTTCATTTAATTTTTCTACCAGTTCTTCCTGTGTTTCAATATGCTGATTAGAAATGATCTCTCTAATTTTAATTTGTCGCATCGTCTTGTTGGCCATTGCGCACCTCCATGTGCATATTTATACATTATATTCTATCATAGACATGTATCATTGTATATGAAAAAAACCACTGACCTAACAGTGGTTTAAAGTATCAAAAGCTTCATTTATGATGGATATAATATCAGTATCCTTAAAAATTTGCTGTCTATTATGTGAATGATTATCCATCATACTCTTCTCAAATTTAAGATGCAATAAATATTCAATATTCCCTTTAGTCCCCGAGATTGGAGAATACGTAAGGTTTTGAGGGCGCAGATTATAATCAGTTGCATAATTCAATACTTTTTGGATTACATTTATATGTGTATCCTTCGACTTGACGATACCTTTATCAACCTGTTCTTTATGGGCTTCAAACTGTGGTTTGATCAGCGCAATTATATCACTGCCATCTTTAATAACTTCGACAAGTGTCTTAAATATAAGCGACAGAGAGATAAAGCTGACATCAATGCTTACAAAGTCAGGAATAGGATCAAATAAATCACGCGAAACATATCTAAAGTTTGTCTGTTCCATTACTGTGACTTTCGGATGAATACGAAGACGGTAATCCAGCTGGTTTGTTCCGACATCGAGCGCATATACATGTTTTGCACCATTTTGAAGTGCACAGTCCGTGAAACCTCCTGTAGAGGATCCTATATCGAGATGAACGCGATCATTTATATCGAGATCAAATTGCTGTAGTGCTTTCTCTAATTTCAGTCCGCCTCTACTTACATATTTTTTTCGTTGATCCTTAACTCGTATTCTTATCTTTAGCGGATCAATCTTTTCACCAGCAGTATCAATACGTATATTATCATCAAAAACGAGTCCTGCCATTATTGCACGCATTGCAGCATCCTTCGTCTGATAATAATCTTGAGCTACAAGATATTCATCTATCCTAACTTTCTTCATGTAATATCGCCAACTGCTTTATTTCATGGATAAGATTTGCTTTATTAATACCAATATCGTCAAGCAGCATAGAAACATCCCCATGCTCTATATACTCATCGTCGATTCCAATACGTGTTACGTGGACATTCAAGTGTAAATCAGAATAATAATTGCTAACAGCTGCTCCAAAACCACCACTTAACATTGCTTCTTCTACCGTCAATACAGGGATATTACGTTTAGCAGCGGCATCTAGATACTGGTAATCTAAAGGCTTAATGAAACGTGCATTTACAACTTCAATGCTGACTCCTTCTTTTAGAAGCTCTTCTCTGACTGCTTCAATGAGCTTTAATGTCGGACCGAAACTTAATACGATTACATCAGTGCCTTCATGAAGCACTTCCCAGTTGCCTCGCACGATACTTTTTGGTGTTGTATCTACTTTCACACCATATCCATTACCACGGGGATAACGAATCGCTATAGGGCCCTCATATTCATAAAATGCATTATGTAAGAGATGATACGCTTCATTTTCATCCTTCGGCATCATAACAGTCATATTCGGCATATGCGTCAAGAAAGAGATATCGAAGACACCTTGATGTGTCTCCCCGTCCGCACCTACAAGTCCAGAGCGGTCGATACCAAAAACTACATGTAAGTTCTGTCTATCCACGTCATGCAGCATTTGATCATATGCCCGTTGTAAAAATGTCGAATAAATCGCAACGTAAGGTTTCATACCGTTAGCAGCCATTCCTGCCGCCATTGTAACCGCATGTTGTTCTGCTATCCCTACATCAAAAAACTGTTGCGGAAGTTCTTTTTGAAACTTCGTGAGCTTACTTCCGACAGGCATCGCAGGCGTAATGGCTGCGATCGTCTTGTCTCTTTCTGCAAATGACTGCACAGTATCACTAAAAAACTGACTCCAAGAAGGGCCTTGTACACTTCCCTTCAAGACCTCACCTGTCTCAAGTTTATATGGACCTAGACCATGCCATGTGCCGATCTTATCATTTTCTGCCGGATGATAGCCTTTCCCTTTTTTCGTAATGACGTGAACTATTACTGGGCCATCAATGCGTTTTGAAGTCAGTAATGCTTCCTCAAGCTCCTTATAGTTATGACCATCTACCGGTCCAATATATTTAATACCTAACTCTTCAAAAAAGATACCGTTGACGACAAGATATTTTAAACTGTCTTTCACACGATCTGCCGAATCTCTAAGCTTATGTCCTCCTGGAAGTTTGCTCAAGAAGAGATCAATATCACTTTTAGCACGATTATAGTTCGAGTTCGTTCTTAATCTTCCGAACATATTATGCATTGCCCCGACATTCGGCGCGATACTCATTTCGTTATCATTTAAAATGATTGTCATATTCGTTTTATCATGACCAATATGATTTAATGCTTCTAAGGCCATTCCACCTGTTAACGCTCCATCTCCAATGATGGGCACTACTTCATAATGCTGCTGCTGAATATCACGCGCTTTCGCCATTCCCATCGCTGCTGATAAAGAAGTAGAACTATGCCCTGCTTCCCATACATCATGTTTACTTTCATTCAGCTTTGGAAACCCGCTTAATCCTTTATATTGACGTAATGTATCGAACTGCTCTGCTCGACCTGTCAAAATCTTATGGATATATGCCTGATGGCCGACATCAAATATCAATTTATCTTCTGGACTATTAAATACTTTATGGAGTGCGATCGTCAGTTCAACGACCCCTAGATTTGCACCAATATGTCCACCTGTAACTGCACACTTTTCTATTAGAAAGGTTCTTATGTCCTGACTCAATCCATCTAATTCTTCATATGATAAATCCTTTAAAAAGGAAGGATCTTTAATCTTTGTAACGTCCATTACTTCCCCACCTACAGTCTATACTTTAGTAATCCCTATTATAACACTCTTTTGTAAGTCATGAAAAATAAAAAAAGCCTTCACAGGCTTTAATTATTTGTTTCTTTCGATAATAAATCTTATAAGTTGTAGCAAGCCATCATTAACTGGACGTAACGCTTGTACTAGTTTTTCTGTATGTTCAAATTTTTCTTTCAGCAGTGCTTTAGATTGTTCAAGGCCGAGCAATGAAACATAAGTACTTTTATCATTTTCGACATCACTGCCTACAGGTTTACCAATCTCTTCAAATGAGCCTTCAACATCTAATATATCATCCTGTATTTGAAACATGAGCCCCACATTTCTTCCAATTTGGTCTAGAAGCTTCATCTTTTCATCCGAAAGCTTCATGATTATCCCTGCTGCAACGAATGCCGCTCTAATCAGCTCACCTGTCTTATAACTATGTACTCGTTCCATCTGATTGAGTCCGAGTGCCTGATGTTCGCCTTCCATATCAAGCATTTGTCCGTAAACCATTCCTTTAGAGCCAGCAGCTTCACTTAACAGACTTATAAGCGGCAGCTTGATATCTGCATCAAACTTACTTTCTGTAATCATACGAAAGCCGTCTGTCAATAATGCGTCCCCGGCTAATATTGCTGTTGCTTCATCAAAATGCTTATGATTTGTTAATTTACCTCGTCTATAATCATCATTATCCATGGCAGGTAAATCATCATGGATAAGCGAATACGTGTGGATCATCTCTAAAGCCACACCAAAAGATAGACCGTCAATAGCATTACCACCCAAACTATCTATAGTCGTCAAGACAAATAATGGGCGTATCCTCTTGCCACCAGCACTTAATGAATAGTGCATGGAGTCAAATAACCGGTTGTCCTTTGAGTTATATAACCCTGCAATCACATCTTCAATATTTTGGAGAAACTGTTTATTCATCTGGATTTTCCTCAGCACTATTCAGCTTGGTAAGCTTCGCTTCTGCTTCAGCAAGCTTCATTTGGCAGGCTTGAGATAATTTTACACCTTGTTCATACAGTTCTATAGATTTTTCTAGACTCACCTGTTCATCGTCAAGCGCTTTAACGATTGATTCCAGCTGCTGCATCATTTCTTCAAATGTCTTAGCCATGATAATCACCTCTTATTTATTAATATGCATCACTTCTGCCTTAATTTCCCCATCATTAAGCTGTATATGTACATAATCATGTTCATTCACATCATCTACAGATTTAATAATCTTATCCTCACTTCGCACAATCGCATAGCCTCGTAATAAAGTCTCTGCTGGACTTAAAGATGACAGTAAAGCGATATGGTGTTTGAGCTGCTGATGATAGTTTGACAGCTTATATGATAGCATTCGATTCATAACATTCTGCATCGAATGAATCTGCTCATATTGATACTTTAATTTCGTATTCAACTTCTGCGCATCAATTTTATTCGAAATGAAATGAAAATTCATCTTATTCTGATTGATCAAATTAAATGATGCATGCTTCATTCTCTGCTCAAACTCATCTAGTTTCTGCATCTTTTGTTCGATCAGCATATATGGATTTTTAAAGATATAATATGAAGAAAGATAATTTAATCGTTCATTATTATGCTTTAGTCTTTGGTTCATTGCGCGCAGCATCGTGATATCTACTTGCTTTAACCCGACGAGCAGCTCTTTGCTATCTGGTGTTGCCATTACGGCTGCTGCAGTCGGAGTAGGGGCTCTGTGATCCGCCACTAAGTCACTGAGTGTAGTGTCCGTTTCATGCCCCACCGCAGAAATGACCGGTGTATTACATGCATATATCGCTTCGACGACAACTTCTTCGTTGAACGCCCACAAATCCTCAATAGAACCCCCACCACGTCCCACGATAATAACATCGGCACCTAACTGATCAGCTGCATTTAAATTATTGACGATATCATCTTTTGCTGCTTCACCTTGAACGATTGTTGAAATATACGTAACTTCCGCTAAAGGATAGCGTCTGGATAACGTCGTTCTAATATCTTGTACAGCAGCTCCAGTACTCGCTGTAAGCACCGCGATATGTTCAGGATATTTTGGTAGTTGTTTCTTATTTTCTACATTAAAATAACCTTTTTCGAAATACTTTTTCTTCAAAGCTTCTAGTCGTTCATATAATATACCAATACCATCTAATCGAATATCTTTGGCATAAAGTTGATAGCTCCCTCTACTTTCGTATACACTGATACGTCCCGTAATAAGAACACTGTCTCCTTCTTTTGGAGAGAAAGTAAGCTGTGCTGCATCACGCTTAAACATCATACAGCTAATAACACCGTCATTATCTTTTAATGCAAAATAAAGATGGCCACTTGAATGACGCTTAAAATTTGACAGTTCACCCTTAATATAGACATTGGTTAAATAAGGATCTTTATCAAACTTCGTTTTAATATATCTCGTTAATGCACTTACACTTAGATACTTCTCCATAATTATCACTACGCCTTATTTTTAATAATTTCACTCAAAACTCCGTTGATAAACTTATAGCTTTCATCGTCGCTAAATTTCTTCGCTAAGTTCACTGCTTCGTTGACAATTACTTTTTCTGGTGCATCTGTATACAGTAATTCAAATGCGCTTAGTCTCAATATAATACGGTCAATTTTATTGAGGCGCTCTAATGCCCATGACTTCAGGTGTGGCGTAATCTTGTCATCCAGTTCATTTTGTTTTGAACTGACACCACGAACTAATTCATCAGCAAATACATCTCTGTTTGGAGGTTCCACGATAAAACGTGTTGCATCTTCCACTGATATTTCGTGCGCTTCATTTTCTATCTGAAATAATATTTGTATCGCATGTTCTCTAGATTCTGTTCTCGACATAAAGTTTCTCCTTCAATCAAAAAGGGATGCAAGCATCCCTGATTAATTCTCTTTAAATTTAACATTTACAATATGGATATTTATTTGTGACGGCTCAATCGCAGTCATATTTCCTAGTGCATTCTTGATTGCTTTTTGTACAAGTGTAGCAGTCTTTGCAATCTTTGTACCATAGTCAAATGCGCAGTACGCATCTAGAACTATCGTGTCATCTTTCGTATCAACTTGTACACCACGTTGATTTTTAACACCAAGCTTTTCTAAAGATTTACTTTTTTGTACAAGTGACACACCTTTCACTTCTGAAACTGCAATTGAGGCAATGAGTTCAATAACACTTGGTGCAATTTCAACTGTCCCAAGATTACCTTTTTTATTTGTTTCGATCATGACATAACCTCCTGTCTATAACAATAACTATACCATGAATTTATTATAAAATAAAAACAGAAATTAAAAAACGCTAAACGCGTTTTTAATCTGACAATATATTGTTGTCTTCAAGAAATTTAGTGTTGTAGTCATTTGAACGAAATGTTTCATTCTGAATTAATGCCATATGGAATGGAATCGTTGTATCTATACCTAATATAATAAATTCTGAGAGCGCTCGATACGCTGAGTTTAGTGCAGTTTCTCGGTCTTTATCATGAACGATAAGCTTGGCAACCATCGAATCATAAAAAGGTGGAATGCTGTAGTTTGTGTAACATGCCGAATCTACTCTGACACCATAACCCCCAGGAGCAATATACTGGGTAATTAACCCTGGAGAAGGCATAAAATTATGATATGGATTTTCTGCGTTGATTCTAAATTCAATCGCATGACCGTTAACCTTTATCTCTTCTTGTGTCATCGTAAGTTTTTCACCACTCGCAATTTTTATCTGCCATCTAACAAGATCTGTCGCTGTCACCATTTCTGTAACTGGATGCTCAACTTGAATACGCGTGTTCATCTCCATGAAATAAAATTGCTTCGTATCTATATCATATATAAATTCAACAGTTCCGGCACCTTCATAGTTAACAGCTTTAGCTGCATTAATTGCTGCCTGACCCATCGCATATCGCGTAGCTTCATCAATATATGGCGAAGGACTTTCTTCGACGAGTTTCTGCATACGACGCTGTATCGTACAGTCACGTTCCCCGAAATGCAGTGTATTACCATATTGATCCGCAAGAACTTGAATTTCTACATGACGGAAATTTTCTATAAACTTTTCTAAGTATAAGCCTTTATTTCCGAATGCAGTTTCTGCCTCCTGTTCTGTCATACGATAGCCATCTCTTAACTCTTGCTCATTCCTGGCAACACGTATGCCTTTGCCACCACCGCCAGCAGTCGCTTTAATTATGACCGGATAACTCATGGTTTCAGCAAGTTTTAGCGCACTTTCAACATCTTCCAGTAACCCATCGCTCCCAGGCACCACTGGAACACCAGCTTTTATCATCTCTTTTTTAGCAACGTCTTTAATTCCCATCTTACTGATTGATTGATGACTTGGGCCGATAAACTTAATTTGGCATGCCTCACACATTTCAGCAAACCGTGCATTCTCTGCTAGAAATCCATAACCTGGATGAATCCCATCACATCCTGTACTACTCGCAATCATCAGTATGTTCGGGATATTCAAATAAGAGTCTTTAGACTGTTTCGGACCTACACAATATGCTTCATCAGCAAGCTGTGTATGTAGTGCATCTCTATCAGCTTCTGAATAGATAGCAACGGACTGGATTCCTAAATCTTTAAGTGCTCGAATGATACGTACCGCTATCTCTCCTCGATTTGCCACTAATACCTTCTTCATATCACTTCACCTTGAAGAGGGGCTGACCATATTCTACCAGCTGACCATCTTCAACTAAAATTTCAATGATTTCTCCACTTACTTCAGCTTGAATTTCATTGAACAGTTTCATCGCTTCTAAAATGCACACAATACTATCATTCGTCACCTTATCCCCTACCTTAACATAAGGATCCGCTTCAGGGGATGGAGATTTATAAAATGTTCCAACCATAGGCGCATTAATCGTAATAGTATCTTCATTATGTTCTTCAGTCGTAGTTATCTCTTTAACTTGAATTTGCTCCTGTGTCAGTTGCTTTACAGGTGCTGCCACCTTTTCTTTTTCTTTCTTCAATACAACCTTCAATTCTTTATCTTCATAATTAAATTCAGTGATTTCTGATCTATCGACCATATCAATCAGTAATTTTATATGTTCAAGATTCATAAGATACTCCTTTATACATAGTTTTAAGACTAGCTACTAATCAATTGTAAACTAGTGGTCTGACCAATTCAACAATAAAAATAAAAAAGACATGTATAAAAACATGTCTTTCATAAAAATTATCCTCGAGATACGTAAGAACCATCTGTTGTGTTGATAATTAATGTATCCCCTTCATTAACAAATAAAGGTACGTTTAATGTGTATCCAGTTTCAACAGTAGCAGCTTTCGTCGCACCTTGAGCTGTATCACCTTTAATACCAGGTTCAGTCTCAGTAACTTGAAGCGTCACTGTATTCGGTAATTCAACACCTAAAGTTTCCCCTTCATACATCTGGATATGAACTTCCATATTTTCTTTCAGGAACTTTAATTCATATTCAATTGTATCCTCAGATAATTCAATCTGTTCATATGATTCAGTATCCATAAATACATGCTGATCGCCTGAAGCATATAAATACTGCATGCGTTTGTTGTCAATTTGAGCTTTTCCGACTTTTTCTCCTGCACGGAATGTCTTTTCCTGGATTGCACCTGTTCTTAAATTTCTTAGCTTTGAACGTACAAATGCAGCACCTTTTCCCGGTTTAACGTGCTGGAATTCAATAACACGCCATATACCATTATCTACTTCGATTGTTAAACCTGTCTTAAAATCATTTACTGAAATCATGAATTTTCCTCCTCAATATACCTACTATAAAATAATAAGGTCTTTTGTGGAATGTGTAAAGCGCTTTAGACCATTTTTAGTGACTAAAACATCATCTTCTATACGAACGCCACCTAAACCTGGCACATAGATTCCGGGTTCAAGCGTTACACACATATTTTCTTCCAAAGTATGAGGAGAACGTTGTGAAAGCATAGGGTTTTCATGCACTTCAAGTCCAATGCCGTGTCCAAGACTATGGCCAAATGCGTCTCCATAACCATATCCTGCAATCACGTCTCTCGCAATTTTATCCGCTTCAACGCCAGTCATTCCAGGTTTAATTTCGTCAAGTGCTTTAAGCTGCGATTCTAAAACAATGTTATAGATTTTAACCATCTCGTCTTGTGGCTCTCCGACTGCAATTGTTCGTGTAATATCCGAAATATAACCTTCATAAAGTGCACCATAATCAAATGTAATCATTTCACCAGATTCAATCACTTTATTACTTGCAACACCGTGTGGTAATGCACCTCTGATGCCTGATGCGACAATTGTTTCAAAAGAAGAACTTGTAGCACCTAATGCTCTCATCTTCATCTCCATCTCATTATTTAGATACATTTCAGTTACACCAGGTTTTGTAATCTTTAAAATATAATCAAACGTAGCGTCTGCGATATCCGCAGCTTTTTGTATCTGCTCGATTTCAAATGGTTCTTTTATCATTCTAATCTTTTCAATTTCACCAGTAACATCAATAAGCTCTGCACCTGTTGCAAGCTGCATGTACTCTTGGTAAGTGACAAGATTCCCTTCAAATCCTACTGTCTTTAATTCTAACTCTTTAATTACTTCAGTTATCATATTTAGTAAAGATGTTTTTTGTTTTACGATTTCAAAAGATTGTGCCTGTTTCGTTGCTTGTTCTATGTATCTGAAATCTGTAACGAGTATGTTTCTTTCCTTACTGATGATCAAGCCTGCACTACTGCCTGTGAATCCAGATAAATATCTTCTGTTATGTGGTGAAAGGACTACGACTGCGTCCAGCTGCTTTTCTTCTAATAAATGTCTGACTTTTTCTATTTTCATCTTTTTCTCCTTAGTATATGTATTTTGACTATATTTTCTGAATATATACATGTTACCATAGTATTTAGAAAAACGAATCATTCGAGGAGTAAAAAATGAAAAAATTCAAAATATTATCATTAATAATGACTTCTACTATAACACTTACTGCCTGTGGCGGAGGTGCTGAAACTGACCTAACCGAAAAATCCAAGGACTTAAATAAGGAAATTAAAGTACTAAAATCAAAAATCGAAGATCAAAAAACAGATTTAATCACCAAGCAAAACACTTTAAATGCTACTGACAATGAATTAAAACAGCTGCAAGGGAGCATGCAGATGGCTAATCATGAATATACAACGCACTTTAATTCTTATGCAGCTTCACTTGCCTTAGCGATTAAAGATTTTTCAACGATTGAAAGTAAGCTTTCAGAACAGAATGATATCCAGATAAAAGAAACACTAAGCACAATTAAATCCGACGTCAAAGGCACAATCCAGCAATATAATCATGTATTTAAAAATAGCGAACCCCCCTCAACATTTACAGATGTGCATCGCCAGGTTAATGATGCGAACCATAAATTTGATAAGGCGTTCAGTTTAATCCATAATGGCTACGAAACATCTGATACAAAAAAAATAACGCAAGGTAAAGCGATGCTTCACGATGCGATAGATGCATTTGACAAATTAACAATTGAGTAGGTAAGCGCATGCGCTTACCTTCTTTTTAACCATTCTTCACTTCTATATTTTTCTATTAGTACAGAAACTTCCTGTTCAATCTCAGCAGTTACTTCAAAAGGCTTGAGCTTAATGTCGAGACCTTTCTCAAACCCTTCATAAAATGCTTCTTCCATCATTGCAATGGTAATCTCTTCATCGGTCAGATCAGCTATACTGACTGCTTTGGAATAGAAGCTACGTTTCATACGTTCTTTCAGTCGTTCGCTACTAAAGATGAACAAATCAAACAGTTCATCTACATCAATCGACTGTAATATTGAACCGTGCTGCAGAATCACTCCTTTTTGACGGGTCTGTGCGCTACCCGCAATCTTTTTGCCTTCAACAACTAGTTCATACCAGCTCGAAGCATCGAAACATACTGAACTTCGCGGGTCTTTTAGGCGTTCTCTATCTTCTTTCGTCCTTGGCACCGAAAATTCCGCCTGGAACCCTAAATTCTTAAACCCTTCTAACAGCCCTGTTGAAATCACTTTATAAGCAGCAGTAATCGACTCCGGCATCATAGGATGAGATTCAGGTACGATCACACTGTACGTCAGTTCTTTATCATGCAGAACTCCTCGTCCACCTGTCGCACGTCTGACAAGTCCGTATCCTCCGGTAGACACTTTATCAAGATCAATTTCTTTTTCTAGTTTTTGAAAGTAACCGATCGATAATGTTTTCGGATTCCATCCATAGAATCTGATGACAGGCGGCAGCTTTCCTTGTGCTACTAAGTTAAGCAATGCTTCATCCATCGCCATATTATAATATGGATCATTATTGTGTGTATTGATAAACAACCATTCTTCCTGCATATGCAACCCTCTTTACTGTATGTCTATAGTTTTAAAAAATACTTTGAAAATAAAGTATATTATATCTATAATATATCTATGAAATAAAAAGGAGGAATACCTGTATGAATTTCTGGTATGTGTTAGGTATTGTTCTTCTCTTACTATTCATCTATATACTTGTTAATTACTTTATTAATCGTAAAGCTGTTACTGAGTTAAGTCAAGATGAGTTTCAACAAGGGTTAAGAAGAGCACAAGTAATCGATTTACGCGAGAAGGCTGACTATGATTATGGTCATATCATCGGGGCAAGAAATATTCCGATGTCAATATTTAGAACACGTATGCTAGGTCTACGTAAAGATCAGCCCATCTACTTCGTCGATGCGAACGGTATTTCAAGCTATCGTGCTGCACGAATGATGAAGAAGCATGGATATAATGATATCTATATGCTTAAAAATGGCTATAAAGGCTGGACTGGCAAAATTAAGTCAAAATAAAACAAGGTTAAGACATGCGTCTTAACCTTGTTTTTTTATACTACTTCTCGTTTGAACCTTCATACTTTAAAACCGGTTTACGTGCTGCTAATGTTTCATCTAATCTACCGATCACCGTGTGATGTGGTGCTTCTAGTACGATATCCGGATTCTCTTCAGCTTCTTTAGCGATTTGAATCATCGTATCACAGAATGAATCTAGCGTTTCTTTTGATTCTGTTTCTGTCGGTTCGATCATCATACATTCTTCTACGTTAAGCGGGAAGTAGATTGTTGGTGGATGGAAGTTGAAGTCTAACAGGCGTTTCGCCATATCTAAAGTTCTAACACCAAGTTTCTTCTGTTTAGATCCACTAATTACGAATTCGTGCTTACAATGACGGTCATATGGTAATACGAAGTAATCCTGCAGACGACGCATCATGTAGTTCGCATTTAGCACTGCAACTTCTGAAGCTTCTTTCAGACCATCTGGACCCATCGTACGAATATACGTATAGGCACGTAAGTAGATACCAAAGTTACCATAGAAAGGTTTAACGCGACCAATTGATTGTGGTCGGTCGTTATCAAATTTAAAACCATCTTCCCCTTTAATGATATGTGGTTTTGGTAAGAATGGCACTAGATCTGCTTTCACACCCACTGGTCCAGAACCTGGTCCACCACCACCGTGAGGTCCAGTAAACGTTTTATGTAAGTTCAAGTGAACTGCGTCAAATCCCATGTCTCCAGGGCGTACTTTACTCATAATCGCATTTAAGTTTGCGCCATCATAGTATAATTTACCGCCGGCAGCATGTACGATTTCACGGATTTCTAAAATATCTTCTTCGAATAAACCTAAAGTATTTGGGTTTGTCAACATGATTGCAGCCGTATCATCACCTACAACACGCTTTAAGTCCTCGATATCAACTAGCCCGAATTCATTTGATTTAACGGTTACTGTTTCAAAGCCAGCAACTGTTGCAGATGCAGGGTTAGTACCGTGTGCTGAGTCAGGTACGATGACTTTTGTGCGGTTATGGTCTCCATTCGCTTCATGGTAAGCACGAATCATCATAAGTGCAGTCCATTCACCATGAGCCCCCGCTGCTGGTTGAAGCGTTACTTCATCCATACCTGTAATTTCTTTTAAGTGTTCTTGTAAATCGTAGATTACTTCTAAAGAACCTTGAATTGTTTTTTCATCTTGAAGCGGGTGAGCGTTCGCAAAGCCTGACATACGTGCGACTTTTTCATTAATCTTTGGATTGTACTTCATCGTACAAGAACCTAGTGGATAGAACCCAGAGTCTACACCATGGTTTTTATTTGAAAGTTCGGTATAATGACGCATTAAATCTAGTTCCGCTACTTCAGGCAGCATCGGGCGTTCTTTACGGATGAACTTACTATCTAATAAATCTTCGACTTTTTTATTTTCTACTTCTAATTCTGGTAATGAATAGCTGAAACGATTTTCTTTTGAACGTTCAAAAATTAACGGAGAGCTTCCTTTAAGCATTGAACACACCTACTTTCGCGATAAATGTATCAATTTCTTCTTTCGTACGTAATTCAGTTACTGCAATTAACATATGGTTATGATATGTCTCTTCAACTTGACCTAAGTCATATCCACCAATAAAACCTTCATCAAGAAGCTTTTCATTAATCTCTTTAACCGGATGATTAAATTTCACTACGAATTCATTAAATGTTGTTCCTTCAAGCACTTCGAATCCTTCTTCAATCATACGTGATTTCATATAATTTGCTTTTTGTAAGTTCTGGTTCGCCATTTCATAGACGCCATTCTTACCTAATGCACTCATTGCAACTGACGCAGCTAAAGCATTTAAAGCTTGATTAGAACAGATATTTGATGTTGCTTTATCACGACGAATATGTTGTTCACGCGCTTGTAATGTTAATACAAATCCGCGGTTTCCTTCATCATCCTGTGTCTGTCCAACAAGGCGTCCCGGCATTTTACGCATTAACTTCTTCGTTGCTGCAAAGTAACCACAGTGTGGCCCACCCAGTTGTGCTGGAATACCAAATACTTGTGCATCTCCAACAACTAAGTCTGCCCCGAATTCTCCAGGTGGTGTTAATAGACCTAGACTCATCGGATTACTCGAAACTACGAATAAGGCCTTAGTGCCTTCAGTGAAAGATTTGATTGTTTCTAAATCCTCTATACTTCCGAAGAAGTTTGGATATTGCACCATTACACATGCAGTATCTTCGTCAATTGCTGCTTTTAAAGCATCTAAATCCGTAACGGTATCTTTCACATCAATTTCAACTACTTCTAGATGTTGACCTTTTGCGTAAGTGTGTAATACTGCGCGTGATTGATCGTTCACTGCTTTTGAAACAATAATCTTCTTATTTCTCGTATGACCACATGCAAGCATTGCTGCTTCCGCAAATGATGTACCTCCATCATACATAGAAGAGTTCGCACAATCCATACCAGTAAGTTCTGCAATCATCGTCTGGAATTCAAAGATGGCTTGTAATTCACCTTGTGAAATTTCAGGTTGATAAGGAGTATATGCAGTATAGAATTCACTACGTGAAATCACATGATCTACCACTGTCGGAATATAATGATCATATACGCCTGCACCTAAAAATGACACATGTGTATCACTCGTTACGTTCTTGTTTGCAAGCGCCTGTAATTCTCTTAGTAACGGAGTTTCAGATTTACGTGGCTTGATATTTAAATCGCCCTGGAAACGTACTTTCTCAGGTATGTCCTGGAACAACTCATCAACTGAGTTGATACCGATTGTCTCCATCATTTCTTTTTTATCAGTTTCTGTTAATGGTATATAACGATGACTCATTTTCTTCGCCCCTTAATTTTTATGGAATGGAGTTTTAACAACTTTTGCTGGAATACGTTTTTTACGAACTTGTACATAAACTTCTGTATCAATTGCTGTAAAATCTGTATCAATTAATGCTAAAGCAATTGAACGGCCAGTTAATGGTGATTGCGTTCCACTAGTAACATAACCGATTTTATTATCCTTATTATCAAACACTTCATAGTCAGTACGTGCAATCCCGCGTTCTAACAGTTCAATACCAGCAGATTTACGCTTTACACCTTCTGACTTTTGAGTTTCAAGTACTGACTTGCCGATAAAGTTGCCTTTATCAAGTTTAACGCTGAAGCCCATCTTAGCTTCATAAGGTGTTATATCAGTTGATAAATCTTGTCCGTGTAGCGGTAATGCCGCTTCTAAACGTAACGTGTCTCGAGCACCAAGACCACAAGGCGTAACACCTAAATTAAGCAGTGCTTCCCAGATTGCTACCGTATCTTCGGCTTTACAATAAATTTCAAAGCCATATTCACCAGTGTAACCTGATTGACTTAAGATTACGTTTTTACCGAAAATTTCAACATCTTTTAAAAATTCAAATAATTTCATTTCCGAAATATCTTCCTTAACTTCAGGTGCAAGCTTTTCTAAAGTTTTAGGCCCTTGTACTGCAATTTGTCCATATTCAGAAGATACGTTCGTTATTGTTACACCATCTTTTTCATGTGATTTTAACCATTCGAAGTCAATATCAGTATTTCCGGCATTTACTACGAGTAAGTATTTATTCTCTCCTAATTTATATACAACAAGGTCGTCAATGACACCACCATCTTCATTACAGATCATTGTATACTGAGCTTTTTTATCAGTCATTTTAGATGCATCATTTGTAAGTACATACTGAAGATATTCAAGTGCATGCTCACCTTCGACAATAATTTCACCCATATGACTGACATCAAACATCCCTACGCCTTCTCTAACAGTGATATGTTCTTCTTTAATGCTAGAAAATTGAACAGGTAAAGCCCAACCAGAAAAATCAATTACTTTTGCACCATCTTCCAGATATTTTTCATAAAGTGGTGTTTTCTTTAATTCTGACATGATATTCCTCCTAATTGTTAAAAATAAAAACAGCATAGCATAGTGCTATCCTGCTTCATTACAGGGTTTGTCCGGAAATTATCCTTTTGCCTGAGAGTTTAATATAGCGATGCCCCTTCGGCGATGATTTATCATTCTCTCTAACTTCCTTCTTCCGCAATAATAAAATTGTGAATTTCCTGCACACAGTCTGACAGTTCATCATCATTGTTAACGCTAATGTATGCGATTTCATTATAACGTGAACGTCTTCCAAAGTACAAGTCTTTAATGGCATCAAATGATCTATTCATCGCATTCGGACGATTAGCATCATTTATAATTCTATTATACACAGTGTTAATGTTCGTATCTACCCATATATTCATTTTATTTTCTTTTAAAAGTGAAATATTGTTCGGATTTTCGACAATTCCACCACCTGTAGCTAATATAATATTCATGTTTATGTGTTTTTTTAAAACGATATGTTCCAACGTTCTGAAGTAAGTTTCTCCGTACTGGTCAAATATATCCTTGATCTTCATATTCATTTCTAATTCAATTTGTTCATCGATATCAACAAACTTTATCCCGAGCTTTCGTGCTAATAAATTACCGATTGTTGTTTTTCCAACACCCATAAATCCTACAAGTACATAAGCCAACTAAACACCTCTTTTTTCTACAGACTTTAGAATCTCTTCATAATAATACTGTTCAAGATGATCCATTGTCTTTAATTTTAACATGAATCTGTTGCTATAATAACTTAAAAAAAAGACTGTTAAAAATAATAGAATCAGTAAATATGGCGTTATAAACCCATTATAGAACCTGATATTTCTTTGCGAGAGATTCATTTTTTGATTGCAGAGATATGTATAGATGTTCATCTTCTATAAAAAAGACTCCTTCCTTAATGCCTTCCAGCATGATGATGTAACCCTCTCCATTTACTTTTCGTACGATGCGATTATGCACACATTCATATGTAATCAAATCTGCTCGAAGTGCTATTCGAAGTTTGCCATCCCTAACTGTAACGTCCTTCGCATTTTTAAGTTCAGTAGCAATCTCCCTTAAAAATAAAGCCGTATTTATATCGTGATGATCTGTAGAACGTCCGTTAAATTGATATATCTGAATTAAGATCATCGGTATAATTGATATAACAATCATAACTACAGCCATATTAATAAGCATCTCAAGCAGCGTAAATGCTTTATTTGAACGTATGGCATATCTTAGATGCTTTAATACAGATTGTATCTGCTTCACGTGTGTATTCTCCTTCTCTAATTACGATATGCATATACAGTAACCGAATCTTTTCAAGCGTAGCTTGCTTACTCTGATATGTCATGGACATTTCGTTGTACATTGGAAGTAGCAGCATTACGATTAGGATGATGACAGAAAATGCTAGCATGCTATCTATCAATAAAAAACCACTATAACGTTTCAATTCTCATTCTCCCCCAATGAATCTGAAAGATTAGACGATATTTTTTATCGCCTATATGATAAATAACTGAGCCACCTTTATTAATCCCTCTCCCATCAAAATAATACTGCATATTATTCGAACTATTGTGCCGATCAATATAACCATCATCTATTTGATAGGAAGCATTAATGTCGAGCGCGGCTGATTTAATATAAATGGTGTCACTTCCCGGAGGAAATGACACATAGATATTCACCTTAGATACAATGGCTTTTGTCTGATAGTAATTTAGTAGTGAAATTATTTCATCATTAATCTCTTCATGTTTTATTTCATCTAGTTTAAACCTGTTTACAGGCACAACAGTGAGTATTACGGTGACAATCATTAGTACAATGAGCATTTCTATATATGAAAATGCTCTAAGCACCTAATGATGCCTCACCATTATTGATTATTATGTCTGCTCCATCTTTACATTTCACTTGATTTTCTTTTAAATATTCAGGAACAAGCTCATTTATTGTAGATGGTGTTTTACCCGTATCAATTCGATATGCCTCAATCTGACCTTGTACCATCTTTACTTGAGCTTCACATCCTTTAGCCTGTACTGTCTTAGATTGTTTAGCAATATTCGGAATGATAACGATGATTAAAATCGAAATTACGAGTAATACTAATAACATTTCAATTAAAGTCGTGTTTTCTTATATTTTATTCTGTTTTACAATCCTTTTTAAATCAAAGCTTAAGACTGTATTTATTTATTTATATTCCTTTGATTTTATATTCCTTCGTGGTCGAGATGTGGTCATACTAAAATCAAGTACATACATTGTGGTCAAATACGAAAAAATATTAATCATAGTACTTCCTATTGATGTGGTCAAATAAAATTCTCTTGATTTAATACGAACGTATGTTCTATAATTTAAGTGAAGGAGATGGTAACATGAAAGAATTACAATGTATTATTATCGATGAGATTACATACGATATCCTTAAGGATGAATACCAGGAATGTAAATTCAGTTTAACTGATGTAGGTGTAGAAGATGCTAAAACAAAGCTTTATCACATGTTATATAAAAATAATCTTATAACAGAAGATAATCGAAGAGATGTTTCTTTATTACCTATTGAAGAAATACTTAATGAGGGCGTTGAAAATGAACCTGCTAAAGTCTATTCTATTATATTTGAAATTGGTGATCTTAGTGAAAGCCCACAATTTAAACGTTAATCATCCTATCGTTCCAGAACACCTAGTAGAAGAAACTAATTACAAAAATGTTCCTTCGCAATATCTTGAAAGAAACATACCTAAAGGACGCGGCATGATTAAATGGTCACCATTCGCAACTATGCCACAACAGTATGCCGACATAAAACGTCAAATAGAAACGCAAGACTATTTTTATATGCCTGCATTAAGCGATGAACAAATAATTGAAATCAACGTTAAGTTACATCACTATTCGTGTATGCCTTCATCGTGTACTATAATCTATCACAATGATCATCAATTACATGAAATTGATTGTGTCATTGAAAAAATAGATGAATTCAATCAAGAAGTGCAAGTCAGAACATGTTATAATAATGAGAAAATGCAACTTAAGTTTAACTTTATTGTCGAAGTAAGATAATAAATACAAGGATATTATATTAATATGATTCAAAAAGCACCCTACTATAATCAGTAAGGTGCCTTTTAAGTATAAAAAACACCTATAAATATAGGTGTCTGAACTTTTGGTGCTTTGAGCTGCAGGCAATATACAATATCTTTTAGTCAAAGAAGTCACTCAATGACAAGCTAACTGTTTTATTGGTCATAGTCGACGTTGACCAGCGCATGTGTTTTTCGGCGTATTGTATAAAGCTGCGTGTAATATAATTATACGACAATTTACTTGTTTAATCAAATATTCGGCTATTTAACCGAATTTTTAAATTTTCGGTTATTTACCCGAAATAAAAAGGCACCTAATCATATAAGTTAAGGTGCTTTTCGGTTATTTATATGTATAATACTTACAATACTTTCAATTTTTTTATTGCTTCAGCATTTACAAATCCTAATTGATTTATTTTCTTTTCGTCTTTTTTTACTATCTTTTCGATAGCAACAGGTATTTTATAGATGTGATATTTGTTATTTATTTCTCTAATAAAGTGATGAACAATATATATTACAACCGCAAGTCTATTAGAATAATTATTATTCTTCATTTTAAATATATCATTTTTCCATTCAGGATGGATCTTAGGAGTTGTTTTCAATTTAATGTCTAGAATATTTGAATTATGTGCGCAAATATTTCGAATAAAGTTTAAACATTTTAACCAAGATAACAATTCGTCATTTGTACAGTTATAATAACTTGAAATCATTCTAAGGTTTTTGTTCGACATAAGTTTCAACAATGCAATGACGTCACCAAACATAAGAACATCAGTCATCAACCATACACTAGGTAATCCTTGTTCATTTAAATTCACCTTATCAGTTAATTCATGGCTATGTGATAATTTTATCTTTTTAATAAGTTGGTATTTGAATTTTTCTTCTTGATCTTTTAAGTAATGCTTACAATATTCTTTTTTATTGCACCAATTACCAAACTTTAAATATCCAAAAGCTCCATGAGATTCACCTAATACAAAGGATATACGGGTTTTTAATGATACTTCTATTTTTTCAATTGCATGTAGTACATTGAGTCTTAAATTTTTATCTTGATAATATCGTGTAATTACACTAGAAAATTCTACTCCATCATATCTTCTGGTTTTGGTACCATCATCTTCTGTGACTACACTAGAAAGCGGAAACGCAAATTCCTTTAGTTTATAATAACCAATATTTTCAATTTTATTCATGGCACCTGATTTATCTGGGATATTCATTCCTCTTGCTACTAATAAATCTATTTGTTCTTCAAAAGTTAAGTGTTTAGGTCCAGTCATTTTTATCCCCTTTTAGATACAAAAATAGCCCCCACATCAGAACTTATCTGCCTAAAAAGGAAGTGAGGGCGTTGTCGTTTATATTTAAAATATAAATTATAATTGACATATAGTCAATAAAAATCATTTAAATTATAACAACAAAAAAGCCCCACACTCATTTTCGAATGCAGGGCGAAGGCTTCAAAGTCTTATTTACTAAAGGTTTGTAGCGGTAACACTCTATATTTTATTTCCAAGCGTTGCACGTTTATTTATAAATGTTTCATTTTTCCCATTTTAGATACCAATAATACTACTATTTTCATCAAAATCATACTTTTTTAAAAACATAGTTATAATATCAGCTGAATTATCGTTAAACCTAACAAAATAGTGACTACTACCCATAAAGCTATCATTCTATTATTTAATTTATTTATATGATAGTTTGCTTCTTCTATAGATATTTCTCTTGGTAATTCAAGTTGTTTGCTAAAAACAATTTTATAAATCAAGACTGATACTATAATCAAAAAAATCAGCAATAATACTAAAGGAATTATATAACCATTAATGTGGGCTAAATCAATAGTGGGGTTAATTTTAGGATTTTTATCATAGAAAGCCCCTAATAAGAAACCTGTCATCATGATACATATTAAGAAAAAACTTGTATAAAAAACAGTAGGGTGTTTTTCCCTAAATAAACAACGACATTCTTCGTCATCACTACATTGACAACTTTTTAATTTTAAGCCAGTAAGTTTACTGACTGCACTATATGACATGAAAACTAATAAAGTGATTCCAAGCATTAGTAATGACATAAAAATCAACAATTTGGGAACAGGTGTATCTTTTACACTCATAGCTAACGTCGTTAACTCATTAAATCCCCCAATAAGCGCAAACATAATAGAAGTAAATATTCCCAATATAGCTACAAATTGAGTATAAATTTGATTTTTGTCCTCCTTTATCTGATTAACTACTTTTAGAGAGCCTTCTATATCATCATCATAACCCTTTAAAACTAAATCAAATTCGTATATTTTGCTATCGAATTCTTCTAGCTGAACTTTTTGTTTATCATATAACCCTTGTTTTTGTTTAATAGCTAGTTCAAGGTGTTCAATGATTTTGTATATATTCTCAATACCATCTAAATTTTTTTTAATTTCACTTAATTTGAACTTTTCATCTAATGATTTGGTATCTCCGCCATCTTTAATTCCATAAACCTCTTCTTTAGTAATGTCATCAGAAAACCCTACACTACTATATTCTTTTTCTAACCATTCTAGAAATGCTCCTTTAAATAGTGTTGGAAATGTCGCAATTTCTCGCATTTCAGTGGAACTATATTCTTTTTCTTCTTTAAACACTAAATCAGTTATTCTTGAGTAAGGCACATGTCTAGAACTTAAGTTGTTACAGGACTCTAGTAATTGTTCAAATTCAAAATCTTTAAATAAATCTATAGCCTGATCATCTTTACTTTGAGTGATATCTACAAATTTATCATAATATAATTTGATGCTATCAATAGAGTAATTGACAGCATCCATGTTATTAATATTTAATTTTTCATTTATATATTCTTCTAATATCTCATTAGTCATTCATAGCACCAACTATATCATCAAAAGTATATTCTGGTCGAAAACCTTTTTTAATATTATCCTCATTATTAGCCCAAAAACGATGTTCATGACTTAGGCGCACTAGACTGAAAACATTAATTTTTAATAATTTATCTATCCATGTAGTTAATGTCTCATCAATCGATGTGATAGGACTAAAGTCACATTCAAGTTTAATCGGTCTATCTTTAAATTTTTTATAGTCTTGATACACTCCAGGATCAACAGGACCATACGGCCAAGCTTGAAGATTACCTTGATTAAATAATTCTCTTGCTTGCTCATTGTATTTAGGTGTATCCGCCATGAAAACTAATAAAAAATACATTACTTTTTGTAAATGCAAGTTAGTTACAGGCGTATTAGTTTCATTTGCTCGTGTCAGAATCATATTAGCTAATTCTTTCATTGTAAAATCCCCCTTTCGACAACTGTTCCAATTGTTCTGAATACAGACACAAAAATAGACAGTCTTCAAACTGTCTCCTGTCACTTAACTGTTAATCAAATAAAGATGACAAAAGACTTTGTCAAGCTTTGTCTAACATAGTCTACTTATTATATACCCTATCCTTTTACTTTAGCAACTTATATAAAGAAAAAAGTATTTTAAATAAAGAAAAATAACTTATAAATTAATAATATTTATTTTTGAAAGAATATCATATAGAAGAGGGCCATCTTTATAAACAAAAATATCCCTACACTCTTATTCTGAATGTAGGGATTAAAGTTCATTTATTTAATTGTATGCTTGTGTACCCAACCATTATTGCTAGGTGAGTATGTTCTGCACCATATGTTACCTTGTGCGTCTTGAATTTCTTCGAAGATATATACAGTCTCCCCTTTTTTAAGCGTTCCAATTTCTTTGTTGAAACTAAAGTTACTGAAATCACTACCTGCACGCTGTCTTAGCGATGCGTTATATTGAATCGTTCCTTTGTAGTGAGGTTTCTCAGACCATGCCTTAATACGTTTAGCACCTTTTGATGCAGGTTTTTTAACAGGTGGTGATTGTTTCACAACTTTTTCAGGTGCAGGTGCAACTTTCTTAACAGGTGCATCGCCATTCATATACTTAACGATCAAGTTATCGATAACACTCATGTTACGTCTAGCATATCCACATGCAGCAAGTAGATTACCAGGGTCTTGTTTGTCGGCCTGAATATCTTGATGTCCTGGCATGTTTGTGCGTGGATTAATATCCCACGAATTACATAAAGCTGCCATAATACGACAAGCATTATCTAACGATTTAAGAGATTTATTTCTATCACTGTAGTATGATACTTCAATACCAAATGCTACATCGTTTGCATCTGCACCATACCAAGCGTTGTCTGTTGGTGTACTGTAAATCACGTGCCATGCTTTTTCAGTTACAGGAATACAGATAATACATTCAGTGTCATCTACAAAGATATGTGCTGATGCAACACTAGCCCATGGTTCCATATAAGTATTCTTATAGTAGTTCACGTTCTGTTGTGCTGTTGTATTAGGGTTTCCTGTGTCGTGAAACACTGCGAATTTAGGATTACCGCTGTTCAATCTTTGCCCTGTTCTTCTTGTTCCGATAGGTAAGAAATCTGTATAAACAGAAACACCATTCCAAGTACCGATTTTATTTTTAGTCATATTATTTTTCCTCCATATTTTCGTTGTTTTTTTCAATATCTAATACTTTTTTAAATTTCTGTGCTTGTTGCGCATTGCGAGTAATATTGTTATTTCTCCAATAAGTCCACGCAATAGATCCAATTAAAAATAAGTCACTTAATGTTTGGTAGATAAATGTTTCGTCACTTTTAATTAATGGTTTCCCGTAATGTGCCAAAGCAGAGTTGATTAATGCAATTAATAGAACGACTAAACGTGTCAAAGCTAACTGTAGTTCTTTATTCATTTATAAATTCCTCCAATTAAAATAGACGTACCATTTTGGCACGTCCTTTATTTAAAAAATATTTGTGCAAAAACAAAGGCACTTCCGCCGATTGTAGCGAAAGCACCTATGATTGCGACTATGATCTTGTCGTTCGCATTCTTACGTTTACTGATAAATTCTTCATGTGAATCTACTTTGCCTTTTAACTTATCAACTTCGCCTTTAAATCCACTCATCGTATCATTTAACGTTACCATCTGCCCCTCAATGTTAGTAAGTGATTTAACAAGTGGTTTCTGTGATTCGCTAAATAACGTTATTGCTTTGTCGAGTAAGTGATAGTTATTTGTATGTTTATCATCAACTTCATCAATATACTGATATATCTTACGTTTATCACGCTCATGCAGTATCTGTAAATCCTTTAAAGACTCGACTCTATCGTTTTGCAAAATAGCTAACACCACCTATAAATCCAATTACACCTAGACCTGCCGAAAGTATCAAAAAGCCTGTAGGTGTTAACCAGTTAATAGAATTATTTATTCCTGCAACCGCTAAAAAGAAATAAAAGATTGATAGTCCGATACCACCTATCATTACTAAAAGATCATAAATCTTTCTTGTCAGTCGGTGCGGTATATAGAAACAACTGGCTATCAGACATATGCTGAAGAACATAATGACTGCCCCCCAGGTCCATAAAGGGAAAACTTGGTGGAGCGCTTCATATAACGGGCTATCATTCACTGCAGAATCAGATTCTAATATCCAGAACGATGCTCTAGCTAATGAATAAAGTCCGAACGTAAAGGTTGATGCACATGTCAATTTCTCAGGTGTCGATAGTGGTCGTGAAATCTTTGAATCATCAGGTGTAACATCTTCAATTCTGTTCATTTAATCAACTCCTTTTTAAATTTATTTATAATAAAAACCCCTAATCACTTTGCGTGAATAGAGGTTGAGTATATTTATTTCATTGATTTTGCATCTTCCCAAACTAGTTTAAAGTATAGAGTTGATTCCTCTATAAATTTATCAAGATAATAATCAAGCTTTTCAGTATCAATACCCGATTTTATTTTATTTGTGGTATTTATAGAATGATTTAATTGAACTTCTTTAACAACATGATAGAAGTTCTCCAATGAATCTAAAAGCACTTGATGATTTTTATTTATATTACCCTTTTTATCTTTCAATGGATAATATAAATATAGTAAATAGTAGTGTTTATTAAATTTATTCAGATTATCAGCATGCTTTTTTATATCTGTAGGCGCCATAAAGTCTGAAATTAAATTAAAATAACTTGATATAAATTCACTGGTAACAGTTCTAACATCTTGCAACCAATCTATTCTTTGTTTAGCAATTATGTTTGCTACTAGCTCTTTATTTTTTAAATCAGTAAGATGTTTTTCATTTAAATTTCTGATTTCGTTTTGAAATTCTTGTTGTTTAGTATTCAAACCTAATTGTAAGAGCCTTTGTTTTTTTGCAATTTCTTCATTTGCGTTTCTGTTTTCATTAGACGTTTTTTTATTAAAATATATAGTTGCAAAAGTACCTATTAACGCTATAAATGCAGGTGCATAAGAATTAAATAGTTTCCAAAATTGATCACCAATAATAATAATAATATCGTCAAATATACTCACAGTAATTCCTCCATGCATTTTCTTTTAAATATACGCTATATCAAAGAAAATGGTAAGAGAATTTTTAAAATTGTGTAATTGATTTAATTTTTAAGAGATAGTATCTTTTACTTTGATACTCATTCTTTAAGTTCACTTGCTTATCCTAAATCTGAAAAACAAAGCTGGTACTGTCACAGTAGAGCCTGTTACATTTGCATATCTGATAGTGATTTTATTTGCTTCTAATATATAAGCGTTGAAGATAATTCCGTCAGGCAGTAGTTTTTCAGGTGTAGCCTGCAACATGTGTCCTACATTAAAGTTTAATAGGTCAAGTTGCGCGTTTGTGATAACAGTTTCAATTGTTCTATTTGCTGGAACGATTGTTTGTTTTGCATAATGCCTTACGACTTCTTCGACCATACCATCGATTATTTTAACGAATGGCAACCATTTATTGTTAACCTTATCCCAACGTCTACGATAAAGCGTTTCACTGTTTGAAGGCACGTATTCTTGATAAGATGTAGAAGGCTCTATGGAACTTACTGTAATTAACATACCCGGTTTTCCTGTTGGAAATGGTGCAGCATTTGTACTTATGATAGGTGTGATAGAAGTTGCTTGCGCTGGGAACGATGTAACAGGTGTGTCGATATTTGATGAATTGAATTTCAAGGTATAGTAATCTTTTGAAAGTGTGCGTGCATGTAATTTACCCTCTACATCTAATACGAAATATTCACTTGTACCTGCCTTATCAGTATAATCCCCAACGTCAATAAGATTCCCTACTTTATTCAACCCTTCTTCAAGTGTGACATTCATCATGTTCTTTTCTCGCGAATAGTCTATAATCTGTTTTAACAATTCTATCTGTGTATTATCAAAACTTTCATATTGCGAATGACTTTTGAAGATAATCCAACCATTATTTTCAATTGTTTCATCTAATCTTGCTTTGTAATGCTCCCAAGTGTTATTAGTCGATTCCCCTAACGTTATCCTGTTCATTCTAAAGGTATCTAAAGGTAATGTATTGATACCTTCCTTAGTAGATATGTTCGCTCTTGCGTAATCACGACTAATCGTTCTCACACTTTTTGTGTTTTCGCCAAAGGGTTGAACGATGATGTTATGAGTAAAACCCTCACGTTTTAAAACCTTTTGCGCCTCTCTAAATTCATGCTCTACTTCTTCATCTGTTAATTGTTGAGCATGTTTATGTTCATGTGTATGGCTAACCATCTCAACTCCATACTCACGATTTAAACGATGTAATGTTTCCCAATTCATCACTGTTGGCTCTTGGTTATCAACCCAAGATGTTACGACTGCTATTGTTAGTTTATTCTTTTTCTCTTTTAAAACGGGTTCCCATTTTTCTAATACTTTAACATTTCCATCATCATCAACAAAAGTAATCATTGGGAATTTTCTCCCCGAAGTTGAAATGATAGAACGATTAGTATTATTTTCTAAATCATACAATCTGTTTTTAGATGATTGCAACTTGTTCTCTATATCAGTAAGCCCATCGAGATTAACTGCGCCAAATTCAATCCATTTAGTGCCATCAAACACGTACTGTTTATTATCATCTTGAACTAATCTTATCTCGTTTTTCTCTGCGTTAAATGGCAAAGCACTTTCAGTCTTTACCGCTTCTTTAGGTTTGAAATTATTCTCATATATCCATTTTTCAGTAGCTACTTTATCAATATATTGATCAGTATTTTTTGAAATAAATTCCTTTACTGATTGATTTATTTCCGCTAACGCTTCATCTCTTGATAAATTATTAATAACATTTAACTCACTTTTATCATGTGTATCAGAAACCAATATAGTAAAGTCATTGTTACTAGGAAACTTCTGTCCATCAGCAGTCGTAATTTCTAAAGTATGAGGATTGGTTTTTAAATCGTTAGCAACTTTAAATGTTACAGCTCCGTTAACGATTTGTTCTGTAGTTTTCTGTCTTATCTTTTTATCTACTTCATCAAGTATAGTTAATGTACAACTTTGATTTAGGTCGTTCATAATTGAGCCATTAGGTCCGCATAATAACAATTCAATAAGACTTGTATTATCGGATTGTTTAATCACAATATAATTATGATAATTATTCTTAGTCTTAAGTGTATTAATCTCCATCTTATTCCTCCACTTCTTTCGAGATTACCACTGGTATAATCTCCTTTAGTTTTGTTGCTTCATTAAGTTCTTTTAACGTTAAAAGAGTCGCATCAGTTTTCACTGATACAACTCCATCTTTTATTTCTAATTTTTCTGATTGTCTTGCTTTGACTTCATCAACCATGATTGCTCTGTCGTAATCATCATCTACTACGAGATTCAGTCCTGCTTTGACTATCTTTTCTTCTCCGTCAATAACCTTAGTTAATACTGCCCAGGCTTCCATATCATCCCTCCTAATAATCTGTTGTTCCAATGTATAGTGTCTTTACGTTTATACTCGATGCACTGTTCGATTTAATTCTGAAATAGAAGTTAAGCACTCTTTTTGTCGGTCTTCCTAAATCAATTAATAATTCATTCAACCTCTGATTACCTTTGCCTGTAACATCTACAATAACTGAATTGTAGTACGTTGTTGTTACACCGTCATAGCTAAAGACCTCTATAACGCCACTTCCACCATCACTCATGTAAGAAGAGAAGCTTACTTTGAGATACCTTTGGAAATGTATAACGGTATAGCCATCAAACTGAAGTGGTGTATTACTCGTTGTAGAGAAGAAACCATCGCTAATCTGAACACCATAATCTATTTGCGGCGGACTTACTCTGAATACTGACATTCCAACATTCAACGTACTGTTCTTTATTGGTTGAAATCCGTTAACATCACTCAATGTCACGCCTGAAGTAACACCAGTAATCAACTGTTGTTGCGACTGAATGTTTGTTTGTAACGTTGAAGTAGATTGATTAAATCCCTTTGTTACGTTTTGCAGATCATTAGATACTGTACCGATTTTTGAGTTGAGGGCTGTTGTTGATTCTGCCAACTTTCTTTCAACTTCTTTTGTGCGCTCTCTGGCAATCTGCTTCTGAACATCCTCCATTGTCCAAGGCTTGTCTCCAATGGTTACAGATTTATTATGCGGTTGAATCAAATCAATACTCTCTCCGATTATTTTCATCTTGTCGTTAATATTCAAAGGTGATACTTCTACAAGATGCATGTTATATATTTCTAAAGAGTCAGGACGTAATCCGATCAATTCTAAATCGATTGCATCTAACGAGATAGATACGTTTGCCACTTTCTTATTCTGCTCTTTTATCCACTTGTTAGCTGCTGCTTTTAAAGTTTCTGGTGTATACATGTCATTAAAATCTACTGCACCTGTTTGAACCCCATATATACTAATCAATTCAGGAATATCGATATATGGATTACCTTTATTAACATTAGCAATCGTTAATTTAATCTCTTGTCCGTTTGCAGTTTCACTTGATACTCCTAAAGGTTTTAGTCTTGTAATAATGTCGGTAGGATCTATCTTATATTGGATGTTTTGAAGATTTTCTCCGAGTGCAATTTTAGTACTCTTTTCTTTAGCGTAATCTTTATACCAATGTATGATATTTGCAGATTCAGTGATTTCAATGATTATTACACCACCGTATTTATTTACTAAATCTTCCTCAATGGTTGTCAAAGTATCTTTGTCATCATACCTATAAAAATATTTCTCTTCTTCTCGATATGTTTCATCTGCTGGTATCACAGGTTTAGGTACATCTACAGTCCCTACAGTAAAGCGTTTATATGTTTCAGCTCCAACTTCACTATTATGATGGTTGATAACTAACTTAAGTAAGTCTATTGGTGCTTTATCAAACTCAAACGACTGTTTTTGTAGGCTGTCCTTAAGAAATGCTTTTACACCTTCAAATGTCAGTTGATGCTTGAATTCACCACTTGATTCCATAGAATGATCAGGAGTTATTACACGACCTCTAAACTCATATTTTTTCTTTTTCGTATTGTAGATTTCAAGCATAGTCTTAAATGATTTGATATTAAACGCTGATTGCTGCAAGAAACTATGAAATAACGAGATACTTGATGAATCTATAGAATTTACCTGTCGTTCTAAAGTTGCTGATGATACTTCGGATATACCGTTCGATAAATCTAGTATTGTATATTTCTTAGTTGCATCATCAACGTTGTATAACTTTAACCGGTACATCATATCACCTCGCTATTATCAATTACGTTTCTAGCAAATGGATGACCTTCAAATACGATTTTGAAGTTGATACCATACGATAATATTTCAGGTTCAATATCAACGCATTTAACATAGTATTCTAAGTTTTCGTATACATCACATCGTAATTGACTCATAGGCTTACCATATAGCCATTTCTTAATATCTGTAATAATGACTGACCTGTCTTGATAATCGTTGCAGAATACAATCATTTCGAACGATATCTGTCTGTCTTCATAAGATGGTTTTCCATATAAAAAAGAGAAATCATAAGAACCACTCATATAAGGAACGGTTTCTTTGATTTCTTTCATTTTAGGAGTTGGAAAGCTATAGCTACTCATTAACATATTTCTAGAATGTGAATGTTCACCGTATATACTGAATCCAGCTTGTAATCTATTAGACATTCGCTAACCCCCTGTTTCTGTACTTAAGATTTTGTGCCATTTCTTTATCGATATCAGGTGCAACTTCTTTTGCGAATACCTTTTTATCAATTTTTAGTACTGTCTCTCTTTGTGCCATTAGACGTTGCAACTCTTTCTGTTCTTCTAGTAGCTGAATCATTCGCATAGTAAGTGCATCATCTTTAGTGAATCCAAGCTTATCGCCAGTATCTTTCCATATCTTCTGCTGTTGAACTCGTTGTGATGGATCATGACTGATAATCGATTCTGCAAAGCCACCCTCGGCAATCCATGCTATTTGAGGGATATTTACAATGCCGCCCTTAGCATATCCTGGTATCTTAAGCTTTCTTCCAGCGTAAATCATATCTGATTTTAAACCATTCAATTTCTTGATAGCAGATACAGATGTATGATATTTTGCTGCAATTCCACCTAATGTGTCGCCCCATTTAATATTATGAGTTCTCGTTTTTTTAGGTTTTGCTTTAGGTGTTACCTTAGCTTTAACCTTTGATGCTACAGTCTTCTTAGCAGGTGCTTTAGGTTTTGCCTTAGCCTTAGGCTTGGTTTTAGGTTTAGCAGTCAAATAGCTAGTTGCTCGACTTTGCAAAGATGTCTGTTGTTTCTTGATTGATGCAACTTCTTTGTCTTTAGCTTTAATTTCATTGTCGTAACCAAATCGTGAATGTTCATTTGAAAGATTGTTAACATAGCTAATTACTTGTTTCTGCAACTTATTAATTTCAAGGACATTCTTCTTACCTCCACCGACTAAAGTTTCTACACGAGGTATAGCCGACTCGATACCACCTGCAAGAATTTCTCTTAAGATTGTAGGATCTAATCCCATTTTTCTTAATTTTGTAACGTTTGCTGCAAACTTCTTCATTCTATTAAGTCGATACTTCATAAATGCTATAAAGTCTCTTGATGTATTACCTTTTGCCGCTTCAAAGCCTGCATATCCACGATAAGAATCTCTTATACTATCTCTAAACGACATTTTCGATTCTGTTAATGCTTTGCGCTCTTCATTTTTCTTATTAAGTTGATTCTGTAGTCGTTGTTTCTGTTTGACTAAGCTATTAAGAAAATTAGTTTTCAATACTTCGCTTTGTTTCAACTTCTTCAAACTGTTGATTTGTGCTTGATATGCAGCAATATCTGCACGTGCATTGTTTGCTACTTTGTTATTAGTAGCACGCTTAATTTTTTTTTCGAGCGAAGATATTTTACGTTGATGCGCTTTGATATCTTTCTTATATTTAGCAATAAGTTTTTTGTTTGAAGTCTTTTTAATCTTGCTATTGAGTGTAGCGATATTATTCTTACGGTTTTGTATCTCTCTGCTTGCACCTTTAATTTCAGCAGACTTAGAAGATTTTACAATCTTATTATTTAGAGTTGCTATCTTACCTTCATTTGATGCAATGACTGAATTTATCTTCTTGTTAATTGCATTAAGATTAGATTGCATCTTCTCAACCGGTAACTTACCAATATTCTTCATGTTGGCCATGATTAAGTTACCGATTGCGATATCTTCTTTACCAGTAACTTTACCACTCGTTTTACCTCGTTTAGCGATGGCACTACCTGTGTTATACATACGTTGTGCTTTACTTAATGCTTGTACTGCTGCTTTATGCGTTTTTGATTGTTGTGATACACTCTTTTTTAATCCTGTAATAGCACCTGTTAATTTAATAATCTGGCCAGGATAGATTAAATGATTTTTAATACCATTTAATAATTGCAGCGCTTTTACTGTAGTGCCATTTTTACGACTAATATCCCATAGTGTATCTCCCCATTTTACTTTATGAGTAGATGGTTTTTTAGTACCACTAGCATAACGCTTAGGCTTACCATTAACCATTCTGTCAGCTAAAGCTATGAGTTGATTTGCACGATTTTTACGCTTAGGAACAGTAGGAATTACAATCTCTTTACCTTCTTCACCACCACGATAAATAGAATCTTTAGGAATGATACCGCCATTCGCATAACCACCGCGCCATGTACCAGTTGCCATGCCCGGAATGTTAGTTACTGTTCCGTAACGAGACTTAATCCATTTGATTGAAGCAGTAATGTTATTAATAGGATTCATCATACCTTCAGTTGTTCCCATTAAACCTCTGTATGTTTGAGGAGTTACCTGCATTAATCCACGCGCTTCATTTCCACCTGTATTAACATCAACATAACCATTTTGAACAGCTGCAGGATTAAAACCGGATTCGTATTGAGCAATAGTTTTAAGATATGGAGCCCAGGATGATGGTACACCTGTTCTTTTAATAGCGCTTGAAATCCAGTTTGATATATTACCAGGAGCTGAAACACCTTTGAGTATTCCTGCACCACCGCCGCCTTTACCTTTCAAGAACTTAACAGGATCTAGTGTGTTAGCGTTAGTAAGCTCTGCAGATGCAGGGCTTTCTACTTGATAGTGTAAATGGGCGCCTGTAGTCCAAGCACCACTATTACCAGACTTTGCGATTGCATCACCTTGTTTAACAGGTCCTGTTTTCAATACCTTACTTAAATGTAGGAAGTATTGAGCGATTTTACCTGATAACAAACGTGCTACAATACCGCCGCCGTAGTTAGATTGTTGAGAAACAATACCGCTTGTCGGCGCATGAATTGTTGTTCCTGATGGTATACCTAAGTCGATACCATAGTGTCGTCCACCATTGAAAGAAGTAGGATATCCTGGCACTGCTGCGTTAGGGCTATATGGTGTAGTTCTAGGCCAATTAAGAATCTCGCTTCCGTCTGCGTTAGCACCACTCGCTTCATCAAGCCATCCGGTAACAACTTTAACAGCTTGTGTTTTCAATAAGTTATAAGCTTTACCCATCATGTCGCCAGGTAATCCAGCAATACCACTAAAGTCTACACCAAACTTTTTCATCGCAAGATCCACTAATTTACCAGGATTCTCGATGTATTCAAGTAAGTCTTCAGCAATTGCCACACCAGCTCTTGTTGTTTTTTCAACTTCCGAACCCTTTTTCGCTGTATAATCTAGGGCTTTTCTTGTCTTCTTGGCACCGACTACTTTATTTGAAGCTACTATGCCGTTGCCCAGACCTTTGACAAGCATACCCATACCAGGAGTACCTCTTGAATACCTAGCAGGTTCTAATAATTCTTCAGTTTGCTTGTTGTTATAAACATGTGTTCCTTTAGGCATCCAGAACGTTGTTTCTTTCTCGAATAATGCTGTACGTCCGTTTGGGAATTGAACAATTTCTCTTGTGCCTTTTCCGTTACCTGGGCCTTTATCTCCTACAGTCGCCCATCCATCTTCAGGATGACCTCCGGTACCTGTAGAATATTTGCTAGCATCAATTTTCCCCAAAGGTGGATCCATGTGCAAACTCTTTGCTACCCAGTTAACACCATCGATCATTAAATTAAGTCCACCAATGACTTTATCTTTCAAACCATTTTTCATTTCAACTGCTGATTTTACAACATCATCTTTCATACCGATTACGCCATCTTTAATCGATTTAATCCAGCTTTTTATACCATTCCAAGTGTTTTTAAATGCACCAACGACACCGTCTTTTAATCCAACTGCGGCATCTACCGTTGTTTTCTTTATAGACACCCAAGAATTATAAAGTCCTGATTTTAAATTCTTTATGATATTCATTGAACCTGTCCACAGATTCTTGAAAGCACCAATGACATTTTTCGATACTTTTGTTGAAGTATCCCATATAAATTTACCGAAATTCTTAAATAAATTGAGGATACCTTGCCACATGGATTTAAAGCTGCCTGCGAATAACTTAGCAAAGGCTAAGCCACCTTTAAGCAGTTTCCCATAGAATAATAATTGGACACCGTTCCAAATTAACTTTATGGCTCCGGAGAAGATATTCTTAATACCCTCCCACATTTTTCTGAAGTCACCAGTAAATAATCCACTGAAGACTTGGATTAAACCTTTTATGACTTGTAGACCGCCTTTTATTACACCCTGGATATTCTGCCAAACAGAGATGATTAAAAATTTTACTGCGGGCCAAACAAATTGCATAACTTTCCAAATTCCAATCATCGATGCCCCGACAACAGAACCAACGACTTTCGCTATATTCCCAAATGCCTTAAAAATTGAAGGTGCTTCATTTATCAAGAAACTGAAATGACTTTTCAGCTCTGTTCCAATAAATTTACCTATTTCAAAAATAGCTTTCCCTACTGTTGAAGCTAATATCTTAAAACCATTTTTCACTTTATCGATATTCGACAATATAAATTGGATCTGGTTATTATCAAAACCAAGTTGCGCTAAGAATGTAACACTAGAAATCGTTTTTCCTGACATAACATCTTTAATACCTTGCAAAGCATTTTTAAATTTCTCACGAAATTCAATTATTTTTAAGGCAAAATCATCAAGAGTTTTAATCGTTTTAGGTGAAATCCCAATACTTTTTAGTATGTCACGTCCTTGTTGCCCATCATCCTTAAAAAGAAGTTTAAATCCATCAATAAAACCTTTTATAGTCCCCTTGAACTCGGAGAATTTAGCAGCAAAATCATCTAACTTCTGTATTGTACTTGGAGACACTCCGAGTTTACTTAAAATCTGGCGTCCATCGCTTCCGTCATCCTTAAACAATAATTTGTAACCAGATATAAATCGACTTACTTTATCTTTATAATTATTTAGATTAGCAATAGAATCTTCGAGAAATTTCATTTGAGACTGATTTAAACCTAATTTCTTCATCATATCTCGACCTTTATCTTTATCTCCTGTAAAAAGACCTGATAAAGCCCCTTTAATAGCTTCTACTTTCCCTCCTAGATAATCAAAAGACTTAGCCATACCTCCAATGATTTTAACGCCGCCTTTTAAACCTTTATTAGCGATATCTAACGCAGGCCCACCATAAGAAGCAAGAAAGTCTTTCCAGGTGTTCTTCAATTGAGCTAAGTTCTTTTCATAGCTATCCGCTTCTTTTACACCCTGACCAAGTACACCAGCTGAAGTATGTTGCCTTATTGATTCTTGTACTTTTAGCTGTTCCTGTTGAGTAACACTTAACTGCTCCCATTTCTTACCGTATTTCTCTTGAGCTTTATCATTAAGCATTGTTTGAGACAAGTTAATCATAACTGTATCTGCCGAGTCATATTCCATTTTGTTATCCTAAAGGCTTTTTATCCTCTAGTTCTTATAGTTTCCTATAAGTTCAGCATACCTTTTCACCCTCAATGGTAGGGTGCCGGAAACTCGTGGGCGAATTACATTCTGCTGTACAGTTTCGTCGCCTATGCGTTGCGTGTGACCAATACTTTACTATTAGCCTTCCACTCTGATTAGCATATATTAAACATAATAAAAAGAGCGCCTAAGCACTCTTTATGGTATATGGTATGTTTGTGAAGTCTATGACGTATCCGTGCTTTGAAACCAAAAGATTTAAAGTATTTTCGTCTAGTACTTCATCAATGATATTTTTATAAATTTTTCTTTTAGTGTATGGGATGATTATCAATGGTATTTGTT